>JBMOPL010000014.1:0-83452 GCA_049323535.1 Spirochaetota bacterium | reverse complement strand
TATCTGAAATGGTACAACAGGCGACGCCCTCACTGGTCATTGAACGGTTTGACACCCCATGAGCGGTTCTATGGCATCCGGCTGGCAAAGATTGCTTAGGTGTACGATATCTCCCCGGACTCTACATGCGCTCTAATGAGAGGCTGCGCCGGCGACCTGGCGTGTGGGCAGGAGAGGAGTGCAAAATCACTTTCCACCCGCGTGTCACCTTGGGCTCGTACCCGCATTGCACTTCTCGGCATTCTTTACTGATTCTCTCTCCCAGGTTGGCGCCGCGGGTATTTTCTTGCTGCGCTCGTGCCGGGGTATTGTGCAGCGCCCTTTTCGTGCGGCGAAAATTTCTTTTGAAATCTATACGATTGGCTGGCAGTCGCTGGCAATCATCCTGTTTACCGGCGCATTTACCGGTATGGTGTTGGGGCTTCAGGGATACCACGTGCTGAAGCGCTTTGGCGCAGATGGCTTTCTGGGGTCGCTGATTGCCAAGAGCCTGCTTGCAGAACTTTCTCCGGTTTTGTCGGCCCTGCTCATCATCGGGCGCGCTGGCTCGGCACTCTGCGCAGAGATTGGCGTCATGCGCCTGTCAGAACAGGTCGAGGCGCTCGAGTGCCTTGCGATTGATATCTACAACTATCTCGTTTCACCCAAGCTGCTCGCGATGCTGATTTCTTTGCCGCTGCTCGTCTTTGTCTTTACCGTCAGCGGCATGCTCGGCGGCTATTTTTCGGGCTGCATTGTGCTCGGTGTCAGCGTTGGTGATTACTACCAGAGCATGCGCGACATGATCGATTTCGCCACCGTGCGCATGGCGATCATTAAATCTATCGTGTTCGCGGTCTTCATTGTTACCGTGACTGCATTCCGCGGGCTTTACGTGCACCAGTATTCGGGCCGGGGAGCTCTCGCGCTGTCACGAACCACAACTCTTGCGGTAGTGATCGCTTCCGTCGGGGTTCTACTGCTCGACTACCTGCTGACGGCGGTGCTGATCTGATGACCCGCGCGACAAAAAAACCGGAGATCGCGATTGAGCTTGCTGGCGTGAGCAAGCACCTGGGTGGTTTGCCGGTGCATTCCGACCTTAACCTGAAAGTGGAAAAGGGCAAAACCACCGTTGTGGTCGGCGCCAGTGGGTCGGGTAAGAGTGTAATGCTGAAATATATCCTGGGCTTTATGCTGCCCGATAAGGGCGATGTCAGGGTTTATGGAAAGAGCATTCTGGGCCTGAGCGAGACAGAAATGAAAAAAGTCCGCTCGCTTTATGGCGTTGTCTTCCAGGGGGCAGCTCTGTTCGATTCGCTGAACGTCTTTGATAACGTCGCTCTGCCCCTGGTCGAAAAGACCAAAAAAACGCGCGCTGAAATTGAAGACCAGGTGATGCACTATCTTGCAGAGATGCGCATTGCAGAGGCCCGGCACAAGATGCCCGCAGAACTCTCGGGCGGTATGCAGCGCCGTGTTGCGCTGGCGCGCGCGCTGCAGCTGAATCCCGAAATTGTGCTCTTTGACGAACCAACGACCGGGCTTGATCCCGAGACCAGTGAGAATATCTACGACCTCTTTATCGAAACGCAGCAGCGATTGAAATACACGGCATTAATCGTGAGCCACGATATTCCGCGAATATTTCGTGTAGGCAGTTGGGTCGCGGTTCTGAATGCCGGAAAAATTGAATCTGTCATCGATTCGAAGCATGCAGTCAAAAAAGCAGGCGGCTGGCTGAGGAAGATGCTGGATGTCTGATCGGGCGGCAAAAAAGGGGCTCAAGGCCCAAGCGGAGTAAAAAATGAGACGCACTGAAGTTTATACCGGGCTCTTTATCGTGTTCGGCCTGTTCTGTTTCGCCTGGGTGGCACTTTCTCTCGGTGGCCTTCGCATGTTCGGCGACAGCCGGCATGTCTATTACGCTGAATTCCAGTCGACCTCGGGCCTGAAGCCGGGGGCCATTGTCGAAATTGCCGGTGTGCAGGTCGGCAACGCCACAGCGCTCGACCTGAGGGACAACCGGGCACGCCTGGTACTGCGCATTGAGCGCAGCGTCAAAATTCCCGTCGATTCGATTGCAGCGATTCGCACACGCGGACTCATCGGGGAAAAATTCGTGAAAATCACACCTGGCGGTGATGACGAGCTATTACAGCCGGGCGGCGAAATCAGCGAAACCGAATCGGTCGTCGATCTCGAAGAAATGATCGGAAAATTCATCTACGACAAAAAATGAACGTACAATTTCTCGCAGAACTGGAAAACCTGCTGAAAGACCGCAGGCAGAATATGCCCGAGGGCTCGTACACCACCAAGCTGTATAACTCCGGCCCGCAAAAGATACTGCAAAAGGTCGGAGAAGAGGCGATTGAGTATATTCTGGATGCCCAAAATGCCGATAAACAAAAGGCAGTATATGAAGGCGCCGATTTGTTATACCACTTCATGGTCTCGCTCGTTGCGCAGGGTTGGTCCCTGGGTGACATCGTGGCTGAGCTGGAGAAGCGGCATAAGAAGCCTTAGCCTGGGCCTCCTTTACCTGGCGCTGGCAGGCATTGCGGCACAGGCCCCGGCCCCGGCAAAAACGGCTGAAAAGGCCAAAACTCCCCCTGCGCCCGCAGCTGCCCCGGGTGGCAAACCAACCGCCGAAAACACGAAAGCACCTGCAGAGGTAAAAGAACCGGCAAAGACAGAAGCTAAACCCAAGGCAGCGCCTCCCGAGCTGCTGGCGCGCATTCGTGACGCGCTCAAATTTGGCAATTCACAGCAGGTGCGCGATGCGCTGAACACCCTTGGCCGGCTGACAGCTGACGAGCAAAAGACCCTGCTACCCGAACTGAAACAAACCTGCAAATCGCAGGATGGGCTGGTACTGCGCAAGATGGCGGAGTTCATTGGCAACGCGCCCTTTAATGATCTCGACGACCAACTCGCACAGTTTCTGACAGACAAGACACACGAGCAGCTGTTCTTTGCAACCGTGGGAGCTATTGCGAAAAAGAAGCCGTCCTCTGCGCTTCCGGTTCTCACCAAAGAGATACGCGAACAGGACTTCTCGAAGCCCGGCAACCGTATACCAGACGCTGTGCACCTGCTAACGATCTATAAAGACAACTCCCTGCAGGCTTTCCTTGTTGAAAAACTGCAGGCTGCCGATACATATGCTGACTACCGCAGTGGCATTCTGAAATATCTTGGTGAAGCGACACCCTGGTCACCGCAGCTTAAAGACCGTGTACTGAAACTGTTCCAGGACGAAGCAGAGCCGCTGACCGTGCGCGGTTCTTCAGCGTATGCGCTGGGTAAGGCGCAGATAACTGAGGCAAAGCCTGTGCTGAAGGACGCCCTGACAAAAATTGAAAACATGAAGAGCGTCGATGAGAAGAAACGCTACACGCGCTTTCGCATGCAGGTTATTGCGAGCCTGATTCTGCTAAAGGACGACGATGTGCGCGAAATTCTTTACGCGATGGCGCGCGACGATGACGAGCAGGTTCGCCTGCGCGCGGTACACCAGATAGGGCAGCTGAAGATAGAAGACGCCCGGCAGCTTCTGACCTATAAATCAAAATTTGATCCCTCGGCGCGGGTACAGAAAGAGGCAAAAAAGGCTCTCAGCCTGCTCGATGGTCAGAAGGTTGTTCCGGAAGACCCCGGTAAAGAGCAGTGAAGTCTCAAGCGATCATTTTCTACCTTTGTGCGATAGTCTTGCCGGCAGGGCTGCCGGCATTTTTTGCCCCCGGCGACCAGACCCTTGAGCAGGCAGTTGCTGCCGGTACGCAGGTTGATCTCTATCTCAAATACCAGGCGCATGAAGGCGATTACCTCGTTTTCTACGATGCGACGGGCTCCATTCTGCTGGTGCGCTACCGGCGTGACCGGTGGGACTACGACCAGGATACCCTGCGCGATTCGTTGCGCCAGGGAATCACCTACCGCATTCGCTGCAAGAACCTTAACAGACTGCCCGAAGGCGAGGTGCCCGCAGGCGTCATGGGCGCAGGCTTGCCCCGGGTGACGACCATCCGCAAGATCCGACGTATTCGCGATCTCTATTCCGGTGAGCTCGAATCAGTTACGGAGTCGGCGCTGCGCGACCTGCGTTACTGAAATGCTGCTGTTCCTGCTCTTTCTGTTAACCCTGCTGAGCGGCTTCTATTCGGGCAGCGAAGCGGCGATTTTTTCGCAGGATGCCGGCAGGCTTGCACGTATGCGCTCCGACGAATTTTCGCCCCGGTTGCGCAAGACAGTCATTGGCTGGTTGCGCCGGCCCGAACGCATCATCACAGGACTTCTGCTCGGGAACCTGATCGTCAACATCGGCATGACCAATATCTGGGAGACCTGGATTGTCGGTGAATTCGGCGAATTTGCGCACCGTCATATCGTACTGCCGGTGGTCATTACCCTGTACGTGCTGACCTTCGGTGAAGTGATTCCAAAGATTATTGCGCTCGTCTTCAAGGACACCTGGGTGCGGGTTCTGCAGTTGCCGCTCAGGGGCTGGTTCCGGTTTTCAGCGCGCTTCACGAGTCCCTTTGACCGGCTGACGGCGCGCCTCGTCAGGCCCTTGAAGCCGGTCAGCAGCACGCTCACCGAGGCAGAGCTCGTCGAAGCGGTGCGTTTTGCCGAGGACCACGGCCTGCTCAAGAGCGAAGAGATGCGGATGCTTTCACGCTCGATCGCCTTCTACCATAACACGGTATACGCCGCGATGATTCCGCGTTCGCAGATTCTGCTGCTTCCCGAAGGCACGTCGCTCGCGGCCGCGCGCAAGGCTTTTCTCGCGTCGGCGCACAACTTTGCGGCGATCTACCGCCGAAACTCCACCGAAATCGAAGGAGTCATTTACCTGCGGGGAGTAGCACAGCTGCAACTTGCTCGCAAAAAAAATCTCGAAAACAAGATTCATCCCGTTGAGTTTTTGCCGGCAAGTCTTTCGCTGAGTGCCGCACTCTCGGCGCTCATGAATAACCGCCGCGACATCGCTGCCGTGGTCGATGAAGCAGGCGCTTTCATCGGTATGGTCACCCTGCGAGGCATCATCAATCACATCCTGGGGGCGAGTTTTTCACCGATTCCACACGACGCTTATCTTGAGCAGATGGATAACCGGCGCTACCGCGTGGCTGCCCCCATGCCGCTCGACCGGTTCAATGAAATTTTTCGTACTAACCTGACCGCAGAGCTCAGCGAAACGATTGGCGGTTACCTGCTCGAACACCTCGACGGGTTTCCGCACGGCGATGAAGAAATCCAGATCGGCAGCCTGACCTTCCGCAACTTTGAACTCGAAGAGCACCGTATCCGCAGCTTTGTCCTGGTGGTGAAACGGCATGGTTAGCATTGCGATTTTCATTTTCTGCCTGGTTTCAGCCGCGTTTTTTGCCGCGACCGAAGTGGCGTTCTTCAGCCTGACCCCTTTGACGGTGGCACGCGGAAACCGCGACCGGCTGGAAAAACTGCTGATCAACAAGAATGATATCATTGCCATGCTGCTCACGGGCAATAACCTCGCGATTGTCTGCGGCACGCTCGCGCTTGATGCGCTGATTCCGCCGGGCAGGGATATCTGGTACAAGCTGGGCGCATTTTTCACCGAGCTGGTCCTTTTCTTTCTGCTCTCTGAAGCGCTGCCAAAGGCTATAGGCCGGCGAAAAAACATCCTGCTGCTCGAAAAAAGTTACAGCCTCATCTGGTTGTTCTATTACCTGCTGTTGCCGATGAGCTATGTTTTCCTGCGCATATCGCGTCTTATCGGCAAGGTCAGCGTCAGCCATCCCGACGATGCGCGCGTCGAGGTGTTCCGTTTCATATCAGAGCACACAAGCGACAGCAAGCTGCCGCTGGCCGAGTCGCTCGCGACCTATTCGAGCACAACCATCCGTGAGATCATGACTCCCATGAGTGAGCTGTTCTCGCTGGCGGCTTCGTCCCGGCTCAGCGAATGCGCCGAGACTATCGAGCGTAGTTCGTACTCGCGCTACCCGGTTTACGATGCGATACCGGCCGATATTGTCGGTTATCTCGACATGCGCGACCTGCTCGACAAACCCGGCAGCACGCGTGTGCGCCAGGTCATGCGGCCCGCGCACTTTTTCCCATACTCGCTGACTGTAGACCAGCTGCACGCCGAGATGCGCCGCCTCGCGGTGCCGATGGTTTTTGTGGTCAATGAGTATGGCCTGATACTCGGCATGGTTACTGAAGAGAACCTCGCAGAAGAGCTTGTCGGCGATATTTTCAGCCATGACCAGAAACTCGAGACCCAGTACCTGGTCGAAAAAGACGGCGGCCGCTTCGAAATCGACTGCGTGATGGATATCGACGATTTCATCAAGGTCTTCGGTGCACAGATCAGCAAAGACCACTTCGAGACTGTGGCGGGTTACCTGCTCGGCGCGTGCGGCCGAATTCCGGCACTGGGTGAAGAGTTCGACCTGCCACCCGGAAAATTCACGGTCACTGAAGCGAGTGAACGGGCCGTGCGCCGGGTAGAGTTCAAACCCAGGCGCGCGACGCAGAAAAAGTAAAGCCGCCTGCAGGCAGGGGTATCAAGAAGCGCTCTGTTGCTTCTTCTCGGTCAGAAATTCCCGGACAATTTCCACAATCTCTTCGGAGTTTTCGAGCACTGCATTGTGCGTTCCCCCGGGAATGCTGACGTACCATGATCCCGGGACGGCCTGGTGCACGCGCTCCGAATGGAGTGGCAGTGCAAAAAGATCTTTTTCGCCCGAAACAATCAGGCAGGGGGCCTTTATCCTGTGGTACTGCCCTTCGTTTGTATGGTGGTGTATCGCGTGTGACATCTGCAGCAGGTATTCGAAGTCCAGTTCGGCCAGCTGGTCGAGAAACGGGCGCAGATCTTCTTCTTTCACCTTGTCAGGGTTTAACAGCGAACCCTTGCCGAGCGCTACGCGTATGGGGTAGGGCAGGCTGTGTGCCAGTTTCCAGGCTGCCTTGTAGAATTCCTTGAAACGCGGAAACAGGTCATATGTTACCCGCAAAAGCGGCGCAAAAATTCCGAGTCCCAGGAAAGTGTCGAAGATACTGCCATAAATGCCCAGGAGCAGCACCATCGCCTGCACATTACTGTTGTCGCGGTAGTTCCACTCGACTGCCAGCTGGCAGCCCATGCTGTAGCCCATGAGAATCACGCGCGGACTGCCCAGATGCCGGTAGAACGCATCAATATCGGCCATCACGGCATCGACAGAAACATTATCGTGTTCGATCTGCCAGGCGAGGCCCTGCCCGCGGTAGTCAAAGGTCACGATGCGGTATTCACCGGCCAGGCCGGCAACCACCCGGGCGATGTTGAACTGGTTGCAGGTGAAGCCGTTCAAAAGCAGTATCGTCTGGTTCGCCTGTGGGTCGCCGTATTCAAACCAGGGCAGTTGTACGCCGTCAGCAGCGACGAAATAACCGGCCGGTGAAGGGTAGCCGTCGAAACTATACATCCACGCGAGTCGCGTGCGGCAAGAGCGCGTCAAGAAATACTTGAAGCCAAGCGTCGCGAAAATTTTATGAACGCCTTGGCACAGAAGGTCAACACGCTGCTTCGCCGCAAGATGCTGCTCGCCACGGTGATATTCGCCGCGGTCACGCCGATACTCGCTTCTGCACTCTTCATTACCTATCGCTCGTTTCAGCAGGCAAAGCTGGACGCGGTCGACCGCGCGAAGTCGATGCTCGCGCACATTGCAGAAAAACAGGATGAACTCGTCGCACAGACGATGCAGTCGCTGCGTATCCTGACGCTACTGCCAGAGGTTCGCGGTGGCGGCGAGCGCTGCTCGCGTTTCATGTCGGCGTTTATCTCGATCAATCCTGTTTACGACAATGCGGGTCTTGTCGAGGCAGACGGAGCTATACGGTGCAGCGGCCTTCCGCTCAAAAAAGGCATCAGCGTCGCTGACCGCGAGTGGTTTCAGCTGGTGGCAAAAACCCGCGCTCCGCAAATCGGCGGGCTGCAGTTCGGCAAGATCAGCGGCAAACCCGGCATTATCGCTGCGATGCCGATTGTCGGCAGCGAGGGGGAGCTGAAATCGGTACTTTACCTGGCTATCAGTGTGCACTGGCTCGAAGATGTTTTTGCAGAATATTCACTCCCCGAAAAATCGCAGATTACCGCGATCGATGCCAATGGACTTGTGCTCTTTCAGCATCCGCTCAAGGTTGATAACGAGGCGAATCTGACGGGAAAACCTTTTCCCAACGAAAAGGTCTGGAAGCACATCAAGGCGTCGGGTGAGGCGATTGCGCCGGCACGCGTAGCCGAAGACGGTGGCAACAGGCATGTCTATACCTTCCAGCGTATCGAGGCCGAAGACCGCGTGGCAATGATCATCGCGTTGCGGTTTCTCGAATCGGCCATTTACCGGGATGCCTACCACAATGCCATTACCCTGATACTCGGGCTCTGCCTGTCGCTGGTTGCGACTTTCCTGATCGCCTACGTGGCCGGCAACTACCTCTTCCTGCGCCCGGTAGAGCAGGAAATCGAGAAGCTCAATGACGTCGCGGAAACCGACCCGCTGACGCAGATATTAAACCGCCGTGGATTTACGCGCCTCGCCGAGAATCGCCTGGCGGCCGCCGACCCGACAGACTACCATGCCGTGCTGTTGATGGATATCGATCACTTCAAGAAGATCAACGACGAACACGGCCATGCGACGGGTGACGAAGTGCTGCGCGAGACTGTCCAGCGTATCCGTGCAGTGCTACGCGAAACGGAAGTTTTTGCGCGGGTCGGGGGCGAAGAGTTTGCCATTTTTATTCCCGGTGTTGCGCGCGAAACCGCGATACTGCTGGCCGAACGCATCAGGGTTGCGCTCGACAGTCTGTCGTTTGAAACTTCCGTCGGTAAACTGAAGGTCACCACCAGCCTGGGAGTCTGTCACGCCACGAACCGATTGACCCTGGCCAAATTTCTCGACAAGGCCGACAAGGCGCTCTACAAGAGCAAGCGGACGGGAAGAAATAAAGTTTCGATTTAATCCGGGAATGACTGACGCGCAGCGTCAGTCATTCCCGGAACTACCAAACAACGGTTCATCAAAAGAGCGCACATCGTCGTTCGGCAGACCCTGCGGGTACTCAGCACGAATCGCTTCGACCGTCTTGATTGCCACCTCGAGATGACGCTCCTTGCTGTTGGCATAAAACGCCTGCGCCTCGCCGGAAAGCTTTGGCCGGCCGTGCAGTGGTTTGTCGCTCACGCACAGCAGCGTTGCGTGCGGAATGCGGTAACGGTAGCCATTCGCGGCAATCGTCGCCGATTCCATATCGACCGCGATCGAGCGCGACATCTTCATGGCGTCGATAGTGCGGCGCTGGTTGAACTCCCAGTTGCGGTTATCGGTGGTGTAGACGGTGCCCATACGGTATGGTATGTTGCGTTCGGCCAGTTCACGCCGCAGGTACGAATTGATCAGGAAGTTCGGAATCACTGGTATCTCTTTGGGCAAGACCTCTTCCATCACACGGTCTGCCCGCATATACGCCGATGCCAGCACATAGTCGCCGATATCCTGGTGGTTTCTTAATCCACCGCAGTGGCCCACCATGATCATCAGGTCGGGCCGCAGCACGGCCACATGGTCGGTTATCGTCTTGGCATTGGCAGGACCGACACCAATATTGATCAGCGTAACACCTGCGTGGTCAGGCAGAACGTGGTGGTACGCCGCCATCTGCGCACCGGGATTTGAGGGCTTCACGCAATCGGGGTAAAGCGCCAGAAACGCATCGACGTGCATGCGGTAGTTGGTGAACAGGATGTAGCGCTGGAAACTCTCCGCCGGTGTTGAGGTGTAGTGGGTAAGCCTGTTGAGCGAAAGCTCAATGCGCTCGGCCGCAAACAGGAAAAGTTTTTTCTTGCGCAGGTCCCATTCGTCCTCGCTGAGCGTTTGTATGAGTTCAGGATCAAACAGGTCGCGCCGCGTTCGTGCGGGTGTCACGGCGACCTGCGCACCGCGCTGCAGAAGCTGTGAGAATTCCCGCCTGAGGTACCATTCGAGAGCAGCCGGGTGTGCAAATTCGCCACTGATGGTCGGGTTGAATTTTGACCATGGCCGCGTGACCTCGACGAGTGAGTACTTACCGGCATCGTGTATGCGGCGCATCTCGGCAAGCAGGCTGTCGGCGTTTACGGGCATAGTTCAGGGTGTGCCAATTGCGCGAGCGTCAAGCGAATTGGTTCTATTCAAAAATCACTGATCTTGTCCACCCACTCTGGGTGATCAACAAAGGGATTGCGATTGCCCTGTATCCGGTGGATAAGATCGTTGCGCGCCCGCTCGCCATCCGACACGGGGTCTGCCGTGTGCCATGCGCGCAGGACATTTTCCTGCCAGCTGTTAATGCTCGCGCGCGTCGTGGCGTTAAATGTCGTCGGCCAGCAGGTGTCTTCGGTATAGTAGCGTGTCGACATATAAAAGTAGATGCGCGCGATATCACCCTTCATAGAGTCGGCCGGTTCGAACACCTTGGTCACACCTCCCGGTACGCCAGTCATGATACCCGTGGCACTCGGGACCCCGAACTTGTTGCCATTGGCAGTTGGGAAACCACCGTCGTTAGTTAGCACAACCCCATACGGGTGGTTGCTGCGCGTGCCGTTGATCGTACTCTGGGTAGGCAGCAGGTGGTGTGCATCGCTGAACGCCCGGTAGTCGCGGTGGTTCAGGTAGCCGGGGTCGCTGCGTCCATTGTAACAATAGCTTCCCGCTGACGGATTATTCACCTCTGCACCGGCATCAAACCAGCTCGAAGGCCAGGCATGTTCGCGATTCATGCTGGTTTCGTTGCCGCCGAGGGCTGCAAACATATTACTCGGGGTAATGGTCGAATAGGTACTGCTGAGGTTTGCGAGCGTGTAGCAGTTACCGCCATACCAGTCATAGACCTGGTTTGCGCCGCAGGTTGTCCCCATTGGCTGTATTTTTTTGTACCCCATTCCGCGAATCGTATCCCAGATATCAAAGCGCAGCGGCACAGGCTGATTAAACGATTCAATATTGAAATCTGCAGGGATTGTCGCTGCGTCGTTGGTATAATGAATGGGCGTATAGTTGCGTATTTTTTTCTGCAGTTCAGACTTAAAGTCATTACCCGAGAGGCAGTTGTTGATGCCATTCCAGTAGCCCCGGTGCTCGCTGCTGAGCACTGAGCACGAGCTGTCCTTGACTGCGGCCAGCCGGTAAGCGACACCTTCTTCGCTCTGTGCGCAGGCAAACAGCAGCAACGGCAGCATCGCCAATGTGCGCCTCATTGTATTGTCTCCACCTGGTGTTTCTGGCTGAGCATCAACATAAGGTAGCTGTCCGAACCGGCAAAGCGTGGTACAAAAACCGGCCCGGTCATCCGCACGCGTGCTCCCTGACCGACATTATAGCTGAAGGATGTTCCGGTATCAAAACCCGAAAGGGTGCCCGCACCAAGGTTATAGCTCAGCTTGAAGGCGTAGACCGTACCGGTACAAGTTGTGCCGCTGAGCGTGCCGACGCAGAGCTCTCCTGCGTAGCCCGACTGGTGGTCATATTGGAAGCGATATGGCCCCCCCGAACAGTCATTCTCCACATAGGCGGGGGATTTGAGGATGTAACCCTCGAGCCTTCTCACCCTGTAAAGATCCGTTGTCCTGCTGAATGCGCCGGCCTGTGAGGCGTAGGCCACTGAGTTACGCGAAGAAACTATTGCTGGGTCTGTGAAGTCTTTTACTAGGGCTACGCTGTTCGTGCCGTCGCCGTAGCGCTGTGCGTGCGTTACCGTAATACGCAGCCGATCACCAAAGACCGCCCGGTTTACCACCTGTGCATTGAGGTAATACTTCTGGCTGGTGGTGCTACCCGTGGTGAGTGCGGGGTCCTGGCCATACGCCACGAGGATGCCTGTGTTCTGATCCTGGAGTACAAAGGATCGGCCAAAAATTACCGGTGAATAACCGCTACAACTACCTGAAGGGACACCTCCGGCCACGGTAAAGCCGTAATCCGAGGGTATAGTCACGATTCCCTCAATTGTTACCGGTAGTCCTGTGGTGAGTTCACCGAAAGTGCCGTATGCATCGATGGTGTTCTTCAGTGCCTGTATGCCGCCATCGAATGAGTAGGCTGAGCTTGTGTACAGCGGGTAAGCCGCAGCCTTCGCTTCCGCAAATACATCGGCATTGAGGCGGCCTTCACCGACGCTGCTTGTGCAATTAAAAAGGGCAACCAAGGGCAAAAAGAACAGCACGGCTTTTTTCATGGTGCCCCCGTCCAGCGGCTATTGATTTCGCCCGGGGTGGCAATTGTGCGATGCTTGTAGTCTGGCTTAATGTAGGTGCCAACATTGGTTCCCCTCGGGCCTGCGAGTGTCGCGTGATCCCAGCTATTGGTGTCTGTACCCGGGCCCCACAGGCCAGACGGTGCATTTCGCTCCATTGAGGACATGTAGTCGATGTTGGCCGCGTTACAAATAACATCGATCGAAGCCAAATCGGCTGCAGAGCTGTTCGCGGTCGCAAGGGGAAAAATGCCACCACTGACCGGCATATTAGGGGTCGTGCTGCCAACCGTGCGGCGCGTGGCGTTGCTGGTGTTACCGCTTGAGGCAGGATCGTGAAAACCGCCTTTGAAGTAGCGGACATCGTCGTGAGAAGTGGGAGCTCCTCCGCCCGGCACACCTGAATTCAGGCGGTTACCACCGGCGATATCAACAAGGTTACCCCGGCTATCGCGCAGCTCAATCCACAGCGACGTCCGGTGCGGATAGTTCGCCGTATTCGTGCCGTCCCACCCGGTGTGCAGGGTATAGGGGCTGAAGAACGAAGAGCCACTGAAGCGATCCACAATGATGTCATACGCGGGGCGGCACTGGTTGGTTGTCATGAAGGCAGGCCAGTAGAAGCTGGGGAAACTGCCAGTGCGGCCAGTACTGCTGGTTCGGCGGTCGAAAAGCGTAAAGAAGTCAGAAAGTCCGTTCGCAGGATTATAAGCCGTGAGCTTGTTGCCGAAGGTCGCGCTGTTCTGCGGGTCATATAGCGCCGACGACGGAAAGCTGTAGCCGTCCGCATTCAGATCGTTGCGCTGGTCTGACTGCCAGGCGACTAGAAAACCCTTTGGCGGAATATAAGTTCCCCCGGGCAAACCAATAACACCCCGTTTGCGCAGCGATTCTGCGCTGGGAAAACCGCTGTTATAAATGCCGGGATCGGAGTAATTCTCAATCACCGGAAAATGGAAGGTCCAGTAAGACAGGTCGATAACAGAATTCGTCGGGTTATAGAGCTCGATAAATTCATTGCTGTCGTAAGCATAATAGGTACTGCCGATGCGGCGTGTTGTGCCCGCATAGTTTACTTCAGAGATCACGACTTTCTGGTATTCCGCACCCGGACAGCCGCCGGGGCCAGGAACTGCCCCGGTATTGCGGCAGAAACCGCGGCGATCCCGGTTGAGCGGGACGCCATCATTATAGATTTCCTGCCAGAATTTGAGGTACCGCTCGACAATCTTTGGCGAGTGTATCACGATCAGGTTCTCATCATTATTGTCGTTGGCGTTAGGCGACCAGTTGAACGAACCCATGAGTAACTTCGCATCGGGTGTGCCTGCGTCGATCGCGATATTTTTTGCGTGCAAACGGCCACCGCCTGCCTGCCAGTCACCGATGTAGCTATTGTTCTCGTTGCCGTCGATGCGGAAATCGATCGGTGCAGCGCAGCGTGTATTCGCGCTATCGGGTCCTGTCCAGGTCTGGGTGAACGGATTATTTGTTCCTCCACCCTGAAAACCATACGTGTGACCACAGGCCGATGCCATGCGGTAGATTTCCACATACTGATTGTGAGTCAGCTGCGAACGATCCATGATTCCACGCACGGCCGTCGAATTTCCGGCTGCTGTGAACTGCTTGTGCTTGTCAATGAGCAGGCGACCCAGCTGGTCGTGGGTGAACGCGAAGATCGCAAAGTGGACGCTTTTCTTGGCTTCGCCGACCGCCTGCAGAAAGGTCGTCATCGCGTCCTCGTAGGGTGAAAAGTAAGCTTCGACTTTGACCCCGCCCACGCTGAAAACATTGTTGTAGTCCAGGCGCTCTTTCGCGTGGCCAAAACGCCCCTCCATCATCATCTGGTGGTCGCGAATGAAGTCTTCGGCCATTTCCTTAGATTCAATAATGACCCACACGTTGTAGTTGCGGTCGATCTCTGAATCTGTGATGTTGCCCGTGCCGGTCATCAGGTAGCGCCGGTCAACGACCACAAACTTATTGTGCTGAATCGACTGCGAGTTGCCGCTGATGAGCTTCGCATTCGGGTAGCGGCTCATCAGCTCCTCAAACTTCGTATAACCTTCGGAGCCGCTGGCATATGTACCGTAATCGCCAGCAAGCTGCACATCCAGCCCGCGCCGCACGGCATTCAATACCGAGTCGATAATGATTTCACGGCTGAAGCCGTACATTGCCCAATAGACTTCTTTGCTGGCCGAATTAATCAGAGATGCGACGCGATGATCGAATTCCGGCGGGCGGTGGTGGTCGGGTTGGGTACCCGGATAATTCATGTAGAGTTCAAGGACCCGGCCATTGGCCTCTTCGTCAGTAGTCTTGGATTTTCCGCAGGCCGCTGCCAGACCAACAGCGAGCGCAAGTAAAAGCATCCGCAAACTTACCATGTGTCTACCCCCTGCGCGTAAAAATCATCCAACAATTTTTCAAAGTCGTCAAAAATACTCTTTCTATAGCCGGGCACTGCTGGTTCAATCACCAGGACGAAAGCATCGGTGATGGCATAATAGTCGTTGCGTGTACGTTTCGGCTCAGCGTCCTGCACGTTGCCCGAGTCAAAATAATACCGGCGGCGCAGGTCCGAGGACATCAGTACAACCCGTGGACGCCGACCATTTTTGTCGATAAGAAACGCATTGAAGGGCAACGCCAGATTCGCCCGGCGGAAGCTCAAAGCGGAGGTGTTCGTCGCCGAACCATTCACCGTATTTCTCAGTGTCTGCAGATCACAATGAATCGACGTCAGATTCACAGTGTTGTTTTCCGTGGTGAAGCCTTGTACTCCCAATGCTGTATCGTCACTTTCATATGGCACGTTGATTTGAGTACCGTTGACGGTAGGACACGAGCTGCTAACAAGCGTGTTGTAGGCAACTGTGAAGCTATTCCACTTATGCCAGGCGTATTCCGGTGCCGTCGCCAGGTAGTTTGGCACGGATGTCAGGTTGCTATCTCCCTCGTTTCCAATCACGCCTTTCAAGGTGAAATTCTTGCCGTATACAGCCGGAAGCCTGGCTTTATATTCGAGTGCATTAAGAATGTGACTGCGGTTGGCTGAATGGTTCTGCACGTCGTTGATGATGTCCTGCGTCAGCGCGCGCGCTCCAAAGTAGATGGAATCTTCGGCGCGTAACAGCTCATTGATCACCGGGACTGAAGGGCGCTCTTGTGGCGCAAACCAAAGATAGAAGGCCAGGTCGTCGATGCGAAAATAAAAGTTGGGGTCAACCTGTGCCTTGCTGTTGCGGAAGGTACCAAAAGCCGGTTTACCTTCGTCTCCAAAAAGCCCGCCAAAAGCAAGCTGGGTCCCCTCGTTAGTGAGGTCACGGCAAAGATCATTGGATTGAAAATAGAAACTAACAGTCCACGTACCTCCAGAACTGAATGCAGCAGGGTTCGCACCACCCGTCGACAGCCAGCAGTTTGCCGAATCAGCAGTAATAAAGTTGTACTCTACCCGGCCATCATACGGGGACGCATTGTACTCTGCAGAGCGATTCTGCCGGTTGAAGTTGAGCCGCGTCCTGAGTATTTCATCAGCTGTCGCCTTATTCGCAGCTGCAAGCGCCCGCTGGTTTGCTGTGCGCTGGTCTAGGAAGCGATTTGATGACCGCTGGTTTTTCAGCAGTTGAAATCCGTTGGTCTGGTTTTCATTCCTCTGGTCGCCGCCAACGCCTACGCGCACTTTGCGGTTTGATGCGTCAATAAGCGCTTGTGCAATGTCGGAATCGTTCAGGTCGTTGAAAACAGCGACGATTTCAAATTTTGCCCCTCGAATGACTTCAAGCGCACGTTCTTTCGCCCATGCATTGCCTGCATTGGGAAAGCCAATCCGGTATTCGAAGCGCTGCAAGCGATTCTCATCCGTTCGGGGTTTCTCGATACAAGCAGTAAGGAAACCGGCGGTGGCAAGAATGATGAAAGCGTTGCGGACGTAGGTGGTTATCATGTTATTTGTAGTCCGGTGTGTTTTTTTCGCCCGGCGTTGCGAAGGTGCGTAGAGCGTAATCAGAATGCACGAATTTGCCACTGGCTCCGACATTGCTGTTCGTGCAGGCATTGCCTAAGAGCGCCGCCGCCTGCTGCGAGGGAGATGTCTCGTTGCACGGAGTTGCGGAAAACCAACTCGATACCGCGCCGGTTTCATCTTCGAAGCGATCCTGGCTGCGCTGCATCGACCGGGTGGTCACTCCGTCGAAGGCACCTGATAGCGGAGGCCCGTGAAGCGTGTTAATAGCATTTTCGATAAGGAAGTTTTCTGCAGTTTTAGTTTCGATTGTCCAGTGGCGTTCGGGTATGAAGAAACCCGGCAGCACAATAGGCTTGTAATCTGCGTTGCCCTGGTCCCGGAAGGCGCCGTTTGCCTTGCCAATGATAACTCCAACCTGATTGGGCGCGATGACTGTATTGGGCCCCGCTGGCACCACGAAGGTACGCTTTACATCGCCATCCATAACCAGCCACCAACCCGCCAAATCAATAGGCTTGTTGCAGTCGACGTTCATGATCTCGAGAAAATCATCGTCAGGATCGTATTGGCCATTGTTTTTCATTGAACCGGCCCAGTTGACTTCAAAGATCAATGCGCATCCACGGCGACGGTCTGCATTAACCGCTGTGTCCCTTGGCTTTTCTACGTTGCTCGTGCAGCCAATGGCCAGCGCTGACAGCAGCTGGGCGATGCAGACGAAATAAGATTTGCGAGCGCGCGACAGCATATCAGAAGGCCAGGGTGCTTCTCAGGAATACCCCGTAAAAATTTGCATCGGCAGGACCGCCCTTGGGTGCTCCACTCGTTGTGACGACGTCGCTGATAGCATCTTTATAGAACTCGCCCGGCAGAAACAGTGACCCGGTCATTTGGAACATCAGCAGTTCGTTGGGAAAATACTGTACTGTCAAATTGATTTCCTGTCCCAGGGCTTTGCCGAGTTTCTTCTGTGCTTCAATTTCGGCGCGGGATTTATAGGGATTTTGGATCAGATTAAGGTTGTCATCCGTGAAGACAACTGCTGAAGATCCGGTATCCTGAAGATGCCAGATCTCTGCTTTCGCGACCCACTTCGATACTATCTCGGCACCGATCGCCGCATGGATAACCATCAGGCCTGATTTTCGGTTGGCGTCAAAAGGAGTATCATCGATGCCGTTGTAGCCGACATAGCCTGAAGGTCGCACACCCCAGTATCGCCGGAGCAGGGTGCCGCCCACACGGTCGCCTCGCATACCGATAAAGCCATGCGAGGTCATGTTGCCGTTTGCGTCATATTTTGGTCCTTGCGCAAAAAAGCCGTCGAGCTCGGCAAGGGGCGCAAGCCAACCAAGCAGAGGCTTTAGCTGTGCAATGGCGCCGCCGCCGAAGGCAACAGTTGTGTAGTCGGCCGGGGGTTCTCCCTGGCGTTTCAGGTCTGCACCAGTTGACAGGGCTCCATCCACATACACGTTGAACTGCTTGAAGCCTTTGAGGATGTCATCGAGGCGGTAAGATACGCGTCCACCGGCAAGAGCAGACCAATCACTGTCGCTATAATTGCCAATCCGGCCATTTTCGCTGTTGTCCGAGCCACCGCGGTTACCCCGAACGCGAGCGTAGAATCCATAAATACGCGGGTCCAGGCGAGTACCGAGTATTTTTTTCATTAAAGGTAGTGCACTAATAACGGCACCGGTCCGGTAGGTGGAGACGTCGCCGTTCAAACCGGGCTGTTTCCCGCTTTCGTGGCGGGAAAAATATTGAAATTCATCGTTCCAGCGGTCATTTTCGCCCGACCCGAAACTGTTGGCACCTGAATAGACATCCAGCGCCAGAATTTTGATGTCTACAAGATTCTGAATATGTCCATTGATGACGGCGGCGTCGAGCACGTCGCGCAGCATGTAATCATTGTAGGCGCCGCCAACAGAAAAGAACTGCCGGCCGAGAACCAGGTCAAAAGACATGTTCTCTTTGCGGTAAAATTCGTAGAAGATGTTGGCTCGCGCAATGCGGGTTCCTGGGTTACCGTTGCCTTGCAACTGGAAGCTGCCCCAGATACCATCGAAACCAAATGACATTTCGACACCGACGCGTTGTTTCGGAAACATGAAGGAAGTGTCAAATTTGGCACGGGTGAGCGCAAGTCCCTGCGCGTCGTCAGTTGTTCTTATCTGGAAGTCATTGGAAGAATCGAGCTTGCGCAGATCTCCGTTATTGTAGCCGTGGAATTCCTGCAGCATATTAAAACCCCAGAGGAACTGGAATTCGGGTCTTTCTTTCCTGACGCTGAACTGGCGTTCAAACTCATAGATCCATTCGCCGTCTCGGTCAATTACACCGGCCGATAGCTGGCTATCCGTGCCTGTTTTTGTGCCTGTACCCTCTGCCCGGGAGGGTTTCAAGGGTGTTTTTGCATTCTTACTGTTTGTCTCGGCTCTTGAGTTGGCGTCAGTTTTTTTTGCGGGATTGCCGGCTTCATCAGTAACCCTGCTCGCTTCTGCCGTTTCTTCGGGCTCTTTTTTCAGCTGATCAAGCTCGCCGATCGCCTGCGCAAAAATTGTGCCCCACGCAAAAAGCAGTCCAGCCAAAAATGGTTTTTGTATGTTCATTATGTCCCTACCGGATAATTGTGATGCAGTTTCAGGTTTACACGACACGCTGTCATTATTATTTTGGCAAGTAACGAAATGAGAGCCGGGCGTGTAAACGCTTCAGGAGTGGAGTATGAAAAAGCAGTCGGGTATGAAAATCAAAAAATCTTTCTTGCTTCTACAGTTTGCGATTCTCATGGCGTTTACGGGCGCAGCGTGCAAAGGTAGCAACTCAAATCCTGAAGATGGCTCGGGCGGCTTTTCCGGTTCACCTGCCGGCGATACGACGCAGCCAGCTATATCGTCGGTAGCCCCGGCCAACAATGAAACCGATGTCTTTCTGAACCCGACCCTGCGCGTGACCTTCAACAAAGGGATGAATGCAACCACCTTAACGACTCTCACAACCGGCAGCGCCTGCAATACTGCGATACAGCTTTCGGCCGATAATTTTGCGACCTGCATTCCGATGAGTGGACAGCCAACCATCGAAGGCTCTGCGACTTACCGTATCACCCCGGCGGCAAATCTTGCGGCAAGCACGGTTCACAAACTCAAGGTAACTACAGATGCGAAAGACTCACAGGGTAGGGCAATCAGCGCGGACTATGAAACGACTTTTACAACGGGTACATCAAGCGACGTGGCTGGAACCTGTGACACTATCGAAGATATCCGTACCATTGGTGCGACCCTTGATTTGAATACATCCAATACGAGAACCACGATCGGCTCCGGTGCGGGCACAACCTGCACCCTTGGTCAATCGACCGTAACTATGGTCAATCGCGATGGCTCTTCCATGGGCTTTTATATTCAACGTTCGAAGAGCTCTGCTGCAATCTATGTGTTTACAGGTAGCGTTGACCCAACCGCAACGCTTAACATTCTGCCGGGTGACAGGATCACGATCAACGCAGGAGTTTGGGCGAATCTTTGCGTGACGCACTTCCGGAAAACGCTGCAGATTTCCAAGTATACTGACAGTACCTGCACGACGACGTCAAGTTTTGTCGCAGGCGATTTTGCCGAGGGTACGGCGAACAACAACTACCTGGCCGATATTGGTACAGAAATCACCACCGCACGCGCACTCGAATTAGCCGACGAGAGCCGGCTCTTTACGATGAGCCTCACTGCGAATCTGACCGCCGAAGATGGTTCCTTTGCCTTTACGGGTGTATACGGGGCTGCTTCAACTAGTTTCCGCCTGCGCAAGAGCGCCCTCGTTAATTCACTGCTCGCAATCAATACGACCGTAAACCTCGCCCGCGCAGTTCCCGGCCGCAATAACGACGTGTGGGAGTTCAACACGTTTGGCTCCGGCGCCGGTGGTACAACGAACTACGATGGCGTGACAACGGGCGGTGGCACGAACGGCCATGCGCTCAAGAGTATTGGTTATACATCAGGCCCAACAATTACACTCTATAATCCGGCGCAGGGCGCAAACTATGGCAATACCGGCACCACCTTTGAAGTCACGTTCAACCAGAGCATGAATGTGTCGACCGTCAACACGACAAATCTGAAAGTAGTGGCAGGCAACGACTGCACAGCGGCAGCCCTGACGGCGACGGGGGTCGTCGCGTCCAACCAGGATAAGACATTCACCCTAACCCTGAACGGTGGACAGTTGACTGCAGGTAATCAGTACACCACTTGCGTCAGCACGAATGTGCAGAATTCGTCTAATCTCAATCTCGGCACAGCGGGTGCGGCGACCTGGACTGCCATCATACCCCCCGTCTACCAATTCAGTGCACTAAACTCGGGCGATGCACTGCCAAGTGGCATGACCGTTCGCTGTCAGGCGGCGGGAGATTCAACTTCAACTACCTCGGCAATGACGGGTACGTATTCTGGTACCACCAGCGTTGCGGATACATCGTTCGGCGTCCGTGGTCTTGGGACGGATGGTATCAGTGTGCTCAACACCGGTTCTGCCAATGCGATCTGCGCGACCGGCTTCATTGCAGCCGTTGACACTGCTTTTAGCACGGTGGGCAAGACGGGAATTACAGTCAGTTTTAAGGCAGGCCAGTACTCTGATCAGACACGTGAGTGGGGCTGGCGATTGCAGCTCAGCACTGACGGTGGTACAAATTTTAGCGACGTGACGAACACCGTAGATTTTGACAGTGCCAAGGCTGGCACAACGGTGTATTCAACCCAGATGTATACGTTTGGTCCATACCGGTTACCCGTCGGTGCCGAAAATAATGCTAACGTTGTCCTACGCTGGCGCTATTACACTGTCAGCGGTTCAAGCGGTAACCGCACGCGCCTTATTCTCGACGACATCCTGGTACAGGACTCAGCCGCAGTCGACAGCACGGCACCTACCGTGGGCACGCTGGCCGGAACCGGCAGCGGTACGCAAATACCACTGAGCTGGGCGAGTGGCTCAGACAACACCACGCCGACAGCGAACCTGGTGTACCGGGTGTACGAGCACGGCTCGAGTTTCACACCGCCTGGCACCGGAACGCTGCTCTACACCACGCTGCCCGGCCAGACGAGTTATACGCGTACGGGGCTTAGCAACAGTACTGCTTACTTTTACCGTATACTAGCGGTCGACGCACAGGGTAATCTGAGTTCCGCGAGCAACGAAATTACCTACACGACGCCGGCTGGTGCATTCAATGTGACGGCGACAGTGAGTGCATCCAACACTTCCGCAACTGTGACGTTCAGTGAAGCGCCAACGGCTGGTGCTGGCGCCTCTGGAGCCGAAAACACCGCCAATTACAGCATCATTGCCGGCGCGGGCAACTGCGGCGATGCATCCGTGCTCGCTGTTTCGGCCGCCTCACTGGCGGGTTCTGTCGTAACGCTGACGACCGCTGCACAGACGGGTGGTACATCGTATAAGATTTGCGTCAGCAACGTCACGCGCAACAGCGACTCGGTGACGCTGACGACAAACAACGGGACATTTAACGGTACTGGTTCAGGAGTATCAATCTACTCGTTCAGCGATTGGACAGCGAATGCGACAGCCGGCGTTTTTCCAACGGGCATGACTTTCGGTTGTACGCCAACGCTGGACCCAACACTGGGTGCGACCGTTTCTGGCTCTTATACGGGCGCAACAAATGTAGCCGCGACCTCATTTGGTGTACGGGGAGAAGGAACGAGTGGAATTAGCATCCTGAATACCGGCACTGCCAATGCCATCTGTAATCACGGCGCTGGTAACGGCTTCATGGCCTCGATTGACGTGCCAATTAACACTACGGGCCGAACTAACATTCAGGTAAGCTGGAAAGGTGCACAAGTGAGTGATCAGACCCGGGAATATGGCTTAAGGCTGCAATACGACTGTGGCTCGGGGTACACTGATGTGACCGGGCCTGTCGAGTTTTCATCGGTTACCGCCGGAACATCGACCGCATTTACCAGCTTCGGCCCTACAACCCTGCCGGCCGCGTGCGAGAATAATGCGACAGCGAAGCTACGGTGGCGTTATTACAGCATCAGCGGCAGCGCCGGGAGCAGGACGCGCATAATTTTAGATGACGTCAGTGTGACGGGAAATTGATTTTCAAGATCGTAGCAGAGCGCCTTCCAGGGCGGGCGCCTTCGCGAAAGAATTCAAATTGAGGTGCTTGGCACGGTATGCGCGTCGGGCAGTTGATCCGCTGAGGACTTTTTCAGATAACGACTCTTGCCCAAAGCCAAGAAAGCCCGCTGCGACTCTGTGTGCGTTTCGCTCTGGGTCATTACCCGTCATACGTGTAACGCCGATTCGATTTATTTTTTCTTGATTAGCCCTGGATTTGCTTGCCCTGAGCGACTTCCTGAGTCTGACCTGAAGTCCCCATTTGCCCCCGAATTAATTCGGGGGCAAATGAGTCCGACATGTAACACCCGATTGAATCTCCTTTCATTAGCCGCGGGTTTACCTGCCCTGAGCGAAGTCGAAGGGAACCTGGGGCTAATGAAAGTGCAGCTCCGTCGCTGAAGCGACACCCCCTCGGCACTCCGTGCCACTCCCCCTTGGCAGGGGGAGAGAATATATTTCCAGGTGAATTTGCCGCATCACAATTCTTTCTCCTCCCCTTACGAAGGGGAGGTGTCGCGCACCGCTGGCGGTGAGCGACGGAGGGGTGTGGAGGGGCGCCAAAATCATTTGCCACACCGTCAGAGGGGTGTTAACTTGGGCCTATGAATGATCTGGTGATCCTGGGGATTGTGCTGGGTGGTGGCCTGGGAGCAACACTGGTTGGCCTATTCATATGGCAGCATTTCGAGCATAAAAGATCTGCACTGGAGCTGAAATTATTCCAGATGGAGAATACCCGGCTGATCCAACAATGGCGCGATGAAAGCCGCAGAAGTCATGAAGATAGCATGGCTTATTTGCAAGGTATGACGGGTTCGCTGGCGCGTATCATACGCAAACAAGAAGAGGGCGAAGGCCCGAAATAACCACTTTTTAGGGGTAGGTTTAAACCTGCCCCTAAAAGTGGTTATACCCGCCACGGTATAATATTCGCCGACGGCTTTTCCCTGTATTATCCTATCACCATGAAATCCCAAAACTTCACATACCTCGTGGTGCTGGCGCTGATCATGGCTGTGCTGCCGTTTGGTGAGCAGCCGCACCTGTGGCAGAAACTGCTGCTGCTGAAAGATGGTTACCTGCACCAGCCGATGGACTGGTTTGACCTGCTGCTGCACGGCGGGCCGCTGGTCGCTGTTGTGGTGATTCTGCTGGTGCGTGGTGTGAAGCGTATGCGTGGGCAGCAGGTGGCGTAGCTGCCGCGTCAGATCTTTGCCGCGATCTTTTTCTGAGTGATCTTATTCACGTAACGCACGAGCTCCCACCGGGTTCTGTCTGCTGCAGTCGGCGTCGCCTGGTCTGGTAAGGCAGCGAGCAGTGCCTCGCGCTTGTGGTGGAGATCCAGCAGGTGTTGCCCCAGCTGGTTGCGGTTAGCCGCGTGCGCATTGGCTGCGCGCAACAGGCGCAGCGAGATGAGCAGCAGGGCTTCCATGATAGAGCTAGCCTTCGGCCTTAAAACCGCCCTTGTAGTCGACAGGTTTACCTGCTGAAGGTTTGGGGCCAGTGGGAGTTTGTTCGACCTGTTTCCATGCTTCGAGCAATTCGGTGGTAATCTTTTTTACGGGTTTGAGTAGTTCGACTTTCTTCTGCACGTTTGCTTCGAGCAGCTGCGTCTTGCAATAGGCATACAGGTTGAAGAGGTTCTGCGCAATTTCACCGCCCTGTTCGAGGTTGAGCGAAACCATGAGCTCGGTAAAGATATCCTGCGCGCGCAGGATGTTGCTGTTGGCCTTGTCGTAGGTCTTGAACGACGCCATGTTCGATTCGGCAGCAGAGACAAAACGCAGCACACCCTCGTAGAGCATGATGATCAGCTGTTTCTGGTCGGCAGTGCCAACGGAGTTGGCCTGGTATTCTTTGAGGTGCAGGTCGCCTTGCATTTTGCTTTAGCCGTTCGGTTGTTCCACAGGTTCCTTTTTCAGTAACCTCATACAGTGTCGGCCTTTTTTATGCCCCTGTTGAGCAAAAACGGCCCCCCCGATACGCGCCTTTTTGGCACGCCTGGGGGAGCCGTCGCCAATTTAGCGTGATTGTTCGGTTTTGGTTTTGTCTTTGGTCTTGCTTTTCTCGCCGTCTTTGCCGTCGCATGCGCTTACAGCGGATGCAGCGAGCAGGGCGGTGAGGAGCACAGTAGCGAGTATTTTCATGCTTCCTGCCTTGTGGGAGTCAATAATGATTCCGACTGTCTAAAGGTACCCCCTGAGCGAGCCGGCGACGAAAAAAAGGGACCTGCGCGGCATTTTGCGTCGCTGCCAAAAACGGTTTGCGGGCTGAATCTGGCTGCTGTTTTGCCTGATGCGCAATACGATTACCCTGGCCCTGCTTCTGACAGGCCTTGTCGCCTGCAAAGAGGCAGCGACCGCACCCAAAGTCGATATGAAGGCTGTCTTTTTCGGCTCGCCCGAAGAAGAGCTCAAGCCCACCATTTGGGATACCGGCGATACCACCGTGACGAACGAAGATCGTCTCGAAATTTACGAACCGCATATCCGCGGAATCGGCGGGGGGTATATCGGTGTGGGGTCGATACAGAACTTCACGCTCGCTGCCTGGGCAAAAAGCGAATACATCTGGCTGATGGATTTCACGCGCGTGGTGGTCGCGACCAACAAGGTGCATGTGGCTTTTCTGAAGCGCCTCGCGACGCCGCAGGAACACCGCGCGATGTGGGATAAGAAGAAATCTGCAGCGGCTGCTGACAAGATCATCGAAGAAGAATTTGCGGGCAGCCCTGAAATCCCCTTTATCAAAGAGAGCTACCGCAAGGCGTCGCCTTACCTGATGATCACTTTTGGTTTTATCGACAAGCTGACCAAAAAGCGCCCGTACAAGTTCTGGCTGAACGACCAGGAGCAGTACGACTACCTGAAGAAACTCGCGCTCGAAAACCGGATCCGCCCGATCAAGGGTAACCTCAACGGCGATACCACGGTTCTGGGCATCGGCGATGCTGCGCGCAAAATGGGAGTTCCGATTCGTATACTCTATTTCTCCAACGCCGAAGAATATTTCCGCGGTTATAAAGAACCTTTCAAGAAATCGTTCGGCACCCTGCCGGTCGACGAGAAGTCGCTGGTGGTGCGGACGATCTCTTTTAATAAGGGCAAGTTCCGCTGGGCAGAAGATTCTCACCTGAGCACCGACCGGGGCTTTCACTACAGCCTGCAGCCGGCGCAGCATTTCCAGGAGCAGCTGAAGCTCGAAAAGGTAGACGTACGTGACTTCTACACGACTGCCTTTATCGACCCAAAAGAATATGGCCTTTCTTACCTGGGGCCGCTGGCTGAAAAGAAGCGCCAGGAAAAATGATGCGGGCTGAAGCGGGTACACAACGCCTGAGCGCGCAGATCGCCAGTGGCATACTGCGCGCCTATAAACCTTCGTCGAAGGTGCTGCCCAAGATCGCGCAGCTGATTAAGGCGAACAAAAAGTTCCTGCTCACCACACATGTCGGCGCAGATGCCGATGGACTTGGCAGCCAGGTTGGGCTTTATTACCTGCTCAAGGCGCTGAAGAAAGACGTATTGATTCTCAATAACGAGAAGGTTCCCGAGTACCTGCTTCCATTGATTCCCGAGAAGCTGGTGCACTACATCGGCCGTCATGACCTGCCAGAAGAAAAAGCCGAAAAGATGATGCGTGACCGCTTCGTCTTCATTCTCGATTCATCAGAACCGCACCGCAGCGAGCATGTCGGCGAAATGTTCCTGCGTCTCAAACGCCCGTGGGCGACCATCGATCACCACGTTTTGCCGGGAAAAAAAGAGTACTGCGTCGACCCGACGTATGCAGCGACTGCAGAACTCGTGTGGGATCTCTACCAGTACCTGAAAAAGCCTGTCAGTAAACAGGCCGCACTCGCACTTTATACGGGCATGGTCGCCGATTCGGGCAACTTCAGGTACCCGAAGACCTCGCTGCGCTCGCACCTGATGGGCGGGCACCTGCTTTCTTTCGGCATTCATTCAGACTTTGTCTACCGCGCGATTTACGAAAGTAACCCGCTCGACCGCTTGAAGCTGAACGCGCGGCTCTACCCAAAGGTAGAATTGTTGCCGAACAAGGTTGTCTATGTGCCTGTACTGCAGAAAGACCGCGAGGGTCTTGAGCTCGGCGACAGCGGCACAGAGGGCATCGTGAACCAGTTGCTTGCCCACCGCGGGCTTAAAGCTGCGGCGCTCTTCTCAGAAACCGAGCACGGTGAACTAAAGGGCTCGCTGCGATCGATTGGCGACGTCGATGTCGCATCGGTTGCGAAAAAGTTCGGCGGCGGCGGTCACAAGAATGCCGCAGGCCTTAAGGTACGCGAGCCGTTTGCAGAAGCGCTGAAGAAAATCGTAAATGAACTCGGCAAGCTCTGATTCGCTATTTTAGGGGTAGATTTAAACCTACCCCTAAAATAGCGATCAGCGAATCAGCTTCACGATCATTTCCAGTTTTTCCGCCGCTTCCATCACTTCCTGGACCTTGCTCTTGAAAATCACGAGCGCGGTGTCTGAAATCTCCTTTTTCACGATCTTCTTGCCACGAATCTGGCCGAGCAGTGCTTCGGTGAGGCGGGGGTCGGCTGTTTCGAGCAGCACTATACTCTCTTCGATGATGACAATCGGCAGGTCGCGGCTCCACTCTGTCAGGTTGAAGTCGAGGGCCTGTGGTATTCCGCTGCGTGTCGTACGGAGCAGCAGTGACTTAAAGCTCTCAATCGTGTTGCCGAGCATGACACCATTCTGCACTGACTCTTTTGTGAGCTGGAAGTTGTAGACATTATCAAATTCTTTGAGGTCGGCAAATGACTTGAGCAGGTGCAGGTCGTGCAGCGACATTTTTTCGGGGATGGCAACCAGGGTGCCGTCGGCGTTGAGGATAACCGCCCCCTGCACACTTTCGGCCTCGAGAGCTTCATTGTGAAAGAAGTGCCGGCCCAGCTTGCTGACGTAGACAAAACGTTTGGGGTAGTCAACGCGCAGCATGCCCATCAGGTACATGTAGATCATCGCCGAGACAATCATCGACCTCTGCTCTAGGTAAGCGTTCTTGAAATTGCTTACCTTAAAGCCGGGAATCATGATCACGCGTGAACGGATCAGTTCTGCGAGCAGGACCTTGACGTACATGCCCTGGTTGTTTTCGATAAGCTTCATGCACGTTTCAATCATCGGCATCTTGAAGAAGGGCAGGTCGAGCGGCAGGAAAACCTCGTCGCCGACCATTCGCTTGTCTGCTGCTTCGAGAATGCGGTTAAAGAGGTCACGTAAAAGTTCTGACGGTTCACGCTTGAGGAATTCTTCGTAGTTTTCAATAAGCACTACGTTTTCTTCGCGCAGGTCTACCAGCTCGAATAGTCGCAGAAGTGGCAGGATGATTTCAATCTGGTGCATCTGGCTCTTTTCGGAGAAAAGATTGATGTCGATGTCGATCAGCGCGGCTTCAGAGCGCTTCATGTCGGCCTGGCGCAGTTTTTCTGACTGCGACAGAGTCAGGCCCTTGTTCGAGATAAAGAGCAGTAGTTTCTTCAGGTTCAGCAGGAAGTCAAAACCATTCTCAATCGTGCGTTCGGTCAGTTCTTTCACGTCGTTGCGCACCGGGAAAAGCGGGTTCTTCTTCAGGTAATTGAAGAGCTCCACAGGTATAACGAGAATGCGTACGAAGCGTTCGTCGATAAAATAGATGTCTTTGAGCAGCTGGAACGCGTCGAGGCGGCGGATGGTTTTCTCCATCGGCAGCTTTTGCTCGTCCATGATGATGCGCGCTGCGTTTACCTCGATGATGCCGCCGTTGGTAAATGCTTCGTCGAGCAGTACCATCTCGCCGTCGCTCAGGGTCTTGAGCGTTTTTTCCAGTGTTTCGTCTTTGTATGCTTTTTCCGCATACTCGCGCGGCTTTTTTCCTTTGCCACCGAGAATCGCGAGGTACTTGGGGTCAAAATTATCGGGGTCAGTTTGCTCAACCTCGCGCCTGATACTGATCTGAAATTTTTCGCCGCGTGAGTTGCTTTCAGTCGAAACAAGCTTACGGAATTCGTCGAAGGCAATGTATTTATCGAGGTTGTTGGTAATACGCTCGCGGTTCTTCTTCTGGTAGAGCAGCATGATGTGCTTGAGCACCGCGAGCTCTTTCTCCACGTTGATGGGCTGCAGTTGTATCTTGCGGCTGATTTCGCCGAGCGTGAGAACCTGTTTGTTATTCAGGATGACCGCGTAGATTTTCACCTGCAGAGGGGTGAGTTTCTCCAGGACCGTCTTCAGGAAATAGGGGTCAAGGAACGTTTTGAAGAGCAGCTGCACGAGTGCCCGCTTGTCAGCGGGCGGTTTGGGGATACCCCAGACTTCGGCTACTCTGAGTAGCTGCTCTTTTTCCAGTTTTCCCAGCTCTTCAAGCAGCACAGCGGGCAAAATGCGGTATTCAAGACTGCCTGTAAAACGGTTTATGCTTTTTCGGCCGGAATTGCGGGAAAATAATCCTTGCCAGACCGTGCCGCACGTACCTTTTGCTTCCAGAAAATGTGGCGCGCCTTCATACCCAATGCCTTCTCCATGGGTAATCTCACTTTCGGCTTCTTTGCCATGATTATAGCCTCGCGCGCAACGGGGCACAACACCGAAAACTTCTATTATTTTATCGCGGCGGGTCTCTGCATCATGATCGCCGCGGTCTTCGACGGGCTCGATGGCCCACTGGCTCGCTTGTTTAAATCGCAAAGCCAGCTGGGTGAGCAGCTCGATTCGCTGGCCGACCTGACCACCTTCGGGCTCGCCCCGGGTTTCCTGTTCTATAAGATGTACCTGTACGAAATGGTCATCGCCAAGGCAACCCTGGGGACACCGTGGGATATTCCCGTGGGTATGGCGGTTGCCGCAATTTTTCCCCTCTGCGCCGCTTTCCGCCTGGCGCGCTTCAATGTGGCGCACGATTCCGGTTCGTTCGTTGGCCTGCCGTCCCCCGTTGCCGGCCTGCTCATTGCATTTATACCGCTGTACAACAATAACACGCAGTATATTTCAAAGCCTGTTGCTCTCACCATATTCATTACTGTCGGTCTGCTGATGATCAGCAATATCCGGTACAGCAAGCCGCAGTCGAAACTGCGTGCCGAGTTTACCGTGCTGCGGGCAGTGGGGTTTGCGCTCATCGTTGCCCTGCTGATCTATCGTTTTAATCTCTATTTTGTGGTCTTTGGTGTGGTGATTCTTTATGTTGCATCGGGGCTGTTTGCCATGGTGCTACACCTGATGCAGAAGCTGCGCTATAAGATCGTTTCCGGGGAGTAATATGCAAAAGCTAACAGCCATCCTGGTGTGCCTGGTTTTCTCCGGAGTTCACACGCTCTCTGCGCAGGAAGAGCCGGCAAAACCGGCAACGCCACCAGCTGCAGAAAAAGCGGATTCAGACAAGACGGACAAAGACGACAAGAAGAAAGGGAAGAAAAAGCCAGCTATTAAGCTCGCAGACGACAGAGAGGACGGACCTCCGCCTGAAAAAGATCCCGCAACCTACGAACTGAGCAACCGGCGTCTGGTGGAAGATTACACCACCCTGGACAAAGCGCCGTACGACCGCGGCGAACACATCTTCGTTTCGGCCCTGTTTGGTGGTATAGGTGGAGCAGTAGTGGGTGGCCTGGTTGGTTTCTCACAGTATAACAAGAACGATACCACCGCATCGCAGAATGCACTCTACCTGTATGGCGGTGCCGGTGCGGGAGCGGGGGCCATCATCGGCATCGCGACAACCTTTTTTGAGCGCGGTAAGATTGAACAGTTCGCAATCGGCAAGTTCCTCATGAAATATTCTTGGTACGGCGCCGTGGGTGGCGCACTGCTCGGTGCGGGTGTGGGATTAATACCGTACTCCAGCAGCAATGACTACAGCGACATCTACCGCTACGGTGGTTACGGAGCCGGGGTGGGGTTTGTGGCAGGGCTCGTGATGTTTGCCTTTGACCTGCCTGAACATCTGAAACTTTACACCTGGCGGCGCGAAGACCAGAATGTTATCGCAATGACGCTGCGTTTTTAGCCAGGCCTCCACCGCACGCCAGAGCCGGTTTGACCTGGCTCAGCGCCAGCCCTTGAGCAGGGCGTCGAGCAGAGACAATGAACGATCCATTTCAGCAAACATGGTCTGCACCAGCAGGGGTGCCAGCATAGCCAGCACCATGAAGCCGATGACGATCTTTGCGGAAAAGCCAATTACCAGCATGTTCATCTGCGGTGCGGCTTTCGACATGATGCCCAGCGTCACCGAAACCAGCAGCAGGCAACCCATGATCGGCAGTGCTATCTTCAGCGCTGAAATAAACATGCCACCAGAGAGCAGCGCAAAGTACTTAAACAGGTGATTCTGTGCCACGCCCTGCTTGAGAAAAGTGAAACCCAGGTGGGGCACACGCTCGACGGAGAAGGCCAGCGCCTGCACCAGGTAGGTGTGGGCGCCGCTGACGAAAAAAACAAACAGGGCGATCAGGTTCTTCAGAGTACCAATCACGGGCAGAGAAACCTGTGAAAGGGGGTCGAGTACCTCGCTGATGCCAAAACCCATCTGCACGGAGAAGAACTCCCCCGCAAGCTGGTAGGCCGCGAACAAAAACTGCATCACGATGCCGATGAAGATACCGATGGCAGCCTGCTCGAGCACAATCAAAAAGTATGCACTCTGCAGGTCTGCATTCAGAGATTCGGGCGTATCAGCCACCGGGGTGATCAGTGCAGCCGAGATAAAGGCGAGTGCAAAGCGTGAGAAGAAGGGGAGTGAGTCGCCCGAGTATCCCGGGGCGACGGAAAACATTGCCAGAAAACGCGCAAATACCAGGGTAAAGAGCTGAAACTGTCCGGTCAGAAACTCCACGTCAGTGTTTGCCGATGATGCGCATCAGCTCGCGTGTGTAGTCAGTCATGCTGTGGATCATCCACGAGGCAAAGATCAGTGTCACGACGAGCACTGCCAAAAGTTTGGGCACGAAAGTAAGCGTCTGCTCCTGGATACTGGTGGTCGTCTGGATAATGCTGATCACGAGGCCAACGACCAGCGAAACCACGAGCGCGGGTGCGCTCAGTTTGATCGTGAGCCAGATCGCCTCACGCAGCAGGCTGATTACCTCAACGTCGGTCACCGGCCAGATGAGACATAATATTATCAGGCTGTCAAGAAAATTGGCAGGGGTAAGATTTGCTCAGGGCTGCGGGCGGGAGTTCTTGTCCGGTTTGAAAATCAGGGCAAATTCTCCATGTTTTCCCTTCGCCCATTCGGTCGCGGTACTGACGCGACCGAGGTGAAACTCTTCGTGTGTCTTGGTTATCTCGCGCCCGACGAGTATATCACCGTCACCAAAGACCAGTGCGATGTCGGCGAGGGTCTTTTCAATCCGGTGCACCGATTCGAAAAGAGCTATCGCTCCCTCGAAGTCGATATACTTCCTGAGCTCGTTCTGCCTGCGCCCCGATTTGGGCGAAAGAAAGCCCAGGAATAGCAGCGGGTCTACAGAAAACGGGGTAACGCTCACCAGCGCCGTCAGGGCAGACGGGCCGGGTACGGGGACCACGCGTACCTGGTGTTCAAAGCAGAGCTTCAGGATGCGCGAACCGGGGTCGGAAAGGCGGGGAGTTCCTGCGTCTGAGACGAGCGCCCCTGTCTGTCCCTGCGCAAGCAACTTGATGAGGCCTTCGGCGCTCGAGGCTTCGCTGAAGGGATTATGAACCAGCAGCCGAGCGCGCGTCGTTATACCCGACCGGCGAAACAGATCAAGCGCCTTGCGCGTGTCTTCGCAGGCAATAAAGTCGGCGTTTTCCAGTACATAGCGCGCACGCGCCGAAAGATCGTCTGTATTGCCGATCGGCAACGCCACCGAGTACAGTGCTCCCCGGAGAAGCGGCTCGCGCTCACCGGGGTTCATGTTACTTGCCCTGTGCCTGCGCTACTTTTTGCTGTTTGCGCTTGGGGGCAAGGCGATCATACTCCTGCAGCGCTTTCCACGTCGCCGAGTAGTTGTTGCGTGCATTCCAGACCACGTAGCCGTGTCCCTGCGCATCATCGACAGCGAAGAACTGCTTGAGTACATATTGTGGCAGCGCAAGACCCGACTGTTTGATCTTCATGCCAAATCCCTGGATATAGGGAATAATGCGTGTTTGCGGAATGCGCTCCTTTGAGCTCGCAACGCCTTCTTTGACAGTGCCATAAGGATTCGCGATTTTTTCCGGGTCGCCATAGTAGTGCGAGGGATAGACCATCGGGTACAGGTTGTGTACATACTGGCCGAAGAGTTCGAGCTTCTGCCCGATATGGTCATTCTTGTTCAGCGTGATGCGGCCGAAGACATCGGCACCGAGTTCGACGCCGAGCGAATCGGCAAGTTTGCGCGCGCGTGAAAGGACTGTCGCAATCTGGTCATATTTAAACTTGAGGGGGAGGCGCTGCAGGTGTTTCTCGTCAGCGTAACGGATGTAATCGAGCTGTATTTCCCTGAAACCTGCTTTTGCGGCGCGTTCAACAGATGCCATGATCTTGTCGACATGCTTCTGGTCGGGGTACTTCTGCTTCAGGCCGAGATCAAAACAGACAATACGCGCAACGGGGTAGATGCCCGCAGATTTGATCATCGACATCTGGTCGGCTGAAATCGCCTGGCCCTGCGCGTCGATCACGAGGGTGTTGATACCGTATTTTTTGCTCTGGCGCAGAAAGTGCGCCAGCGATTTAGTATTCACTGCGGTGGCATTGGTGAGGTAGATGCCCTTCATGAAGTCAGGACGTTTCACCGGGAAATGTGCCCAGGACAGCTGGTACTCGCGCAGCTTTTGCAGAAAGCGCACAACCCGCGGTTGTTTGTCGCTGCCCGGGTTTTCGGCGGCAGGCTTTTGCGGTTCAGCAGGAGCGGCGTTCGCGAGCAGCACCGGCGCTCCAGGTGCCGTTTGCGCCTTTGTGACGACGACAGGTTCTGCCGGTGCCGCTGTCACCCGCGTGCAGGTCATGCTGCTGTAGAGCGAGACAAAGGCGAATACAAAGGCGAGGGGGAGTGAGGTGTTTTTCATTTCTGGGTCCGTGGGGATTTCTCTATTTTCGGCAAATAACGTGCCGATATTGATTACCGGCTTCGACGGTTTTTGTAAGTGGCACAGGCGGACAAATCAAATGACCGGCCATACCCGAGGGCTTCCATGCTTTGTGCCAAAGGGCATGACGCGGCGTTTCGCGTTCGTGTACTGCCTGTACAAGTGCCACCACGTGAAAAGACCACCGCGCTCTCAGGTTCAGCAGACGAGCGCCGCGAAGTTGTCAGGGGGATGTTCAACCGCATCGCCCCGACTTACGATATACTCAACCGGATACTTTCCCTGGGTATCGACCGGCGCTGGCGCAGCAAGACCATCGAACGTATGGGTATTTCAGAGCGCTCGGTTGTCCTCGACCTGGCCTGCGGCACCGGTGACCTGATGGCCGAGGCCGCGCGGAAGAATGCCATGGCGCTCTTTGGTATTGATCCCTCGAAAGAGATGCTGCTCAGGGCACGCACGAAACTGCGCTACGCGCTGACCCGTACCTATTACCTCGAATCGTTCGGCGAGGAGCTCCCGCTCAAGAGCGAAATTTGCACGCATGCGATGATTGCCTTCGGCATCCGCAACGTTCAGGAGCGCACCAGGGCTTTTGCCGAACTTTTTCGGGTGCTCAAACCGGGCGGAGTCCTGGCGGTGCTCGAATTTACCCCGATGGATCGCAAGCTGGTATCCTGGTTGTTCAATCTTTACTTCCAGAAGATACTGCCATTAATTGGGGGCCTGATCAGCCGTGACCGGCAGGCCTACCAGTACCTGCCTGAATCTGTCGCCCGTTTTGTGACCTCCGATGACCTAAAAAGGGAGGCAGAAGGTGTTGGTTTTGTGCACCGGGAGTCCCGGAAGTTCTTTTTTGGCGTCGCAACAGCAATATTGTTTGAGAAGCCATGAGGCTTAAAAAGGCGCAGGCAATCAGAGTCGGATGGATAAAGATTTTACAGCATTAATTCCCTAATTAGGGAATTTGTTAATTAGCGAAATAATAGTTTACATAACATCAAATGCTCACAATTAGCCCCTACCGTATCACACGGAGGAAAAATGAAACAAAAGTTTAAGAAAAGCCTCCGCCTGACAGTCGTACCGGTTATGCTGGTCTCTGCGGCGGGTCTGCTCGAGGCACAGGAAAAACCTGCTGCAGAGCAAAAAAAGATTATCGCCCCGGCCAAAGCGGATACCGCAACCGAAGCAACAGTCAAAACCGAAGCGACCGCGCCAAAGTCGCCAGAGGCGGGCAAGGGTACGCAAACCGCCTCACCAGCAGCCTCGGCAGCGGAAAAGTCCGAGAAGAGTGACAAGCCTGAAAAAGAAAAGGCCGACAAAGGTAAACTGCCGGTTGCAATCTCTTACGGCGACAAAGGACTCGTGTTTGATGCCGGGGAAAAATTTAGCCTGGCCATGCAGCACCGCCTCCAGTTCCGTTATGCATACCCCTTTGACGTTGACCCTCGGCAATTAAGCGATTTGGATGCGGAGGGCCATTCATTCATGGTGCGCCGGGCGCGCTTTCGCCTCGGCGGCCATGCCTTTACGAAGTGGCTCAAGTACGGATTCCAGTATGACTGGTCACAGCCGGTTTTGCGCGATTTTTATATCGATGTGGCGCGTTTTTCCTGGGCTACGCTGCGAGTGGGACGGGGCAAAGTCATCTACAATGACGAGCGTGTGTCGTCTTCGAGCCGACAGCAGATGGTCAACCGCTCGATTCTGAACGATGTTTTCACGGTCGACCGCCAGCAGGGCGCACAGCTGATGGGCCGGCTCTTTGACAATACGCCGGCCGACCTCAACTACGTAGTGGGCGTCTTTGCCGGCCGTGGTGTCGGCGAGCGCCTGAATGACGATGCCAACATGATGTATGCAGCCCGCCTGCAGTGGAATACCATCGGCGACCCGATTGAGTGGAGCCAGAGTGATCATAAGTACACGCAGCGCTGGCAGCTGAATATTGCAGCCGGTGCAGCGACCAACAAGAGCAACTGTACGGCTTTCGAGACCGATGCCGTGAGTTGCCGGGCTTTGACAGGTTACAGGACGAGTTCGGGCAGTGGAGCTACCGTCTCACCGGGGCAATTCAAGATTGACCAGGGTGTCTTTGAAATCCGTTCGGTGTACAAAGGGCTTTACTTCAAGCATGAATCTCATGTGAAGCGCGTGGTCGACCAGAGCATCAACGTCAACACATGGCCCCGCGAAGCCGAGATGTGGGGCGCTCTGGTGCAGCTCGGGTACTTTCCCCACGCGGTGCTCGATTTCGTGCCCTCTGAGCTCGAGATCGCCGGCCGTTATGCCTGGGTCGATCCGAATATTGCGGTCAGCGGTAACGACCAGCGCGAATATGCCGGCATACTCAACTGGTTTGCCAATGGCCACAACAATAAGATATCCTTCGAAGTCACCCACCATGTGCTGGGCAATCCGGCAGGCGGCTCGGTTTCTGAGCAGCGCTACCGCAGCCAGTGGGAATTTACCTTCTGACAAAATATGCAGTTCAGGCCCCTCGGGCCTGAACTGCACAATCATTGACGCGGGGTGTCAAACCCCGGTTTTCCCTTTAATTTATGTCTCAATCCGGGGTTAAAACCTCTTCTGTTAATTTTTCTGACCGCCGCGAATGTAACTCCGTCAGGCCAGCTGACAGCGAAAAAGTTATACTCGTCTGTGGTTGGGTGTACCGCTACCGTGACCAGGGGGGAGTTCTTTTCGTCGATTTGCGTGACCGCAGCGGTGTCGTGCAGGTCGTCTTTGATCTGGCGGTCGATGCCGACCTGCTAAAACGCGCTAATTCGTTGCGCGCTGAAGACGTCATTGCCGTGCAGGGCAAAGTGCGTAAGCGTGCGGCGACTGCCGTGAACCCAAAACTTGCTACCGGCGAAATCGAAATCGTCGCGACCGGGCTTGAACTGCTGAGCAAAGCCAAACCGTCCCCGATACCTTTGGACGAGCACGACGACGAAGCTTCTGAAGAACTGCGCCTCGAGTACCGCTTTCTCGACCTGCGCCGTAAGACCATGCAGGAATCCCTGCGCGTGCGCCATGAGTTTATCCGTTCGGTCAGAAATTACCTCGACGGTGAAGGCTTCTGGGAAATTGAAACTCCTATTCTGAACAAATCAACCCCTGAAGGTGCACGCGACTTCCTGGTGCCAAGCCGCCTCAACGCCGGCGAATTCTATGCGCTGCCGCAATCGCCACAAATCTTCAAGCAGCTGCTGATGGTCGCAGGCTCAGAGCGCTACTACCAGATTGCGCGCTGCTTTCGCGATGAAGATTTGCGCCGCGACCGCCAGCCAGAATTCACTCAGATCGATATCGAGATGAGCTTCGTCGACAAAGAGATCGTGATGCGACTCAACCAGAAGATGATTGCGCATGCGTGCAAGCAGGCTTTTGGCATCGAACTCGACGCCGAACCGGTGCGCATGACGTACCGCGACGCGATGGAGCTTTATGGTAACGACAAGCCCGACATCCGTTTCGATATGAAGCTCACCGAACTCGGCGACTGGGCTGCAATGACCGAGTTCAAGGTCTTCAAGGGTGCGGCTGAAACCGGGCGCCTCAAGGGTCTGTGCGTGCCGGGCGGTGCTTCGCTCTCGCGCAAAGACATAGATGACCTCACGCAGTGGGTCATGCAGGATTTCAGGGCCAAGGGTCTGGCGTGGGTGAAGGTGACTGACAACGGTCTTGAATCTCTGATTACCAAATTCCTGCCCGAGGCAGCACAGCAAGAGCTGCTGAAACGCACTGGAGCCAAAGCCGGCGACATTATCTTTTTCGCCGGTGACCGCGCCGATATAGTCTTCGCGACACTTTCGGCATTGCGCCTGCGCCTGGCAGAAAAACTGGGTATGATACCCGACGTCTACAAGGCGCTCTGGGTGGTGGATTTTCCTCTCTTTGACTGGGATTACGACGCGAACACGGTCATCAGCGTGCACCATCCGTTTACTTCACCGGTGCCCGAAGACGCGCACATTGTTATCGAAGCGGCAAAAGCAGAGAGCGTCACACCTGAGATGCAGAAGGCGCTGCTCACTGTGCGCTCCAATGCGTACGATTTCGTGCTGAACGGTGTCGAAATCGGCGGTGGCAGCATCCGTATCCATGATTCACAGCTGCAACAGGCGATCTTTCGCCTGCTCAGAATCACCGATGAAGAAGCGCAGAGCCGTTTCGGCTTTCTGCTCAAAGGTCTCGAATTTGGCGCTCCACCGCACGGCGGTATAGCATTTGGCGTCGACCGCGTGCTCATGCTCGGTCTCAAACGGAACTCGATTCGCGACGTGATGGCATTCCCGAAGACACAAAAGGGTACATGCCTGATGTCAGGCGCACCGTCGCTGGTCGACGAGAAGCAGCTGCGCGAGTTGTATCTCAAGTCGACGGCAAAAGCGCGCTGAGGATTTATTCATGACCAAGGCGCGACTCGAAGAAATACTCCGCAAATTGCCTGAAAGCCGGGTATTTGTACTCGGCGACCTCATGTGGGATGAATACGTACGTGGCGATGTCACTCGTATTTCGCCCGAAGCTCCTGTCCCGGTGCTCTTGTCAACCGGCGAAGACCGTACTCCGGGTGGCGCCGCCAACGTGCTCAAGAACCTGCGCGACCTCAAGTGCACCATGGGTATGCTCGGAATAGTCGGTGCCGATGAGAATGGTGTCGCCCTGCAGCACGAGCTCGAAAAATGGGGAATCGGCGACGCTCTGCATCTCATTCGCATGGCCGACCGCCCGACGACCATCAAGACACGCTTCATGGCGCGTAACCAGCAGCTGCTGCGGGTTGACCGCGAAAAGGCCAGTGCGATAGATACAGCCACTGAAGACCGTGTCTTGGCCGCTTTTGAAAAATCCATTGGCGGATTTCAGGCGGTCATCATCAGCGACTACGACAAGGGCCTGTTGACTCCACGTGTCATTGCTGAGGCAATCAAGATTGCTCACAAGCGCAAAGTGTTCGTCGCGGTTGATCCGCAGGTGAAACATTTCAAACAGTATGTTGAATGCGACATCATGACGCCGAACGAGAAAGAAGCGTCAGAAGGTATAGGTATGCCTTTCCCGCAGAGCGACGAAGACACGCACGCTATAGCTGAAAAAATCCGCGGTACACTGAAGCTGCCACACCTGCTGATCACGCGCTCGCAGCGTGGTATGGCGTATTTCACCGAAGGAAAATCTGCATACCTGCCTACCGTGGCCCGCGAGGTTTTTGACGTAACGGGTGCCGGAGACACGGTGATCAGTGTGTATACGGCGGCAATTTGTGCAGGAGCAGAGCATACCGAAGCGATGGTACTTTCTAACCTCGCCGGCGGTGTCGTCGTTGGTAAACTCGGTACGGCAACTGTCAGCGCAGCCGAACTCGGTAATGAAATTGGCCGGCCTTTGCCGCAGCTACGCGAGGTAGGTAGCTGAATTGCCACGAGCAGGCCGACAGACAGTCCTCGCTATCCGTAACGTCCGCAAAAGTTTTGGCGGTGTGCATGCGGTGAATGACCTTTCGCTCGAAATTAAAGAGGGGGAGTTCGTGGCATTGCTCGGGCCAAACGGCGCGGGTAAGACCACGCTGCTCGAAATGATCGAGGGCCTGCAGAGTCCTGATTCCGGTACTATAGAAATCTGCGGATTGAATTACGCACAGCATGAACACCAGATACGGCAGATCATGGGGCTTGCCTTCCAGGAGACACGTTTCCCCGAGAAGATTCGCGTCGTTGAGGCACTGCGCCTGTTTGCCGCCTTTTACGGAGTGCCTTCGGCGCGCACGACGGAGATCCTCGACCTCGTTTCTTTGAGCGAAAAAAAGAATGCCTATGTCAATACGCTTTCCGGTGGGCAACGCCAACGGCTCGCACTCGGTATCGCGATTATCCAAAAGCCAAAGGTGTTGCTGCTGGATGAACCGACGACGGGGCTAGACCCGCATGCGCGGCGTGAGCTCTGGCAGATCCTTTCGGATCTCAAACGCGCCGGCATGACCCTGCTGCTGACGACGCACTACATGGAAGAAGCCGAAGAACTCTGCGAGCGTATCGTGATCCAGTTCAGGGGACGCATTCTTGCAGACGGGGCCCTCGAAGACCTGCTGGAGGAGCACGCCAGCCATGAAATCATTGAATTCCGTTTGAAGAAAGTCCTGTCCCGGCAACTGGCAGGGTTGCGGCAGATGAAGAAAGTGTCGTATTTCAACATCGACGAACAAACGGGCAGCGGCGTGATGCACGTGGACGATGCAGCCACCGTACTCCCCGATTTTATGCGCCGCGCCGGAAGGCACAATCTCGAATCGTTTGCCGCGCGTCCGCTGACGCTCGACGACCTCTTCATCAAAATGACAGGCAGGCACCTGCAATGATTCCCGGTGTCTCAGGGAGCCAGCCCGATGCTTAGCTCGCTGCGCCAGTTATACCTGATGCACCTGCGCGAATTTTTTCGCGACTGGGAGATTATCCTTTGGTCGGTGCTTTTGCCCGTGGCGATGTCCTGGGTTCTCGGTATTGCCTTTGTCCAGAAGAAGGTGACCACCCGGCAGATTGCCGTTGTGGGTGATTTGCGGCAGAGCTCCGAGTTGCGCGAAGTCATCAATGAAATTGAGAACCGCAACATCTCGCGGCCCAAAAAGACCAACGATCATAGCGTCTTTCGCTTTTCATTTACCGATCAGGAAAATGCGCTCAAGCTGCTGCGCAAGGGCAAGGTCGTGCTCTTTATTGAACTCTCGGGCGAAGGTGTCGTGCGCTTCCACCTGGATCCCGCAAATGAGACCTCATACCTGTCATACCTGATACTATCCCGGCGGCTGAGTCAGGAAAGGGTTGAGATGCAGTTGTCGCCCGTGACAACCCATGGCAGCCGCTACATTGATTTCCTGATTCCGGGCCTGATTGCGCTGGGCATAATGAACTCCTGCCTCTGGGGTATCGGTTACGTTCTGATCGAATACCGCATGAAAAAGCTCATGCGTCGCATGATTGCAACCCCTGTCAGCCGGGCCGCTATCCTCGCCTCGTTTTTTCTCTCCCGCATGACCATTAATTTCGTCGAAGCGTTGCTGCTCTTCCTGTTCGGCTACCTGTATTTTGGCTTTCAGCTGCAGGGTGACATCGGCAGTATTCTGCTGCTCTTTATTTCGGGTAATGTGGCTTTTGCAGGGCTGGCATTTCTTCTCGCGTCGCGCGCTGAAAACACCCGTACGGGTAACGGAGTGATCAACGTATTTTCGATACCGCTGATGCTCGCCTCGGGTATTTTTTTCAGTTATACGAATTTTCCCGAGGCGATACAACCATTGCTGCAGTATTCTCCGCTGGCACTGCTCGCCGACGCTCTCAGGACAATTTTTAACGCCTCGGGCGAATGGCGCGAGATTATGCTGCCTGCGGCTATTCTAAATACGTTTGGCGTCTTTTGCTTTTCAATCAGCCTGAAGATTTTCCGATGGCATTGAATGTGCCCACCGCCTGAAAATGAGATGACCCGCAAGCTCCTCGAAGAGCTCGAGTCTTCGCAGAACGGCAGCTTTGAACTCACCGAAGAAAAGGGTAAGGCCGTCCTGCGCATTTTTAATCCGACTGGTAAGGGACGTGCTGTCCACCCAACCGACCTGAATAACCGTCTGCGCTCGATGCACATCGTCCCTGACAAGGATGTTTCGGTAGAGAGACTTCTGCGCTCTACTCAAGAGGGTAAAATACCTGAGGGTGAACCACACGTTATTGGCGACTGGCCAAAGATCGCCCAGCGCAAAGATGCAGTTGCCGAAGTCGAAGTCTCTGACGACCACATGAGTGCGCACCTTTTCCTGCAGCCACCCGAAGGTGGTGGCAAGTCAATTCCCGAAGAGCGCCTCAGGGCATTGTTGCGCGAACATGGCGTCATCAAAGGCCTGCTCGATGACACGCTGCGCGAACTTGGAGTAAAACCATCGTACAAGCGGATGATCCTTGTGGCGCAGGGCAAAGAACCGGTTCGCGGCAAGAATGGTTTTATACAGCCGCTGTTTGAAACCATGACGCGGCCGCGCGTCGACCCCAAGGCACAGAAGGTTGACCACAAACAGGTCAACCTGATCAAATCTGCGAAAGCCGGTGAAGTGATTGCAGAAAAAATTGATCCCACCGTTGGTGAAACCGGTTTCACGGTGGGAGGTAAACTTCTTCCGGCTGAACCGGGCGTGATTGCGGAGTTTATTCCCGGCGCAAACGTGGAAATTTCCCCTGATGGCAAGAAACTCATTTCCAAAATCGAGGGCCGGCCGGTGCTCGAAAGCAACGGCAAGATTCGCGTTGATGAAGTGGTCTACCTCAAGAACATCGATTATTCCACCGGCAATGTGGATTTTCCGGGTTCAGTCATTGTCGAAGAATCTGTGGCTGACGGGTTCAAGTTGCACGCCTCTGGGAGTATCATCCTGCAGTCCAGCGTCGGTGTCTGCGAAATCAGCGCCGGCAAGGACGTCATCCTCTCTGCCGGGTTCATGGGCCGCGGTGAAGGCAAGATTACCTCTGAAGGCGACGTCTATGCACGGTTCGTCGAACAGGGTACAATTGTCGCGAAAGGTTCTATTTTTATCTCTGAAGCGACGCTGCATTCACACCTGGTAGCCGGCGGTTCCATCGTGGTTAAGGGTGGCCGGGGCGACATTACCGGTGGCGAACTTTCCGCTGGCAAGTTTGTTCATTGCAACAAGCTGGGTGGGGCAGGGGAGACGCGAACGGTGCTGACCGTCGGTATTGACCCGAGCCTACGGAGCGCGATCGACGAAATTCACAAATCGCTGAAGGAAAAAGAAGTTACCCTGGAAAAGATACGCGTGAGCCTGAACCGGCTCAACGATGCCATGAAGAAGCGAAAGCTCGATGCCAAAGAGGCGGAAACGCGTGAAAAGCTGCTGCTGGCCATGCGCAAATACAAGGCGCTGGTTGAGTCAGACCAGCGGCAGCTGGAATCGGCGCAAAATTCGTACCTCGCGCATGACCGGGCTTATGTGCTGGTGGAAAACCAGCTCTATCCCAATGTCGAAGTCAACTTCGGCAAGGGCATGCTCTTTCGCAGCGGTATGCGGCCCATGCAGGGCAAGCAGGCCATCTACGTGACAGAAGACCGGACGGTGATTGCGGCACCTACCCTGCCTAAGTACCTGGAAAAGCAGCACGAAGAACACGGATGACCTCATCCTGCTCTGCGTCTGTCAGCGTAGGATAGAGTGGCAGAGACAACGCACCGTTGAAATAGGCTGTGGTGGCAGGAAACTCGGCCGGAGAAAAGTTGTATTTGCGTTGCGTATTGCTGAACTCAAAAACCGGAATAAAGTGTACAGAATAGCCAATACCCGCTGCGGCAAGCGCTTCCATCAGGTTTTCACGCTTAACAGGTGCCTCTGGCAGCACAGAAATGCAAAATAAATGCCACGCGTGGTCGCTTTCCGTAGCAGGGTCGTCAATCTGCTGCACGCGCACTGGCAGATCCTGCAGCGCCTTCCGGTAGCGCTGGGCGAGATAACGGCGGCGCTCGTGGTGCTCAGCGAGTTTCGGCAGCTGCGCCAGGCCGATCGCTGCATGGATATCCGTCAGGTTCGCCTTAAAGCCCGTTTCGACGATATCGTAGCGCCAGGTGCCGCCCGCATAGCGGTTCCACGCGGCGCGTGACATGCCGTGCAGGCTGAGCGCCCTGATGCGCTCTGCTTCTTCACTGCGGCAGACAATGGCACCACCTTCTGCCGTTGTCAGATTTTTCGTCGCGTAAAAACTGTAACAGCTGTAATCGGCGTAATGGTGCAGGTTCTTTCCTTTCCATTTCGTTTCGAGTGCGTGCGCATTGTCCAGTATTAACCGAAGCTGGTGCTTGTCGCACAAGGCCCGCAGTGGTTCCATGGGCAGAGGGTTTCCGGCAAAGGGGACTGCGATGATGGCGCGCGTGCGGGAATTGATCAGCTTCGCAGCAGCATGAATATCTAGGTTCCAGGTATCTGCATCTATATCGCAGAGTACTGGTTTAAGGTTCGCCAGTTCAACGGTCTCAAACGTGGCAATGAACGTATTTGCCGGTAGAATCACTTCATCACCGGGAGAAAAATCAGCGGCCGCGAGTACAATCTGCAGCGCCGCGGTACATGATGAAACGGGAATCAGCGTCCGGGTACCCAGAAACTCCGCAACCTGTTCGGTAAATTTTTGTACGAGAGGACCGGTCGTTAACCAACCGTTGTCGAGCGCCTGCTGCAAAAATGGTGCAGCGTCTGAAAAGCTTACCGGGGCACGGGCAAAGGGAATGCGGTTCATGCCTGGCGGCGCTTCACTGCAACGCGCTCGGTCTTTTTGAGCGCAATGGCAGGATTCACATGCTTCTCGGTGCCCTTGACTTCAAAATGCAGGTGCGGTCCGGTAGAAGCGCCGGTTGAACCAACCAGCGCAATCTTCTGCCCGCGCTTCACATACTTACCTTTTTTTGCGATCAGCTTGCTCGCATGGCCATAGACTGTGTAGAGACCATTCTTGTGGCGCAGAATGACCATGTTGCCGTAGCTGCCGCCATCACCTGAAAATACCACGACCCCGTCTGCGGCCGCAAGAATCGGCGTCCCCTTTGAGGCTCCGATGTCAATACCCGTGTGAAAGGCGCGGCTGCCGGTAATTGGGTGAACGCGCCAGCCAAAACCTGAAGTCAGTCGGTTCTTTGCGCGTATTGGCCATGCGAATACCTTTTGCCTGACGTACTGGATTTCGGGCAGTGGTTTTGCTCCCGGCAGGAAAACTTCTTTGCCCTGGGGCAGCAGGTTACCGGCAATCCCGTTGGCGCGTTTCACGGCTTCGGGCGACACCTTGTAGCGACGGGCAAGATCTGCCAGGCTCTCTTTTTTTGCTGTCTTGTGAAATACACCGGTCCTGTCAGGAATACGCAGGGTGTCACCAGGCTGGATAACGGTCTTTTCCTTGATCTTGTTAGCGTTGACGATCGTCGCAATACTCACGTTGTACTTCTTCGCGAGGCGCCAGATCGATTCGCCCGGGCGAACCTCGTGTTTTACAACCAGCACACGTTCTGACTTCTTCGCGGGCACCACTTCTTTTTTGGGTGTTGCGGTTTTTGTGCCAGGTTCTGCAGCAGGAGCTTCTGCAGTAACGGAATTTTCCAGCTGCTGGGGTTCTTCTTCAGGCACGAGTTCGTCGACGAGGCGCAGGTCTTCTTCGCCGCGTTCGGGGTTCTTACGAATCTCGTCAAAATAGCGCTCGAGCGCCGCATCGACGTCGGCACTCTGGAGTTCCAGGTGGCCTGAGGTGTTGTTCAGGGTGACAGGCAGTTCACGGCCCTCGCGCACATTGCGCTGCGAGGTAAGTGGCCGGGCCGACAGGTGCGATTCATCGCTAAAAAAGATGAAAATCATCAGCAGCAGTGAAAGGCCTGCAATACCCAGTAGCAGTCTGTCGAGTACACGCACTGTCTTATTTTCGGCATCGTGACCGGCCTATTTAACACCTAAGCGAAAATTGTATCCTGTTTGTCGCCGTACGTGCCGGCGAAACGCCGGTTCATGGTGCATATTCTGGGGGGGGGAATTGCGGGCTTATTGCTCGCGGGGGAGCTCGAACGCAGGAATGTGCCCTGGCATGTCTGGGAAAAAGCTTCTCAGCCCGGTGCCGAAGCCTCGGGAAAGAATGCGGGCATCATTCGGTCTTATGAGGCTGACCCGGTCATCTCAAAGCTTGCGCGGGCGTCCGTAGAGTACTACCGCAAGCATGAACCCTCTTACGACCCCTGTGGTATCGCCTTCGCCCCCTGGGAGTTCGATTACCTGGCGCCCGAATATCCGAAGACCAGGCTGCTTTCAGGTAAAGAAGGCATTTTGCTTACCGATGACGGTTGCGTCGAGCCGATGGAGGTGCTGCAGCGACTCGCGGGGGCTCACTACCACCATGGCAAAATCAGCTACTCTGTCGCCGCGCAGGTCGAAATCGCGGGCAGCAAGGTTGCCTGGCGCTTCGGCGATGCGGTTCCGGCCGCGGGCGACAGCATTGTCATAGCCTGCGGTGAGGGAGCTATTGCATTCGATAAAGCGCTGCGGCGCGGTCTCACCCTGGTGCCGCACCTGCGCACCCTGTACGAATACGAAAATATGCAGGGGTACCGGGGCCCCGTACAGTGGGACGAAGAGTCGGGCAGCTACTTCAGGGTTTCGGGTGATACTATCACGGCCACCGCAGGCGAGCAGATTCCCGTGCCGCCACGAACCGAAGGTGCAAGCGACGACCGGCAGGCTGATGAACAGAGCCCCGCCGTACTGGCACGCCAGTTTCCTTTTTTGCAGCCGGCGCAGCTGCGGTCGTGGCGTACCTGTCGCCGCCTCATGCCTCTCGACAACCGGCCATACTGCGGCAGGGATACACAAATCGGCAACCTCTACTGGCTGACAGGGTTGGGCGGCCGTGGCATGTCCATCGCTCCCGCTCTCGCCATCTTGCTGGCGGGACTCATTGCGCGGGGAGAAAGTGACGAAGTTCTCGATGCGCTGTCGCCCGCTCGCGTCGGGCAGTGATATCCCCTAAAGCGGTATACCCAGCAGTCGGTGCCGGACACCGTTTTCGGTTTCGGTGCGAATATAGAGAAACGTCAACACAGCGAGGCGCCGGTAATTGGTCTCTGTTTCGTAATGCCATAACAGCCCGTAAAGACTGCCGTACGAATCAAATCGCCTTTCGGGAGTACGGTTATGAAACCAGATCGTACCGGCACCAATGGCTTCGGTTTGCCGGTACTCCGCTTCATGGTTATTGTTATACCAGAGTAGCCCCAGCAACACCGCCTGGAACTGCCTTGTTCCGTCGTTCGAGCTCGTAAAGACCGACAGCAGCGCCGGCAAGAGCAGCATACGCTCATCATCCGATACTGAGTGCCAGTAAGCAGGCAGCAGGTGGTGCCGGCGGTAAATGCCGTCCGGTGTTGTCCGATAGCCGGCAAGGAGTGCAAAGTGCCAGCTGAACTCCCACTCGGTCTGTTCACGGCTGAACAGCAGCCCGTAGAGCAGGTTTAGCCTGCTTTCGGTTGGAGTATAGTCGTAGCGAAAGGTGTAGAGCAGGGCGTGGCGGCTGTGCCTGCCCGACGCATCATCGTCCGCTCGCCCGGCCAGTAACAGTGCGTTATCGAGCGCATAACCGGGCCGGCGCTCGTACCAGTAGCCCGCGATGAAACGTTCGGCCGAATTTTCGTCGCTGCGTGAATACCATAGCGGCAGCAGCCAGCTGAAGTATTCGGTCTCGCCGGTTGCATGGCGTTCAACGGAGCGGTAAAACGGAAACACGTAAAAATTCCGGTACGCATCGCCGCGGATCGTACGGTTGAAAAGCAGCGGTATGCCATAACGCGACACCGCCGGTCGGTTCGTCTGGTAGTAGAGCCAGGAATAAAAATCAGCCCCACTCTCCGAAGCAAAATACAGGTAAAGCGGCGAGGCATGTACCGTCCGCGCGGGGTCGGCCTCAAGTTTCGAAGATGAGCGCCACCAGAGGCCTGCAACGGTCAGCAATGATTCCCGGTAACCAGTGCGACCGGTAGCTGAATCAGCAGGTTCTTCTTTGGTGCGCAGCCATACAGGAAAGAAGTAAGTGGTGTTGCTCTGCTCTGCCCGTTCTATGTGCCAGATTCCCCAGGTACCGTAGGACTTTGCCGTGTCACTGCTGCGGTAATAGAACAGCCAGGTCACCAAGCGGTAGTTGTCATTCAGGCTGCGTGAGTAGTGCAGCGGTGAAAAGTTCCAGTTCTCTTCGCCCCCGGTGGTCTGCCGCCATTTACTCCAGAAGACCGGAAAAACCCGGAACCCACCGCGCCGTGGTGACGCATACCGATTGAACACCGGCCAGAGCAACGTCTGCTCGCTTTCTTCGAGGCTGCAGTCGTACTCGCGAATGAACATTATCATCAGCCATGCCTGTTTATCGCTGCGGCATTTACGCGCGGCCGGCGCACCATCTATGGCTGGCGCAGAAATTGCCGGGAGTTCCTGGTTATCCTCCGGTAGCTGGCTCTGCGTTGTTTCCTGCGATGCGTAGAACGGGACGAGCAACGGGGCGATCACGAGGTAGCGGCTCTCGTCATCGCGGTAATGGACATAGAAGGGTATCACGGTCTGTACCCCGGTATCTGAGCGGGAATCCCAGGTCAGCCAGCTGAGTGGCAAGAGCCGGAAGTGTCGGTAATGATCGGCCCGTTCATAGGCAAGCGCACCAAAAAGCGCATAGAGCCCGAAGAATGATTCTGAGTCTGCGCGGTTGCGCCGGCGCCGCTCGGTGATTCCTGCATTCGCAACGGGGATCTTATTCTCTTCTGTTGCCGTATCTGCCAGGGCAATGCTGCTACGGCTCGACAGGTGAAAAAGGCTGTAGAACCAGCCGAAATCCCAGTCGGCGTAAAGCCGGTTGCCTGCTACCGAGGCCGAAAAAGGCAAGGCCGAAAATTGTTCTTCGGCGAGCGATATGCCGGCTGCGTTGATGTGCAGGTGGTAGTTTTTGCGCGAATAAGAAAACCACAGCGGAATAAAAGCGTTAAGGCGGCTGTCAGCCGATTCGCTGCGCAGGTACAGCGGCGAAGCCACCGTGCTGCCGCCGGGGTGGTGTGATGAATACCAGAGGGGAAAAATCAGCAGCCATGAGCTGTTACCAGAGCGTTCATACCACGCGATGGGGGGCAAAACGGAGACGAGATAACCCTGGGGATGGCTGCGGTAGTACCAGAGCGGCAACAGGTACGAGAGTGTCTGTGCCCCGCTGCGGTGACGGAAGATATAGAACAGGGTAAAATCACAGTGCGTGGCCTCGCGGCTCAGCATCACGAGCGGAATCACGGGCGCTCCAAAAGAATAGCTGCCGCCAACCGTCGGTTGCTGCGTGCGCGAATACCAGAAGAGTGGGGTCAGCCAGTAAACCGACGACGCATCAGAAGTACTCTCCCTGTAGTAGAAGGGGAAAAGCGCAGAGTACGAGTGTTTTGTTGCACGGTCTTCACCGCGGAAAAAAAGCCAGAACCAGATGGAACTCTCGCTTTCCCCGTCGGTCTCTGAAAGGCTAACAGGAGTAAAGGTGAGCCTGCGGTTATCGACCCGGCTTTCCAGTTTATAGTAGAACGGCAGAAGGCGCCGGCTGCGGTACCGCGGGTAGTCCTTATAACCATAGAGCCAAAGGATGTGCAGCGCATCGTGATCCTGCCATTTTTCCCGCTGCACAAAAAAAAGCCGCAGGGGGAGCTTTTCTTCGCGCTCACGGCCGTAGATCTCGGTTTCACCTTCATCGAGGTCGTCCCACGACCGCGCACTGAGAGGGTATGTAAGTCCCATGCTCAGAAAGAGCACGAGCAGAAATGGCGTCTTTGAATCAGTAAAACAGGCTTTCAGGCGCCCGGTAAAGCCAAGCCAGCGTGTCTGGTGCTGATACCTGTCGCGTCCGCGCGGCACGGCAAAGGGCATGTTTTCGGACTCTCAATGTCAAGCTGATGCCGGATGCCATGGGGGCATCATAGCCCGTGGAGAGCGGTTTTTGCCCGAAGATACTTTACTTGACGCGGGGGAAAACCGACAATGGAATGAGGATATCCATGCGTAAAACCACAGCATTTCTGATTCTTCTTGCGGCGGCGCCGTTGGCCTATGCAGAAAACGTGGCCGAAAAAGCCAAATACAAGCGGGCCGAAGCCCTGGAGCAGATCGTGTACCTGGACGTACCGCTCCGCAATTTCGGCTCAGAAAAGCCTGAACTTGTCAAACTGTACGAAGACGTAAAGCAAAAATACGCAGTGGCGCTGAGTTTCTTCTTCGAGGACAATTTCGTCGAATCGTACAAATTGTTCCTGGATGTGCAGAATAACCTGGAGAAGCTCTACGAGCAGGTTTCGCTGTTTTACATAGACCGGACAAATATCGTCTTGCAGCAGTCGGTCAAAGAAGCCACCGAGATCGAAATCCGTTTTAACCGCAAGGCACCTTTTGCGACGCAGAAAATCGGTAAAGAACGCGAAGCCGGAGTCCGTATAGCCGCGGACAAGAAGCAGACCCAGCTCGAGAAGCGACTCTACGATCCAAAGGACATCCACTACCTGTACGACAAGAAAGCGATGATCGACAATATCGACTATGGCTACATGCAGCTGGGGCAGGCAAAAGTTGCCCGCCAGAAGGCCATGGACCTTGAGAAGTGGCTCGAGAAGGGCAAGGCTATGCCGCCCACCATGAAAAAAGAGCGCATCACCACCTACAAAGCGGTCATTGACCTGTGCCGCCAGGCAAAAGTGAACGGCATCATGGTGATGCAGCTCAACCGCATCTTTGATAACTATGAACTACAGACAAAATTCAAAGACAACTATTTCATGAAAGAGAAGCGTCTGGATCCTATTTTTGATTTCGCAATTCCGGATGACTACAAGAAAGATGCCAACGACTCGCGCAATCGTATCCATGACCACGAAGACCGTATCAAGCTGAAGGGCGAAGATCCGGCCAAGATTGCCCAGGAAGACCGCAAGGCATTGCAGGGCAGCAAAACCGACGGCAGCAAGCCGGCAGCTGCGGACAGCAGCAAGCCGGCAGCTGCGGACAGCAACAAGCCGAAATAAGCCTGCAGCAGTCGGTCTTGCGACCGGTCATTGTGGTTACGGCGGGGTTGTCGGTAAGGCTGCCCCGTTTTGTTTTTAGGATGTTTTTATGACTGGCGGAGCATTTCTTCAACTCAGGTTTACGACCATCATGCCAGGCAAACTCGCAGAGCTTGCCTACACTCCTTTTCGCAACCAGTTTGCGGACAAAGATATCTCCGTCGAATTTAATATTCCTTACGTGCTGCCGGCGCTACACTGCGACGTGGCAAAGATTGCCTGGGTACTGACGATCTTTTTCAGCAATGCCGTGCGCTACACTCCGCAGTGGGGAAAGCTGGCCGTGAAGGGCAGCGACGCGCACGGGAATATCCGGCTGGCCGTAGAAAACTCCGGTTACGGCATTCCCCCTGAACGCCTGGGGCAAATGTTTGAGGCAACCGAAAATCCGGATGCCCCGGAATTTGGTCGTGGTCTGGCCCTGCTGCTGGCGCGCGACATCGTCGAAGCGCACGGAGGCAAGATCGGTGTTTACACAGAACCGGGAGTTTTGACGGGATTTTTTATCGAACTACCGATAATCAGACAAGAGGCGGAGTCTCCATGAAAAATAAACTACCTACCCACACTTTATCACGCATCCTCATTGCCGGCGCGGCTCTGCTGCTTGCCGGACACCGGGCAAGCGCACAGATTCCCGATGAGCTCATTCCGCGTCTCCTGGCCGATTGCCCTGAGTCCGTGGCGAAATCGTACGCTACCTCGGTACCCCGCTTCGCGCGAGTATTGCCGGAAAAAAAAGCCGACCCGGCAGCCACACTGGCAGCGGTCGTACCGCGCGCCTGTTACCTGGAGCTGCAGGACTGGCAGTTGCAGACTGCCTTGCAGTTGGGCCACTACGGGCTGAACCAGGGCCTGAAGCCTTCGACTATATCCGACCTTACCGAGGTTTTGAGCTGGCGGGCAATTGCCAAAGAGAGCTACGTTCGGCTGGGCCACGTCTACGAGCACATGCTGAAGGCGGGGGCATCGACCGATGAAATCGCTGAAGTTTTCCTGCAGGCACAGAATTCCGGTCTGCTCGCTGACCAGACCGAAGTTTACAGTGCTGCTTATGCCAAGGCACGTTCACAGGGCAAAGGACATAATGAAGCAATCGCCGCAGCTGCAGAAGATTTGCCCCGGCTGCGCAAGGTGCGCGGCGAGCGCAATATCCAGCAGTTCATGGCAGAAATTTCGGGCGGTGCTGCCGCCCGTAGCGGTGGCGCAGTGCAGCCCCTGTCAGGCGATGCCCTATGGGACCAGCTCGAAAGCACGATAAAGGCAGAACCGGTGCAGCCGGCAACAGCGCAGACAGCTGCCTGGAACCTGCCAAGGCTTGAAACTTTTTTCGATGAATGGAAAGGCACACCGTATCGGTGGGGCGGGGTGACACGCAAGGGCATTGATTGCTCGGGCTTTGTCCTCAAGGCAATTGAATCACAGTTTCCGCAAAGCAAATACCCGCGCAGCGCACGAGATCTGGCTGCACAGGGCAGTGAAGTACCCCGTTCTGCTCTGAGAACGGGTGATCTCGTCTTCTTTGCAGCTTCTGACACGCCTGGACGCATTACGCACGTAGGTATTGTGATAAAAGGGAGTCAGTTTGCGCATGCTTCTTCGAAGCGCGGCGTCACACTTTCGAATCTCGATGATAAATACTATACCCAGCGTTTTGTCACCGCACGCCGCTTGTTCTGATAGCGGTCACCGGCTGTGATGGAGATTTCGGGGCAGAGACTTTTCTTTCCCCCGAACTTCAAATTTTTCCACAGGTTACCGGCGCGCTTTGAAATCCTTGTTATAGCGCGCGGTGCGAACAAGCAGGGCAGTACAGTCTTTGAGGTTGAAATCAGCGGTCAGCGGCTCGCTCTGCCTTCCCGGGTGGCCCTGGTCCCCGGTAAACGCTATGAACTGGAGAAAATTTCAGAACTCGAGTTTCGCATAGTGCGTGAAAAACCGGAGGCGGAAAAAGAAGCCGGGTTGGAACTCAGACCGCGCAAAACGGACGAACCGCAGGCGCAAACTACCGATACCGCCTTACCGGGCATCACGCCTTTTTCCCTCGGAGAGCTGGCCTTGCTGCGCCTGCTCGAAGAAGGCGGCAAGTCGGTACGAGAGCAGAACGATAAGTACGTTTTTGATTTTTCGGGGGAGTTCGAACTGCGCGGCCTGTTTCACCCGCACCGCGATGGGGGTTATACGCTTTTTATCAGCGGAGTCCTGGCCGCCGCTGGCTTCCCGGATGTATTGTCTGATGAACTGAAATCCCTCGGCATCAGGGGTATCAAGGTTCTCGACAGCGCTGTCTTCGATCGCCTTGCAGCCGGTGCCGTCGACCTGAGACTCTGATTAATCCTGCGGAGGCGCTGCAACCGCGAATACTCCTGCTTCTGTTATGCGCAGATGGAACAGAGCCCGGTCGCGCGGGTAACGGTCTGTGTCAGAAGGTGTGCAGCCTGCGGCATCGAGCATTCGGGCCAGAAAAAGCGAGCCGTCATTGCGGCGAAAGGCTCCCAACGCAAAAGGAACGTCAGTGCCGGGGTTAAATCGGACCATGACTGCAGCGTAGAGGCGGGCTTCTTCGCCGTCCACAGCAGCACGGCATTCTGCCGGTACGCTAGGCCGCGAGACGGTGCCTGCTGTCGGTATGCCACCAGACCGCGACAGCAATGCGACCGCATTGATGGTATCGATTCCACCGTTTCCACCGAAGAAAAAATTCTGTGCTTCTGCATTCTGCCGCGCATAATCGAGTATGTCGAGCAGGCCGCTGGCAGCCGATAGCGATATTGCTGCCTGCGTATTGAGAATACCCCCGCGACTGTTCACCGGGATCTTCTTCGTGCCTTTTTGCAGGTATCCTTTGCGCAGTGTTTGTGCCACAGTCTCGGCTTTCTGGTCAAAATAGTCAGCCGCCTGGCGCACCAGCATGAGAGTAAAACAGTCGTAGATCCAGGCGTAGTCGATATCACCTGCGGTAAGTCCCGCGCGGGTGAATGCCCGTTCTGCAGCGAGGCCCGCCGGTGAGGTAAAATTGGGGCGCTGCGTCAGGTATTTTGCTGCGCTGTTCGTGCCCACACCCCGGATTGCGAGCGGCGAAAATAGCGCAAATCCTGCGGTGGGTAATTGTTTGAGCATGTTATCACTCGCCACCAGGAATGCGGCCCCGTGATCAGTGGCCACGGCAACCATCGGCGTCGCATAGCAGCCTGCGAGGTAACGCCTGAGCTCCCCCTCACGAAATGTCTTGCCGTGGACTGCTGCCCTCGGGTCAGCGACAGCAGCTGAACGGTAGTACCGCGTGATGGCCTCTACGTCATCGACCGTCACGCCCTCTTCAAAAATCATTCGGTCAGCCATAAGGGCGTAGAGTGAAATCAGGTTAGTGTGTGTATGCAGTTCAGTGTGTTTGTGCAGTAGCGCATCGCTGATTTCACGATAGTACGCCACACCAGTCGGACCTCCGCGCGGCACCTCTGCGCCGGCAATCAGTACCAGCCTGTCGCCCTGGGCACAGAGTCGCTGTGCAGTCGCCAGGGCCGCAGGAATACTTGCGCCACCGAGATCGACACTATGCAATTCGATATCCGAGAGTCCGAGCATTGACGCTTTTTTGGAAACATCCATCGTATGGTGGTGTTCGTAGATAGACGCGCCAACGCTGATAAAGTCAGTGATCAGCGGTCTCAGGTGTTCAAACTGCGTTTTATGGGTAGCAGCCAGATTGTTCACGGCGGTCGTGAGAAAGAGGGCCAGCTTGTCATCGAGAGCGAGCTTTTTATAGCTTTGTGTATCAGCGAGCCGGCGTTCAATATCGCTCTGAATGGCATCTGCACCACCGACAAGCCAGGCATTCATCATTTCTTAAATTCCTTGATGGCTTCAGAAAGCTGGCGCAGCAGGTCGCCATACCAGACCGGGCATTCGGGGCATCCTTTGAACTTCGGGTTGGCCCGGTCGGTCTCGTGCGGAAAAATAAAAACCTGCGTGTTTTCCTGGCCTGACTTGTGTGCCAGCAGGAAAAGCTCTTCGATGTTCCGGTCACCAATCACAACGCAGCCATAGCTGATTGCCCCGCCATGCACGTTGATACCCGTGGAGACGAAATTGGGGTCGCGCCCTTCCAGCGTGAGCATTGCCCGGTCGAAATCATTCGGGTAATTCACATGCAGCGCCAGGTGGTATTCTTTGCTCGGTGCCATCCCGTCGATACCATAGATACCTTCAGGAATCTGCAGGTCGCCGTAATAGATCTTTGGTCCTTGCCGGCCACTCGATGCCGAAAAAGGCCAGGTCTTTACATAACGCCAGCGTCCCTGGCTGTCAGGTAACCAGAGTTCTGTGCGGCGTTCTTCTTTAAAGACTGCAACCCTTACCGCGCGGGGCGGGTAGGGGACCTGCGCTTCGCGCATGGGTTTCTCGAGGCGCTGAAGAATTCGTTTGGCGCTTTTCTCAATGAATTGGGTGCCGGGTTGCGCGTGCGAACTGCCGGCAGCCAACGCAGCCAGCGGCAGTAACATTATCGCTATGTTTCGCGCCGGCGTCTTAATCGTCCTGCGAAACCGGAGCTTCATCGTTCTGCGCCGGTGCACCTTCACCTGCAGCGCCCGAATCTCTGCGAGGCCGGCGGCGGCGACCGCGGCGGCGGCGCTTTTTGCCGCCTTCACCGGCGTCTGGCGATGGTTCACTTGCTGCCGGCTGCTGTCTCCGTGCAGGTCGCGATTGCGGTTGCTGCGGTGCCGGCTGTGAGTCACCGGGATTGTCATCGATATCCAGGTTTTCCGTTGAATTCTTACGTATAGATTCGTGCAGTTTGTGCCGCAGCCCGATCTCCCAAAACAGCGCTTTTTGCAGCGCGTCTTCATCTTCAGCGGCGCGTGCAATAATCTTGTAAACGATAAAGGCTTCCTGGAAAATATGGCGCATCTGGAATTCTTTGACCCAGCCCTTGCGCTCAGTCACATTCCGGCGGAAGTTGTTTTGCACAGAAAAGATCTGCATCATCGTGTCGAACTCGCGTTTGGTGAGCGAAATATCTTTCTGCAAGGTTTGCAGGGGTTCGCGCAGTTTGCGCTCCAGCGTTTTTTCATGGTCGCGGGCGTTCTTGCTGATCACTTCGGCGAGCGAGCCTGCAATCAGCAGCGCATAGTAGATATTCAGGTTAACATCTTCGTGCTCCTGGATCATGCGATCGGCAATGCTCAGGCGGCGACCTAGTCCTGTCTCGAGAAAGCCGTACTCGTCGAGTTCCGGCTGAAGGTTTTCACCGCGCGCCACTGCGGGCATCAGTGTTTCCAGCAGGCCAGAATGGTTCAGCGCAGCAAATATCTTTGCCGAGTGACCGCTGCGGAATATCTTGTTGTATTCCTCGTGCATGCGCGACGTGGAAGCTTTTGGCAGAAGGTATTTATGCTTCTGGATAGCGCGGTAGGTGTGCACGTCCAGATCAAGCCCGAGCAGTGCAGCAAACTTGACTGCGCGGTACATGCGTACCGGGTCTTCGGGAAAAGAAATGTCGGGGTTGCCGATCACGCGCACAACGCGGTTCTGGATGTCTTCGAATCCGCCCGTGTAATCGACGATCATCTCGTTTTTGACATCATAGATCAGTGCATTCAGCGTAAAGTCGCGGCGTGCAGCATCTTCTTTGAATGTCCCAAACTGGTTATCACGCTTCAGGTACAGATCATCGGTAGTTTTGGCCTCGGCGCGGTTTGAGGGTAGCGACCGGGCGGTCGATACCTCGATCACCTTGCCGCCGCGAAAGACGACGTGCACAAGGCGAAAGCGGCGGCCGATGATGCGGCTGTTGGCAAACATGCGGCGGAGTTCCTGCGGGTGCGCGTCGGTAACTATATCGAAATCTTTTGGCTTGCGGCCGAGCAGCAGGTCGCGTACTGAACCGCCGACGATATAAGCGCGACAGCCCATCTGCTGAATGCGCTGCACGACCTTGATGGCGTCTGGATCGATCTGGCTGTTGCGAACGTTGTGCTGGTCGCGGCCGTACTGTTTAGGCTGCGGATAGCGCAGAATCTGGTCTGCGCTGAGCGACTTGCGTCGCTGAAAAAAACTCATGATCTTCTGTAACATGGAAAGCGGTGTCCTTCTCTATCGAGTATTCCCCAGCGTGTGAGGAAGCTGTATTGGGCACGGGGTAAAAAGCCAAAATCAGGGGCAATTCAAGGGAGTGAAGAGCGTATGCCTGATCTCGACCTGGGGTCAGCAGTCGGGACTTTTTGGCCGGCACGCCGGCAGATTCTCAATAGGGGGACAGGCTCTCAACCTTATTCCTTAAATGCCCGCAAACCGGGCCGCGGGCATTTAAAGCTATTCGCCGACGAGGGTAAAGTGCCTGATATCGCGCAGCGAGCCCTGCTTCTTCTCGCTAAAGACGGCCTTAACGCGGGCGCCGATATAGAGCCGGCTTTCATCTTCAGGCACTTCGATGAAATGCTGGAAGTTGTTATCAGCACCGTCGAGCCTGAAGAAGCCGTAGCCATAGGGGACGGGCTTCTTCTCGCCGGTTTCCGGGTCGAGAAACTGGAAGCGAAGAATTGTATAGCTGACGATCTTGCCCTCGGAGGCCACGGGCACCAATTCTGTCATTTCGGTAAAACATGGGCCACAGACCTGCCGGGGTGGCACATAGACATTCCGGCACTTCGGGCAGCGAATTCCCAGTATCTGCTCTTTATCGCGCAGTTCAGTCAGGAACTTGCTGCCCCAGGTGCCTACGCCGTAGTTATAAGGTTGTGAGCCATCACCCGATGAGAGGATAAATTGCCCTTGTTTATTTTCTTCCATCATGGTTTGTTCGCTCCAAACAGCATCATATCGGTCCAGAAACAGCCGCCGAAGCCGGTTGCCAGCGCAACCTGAGCCTCAGGTACCTGGCGGGCTTCAGCCCGGTTCTGAATCTGCAGTGTGGCTTCAGCAACACGTATCAGGGCCGTGGCGCCGATCGGGTTGCCGCAAATCGGACCACCCGACGGATTGATAGGCAGCTTGCCGCCCATGTCGGTGACTCCGTCCCAGACAAGTTTTGGGCCGTCGCCCTTTTTGCAGAGTCCCAGTGATTCGATCCAGCTCAAGCCGGCATAGGAGTAGGGCAGGTACATTTCGATGACGTCGAGCTGGTTCAACGGATCAGTTATCCCGGTCTTGCCGAACAGCTCCTTCGAGGCGCTCTCCATCGACTTGAGACCGTCGAGGCTGACGTCGGTCGTGAACGCGGCGTTGTGTCGTACTGAAGTACCGAGTACCCAGGCGGGTCGGTCGCAGATCTTTTCTGCTGTGTGTTCATCGGCAAAAATTACTGCGCAGGCTCCGTCGGTGCGCGGGCACATGTCGAGCCAGTGCAGCGGGTCGGCGATCAGCGGGGAGCCCAACACCTGCTTGATCGTTGTTTCTTTTTGCACGTGCGCGTACGGGTTATTGGCGCCATGCTTGCGGTCACGCACGACCACGCGCGCTGCATCTTCTTTCTTATGATTGTAGCGTGCCAGGTAGGCCTGTGCTTCGACCGCGAGGCCACCAATCGCTCCCGCGAAGACGAGGCGATCCCAGATGGGGTCAAACGCAGTCGTGATGGCTGCAGTGGTGTCCGATTCGGTATTTTTTTCCCAGCCGATCACGAGCAGCTTCGAGAACATACCGGATGCGACCATGTGGTAGCCCGCGATCGCGAGTGTTGTACCTGTTGTGCCGCCTGTGGTCAGCTTGATAACCGGCTTCATCACACCGCCATTCGCTGGTACTGACCACGAATCGACGTAGTTGATACCTTCAAAGTGGTCCATGTTGCCGATGACGATTCCGTCTATCTCGTCGATCGTGAGATCCGCTGCCTTGAGGGCACGCGTGACCGCCTCGGTGATCATTTCCTGGCCGTTGACGTCGCTGCGCCCCCCGGTGTGATAAGTTTGCCCGGACCCGACGACTGCTACTCTTCGTGCCATGTTATACCTCGCTCCCCAGGACCCAGACGCAATGTGCCTGGCCGCAGGGTCCGTTGATTCCGTGGGCCAGCGCGGTGTTGATCTTCTTTGCCACCTGGTGTTCACCGGCATCGCCGCGAATCTGTAGACAGGCTTCGATCATGCGGATTAGCCCCGCGGCGATGACCGTATGCGCAGAGAGAACTCCGCCCGAAGCGTTCACGGGTAATGCCCCGCTCATCTGCGTCGCTCCGCTCTTCAGAAACTCGGCACCCTTACCCTCGGGGCAGAAGCCAAGGCCTTCATACCACATGAGCTCCATATAACTGAAGGCATCGTATATTTCTGCGAGGTCAATTTCATGACCGGGGTTCTTGATGCCGGCGATCTCGTATGCTTTCTTTGCTGCCGCAACAAGCGCCGGTGAGCGTGCGAGATCGCGCAGACCCAGGTCATAGGCGTCAGAACAGAAAGCAGTCCCCTTGATATAGACAGGCTTCGCCTTACCGCCCTTGAGGCTGCGCGTGAACTCATCACCCGAAATAATCATCGCCGCCGCGCCATCAGATATGGGTGAAACGTCAAAGAGCTTCAGCGGATCGGCGAGCTTGCGCGAGGCCATCACATCCGCTATACTGATTTGCTTTGCGACCTGCGCCTTTGGATTTTTCAGCGCATTGCCGTGGTTCTTGACTGATACGCCCGCAAGGTCTTCTTCGGTGATTTTAAAAGCATCCATATAGGAGCGTGCCTGCATCGCGGCAGAGGTGATATTGTCGAGACCGAGCGGCCGGGTGAAGAAAGGTTCGAACATACCATTGGTAATGAGGTTGGTATCGCTTTCGGATCCCTTGCTGTGAGCGACGACCAGCGTGTTGCGGTACGAACCGGAAAGTATACGCGACAGGCCGTAGTATGCGCCGAACGTCCCGTCTCCTTCGACGGTGGAAATATTCTTTTCGTAGGCCCCACAGGCATCCTGTATTGCCATCGATGAAATGGTGCGGCCGTCCCAGAAATCGTTCGAAACGGTGACGATATTGTCGATGTCTTTGATGTCGAGGCCTGCATCGTTCAGTGCCTGCGTGGTGACTTCGTAGACCATCTCGGCAAAGTTTTGCCGTGTGTTGCTGCGCTGCTGCTTGTTATACGCAACGCCGATGATTGCAGATTTTTCCATGTTTGTTATCTTTGCAGAGCCGCAGCGAACTGCGCCTCTACGATTCCCCTGCTGGTCTGAAGTATTTTATATCGAGAATATGGCCTGCGCGTTCTTCACGAAAGACGGCTGTGACGCGCATGCCATGCTGCACATCTGCGAAGTCCACCTCGCCGAGAAAGTGTGGCAAGAGCTGAGTCGAGCCATCGAGTTTGATGAGTGCGTAGATATCCGGGCTGTTTTCTGCCGCTGCCCGTGAGGGGTAGTGCCGTCGCGTGAAGGTCTGGACAGTGCCTGTGCCTGGCAAATCGACCCATTCTGTAATGGGCTCGAGTGTGTAGGGGGAGTTCAGTTTAGGTGGGCAAAAAACCTGGCCTGTTTTAGGACATTTATTGCCGATGAGCTTCTTCTCGTCGCGGAGGGCACGCAAGAAGCGGGACCCGGTTTCACCGACCGACCAGGTATACGGCACCTTGATTTTGCTCGGGTGTACCAATAGTTCGACATTGTCGCGCCAGTCGCTCATGCGGGTAGCCTCATAAACCGGTGACAGTTTGCAAAACAAAAAGATTCCCCAATTTCTGTGGCAAACGCTACAAAAACGACTAATGTATCTTTTTTTTGCTGGGCCCGGCAGAAATCATCAAGCTTGCACCGGCGGTCGAAAAGGGTATAGGAGTTGACAGCGCATCGATGCATTTAGATGTATCGATGCATATGAAAACAGCTGAAACTCCCGCTGGCGTGGCCATCGGACAACTGCCTTACAAAGTGGCAGACATAAACCTCGCGGATTTTGGCCGCAAGGAACTCGACATCGCTGAGCACGAAATGCCGGGCCTGATGGCGCTGCGCAAGAAGTACGGCGCAGAGAAACCCCTGAAGGGCGCAAAGGTGATGGGGTCGCTGCACATGACTATCCAGACGGGTGTGCTCATTGAAACGCTGAAAGAACTTGGCGCCGACGTGCGCTGGTGCAGCTGCAACATTTTTTCGACCCAGGACCACGCTGCAGCGGCGATAGCCAAGAGCGGTACGCCGGTCTTCGCCTGGAAAGGCGAGACACTCGAAGAATACTGGTGGTGCACTGAAGAGGCGCTCACCTGGCCAGATGGCTCAGGCCCCGACCTGATCGTGGACGACGGCGGCGATGCAACACTGCTCGTTCACCTCGGCACGCAGGCAGAAAAAGATGCTTCTGTCCTCGACCAGAAGACGGACAACAAAGAATTCCAGATTATTCTTAACCTGCTCAAAGATTCTCTGAAGCGCAGCCCGGGTAAATGGACCAAAATCGGTAAAGGCATCCGCGGTGTGTCTGAAGAGACCACTACCGGCGTGAAGCGCCTCTACCAGATGCTGGAAAAAGGCGAACTGCTCTTTCCTGCAATCAACGTCAACGACTCGGTTACCAAGTCTAAATTCGACAATCTCTACGGCTGCCGCGAATCACTCGCTGACGGCATTAAGCGTGCGACGGATGTCATGCTTGCAGGAAAAGTTGCCCTGGTTGCCGGGTACGGCGACGTGGGTAAAGGATCTGCACAGTCGCTGCGCCAGTTTGGTTGCCGCGTGATCATCACGGAGATTGACCCGATCTGCGCTCTGCAGGCGGCGATGGAAGGTTACACGGTCACGACAATTGAAGAGGCACTGCCGATCGCCGACATCTATGTGACCACTACCGGTAACAAAGACATCATCACGATCGAACACATCAAGAAGATGAAAGACCAGGCGATTGTCTGCAACATCGGCCACTTCGACAACGAAATCCAGGTTGAAGCGCTTGAGACGCTTCCCGGTGTGAAGAAGCTCAACATCAAGCCACAGGTCGATAAGTACACGCTGCCCGGTGGCAACTCGATCTACCTGCTCGCCGAAGGTCGCCTCGTCAACCTCGGCTGTGGTACCGGTCACCCGTCGTTCGTGATGAGCAACTCGTTTACCAACCAGACGCTCGCACAGATCGACCTGTGGAAAAACCGCGACAGCTACCAGGTGGGCGTTTACCGTCTGCCCAAGCACCTCGACGAAGAAGTGGCTCGCCTGCACCTCGAGCGCATCGGCGTGAAGCTGACGAAGCTCACCAAAGACCAGGCAGATTACATCGGTGTCGATGTTGCCGGTCCCTACAAGCCGGAGCATTACCGTTATTGATTTTCCTTCGGAAAATTAATGACGGGCCTGTGCCAGTGAAGCGGTCTGCCGTTTCACGGTACAGGTCAATAATTCAGAACTTCAGAACAATACCCAGCATCGGGCGAAAGAATGCCTGTGACAGGGTAAACTCCCCCTGGGCAAAAATATTGGGATCGCGTATACGCGCCAATAACCAGGCTAGTTCGCATGCCGCTTCGAGACTGACGGTTTCGCCCAGAGGCAGATGAAAGCCCGCGCTGGCTGAGCTGATCACGCCCCATTCGGAATAGCGGTGGTAGTAGGTGGAACTGACATTGCCGGCGCTGTTGCTTCCTTTAAAAGCCGCTTCGATGCCGCCAAAACCGTACGCGGCACCGCCGCCCGCTTCGGCAAAAAGGTATTTTGCGAAATAGAGCCTGTAGCGTAATTGCAGAGCACTCCAGCCCAGCGCGATGCTGTATGTACCAGTGCCGTAGGTCACCGGCAACCCGGTCTCTGCAGATTTTTGATTCACGAATGCTGTTGCATGAGTATTTTCCGTTGAAATCAGCTCGCGCAGGCCAAAAGAGGAATAGAGTCCGAACTGCACGCCCAGGAAGCCCGGCCCGAAGCGGTGCGCAAGCCGCCCGCCGAAATCGATGAAGGTTGCGTCTTCGTTACCTGCCGTAAATGCTGTGCTTGCCGGCAACAGCCGCGAAGCCACCGACCAGGCGCCAGAGATGCCCGTTTCCCACTGAGTCGCCCATGGTTGTGCCGGAAACGTGAGCAGCAGTACCAAAATAATCTTTATGCGGCAGGGGAATTTCATTATATTGGTAACCGTGAAGCGTTTCTTATCCACCGGCCTGATTTTACTGAGCCTGGCAACAGCAAATAGCGGGCAGTTGGGTGCGCAGAGTGCTCACAGCCGGCTCACCGACACGACGCTGCTCAAGCGCTTCGACAGTCTTTCGCGCAACCTGATGTGCACCTGCGGCTGCAATATGCCGCTGAGAAACTGCAACCATACCGGTCACTGCAATGCCTGGCCGCAGCGCGATGCGCTCGACAAGCTGCTCGTGGCCGGCTACAGCGATCAGCAGATTCTCGACGGCTTTCGCAACGGCTTCGGCAAGAATGCAGAATCGGCTGACTTTTTTGCCATGGCGCGCACTCCGGATTATGGTTACATGGCTGTCCAGTTTCGTGACGGCTTCGGCAGCCAGATTCTCAGCATACCGGAGAGTAACTACCTGGGTGTTTTTTCCGCACTGGGCTTTATACTATGTGCCGGAGTCGTGATACTCTTTATACGGCGTCGCCGTAAGGATAAGCCGGCACAGGTTGTACAGCTGCTCGATGAAAAACACCGCGAAGAACTATTGCGGCGCATCTCTGCAGAAGAAAACTGACAGGCTTCTGACCGAGGAAAAATCAGCGTTCGCGACAGGACTCTTTGTAGATAATTACCCAGGGACGTTCCTGGATACACTTGATGAACGAGCGGCTGTATTCAATGGTCTGCCGCACGTTTTCGCGCAACACCTTGCTTTCCTTGTTGAACTTGCCCAGGCTGCCACGGTTGTTCGAGAGCGCCTTCTCGAGTGCTTCCAGATTCTGCGCCATCGCCGCACTGTTAGAGACCATCTGCGTCAGGCTCTGCTGCTGTGCCGTCAGTATTTCTTCGCTGTTACGGGCAATCAGTGAAATATTGGATTTGAGACTTTCGAATTGCTCTGATACAGCGGTGAAGTAGTTTTTCGCGCCCGAGAGGGTTGCCGCGAGATCTTCGCGGTTTTCATTCATGACTGCATCAATGTTTGCCCGCAGCAATCCGGCCTTGGCAAAGATCAGCTCCGCCACCTCACCGGCACTGCGCCCCTCGAACCAGCTCGAGAACGATAGCATCATCTGTTCGAAAGACGGTGGAGAGATGCCACGGAATACCTGTCCCGGTTCAATGACGGGCTGGTTGGGCTTCAGCTCCTGGAACTGGATATTGATGTATTTCTGGCCCATCAGGTTGTTCGAGAAGATGGCTATCTGAGTGTCTGAGGTGTTGGGCATCCTGCCGCGCAGGGAATTTTCGAGGTAGAGCCGCACGTACGTCTGCTGGTCTCTCTGGAAGATATCCTGCACATAACCGACCTCGCGGCCCCCGGAAAGCAGGACTTTTGCATTCCGGGTAAGGTTACTCAGAAAAGAGAAGGCCACATCGATGGTGAAACCTGCCCGGGCGGTATGGATGCGCGCCCCGATAATTGCCGCAAGGATAAGCACCAGGAAGCCGAGAAGCACAAAGCTGCCAGCCCGAACCGATGCACGTCGCGTGGCGTCGAGTGGCAAAGCCATATTAATTGCTTTTGTTGAGGAAGAGCGAGGGATTTTCTTCGAGCTTCTTGAAAAGTTCTCGCGCGTGGTAAGCGGCTTCGTTGGCGTTTTTGTAAAGCTCCTCATCCTGTATGAGTTTGCCGACCGAACCGCGGCCCGAATTCACGCGCTGCGTAATCAGGTTCAGGTCGCGCGAGATCTTCGACATGTTCTCGAGCATGATCTGTATATCCTGCTTGTTCTGGTTGGAGATATCGGTAAAGTTTTTGGACAGGATATTCAGTTTCTGCATGAGGGTATCCAGCTGCGCCGAAAGAGACCCAAACGATTCGCGTGCCTGGCGTATCGTTTGCCTGATGTCACCGCGGTTTTCGTTGACGATGCCGTTTAAGTTGGCAAGAAACGTTTCCGTTTCTTTCATGATTTCGGCGAGAACCTGGCCGCCGTTCTTGCCATCGAACCAGCTGGAAAACGCCATCATCATCTGGTCAATAGAAGGCGGGTCTATGCCGACCCACTCGTCGCCGTCTTTGAAGTATGTATCGTCGGCTTTTGGTTCTGGTATGGTGATGTTGATATATTTCTGGCCCATCAGGCCCGTGGTATAGATGGCAAAGACAGTTTCTGCCCGCTTGGGTATCTTGTCGCGCAGGTCTTTACGCAAAGAAATCTGGACGTACGTGCGCAGGTCTTTCTCGTAGATACTCTCTACATAACCGACAGGCAATCCGCCGGAAATGCGCACCGGGGCGCCCGTCGAGAGATTGTTCAGAAAGCGAAAGCGCAGACTCAGGCGCATGCCTTCACCGGAGACCTGCCAGCGTCCCAGCACCGCGAGCAGGCCAATGAAGGTCGCCAGCGAGACGAAGGTCATGATGCCGACGGCGATGCGAGTGCGCTTTTCTTTGTCCATTTTGTTTACAGTATGGGTATCGGTCCCGTGGCCGAACCTTCTACAAATTGCCGAATCACCGGGTCATCCGATTTTTTGAAGTCATCGGGTGTGCCGATGAGGCGAAACACCCCATCGTAGAGCATGGCCACGCGCTGCGCAGTGCGAAACACACTGGCGATGTCGTGCGAGATCACAATCGAGGTGACGCCAATCTTCGCATTGAGGGACCTTATAAGATCGTCTACCGCGGCCCCGAGAATAGGATCAACTCCTGTCGTGGGTTCATCGTAGAGGACAATTTCCGGATCGAGGGCGATTGCCCGGGCGAGTCCCACACGTTTCTGCATTCCGCCTGAAAGGGCAGACGGGTTGAGATGCTCGACACCGCGCAAACCCACCAGCTCAAGTTTTTCCAGTACCAGCTTGTGGATCTCCGCCTCGGTCATCCTGGTGAACCGGCGCGGCGCGAAGGCAACGTTTTCAAAAACAGACATGGAGTCGAATAGTGCTGCCATCTGGAAGAGAACTCCCATTTTACGGCGCAGGCCATTGAGCGCGTTGTCGTCAAGCGAGTGCACGTCGAGCCCGTCGATGATCACGCGACCCGCGTCGGGTTTGAGGAGGCCGGTGATATTCTTGAGGGTTACTGACTTACCCGATCCGCTTTTGCCAATAATATAGATGATCTCACCGCGCATGATTTCTAAGTTCACGCCGCGCAGAACGTGCTTGGTGCCAAAGCTCTTGCTGATGTTTTCGAGGCGAACGTGTACGTCGCTCATTGTCCCCACCCCCCATCCCCCTCCCCGCACGCGGGGAGGGGGTGCCGAAGGCGGGGGTGGGGACAGGCAATTAAGACATTCATTTCCGTCAAAACCCAAATAATTGGAACAGATACGTGATGAAGTAATCCGAAACAATAATCATCATAAACGAAAAAACCACAGCCTGGATTGTGGCCTGACCCACGCCTTCAGCTCCCCCCCGGGCGCGAAAGCCTGAGAAGCACGAGATCAGCGCAATCTCGGCACCAAAGAAGAAGGTTTTGCCGACCCCCGATATCAGGTCTTTGCTGCGTACGAGCGTGCGCGCTGATTCAAAGTACAGGTTGTAAGAAATATCGAGACTGATATTGGAAATCAGTGCACCACCGAAAACGCCCACGACGATTGCCATAACGGTGATCATCGGGATGCAGAAAAGCGCAGCCAGGAAACGCGGGACTGACAGGTAATGGATGGGGTTGGTCGCAAGGGTTGAGAGTGCATCGATCTGTTCTGTCACCTTCATTGTGCCGACTTCGGCAGCGATCGAAGAGCCAACGCGTCCCGCAAGTAGCACGGCGGTGAGCACCGGCGCGAGTTCGCGTACCATCGCAAGAGAAATACCGCCGCCCATGAAAGCAGATATACCCTGTATCTGCTGCTCCATCGGACCGCCGAGCTGAAGGGCCATCACCATGCCGACAAAGAAAGAACTCACGACACCGACAGGTATCGACTTTACGCCAATTTCGCCCATCTGGTGCAATAGGTTACGAAAATCAAACGGAGGAACAAAACAGTACCGGAAGGTCTGGCCGGCGAAAATGGCAAAAGCGCCCACAGACTCGAGCAGAGAAAACACTCCGCCGCCGATGCTGTCAAATACCGGGATAAATCTGCTATGCAGTTTTTTCATTCGACGGTCGTCTCAATCGATTCGAGTAGCCAGTCTGCATTTTTGCGTGCTATCGTCGACCGACAATATGCACAGGTCTCACTGTCTGTTTCGGGCAGCGGGGCACCACAGGCGGGGCAGCCGGGGTCGGCGAAGCCCTGATTGGCCGCCGCTTCGAGGGGCGCGGACAACCTTAAGAGAGACTGGCGGTGCGTTGGCTTAGCTCCCCTCTGGCTGGCGGCCGACCACTTGATGCGAACGGAGGCTCTCGCAGGGGCTACATCAGCCTTGAACGATTCCAGATCCGTAGCGCCGACAGCAATATCGTAGAGTATCTGGCGTGGCAGAGCCTGAGACAGGAAATTCTCAGTCGCATCGCGCCCGATCCAGGCGGAAGTACCTGTCAGGCTGGCCATCAAATGACGCCAAAACAGGAATGCCGCTCTGTCTTCAAGCCGGTCTGAACTGAAGTCGCCCATGTTTCTGCGAGTCGTGATTCCTTTATATTCACTGTGCTGCGTGATTTCAGCCAGCACCCAATCAAACGTGCCACAGCCTGCGACAGAACCACAACTTCTGCACTTGTTCAGCTCACCCTCACTCTGGAACGGTGTGCCGCAACGGCTGCATTCATCGAGATGCTCATGACCTGATGACCGTGTGTCCTGCCGTCTCATAAAAGAATAAAATTCTGTGAATTCGTGACGTGCGGTTTTGGATAGCCACGCCTGTACGCTTTCCTCCGGTGCATCGAGCTCTACCATGAGGTCGCGTGCTGAAGCATCCATTCGTACGGTCAGGCAGTCGAAAACACCTGAACGGTTGTGCGAAACGACGTAGAAATGTTTGATAGTAAAATTGCGCATGGCATTGCGCCTTTTTTCCATTTCGCGCATAATTTTCAGCTGCAGCCTGAACCTGTTGTAGATCCCCTGCGAGAGCAGGCGGCGGCAGTCACGCATATCTCCCGCACACCAGCTTGCCTGTATCCGCGCCGCAATTTCCTTGCCCCGAGTGCGAAAAGCCTCCAGGTCAAAAGCGGGATCTTGTTTTCGGAGGTCTCGCAATGTCGTTTCTTCAATGCGGCGTATTTGGGCGCGTTCCTGGGCTATTCGCAAGTTGCGGACGAGGAAGATTACCCCGGGAACGAGCACAGCGAGCGATGCCAGAAGAGACACCCACTTCACCCACATTGGCCTGTCGCCGAAATACCAGTAATGAGAGACCTGGTAGCGCAACAGTTTCGACGATTCTGTGGCCCGGATACTGCCGTGGGGTAGTTTGAGGCGCAGCACGACACCATCGTGCAAGACCGGCTGTAATACTCTGACGGTTAAGATGTTCCGTTGTTGCGCGGCTTCAGTCACGAGCCTCTGCACTGCTTTACAGGGACTTATCTTATCCCAGCCATCACTGCACAAGAGCACTTCCGCCGTCACACCTTGCTCAGTTGGGAGTTCGAATGTAATCGGAAAAAATTCGCTGAAAGAATGTACTCTCTCAGTGGCTCCGGGGGGATTGCCGCTGTGCTGCCGGTCGGGTTTCCCGATGGGGATATCTAAAGACACTTCAGGTTCATGCACTGCGGAAAATGCCGCGGTGTAGCCCGCAACTGCAGATCTTTCGATCGGTTCCAGAAAATGCTTGGGTAACTTGTCGTTGGACTTACCGGGCCTGGCGTTCTGCAATTCGCCGAGGTAAATATCCTGAGAATAGGGCACGGGCATGAACCAGTCCCCGGAGATGTTTGCGGCCTTCCAGGTGGCCTGGATCGTTGAATCCGTCCGTATCGTCGCATTGACGTAGAACTGCGCAGAGCGTGCCAGTACCGCCGAAGCATCCGGTGCTACGGCCCGGGCTCCGGATATGACAAGGTGAGGGCGAGTGAGTTTCTGCCGGTCAACCAGAACGACCCGCGCACCCTTGCCCTCCATACGGCTGATGAGCTTACCTGACGGGCCGTCGTCGAAGAGCCACGCTGTCGCCTTCGCAGGCAGGTTTTCGAGCACAATGGTCGCCGCCTGCGCGTAGTCGATGCCGAAGCGAAAATCCCAAATTCCGGTCTGGCCTTCAAAATAGACGTGCTCCATAGCATATTCAAATGTACCGGCAACTTCACCGCTCGCACCCGATTTCGCCAGAAATGTCAGCGCATGCCCGATCGCAGCAGGCTGACTCTTTAATTGACCCGATATTCTGTGTCCTGTTGCAACTCGTTGCGTTTCGCGGGGTCGGTCAACCTCGCGGTAGTATACTTGGTGCCGCTTACTGCTCTCAATCCTGAAACTGGTATTTTCGCGAACCCTCAGACGACCTGAGGAGAGCAAGGTCAGATTTGCCCTGTACTCCACCAGGTTCGTCATCGGCATCGGGGCCTGCTCTCGCGTTTCTTCTTCGCTGCTGTTGATCGCAGGTTCCGACGAACTGAATCCTGCTGGTGGTCGGTAAGAATCCCCGGAAGGCGATGGAGCAGGTTTTACGGGAAACCCGGAGGATGATGGTGCGGAAGGCGATGCCGGGGGGATCGGACGCTGGGTGGGCGCCGGTTGGTGTGACGGCCCGGTTGTTGAAGGCGTCAGAGCCGGACCCACCGACTGTTCCGTCTGACGATCTGATGAGCGGTAGCTTCCACCACTTCCAGCCCTGGCATGAACCGCGCAGACAGCACAAAAGAGTACCAGGGCAGAGATCGACAGGCGCACCGGCGATTCTGGATTGAGGCGCCTTGCCGTAAAGATTTCCCGCGGATTTAGCTCGTTAGTTATTCGACGGTCGTCTCAATTTTATCCAGCAGCCAGTCTGGATTCTTGCGTGCTATCGCAGACCGACAATAGGCACAGGTCTCACTGTCGGTCTCGGGCAGCGGGGCTCCGCACGATGGGCAGCCTGGGTCGGCGAAGCCTGTACCGCTCAGATGGTCTGGTTGTGCGTGCAGAAACAGAACCGAGCGCCGGTGGCGCACCGCAGAGCCTTTTTCGTCTGCCGCTGACCATTTGACCAGAACGCGGGCTGATGCTGCATCTCCTTTATCTTCGTAAGCTTCGACATCTACGGCGCCGACTGCAATGTCATAGAGCGGTTGTCTCTTCAAGGCATGGCCAAGGTACCCGTCGGTGGCATCGCGTCTGATATAGATCGCATCGCCGGTAAGGCGGGCCATGGCATCGCGCCAGAAAACGTACGACGCGCGGTCTTCGAGCCGGTCAGGGCTAAGCCCCTGTGTCAGCTCCTGGTTGCCGCGGTAGCCCTTGTATTCACTCTCCTGCGTGATTTCAGCCAGAACCCAGTCAAACTCACCCGACCCCATGACAGCGCCGCAGTTTTTGCATTTGTTGGTTTCTCCTGCGCGCGGAAACGGCGTTCCGCAATGGCTGCAGTTGCCCAGCGGTTGCTCCTGGTCTGAAGTTGCCGAGGCGCGGCGCATAAACGAATAGAATTCGACAAAACGTGTTACCGATGCATTTGCCAATGCCTTTTGTGCCTCCTCAGGCGGAGTATCCAACGTCACCCAGATGTCTCGTGCCTCGGCATCGAGCCGTACCGTGAGGCAGTCAAATTCACCGGAGCGGTTGTGCGTTAACACGTAGAAATTCCTGATCCTGAAATCAGCGATGAGGTTACGCCGTTTTTCCACTTCGCGCATGATCTTCAGCTGCAGGCGAAAGCGGTTATACACCCCCTGCGACAAGAACCGCCGGCCGTCGCGCATGTCACCTGCGCTCCAGCTTTGCTGGATGCGTGTCGCGATTTCACGTCCGCGGCGATAAAAGGCATCCAGATCAAACTTGGGGTCCCGTTCGCGCAGGTCACGCAAGGTAGCATTGACACGCTTCTGGTGTTCCTCAGACCTTTTTTGGGCTTCTGCCTTGTGCTGCAATGCACGGGCTGCAGCTTCGCGCTGCAGCCGCTTTTCCTTGAAGTGGCCCAGCACACGCACGATCACGACGACGCCAGCGATCATGAGCCCGAGTATGCAGAGAGCATAAATCCATTTCGCCCACATCGGCTTACCGCCGAAGTGCCAAAAGTGATAGGCTTCGTACCGCAGTTGCGTCAGCAAGCCTGACGCAGTCGTTGTCCCTTGCGGGAGAAGCACGCGTACGATAACCTCCCGGTTAACAATGGGTTCAAGCGGAGTGACCGTGAGCTTTCTGCCGTTCTGCTGTTGTGAAGCTAATATCTGCCTGACCGGCTCGCATCCCCCCGAATACGTCCAGTTTTCGTTGCATAGGAGAACTTCGGCAGCGACAGGTTTCTCTGTCGGCAGATCGATCGTCACGCGCCTGTACTCAACAGATGTCGAGCTGGGATCCGATGCATAGAAATCGAACTCCCGCTCCCGTTCGCTCTGCATGAGCGTACCGAGCGGAAAGTACGCTGATGGTGTTGCCCGATACGCTGCGGCATCGAGCACCTTGTAACCTGCGGATTTTACGCCGCGGTGCACGTAAAGAAATGCGTTTCCCGCCGATCGTTCGACCTGTCCGCCGCCGGTGTTGTACGTGTCGCCGACAAAACTTTCGCGGTGGTTCAGGATTGGCAGCACCCAGGGGCCAGCGTGGTCTGAAATCTGCCAGTTGCCTGCGATGATGAAGTCGGCTGAGATGCTGCTGTCTACCTCGACCGAAGCGAACGTGACTACGGTGGAGTTTGTCGCTGGAGAGGAGGCCTGGGCTTCCCTGACGACGAGACGGGGGTTGGTGATCTGTTGTGTTGTGGCAAGGATCGCAGGCCCGCCCGTACCCTCTGCTTTTGCATATACCTTACCCGAGGGACTCTGGTCAAACAGCCATGCTGTGGCACCGAGGGGAAGTAGTGCGATACTTATGGATGCCGATTGTGCACTGTCGAATCCAAAGTTGAAGACCCAGGTTCCCTTGTCTGCCCCGAAATACACGCGGTCGGCTTCATAGGTGACCGCAGCGCCAATGGTCTCTGCCGGCTTCGTCGTCAGTTGAAATGCAACCTGCTGCAGCGTCAAATCAGGGTTCTTGGCGAGGTCACCGCTCGCATTGAAACCAGGGAGAATCCGCTGGGTATCCCGGCGGCTATGCAACTGTCGGTAATAGATGTGCTTCGTGCTTTTGTCGAAAGCCTTGAAACGCATTGTTTCTCTGACCGCGAGTCGGCCGTTTTCGAGCAGCGTCAGCAGGGCGGTATACGCCTGCAGCTGGTCGATGGCCAGCTGTCGGTATTCAGGTTCGCTGTACGACGACGATGAACCGCTGTATGACCGCGATGAAGACCCGGTTGAAGGGCGGTACGAAGAACCCGAAGAAGACGAACGGTACGACGACGAGCTGGAAGAAGATCTGGAAGACGACGATGACCGGTAAGAAGATGAGCTTGAAGACGACCGGCTCGAAGATGAACTCGATGAGCGCGATGAACTGCTGCTCGACGAGCGGTAGCTACCACCACCGCCAGCACGGGCGTATACCTCCGAAGCGAGGGAAACGAGTACAGTTATTGCAAGTATTCTGCGCACGGGCAATTGTCTATCGCAGCGCTTTGCCGTAAAGATTTCTAGGAATTCGCGCGTGTACTCTCACGGTATGTCGGTTTCAATGCTGTCCAGCAACCAATCTCGGTTCTTACTGAGAAGCGGCGAGCGGCAGTAGCTGCAGTGTGTGCTGTCGGTTTCTGGCAGTGGCGCGCCACAAGCCTCGCAGCTATGGTCTGCCAGGCTACGGTCTGCTGTCTGCCACTTTAACGGGCGCTTTAGGCGCAACAGCGACTGGCGAGCACGGGGGTCTGCCTGTTCGTGGCTCGAGGCTGACCAGTAGATTCGCACGGCGCATTCTTCGTTCTCGCCAATAGCTTCGTATTTTTCCAGCTCCGACGCACCGACGGCGATTTGGTTGAGGCGCGCAATCGGACGCAGGTTCGCGAGACATTCGTCGGTTGCGTCGCGGCTCAGGTAATGCCAGTTTTCGGTCATCGTGGCCATCAGGTTACGCCAAAACAGAAAAGAGGCCCGGTCTTCGATGCGGTCTGGGCTCAGATCGGGAAACCTTAGTGAGATGCTGCTGCGGTACTCGCTCGCCTGTGTGATCTCTGCCAGTACCCAGTCAAATTCACCCGACCCCGCGGTTGTGCCGCAGTTGCTGCATTTATTCACCTCGCCTTCGCCTGCGAACGGTGTCCCGCAACGGGCACAGGCATTGAGCTGCAATTTATTCGTGGTCTGGGCCTGAGTGCTTCGCATGAAAGTGTAGTACTCGCAGAATTCGGTCAGCGGTGCCCGGCGCGCAAGGGCATTGGCGTCTTTGAGTGGCATTTCAAGCGGCACCGTGGTATCGCGGGCCCTGGCTTGCATACGCACCACCAGCGTATCGAAGCTGCCGGAACGCCTGCCCGCGACGATGCCGAAATGCAGAATGCGAAAGTCGGCCATGACGTTCTGGCGTTTTTCCAGTTCGCGCATGATTTTCAGCTGCAGACGGAAACGGTTGTAGACCCCTTGCGATAGATAACGGCGGCACGGCCGCATATCGCCTGCACACCACGCATCCTGTATTGCCCGGGCAATCTGCCGGCCACGTTCTTTGAAATCTTCAACATTAAACTGTGGATCGTGTAGTTGCATACGTGTGACGACCCGGCGCTCTTGTGCTGCCGCTCGTTTACGTTTGATCGACTGCAATTTCAGTTTAGCCTGCCAGTCAAGGATGACGGCTAGCAGCAGGAACGCAATGATTAGCCAAAAGATTACCTTGATCACGAACCATGTTATGCGCCAGATTCGCCTGAAAAAACCGACACCAAATTTCTGCTCATGGTCGCGGGTAATCTCTTCTTTCAAATCAGCTTCGGGTTCAACAAAAATGCCTTGCGTAAAGTTTAGCTCCACCAGCCAGAGACCCGTAACTTGTGCTTCTTCGGGATAGATCACAAGACCGTTATCGGAGTATTCTATGCGCGCGGTGACCGGCTGCCGCAATCGGCAGTCATCTTCCGTGAGCGCAATATCTTCGTAGTACAGGCATTCGCTGAGGTTTGCCGTGGCCGAAAATCCTGCGGGCCAGGTGATCCGTATTGGCTTGTGGTAGGTGATGTAGCCGATGCCTTTCTGCTCGCGGGTGATTTCGCTGCTACTGCCTGCGTGCAGGGCAGGGAGCGCGAGTGTTAGCTTCTGAGCGGTGTCGAGATCATTTGTGGGCAGTATCGAGAAGCTAACCGGGTGGTTCCCGTTTTCCAGTACGAATTCTGAGGGCTCGTCAACTGTGATGGTGCCTTCCTTTATATTGTTGATTCTGCCGAACAGAGCGGGCTCAGAGGTGCCAGCCTGCCGACTGTACCATGCAAGGCGGGCTTCAGGTATCGCTGCGGGGCTTTTAGCCGCTAGCCTGGCGTTGACGATTCGATCTTTGCGGATATCAAAAGTTGTCTCCATCTCGGCTCTCACGGCTGCCTTATTCCAGAGTGTCCGTGCTGTTTCCGAAAATTCGGCACCCACCAGATAGAGGCGCATGTCTGACGCTTTTACAAATTCTTGGACAACTGATATCTGTCTGTTCGCAGAATCAAATCGCCGATATTCCTGTGGCCGATCGTTGAGGTCCGTTGGGCTTTGTACCCAGCCCGGCCTGACGACCGCAAAACTACCGGAGGGCAGCTTATCCAGAAGCACAGAGCAATTCGACATTTCGCCACACGGTGTGAAAAAATCAATGTAGGCGCCTCCGCGGGTAGGTATCAAAATCGCGGAGGCTGCATTGATCACCTCAAGGGAATAGGGTTGCCCATGCTGCTCCTTGGGCTGAAATTGGATTCTATCTGAAGTAAGCACCAGAGATCGCATTTCTGGTCTGACATTTCTGGTTTCAGATACTTGCCAGGGCTGCCGCATTCCAAGCGGCCGGAATATATAGCTCGCTTCACCAGGAAAAGGCTCAAATTGGATCCTGTCGTGTATGCGCCACTGCGTTCCGGAACCGAGCATCCGGAATGCGCGCGTCACACCTCGAACTAGCTGCCCCTTTAGCTCGAATTCTCGCATGGGTTCGGAGTAAGGTCTGGGTTTGCTATACGACGGTGCTCCCCCAGAGGAAGGACGGTCACTAGCGGAGTTTTTCGTCGAACCGGTGTTGGCTGAACTGGTGCTGCTGGCCGGTGCCGAGGCCTTGGGTGAGTAGGAAGAGCTTGATGAGCTGCGGCTGGGTTTGGATTCAACTGGCTTGGCAGGCTTTTCCGCGGGCCGGTATTTTTCTCCGCCACCCGCGCGGGCATAGGCAAGCCCTGTGAAAACAAGTACGATCACACCCCAAACAGGCGCACGCATAAATAGGCAGTTTTCCGGATGGTGCCTTGGTGTAAAGACAGTTAACTCAGCTCATAAATAAGCCGCACAAATGTACTCATGCCATTGCGCCGCATATTATCGGGCAAACCAGCAACTAATCCGATCAGCAGGTTGTGCGAAAGTTGCAGCCTGATCTGCGGCCGAAAGGTAATCGTGCTGCGTCTATTTGCAATCTCCTGGTTCATCTCTAAACCGATGAAATGCCGGGTGCCTGAGAGCATGTAATGAAAACTGAGGTTGTTCTCCCAGCTGGTGTATGACTCTGGTGCAGCGGTGTGTCGGGGGCCGGCGTAGAGCAGGGTATGCCAGTTGTTGCTCCAACGGTGGGCAACGACGAAGAACGGATTGTAAAGGTTGCCAATAAAACCAGTCTGCGTGTTGTCTGCAATCGCCGGCGCCCGCAAGAACTCGTGCAGGTAACCTACCGCCGCGCTGGTGGCGTACCGTTCAGACAGCAGAAAGGTGTACTGCGTTGCCGCTTTGACGGAGTTTAGCCCGTCAGCGCGCGGTTGGTCGAGAGTGCGTTCTGCGTACTGCGTCGTCTGGCTGAAGGGAAGTTCGAGCTCAATACCGAGGCGGTTGATCGGCGCCCACTCAATCTCAGCAAGGTAATCAAAGCGCGCGAACTCCCGCTTGTCTTGCACACCGTAGCCGAGGTTCACCTCGAGCTCGCCAGCACGTGCGCCCAGGTCACGAATCAGATCGATGTACAGCGGTTCGGCGTGCAGTACTTTGTCGGTGACTTCGTTTTTCGGATTTTCGACTTCGGCAATGTACTCTGAGTCGAGTTCCCTGCGCGTTTCAGTATCAGTCGCAGGCGCGGCGAATACATTGGCGGCGAGGCACACGAGCAGCGAAAAGTACAGTGAATTGCGTGATAGTCCCATTCTCTGCATACTAATGCTGCTGGTGCCGGTCTTCAGAAGCACAGCAGAATTCAATCGTGCTGTGCCTGATACCCTGCGCGTGGGCAATCGAGCGCACCTGCTGCTTGATCTTGCGCAATGCAGAAAAAGCCAACTTGTCCGAAACAATCACCTGCACGGTGAGCACGTGGTTCTCGCCGTCGAGTGTCCATAGGTGCAGGTCGTCGAGATCCTTGACATGTTTAAGCGCCCGCACTGCCGATTCGAATTCCGGCAACTTTACATGGCCTGGCACTTCCATCAGCAAAATGCGCACGACCCCGCGTAGGTTCTTGAAGACATTATAAAGAATGAATGCGGCAATACCGAGCGAAATGAGCGGGTCGAGAATCGGCAAATTAAAGTAATACATGAATATGCTGCTGACGAGCACCGCAACCCAGCCCAATACATCTTCGAGCAGGTGCAGGTAGACCGCGCGTTCGTTGTGCGAATGGCCTTTCTTGACGCGTAGCGCAGCCACCCCATTGATTGCTATTCCCAGTAGCGCGAGCAGCATCATGCCCTGTGCGTTAGCGGTTTCTGGCTTCAGCAGCCGCTCAACCGATTCGCGTATCACGAGTGCAACGCCTATCAGCAACACCGACGAAACGACGAGAGCTCCCAACAAAGAAAAACGCCGGTAGCCATAGGAGTAAAATTCGTCGCGCGGCTTTCCGGAGATCCTTTGCAGGTACCAGGCCACGCCGAGCGACAGTGAATCGCCGAAGTCATGCAGCGCGTCAGACAAGATGGCGACGCTATTGGTATAGAGGCCACCGACGAGCTCGATGACCGCAAAGCCGAGGTTGAGCACGAGCGCGAGCAGCAGGTTCTTCGAGGCATGGTCGTGGCCATGCCCGTGGTGGTGGTGCGAATGATCGTGCTGGTGTGCCATCATTTGCTGCAGATGCGCGCACAGACCTTCAGGCGCTGCGGGTGTCCCGGTTGCCAACGGTCCTTTACCGAGTTTTGAAAAAACTCACCCATGACGATTTGTTCCAGAGAATTTTTCAGGCCGTCAATGCTTCCTGACTGCTCAAGGTTGGGGAAGGCCAGCTCGCCCTGCCGGTTACGGACAGAAGTTGTTCCAGAAGCGGTAAGTGTCTTACGATCGAGAAAACGCGCCGTGCGTTTCACGTTGAACGCCGCAAAACCCATTCCCGCAGCGAGTTGGCGCGCCGCTTCGACCTGGTGCTCGTTGTGCGCGAACACAATGAAATCCCATTCGGCACGCCCGCCCGCAGCGATGAACGCCCCGGCATTTTCCATAATCTTCGACCATTCGGTATTGCGGCGGTAGATCGCGTTCGTGTCTTCAAGGCCGTCGATTGCAAAGCGCGCATAACCCTTTGTGCCGATTGCCTGTGCGAGCCGGGCCCACCATGTGGTTGTGCGCAGGCTGCCGTTCGAGTGCACACCAATCTGCAGATCGGCGGAGCTCTCTCTCAAATAGCTGACTATCCCGAGAGTCTCGGCGGCCGCCGCGGCGTCACCGTAGTTGCCGCAGAGATAGACCTTCTTCAGCTGCTTCAGAAAATCTGCTGGCAGGAGCTGCCTGACCTGGTTCAGCGAAAGCTCCGCCATGGTGAGCTTCGGGTTCAGGACACCGCCCTCGATGCGGCGGGGGCATTGGGGGCAGGCGGCATTGCAGCGCTCGGTAACCTCGAGGTGGACTTGCTTGATTTCAGAGAATAAATACATGAATCCGTAGTAGAGACGCCATTAATGGCGTCTCTACGCGGTTTACAACAGAAAATTCTAATAGCACCGGATGAATTCTGGGGCTAATGAAAAAGGAATCGATTCTGCTTTACAGCGTCATTTTTTCCTGAGGTGTTGGGAAATGGTCCTCACTCCTGAGCAATACTTCGAGAAATTCCTTCAATCTCCCCTGACCGCCGCTGAAAAAGCGCAGCTGCAGGCCGACAAGGCCAGGCTCATCGCCGAGCGCGCGTTTGACGGTGAACCCGCGTTTGGAACGGGTGGCATGCGGGCGATTACGGGCCTCGGTACGAACCGGTTGAACCTGCAGAATATCGCGCGGCTCAATCTCGCCGTGGCGAAGTATTTCAAACAGGGAAAAGCCTCACCGCTGCTCGCGATGGGGTATGACTCGCGTCTCACTTCGCCCGATTTTAGCCGACTCAGCTACCATATCCTGACGCAGAATGGCTTGAGGGTGAAGATCTTTCGCCGCCCGACACCGACACCTTTGCTTTCTTACGCAGTGCGCGAGCTTGGCGCCGATTGCGGCGTCGTGCTGACCGCGTCACACAACCCGCCGCAGTACAACGGCTACAAGGCCTATGGAGCTGACGGCGGGCAGATCATCTCGCCGGTCGACAAAGACGTGCAGAAGTTGTTTCTCGAAACCGGCTACGACGTTCTGCCGGCGAACCTGCACGAGCTGGCGGAGAAGGCGATTCCCGAAGCCGACCTCATCGAAGAAGAGATTTACCAGTCATACATCAGCCGCCTCAAGAAAGAGATATTCTACACCAACAAACCCAAGCGAGCCCGCATTCTCTATTCGCCGCTGCATGGCACCGGCGGCTGGCTGTTCGAGCGGGCGTTCAAAGAACTCGGCTATGATTCATTCTCTGTTTTGCCCGAACAGGCAAAGCCCGACGGCAATTTCCCCACGGTGAAATCACCCAACCCCGAAGAACCGGCGGCGTTCGAGCGCCTGTTGGCAGCGGCTAACAGCGCCGCAGAAAAACCTGACCTGCTCGTGGCAACTGATCCTGACGCAGACCGGGTAGGGTGTATGCTGAAGACAGCTACGGGTTACCATTTTCTCACGGGTAACCAGATCGGCTCATTGCTGCTGGAGAGCATCGCGCGCAAGAAGACGAAGTCTCTGGCAAAACCCTATATCTGCAAGACAATCGTCACTACTGAACTACAGACCCTTATCGCACAGGGCTATGGCATAAAGACCGTCGAAACGCTCACTGGATTCAAGTATATTGCAGAGCAGGTCGCGAAAGACCCCGAGAACTATCTCTTTGGCGGCGAGGAAAGTTTTGGTTACCTGCCGATACACTGGGTACGCGACAAAGATTCGCTCTCATCGGCGCTTGCCCTGGCAGAACTCGCCGAAGACGAGAACCTCGTTCAGGCACTGGACGAGATTTACATCCGCCATGGGCTCTTCCATGAACTTCTGCACAGCATTAACCTCAGCAAGAACCCGTCGCTGCTCCCTGAGACTCTCGCGAAGCTCGCCGATCCCAAGGCGTTTGCCGCAAAGGTCGATTTCGGCCGCGAGGTAGTCGACATCCTTGATCTGCGCAAAGGTGCTGCTGAACCCAAAACGCAGGCCTGCCGCGAACTGAAGCAGCAACTGGGCGAGGCGGATGTCATCCAGTTCTGGTTAAAGGACTACTCGCGGCTGACAATCCGCCCTTCTGGTACTGAACCCAAAATCAAGGCATACCTGAGCCTCATGGGCAAACAGAAGCCGACCGCAGCCTCGCTCGCGGCTGACAAAGAGTCGCTTAAGGCTGAGGCGGAGGGAATTCTAAAGAAGTTTCTGACCGCACTGGGTGTGTGAGCTGAAGCTTATTGGCCTGGTGTCTCAATAGGGCCGCTTCAGCCCTGGAAACATGGGGAAGTGTTTAACATTCAGCGTTACAACTTGAAGGTGGTGCGTTGTTGCGGTGGCTGCAATCGCGGCATCGGCAAAATCCAGTGAATGTGATTTGGCAAATTTCTGCAGGTAGTTGCCGGCAATTTCGGCACTGTGGGCATCAAACTCCAGAAGTCGGTACGTGCCGATCAGGGCGCTTGCCCGTTCGCGTTGCTGTTCTGACCGGACGCCGGCATGAATCTCTGCAACCGTTATTGTGGAAATCGCGGTGTCGTCAGGCAGTGCCTTAGCAAAAGCAATTGCGACTTTGACACCCCTGAGCTGGTCAACCAGCACGTTGGTATCAATCAAGTATTTCAATCTTGCGGTTCCATGATTTTCTCATCGCATCAAAGTCGACGTCATTGTCTTTCCATGACCCTGCTACTTCATCGAGTATCTCGGCACGGGTCTTTTTGTTTTGCTGCTTTTTAAGATGCGCATCGATCGCCTCACGAATGATCTCGCTGCGTTTTTTCTTCGTCTTTTTGCTGAGTGCAGTCAAAGCCTTGTGTTCATTCTGCGTCAGGTAGACCTGCGTGCGTTTCATCGCCATGGCCACATATATGTCGGTGTATACATCATGTAAACCATTTCCGAATACTTGCCGTCATCGCGCCAGTATCCGCTAGTTCTCATAAAAACTTGCCGGCGTGTCGAAGATGTATATATTAGTGATATGCCGATGGCAACTGCCACTTCTACATTGACCCTGATCGGCATTCACCTATTGCCCCGACTATAATGTGCCATAGGTCGGTTAGACTACTACCGAACCCTATGGCATCGCGGCGCAGCAAGCGCCACCTAATCATCATTTGGAGGCAATATGAAACCTGAAATCGTAAAAAAATACCAACCCTACCGGCCCGTCGACCTGAAAGACCGCACCTGGCCCAACAAAACCATCACGCAGGCACCGCGCTGGTGCAGCGTTGATTTGCGCGACGGCAATCAGGCGCTGGTTTACCCGATGGAGATTCCCGAGAAGGCCGAGCTCTTCAAGCTCTTGGCTGCTATCGGATTTAAAGAGATTGAAGTGGGTTTTCCCGCGGCCGCTGATGTCGAGTACAACTTCTTGCGCTACCTCGTCGACAACAAGCTCGTGCCGAATGACGTCACGGTGCAAATTCTGACGCAGGCGCGCGAGCACCTGATTCGTAAGAGTTTCGATGCACTCGCCGGTGTGCACCGGGCAATCGTTCACATGTATAACTCCACCTCAACCTTGCAGCGTGATGTCGTGTTCGGCATGAGCCGCGAGCAGATTAAGCAGCTTGCGGTTGACGGAGTGAAGTTGGTGAAGCAGCTTGCGGTCGAGTACCACAAAAGAACCGGTACCATTTTTGACCTTGAATATTCGCCCGAAAGCTTCACCGGCACCGAGGTGGATTTCGCAGTCGACATCTGCAAGGCTGTCATGGATGTCTGGGAACCGACCGAGCAGAGCAAGGTGATACTCAACTTGCCCAGTACAGTTGAGATGACGACACCGAACCTGTACGCAGACCAGATCGAGTACTTTATCCGCAACATACCGCGCCGCGATTTAGCGGTGATCAGCCTGCACACACACAACGACCGCGGTTGTGGAGTTGCTGCGTCAGAACTAGGCCTCATGGCCGGCGCTGACCGTGTCGAGGGCACGCTGTTTGGTAACGGTGAGCGCACCGGCAATTGCGACCTCGTGACCGTGGCATTGAATATGCTGACTCAGGGCGTTGATCCGAAACTCGATTTCTCGAATATTAACCAGGTTGCCGAAGTGTACGAGCGCACCACGCGCATGAACATTCACCAGCGCCACCCATACGTGGGCGAATTGGTCTTTACTGCTTTCTCAGGATCTCACCAGGACGCGATCAATAAGGGATTGGCAAAGCGCAAGCAGGCAGAGCACGAAGGCAAAGCGATTACCTGGGCGGTGCCGTATTTGCCGATCGACCCGCACGATATCGGTCGTACTTACGAATCGATCATCCGCATCAATTCGCAGTCGGGCAAGGGCGGCGTTGCGTACGTCATGGAACACGATTTTGGTTGCCGGTTACCCAAGACCATGCACCCCGAGTTTGCCCGTGTCGTCCAGGTCATCGCCGAGAAACAGGGTGGCGAAGTGATGCCAGCCGAGATCAACACCGCCTTTGAGAATGAATACCTGAAACGCAAATCGCCGCTTGAGCTCGCGGGTATTTCTGCGATTGAAGAAAAGCTCGACAGCGGGGAAGTAAATCTTAAATTAAAGATTCACTCCGACAAAGTGGGATTTCTGAAATCGGGCAATACTGAATACGAGGGCAGGGGCAATGGGCCGCTCGATGCCGCCCGCGATGCCATACAGTCGGCCAGCGGTGGTAAGACGCAGTTCCAGATCAAGAACTACAGCGAACATTCGCTGGGCGAAGGTTCTGATGCACGGGCGATCGCGTACATCCAGATCGAACGCGCCGACAAGTCTACTTTCTACGGCGTAGGTGTGAGCCCCAATATCTCGCGCGCCTCGATCGAAGCTCTGTTCTCCGCTGTGAACCGTGCGTTTGGTTGACCTGGTAATCCGGGGCTTGCGCCCCGGATTACCAATACCAGGTCACCGACGCGGCGTAACGACCGTTCGTGATCGTCGGTGAAACGAAAAAGCCCAGCGCCTTCTGTTTGCGGCGGTATTCGTCAACCTCATCCTCAGAAACTCCGTTCTGCCGGCGTTCGTATTCGGCGCGAAAATTTTTGCCGGTGGTGTAACCAATGGTCGTACCAATAATCGCTCCCGCTACAACCTCTGACGTCCAGTGGTAGTCGCCTTCGATCATGCCGAGGCCAATTGCAGTGGCAATTGGGTATCCGAGCCAGGGTATCCAGGGATGCTCAGGGTAGTAAGCATGCTGCGAAGCGACAAACGCGAAGGCGCTCGAGGTGTGTCCCGACGGGTACGAATGCCGGAATTTGAAATGATCGATGCGCTCTTCGAGGCTCGGGAAAAAGTCGTCGGCTCTCTCATTCTCGCCTGGCCGGTGTCGTCCGGTGATAACCTTGAGCGTGCCGACATAACCACCGTTCAAGAGGACCGCCTGCGTTGCCGCGGCTCCCGCACCGGTGAAACGGCGGTGGTCCTGCGACAGGCCAATCAGGTAACCGGAAACGCCGAGCACGAAGGTCGTCGCATCGCCGAGGCGCAGCATTGCAAAAGCAAACGGCTGACCCAGCGGGTTTTCTTTCTCAAAATAGGTTTGTATATCGCGATCCGCAGGCGTCTTGACCATGGCGAAAGTCGTTGCGAACGCACCGAGGTGAAAGTAGGTCGAAGTTCCCCAGAAGCAGTCTTTCACATTCTTACCGAGTATGCTGAATGGATGCAGTGCCTCGGGTTTTTGGTAACCGGCGAACTTGTCCCCCTGTACGGCTGCGGGTACTGCAGCAGCCAGCGACCAAGAAGGGAGCAGAAGAGTGGTGAAAACACTACGCAGCAAAATATTGTGCGCCCTTTTCCAGCGCCTGTCAGAATGCATAACCAATGGAACCTCCGAGCCAGGGTAGACGCCGTGATTCGAGCCCGATGCTGTCAATTCCCTGGAAGATATAGAGCATCGCGCGCAGGGTAATTCCACCCTCACGCGGCAGGTAGACCGCCCCCAATCCGATCACCGGTGTGAAGGGCTGGCCGGTCGCGGTAGAGCGCACTCCCGTCCGCTGTGTGCGCTCCCCGCCGACGACCGCATTACCGCCAAAAAGTAATTCGCCAAAAAGGGGGAGCTCACCCGATATGCGCCAAAGACCCGAGACTGAGACAGGCACGATGTGGAAGCTGACAGTCTCACCGGCCGTGTTCCCCGGCGGAATATCGATGTAACTGTAGCCGCCATTCAGCAGCAGTTGTTCATGCAGACGGTAGCTGAGGCGTGCGGAGTACCAGATACCCTGGCCATACGATTCGATGCCCAAAACCATGCGCGCGATCGCGGGCGTGGCGGGCACTTCGGCCCTGAGACCGCGGGCGAGCAGCGTAGCTGAAACGCACAATAAAAGGACTGTTTTACCGGCGGCAGCCATACGCGTGAGCGGGCCTGTACCGGCGAGCCTCTGCCGGGTCGAGAGATTTTTTTAATTCGGCTAACCGGCCCCAGGCCAATTCACATCTGCACCGTGCAAGCCAGTCTTCAATCTGTTTGACAGTCTGTTTCACGGGTCGGTTTTGCACTTCAAAGTTTAGGCGGAATTAGCACCTACGCGGAATTAGCTCAGTTGGTTAGAGCGCTTCCTTGACATGGAAGAGGTCACTGGTTCGAATCCAGTATTTCGCACAATTTTCTCCTCACCTTCCCCAAACTCCGACCTGACGGCTCCTGACCGGAGCCCGTCGTATCACCAGCATTGATGGCGGTATCGGAGAAAGTTGTGCGAAATACGCTTCGAACCAGGGGGAAAGAAAG
>JBMOPL010000013.1:0-92828 GCA_049323535.1 Spirochaetota bacterium | reverse complement strand
TCTGAAATGGTACAACAGGCGACGCCCTCACTGGTCATTGAACGGTTTGACACCCCATGAGCGGTTCTATGGCATCCGGCTGGCAAAGATTGCTTAGGTGTACGATATCTCCCCGGACTCTACAAAAGTAAAGAGTGGCTGGGTATTCTGCTCGAATGCAAATATTTCGTTCGTCGGGTTATGTGCTTGTTAGCGCTGGTTTACGATAAGAAGATCAGTCATTGAAAATGTTCAGGACTTTCCAGACTCCATATTTCTCTACGACGACGCCAAAGATGGTATTACTGTCGTCCGAATATAGGTTGTCCCTATCTCCGCAGGCAATTTTGACGGGAATTTGCCTGTAAAATGTTACATTGCCGTATCGTTCTACCTTACGTTCTTTGCCCGTGATAACGACACTGCAGGTTTTGCCTTTGAATTTTTCGATGAGGAATGAGGTTATGATATCGCGCTTCCGAATAATCATGGTGTCCCACAGCGTTCCGCCCTCTGTACCCTTGGCTTCAGGAGTAAATGGATGGATAGCCTCGATATATTCCTGTTTACGAACAAGGTATTTTCGGATTAAAGCAGGCTCGCCGGTGCTGAGCGCACGGATGAAAGAAGAAGTAAGCTCTTCCTTACTGTGAGCCCCTTCCTGAAGAGGTTGTGATTTGCATGAATAGCAAATACTAAGAAAAACCAGCGGAATAAGATTAAGTGCTTTCATAGGGTATATCGGGGAGCTGTGCTCCCCGGCTATAGAAATTAATTCTGCGGATAGCTTGTCCAGCTTGTCCAGTCAGTTGTATCCATTGCACCGATATATGTTCCGGCGCCAAAGAAACTGCCCAAAGTCGTTGGGTTCACCGCGTTGGTCGTAATTGCGGCCGACGGTCTAAAGGGATTCGTGGCTGTAGCAAGCGCTGCCGTAGTCCAGTTTGCAGTGTTGAAACCGTTGGCGACAGCGGCATTGTTTGCTGTGACAGTCGCATCGCTCAACAGACCATCATAACCTGCTCCATTAAGGATACCCGTAGCTGTTTTGTCGTTGGTGTACGACGTCGTGCACGCTGTACCTGCAGCATTCGTCGTGCTGCGCGTAATACCTTCAAACAGGGCATTTGTAATCTTCAGTGAGTTAGCAGTCACGTTACCCGTAGTTACGTTCCCCTGCGCTGCTGTGTCCTCGACAAGAATGGTGTCGCACCAGTTGCCGACATAGAGGTTGTAAAACTTGCCCTCAGTGCCGCGACGCAAGCGCATGATGTTCCGCCATTGCGCTCCATTACTTACTAGTGTCATATTCGAAATAACCGGGCTGGATTTCGGGGTTAGATTATCACCATTTGCCTGGTCGCTATTGTCAGCTTCAACCCCGTTTGAGTCAGCACCTGCATCGCCAGCCGTCATTGCCACAATAATATACTGCGCCTTACCGCGCCAGCCGTAGGTCCAGTCGAAGCCGTCGTCACCAAATGCGGTCGCAATGACGTGCTTCACGTTCACTGTTCCGCCAAAAAATTCGATCGCATCGTCACCAACGTTGTGAGCATGGATGTAGTCGACCGTAGTTCCTGAACCGACGGCCTCAAAAGTGAAACCGTTGTATTCTTTTGTCGATGTGGCTTGTTTGCCACCGAATTCCACGCGAACGTAATTCAGCGTTCCGCTGCTTTCGGTGTCGTTTGCTGCATTGTTTGAACCGACGGCTGCGCCATCGTCAAATTCAGTTGTAAATGTCGCCGTCGTGAAGTTGTGGGTCGCACGTCCACGAATAACAAGGCCGCCCCAATCCTGTTGCGCCCGCGACCCGACAGTATTGCCGCTCGTAAAGACTATTGGACTGCCTGCCGTTCCATTTGCGTTGATGGTGGCGCCAGTGTCGATGATGATTGACGAAGCTGGCGATTGACCGGGGTTGCCGACCATTTTTGCGCCAGCGCCGATTGTCAGCGAACCGCCGGATTTTACCACTACCAGACCGCTGAAATTACAGGTAGCGCCCGCAGGTACGTTAATGGCGCTTGTGTAGTTTCCGGTAAGGGTCGAACCAGAGCATGTAACGGCCGTGCTTGTGGTTTGTGTTGTTGTGCCATCATCACTTTTCGCACAGGCGTTCAGCAGTGATAGCGTGCTCAGCAACAGAATTGTCACTGTTCTTGTTTTATTTTTCATATTTCCTCCGAATTTTTTTCATATCTATTAAAATATGACATCGTAGCTGAGACCAAAAGTTATTCCGCGATAGAAACTGTAGCGGAGGTCATTACCCTGTGTTGCACGGTATTCGGCATTTGTCAGGTTGGCGGCCGTTAGTTTGAGGCTGCCGTACTCAGCAAAACTTTTCTTAATTACCCCATCAAATCTGCCAACTGGCTGCTCATAGGTGTCATCCAACCCGCCGCCACCGACGCGTATAATGCGCGGGCCAAATACGTTATAGAGTAAGGTGACACTCAAACCCCATGGCATCCGATCGTAGTTTATACCCGCATTAAGTACATAAGGAGACTGGCCTTGCAGGGGACGGTTTTTGTTCGTATAGAACCCTCCGGCAGGAAGGGAGACCTCTGATTTGATAACTGAGTAATTCGCAAATATGGAAAATTCGTCTATCCATTTAGAAATGAATCCGAGATTTTTGTTAATTTCAATTTCAGCACCAAGCAAAGAAGCTTTTGGAACGTTGCTATAGCTTAGAATAACGTCCGCGGATGCAAGCTCAGTTACTTCAATAGGATTAGTGAGTTGCTTGTAGAAACCACTTAAAGCGATTACCTCACCCACGCCAGGGAACCATTCCAACCGCATATCGTAGTTTGAGATTGTCGCCTGCTTAAGGTCTGAGTTCCCCTTGGTTACGTCGACGCCTGCGGCATCACGGAATAGGAATGGTGTCAGCTCCCGAAAATCGGGCCGATTCACAGTCTGGCTGAATGCAGTGCGTAGATTGATATCTGCCGTTATGGAATACACTAAATTCACGCCTGGCGTTACATTGTTGTTAATTAGCTTGGTCTTTTGCGGCGCTGCCGTAGAAGAAAAAATATCGAAGGTAGTGACTGTTATTTGCGATTGTTCATAACGGCCCCCTGCAATCATACGTAGGTCGGGTACGATAGGCATGTCGATTTGACCATAACCGGCATTGATCATTTGTTCGCCACGGTACGTGTCATTTGGCCCGGTAATTTCAGAGAAAGCGAAGCCTGTGCCAGCAGCCTGGTTTATGCGATCCGGAGACATCACTTCATTGATGTTGCCATCCAGAAAGGATGCTGGTGCCCCGTTGCTGGTATAGGTAAAGCGACGCGTCTTGGAACTGCGATCGCGGTAGCTAATGTAGCCCCCCAGCGCCAAAGTAGATTTGAGACCGCTCCATTGATTAAATGGAATAGTGAGTTCCGGCTGGGCATCAATTGTCTCATCCAAATGGTTCGTAAATACGCGGGAAGGTGAATCTTCGCGGAACAAGAGAGTGCTTGCCGCACCGGGATTGGTCAATTGTGTGTATGAGCGAAAATCAGGTTGCGAGAAGCCAGCCCGCGAATACGAGGACTTCCAGGTAAATTTTGAGTCAAGAAGCCAAGGTAGCGCATGCTCTCCATTAAGCTGGGTAAACCACAGGCTGTAGCTGTTGAACTTTATGCGTACGTCCCTAATGGGATTACTGTAATCCGGATGAGAACCATTCGTTTCCTGTACGGTATCTTCGGTGTTGTTAGTATAGACAGTATTAAGACGAATTTTGTTGTGCTTATCCAGGCCAAAGCTCAGGCCCAGAAGGCCCCCTTTGGTAGTTGAGTAAGTCGAAATATTCTGTTTGTAATCGTACTTAGGTGAGCCTGCTGAAAAATACGTCTTATAGGTCTTGTCTGCAAGCGTCTCTGATGATTCTTTTGCCAGACCCGCTGCAATAACCCCAAGTGATTGAGTTTCAGACAGCCTAAAAGTATTTCCAAAAGATGCCTGAATGCCTCCAGGAGCAATACCCTTGCTTTTGTTTATATCCCAAGTACGCCTGAAGCTTTCCCCAAATGATTCCAGTTCAGCTGCAGAGTAGCCGTTTGGATTAAACGTTGCATTTTGTAAGCTAAGTTTACGGTTACTCGACTCAATAGAACCTGGAAGTGCGCGCGTGCCGTCATCGATGCCCCAGAAGTCGAGTTTACCACCTTGTGATCCATAGAAGGTTTTTCCCGTTGTCACACTGTTGAATCCACTGGAAATTGAGGCTTTGATTTCTTTTTCTTCAGGATAATCCTTAGGATTAATTTGCACAAGGCCGCCCGAAAAATCTGCTGGGAGATCGGCAGTGTACGTTTTAGTGACTATGAGATTGTCGAGCAGGGCAGCCGGAAAAATATCGAGCGGAATTACCCGTTTGTCCGGGTTCGGGCTCGGGATAACCGATCCATTAAACTGGACGCTTGAGTAGCGCTCGCCTAAGCCGCGGACATAAACATACTTGCCGTCAACAACTGTGATGCCTGTGACTCGCTTTGCTGCTTCTGAAGCGTCGTTATCCGGACTCTTACTGATCTGTTCAGCCGAAATCGCGTCCTGGGCTGCCGCAGCTTTCTTGCGTTTACTCAGCAGTGCAGCGGCAGTATTATCCACCCGCTTCGCTGTAACTACGACCTCTGATGAGACCTTGTAGTTGAGCGTCACGTTTGCGACCGCGGCCTTGCCGGTGCCGACATTAACTTTGGTCGCAGAGGGCTGGTAGCCTGTAATCTGGTAGGTGACGGTCTGCTCGCCCACGGGTACATTCGTGATGGCGTAGTTGCCATCGATGTCTGTGACGCCGTAGAGGCCGAGCTCCTTGATGACCGCAGTGACGCCGATCATCGGCTCGCCGTTGGCCGAGTCGAGCACGCGGCCGCGGATTGTGCCTGTAGCTCCCGCAGTGGCGACCACGGCGGGTGCCGCAGCCGCTTTACCTTTTTTGGCCTGTGCAGCCACTTGGGCTGTAAGGCCGAAGAGCAGGGCGGGCAGCAGCGCGATTGCTGCGGCTTGCCTGATGCTCTTGCGAATTCCCTGTTTTGTGAAGGGGTGAATCATTTTCTGTCTCCTGTTTTTTACATTGCGATATAGTGTAAAACGTTATTTAGCTATTTAGCGAAATGTCAAAGTTAATTTGCTGATTAACCATTGAGTTCATAAAAAAAGGGGATCTTAATCCCCAATGTTTTGGCTACAGCTATGGAATTTCATATCAGTTAAGTACGAACTTAACCCTTTCGTAGTATTTGGATAATTGCGGCTTGCCCGTGATGTTGCTGACCGCGGGTTGAAACCGCTTTTTCTTGTAAGTGGTAACCGCTGCTTCATCGAGGCCCAGACCCAGTTTTTTTCCCACGGCCTTCACGCGCAGAATCTTGCCATCTTCCGCGATGATGATTTCGAGGGTTACTGAACCCTCAATTCCGGCATTGCGCGCGGCTGGCGTGTATTGGGGTATCAGTTCAGGGGTCAGGTCGACTGGTGGTTTCATGTTACCCACGGCCGCGTTGACGGCGCTGTTGACCCGCGGGTCTTCCTGGTTGGGGTCCGGGGGAGTTTTATCTTTTATGAACTCGTTGCCGAAGACTTCGTCGACCTCTTCGCGCGGCTTCGCTGCCTTCTTCTTGAAAGGTTGCACCACGTCGCCGAAGTCAACAGTGACGGCTATCTTGTCGAGCTCTGACTCGTCAGGGCTCCAGTCGATCTTGACTACAGTAACCGCAATCGACAGGACAAGAAGAGCTCCCCCCAGCCACAGCGCCTTGTTGCGGCTGATCCAGGGGATCGTCTCGTAGTTTTCGAACGTGTTGGAAAGGCCGGGGTAGACAAACCGCCCGTCTGAAAGGCGAATGCCGTCAAAGGTGACGACGCCGCTGCGTGAAGAGCGTTTAGATATAGACCCCACCCCGCCTTCGGCACCCCTCCCCTTGTGAAGGGGAGGGGCCGGGGGTGGGGTAATCGCTGCCGTCATACTACTTACCTTTTTTCGCCGAATCGACGGCGAGCCCGACCTTGCTGATGCCCGAGAGTTTCACGTCGTCGAGTACCTTCAGCATGTCGCTGTACTTCGTGTCTTTTTCCATGCGGAGAATGACCGCCACGTCTGGTTGTGCCTTTTTAGCGGCCACGAGGCGCGGACCGAGTTCTGCCAGGTCTTTAACCTCTTTGTCGCCCAGGTATACTTTGCCATTGGGTTTGATCGTGATCGCGACCTTGTGCGGTTCGCGTTTCATCGCCACGGCGTTCACCTTGGGCAGCTGTATCGGCACGGTGCGGTATTTCGTGAACTCGGCTGTGACCATCAGAATGATCACGAGCACGAGCATGATGTCGACGAGTGGAACGACGTTGATGTCGCCAATGACTTCGTCGCCTGAATCGTTACCTACTTTGGCCGCCATTTCAGACTACCTTGTTGCCAGAACGCGTTGCGCGGCGCAGCGCGACGATGATGTTGGTGACTTCTTCTGAATTCGAGAGCTTACGCTTGATTACAGACGAGAAGTAGTTAAAGAGCATTACGCACGGAATCGCGACACCGAGACCCATCGCGGTTGCCACAAGCGCTTCGGAGATACCTTTCATCACCACCTGCGGTCCCGCGTCAGCAGCACCCGCGAGATCGCGGAAAGCTTTCATGATACCGAGAACGGTTCCGAGCAGACCGATGAAGGGTGCATTGTTGCCGAGAGTGGAGAGTATCGGAAGTCGTGCACTGAGGTAGCGGCGCTCTGCAACTGTTGCTGCGTTCGCGTACGACTGCAGGGTGTCTTCGTCGTGCTGCCAGCCCTTGAGCGTTACAGCAGCGATACGGCCTTCGACGCCGAATTTTGCTTCGGAAACATCCTTTGCCAGCTCTTCGCCCGTAGCGGGGTTCTGGCTCAAGCGCTCAGTCACGAGACGAACGAGCTCCGCATTGGCTGATTTAGTGTGGAGCAGAACCCAGAGGCGCTCGGCGCCGATCGCGAGGGCAACCAGGAAGAGTACCATCAAAATCCAGAGAGCGGGGTCTTTACTCTCAAAGATGTTGAGCGAACCGGCTTCGGCGAAGGCAGCGGCTTCTTTATTGCCTTCTGCGCCCAGGGGGGCAGCTTCAGCCGTGGCGGGCGCTGCGGCTGCGGGGGCAGCTGCTGGTGCCGCCGGTGCAGCCTGTGCCTTGAGTGACACGGTCGTGGTCGCCACCATGGCGAACGAGAGAGCCAGGAACAGCAGTGTTGCTCCTTTGCTCTGGGGGGAAGTGGTCTTCTTGAACATTCAGTTACTCCTATTTCAGGGATGCCCAGAAGCCTGCAGTTGGCCTGCAAGAGGCTTTTGGGCAGCCCCGTTATCGGCGCAATGCGCCCGCGGACGTGCCGCTGCGGGAGACTTGCCGACAGTGAGATATATTGTAAATTGTAAATTTAGCTAATTAACTAAATAAAGCGAATTGATGCGCCGCCATCAGTTGCTGGAGCGGGACTTTCCCCTGGTTCTCAGTCGATTTTGGCGCTTCTTCTTGGGAAATCAGTCTGCGGGACGCAGCAGGCAGACAATATTGCCGGGTGTCGGGCCCATTGGGCATCGGCCCCAGAGGGGCTGACTGTATGAGACAACCATGTACCGACCCGCAGGCGTAGAGGTATGACAATCCCCGGAATCCCAGTATGGGAATAATGCCCCATCGTCTTTCCTGAAATAGAATTATCCGTATATGTTTCGCATTGACGTCTCAGCCATTACAATCCTTATTAACCCATGCGCAGTATGCCCGCCATCCTGCTTATCGCGGCCGTGACGCTTACCCCACTTTCCGCCGCACTGAAAAAGGTCATTATCTTGCCCATTATCAACATTGATAAAGACCAGAATTTTGCTTATCTCGAAAGCTCGATTACTGACTCGCTGAAAGAGCGTCTGCGGGAAAAATTTGCTTTCGATGAGCTCCCTGAAGAGAAGTGGGCGCTCGTCGCAGAGCAGAACTTTATCCTGCGCGACGACTTCCATACCAAAACAGCTGCGATGAATCTCGGTATTCTCGCCAACCAGGATATTGTCATCAGCGGCGGATTTAAACCGGTGAACAAGAAACTGGCGGGTGGCAAGATAAAATCGAGCATTCACGCAACCGCGCACCTGCTCGACGTAAAAAAGAAAAAAGCCATCGCCACTATTGAACTCGACCTGCCTGCTGACAGCGAGCTTTTCACGGCGGTGGGCCAGGTTGCCGACCGCATGGAACAGGAAACACGTAAGGTGATTCCCAGCAAAGAAGAAGCAGCACGCACGGGGCTGCAGGCAGAAAGTGAGCCATTCTTTGCCGACTGGAGCCTCGGTTTGCGCGGCGGTGGCGGGGTGTATGTCGCAGGGTATGCGAAATATTTCACCGCACAGTTGCCTGCACTCGGGGCGACGCTGCATGCGGCAATGCCGAAATTCGGCAAAATGACTTCAGAATTCGGCTTCATGTTCATGGGGCACCGTCTTAAAGAGGGCAATGATTCAGCCATACAGTCGCTGGGGGCTTCAGGTGTGACGTCTAACTATATGGCTTCGCTAAGTTTCGGCTACCGGTTGGGATTAACCACGAAACTCTACCTCGAGCCGCAGATTGGTGGTGGCTACGTGATGCAGACGACGACGGTGACCGGTAGTGGAATAAACTCGACCCTGACGAATGGATTTCCCTTTGCCCGTGGGGGCATCGTGACCGGCTACCGTATCAACCAGAACATCGATGCTTCCATCAGCGTCGAATCGCTCGCCTATATCGAGCAGGGTGTGATGACTTATGTGCCCCTTGCGCTCGCCGGCTTCCATTACAAGTTTTGATTTGCCGTCTATGTCGCTCATGGTTTATAACCAAACCCGGTGAGCGACAAAAAACGCCAGAAAACAGCATCTGCCGGGCGAAAAACCCCGAAATACTATCCTAAAGAAGAGTGCGGCATCGTTGGTGTCCACAATGTTGAAGAGGCCGCTAATCACGCGTACCTCGGTTCATACGCGCTGCAGCACCGTGGCCAGGAAAGCGCCGGCATAGTTTCTTCTGACGGCGAGCGCCTGTACCGCTTTGCCGGCATGGGCAAGGTAGCCGACGTTTTTACCCCGCAAAAAATCAGGCAGCTGACCGGGCGGCATGCAATTGCGCACAACCGGTATTCGACCACCGGTGCAAGCTTTCTGCGCAATGCACAGCCAATCCGTTTTGAATCACGCCTGGGAACAATGGCGTTGGCGCATAACGGCAATCTCACGAATGCTGCGACCATTCGCAAGAGTCTTGAAGACCTCGGTTCGCTCTTCCAGACAACAATCGATACAGAAGTTATCAGCCACCTCGTCGCGCGCTCGCGGGCAGAGAATTTTACCGATGCCCTGATAGAAGCGGTCAAACAGATTCGCGGTGCGTACTCGCTCGTGGTGCTCACGGGTGACACCCTGTATGCACTGCGCGATCCCAATGGTTTTCGCCCGCTGGTAATGGGCAAGAAAGATGATGGTTACATCTTTGCTTCTGAAACCTGCGCGCTCGACATCATCGATGCGGAATATGTGCGCGACGTTGAACCAGGCGAGCTGGTAATTGTTACCCCGCGCGGTGTGACCTCACAATTCCCGTTCGGCAAATCGTCACAGAACCTGTGCATTTTCGAATACGTCTACTTCTCACGTCCCGATTCGTTTGTCTTTGGCAAGTCGGTCTATGATACACGTTTCAGGATGGGTGAAGTTCTGGCAGAAGAATCAGCGGTCGAGGCTGACCTGGTTATGCCTGTTCCCGATTCGTCGACCGTTGCAGCGCTCGGCTATTCGCGCAAAAGCGGATTGCCCTATCACATGGGCCTGATACGTTCGCACTACATTGGTCGTACGTTTATCGAGCCCGACCAGAAGATACGCGACTTTGGCGCAAAAATAAAGTACAATGCGATTGGTTCAGTCGTCAAAGACAAGCGTGTGGTGGTAATCGATGACAGTATCATGCGTGGCACTACCACGCGTAAGATTGTCAAGATGCTACGGCACGCCGGCGCAAAAGAGATCCATGTGCGTATCGCCAGCGCTCCCACCCGGCACGCCTGTTATTATGGCATTGATATTCCGCACCATTCAGAGCTGATTGCCGCCACCCACACCATCGAAGAAATTACCAAATACCTGCGTGTCGATTCGCTCGCCTATCTGTCGCTAGGGGGCATGCAGCGCGCAGCCAAAGAGACACCGGGTGGCTCAGCGGGCGAAGGTGATACGGGTTACTGTACGGCATGTTTCGACGGCAAATACCCGGTCAGACTCGATGAAAACGAAGCCATCTACTCGAACCAAAAAACGCTCTTCAGCGAATACGAAATCGAAGAAACCGCTTAAGCGCGGCCCGAATATTTCCGCACCGGCTGCCCCGGTATTGCTGGTAGCAGGCGAAGAATCGGGTGATCTGCTCGGTGCGGCGATTATCCGCGAAGTCCTGAAAAAGAAGAAGCTCCGCCTTTGGGGTTGTGGTGGCCAGCGCCTGCGCGATGCGGGCATGGATGTCCGTTTCACATCAGAAGAACTTTCAACAATCGGATTCTTTGAGGCTGCAAAAAACTACCGCCGCCTCACAAAAATCATGGACCAGCTGGTGCAGGAAGCGGCGGCCAATGGTACGCGCGAGGCGTGGCTGATCGACTTTCCGGGTTTCAACATCATGCTTGCAAAAAAGCTGAAAGACAAAGGCATTCGCTGCACCATGATTGTCTCGCCGACCGTATGGGCCTGGAAGTACAAACGGGTCTTTAAGATCCGTGATCGTTTTGAACGGGTTTTATGCCTCTATGATTTTGAACCGGATATTTATAATGAGATCGGTGTCGAAGCGCATTACATCGGGCATCCTCTCACGGCAGAGACAGTTAACCTGCAGGCAAAACTTGCCCGATCAGGTAACCCGGTAAAGAAGGTCCCCCAGTTACGCGAGATCTTCAGGCGCAAGATGCCAGTTATTGCTGTCATGCCCGGGTCACGGCCCGCCGAGGTGCATTACCATACGGCGCGCATCATTGAGGGCATCAGGCTCTTTGCACAGAAGCATCCGGGCTACGCCTTCATCATTCCGGCTGCCAATGCAAAAATTCACGAACTGCTATCACGCTACAAGTTCCCGGAAAATACATTTCTTGTTGAATACGGCGCGCCCTACGTGCTCGATATTGCCAGTGCCGCAATTGCCTGTTCGGGCACGGTCACGCTCGAATGCGCGCTTTTTGGCGTACCGCACCTGATTCTCTACCGATCTTCCTGGATGTCCTACGCGATCTTCAAGCGCGTCGTGCGTATACCCTATATCGGGATGGTCAATGTTCTTGCGGGCAAGTTCGTGGTGCAGGAGTTTCTGCAGCACCGGCTTACGGCACAGAATATTGCGACAGAGCTCGAGAAGGTACTCCACGACGATTCCTATCGCCGCAAGCAGCAGGGGGAGCTCCGTCGTATTTCTGACCGGCTTACCGCGTTCGAACCGGCAAAACAGGCCGCGAGCATCCTTTTGAAAGCGCCTTAAGACTGGCCCTCAAAAAAGTACTTATTGCTGTACCGGAATGGTACGAGAATAGAACATGAAAGCCTCTATTCTGCTTCTCGCATCATTTGCGCTTATCGCCTGCCGTGCGCCGCAGGCGCGTACGAATCCCCAGGATCCGGCGCAGCAGGCACGTTCAGAAGATCCCGTACTGCAGGACGGTGCTGCGGGCGATGAAAAAGCTGCTGCTCCTGTCAGTGAAGGTTTTGCTGCCTGGTATGGTAAAGAGCTGCAGGGCCGGCCAACTGCCAGCGGAGAACTGTTCGACATGAACAAGATGACTGCTGCGCACCGCGATTTTCCGATGAATTCGCTCGTGCTGGTAAAAAATCTTGAAAACGGCAAAAAGGCGATGGTAAAGGTTAACGACCGCGGCCCCTACGTAGAAGGGCGTGTGATGGACGTGAGCTACTCCGCAGCGCGCGAACTCGGTTTTGCCGAAAAGGGTACGGCGCGTGTGCAGCTTGAACTGGTGCAGGCCGGTGAAGACAATTTTCTCTCGAAGGCAGATGGTGCCGCCCCGGTGAAAGCAGGGAAAAAGCGTAAAGCTGCTAAAGAGGAAGAAGAAATTATTGAACCCGTTGCCGATCTCGATGAAGCTTCGGACGCAGACGATGACGACGGCAAAATCAAATCTGCAGGTTCAAAAAAAGAGAAACTGGTATTCCTCGATGGGAAAAAGCCCAAGGGCTTTACAGTCCAGGTAGGTGCCTTCAAAAAGAAGGTGAACGCCGAGCGCCACCGGGACGAAATCCTGGAAGCTTATCCAGAGAAAGCATTTATCGCCACGAACGGGAAATGGCATTTCGTCTGCCTCGGCGACTTTAAGACCCGTAAGCAGGCAAAGAGCTTTCTCAAGAAGCTGAACGATGACGGTATCGAAGTTATGTACCGCGGAAAAGTCAGCTAATCTACAGAGAAAATGTGCTCCAAAGGCCCGGTTCAGCCGGGCTTTTTTATTCCACAACCGTACTATCGTAAAAATTTGGCGATAAGGCCACGTTGAAAATCTGCCGATACTTGTTCTGAACGCAGCGCGGTGTCCTATGCTCAAATGGCTAAAATCTGATTCCACAAATTCGGCCGTGCAGGCGGTTTCACGTCCCCCGTGGATACAGAAGATAACTGTGCCGGCAGACCAGCAGAAAAAAACCGAGGGTGAGCTCGTCTGGAAAAGCCGCCTCGCCGAAAAGCTCCGTGAACTGCAGCCGCAGCATCCTGAGCCTACCGGCGTGGCGGGTGAAAGCGCGGGCAAGAATTTTGCCTTCCATGTCATGCCGCTCGATACCTTTAATGCCGCAAACCCGGCTCTTTTCCGCCGGCCGGCAGAACCCGGGCAGTCTCATCCATCGGATCCTGGTGAGATGCCAGAGATAACGCCAGCTGCACCCGAGATGACCGTGCAGCAGGTCCCGGCATTGCCGAAGGCAGAGCGTGCCGAGTCACAACCTGACCCGCGTCTCGAGTACCGCCTGGCAGCGAACGAAGCTCCCCGGGCTCTCGATGCGCCCTATGAGCTTTCCTATTCAACGATTGATTACGAAAAGGGAGATGAGTTTGATCTCGACGCGCTTTTCGAGAACTATGGCGCAACGGCTTCTCAGTCATGGAATCCCCCCGAAGACGCTATTCAGGCGCTGGCGGGCGACGAAGCGCAGCAGGACAGGCCTAAGACAAAACGGCCGAGTGTTCGTTTTTTTGAACCAGCTGTAGAGACACAGCCGGGTGCGAAGGCAGAATCTGTTACCTCTGCAGATGATGGCGACGAAGATGAAGACGCAGAACAGCTCACAACGCTCTCTGGGCCGGCAGGCAAATCACCGCTGCCGGAGCCAAAGCTCACGTCTGCCGATCGGTCGACGACCCCGCAGGCGAAAAAAGCTGCCGGCGCAAATTCACCAGCGCGTACAACCGAACCCGATACTGCGCAACGCGATTCATTGGGCGACCGCGCTTCGGTTACCCCGCGTGTCGTGGTCGACCGCCAGCAGGAACTGCGTTTTCCCATCCTGAAGACGCAGCGCAAGGCCCTGGAATTCGCTAACCCTGCTGAAGCGCAGAGCGTTATCGAGCGCCTCGAAGAGACCCTGGAGCAGTTCTCGATTGAGGGCCATGTCGTGGGTATACAGCGCGGTCCGATTATCACGCGTTATGAGCTCAAGATGGCCGCGGGCATTAAGGTGAGCCGCATACTCGCGCTGACCGATGAGCTTGCGATGGCGCTCGAGGCCATGCGGGTGCGCATTGAAGCCCCGATACCGGGCCGGTCGACAGTAGGTATTGAAATCCCCAACAAGCAGCGTATCAAGGTTCTTCTCGGCGACATTCTGAACGATGTCGGCTACCGCGAGTTCTCAGGGGCTCTACCTCTGCCGCTCGGCCGCGACATCGCCGGTAACCTTTTGCTCGAAGATCTCACGCGCATGCCGCACCTGCTGATTGCGGGAGCAACGGGGTCGGGTAAATCGGTCGCCGTGAACTCGTTTATTTCGAGTCTCATCCTGCACAAGACGCCCGAAGAGGTTCGCTTTCTGCTCGTCGACCCGAAACTCGTCGAACTTTCGGGTTACAACGATATTCCGCACCTGCTGCACCCGGTCATCACTGAGCCCAATAAGGCGATTCTTGCGCTCAACTGGGCGGTCGAAGAAATGGAGCGCCGCTACGAAGACCTGGCCGAGATGAGCGCGCGCGATATTCGCTCGTACAACGAAAAAATCCGCTCACAGAAGAATAAGGCGGAGCTGCCACTCATGCCATACATCGTGGTCCTGATCGACGAGTTGGGCGATCTTATGATGGTTGCCGGCAAAGAGGTCGAGTCTTCGATTATTCGCCTCGCGCAAAAAGCACGCGCGGTAGGAATTCACCTTATATTGGCAACTCAGCGTCCGTCGGTGGATGTGATCACGGCACTCATCAAGGCGAACTGTCCTGCGCGCATTGCGCTGCAGGTAGCGCAGAAAACCGATTCACGCACGATTCTCGACGGCAACGGGGCCGAGCAGCTTTTGGGGCAGGGTGACATGCTGTTCAGGCATCCATCCAAAGCACAGCTGATTCGCGCACAGGTGCCGCTGATTGAAGACAACGAAGTCGAAGACGTCGTCGCGTACGCAAAGAAACTGGCGAAACCGGCATACATCACGCTTGAAGATCCCAAGGGTAAAATGGGTGAGCTCGAGGCCGGCGATGAAGAACTGTTCGAAGAAGCCTGGCAGATTATCGTCGAGAGCCAGAAGGCATCAGCCAGCTACCTGCAGCGCCGGCTGCGCATCGGTTATAACAAAGCTGCACGCCTGATTGAGGCTTTTGAAGCACGGGGCATGATAGGCCCCCAGATCGGATCAAAACCCCGTGAAGTTATCGGTGGCACAGGCCAGGGCGTCCAGGCACGGGTTACCTGAGAGCCTCGGTCAGTTCCCCAACCCCTTTGCCATAGGCTGCCGAAAAAGGCAGTCCCTCGGGAGAGTGCTGCGCGTTAGCGTTGACTTAATGTGCACAGTCGTCATTAAGGCATATGATGACACGGCTGCGCGGCATGTTCCGCCGAAATCCTGAGCGGCTGCAGTACCGCGGCGAATTTGTAGCAGACATGGATCGCCAGCTCGGCAGCTGGACCCGTATCGGATCAGCCATCGCCACCTTTGCCTGGCTGGATTTCGCATTCAATACCGACAAAAAGCTACACCCCGAATTTCCCGAACTTTTCTATTTCCGCCTTGGGCTAACGGCGATTGCGGCGCTGATCTTTGTGACCTCATTTATTCCCGTCGTCCAGCGACACGGCGCGTTGCTGCTCAAGATCATGATTGCCTATGTTATGGCCGCGACTTCGTTCTTTACCGGTCGCATCGCTGACGATCCGAACTATGTTTCCGGACTGCAGATCGTCGTCATGATACCCATCGCTGCGCCGGTGGCTTTCAGGTTGTTTCTCACCATGCAGCTTGCTTCAATCGCACTCTTTCTCACCTCGGTTATTATCTATAAGCCAAACCTGACCACGCCGGCGACGGCCTATTCGATGAATAACCTCGTGATTTCGTACGTCATCGCGATTGCTTTTTCCTTCATACTCGACCGTATCCGGTTCGACTCATTTATGAAGACGAAGAAAATCGAGATCAAAAATACCGAAATCGAGGCGCAGATCAAGCGTATCAATGAGCTGAAAACCCAGCAGGATGGGGACTATTTTCTCACTTCGCAGCTTCTGCACCCGCTTGCCCTCAACGAAGCCGAACCTTCGCGTGTCCGCGTTGATTTTCTGACTGAACAGAAAAAGAAGTTCCAGTTCAGGCAGTGGCATTCAGAAATTGGCGGAGATATTTCTTCGGCGAACACCGTCTACCTGCGCAATAAGCGGTACGTGGCGTTCATGAATGGCGACGCGATGGGTAAATCGATCCAGGGGGCAGGTGGGGCGCTGGTACTCGGCACGGTATTTAAATCATTCTTGCACAGGACGCAGAATGACGAGATGAGCCGGTTTATGTTTCCCGAACAGTGGTTACGCGATTGTTACGAAGAACTCCACCATGTGATGATCTCGTTCGACGGGCGCATGCTGGTTTCGGCCGTCATCGGGCTTATCGATGAAGACAGTGGCTTTCTCTACTATATCAACGCCGAACATCCGTGGATCGCCGTACTGCGTAACGGTGTGGCAAATTTTATCGAAGAAGAGCTGACCCTGCGTAAACTGGGTATGCCTGAAAATGACGAGCTCTTTCGTGTCAAGACGTTCAGGTTGCAGAAGGGTGATGTGATTTTTGCGGGCTCGGACGGTCGCGACGACATTTCGCTTGGCCGGGACGAAATGGGCAACTCGATGATCAATCAGGATGAAACAATGTTCCTGCGCATTATCGAAAAGACCGGTGGGGATTTGCACCAGATACGCGAAGAGCTGTTGAAGGCCGGCGACATCACCGATGACCTGTCGCTGGTCCGCATTGTGTTCGACGGAACCGGGCATGATCCCATTTCGCGTGCCGATCTGTCGGTCATCAAGAAGTATGCACAGACGAAGGACTACGAAGGTGCTGTCGCTGAGCTCGATCGTCTCTATGCCGACAACCCCCACGACCCGAAAATCGTCTACGAGCTCGCGCTGCTCAACTCACGCCTTAAGAAATTCTCCCGGGCCGCGGCTTTGGGCGAAGAATACTGCAACTATGACCCGTCTGATCTCGGCATGATTTACCTGACTTCACGTGCGCTGAAGTACTGCGCTGGTCCCGAAAAGACGTTGCTCAAGCGTGCAGCAGACTACGGCGAAAGGCTGATTCTGCGTGAGCCGATGAGCTTTCACGGTATTGTCAACCTTTCTGACATCTACCGCAGGCTGGAAAAACGCGACAAGGCCGAAAAGCTGCTGCGGAAGGCAGAGGCATTTGACCCGGAAAACCGTGCGGTGAAAAAGCTGCAGGCGCTGATGGCCTGATCGTTGACGGTGTATGACCATGGATAAACGGAAACTCCTCTATTTCCTGCCCGTCGTTATTCTGGTGGGGCTTTGGGTTTTCTGGCCCGACTCAGAAGAGAGCCGTAAGCTGCGGCAGCTGGAAGACCAGGCGCGCAAGGCTGCGCTCGCAGCCAACCCGCAATCAGGCGAATACCGGGAGTTTCTCGAGCAAAACCGCCGGCTGTTCACAGAAGAGAATATGTATACCTTCAGCCAGCTGATGGAAATGGCCCGTACCGGCCGAATTTCGCTGGTATCAGAACTCTGGCGCCTGCGCACGAAGTGTGGCGTCGGCGGCAGCGAATCGCCGGACGGCACTGGTGCAACGGCGCCGCAGATGAATTTTGATGAATGCAATATCCGCATTGAAAACTTTCTCCGGGAGCAATACCCCGCACCGGAGAATGAGAAGATCATCGCGCTCTTCAGGGGGTACCTGCGCTACGAAGATGCGATGCGCCGTTTCAATATACCGGAGAACCTTACTGCCGCTGAACGCTACGAGTTTATAAAGAAGAAACGGCGCGAGTTTTTTTCCGAGTCTGACGCACAGCTGATCTTCGGTTTCGAAGAGGCCCGTATTGCCTCACAGGATGCGCTCAATGATTTTGTGAGAAATTCTGCCGAAATGCCCGCCGAACAGCGCGTGAAAAAATACTACGAGCGGCGAAAGAACAGCCTCGGCGAATACAATGCTGCAGTGAACGAATCTGAACCCGCATATACACGCTATGAAACCGAAGTGATGCTGCGCGGCGATGAAATGCAGCGCAAGGGCAATTCTGCAGCCGAAACGCAGTCATTGCGCGAACGCTATTTTGGTGCTGCGGCTGCACAGCGTATGGCGCAGGTTGAAAAAGAAATCCGAGACGAACGCGCGCGAATCGATTCATACGAAGCAGCAGCGCAGAAATTCAGCCGTGAAAACGCGGCATTGTCCGAGGCAGAGCGCCGCGAAAAACTGAACGAGCTGCGCGTGCAGATGCTGGGCAAAGAAGAAGCCGAAGCTTATGAGCGGCGCATGCAGTACGAAGAGTACCTGCGCAGCAACAATCTCAGATAACAGTGCAGATACTGCGGTCTTTTTACCTGCGGCAGGTCTTGCTGGCGCTAGCTCATGCCTTAAGCCTGCTTTTTGCGCTCTCCCCCTTTGATCTCTGGCCGTTGGGCGTGGTGGCTGTAGCAGCTGTGGTTGCTGCTGCGGCGGGGCTTTATCGCGCTCCTGCCAGGCGTATTGTGTTGACCTGGATTGTTTTTGCTTTTGCCACGACGTTCATTGCCTTCGGCTGGATCGTCGCGACTATCCACCGGTATACGGGTGAGCGTCCGCTGCTTTCGTTTGCACTGGCGCTGGCCTATGCGCTGCTCTTCCAGCTGAAATTCGTGGGGATCTTCACCCTCGCGCGTTACGTGGATTTCGGCGCGCTACGCGATGCCGGCAGAATGCTTGCAATCGCAGCGTTTTTCGCGATCACCGAATACCTGGCGCCCGAACTCTTCCCCTGGTCATGGGGTAACGCGGTGGCCTCGTCCGGCTGGCTGCGCCAGCTTGCAGCAATCGGTTCGGTATATTTTGTCAGTCTCGCGGCCGTGTTTATCTCACTGCTTTGCTGGCAGATACTGTGGGTTGACCGTGACCGTCGGTTTGCTGTGCGACTACGCTCTCAGGTGATCGCTCTCTTGCTGGCGATTACCGGCGTCGTAACAGGGGGTTTGCTCTATTACTGGCCTCTGCAGCCGGAAGCGGGTAAGCTGCGCACGCTCGTGATCCAGACGAATATAGGTGCTGCTCCCGAACAAAAACGCAGTGACCATGAATTTGCCACCGATGCAATTAACCGCCTCTTCAACCAGTCAATCGAAGGTGCCATTCTGCACAGCCCCCTCGACCTGGTCGTCTGGCCCGAAGCAAGTATGCCTTTTCACAGCGCCGATGCTTCACCGACCAACCGTGGCATCTATTCTCCGACTTTTGATGCGGCCGCCGAATACACGAGCCGTCGCACCGGGGCAGCCCTCGTCTTTCAGGATATGTTCCAGGCCGAGGTGCAGTTATTTTCGCGATTGGCGACAAGGCCCGACGTTGGTATGAAGAATTATTATCTGAAGCGGCGCCTGGTGCCCTGGGGGGAGTTTCTGCCTTTCGGAGACATATGGCCGTCTTTGCGTAATGTTTTCCCCGAGGCAGGGCGTTACCGTGCTGCTGAAGAGCTCAATGAAATTACGCTGCAGACCGGTATAGTTGAGAATACCCTGCGCAGCAGGCAGCAGATCGAACCCGAACTGGCGTTTCTCACCAGTGGTGCCACGGTGCGCCAGAAGCTGCCGCAACCCCGGCGGGGCAGGCAGTACATCGCTAAACCGGCCATCTGTTACGAGGCGCTTTATCCTGCAGATGTACGCACACGCGATGCGCAGCTGATTCTCAATTTGGCGAGCGACGCATGGTTCGGCGACGGAATTGAAGGGCATCAGCATGCGTCGGCGGCCGTGTTGCGTGCGGTAGAAAACGGCGTACCGATCGTGCGCGCAGCGATGAGTGGTGTTACGGTAATTGCTGACGCCAAAGGTGATGATATTGTAGCGCGCAGTATGCAGAACCGGGCACAAATCGTGTTTGCCGAGATCGCCCTGGAGCGCCGGCAGACCGTGTTCTCACGTTTTGGCATGTCTGCATTTTGGGCACTGGCGCTGGCATGCCTATGGCCAGCGCTGCTCGGTGCATTCATATCCGCTCGTACTGCAAAAAATAGATAGGCGCGCCTTCCTGGCGGTGCAAGGTTTCAAAATAACTGCGCGGCCTCCCGGGGATATCACCGACTGCCAGCCACGGAGCGACGGCATTACGCCAGTGCTCGCTTGCCTCAAAGGTCTGCATCGCTTCGCGTGCATAAGGATAGTTGTCGGTAGCAAAAGTCAGTCGCGCACCCGGCCGTGCTACGCGTTGCAGAGATTCGGCAAAATCGGGTGAAATAAAGCGGTGTTTGTGGTGACGCGCCTTGGGCCATGGATCGGGAAAATTGATCGTGATCGCGTCAAACTGGCTATCAGCAAACACTCCGTCGAAAAACCAGGCGAGATCAAGCACCATGTAGCGGATGTTGCGCAGACCCTCGGAAGTTTGTGCACGCGCAGAGGCAATGACACGCGCGAGCTTTTTCTCAATTGCTACCACCAGCGTCGTGGGGTTCGCCTGCGCATAAGCCCGCGTGTACTCACCCCAGCCGCAACCGATCTCCAGCGCATAACTGCTGAAATCCGGGTAGAGTGTCCGCGGTGCAAGCGGGAAGCCAGCCGTATCGAACGGCAGGCAGTATTCACCGGCGCGTTGCGCCTTACTGGAAAGGATCTTCAGTAGTTTGGTCTGAACGGCAGCCGGCAGGTTGCTGGCTAGACTGTGCTCGGGCATTCCGGTAAGCTGTCAGGCTGCCTGCGCGACGTACTCGATCGTGATAATCGAACCGACGGTATTCGCACCTGGTTCGTGTACCGTTGAACCGTCGGCGTCATGAAACTCAATGTCGAGCCGGCGCACCAGGTTTGAGATGATACGCAGGCCACGACCAAAGCGCACATGTTCAATGAGCGCTCCATTGAGCGGGATAACTGCCTTGCGCGCTTCGCGGTATTCTTTCAGGCTGCGCAAAAAACTCGCAAGATCAGAACCGCGCGGAATTTCATCAAAGACTTCGGCAATTTTAAAGCCACCGCCGTAGTCCAGCACGCTCAGTGTGAAGACGTTATCTTTCATGGTCCACTTGAGGACGATGTTTTCGTTACCATTTTTGGCATAACTTGCCAGGATCGCATTCGCCACAAGTTCGTCGGCCACCAGCGCCAGCTCAAAGATGCTCTGTTCTGAAAGTGAAAACGCATTTGCAACATGCTCAATGTAGCTGCGGACGTGCGCTACCGCAGAGAGGTCTGCGGGAATGAAGCAGACTCCCTTCTGTACGGGAGGTTCGCCGCGAACCGGTTCGCGCGGGATTTCCCAGTCGCAGAACAGGATTTCGAGGTTACCAGACGGTGAGTTGGTCTCGAACTGCATGAGCCTCGCTGTTATCTTCATGTCTGATTCTTGAGGGCAATCATTTTTGTAAGTCGCTCGATAACCCGGGCCTTGCCCAAAAGGCCCAGGTAAACAGGTAGTTCAAGGCCTTCTGGCCTGCCGGTCGAGGCAACGCGCAGCGTCATGAACAGAGGTTTACCCTTTGTGCCGGTTTCTTTTCCGACAGCATTCAGGGCCTCTTTTATGGCATCTGCTTCGAGCACGTCTGAACTCCCACCCATTTGCTCTATATGACGCAGCAAAGTCGTAGCCAGCAACGTAAAATTTTCTGCCCCGAAGTACTCTGATGTGACATAATCTTCACGCTTCGGTTCAAACGCCTGGTAAAAGTCGCCAATATAGTTGCGTATCTGGCCCAGCGTGTCGAGGTAGACGCGCAGGGACAGCAGTATGCCGCGCAGCCGCTCGTTTTGTGCATTGCATTCTGCTTCGGGTACCACGCCGGTTGCCCGGACGAACGGCAGAATCTCTTCAATGAACTGGCTCTCAGGTGTTGCGCGAATATGCTGGTTCGAAAGCCAGTTGAGTTTCGATTTTGCAAACAGGTAGGTTTCGAGTTCGGCTATAGAAACCTGCGCAAGATCGACTTCCGCAGCTTTTGCCAGGTCAAAGACATCGAACATCGCGGGGGATTTGCTGCAGCGTGCGACGTCAAAGAGCGACTTCTGCTCGTCGATGCTCATGTATTCGCGGCCATCTGGAGACGACCAACCGAGCAACGCCATGTAGTTGTTGAATGCACGCGCGCTGTAGCCAAGATCGCGGAACGCGGTGATCGGTGTTGCGCCGTGGCGCTTCGAGAGTTTCTTGTGGTCACTGCCGACAATTTCGCTCACGTGAGCCCAACGCGGTTCTTTCCAGCCGAAGGCTTCATAAATCATGATCTGCCGCGGTGTGTTAGAAAGGTGTCCGACCCCGCGAATGACGTGCGTGATGTCCATCAGGTGGTCGTCGACAACAACGGCATAGTTGTAAGAAGCAAAACCATCCGATTTAACGATAATGAAGTCGCCGATCAGTGCTGTGTCGAAGCGCACAGTGCCCTGCACGATGTCTTCAACGGCAACTTCTTTCGCCGGCGTACGAAAACGTACCGTGTGTTCAATCCCCTGCGCTTTTTTCTCCGTGACTTCTTCGGCAGTCAGGTTGCGGCACTTGCCGTCGTAGACGTAAGGCAGGCCCATCGCTTCGCGCTGCTTCTTTTTGCGCTCGAGTTCATCGGCACTGCAGAAACAGGGATACGCTTTCTTCTCTTCGACCAGTTTGTCGGCGTATTCTTTATAGATATGCAGGCGCTCCGACTGTTTGTAGGGGCCGTGCGGGCCGCCGACTTCAGGGCCTTCGTCCCACTCATAGCCGAGCCACTTGAGCGAGTCAATAACCTGGTGGTAGCTCTGCTCTGTTGAGCGTGCCTGGTCGGTGTCTTCTATCCGCAGGATAAATTTTCCCTTCTGCGCGCGGGCATAGAGGTAGTTGAACAGGGCTGTACGGGCACCGCCAACGTGCAGGTAGCCAGTAGGTGAGGGGGCAAAACGGGTGCGGACTTCCATGGGATTTACGATGTGACAATAATCTTTTCCTGAAGCGAAGACAGCGGGTCAATGAACTATGCTGCCGAACGCGTACGGAATGCAGGAGATGTTACACTGCGTTTAACCCGGAGCGCCGGCGCGTTAATCCTTTACGCTATGTCTCGGCCACCTGAGGGGGAAGCTAATCCATGAAACGCGATCTGCAGCGGTTGCAGAACCAGGTGTTTGACATACTGGTTCTCGGTGGGGGAGTCAGCGGCGCTTCGATAGCCTGGGACGCGGTTCTGCGCGGGTTTTCCGTTGCGCTCATCGAACGTGCCGATTTCGGCCATGCGACTTCAGCCGCAACATCGAAACTTATCCACGGCGGTTTGCGCTACCTGGCGCAGGGCGATATTCCTGTAGTGCGTGAATCGCTGCGCGAAAGGCGGTACCTCGAAATGAACATGGCGCACCAGGTATTCCCGTTGCCCTTTCTTATGCCATTTTACGATTTTACTCCCACGCCGCGCTGGATGCTGGGGGTCGGGCTTACACTCTACGATCTGCTCTCGTGGGATCGCAACTACATCGACGACCCAGACAAGCACATTGACCGCAAACGCTGGCTGTCGCGTGAAAAAGCGCTGCAGCTCGAGCCAGGCCTCAACCCGCAGGGACTCAAGGGAGCGTATCACTACTATGATGCATTGAACCGGCACCCGAATCGCTCTAACCTCGAGTATGTCCTCTCGGCTGCGTCTCGCGGCGCGCAGGTAGCGAATTATGTTGCCTGTGATGAATTTATTATCGAAGAGACTTCTGCGGGTAAGCGGGTCTCGGGCGTTATCGCCAAAGACACGCTGACGGGCAGACAATTTCCGGTCCGCGCGAGGGTGACCGTCAATGCAACCGGGCCATGGGGCGATATCGTGCTCGGCAAGCTGCATGGTGCAGCCGAGCACAAGCTGGTAAGATCGAAAGGCATACACCTGTTGTTTCCGCGGTTTCACAAAAACACGACTATCGCGCTCGAAACGCGCGACAAGCACCACATCTTCCTGATCCCCTGGGGCAATTATTCGCTGCTCGGCACTACTGATACGGAGTTCAAAGGTGATCCGGACGACCTGAACGTGACGCGTGATGACGCGCAGGATTTTCTCGATCTCTTTAACGCGTACTTTCCCCAGAAGAAGACACTCGGCGATGTCGTCAATTCGTATGCCGGGCTGAGGCCGCTGGTTGCTGAAAGTTCGGTCACCAGTACGTACAAAGCGTCACGGCGCCATGAGATTGTGCTGCACCGCAAGCAGGACAATGTGGATGGCCTGGTTTCCGTTTTTGGCGGTAAGTGGACAACCTCGCGTGCATTGGCAGAGCAGACCGTTGACCTGATCGAAAGGAAATTCGGTTTTCCGCGGCGGCATTCTATTTCGCACAAGACCCCGGTTGTCGGTGGACAGGTAGGTAGCCGGCTTGCGACGTTCATAGCAGAGGCACATGCGCGCTGGGATAAAGTTTATTCACCCCAGCTGATTAACCATTTAATCGAAATTTACGGGGCTCTCTACGAGCGTGTGCTCGATTACGTGATTCGCGACAAGTCGCTGCTGATGCCAATAGAAAACGAATACCCGTTTATCCGTGCAGAGATTCATTATGCAGTCGATCACGAGATGGCACTCACTCTCTCCGATTTTTTAAAGCGCCGTTGCGGGTTGGGCAATATGGGGTATATTTCTGATACGGCGCTCACGGCAGTGGCCACGGTCATGGGTGACCTTTTGCGCTGGGACAGCACACGCCGGCGCGAAGAGATTGCCGCGTTCAAAAAATCCCGTTCGATTATCGGATAACTGGTAATGGCTGAGCTGCGTGCGGTCGAAGCCTTTCTGGATTCGCGCGGTATTCCCTACAGGCGAAACGAACCCCTGCACACTTACACCACTTTTCGTATCGGCGGCGCCGCAGATCTGTTCGTACTGCCCCGGCAACCTGAAGAGCTGGCCGCGCTGCAGCAGTATCTGCGCACGCACGCTCTTCCGGTATTCCTTCTGGGCGGCGGCTCCAACCTGCTGGTCGCGGATGAAGGTTTCCGCGGAATCGTCGTGCATCCCGACTTTGGTGAAGACCCGCAGGTTCTGCACCAGTCGGCTGACAGGCTCGTGGTGCGGGTTCCGGCAAGTGCCAGGGCACCACTCGCAGGAAAAAAGATCTCAGCCCTGGGCTTTACCGGCCTGGAATTTCTCACCACGATTCCCGGCCAGTTCGGTGGCTCTGTTATCCAGAATGCCGGCTGTTACGGGCACGAGCTGAAAGATTGCCTGGTGAGCGCTGAAGTTGTCCGCGAGGGTGAACTCCGCAGCCTTGCCCGGGAGGAATGTGGTTTTGCCTACCGCAACAGCGCTTTCAAGCATGATACCGGGGCATGGGTGACGGGGGCTACCCTTGAGCTGTCGGCCGGTGACGCGCGTCTCATTGACGAGCGTATTGCCGACTACAAGGGGCGCAGAATCGCCTCGCAGCCCAAAAACCGCCGTTCGGCGGGCAGTATTTTCAAAAATCCCGATAAGTTGGTAACCCAAAAGAAAGCCTGGCAGCTGATCGACGAGGCCGGCCTGCGCGGGGTGCGCCAGGGCGGGGCAGAGATTTCAGCCGAGCACTGCAACTTTATCGTCAATAACGGTGCAGGCACTGCGACCGACGTGCTGCATCTTATTCACCTCATTGAGCAGCGCGTGTACGATACGTGCGGAGTTCGGCTGGAAAAAGAAGTAGTGCTCGTGGGATTTTGAGAGATGGCAGTGCGACAGCTCGCTTGAGCGAGCGGCCGCACAAGCTTCCTATTTGTAGTCCTGAGCAGCCCGGTTATAGTTCTCGGTAGATATTCCTTTCCGGATGATTTCACGGTAAAGATCGAAACTTGCCCGTTTCTTGCGGGCAAAGCCGTTCAGGTAGTCGATTTCCACCAAGCCGAAGCGCGCTTCGAAGCCCTCGGCCCACTCGAAGTTGTCGATCATCGACCAGTGAAAGTAGCCGCGTACATCTGCACCCGCACGAATCGCGGCCGCGATTTCTGCCGTATGGCCAATCAGCAGCCGCTGCCGCAGCTTGTCATCGTTTGCCTTATCTGCAGTACCCGACTCGAGTACGTAGAGGGGCAGGCCATATTTCTCTTTTCCAGCCAGAAGTACATTCTTCATGCCAATCGGGTAATCGGCCCAGCCAAGGTCGTTCTTGATTTCCGTTTTTTCGTCCGGGTCATTATTCATGACCTGGAATTTTGTCGGGGAAAAGATATTGGATTTGATGTAGAATCGGCCGTAGTAATTGATGCCGAGGAAATCCTGTGTGCCTTTGAGGTTCTCGATAGGTTTCTCAATGTTCGTGTTCGTCACCTTGAGTACACCCGTTTGTATCGCGTCGGTGAAATCCCAGATGAAGGCCTGTTCGACTTTGCCCGCGATGATACGGTCGAGCAGGGCGTAGTTGCGCAGCGGGGCAAATTCGCGCGTGTGCTGCGTGACACCGACCAGGGCTTTCGGGTTTGCAGCGTGGATTATCCGGTATGCTTCGGCGTGCGCGCGCAGCAGCGATTCCATTACCGGCGCAACGGCTTTTTCGTCGGGCCGTTTTTCGAGCGGGGGAAAAATACCCTGCATGTAGCCCGAGTAGATGTAGACCATCGGCTCGTTGAGCGTGCACCAGACCTTTACTTCCTTTCCCCAGCGGTTCACGACAAAGCGCACGAACTTCGTGAAGTGCTGCAGCGCGTCTGCTCTTTCCCATCCGCGTTTGCCGTCTTTCGCCTCAAAGAACCAGGCGGGGGAGCTGAAGTGGAACAGTGTGACCGATGGCTCGATGTTGTTCTTTTTCAGCTCGGCAAACAGTTTATCGTAGAACGCCACTGCCGCCGTGTCTGGTGTGTCCATATCGGCGCGCGGGTAGAGCCTGTCCCAGGCAATCGAGAAACGGTACGCATTAGCTCCCATTTCTTTCATCAGGCCGACATCTTCTGCCAGTTTCTGCGTGTGTGCGGTTTTCTCTTTAATGACGATGGCAGGGTATTTGTGCAGTTCGTGCACGGCCGCCCCGGCGACGGGTTTGCCTTCGCCGGCATAACTTTTGCGCATCAGCTGTGCCCAATCACTGTGCTCGGTGGGCTCGAGCTGTTCGGCAGCAGTGGCAGTGCCCCAGAGAAAACCCTGTGGAAAGGTGATGGGAGCTTCCGCTGCGGGCGCAGAAATCCGAACCTGCGAACGCGACTTGCCACAGGCCGCCAGGGTAACGGCCAATACGAATACGAAGAAAAATTTCAGGCGCATGCCGTATGTGCGCCTGCGCCGGCCGCCTGTCAAACCTTAACCGAATTTCTGCGTAACAAAACCGACCAGGCCAGTGAACTCTTCGGGCATCAGCCGCTTCGCGAAATCCATTGCGTGAGCGTCGAGACCAATCAGTAGTTTTTTCTTTTTTTTCTTTATTGCGCCAATGATGGCCTTTGCTGCATCTTCAGCCGATGTGCGGGCGATACTGTCAAAGCGCGAAGTGATGTGCCCTTTATCATTCCCGCCGGGGCTTGCATGTACCTTTGCATTGCGCACGATGTTGGTTTTAATTCCACCGGGATGCACCGAGGTCACTACCACCTGGGTATCGGCCAGCTCCTGGTGCAGGGTTTCGTTGAAGCCGTATACTGCGTACTTCGAGCAGTTGTAAGGACCGTTGGTCGGAAAAGGCACAAATCCGTTGACGCTTGAGATATTGACGACCGAGGCCTCTGGCCGGCTTTTGAGGTGCGGCAGAAACGCCAGTGTGCCGTAGACAACACCCCAGAAATTCACGTTCATCACCAGCTCAAAATCTTCGTAGCTGACTTCATCGAGGCGCTGCAGTACCGTGAGGCCTGCGTTATTGATGACGATGTCAACACGGCCGTGGGTCCTGACTGCACTCTCGGCCATGGCATAGACCTGGTCACGTTTCGAGACATCGACCACATGCGATGTGATCTTTGTTTGCCCATGCAGTTCGCCGACGGTGGTTTCGAGATTTTTTTGCGCCACATCGGCGAGCACCAGTTCAGCCCCGGCTCTCGCGAGCTGGTGTGCGAGCTGGCGGCCTATGCCCGAACCGGCACCGGTCACGACAGCCACTTTGTTACTCAGGTCTTTCATGGGACACAGGAACAAAGATGACGCGAGCGTCAAGTTTACTGTGACCCGCGCATTTCAGGAGTAGATCCGCCGGATTTCTTCCGCGTAGAGTTCAGTAATCACGTGCCTCTTCAGCGAAAGTTTTGTCGTCAGCTCGCGGTTCTTCTCCCACAGGCGGCCGAGCACGGCGATACCGCCAATGCGCTCGAATGCCTTGAAACCATTTTCGCCGCTAATGAGGCGATGCGTCTCGGCTTTAAGCAGTTTCCTGACTGCTTCGCTCTGGGCCAGCGTGGCGAGGTCGGTACCGTATTGTTTCAGGGCTTCGGCGCGCGGCACGATCAGAACTCCCAGGAATTTCTCATCCTGACCGACGGCCATACACTGTTCGACATACGGCGATTCGAGCAGCTTCGATTCAATCGGCACAGGTTCAACGTTTTCCCCGTTCATGAGTACTATCGTCTCTTTGCTGCGGCCGACAAGTTTCAGGCAGCCGTTTGCAGTCATGACGGCGAGGTCTCCGGTATTCAGCCAGCCATCGCGCAGGACTTTTTGTGTGGCTTCAGGATTTTTGTAATACCCCGCCATGACCTGTGGCCCCTTGACGTGCAGCTCACCCTTGCGGCCGAAGTAGTTTTCACCGGGATAGATGGTCTCTCCGGAAGCCAGGTCAACCAGGCGGATCTCTGTTTCGGCATAAACTGGCCCGACAGTGCCAATGACCGCGTTCTCCGGCAACCGTACAGAAACGATTGGCGATGTCTCTGTCATGCCATAACCCTCGAGTACTGCGATACCGATATCGTTAAAGAATTCGTCGATGTGCAGCGGCAGTGCACCTCCACCTGAAATGGTGGCACGCAGCCTGCCGCCTGTCGCCGCGCGGATTTTCGTCAGCACAATGGCGTCGAGTAGCATTGCCGGTACGAAGCTGATCGCGATGACACACAGAGCCGCGAATACCGAGCCCACGCGCTCCACGAACCCCTGCGGCACCACCTGCAGATTCTGGGCCGTAAGAACGCGTAGTGCCCGGCGGTAGTTGTGGTTCACGGCAACAGCAAGGTGAAACAGGCCACGGCGCAGCGGACTACCTTCACTGACACGCGCCATGATGCCGTTGTAGATGCTCTCCCACAGCCGCGGTGCTGAGGCCATGAAAGTCGGCCGCACAGACTGGATGTCATTTTTCAGGTGCTTGACGCTGGTATAGACCGTCTTCGCCCCGGACGCGATTGAAATCACTTCGAACGCGCGCTCGAAGATATGCCACACTGGCAGAATAGAGAGCATCACGTCATGCCGCGTGAAGCCCAGTGGCAGGTTGCGTATCTGCGAAATCACGTTTCCGTGCGTCAGCATCACACCCTTGGGTGCGCCAGTCGTGCCTGAAGTATAGATGAGCGTGTAGAGATCATCCGGTTTAACGCCCGCGACGCGGCGGTGGATTTCGTCCCTGGCCAGGGTTTTGCCCTGCTGCAGAAGCTGGCCCAGGTCATGGCATTGCCAGCGCGGGTTTCCGGGATCGACCTTGTCGATAAAGACAACGTGCTCAACGCACGTCAGCTTGTCGGCAACTGAATTGAACCTGGCCCATGTTGCCTCATCTTCGATGATCACAATACGGCACTCGGCATGATTGACGATATACTCCATGTCGAACGGCGTTGCATCGGTGCCGCGCGGTACATCAGCCGCACCGGCGAGAATGACCGCGTAGTCGGCGATGATCCATTCGAGACGGTTATCGGCAAGAATCGCTACGTGCTCGCGCGCCTTAAGCCCGCAGGCAGAAACCAGGGCTGCGGCCAGGTCAAGGCCTTGCTCGTAGAGCTCTTTGTAGGTGGGGCCATCGAAAGTGCCCGATGGTGTGCGCGTGAGAAATGACTTTTCTGCAGCATATGCAGTAGCTGCCTCGCGGTAGAGCTCGGCGACATTGCGGAGTTTTTGTTTTTCCATGCCCGTAACCTAGCACGGTTTTTTGCCCCCGTCGCCCTGAATCAGGATTTCGGACTCATTTTTTCTCTGCCTGTTTTGCGGCCTTCATATACTCCGTCGGCGTTAAACCCGTTTCGAGTTTGAACGCTGCGTTAAAAGCACTCTTGGTAGCAAACCCGCATTCGTACGCAATGCGCAGGACGCCAGGTTCACGGCTTGCCGCCAGCTGCCGCTTGGCTTCGTCCACGCGCAGCCGGTTGATGTAGCGGTTGAAGTTCATGCCGAAGTTATCGTTTATCAGTTGCGACAACTGGTCGGGGCGCAGCCCGAGCCGCCCTGCGAGGTCGGCGATGCGCAGGCTTTCATCGGCGTAAAGCCGGCCTTCCAGCAGCAGTCGCTCGAGCTGCTCCAGCTTGCTCACGCTGCGTCCTTTCAGCCGGTCATAGCGCCGCGCGTCGCGCGCCAGAAGCTCAGGAAAGTGCTGGTTACGAGCAAGTGCTACGAAGGCGAGCATGACCGCGACCGAATAGGCCGAGAGTGCCAGCACCTTCACGTGCATCCAGTCGCCGCCGACGATCGTGCCGATCATGAGCAGGGTTGCAACGGCACACACCAGCAGGAAAATGCGCATGGCCCGAAAAAAGGCAAACTCATGTGCCTTCAGCCGCGAAAAGAACGGGCGCAGATAACGAACGGATAGCAGGAAGTAGGCTAGTGGTAAGGTATAGATTGCCAGGAATACCAGGCGCAGCGAAGGAATAACGTATTCGGGCAGAGGCTCAGTAAGTGCCAGCATGCGCTGCTTGGCCGCGGCCGGCAGTGCATAGATGTCAGCCATGTAAATTGCCACGGCGACTGCAGGGGCAAGGTGCACCAGGTAGATTCGCTTCAGGCGAAAATCCGGTTCGGCGACGAAACGCAGAAAGAGATAGATGGTGGGGCCGGCCAACGCCACGATCGGCAGGTGGACAAATGCAAGGTGCGGTATCGACTGGTAACGATCGAGCAGAAAGCCGGTAAAGAGCAGCAGAATTGCCGAGAAAATAAAAAAGAAAGCGCCTCCTAGGAGGCGCACGGTCTTGCGGTGCCTGCCCAGAACCAGCAGCAGCCCCGTGTAGAGGGCTGTTGCGGTTCCGAGTGTACCGATCAGGCCGGTGAATTCGGCCATGTAGTGTGGTCGGTTATTTTACCGTCTGCGCCAGAATCTCCGCAACGTCTAGGGTCTTCACCGACTCTTCTTTCTCCATCGACTTCACGCCGTCGGCGACCATGGTGATGCAGAACGGGCAGGCGCTTGCGACTGTCTTCGCTTCGGTATCGACCAGCTGCTTCGTGCGCTTGATATTCACGCGCTCGGCCTTGACACCCGCTGCGTCAGTGGACTTTTCTTCTTCTTTCCACATCTGCGCGCCACCGGCGCCGCAGCACAGGCCGCGGGTCTTGTTGTCGATTGCTTCGACGACTTTGCCGCCGGTTGCCTTTTCGAGAATCGAACGCGGCGCCGAGTAAACGTCGTTGTAGCGACCCAGGTAGCACGAGTCGTGGTAGGTTACCATGCCGAGCTCCTTCGCCTTTTCCTGGTCAACCTGGATCTTGTTCTCTTTCAGCAGCTTGTCGAGGAATGTGGTGTGGTGCTCAACTTCGTAGTTGCCGCCCATTTGCGGGTATTCGTTCTTCAGCGTGTTGAAGCAGTGCGGGCAGCCCGTCACGATCTTCGAGACGCCATAGTTGTTCATCGTCTGGATGTTCATGCCAGCCAGCGTCTGAAACAGGTATTCGTTACCTGCGCGGCGTGCAGAGTCGCCCGTGCAGTTCTCTTCGGTTCCGAGAATACCGAACTTCACGTCTGCCTTGTTCATAAGGCCCGCAATCGACTGCGCAATTTTCTTGTTGCGGTCGTCGAATGCGCCAGCGCAGCCGACCCAGAACAGAACATCGGGTTTTGTGCCTTCTTCTGCCCATTTCGCCATGGTCTTGATGTTGAGGCCTTCTGCCCACTCTTCACGCTTGTGCGAGCCCACACCCCATGGGTTTGACTGGTTTTCCATGTTGGTGAGTGCGGTCTGCAGTTCGCCTGGGAGCGCACCTTCTGAGAGCACGAGTGCACGGCGCATGCCGATGATCGCATCTACCTGGTTGTTGCCAACAGGGCAGGCTTCGACGCAGGCATAGCAGGTTGTGCAGGCCCAGAGAGATTCTTGCGATGTATAGTTGTCGATCACGCGCAGCTCGGGCATTGCCGCAATTTCTTCATCGGTCTTGCCGGCTTTCTTCGCCGCTTCGACCTTACTCATTTGCTCCATGAGCGCATGCTTCAGGTCGCCCATGATGTTCTTGGGGTTCAGCTGTTTGCCGGTACGGTTCGCCGGGCACTCAATCGTACAACGTCCGCACTCGATGCAGCTGAGACCGTTCAGGTGGTCTTTCCAGGTGAAATCCTGAACGTTAGCGGCACCCCAGACCTTCGCATTTTCCGTGTCGAGAAAAGAGAGCTGGCCCTTGGGAGTTTCTTTTTCAAACCAGAAGTTGACCGGTGCCCAGATCAGGTGAGCGTGCTTTGAATTGGGTACGAATGCCATGAAGGCAAAGACCGTGAGCACGTGTGCCCACCAGCCGCCGATGTACCAGTAACCCGCTGTCGCAGAGGTAAGACCGGCACCCGAGAGCAGTGCCACCATCGCCTGGCGAATCGGTGAAATATGGTCTGCCGGTGTGCCAAGGCGTATCGCATTAGCTCCCTCGCCGATGAGGGTTGAGATCATCAGCGTCGAGATCATGCTGATGACGATCATCGACTGGCCCGAAGGACGGTCGAGTTCGTACGCACGGTAAACCCAGCGGCGCAGTGCGAAGAAGGCGAGGCCTGACAGAACCAGGATCGAGAAGATGTCGAGCAGGTAGTCGTATGCGTAGTGGAAGTGGGGGATGATACCGTCGATCAGCTTGGGGATGTAGAAGTCATAACCTGTGCCGCCAACAACCGGCATCTGGTACGGACCAAAGAAGCCACCGATGAACTGGCTTGTGGTATGACCGCCGTAGACCAGGAAGCCGTAGAAGATGAAGATGTGAAAAATACCGCGCACAGGGCGCTTCATCAGCTTCTTCTGCAGGAAGACGTTGATGATGATGTTCTTTACTTTCGCACCGAACGTCGACTTGATTTCCTGTGGCTGGCCGAGGTGGGCGAGCCGCCAGTACTTCATGACCGCATAGCCAGCGTAGGCGAATGAGGTAAAAAATGCCACTGCGAACAGGGCAACCTGTAAGATTTCCATAAGGAAATATCGGGAAAATCAGGGGGAGTGTAAAGAGAAATCGGGCAGGTTCTGCCTCTGGGAAGCTCCATCTGCCTGCAGCCGACTAACCGGCGGGCAGCGCATTGGCCACGGCACTCGAAATTTCGTACAGGGAGAAAGGTTTGCGAACCATCTCATTCATGCCGGCAGCCAGAACGCGTTCGCGCTGTTCTACAAGCGTGTGCGCAGTAATGCAGGCAATGTGCGTATGCTGGTTGGGGCCGCTGGCAGAGCGCAGGCGCTTTGCGGTTTCATAACCGTCCATTTCGGGCATTTCGAGATCCATGAAGATGATGTCGTAGGCCTGCCGCTGCGCCAGCTGCAGCGCCACCAGACCGTCCACTGCCTCATCAAAAGAGAGACCGAGCCTCTCGAGTGTTTTGCCGAGTACCAGCCGGTTAACCGGGTTATCTTCAACAATGAGGGCGCGTCTGCCTTTAAACTGGCCGGCGATGAATGCCTGGGGTGTCTCCGACGCTTCTTCCAGGGCTGTCGTCTTGCGTAGCGGCAAGCGCACTGTGAACTCCGTGCCGGGGAGCTCTGGATTTTCTGAAACCGGGCTCTTGAGACCAATGTTTCCCCCCATGAGTTCGACCAGTGCCTTACTGATCGGCAGGCCCAACCCGCTGCCACCGAAGCGCAGCGCAATCGACCGGTCAGCCTGCTCGAAATTCTCAAAAATCGCTGCCTGCTTGTCCGGTGGCACGCCGAGTCCCGTATCGCGGATGACAAACAGGATAACCGATGATTCGGGCTGGTCTGACTCAAGCCGCAGTTCCAGATCGACGCTTCCCTGTTGGGTAAATTTCAGCGCGTTGCTCACAAGGTTGTTGAGGACCTGTGTCAGGCGCGTGCGGTCGGTGAGGTAAGCGGCATGCAGTGCCGGGTCGACACGCAGGTCAAATGCGAGCCTTTTCGCGGTGGCCTTTGCCCGGTAGAGCTCCATCGCAGTGGCGGCGACAGACCGCAGGTCGACTGCTTCTTCTGCGAGGTTGAGCGCGTTGCGCTCGATGCGCGAGAGGTCGAGAATATCGTTCACCACCCGCAGCAGCAGCTGGCCCGAGGTCGCCAGAATATCGAAGTAGCGCGCCTTCTCTGCCTCGTCCCTGCTATTGCGCAGCAGGTCGATCATGGGCAGAATGCCGTTCATGGGAGTTCGTATTTCATGGCTCATGCGCGCCAGAAACGCCGTCTTTGCCAGTGACGCGGCGCGTTCATTTTCCGTTGCGCGCCTGAGCGAAGCGAGCAGCGCAAGTTTGCTGTTGAGCAGCGAATAGAGCAGCAGAGCCAGCGTGATATTCGCAAAGAGGTAGACCGACCGGCTCACACGCGGATCAGAAGCGGCCATGCCTGCGGCGACTGTGCCTGCAATGGTGAACGGCACGTAAGCCACGAGGAAACGCCTGCTTTCCGCCGAGGTAATGACAACCGTCGTTATAATTGCCATGCCGAAGGCATAGCTGTGCATCAGGCTATTGATGGCAGACAGATAGAGGCCCTGGGCCGTTATCAGGAAGTACAAGGTGTAATAAAACCTTTCGCGCAGGGCGGCGCCGGCCTGAATCAGCGAAAGGACGAAAAAGACCAGCGCGAGAAGGGCAATCGCCACGCGTACCGCAAACGGATCGTTGACTGCCTGGCCTTCGAGGTACGGATGCAGCCAGTTGCCGAGCACGACGGACGCCGCAATGGAAAGAAAGGTCAGACTCTTGAGAATTCGCTCACTGACCGGCACATTCTTTTGGGAAAATTTGCCTACATGCGGTCAAGCCGCTAACGGTTTGATTTTTTTCGTCAATATCAGAGTACAGCAGCGACCAGTTCTGCGTTCGGCAGTCCTGGTCGCGCCTGTAAAATTATCCAGCCGCTTCGAGTGATTTGGCGATCGGGGTGATCGCAGGTTGTGCCGCGTTTTCGGTGCGCGCCGCCTGTGCCCGGATCGTCTTATCGCGTACAGCCTTGGGTACTCCCTTGAGGTTCCAGACGATGCCGAAGAAACTCAGGAAACGCAGCACGTAGTATGTCAGGTCGATCTCCCACCAGTAGAAGCCCATGCGAGCCGATGCCTGGTAATAGTGGTGGTTGTTGTGCCAGCCTTCGCCCATGGTGGTGATTGCGAGCAACCAGTGGTTGCGCGATTCTTCACCGGTAGCGTAGCGCTGCTTGCCCCACTTGTGCGTCAGCGAGTTGATCGTGAAGGTCGAGTGGTAGGTGATGAGTGTGCTCAGGAAAAAGCCAATCCACAGGCCCGGCCAGCCCGCAATCAGAAAGGAAATAACTCCGAGGGTCCAAGGGGCGATCCAGTCGTGTTTGGAAATAAAACGGATCTCGGGGTACTTCGCGAAATCCTGGATGTTCTCGAGCGGTACGCGCTTGTTGTTCTTGTCGAAGATCCAGCCAATGTGTGATGTGTAGAAGCCATGCACCTTGAGCGAGTGCACGTCTTTTTCGGTGTCGCTGTACTTGTGGTGGTCGCGGTGGTGTCCTGACCACCAGAGAACTCCCTTCTGGCCTGTGGTTTCGGCGCCAAAGGCAAGGATAAACTGGAAGATGCGGCTGGTTTCAAACGACTTGTGCGCGAAATAGCGGTGGTAGCCTGCAGTCACGAAGAACATGCGAATCCAGTAGAGCGCAACGCCGAGCCAGACGGCCTTCCAGGTGACCCCCGACCAAATGGCCGCAAGGGGAATAAAGTGCATAGCGATGAACATCTTGTCGCCGCTGAACCATGAACCGATTTTCGAGCGGCCCGTGATGCGGTCGCCTTCGGTAAAGGCGACGTTTGCGCCCTGCTCAGGCATTTCCGTAGCTTTCTTCATAACCATGCGATGCGGGGTATTCGAGCTCGGTTGCAAAAAAGTTTACCCGGCTACGCGCCACCGGCGCTTAGCCGGGTAAACCATGAGACAGATATCCCGCAGGCAATTTATTTCGCTTTCAGCTGCTGCGGCACTGCATTATCCGTTTTTCTCGCTGCACCCTATAAAGAAAGAAACCATGACCGCGAAAATTTCTGCAACGGGCGAAGATTTGCCCCGAATCGGCCTCGGAACATATTCGACCTTCGATGTGGGCATGAACTCGCCTGAAATCCCACAGGTGCGCGAAGTGCTCGCTGAGTTTTACCGCCTCGGCGGCCGGTTGGTCGATTCGTCACCGATGTACGGCGAGGCCGAAGCGGTAACGGGTAGTGTTTCGGAGCAACTCGGCATCAACGCGCAGCTGTTTCTCGCAACCAAAGTCTGGACTCAAGGTCGTGAACGGGGTGTTACGCAGATCAAAGAATCAGTCCGCCGGCTTGGGCGCAAGCGGCTTGAGCTGATGCAAATTCATAACCTGGTCGACTGGAAAACGCACATCAAGACGCTGCGTGCATATAAGGAAGAAGGCCTCTTTCGTTATATCGGGCTTACGCACTACCAAACCTCGGCCTTTAACGAGCTTGCGCGCATTCTCCAGAGCGAGCCGGTGGATTTTCTCCAGGTACCATATTCGATCGCAGAAACGGCAGCTGAAGAGCGCCTGCTGGGCATTGCGCACGAGCGGCAGGTCGCCGTCATTGCCAACGAACCATTCGCACAGGGAAAGCTGTTCCGCCGCGTGCAAGGGCGTAAAGTTCCCGCCTGGGCAGCAGAACGAGGCATAAACTCCTGGGCGCAGTATTTTTTGAAATTCATACTCTCTGAGCGGCGCATCCATTTCACGATTCCGGCGACCCGCAGGCTCGAACACCTGCGTGAAAACATGTCTGCCGGCGTGGGGTATTTTCCCGATGCCAGCGACCGGAAGCGGATGCTGACAGACTTCCGAAATTTGTAGCGACGCGGCCTGTCCTCTCTTTGAACAAGCCACCGTGGAGCGCTGCAAAGTACTGATCAATGAAAATGCTGAAAAGGGTTATGCCAGTGCGATTATTGTCGGGGTGCTGAACCTTTTCACTGCCAAACAGGCACGTGCTGAACTTGAACCGCTGCTATCCCGCGAGCGTGTGCGAGTGATTGTCGATCTCGAAGACCTTGAGGCGATTGATTCATCGGGCATTGGTGCGCTCGTAAACTTTATTCTTGCCATTCGTAAGCATGAAGACGCGAGAGTCGTGTTTACGCAACCACGGTCGGCCGTGATGCATGTTTTCGAAGTGACTAAGCTGATTTCCTTCTTCACGATTGTTTCCGGCGCCTCTGAAGCAGAGCAATATTTCGCGGATTAAAACGGCATCGGGAAATCGCGGCGTACGGCCGCGATTTCCTCGAGCACTGCTGGTGAGAGATTGAGCTCCATCGCCGCAATGTTGGTTCTTAGCTGTGTCATGCTCGTTGCGCCGATAATGGCACTGGTCACAAAAGGCCGCGACAGTACAAACGCGATGGCCATCTGCGCCGCATCGAGATCGTGTTTTTTCGCAACCGAAAGGTAACGATCGACTGCGGCGTGCGCCTGCGTTGTATCGCGCTGGTTGAATCGTTTCGACAATGTCCAGCGGCTACCCTCGGGGCGCGCGCCGTTGGCATATTTACCCGCGAGCATGCCCGCAGCAAGCGGCGACCAGGCAAGCAGTCCGACTTTTTCGCGCAGCGAAATTTCCATCAGATCGGGCTCGTGCAGGCGATAGAGCATGCTGTACTCGTTCTGTATAGACTGCACGCGCGGCAAACCGCGTGTCTCGGAGAGTTGCAGGTACTTCATCGTACCCCACGCCGTTTCATTCGATAATCCTACGTGGCGTATTTTTCCCGCAGTGATGAGCGATTGCAGCGTTTCGAGTACTTCGACAAAGTTTTCGAGTTCCTGCTCATTCGAAGAGTTCTTGATCTTGTACGTCCATTGCTGTCCGAAATGGTAGCTGCCGCGGTTGGGCCAGTGCAGCTGGTAGAGGTCGATGTAGTCGGTTTGCAGGCGGCGGAGCGATTCTTCTACTGCGAGTTTTATTGTCTCGCCGGCAATCGACGAACCGCCGCGAATCCACTGCAGGCCGTTGCCGGCTATTTTTGTCGCGAGAATTACTTTGTCGCGGTTCCTGCGTTTGGCAAACCACGTACCGATGATGCTTTCTGTTTTGCCGTACGTTTCGGCGGCCGGCGGCACCGCATACATTTCAGCGGTATCGAAAAAATTTACGCCCTGAGCGAGCGCGTAATCCATTTGCTCATGGCCTTCGGCTTCTGTGTTCTGCGTACCCCACGTCATGGTACCGAGGCAGATCGCGCTGACATCGAGATCGGTTTTGCCGAGTTTACGGTAGATCATTATTAGCCCATGAACACCTGCAGCTTGAGCAGGATGTCAACGAAGATTACGGGCGCGCCACGCAGTACACTCTCTGGCTGGTATCGCAGCCTTGATTGGTGCCGGTGTTCGTCCATGCAGCGCTGCCACCGGGTGCAGTTCTGTCGCCAACGGTCGCGTTCGGGCCCGCAGAGGCAATACTCCAATCAGTGCACGAAGTACCGCTGTGCGAGCCGGTTGACGAGGTGCCAGTCCAGGCGAGGTTTGATCCGGCACCATTGCCGGATTCATCATACTGAATTGGTGCACTCAGGTTATTCACCCCGAAATCGCCGACGCTCGCCGCCACCTGCTGTCCCAGCGTATTGAAGTAAGGCGACGAGCCCGAGGGGCTGCAAGGAGTGGCCAGGCCTTGCAAGCGGCAGAGCGCGTCATTACCTGTCGCGGAAAGCCACGCGATAAATGAATGGCTGCTGGATTTGCGCAGCCCGCGGGATGCTGCGGAGCGTGTGCACGCGCAATCGGCTCTTGGCATGCCGTTGAAGGCCGCACATTCGGGGAATGGCGCAGCCATCATATCGCCGGCGGTCAGCCAGGAGCTCACGAATATATAGTTATTTGAGGTGAATGTTTCTTTGGAACCCGATGCTGAAATGCCCGGACTTTCCAGTTTATCCAGCAGATCGTAGTTGTTGCATTGGCTGAGTGCCACCGCGAGCAGTAGAGTTCCGAAAATTCTCGCGTGCATGGCCACCCTCAGAATGTGAAAGTGAGGCTGGCCGCGCCGCCGACGCTGTGGATTGGTTTGCTGTCATAGAGCATGCGGTATTCACCCTCGATACCCGCAGACAGGAACGAGAAAATCAGGAAATGGATACCGGTGCGCGCCATAACAAACGGGTTGCGAATCTGCGTTTCGGGTATGGTATTGGGTGCAAAGCACTGCGTGTTGCCCGAATAGCAGGTTGAGCTCACGCTGTACCGGCCGAGATAGTAGCCTACGCCCGCCATCGTTGTCAGGCGCCAGCGTGCTGACAGGTCAAAGAAGTAACCCGCGTTGGCAGTTGTTGCGAGGTATTCAATGTTCGTCTCGTACGGACTGTTGTTGCCGTATGAGCGCAGACCTGAGAACGTGGCGAATAGTCCGACGTGCCAGTTGCCCTTCAGGCGGTACATGCCGTAGATGCTGGCCGAGGGTTCGTTTTTTACGCTAGCGGAGTCGCGGCTGACGAGTGGGGTTACAGACCCCATGCTCAGTGCAATGTTCCAGTTGATGTCGGCCCAGGTTTTGCTCTTTTCCGTTTTGTCGAGCTGGGTCTTTTTGTTCTTGTCTGCTTCGGCCGCTTTACCTTTTGCCTGCTGCTGTTCGAGAGCGACTTTGGTGATCTCTGCAACGATGTCGGTCGCTACTTTGTCGGCTGCCTGAAAGATCGTGCTGTCGACACGGTTTTCGACCGCAGGCAAGAGGCGGAATTTGTCAGTCGAGCCGAGGGAAATATTCGTGTGAATTTCAATTTCGTTTGCGTCCTTGTTAAACGTGAAGTCTCCATAGATCAAAATGTCGATATCGGCCTGGCGGCAGATATCGGCCGCTTCTTTGGCACCGATGACACCTTTGTTTTTGCTGCGGACCTGGCTAACGATCGGATCTACCTTTGTCGTGTCGACTTCGTTGAACTCGAATTTTTCATGCATCGAATTCGTGATCGCTTCTTTCAGGGAGCCCGGCATATACTCAAAGTTCTGGGTTCCGGTCTTATCACTGTACAGCAAAATGGCGACCCGTGCCGCATCGGCCGACGGGGCCTTGGTTTCTTTTTTCTTTGGCGCCGCGACAATGGCGGCGGCAGAAATAAGCAATATGCCGGCAGACCGTAATAGGCGATTCATACTGGCTTTGGACGGAAAATCGCCGACAATGTCAACAAGTTAGCCGGTGTTTTTCAGACCGGCGGCAATGCCGTTGATTGTCAGCAACAAACCGCGGCGCAAAGCCTCGTCTTCGGGGGTTTCCCTCAGCCTGCGCAGAAACTCCACCTGCAGCAGGTTGAGCGGGTTAAGCCATAAAGAGCGAAAACGGATTTCACGCTGCAGGTTAGTGTCGTAAGATACCAGCTCCTTTTCGTGTGTCAGCTGCATTACCATCTCCTGCGTCTGCCGTAACGCTGCGTGTATGCGGTCGCCCACACTCCCCAGGCTATCTCCCGTTAGCGCTGAGTCATAGTACTTGGCGATTCGCGGCTCTGACTTGATGAGCACCATTTCAATCAGGTCAATGAATGAACGAAAAAAATACCAGTCGCGCCGCATCGCTTCGAGCAGCGCGCGATCAGCCGCGCCGGTAATCGCAGCCAGCGCAGTACCCACACCAAGCCATGAAGGCAGAAGAAAGCGGGTCTGCGTCCATGCGAAGATCCAGGGTATCGCCCGCAGGCTTTCAATGCCCCCCGCCTTTCTGCGGCCAGGGCGCGACCCGATGTTCAGGTTGCCCAGCTCCTGTTCGGGCGTAGCCGAACGGAAGTAGTCGATGAACTTCGCATCTTCATATACCAGCGACCGGTATTCACGCGCCGCATTTTCTGCCAGCGCCTCCATGATCTGCCGGTATTCCGGGGGAGGTCCCTCGGGTGGGGCCAGGCTCGCACGCAGAACCGCAGCAGTATAAATAGAGAGGGTTCGCCGCGCGACCGTGGGCAGGCCAAACTTGGCCTGAATCATTTCACCCTGTTCGGTAACACGAATGCGCCCGGCTACCGAGCCGGGTGGTTGCGAGAGAATCGCCAGGTGAGTGGGACCTCCCCCGCGGCCAATGGTACCGCCTCGCCCGTGAAAGAGCGTCACTTCTACACCGGCTTCTGCACAGACGCCGATGATTTCTTCCTGGCAGCGGTAGAGTTGCCATGCGGCTGTCAGGATACCCGAATCTTTCGAGCTGTCTGAATAGCCGATCATGATCTCCTGTTTGTCATCGATCAGCTCTCGGTACTCGGGAATTTTCAGCAGGTTTGCGAGAATACGCGGCGCGTTGCGCAGATCTTCCACCGTTTCAAACAGCGGTACTACGCGCAGATGGCGTTTGCGCCCGTTGATCTTCTGGAACAGGTGGACGAGAAGAACATCCGAGGCACTCTTCGCCATCGAGATGACGTACGCACCGAGCGATTCGGTGCGGATCTTTGCGAGCATCAGAAAAGTGTCGAGCACCTCGCGCGTCTCAGGGGAAAATTCCATATCGATGGGTACGAGCGGCCGGCGCTGCTTCAGCTCTTCGCAAAGGAACGCAATCTTTTCGTGCTCGGCCCAGGCTGCATAGTCACCGAGACCGAGCTCGCGGGTTATTTCTGACATCGCAGCTGCGTGCCTTCCCGATTCCTGGCGGATATCAAGCTTCACCAGGTAGAGCCCGAAAACGGCAAGCCGGCGCAGAAGGTCTGTGAGCCGGCCCTCAGCCATGACTTGCATGCCCGTCCCGATCAATGAATCGTAGACTACCTGTAATTCTGCCGTCAGTTCTTCGGTATTCCGGTAGTATTCGGTTACCTGGGTTGAGCCGCGCTGCAACAGGTCTTCGAGCCTTTCGCGTGTGGAGGTCATTCGCAGCAGGGTCTTCTTCAGGTAGACCCGGTACGGCTCGTGCGCATCTTCTGTGAGTGTGCGCAGGCGATCATCGCAGTGCATCAGGGAGAGCTCGAAACGCAGCGCGTTGATTTCTTTCTCGTAGAGCACCGCCGCCATCCACTGAGCGAGCCAGACCGCGCGCTGGCTGACCGCTGCGGTCACGTTTGGATTTCCGTCGCGGTCGCCGCCCATCCATGAGCCGAAGCTGACCGGGGCGCAATCCAGGGGTAGCGACCTGCCAGTCCGGCGCAGCAGGTCGTCCGAAAGTTCACGCAAGAACCGCGGAACCTCGTTCCACAGGGTTTGCTCGAACACAAGCAGACCGCCGTATGCCTCGTCGGTCGGCGTCGGCTTCTTCTTTCGTATCGGGTCGGTTTCCCAGATTCCAAAAATCTCGCGCCTGATGGCCTCTTCGTTCAGCCTTCTTTCGTGCGGATCAGAAATTTCGCGGTCGCGCAGTTCAAGCTGGCGGGCGAGGCTGGCGTATTTGCTCAGCAGGCTGCGCCGCATGATCTCTGTCGGGTGTGCGGTCAGTACGAGCTCAATGCGCAGTGCCGCTACAGTTGCATAAAGTTTGTCCGCTGAAATGCCCTGCTGCTGCAGCTCGTGCAGTACCATATCGGGTGCGATAGGCAGTGTCTGCACCGTTGCATGGTTTTCGAGGCGAACCTTGTGGTGTTCTTCGGCAATATTGACAAGGGTGAGGTATGTGCTGAGCGCCCGGGTCAGTCTTGCGGCAAGCGCGGCATCGGTGCCCGCGATTGCCTGCACCAGCTGCGAGAAGCTCGCTTCATCCTGCCGGGCCTGGTAACTTTGCGAAAGGCTGGTAATCTGCTGCAGGCGCTGGACAAAACTTTCGCCCTCGAGCCGGGCAATCACTTCTTCCAGGATTCCGTGCAGGTAACGGATGTCTTCTTCGAGGTCTTCGTTTTTTACCCGGCGCACGCAGGTCGCTTGGCGATCTGCTGCGCGTGCGTTAAGCGAAAATCAGGAATTCCCTAAATGCTGCCACTGCGGGCAGCCGGTACTGGCAGTACCGACAGGCGCAGAGCGCCGATTTGCAGAAACTTCTTCTCGCCGATCGGCAAGAGAAGCAGAAGGCCCATTGCAATGAAAAAAGCAAATCCTGCCCAGACCCATTTCACCAGCGGGTTGATCCAGATCTGCAGAATGAGGCGTCCTTTTTCGTCACCGCCCAGTTGCAGGTAGACATCGGCCAGCAGGGTTGATATGATCGCCGGTTCAGAAGTATTCTGCGAATCTGAGAATTTTCCCTCTCTGAAATTGTACATTGGGTAAGTGCGGATTTCAGTCGTGTCGCGGCCCAGGAGCACATTGTCACGGTAGACACCGATGGTTACCATGCGGGTACCGTATAGCGGAATCTGCGAACCTTCGGGCATCGCTTTCTCTTCATATTTTTCGACATGAATAGTGTACTTGCCGAACGACTGTGCTTCGCCGGCGTTGAGCATTAATCGTCCTTCCGTTGCAAATGCCAGGCCGGAAAACCCCGAAAACAGGATTGCGAGGGCGATGTGTACCATGTAACCCAGGAACCGGCGCTTGTTCTGGAACAATACCAGTAGTACAGCGGTGAAAAAACCTTCGCCAGTATAACGCCTGCGCGCGAAAGCCGCGCGCAGCCACTCTTCCAGGACTCCGGCTATAACAAAAGCCGAGATGCCAAAGGTCAGAATGGCCATGAAACGCGAAGCTGTCCATTCATCGCCGCGCTGTGCGATCAGCCATGCGAGCAGGCCGGTGGTAAGTCCAGCCGCAAGTGGTATGCGCGCATTGCGCAGCAGCGATCGGAAGGTTGTGACGCGCCATGCCAGCAGGGGACCCAGACCGGTGAGAAAAAGAATCAGGATGCCCATGGGACCCATGAAGCGATTGAACCATTCAGCCGTGACAGATTCACGGCGTCCCGAAATACTTTCACTGATGGTCGGGTACATGGTTCCGAAGAAGACGATAAAGAGCGAAGCCAGCAGCAGCACGTTATTGAAGAGGAAACCGACTTCACGGCTGAGCAAAGACTCAATGGGTTGTGCCGATTTTAGCGCATCATACCGACTGACGATTGCCCATGTACAAAACACCAGGGTGACAATGACAAATCCCAGAAAGAACCAGCCGAGGTTCGACTGGGCAAAGGCATGGACAGACTGCACCACTCCCGAGCGGGTGAGTGCAGTGCCCACCACGGTCATGATGAACGAGATGGAAACCAGGACCATGTTCCAGACCTTGAGCATACCACGCCGTTCCTGCACAATAATCGAGTGCAGAAACGCAGTTGCTGTCAGCCAGGGCATCAGCGAGGCGTTTTCTACTGGGTCCCAGGCCCAGTAGCCGCCCCAGCCGAGCTCTTCATAGGCCCATTTGCCGCCGAGCAGAATGCCGACGCCAAGAAAGAACCAGCTGAACAAAGTCCAGCGGCGCACGAGCTTAACCCAGGCAACCTGGGGTTCTGTGGTCGGGCTTGCGGGTCTTGCCAGTAACGCCGCCATCGCGATCGCAAAGGGCACCGCGAAGGAAACATAGCCGAAGTAAAGAATGGGCGGATGTATAATCATTGCCCAATGCTGCAACAGGGGGTTTAGTCCCCTGCCTTCGGCATGCGCAAAGAGTTTTTCGCCTTCCTGGAATACACGGAATGGGTCAGAAGATGGTGCAAAGCAGCCTATCGCGGTAAAGAACGCGACGAGGGTCATCAGGATGATTAGCATCCAGGCTTCGAGTACCGGGGCAGCACGGCGGATATGTTTAACCGCCAGCCAGCTGAAGAAGACAACGAGAAAGTTCCACCACAGCATCGAACCCGCTTGTCCTGCCCAAAGCGAGGTCAGCCGGTAGAAGACCGGCAGCTGGTTATTGACATGCTCTGCCACATAGACGATTGAATAATCGGCGCTCACCAGCATGTAGAGAAGCAGCGCAACGCAAATCGAGACCGCTATGAGCGTGAGTTCGAGCGCCGAGCGTGCCTGTGCCAGGTAGCGTCCGCTGCCCTGATGCCTGAGGTGGATAATCGCCATCACAACAGCATAAATAGCCGTTGCCAGTGTCAGGTTGTACATGATGGATGCGAAGATGTGCATTATGGTTTTTCCTCTATTGTCGCGCCGATTCCGGGTTCAGCAGATGCTTCTGCTTGCCAAAGGATTTCGATACGGTAGATGCCCGAATATTCTTCAAGGTATGAAGCCACGGCGCGGGCCCGCAGGTTCGCCAGCTTCTCATCCGGGCGTGCAGCGTCGCCATAACCTGTAATCCGCAGCACACCTTTTGCGCCACGCAGTCCGCGCAAGGCGTTGCGTGTCTGGCTGGTCAGGCGCATGGAGCCGCGCCCGAAGGCCAGGCGCAGCGACGACGGTTGTGTGACCGGGGGATTGCCGGAACGTTCTGACGCAGGAGAAATTTCAATGCGCGGGGGCGCGATAATTACCGGGCGATTGCTGAGTACTTCTTCAGACGAAACGCCTGGGGCGGACAGCAGCGCCATGCCGAGCAGGCTTATGAAGGTATGGTGATTTTTCACCGCACTACCTCTACGCTGTAGCGGCCGTGCGCCATACCGGCGGGCAGGTTGAGTGTGCCGGAATACTCAAACCCGCCATCAATTTTTTTGCGCACCAGTTGTGTCTTGCCGATTAAACTGCCTGCAGAGTCCCTGAGACGCGCATGCAGTTCGAGCTCGCGTTCATCGAAATAGCTGACGGGTAACCCGGTTCCTGGTTCGGCAACCACCGAAGATGCGAGTTGTTTCCAGCGCTTCAGGTTCTGCACCGGAAAGCGGTACTCGCGTACGCTGCCATTGACCGTTTCTTTAATGATGATCGTGCTTTCGCCCTCGGCAAGTATCTGTGCCGGGCTGGCCTTCGCATAAACGGCACCCGGCTCGATATTCACCTCACCGAGTTCTGTCTTGAAAACAAAATTGCCTTTCTCTGCGCTGAGCTCGTAGCCCACGCGTTCGGCCGCGGTACCCTGGTTGCGGTGCCAGAGGTAGATAAGCACATCGCCTGAGGCTGCATTAGTGATAAAAACTGCCGGTTGCCTGGGGCGAAGATGCGCACCGACTTCAGTGGCAATAAGTTGCGTTTGCCCCGGCAGGATCGCAGCCGGGTGCCACCAATAGGCAGCAGCCGAGTCTCCCGTGATGCGGCGTTCTTCATGCGTGGCATAATCCCAGACAGTGTTCACCGCATTCGGCCAGTTGACGATCGCCAGCCGGTCAGGGGGAGTGAGATCTTTGCCCGTGAGAAATCCCTCGAGGGCCGGTTGTGCTTCCGCGCTACTTTCTTCTGCGAGGTCGAATGTATGCCAGAGTAATGATTCCGCAGGGGAAAGATCGCGTTCGGTACGAACCAGTTGTTCAATGCCGCCAGCCGGCAGCAAAAAAGGAACTCCGTCGTTTTTGCCCGCCCAGGTATCGAGCAGCAGGCGTATGCCTACCTTGTGTTGTCTCTTGCCGGTATTGCGAATCTGGTAAGCAATGCGGATACGCACGCGTTCGCCCGAATTCTGGGGCTGGATGATCTGCGTGATCGTAATGCCTGTGCCCGGCAGGTTTGTTTCTGCCAGCAGTGCTCCATCGCTGCGCCTGGAGCGTTTCAGCTTCTGTTGCTCAAATCGAAAATCTGTCCCGTCGACGCGAACTGTAGTGAAGGAGGTGCCGATACCATCAGGTAGTTCGCCATTGGGGTGTCCATAGAGCAGGTCAAAGCGACGACCACGATGCCTTCCACCGAGGGTGAACTGTCCGTTGGCCGAAAGCGCGGCTTCGCTGCGCGTCTCTCCTTCTTCTGCGGCGCTCTCCCATTCGGCCCTGCGGAAGTTCTGGCGGTAGGCATCGTAGGCACTGGCAGCTACCACCGGCACTGCCTGGATGCGGTATTCCTGCGGAAAAACGCTGATGCCCGGCGCCGGCGTGAGCGAACAGGTTTCTGCGAGACGTTCGATCAGGGCCTGCGCATAGTAGCGCGCGGTGAGTTGTATAACGTTTTTGGCTGCATCAGGGCTGGCCGAAGACACGCGGATGCGGGCGTTGAGGTATCCCTTCGTAAAACGCATCGCGTCGCCGCTCAGTGCGAGGGATTTGCTGTCAGCTTCAAACGCAAACGGTGCATTCGCGGGGCATTCGGCAACAAGCCGCAGCGGCGAGGCAAAACCCGTGGCGGTAAAGAATCTTTCCCGCGGCTCGGTGATGCGCACTTCACACTGCAGTGTCGGATACTGCGCGAGCGCGGCTGCGACTTTTTCGCGCTGGGCAGAGTCAGTGCAGAGCTTTGTATCCCGGCTGCGGAGTGTTTCGAGGCCAAGCTGCAGCCGCTCGTAGGCAGCGCTATCGGTATTGCCTGCCTGCCGCAGTTCTTCAGCTCGCAAAAGCAATGCATCGAGAGTCGAAGCCTCTTCACGCCTGCCAGCGCTGCTGCAGGCCAAAAGGACCAGAAGACCGATAGACAGGACGCTGGCGCGGGGCGCGGGCATGGCACGTAAGTTGTGCTTCAACACACGCTGACAATCAGGATAACCTTTGCCTGTATCCACCGGGCACGGTCACCGGCGGCAGGGCGAATATCGAATCAGGAATGACGCATCATGTTTATATTGCATTCTGCCCCGTTGGCGGACAGCCGATAATGAGTGCACAATGAAAAAGAAGAAAGCCCTGCAGGAAGAGCAGGTTACCCCCCCGGCAGAACCGGCGCCGGCCCCTGAAGAAAATGTGGAAATCGCATCCACCGGTCGCGGGAAACTGCTGCTGGCGGCCGCGATCGGTGGTGTTGCTTTGCTGGTCGCTATACCGGTGGGGCTGCGGCTCATGAAACAGGCGCCACAGGTACACATCGACAAGGCCGCTGCGGGCAGCCCACGTGCACAGTCGGTGCCTTCTTTCAAAGCTTCAACCTGGTCGTCGGATTTCAAAGTAATGCTGCAGTATGCCGAGCTCTACGACGAGCTGCATCCGTTTATCTATTCGCTTAAGGGCAGGCACAATAACCCTCCGGAAATTTCTTCTGCCTGGGGGCATACGCAGAAGCTGGAGCGCGTAGCTGCGCTGCGGGCCAAGAACCCGGGTATCCGGATTATACCGACGATTTTTCGCTGGGAGAACCCAGGAGAAAAAATCAATGAAGTGATTGGAATGAACGGTCGCGACGATATACGCGACCGGCACATTGAGCTCATCGTCAAAGAGGTCGAAACCTATGGCTACGATGGCATTGATATTGACTATGAGGGCATGAGCTGCAACAAGAAAGAGAAATTTGAGGAGTTCATTGAGAAGCTTGCCGGTGAGCTGCACGCGCGTAAAAAACTACTTTCTGTTGCGGTACATCCGAAAACGCCGGTCGGCAGCGGTCTTGCCGAAGATGAAGAAGACGACGAAGAAGAAACTCCGCCTGCGATCAAGAGCTCAATCGTTGACGCGGCGGCACGATCTGCGGTGAGAACCAGCCTGAAGTATGCAACACGGAATTCAAAGAAAAAGGCTGCCCGCCGCCCGCTGAAGCTGAAGACCTGTGCGGGGCTCAAACAACCGATCACTCTCGATTTTCGTGAGAACTGGCGTGGCCCGCTGACACACGACTACAAATTTCTGGGCAAGCACGCAGACATGGTGAAGATCATGGCTTACGAGTTGCACCCGCGTAAGTATCGCAACCCGGGACCAGGCCCGCAAGCTCCAGGTACCTGGCTTGAAGAAATCATCGAGTATGCTGGCGACAAGATCCCGGCAGAAAAACTCTACATGGCAATACCCACTTACGGCTATGACTGGGGTCTCAATTGTCGCGCTCCCATAAAGGCAGTCTATTACAGCGACGTGGTTCGTATCAAGTCTGGCGAACACAGGAACATACAGCCGACAAATATCAGCAAGATTCTCGACACAACCGAAGGTTCCGGCACCTGGCGTAACCTGACGCGTTTCCGCGACATCCACGAAGATAAGGTGTATGAAGACCCTTCACTCTGGTATCGGTCTGGAGGCTGCACGCGCGTGGCTTTTTATATGGACCGCATTGCCTTTGCCGAGAAGATGTCGTTACTGCAGAAAAGCCGGCTGGCGGGGTTTTCGTTTTGGCAGCTCACGCAGGATAACGATCCCGAAATACAGAAATATCTTTCGACAAAACTTGCGCGCTCGGTGAAATAGCGCAGGTTTTTACAACAGGGCGCCCGCGGCGCGGGCGATCGCTTCTGTGGCCGTTCGCATCTGCTGTTCGCCAATATTCTGGTCGTACGATAAGCGTATGAGGCTCAGCGCCTCAACTTCGTTGTAGCCCATGGCCAGAAGTGCATGAGAAGGAGTGCGTGAGCGGGACTTGCAGGAAGTCCCTGTTGAGACCGTGATTCCTTCTTTATCAAGGGCCATAACGAGAAAATCAATCGGCACTTCGGGCAGTAGTAAAAGTGTGGTTCCCGGGGCACGCTTGGCCTGGCTGCCGATGATTTCAAACCCGGCAATGAAAGATAATTTTTCAGTAAGCAACTTTTCAAAGTTTGCCGTTTGTTGCCGCCAGAGGGTATAGTTATTTGCCTCTACCTTCTTTCTGAGTGCCAGACTTAGCGCAATGATTGCTTCAATATTGTGACTGCCTGCGCGCAGGCTCATTTCCTGGTTGCCTCCTGCCAGCAGCGGATGTTCTGCATTTAGCGAATGCTTTTCCGGAGTGAGCAATAGCCCACAGCCAAAACCACCGCCCAGCTTGTGGCCCGTCGCTGTGACGAAACAGCCGTGTGCGGTGAGTCTGCGTATAAAATCGGGTTTCAATGTATTCGGGCCATCAGGGCAGAGCTTGGGCAAAAGCTGTGCACCGTCGCAGAGAAAAGCGGTTGCAGGCTGCCTGTGCTGCAACAGTTGCTCAACCGGAAGGATAATCCCGCTTTCATTCTGTACCGCCATCGCTGCAATCAGGTCTGCCTGCCATTCGGTTGCCGACAACCGGCTGCTGTCGAGCTCCCCGTCGCGTGTGGCGCTGAGCATCTCGACTTCTGCCCCGTTGAGCGTGCGCAATACTTCTGAAACCGAAGGATGCTCGAAAGGAGAGCTGATTGCCTTGAACCCGGCGCCGCTACGGCGGCGGTGTATTTCGCGGATCAGCAGGTTATTCGATTCGGTTGCACATGATGTGAAAATAACCTGTTTTGCCTGGATACCAAAGAGTGCTGCAATATCTTCGCGTGCCGCTTCAATACGCTTGTTGACCAGCTGCGATTCGAGCGAAAGTCCCGAAGAATTGGCAAAATGGTCTAAATAAAATGCGCGTGCCTCGACGAGAATTCCATTATCGGGCGGATGCGTGGAATTAAAATCTAGATAAATTTTCGCTTTCATGCAGGCGCAGCTCCAGGCCAAATGCCAGGCGCTCAAACTCACGGCGCTGAGCGGCATCTTTCAGCTGTTTCGACTTCAGCGCGTTGGTGAGAATATTCTGCGCCCGCATGTTCTCTCCACCGCGCAGCGCGGTTTCAGCCAGTGCGAAGAGGTAATCCATGTCGTCCGTGATGCCCGGATAATCAAGGGCAAAAAGTTCATAGTGGCATTTGCGCGCAATTTCCTGGGTACCATGGCGCGCTTCGGCCAAAAGGCCGCGCACCAATGCCCGGGTGGTCGCCTGCGTTCTGAGGCGGCCATGGGCATCACGCAGGTTCTTGAGTTGCGCGGGGTGGTGCGGAATGCGGTGCCGCGTAGCGTCGAAATGCCGCGCCAGAAGGTCGCGGTAGTAGGCATCACGGGTATAGGCTTCCTGTGCCCGTGCATGAAACTCTTCGGGATTTCGGTTGTAGAGTTTACCGCTGTCCTGGTCATACAGCTGCTTTTGCAGATAGTATTCGCGGTAGTCGGCTGCCCGGGCGTACAGCGCCGCGATGTCCCGCATTGAGCATGTGCCCCGGAAAATCTCTTCTGCCAGTTCGATTGCCGGAATATAGTCAGGTTTTTTTTGCAGCGCTGCTTCGATCCTGGTTGTGTAAATCTTCAACAAATCTCTGATCGTGTCGCGCATTCCCTGTCGTGCGCGACCAGCTGCGGTGTTCGCTTCAGCAACTTCACCCAGCGCGCTGGATGAATCGCTTACCCCTGTTGCGATAAGCAGCGAGCCACAATCTTTGGCCAGCGCATTCAGCAGGGTAAAGATTTCTTCTTCAGCGTGGCGGCGCACGAATGCCGAGTAGGGGCGCCTGGCAACCATACCGGAAAGGGCACTGTCTTTGTGCTGCTGGCCCCTGTTCTTTTCCCGGGCCAGTTCGTAGAGTTCATTCCAGGCGTCTGCGGTGAGTGACTGCGCCTTCTTCTCGTTCTCCTCAAAGGCATACGGTCGCGATGCATGGCGTGCAACGTCGGACCAGTCGGGTGAAGTAAAAAGACGCGAAAAGAATGTGGCCAGCTGGTTGCGTGCGGAAAAAATCAGCGCAAAACTGATGAGCAGTACGGCTGCCAGCATGCCGTAACGCGAGAGCGGGTTCTTCCAGAGTCGGCCAAACAGGTAGCGCAGCATCTACTGCCTCTCTTCGGGCGGCCGGGTTTTCCAGCGCCGGTGTACCCAGAAGTACTGTTCCGGGTATTTGCGGATTTCTTTCTCCATTTCGCTGACCCACAACTGCGTCAGTCTCTCCGCGGCGTCGCGTGAAGAGGTAAAATCAGACTTACCGCCGAAACGATAAAGCGTGCGGGCGTAAAAAACATAGCGCCCCTTGCCCTGGTAGATGCAGAAGCCGATCGCAAGCCGGGCTTTACCCAGGTATGCAAGCACCGCAGGGCCGGCATGCGTCGAAGCTTTCTTGCCCATAAAATCCACAAAGATGCCTTCGTTACCCGCATCCTGATCGGCTACAAGGCCGATCGGTTCCCTGCGTCTCAGCAGCGGAATATATTTTTCGGATTCCTTGAGGTAAATGGCGCCACCGCCGCCATAACCTTCGCGTATCTTTCTCACCACCCAGTCGACGTAGGGGTTCGAAAGTTTCTGCGCGGCGTAGAAAACCTTAAAGCCGATCGAAGCATACATCGGAATCGGGATTTCCCAGTTGCCAAAGTGGCCTTCAGCAAAGACGACCCCCTGTGACCGGTCTTCCGCGATTGCGACAGCCTCTTCTGCGAACGAAACGTACTTCTTTAAGAAGGATTTTTTACGCATCTTCCACGATTGCATCAGCTCAAAAAAACTGCGGATCGTGTGGTCGAGGTTGTTGTTTACAAAACGATTGAGCTCCGCATCGTCAGTGATTTTCAGAATCTCGCTGACCTGTGAACGAATACGCCTGCGCGCAGAGCCCAGCAGCGGCGAAAGCACAGTCCGGAAAAATTTTGCCACCCCGTGCAGCATAGAAAACGGAAAGATGTTGATGATGCCAAAAAGCAGCATCAGGAACGCAAATTCAAAAACATGCGATATGCGTTTTTTCAGGGGGAAATATTTTTTTTCTTCGGCTTGGCTCACTGTGTTTTCCCGGTGTGCTGCTGTTCCGCACTTTTCTTGCCACCCCGCGCAGCCTGCAGGCGAGCCAGTTTCCGAAAACGGTAATTGAATGTCTGCCTTGGTATACCCAGCAGCAGTGCTGCATCGGACTGGTTGCCGTTAGCCTCGCGCATCGCCCATGCCATGGCGCGGCTCTCTTCGGCCTCAAGAATTTCGGGCAGGGTGCGGCCAGCATAACCATTGCCTTCTTCGCTGCTGGCGCTCCAGTCAGCAGTAACGCTCCTGGGCGCGGTCACGGGCTCCAGCCAGAAGATGTAACCCTGCGCGCGTGCCGATGGATTATCAAAATCACGGATTGCCTTGCAGAAAATGGCATGGCCCTGCATATTCGCGCGCAGTTTGACCGGGCGGTCGATGTCGAGATCACCTTTTAGGGCACTGTCGGCGATGGCGTCCTTTGCTTTCTTCACCAGTTCGCCGCTGTCAAGTGAGCTTGCAAACCGTCGGCGCAGGTCACCAAACGCACGGTTATGGAAAAGTTCTGAGCCAGTACCGTCGCAGGCCATCAGCGGCAGCTCGAGCGCAGCGAGCGTATTGATGGCGAGCCGGCCGCGCTCGAGTTCACGGTGAAATTTTTCTGCGGGGGCACGCAGGTTCGCAGGTTCTGCTGCAGCCTCTTCAGTGGCAGTACGCTGTAGGGCGCGGGCAGCAACCACCGGTGTTTCGCGGACGATCGTGATCGTGCCACCTTTCGCAGTGGGTTCAGGAGCAGCACTTTGATCGCCTTGCACGGGCTGTTCGATGACTGCAGCGCGTGCAGCAAGCTCTGCCATGTTCGATACGTTCGCCAGTGGTTCCTGCCTGACCGCAGCAAAACCGGCCGACGGCGGTTCCATTTTCGTCGCTGTTTCAGTATTTGGCGCTGCAGCAGTTTCGGGCTGCCAGATTTTTACCTGTGGAATCTTACCCTGCGCCTGCAGAATTTCTGCGCGACCCCAGAGGGCGTTAAATTCAAATGCCCTGTTTACCGTCGGCAGGCCACCGGCTTCTGAGCTGTCGAGACGGCGCAGCAGGTCTTCGGTATTTTCTGCTGCCTTAAGCGCGAGCAGGCAGCCCTCAGGCCTGATTTCACTCAAGGCTTCCATAATCGACATGCGGTCGAGCTGGCCGACAATACGTCCACGCTCCACAACCGGAAGGATATCGGCCTTGTGTTCGATAAAGATCCGCATCAGGCGATGCAGAGTGTCAACGTTCAGCAGGGTGCTTTCGCTCACCGGGGCGAACAGTGTAACTCAAACGTGCGCCGTATACAAAAAAGCGCCGTCCATAGAGTTTCACCTGCGGCCTGAAATCGGCGCCGAGGCGGTCGGTGGGTGGGGCCCAGACGACCATGCGCCGCAGCACCTTTTGCGGTACTTCGACTGGGGTGAAGTATTCGTCGCAGTAGAGCAGGCGCCTGCGCCCGCCAAAATCGGTAAATGCGATCGCCATTGGCATTTCGTGGGATTTCGCCCGGTTACCGGGCAGGTGCAGTATTGCAAAACCCGTCGAGAGCAGCTTTTCTTCCACCGGACCCGGTGTGGTCTTTTTCGAAATCTTCGTTACCGGTATGGCATAGTACAGGCTGTTTACCCCGACGAGCAGCAAGCGGATACTTTTGCTCTTCTTTGGCTGTGGTGGGGGCAAAGGCCGGGTGAGCACGGCGTCAGCGTCAGGATATTTTACCTGCAGCTCAGCGAGATTTTCTTCTTCAGCAAGCGCCGCCCGTATCTTGCCGTATAACCTGGGTTCGAGTATTTCCGATGCAAGGCGCAGCCGCAGGCGGGAAAGCATGAACCCCAGTGCGCTAAAGCTGCGCTGTTCGCCCGCCTGGCGCAGCTGAAGGTCCTTGAGCAGGGTCTCGATGAGGCGCAGGCGTTTTGTGAGCTGCGCCTGCGGGTAACGGGCCATGTCGGCCTTGCCGGCCTGCACTGCGGCGAGCAGAGTCGCATAGTCTGTCTTCAGCTGATGGCGCTGTTTTTCCGCGTGCAGAAAAGTTTCTTCTGCAGCAGCGAAAGAGCGCTCGAGGCGGTTATAGAGCAGCTGCAGGTTATTGGCGGGCATAATTCTGCTTCAGAGGAATTTTTGCACCAGAAACTGCACCGCGAGGGCGCAAGGTGCGGCGGCGAGTCCTGCGAGTACGTCGTCGAGCACGATGCCATAACCTCCCGGCATATCCTGCAGCGAATGGATAGGGCCGGGCTTCCAGACATCAAACAGGCGAAAGAAGGCGAAAGCGGCGGCAAGACCCACCCAATCAGGAGTCACCAGCGATACGGCGAAAAAGATGCCGGCAAATTCATCAATTACCACTTCACCCGGGTCATCCTCGCGCCATTCCTGCGCCAGAATACCTGAGGCATAGATGCCTGCCGCTGTCGTTGCTATCCCCAGTAGCAGCGCCCACCACGAAACCGCGAGAGATCCGATGTGCCAAAGACCGTCATTGGGCAAGAGTTTTGCCGTAATGGCGAAGATCAATACTGCGAGCAGCGAACCCCAGGTGCCTGGAGCTTTTGGCAGGTAGCCGGAGAAAAAACCCGTGGAGACGAATTCGTACCAGCTGATCGCCGGCAAACGTGACTGCAGTACCGGCGACACGTAGGTTGTCGGTTGCGCGGGAGATTCCGTTGCTGCCGCTGGTACTGTGCGCCCCGCGTTCATGCTGGGTGGTTTTTTGCGGGTCTGCTTTTTTTTTGTTTTCGTGCGTGCCATTTGAATGAGCCCTTGCTGTCAGACGTTCTGACCGTTTACTGTGCGCAGGGATGTCCCGGGAAAATAATGATCGAGAATGCGCCGGTAGCCCATACCGCGCTCGTCTGCCTGCGCCTTTGCTCCCCACTGGCACATGCCGACACCGTGTCCGAAACCGCGCCCGGTCAGGATGATGCCATCGCCCTTGCGCGCGACACCGAAAAATGTGGACTTCACCTTGATCGCGCCGAGTGCGACGCGAAACTTATCTGCGCGCACCGATTTGGTACCCGAAGCAGTCGCGATTTTCAGCGTGCGGACGCGTTTTGAACTGCTGCGCTCAGCGACGCTGACGCTCTTAACGCCGCGCAGTGCAAGGCGGCGCCCGATTTCGCTGAAAGGAATTTTTATCTGCCACTTATAGACAGGGGCAGTCGAGCAATACGGTGAATTCTGCACACCGAGATAGGGCAGAGCCTTGCCCCAGACTTCCTGCGCCGAAGCGAGGGTACCTCCGCAGGATGAATGGAAGAAAGTCTGTGCGAGACGGCCGTCATGGAGCAGTACTTCATTGTGTGTTTCGGCGACCGCCGCACGCGCGTTGCCATCGTTCTTCTTTATACCACCATACACCTGGTAGTTTGTCGTGGTATCGACATCGTACGGTTTGTCGGCGCGCTCTTTCATTTTCGTCAAGAGGTAGGTGCGCGCCACCACGGCCTGCGCTTTCAGTGCCTCGCGGTGCCACGTTGGGCTCATCTCATGGCTGACGACCGATGTCAGGTATTCGTCGATCGGCACGTGGTTTACATAAAGCCATTCACCGCCGACACGTTTCGCCTCGAGAGCGCCCGAATAGCGGCGCGCGTTCAGAACGAAGGAGTTTTTTGGGCTAAACAGGCCTTCTTCGGTGAAGGTAAAGCTGCCGCTGCCACGGCGGCTTGTCCTGCCGGTTGTGAAGGTATAGTCCTCGGCTTTAACGGTAATTGCTTCGCCGGCATAGAGTTTTACCCGGACCGTGATGCCGTCGCGGCCATCGAACCCCGTCAAACCTGGGGCTGATTTGGGGCGGTAAAAAGACGATTTTGCCCTGCCATTCGGTGTACACGCCGATAGCACGAGGGCAGAGAACGCCACCAGTGCGGCCAGGCGGGCAGTACGGGTGTTAGGGTACATACCCGATTATCGACACCGGGTGCACCCGACCTGAAAGCCCGCAGCGCTGCGCTGGCTAAAAGTAGACCGTCAGCGCAGGCGACCAGGTAAAGCCGCCGAGGTTGATCGCTATGGGGTCGGGCAGGTTTAGGTGCCGGAGCGGCGTTGTGGCCAGGTCGAACGCCGCAGAGGTGTAGCCGGCGCGCAGGCTGAGCGCCATGCGTGGTGTCACGAAGAACTCCAGCCCGGCCATCAGCCGCAGCGCAAAGAACTCGTGCGTCAGAAACGGGCCCACTTCGTTCGCGCCGAAGCCATTACCCTTGCTCGGCAGAAAATAGCCGTGGAACGCCACGCTGTGGAAATCGATGCCCGGCATGAGAAATGCCTGCCAGCGGCGCGCGAGTGGCAGTGTCAGGTAGAGGTTCAGCGGCACGCTAAAGCCCTGTGCCACGATACGCATGGGGTCAGTCTGCGCCTGGGAGCCGTTACCCGTTGCCGTCGAGGTGACCGTGGCCAGGTACTGTGCCTGGCCGTAGACGCGGCCGAAGCCGGCACCGGCCATTATGTAAGGAGAAAAGCGGTAGCGCAGCTCTATGCCCGGCAGAGTTGAAATTCCTGTTTCGCGTTCGCCCGGTATGGGAAAGGCTGTCGCCGCATTGCCCGAGAGTGTTGTCATGGAAAAGAGCGAGAGGCCGATACCGTCGGTGAATGCGAATTCGCGGTCGAGCCGGCGATGAGTCGCCGCTTCTGATTCCTGCGAGCTGGCCTGCAATACGGCCGCGTACTGCTTGCCGGTCGCTGCATCGGTTAAGCGTGCGGCGAGCTGGTATCCTTCGCTGTTTCGGGTTATTCTGCCCGTCAGCAGTGCATCAGCGCTCAGAAGCTGTGTGTCGGCAGAGCTGCCAGCGGTAAGACCCGATTGGCGGAGCTCAACTTCTTTCAACACTGAACCGAGGTTTTCGCGCTCAACGAGTGCAAACACATTCGAGCGCGAGAATGCAGCATTCAACAGTTCGCGCGCGGTTTCTGCTGTCTGCCTGGCGCCGGTGTCGGCGCTATCGTATTCCAGCGCCAGCACCGCGAGGTTACGGCGAATGCTGCTGTCCTGGTCTTTGCGGTATTGCGCAGAAAGTTTTTCTGCAAGCTGAGCCGTTTCGCGCTCGAGTGGCACTGCCGCCAGGTTCGTGGCAAGAGTTATCAGAAAAAGAGAGCGAGACAGCCATTTCATGCTGCTGCATCCGCCAAAAGTATAGTTCCGTCAATAAAAAAATAATAAAAGGTCTGGTATTCGTCAAAGCCACTGCGCGATAACGCCACCCGCTGCGCGCAGGCTGGCGCGATAAGCTTCGGGGACTTCAGGCAGCACTGAGTGCAAGATCGATTCGCGCCGCTGCAACGTCTGCATGTAGTCAGTCATTCGCGGCATGCCTGAGAGTACTTTTTCCGGCAGGCTGTCCTCTGTGTAGCCGATGCGGGTGAAGAGCGGCGCAATCGCGGCGTCGACCAGGCTGAAGTTTTCTCCGTGCCAGTATGGGCCACGGAATTCGCCGGCAAAGCGGGTGAGCCCCGCGCGCAGCGAGGTTAATCTGGCCGCATAGTCCTCGGCCGATTTGGTATGCGAAAGCTGGTACTGCAGAACCAGCAGGTTCGACGAAAATTCAATCCACGCGCGATCCTGCGCCTTCTCGAACGCATCTGTCGGATGCAGCGACGGCGGGTTTACCTCGTCGAGGTATTCCATGATGACTGCGGACTCAAACAAGACCCTGCCTTCGACTTCGATTACTGGTACTTTGCCCGTGGGTGAAATTTTCAGGAACCAATCGGGTTTATTCGCCAGGTCGATGTACTCGATCTCAAAGGGGATCTTCTTCTCCTTCAGGACTATAACCGACCGCTGAACAAAAGGACAGAGCTTAAAGCTGATGAGACGGAACTTATGCATCAGTCGTATCTTAATGAGGCGTAGACGAACCGGCGAGAAAACGTTTCACTTGCACTGTGGTGCAGCGGTCGACATGGCAGTACCCAGGTCGGCAGAGAGCTGCAGGGTATAGGCGAAGGGTGAAGGGCCTGAGCATTCGTAGCCTGACTTGTCGGTTTTGAGCGGGGAATACCAGGAGTCCGCAGTGAGTTTCACCGAGTTGTTGGTGTACTCCAGTTTCTTCAACGCAACCGAGTTCGTTTTGCCGTCCTGTTTTTTTGCTGCGACATAGGTGCCGGCGACAGCGACGCCATCGGCCTTGCGGATCTTGAGTATGACCAGCACTTTTGCTCCACCCCCGGCACCGTACGAATCTTGCCAGCCGCTAGCAGTAAAGCGTGTAAAGGTTTTGGGGTGCTTTGCACCGCCATCGCTGGAGAAAGCCACGTACAGGTGATCTTTGTCGGCGGTTGCCGCGACCGCGCGTGCGTCGACCGGTGAGGTGTCGTAGTCAGCAGAGCAGAAGACTATCTTGCCTTCGCGGTAGAACGCCACGACGGGGTCCTGGTTTTTGGCGCTGACCTGCAGGGTGCCCAGCTTCACTGTACCATCGCTGAGTCTTATTTCTTTCAGATTCTTCGCCCTGGCGATGGGGCATGCGTGCAGCGAGCAGAAGCCAGATAAAAGAAGCAGGATTGCCGCGGGAATGAATTTCATGGGGCAGAGGAGAATAAGAGCCACCGTGCCGCAAGTGGAATTTTTTTCCGACGGGATTCCGTCTTCCTGCAATTGCTGCCCGGCTTGACGCCCTGAAAAACCTGCAGGATGGTCTTCGCACATGATCCCTCTCGAATGGACCGTTGAATACAGTACGGGAATTCCCAAAATCGATTCGCAGCATGCATATCTTTTTGAACTCGCCAATCGCCTGACTCGCGCAGTGGCTGGCGGGCGCAGCCAGGAAGTCCTGTCTGACATTATCCGGGAGCTCAACGACTATGTCGCAAGCCATTTCAGCTACGAAGAGTCCGTCATGGAGAAGGCCCACTACGATGGCCTTGCCGTTCACCGTCAGATGCATGAAAAGATGCGCGAAGAACTCTCGCGTTATGCGGCAGAACTCAGTGCCGGTACTCTCAGTGCCGCAACGCTTAGCAAGTTCCTCGAACGTTGGCTGACCGGGCACATCATGCACGAGGACATGGCTTACATTCCAGCCGTGGCGGCACACCAGCAATAATACTTGCTTCTACTGCATTCGTTCGTAGGCTGGCAGCGCCGCCATGAATTTTCTTTCGCTCGCCTTTCTTGGGTTTGTCATTCTGAGTTTTGTCATTTACTGGAATCTGCCGCGGCGTCTGCGCGCTGGTTTCCTTACGCTGGTTTCGCTGTTCTATTACGGTGCCTATAGCCCGGCATTTCTTGCTCACTTTCTCGCGGTTATCGGCGTCAATTTTGTGATTGCCTCGGCGCTCGCCAAGAACCGCAGCCGCAGCCTTGTGACAATGGGCGTGAGCCTCAACCTGCTGCATCTCGTATTCTTCAAGTACTTTAACTCCCTCTTTGCCCTGCTATTGCCCGGCGCGGCAGCCGAGTCGTCGTTCAGGGTCATCATGCCGCTGGCGATCAGCTTCTACACATTCCAGTTTATTGCATTCCAGGTCGACTGCTACCGCGGGCAGGTTGCCAGGGTCGAACCCCTGCGCTATACACTGTTCATGCTTTTCTTCCCCCACCTGATTTCCGGGCCGATACTCCGCTCCGGTGATCTGTACGCGGCGATCGGTAATGAAACCGAGTCGCGCGACATGCAAAGCCGGGGTCTCTACCTGATCGGCCTGGGGTTGTTCAAGAAGTTATTGATCGCAGATGTTATCGGCTACCTCATCAACCCTGTATTCAAATCACCGGCAGACTACGGTGCGGTAGATACTGTCGCGGCGATTTTGGGTTACACGGTTCAGCTATATTGTGATTTTTCAGGCTTTATCGACATCGCGCGCGGGATTTCAAAATTGTTTGGCTATGACATGCCGGTGAATTTCCGCAGCCCGTATTTTGCCGCGAGTTTCTCCGAATTCTGGAACCGCTGGCACATTACCCTGTCAAAATTCATCCGCGACTATATCTATATTCCACTGGGTGGTAACCGTGTGGCGCCGGCGCGGCAGTATTTTAACCTGATGCTGGCGATGGTGCTTTCGGGCCTCTGGCACGGTGAGACGCTCAACTTCCTGCTCTGGGGTGCACTGCACGGTATTTACCTTGCCGGCGAAAAGCTCGCGGGCCTTGCGAAAGAACCGGCAAACCAGGCAACCTGGCTGCTGCGTAACCTCTGGGTTGTGGGCGGCTGGGCCTTTTCGCTGGTGTTCTTTCGCGCAACGGACTTCGCGTCAGCGCTGACGTTGCTGCGGCAGCTGGCAGTTGTTCAACCTGCAACGCTCAATGTCGCGCTCATCTTTGCCCTGGTCATTCTTGCATGGCTGGTGCAATATGCCGAGCTGCGCCGCGATTCGGTACTTGCCTTTGCTCTGCCGCGAGTTGCCTATGTGCTTCCCCTTGTGTTGCTCGCGGTCTATGCCATCATCGTCCGTATCCAGATCCCTAACGAGGCCTTCATCTATGTCCAGTTCTGATTCTTCTGTGAAAAATAAGCGCTACTGGCTATACTACCCCCTGCTGCTGCTCGCGCTGCTGTTTATTGCCGACAAAGCGCTGCTGTGCCGCAGCCGCGATGGAGTTACCGAAGGCAGCGGCATACGGCTGACCGAAACCGCGCGCATACGGCTGGACAAAGAGGCGAGCTTTGCCGCGCGCAAGCCAGGTGTGCGCACGGTCGCGGTCTTTGGCAGCTCACGTTCTGAGCGTTTTAATCTTCTCAAGCAGGAAAACCAGATTTCGGAATACCTGAACGCGCAACAAAAAGAGCAGATCCAGCAGACGCAGTTCCTTGTCTATGCGCAGGTGGGAGCACAGATGGTTGCCTACTACCACGCGCTGGACCATCTCTGGCGCAAGAACCTGATCCCCGACGCGATCGTACTCGAGCTTGGCCCCGAACTGCTTGAGCTCGAACACAAGAACAACCACGGCAAGTCAGAGTTCATATTTGCAGACGAGTACGACTACGAGTACTACCGCCTGCTCGAAAAATATGGAAAAAAATCGGTAGCCGACGAAGCGCGTGCCCGTCTGCTTTTTGCGGGTTATGCGATCAAGCCACGTCCCGAGCTACTGGTCTACGATTACCGCGGCAAGGCACAGGATGAGCACCCCGAATATTCATTGATCGAAAAGTACGCGCGCAGCTACAAAGATTACCTCGACAGTGATCTCACCGGCAAATTGCGCGAAGAGCGCATCGGGCAGTTTCTCACGATGTACGGTAACAACTATAAGATTTTCGCGGTAGACCCGCTTATGGACGAGTCGCTGCGCCGCATTGTGGCAATGGCGAAAGAAAAAAAAGTGCCGCTGCTGCTATACAAACCTTTCGTGCATGACGAGCTCAAGGCCGTACTTGATAAAACACCCTATGCGCCCGCGATTGAACGTTATGCGAAAGAATTGCCCGGCGGCAGTGTTCGCTTCCACTACGCTAGCCAGAATGACTACCAGTGCAAGTACTGGTCAGACGCCAGCCACTATTCGACCCGCTGCACGCCTGAGATCATGCACCAACTGCTGCGCGTCATTAATTTCTTTCCATGATACGGGTGGGTATTGACCTACCCGCATCATGGAAATGATCGACCGACCGCAGCACAGCGATAAATCACACCCGCATTGGCAGGTACGCCCGGAAAAAAGCTGGGCAAAATTCCAGTACAATCAGCCCTATGAAAAGGGCCTGGGTAACATACGCCGCGTACTGGCAGAAACAAATTTCGACCCGGCAACGCTGTGGCAATGGGGCACGATGCAGGCAATGGCACTCATCGAGGTGCTTAAATCAGCGGAAAAAACCTTCGGCGCAGAGGGCCAGAAGCTGGTGCTGGATGCGCTTCGCAGGATTGGCCGCGATATTGGCGAACAGGTTCTGCGCGGAACCGAGATTGATCCCGATACGACGACTGATGAATGGATCAGCTTTTACGCGACCGTGATCAATCGTATTGCGTACGCTTCGCTCGAAACCCCGGCAGTTACGGTCGCCGCCGAATCCCGGGCTGGTAACGCAAATTTTCACATCGATTATTGTCCACACCAGGATATGTACAGTGCGATGGATTGCCGCGTGCAGCGGTATTTTGTCCAGGGCATGATTGATGCCGCGCGTGAATTCGCCCGGTCAAAGGGCCGTGAGGATATTTACGACGTCATGTTTCGCACGACGATACCCGCGGGACATTCGACATGCTTTTTCGTGATTGAGAAGGCAGCGCCCGGCGACGCAGATAAGACGCAGGAACGCTGGGCGCGGTACACAGAGATCCTGGAAAAAAAGAATCTGCGGCTGGCACAGTCTGCCGGATAAAAATCTGATGCAGCGCGTGGCTACTGCAGGTATTCGGTGAGCCAGCGCCAGTAGTCGGGCTGCATCGCCACATCACCTTTCAGACCCAGTGTGGTTATTTCCGGCACACTGTAAGGATGGTTCTCGCGAATCAATTTCTGTGCTTCGGGAGCGCACGCGCTGGAGGTTTTGATGAGCAGTTTAACTTCTTCGTCGCGCACGAGCTTGCCTTCCCAGATATAGATCGAGCGCACACCGGGGATAATGTTCACGCAGGCTGCCAGTTTGCGTTCAACCAGCAGCATCGACAGTTTTTCAGCAGCAACGCTGTCGGGCATGGTTGTCAGCAGAATCACGGGCAGGTTTTTCGGATTATCTTTCATGGGGTTTCGGGGTCTTCAGGCCCTCAGGTAGCCAGTGCGGTGAGAGGGAAAAACCCTGTCGCCAGCTTGCTCGCCTGGGGCCGGTGACAGGGGCAGTTCGCCGAAGACTACTTGCCTTCAGCTTTTTGTTTCTGCAGGATTTTTTCTTCGCGCGGAACGGCGTAGTAGTATTCCGGATCGTTCGAGAAGGTCAGAAAGCCGATGTATTCTTCAAATTTGAAGTAGTAGGTAAGCTTATCTTTTTCTGACTGCTCATAGTTAGACGCACTGATCTTTACTTTTTCAGGGGTAGGATAGCCGTAGTAACGCACCAGCAGGCGGCGCAGTGAGCGCTGGATATTGGTTTCGAGGAACTGCTTGCGCGATTCAGGGGTATCTTTGCTTTTTTCGAGGTCGTCGCGTGTTTTGAAATAGTCGTCGCGTATCGGGCCGGCAGAAATTGCAGCCACGAACAGTGAGGCGAGCGCGGAAATCAGAATCAGTTTCTTCATCAGTTACTCCTATGGTACACAAAGTACCTGAATGACAGTGGCGAAGGTATTATTACCAGCCGTCATAATTAACCAGCGGGGCAAAGTTCACGCCTTCTTTTCACCGAGACGGTTTTCCTCACCAGCAACGATACGCTTGATATTGGACTTATGCTTGTAAATCACAAAAAGACAGGCGATACAGACGAAGCCGAAAAGTTCGGCGCTGCCGGCCAGGTCATGATCGATAAAAAAGGCTGCGGGCAGGACAAGCGCAGAGATGATCGAACCGAGCGATATGTAGCGCGAGACGGCAACGACAACAATGAAGACGGGCAGGGCAACCGCCACGGCGAGAGGTATCAGGGCCGTCATAACGCCCAAACCCGTAGCGACACCTTTGCCCCCGCGGAAACCCAACCACACAGGAAACACATGGCCGACCATAGCGGCTAAGGCTGAAACCATCGCATATCTCTGTACTGCAGCATCGGCCGCGAAGAAGGTATGCTGCACCAGCAGGACGGGGATTAATCCCTTGATCGCGTCAAACAGCAGTATGCCGATGCCCCATTTTTTTCCCAGAAGTCGCATCGCATTCGAAGCTCCCACATTGCCCGAGCCGATGGTACGGATGTCGACGCCTTTGACCAGGTAGCCAGCAATATAGGCCGTCGGTATTGAGCCCGCGAGGTATGAAAGTGAGGCGACATAAATTGCCTGAAGGGAATCCACAGATGCGACTACGCTTTAAGTGCAGCGCGTCAAGAAATCTAGCGGGGTGCCGGAATCGGGTGACCCGTTAGTTGAGCGCTGAAACGAGCATGCCCTGGTCGGTGCGCACAACCATGCGGTTACCCTCGCGCGCCAGTGAAATATCGGCAGGCGATTCGGCGAGCTGCCAATAGTGCACCGGTTCGCCCGTCGTTGCCCTGATCAGAGTCACGAGACTGCCCTGCGACATGGCGATATAGTCTTCGGCCGCGGTAAGGTTCGTATAACGATCGAACGTGTTGATCCATTTGATCTCACCTGCCTGATCGAATGCCCAGAGCTTGCTGTCGCCGCCCTCGGTTGTGGGAGTAATGATAGTGCCGGCTGCAACCAACGGACTGTCGCTGACTGTGCCATACGTGTCGCGGCGCCACTGCAGGTCGCCGGTGCGCGCATTCAGCGCCACGACGCGCCTGCCGTCAGCGACTGCGTAGACATGCTCGCCGACACCATCAGCGACCGGCTCGAGCGCTGCGATCCGTGAGCCCGTCTGTATCATGTATTCGATATGGCCGTCTGCCCTGTTGAGGCCGTAGATACGCCCGTCGGCGCAGGCTACTGTGATGATAAGATCCTGTACCGGCAACGGCGATACTTCAACTCTATCGCTCAGGTTCTGCATCCAGAGAATTTGACCAGTCTTCGCTGCGACCAGGTACACCGCACCGATCGAGGTCGCTACGGTTACATACAGGTTCTGTCTTTCGCCGAAAACGACCGGCGCTGAGCTCGCTGCCACAGGCGGCAGCACCTGCTGCCACAGGACGCGCTGCGATTGCACTTCGTGCGCAGCAAGCCGGTTACGCAGATCGAGCGTCAGGTGAAAAGCGGGCCCGACAGTGGGAGTTACCTCACGTTTCCAGACAGTCTCGGCATTGCCGGGGCTCACCTGTTCGATAATGGTATCTTTATTAATGCCTGCCGGCGCGGACAATGATATGCCCATTGTGCCCGCTAGAATCAGGGAGCCGAGAATAGCAGGAGCCACGGAAGCCGAACGGATCAGTGTCCTCTTGCGTTGAGCGTAGACGCGACCGGCGACGACCAAAGGTGCCGTGGGCTCGATTCGATCCAATCTGGCACCCGTCCGTGAGGCAAGCTCTCTGAGTTGCTGCTCCATATACTTACATTACGGCAAAATGCCAAATCGTCCGGAAAAAATCCGGAGCAAATACGACGGAAAAAAATTGGCTTTTACCTTGACGCACAATTCCTATGCTCTGCGATGGGTAAAGGACTGGGAGTTTTACCCGGTTTTGCGAACCAAAAGGCCTGTGATCGGGTCTGTAGGTATATAATAACCAATAAACAGGAGTTTTGGATGACACAAAGCAAAGGTTCACTATTGGCTCTGCTGCTCGCGTCGGTATTTGCCGTCAGCTATTGCGGTAGCGCAAAAATCCCGGATGATTCACCGGATATCTATCCTTCCAGCGTAGAAAAAGCTGACGCCGATGCGGCCATTGCCGATGCACAGGCAGCGTATAACGCACTGGGCGACGACGGCAGCGCCGAGACCGGCAAAGCGAAAGAGTTTCTCGACAAGGCGAAAGAATTCCGCAACGACAATGAGCCAGAAGCAGCCTGGGCTGCCGCGATCAAGGCAAAGTCTTACTGCGCACTTTCTAAACTGCTGCAGCAGACACGCGCAGCGGGGCTCAAATAAGCGGCACTGCCCGTCTTAATTTAAGGAGACAAACATGAAAAAACTCATACCAGTAATGTTCGTAGCTGCGACGCTCTCCCCCGCGTTCGCAGGAGTTATCAAAGAATCGCAGGCAAAGCGTGAAGTGGACGACGCTATCCAGGCTCTAGCCGCAATGGATGCCCGCCAGGATCTCGCAACCTTTCTGCCACAGAAAGAGGCTTACTCAGCGCGCACTTACCGCAACAAGGCGAGTAACTTCCTCAGCGACAGTGAATATGACAAAGCCAGCTTTTACGCGATTCTCTCGACCAACTATTCGAAGATCAGCATAGCGAAGGGCCTGCTTGCCAAGGCAGAGCACGATAAGCTCGCCGCGCTGGCTGAAGGCCGCGCGATGGAAATGGTTGCCCCGCTGCTCAAATCAGCAGGTCTGAAACAGAAAGGTTCGAGCGGAGTCTTTGCCGGCACCTATGACCTGAAGGCCCTCTACGGTCTCAAGCGCACGCCGAAAGTCGATGAAGTACCTGCACTGACCGACGACGCCAAGAAGAATGTCGCTGACATTTCTGGGGTAGTTGCTGCGCAGAAAGACGTCAAAGTCAACATCGTGGCAAAAGGCAAGACAGAAGATCACGCAGCCAAATATGCAGACAGCGTAAAGTTTGGCATGGTGGACAAGGGTGTTGATGCAACACGCATCAATGTCACTACAAAGAAGGGTAAAGACGGCGTCGAAGTAACTCTCGACGGAGTAAAAACCCGGTAATTTGAATTCCGCTACGGGCTCTTGCCCGTAGCGGGCAGTTGCAGTATGTGCGCGTGGTTTTTCGCGCGCGTGACCGCCGTGTAAAGCAGGCGATAGTCATCGGGCATTGAGCCCGTACCTTCCTCGTATACCAGCCATATCTCGCCGTATTCAGAGCCCTGGCTTTTGTGTACCGTTATTGCATAGGCTGGCTGCCAGCCGTTTAATTCTGCCAGTGGTACACTGATCACTTCACCTTCGCTTGCTTCCATGACAGCATATTCGCGTCCCCTGATGCTGGCGATGAAACCAGTGTCGCCGTTAAATACGCCCAGCCGGTAGTTGTTGGTTCCGGCAATAATGGGCATGAGCGCCCGGTCATGGCCGCCTTGCACAATGCGCTCTCCGATCAGAGCGTTCAGAGCTATGCTGCCCATGATTCCCTCCCGGCGCGTGGTAAGAACGGTCTGCTCCTTCAGCCATGCGAATACCTCGCGGGCCAGGTTTTCATCGGGCCCTGCCTGCGTCGCAGCCGAATGCAGGCGCCGCCGGAATTCGTCCGCAGTCTTCGAATGAAACCGCTCAACAGCCTGGCGCTCCAGCCTTTCGCGGGCTTCTGCCGCGTTCCTGAGGTGCAACAGCGAAACTCCCTCGCTGGCTTCGTCTATTGCTGCCACGCCCGATTCTGCAATACGCCGGTAGGTCAGCGCGCGTGCTTCAGTGAAACGGTGTACCTGTGTCAGGTGCACGTCGGTGACTAGCCTGCAGCTCTGCAAAAAAGCGAGGCAGTGGTCGATCGGCATGCCGTCGACGGCAGGCAGCTGCCCCAGGTCACCCGCCAGGACTACCCGGGCGTGATCGGGCAGTGCGTCGATGAGGGCCGCAAATAGCCCGAGATCAAGCATGGAAATTTCATCGATGATCAACAGATCGACACCGAGCGGGTGTCTCGCGTGAAAGCGCGGTTCGGAAAAATCATCGGTAAGGCCGAGAAGCCGGTGTATCGTCGACCATTCGAAAAGGACTCCTTTGGTCGGCTTCAGGTTTGCGAATCGTGCTGCGGCTTTGCCTGTGGGCGCGGCAATGGTGATGCGCAGTGGCCGGTCTGTGGTCTGCTCCGCGAGCTGGCTCACCAGCGTGGCGATCTGGAAACTTTTCCCCGTACCAGGTCCACCGGTAAGCAGGCAGTTTGCATCCGCAGCCAGCAACCCGGTTACAGCAGATGTCGCTGGCGGGGACTGTACTGCATTGGCTCGTCTCAGAAAAAAATCTACCATACGTTCGAAACGCTGTGGTACGAGCCAGTTTTCGTCCGCGATATACTTTTTCCGGAACACCGCATTGCCTGATTGCGAAGCGGCAAGTGACAGTCGGCTGAAAGGCAGCGCGGGATTTCCTTCGGCGATGAGCCTGAGCACCTGCGCGCGTGTTGTCTTGTCGATTTCTATCTTCTGCCATATTGCATCGTCGTCGGCAAGACCGATTAGCGGGTGGATTTGTTTGGCAGCGGCGGTCATTTTCGGATTTTCAGGTCTTCAGCGCACTCACGTCGATGAAGTGTACACCCGTAGCAGAATCGGGTGCCAGATAGCGCATGAAAACAAAATAGCAGCCGAGCACACGCCGGCCTGTGCCCGGGTAGTGGATCTGCAAATAAGCATCAAGAGCCTCGGCATAAATCTGTGCCTGTAGTCCATAGTGTTCATCGACGTACCTGCCGATCAGAGCCGGCTCCACACCCGAGAGGGAATTGCTCTTGTAGTCCAGTATAAAGTAATTCGCTCCATCAGGTGTGAAGACGAGATCCATGTAGCCGTGCATGATGCGCCGCACGGAATCATTTTTTTCCTGTAAGATGCGGTGAATTTGCCGCGAACTCCAGAAAGGCATTTCACGCCAGAGGTTGTCGGTGGGTATGTCGCAGAGGCGAACCGAATGGCCATCGGGCATCGTTAACCTGGCAGTTGCCGTGGCGTGAATAATGCTAAGAATACGCCGCGCAATCGGCTCGACCAACGTGTCAGTATCCGTTATTTGCTCGCGGACGGCAGTCATAATTTTCAGAAGCGTTGCGGCAGAATAGTCGGCGTGGTTGGTCCCCAGTGCAGCAAGGTCAGCTGTCTCGAGGAAATTGTGCAACAGTTGCCCTGTGCCGGCCCCGCGCGGTAGTATGTCGTCGATAAATTCGGTTTCGGTAAAATGTGCATCGGAAAGGGCGGTGAATGAAGTGCGCTCGCCATAACGCAGGGGGATGTTGCCGTGTTCGACGGGCTCAGGTTCGGGAATGGCCCGGCCAATGGCCCCACGGCGTATCGGTTTGGCAGGCCCCAGTTCGTGCACAGAGGTGCCGGCGGGAACACTGCCGGCTTCGACCGAGCCCAGGAAAAAAGCCATCGGGCCAGGCTTTTGGCTGCGCGAGTTAGGAGCAGAAAGGAACAGCAGCCGGTCCTTCGCACGGGTCATCGCCACGTAAAGAAGGTTGAGCTGTGTGATGCGGGCCTCAGTCTCTGGTTCGAGCAAAAAATCCCCACGCCGGATGAAGTCTTCTATGTCTGCTGGTACCACAGCTTCGCCACTTCTATCATGGAAAAAGGCAAAATTGGCCCAGCGGTTGTCATTGTGCCCGTCGGCCACCACGACAATGTTCCAGTCCAGTCCTTTTGCACTTTGCACAGTCAGCAGGGTCACAGCAGAATGGTCGCGCAGGATATCTGCCGCTGCAGGATTATCTTCATCACCGGCCGAAAGATTCTCAAGATACTGCAATAATGAATCAAGATCGTGTACCGCTCGGCCGCAAGCCGTCAGCAGAGTCTGGATAAGCGTGCGCCAGGCATAATAATGAGTCGTGTCACCACCGCATTCCAGCACCCGGTGCAGCAGATGTGAGTCCTGCGCAATCGACGTGAGCAGGCTGACGATGCGACCATCGCGACCAAGCTGGTGCAACCGGTAATACCAGGTACTGCTGTCAGGCCGGCTCCTGAGAAAGAGCGTAGACTCTGATATGGCAAGACCTTCGTCTGCATCCAGGGTCAGCGAATAGAGCAGGCTTTTCAGGTGCTCGACCTCAGTCCTGCCAAAATCGGGCTGTTGCTTGTAGTAGGAGAATTCTATCCCGGCGCTGCGAAGTGCTTCGGCAAAAACCTGTAACGAACGGTGGCGGTAGGCAATGATGGCGCACGTCCAGGCAGGATTCGCTGTGCGTAGTTCGGCAACGCGTTCTATTGCGGCGGCGGCAAAGACTTCCAGCGCCGCTGAGCTGTATTCGGCCGCAGAAAAAATCTCTACCGTATCGCCGGGCGCAGCTGTCTCTCCGGCACGGCCGCAAACCGGTTCGTGGTATACTATTTCAGCCGGGCTCCAAACGGATACAGGGCCTGGGCCGCTGAACAGCCAGTTCTGGAAGCCCAGCAGTGTTTCATTACTGCGGTAGTTGGTGGCCAGCTGACCCATGAGAGCACCAAGTTGCTCCAGTTCGCGACGTGCAGCCAGGTACACGAAGACATCCGCGCCACGGAATTTATAAATGGCCTGCTTGGGATCACCGACGACAACCAGCCGCGCGGTACTTTGCCCTGAGAGAAACAGCGTACGAAAAATATTCCACTGTACCGCATCCGTATCCTGAAATTCGTCAATCAGCGCATATGCGAACAGCCCACGAATCTGCCGGGCATACTTTTCATCGGACAAAGCTTCGGCAAGGCCCGTGATCATGCGCGAGAAGGTCATCTGGTTCCGCTGAGCTGCGAGCTCCCGCATTTTTTGGACGGTCCTGAACAGCGTCCACGCCTTAAACGATGCGGCATCGACGACCGCGTGTTTCTCTTCTGCCAGCGGTACGATAGGTGCTGAACCGGAGGCGAAGCACCATAGCGCTTTCTGTTTCAGATCTGCATCAAATTGTCTTTGCTGCCCGCCTGAACCAAATTTCACTTCGGCCAGCAGCCTGGCGAGCTGCGCGGGGGCCAGTTCTGCCCAGCAGGTCCGGTAGACCCATTCACGGGCTTCTTCAAAGATTTCCGAATCACCGTCACCTTCAGCGGTATTCTCGGCGAGGCGCGCAATCGGCGCCAGCGCAAGGCTGCGCAGACAGAAGCTGTGTATTGTTCCGATCTGGTTTTCGGCGAATTTTGCGACTGCGCGGCGGCAAGATTCATTCCCTGGCTGGCTTGTGAGTTCGCGGTAGACCTTGGCCTTCAGTTCTGAGGCCGCCTTCTCGGTAAAAGTTACACAAAGTATTTGCCCGATTTCGGCGCGCCCGGTTGAGATGATTTCACGAAAGAGCGAGGTGAGCAGTGTGGTTTTGCCTGAGCCTGCAGAGGCCTCGACGAAAGCATGGTAGCCCGAATCAACTATCTGCCCCGCCGTGATACTTTCTGATCGGCTCACCGTTTACCCGCCTTCTTCGTGCCCGCTTTTGCGGCTTTCTGGCTTGCGGGTGGCTTTGCGGGATTTTCCCGGCGGTCAAGAATGGCCACCGGGCGGATGAAGGCGTCAAAAAAACCGACGGTCCCACCGTCGGCTTCGAGAGCAAAATACTGTTGCAGCCGCTTCAGCTCTGCTTTTGTATTTTTTTCCGGCTGCTTTGCGAACCTCAGCAGTATCTCATCCGGCGAAAGGTCGGACCATTCAGCAAGCTTGGGTTCTTTCACCAGCGAGTGGTCGTACCAGGCAACCTGCTGCGCAGAGAGAGCGCTCAATAATTGTTCCAGGTAGGCGTGCGCTGAACGGGTATCGGGCAGCGATAGACCTGTGCGCGGCGTAAATTCAATTGCACCGATCGGATCTTTGCTGCGCGTGTTGGTAGCAAAGTCAGCGAGGGCAATCGCATTTCCGACCAGGTTTATCTTTGCGAGCGCGAAGAGGCACAGCAGCAGGTGGAGCTCAACCAGGTTTGCGTTGCGTTCCCCGTAGATTGCGGACATCAAGCGAAACAGGCGCCCTTCAGGATCTTGCAGCAGGATACCGCTGCTGCCCGTGAGGGTCGTTTCCCGGACGCAGACTGCGGGGTAGTACAGCCGGGTGAGTCGTGGGGTTTCTTCAACGACAAAGGCCATAGTTATTTCTGCATGGAAAATGTATTCCACCAGTCTGAAATCTGCCCGCAGTTTCTGCGCAAGGGTCGTCAGACGGCGATCACCTTCATTTTCTGACAACAGCCTGCTCGCCTGGTCAAATCCCTCCGGCGCGTAGTCGCCGCGCTCCTGTCTGAAACTGATATACGCCCCGGCGGCCTGGATAACTGAGTTACTCGCGTCGCGCAGCGCATGTTCCAGGTATTCTTCGCAGAATCTCAGGCGCGCATCGTTGCCTACTGCCAGTTTTGGCTCGTCGCGGCCAAATGCTGCGATCTCCAGATCGGGGGGCAGGTGGCGGCGCAGCAGCTGCCGTGCGGGATTCTGCAGGTAAGCCAACAAGTCACGTATTTCGACAACCGCCGCAGGGGCGGCAGCATCTGGTGCTGGCAGCGTGTACGTAGCAAGCGGTGTGGCTACAGCCGCAGGGTTCTGCAGCAACCATGCTGTGCGGCGATCAGCATCGGAAGCCACGGGTGGCAAGGCAGGATCGCCGTGCAGCAGGGTTGCCGGAAAGTCTTGCCGCACGAGACCGGTGCGACCGAGCATTTCAGCTGCCTCGCGTGCATCGGCAAGAGCCTGCGATGGATATTTTTCTGCGCCGCTTGCCGGGTCCTGAGCGCTGTGCGCCAATATGACGTGACGCGCATCGCTGCTGAGTGCAGTAGCCAGCTGGTTTGCCAGCTGCTCAAAGCCGGTCAATCGTGTCGGGGCAGTCTGAAGTTCAGGGAACAGGTACTCAGCCTGTGCCTCCTTGCGGTCCGCGTCTTCGCTCAGGTCGAACAAAAATTGCGTGTCCCGCGTGTAACACGATGCGGCCAGCGAAGAAAAGGTAATACCTTCGCGACCTGTCTGCTGCGCGAGGCTCTTTCCCGGCAGCTGCCGCTTCAGCAGCCGGACCATGTGAGGCAGGGTCAGCCCGTCAAAGCCCGGCAGCATTCTGACCTGGTCAAACCATTGAGCCAGCGCCTGCGTGCTTTCACCAGCACCGGAAATTTCGTGCTGCAGCGAGAGCATTGCGTCTGCCAGCTTGCCACCCGTAAGCACAGAGAGCCTTGCGCGTGCACCAGCCAACGGCTTCAGGAAATCATGTAGACCTGCAGCGAAATCAGCGCTATCCAACGGGCGAAGGTTTCGCGCAGCAGGCAGGGCAGAATCCTGTGTGTTGCTGATGAGCAGTCCACGGTCTAGACGCCGCAAAGCAGACTCGAGGCTAAAAACTGCCTGCGTCTCGGGATAATCATCACGATAACCGTGGGCCTTTTCGATAGCCCTGAGCCACTGCCGGACAAGCTCCGGCGCGGCTGCGGTTTTTTCTGCAAGCAGCGGGTGGAGTGCATAACGGACGATCAAGGGACGGCTGAGCCCCCGCTGCACAGCATCGGCAACAATCTGCCACAACTCTGCCAATGGATGCGATACTTCATAAAATCGTTCGCGCGAGAAGGCAACCAGCTGGCGCATTGCCAGCGAGCGTTCAAAGGCTGCATACTGCAGGCCAGGGTTGGTCAGTGAAACTCCGATATCATCCTGGTACAGTTGTGAATCGTGCCTCAGCCTATGGTGAAACTCGTCTCCCATCAGTTCGGCTCCGCGCCAGAGACCCGGCAGCGCGTACAGGGCGAAGGTCTTGCCCGATTCTGATTCCGCAGCAACTGCGGTTGCAGTAAAAGGTGTTGCATAAGACTCGCAGACTTCGCGTAGTCGTGCAACGAATACCCTCGCCTTTTTTCCTGCAGCCGCAAGCAGGTTATTCTTGCTCTCAGCAAAGTCCGAAAGATCGGTCATATACAGGTTGACCGATACATGGCGCGCTATTGCTGCGAGTACGCGCAGGTGGTACTCAGAAAGCATTGGCATGCCAAAGAGGTGGAGAGTTTCGGTGGTGGAGCCTGGCGGGAAATTCTGCGCCACTATTTCGTCAGCGAGTCCAGGTTCAAAGGTGGGAAAAGGCCGCCCGGTAGTCTTGAGTGCCGTGTACACGGCGTACCACAGCTTTTCACCGGCACTTCTACCCTGTTTACTTTTGCCCGCTTCGTGCAGCAGTGCGGGGCGGTGCAGAATGGTCTCACGCAATTCTTCGGCGAGTACCGTGGCCAGCGTTGTAATCTGCGAGGGATTCAGCTGGTCGTTTTCGTATCCGAGCTCCTGCACCAGTTCTTTGTTGTTCTTGTCGCTAATAATACCCAGCACCAGGACTTCCAGTTCGGCAAGGCCGAGTGCCCTGGGCCTCTCGCCGGCAGGAGGCAGAAAAAAGGATTCGCTCTGCGCGGGAGTAACCTGCAGTGCGAGGCGCTCGCAGAAACTGCGTATCGCTGATTCAAGAAACGGAAAGCTTACCCCCATCAGGATACCATCCACGGCAAGAAAACGCCGAGTGATCCAGGCCTCGGTTTCCAGGTTTCCGACGATAATCGCCTGCGTTTTTTGCGGCGGCAGTGTTTGTCGCTCACGGCGTACGGCGTCATGCAGGACAGGAAATAGCGGCCCAAGCCTCTCAGAATGAAAGTAGCGGAATGGCATCAGGCAATTGCTTCGCGGAGCAGTGTTTCAAACTGCGCACGGCCGACTGTGCGCGCTCCAAAGGCCTCTGCGATTTCTGAAGGCACCTGGAAGTCGAACAGCGAGATCCCTTCACTGCACAGAGTCTCATAGAGCCCGACAAGGGCGACCTTGCCGGCGTTGTCTGCATAGTGGAAAGTGGATTCGAGGAAAGCGGCACGGTTAAGGACGACTGCGTAGATTCCGCCGACGAGTTCATTGTCCGACCATGCCTCCCATGATTCGGCAAAACCCAGTGCATGCAGCCTGTTATACGCGCGCTCCATATCGGCAGTTATCCACGTTTCGCTGCGGCTTTCTGCACAGTGACGAATGACATCGCTAAACGCGGCATTGCGCGTCACCGTGTAAGGATTCTTGCGCAAGATTCGGCGCAAGGTTCGTCCGAGGTGTAGCTCCCCCGCCTGCAGGATGGTACGCTCGGGGGGAGAGCACCAAAGAATGGGTGCCTTTTCGTACCATGGAAAAAAACCATGGCTGTAGGCATAGAGCAGGGTGTCAGGCTCGAGGTCTGCCCCGGCCCCGAGGTACATGTCTTCGCCAAGCCCCTCTGTAGAGGGAAACGCATAGCGGCATGTCAGTTGTGAAATATCGGCCGTCACAGTTCGTTTTACCCGGGTTCTGCCACGCGGGCATTTTTGGTTTCGGCCCGGTCTCGCTTCTCTGCTGTGACCGGGCATTCAGTTTATACCCTGCGCAGAACGATATTGGAATAAGCGTGTCACTGCAAATAAAATATTATGGCGTCAGGGGCTCTTTGCCCGTTAGCGGGCCCGAGTTTGCCCGTTTTGGGGGCAACACGACCTGCTGTTACGTGCAGCACAAAGACACGCGCATTGTCATCGATGCCGGAACCGGCATCCGGATCCTGGGGCTGGACCTGATGGCGAGCGAGCTGCCCAAAACCGGCGGCAAGCTGCACCTGCTTTTCACCCACACCCACTGGGACCACATCCAGGGGTTTCCTTTCTTTATTCCCGCCTTTCTGCCCAATGTCGAGCTCAGCGTCTATGGCGAAACGAAGACGGTTCCTGGTATCGATGGCAATGAAGAAACGTGGGATATCGAACGGGTACTGAGAATGCAGCAGCATTTCATGTATTTTCCCGTGGGTACTAAGTACATGTCGTCGATCAAGAACTTTCACGCGATCACTCCCGAATCGCGTTTTCGCATTGGTGAAGTCGAAGTTTCCTGTTTTGCACTACACCATCCGAATTCGACGCTCGCTTTCCGGTTTGACGCCGACGGCAAAAGCTTCGTCTTTTCTACTGACGTTGAGCACAACGAAGACATGATCAAGCGCTTGTCCGCGTTTGCACAGGGAGCCGATGCGCTGGCGTACGATTGCCAGTACACGACTGCAGAATATGAAGCGGGTAAGATTGGCTGGGGACACTCGACTTACGAGAGTGCTATTGAGATCTGTAAGCGGGGCAACATCAAGAACCTGCACATGATCCACCACGACCCACTGCACACCGACAACACGCTACTCTCGATGGAAGCTGACGCGAAGTCTAAGTTTCCGGCAGCGACCATGATTCCCGAGTCGTATGCGTGCACGCTCTGAAGCCAGGCAAGTCCTGGCGCCTTGAGCCTGCGCCTTAACCGGAGAAAATTTCATGACATTAAGAAACCTCATTCGTCTCAAGGTCGCAGCGGCCGCGGAAAAAGTTGCGACGGAGCAACAGCTGCAGTTGCCGGAGAACTTTGCGCCGCGCATCGACTACACCCCAGACCTGAAGTTTGGTCACTATGCCACACCCGCAGCCATGGAGCTGGCGAAGGCGTTTCGCCTGCCACCCCGCAGTATCGCCGAAAAAATCATCGCGGTAATCGACAAAGATTGTTTTGATAAGGTGGAGCTAGCGGGTGCAGGCTTTATCAACTTCACGCTCAAGAGCGAAGCGCTGGCGCAGGTAAAAGCATTTGCTACCCTCGGCGAATGGCTTGCGGTCAACACAGAAGAAATCAGAAAAGAAAAAATCATCTTTGAATACGTCTCCGCTAACCCAACCGGCCCAATGAATATTGTTTCGGCTCGGGCTGCGTCCGTAGGTGATAGTATCACACGCGTACTGCGCGCAGCAGGACACGAGGTGCACCGGGAATACTACGTGAATGATTACGGTAACCAGGTGGAAAAACTTGGTCTTTCCTTCGCGTACCGCTACCTGCAACAATTCAAATCCGTCGCACTGCCAGAAGATTGTTACCAGGGCGAATATATTGTCGGCTACCTCGATAAACTGGTTTCTGCAGGCGAAATTCCTGCTGAGCTTGCCCTTTCGGCCGGGATAATCCCGGCACTCGATGAAGCAGCATGGTTGTCCAAAGCTGCCGTCTTCTTTGCCCCGCGTGGAGTGAGTGCGATTCTGTCTGATCAGCAGCAGGACCTGGCGGCGTTCCGGACTTCGTTTGATAACTTTTTTTCTGAGGCCTCACTGCACCAGCGGGGCGCAGTGCTCGCGGCCTGCGAAAGTCTCGAAAAGCGTGGTAAGATACAGCTCAGCGAAGGAGCCAGGGTCTTTACCAGTACCGAATATGGCGACGACAAAGACCGTGTGGTGGTACGCTCTGATGGCCGGCCAACCTACCTGCTCGCTGATATTGCGTACCACGCGGACAAAGTTGCCCGCGGCTACAAAACCATCATCGATATATGGGGACCGGACCACCACGGCTACATCGCACGACTTTCCGGTGCGCTGAAGGCACTTGGGTTTGGTGAATCAGCGGATGAAATCTTTCGTGTGATCATTGCACAGCAGGTGAACCTGCTCGAAAATGGTGAACCCGTCGTGATGTCGAAGCGGCTGGGCAAGTTCCAGACGATGCGCGACCTGATCGAAAAGATACCGGTTGATGTCTGCCGCTGGTTTTTTGTGCAGCGGGGGTTGAGTACGCACCTCGATTTCGACCTGACGCTCGCACTCGACCAATCGAAGAAAAACCCGGTCTATTATGTACAGTATGCGCATGCCCGTATCCACTCCATTTTTCGAGAGTGTGGTCAACCGCCTTCGGCAACGGATCTGCAGTCGCTTGCAGTATGCTGCGCGGGCCATACTGAACGCGAAGCCCTGCTGTATTGGCTGATCCGCTTTCCTGAATTACTGCAGGACATCGCCCGCAATTACGAAATACAGCGCTTACCCGAGTATCTTTACCAGACAGCGACCCTTTTTACCTCATTCTACCATGGGAAAGGAAACCGCATTAAGGACCTGTTGGCCAGCGATGCAGACGAGGCTTCGCGCCTGCTGATGCTCTGCAGCTTTGCGTGCCAGGTACTCGAGACGGGCCTGGGGCTCCTGGGGATTTCTGCACCACGCGAAATGCAGCGTGAAGAAGAGAATGAATAAAAAAGGCGGCCGAAGCCGCCATTTTTGTTCTTAAAACGGATTAAGCTGTTACTTTGCGAGTTCGGCCATTGCCAGTTCGCAATCTTTCTTAATGCCTTTTTTCTGAATTTCCATCAGCACTTTGCAGCCCACACGGTCACCGTCTGGTTTGCAGTTGGCTTTCTTCACCTTTGCGCCTTTCATGCGGCCAGCGAGGTCTTTACCCACGGCTGAACCAGCGAGAGCGAAGTTGTCAACAGTTGCGGCAGCCTGGATGTTGGCACCGCGGCAGATTTCGATCACTTTGCGCTGGCCGTCGATACGGGCAGCTTCTTTTGCTGCAGCTTCTTTTTGCAGAGCAGTTTTCATGCCTTCGGGTGATACACCATCGCCTTTAACGATCAGTTTGTCTTCACCAATGAAGCCTTCTTCGAGTGAGTCTACTGAACCTTCACCCTGGCTGATGTCCTGAAGCCCTTTTGTGCCGCCACCGCAGTATGCTGCGAGAAAAGCGACCGCGAAAAGTGCTGAATACGCTACTTTCTTCATAGTTTCTCCTGTTAATAAATTACCCGCGCTTTCGCTACCGGGCCGCCCATTCGAGCTTTCTGCACCATTGCACGGCTGCAATCACAGGTCAAGCCGAAAGGCGGGTGTTTTTCCAACAGCTATTAGACGTTTCAGGTCGAAAAAAAGGTCCAATTTTATTAGCCTACCGCCAGGGTGGGTAAACCCTCATTTAATTGCCGCGCTGTCTGAACCCTTCGTTCAGACATATGCAGATCGTAGACCGCGAAGGTACAGCCGAAGAGGCCAAAAAGCTGGGCCTCAAAGATGGGGAGTTTGACCTGATTGTAGGGCATCTGGGCCGTAAGCCGTCTTTTACCGAGCTCGCGATGTTTTCGGGCATGTGGTCGGAGCATTGTTCGTACAAGAACTCAATCCTCCTTTTGAAGAAGCTCTATTCTGAATCAGACCGGCTGCTGGCAAAGCCCGGTGAAGAAAATGCCGGTTCACTCAAGATCAACGACAAGCAGGCGGTCGTCTTTAAGGTTGAGTCTCATAATCACCCGTCAGCCGTTGAGCCGTACCAGGGCGCGGCGACCGGTGTCGGCGGCATCATGCGCGACGTTTTTACCATGGGCGCACGTCCGATTGCGACGCTCAACTCGCTCAGGTTTGGACATCCTTCAAAAGATGCGCGAACCCAAGCGCACGGAGGCGCCGGGGTTCGCGCCGGCACGGATGCCGATTATGCGCGAACCAAGTACCTTTTGCGCCGCGTCGTCAAGGGCATCGGCGACTACGGCAACAGTCTCGGCATCGCCAACACGGGCGGTGAAATCTTTTTCCACGAAAGTTATACGCGTAACCCGCTGGTGAATGCAATGACCGTGGGCGTGGCTGACATCGACAAGATGGCGACCGCAAAAATTCCCGGCCCCGGCAAGTGGGTTGTGTATGTCGGCGCAAAGACCGGCCGTGACGGTATTCACGGCGCGAGCTTTGCCTCGAAGAACCTCAGCAAAGAGTCTGAAGAAGAGCGCAGTGCAGTGCAGGTCGGCGATCCGTTTCTCGAAAAGCTCGTCATGGAAGCGACGATCGAATGTATTGAAAAGAAGCTCGTGCTCGCAATCCAGGACATGGGCGCCGCGGGCCTCGTCAGTTCTTCTTCAGAGATGGCAGCCTCTGGCAATGTGGGAGTTCGCCTCGATCTCGAAAAAGTTCCCGCGCGCGAGACCGGCATGGTGCCGTTTGAATTTATGCTCTCAGAAAGCCAGGAGCGCATGCTCATGGTGATCGAACCCGGCAATTGGGAAAAGGTGAAAGCTGTCTTTGACAAGTGGGAGCTCGACGCCGCGGTGATCGGTGAAACCACCGAAGGTAAGAATCTGCAGATTTTCATGGACGGCAAATGTTACGCCGACCTCACCGCAGAAATTCTTACCAAAAAGGCGCCACGTTACGAACGTGAGCAGAAACCCGTGCCGATGAAGCAGGGGGCAGCTGACCTTGACCAGCTCGACAAGCTATTGCAAAAGTCAGATGCAGCGGCCGTCACGAAACTTTTCGCGAGACTGCTTTCACACCCGAACCTCTGCTCACGGCAACCGATCTACCGGCAGTACGACACCGACATCGGCCTCAAGCGCGTCATTGGGCCGGGGCAAAACGGCTGCGTTGTGCGCGTGCCACATTCTGATTCAGCGCTCGCGGTCACGATCGATGGCAACGGCTACTATATCGCGATTGATCCTTATAAGGGCGCGCAGCACACCGTGGCCGAAGCGGTGCGCAATATCGCCGCGACCGGTGCCGTACCGATTGGCCTCACCAACTGCCTGAACTTTGCGAACCCGTATATTCCCGAGAACTACTGGTTCTTCGCGCAGGCTGTGACCGGCATGTCTGACGCGTGCCGCGAGTTCAAGGTGCCAATCGTGAGTGGCAACGTCTCATTTTACAATGAATCTGAAGATGGCCCGGTACTGCCGACGCCGACCATGGGTGTGGTTGGCCTGCTCGAAAAGGCGGCGCATGCCGTGCCTGCGGCGCCTGCGGATTTATCCTCGAAACTAAACCTGTATCTCTGCGGCAAGTTTGCCCCGTCGCAGCAGGCGAGCCAATACCACTATGCCGAAGGCAAACCGCTGGGTGGTCCATTACCATCATTGGATCTCAAAGCCGAACTTGCCGGTGCGCAGAAGCTCGCGAAACTCGCCGGCGCAGGTGTCCTTGCCGCGGCAATCGACCTTTCAGCCGGTGGCCTCATGCGCGCAGCCTGCCGTGTGGCGTTTGCCTGCTTTGAATCGAGCGGCAAGATGCCATCGATCACACTGGATATCACGGTGCTGGGCAAGGGACTCGCCGACACTCTGCTGCTCGGTGAAACAGCGCATAGTTACCTCGTGGCCGTCAGCGATGCTAACGCATCGGCGCTCGAAAAAGAACACTCCGCTGAGTTTCCGGTGCTAAAGTTGGGTGAGATACTGCCGGGCGACGGGCATCTAAAAATCGCGAAAACTGAAATCGATCTGCCTGGTCTCTATACCTCATGGTCGAACGGTCTAAGCGAATTCTTTCGCTGATCTCGCTAGAATGCCACAAAGAAGCCGGCGAACGGAGTCAGTGACCAGCCACCGCCATCCTCGGGAATTAACCATAACTTGGTACCGAGGTTAATGCCAAACTTCTCGGCTGCCTGTATTTGCCAGCCTGTAAGCCCGACGAGTCCCAGCGTGCTGCCAGCGGTTGAGGCCTGAGCCGTTAGCCCGTCGACCGTAACCTTGGCAGAGGCCATGCCGACAAAATAGGCAACGCCCGCGCCGGCATAGAGCCCTGAAGCGCTGAGAAATCTCAGCTGAAACGCCGCCGGCAGAAAACTGACGTCATAATCAAACGTGGTGGTTGAGCCACCCGAGGTGCTCGAGTACTTGTAAGAATAGAGCGGCAAGTACGCTATACCGCCGCCGATTTCCATGCCATTTTTTGTTCGCAGCCAGACGTCTGCGCCGCCACCAACACCGCCAACCGTGCTCTTGCCACCTGTGGTCTTATCGACCAGGTCAAGTGTGTCGCGGGTCTTTGCATCGACGTAGATCCAGTTGTAACCACCCCAGAGCGAAATGCTCATTGGACTTCTGCCGCCGCGACCTGCAGGCAATTCGGCTAGCGGCGAGATCTGCCCGGATGGGGCAGAAAAATAAGATACCAGGGAGTCTCCGAGGTTGTCGAAGTAGTCAGAAGCAGCGGTCCGCGGCATCGTCTCGTCGACTTTTCGCCGGTTTTCACCAGTTGAGACCGAGGCCATTCTGACAAGAAATGTTACATCATTTCCATTCCGTGTTACCTTGCCAAAAACGACGCAATCAGCGCCGTTTTGCGTCGCCAGTTTCATCGCGAGTTCGAGGTACGCAGCAGTTGCCATTTTCCCCTCGGAAACTTTTCTCATCTGTTGCGAAACCACTCCACGCGGGATTACCTCAAAGCGGCCATCGTTGATAAATTTCTGCGCGATATTATCGCTAACTTTGTCGCCGAGAGAGTTTTTGCCTTCGGGCACAAGAAAAGTTGCGACATAGATGCGTGGCCGTTCATTGCCGATTTCTGGTTCGCAGTTCGAAGCCATGATTGGCATGAGGCCTGCGAGACCGAAAACGACTGCCGCAGCATTGAGGATAAGTACCGGTTTCATAAGTGGGTGCAGGAATAACACGAATCGTGAGGCGTCAACCAACCCCATGCCATGACATTTTGGGCCCTGCCGCGTTTTTTTTGTATAATCACGTGCATGCGCACTCCCGAGCATCCCGTTGACAGCCAATTCACCGACCGCTGGTCCCCACGTGGTTTCGATTCCAATTACACGCTCAGCTCAGAAGAACTACACTCACTGCTCGAGGCTGCGCGCTGGGCACCCTCGTCGTCCAACGAACAACCGTGGAAATTCTATATGGCAAAAGATGCCGAAAGCCGTGCACGGTTCAATGCTTTCGTAAACGAAACCAACCGCACCTGGGCGAGCCACGCGAGCCAGATCATCGTGGTCACTGCGCGCAAGAATTTTGCCGCTTCGGGTAAGCCGAATAGCCACGCCTGGTATGACACCGGCGCGGCTGTCATGGCGCTGGTGCTCGAAGCTCAGCATCGAGGTCTGGTTGCCCGGCAAATGGGAGGTATTCTGCGGGACGTCATTGAACGCGAGCTCTCGATCGATACGGGCGTAGAAGATGTCATCTGCTGCGTCGCGGTGGGCAAGCGCGGGGGAACAGACCACCTGCTCGAAAAACACCGCGAACTGGAAAATCCTAACAGCCGCAAACCGCAAAGCGAGTTCGTTTTCGCGGTCTGATATGGCACTTTCGGCCGAAGTCCAGAAACTCGTCACCGAGCTCAAACTGGTTGAACATCCCGAAGGTGGTTGGTACCGCGAGACTTACCGGTCTCCGGTAAAATTGCAGACAGAGAAAGGGGAGCGCAACCTCGCTACGCTGATCTATTACCTCTTGCCCGCGGGCGTCGAGTCGCGCATCCATAAAGTCTCCTGGGATGAAATCTGGCTCTGGCAGGGTGGGGGAGTGCTCGATGTGCGGAGTTATATCGGTGACAAATATCAATCCCACTTATTAGGCCATGGGACTGGCGCCATACCGCAGCAGCTGATGCCTGCGGGCGCCTGGTTCAATGCAGTGGTGACTGAAGGCGAGTATGTTCTCGCGGCATGCATGGTTGCTCCGGGTTTTGATTTTGCCGATTTGACTTTTCGATAATACTGCTATTGTCTGCGAAAAAAGTTGCCATCCCGACTAAATCATCGCACACTATGTCCGTGGGCGTACAAGAAGCTCTGATCGCGATCAATAGCCTCAACAAAGACCAACAGCTCGAGCTCGTGGGCAAGGTTTGGGAGAATTTGGCTCCGGAGTCTCCGAGCCCCGATTGGCATCGCGCGCTGATTGAGCAACGGCTTGCAGATGCAGAGAATTCTGCAAGCCATGCTGATACCTGGGAGAATGTAGAACAACGCATTCGCGCAAGGCTTTGATTGGCGCGTAAACTCCTGGTTTGGCCTGAAGCAGAGGCCGATTTAACCGCCGCCGCGATCTGGTATTCTGAAATCCGAGCCAATCTTGCGGAAGCTTTCCTGTCAGATTTCTCGGCAATTGTGCAACTGATCCTCAACAATCCCCAAATGGGTGTCGCCTATGGAGAAGAAGTCCGAAAGCTTGCCTTAAGAAAATTCCCCTACATCGTCTACTACCGAAATTCGGAACAGATAGAGATCGTCGCTTGTTTGCACGCAGGTCGTGAACCAGGGGTGTTAGCTCAACGCGTACGGCATTGAATTTGTTTGTTCCTTGCTGAATCCCATATTTATTGTAGCGATTGCTACAATAAATATTGACGACTTGTTCGCTTTTGCCGATATTTCGTCTATGAAAGATACCCGCGAATTCATGGCCGCCGAGGCTGTCAAAATGAACGGCGCCGCCGTGGGCATACCCACGCGCAACCTGCAGTTTAAACACCCCGATGAGGTGCCGCGCTATTTTGCCTACAACGGCAGCGTGGTGGGCACAACACTGAAAGCAGTGTTCTCGGCGATCTTTCCCCCGGGTGAGCGCTACTTCGTCGAATCCGTGCGGCACTTTCGCGACCAGGTGAAAGACCCGGTGCTCAAGGCGAAAATCACCGGTTTCATTGGCCAGGAAGCGATGCACGGCCGCGAGCACGAGAACCTCAACGAGTGGTTTGAAAAGCGCGGTTTCGACATGGCATTTCCCGAAGCGCAGATCAAGTTCAGCCTGTGGCTGTGCGAACGGTTTTCCCCTTCGCAGCAGCTCGCGATCACGACGCTCGCCGAACATTTTACCGCGCACCTTGCCGAAGAATGGCTGACGCACGAAGAGTTTCGCGGCAGCACGCACGCCGAAATGCTCAAGCTCTGGACCTGGCATGGTATCGAAGAGCTCGAGCACAAAGAAGTCGCGTACGATTTGCTGCAACAGGTAAGCGAGAACGAACACCTCGAGCGCATTCTCGCGGTGCCGATCATCGTTACCTGCATGGTGCCGGGAATCCTCGCGTCATGGGCATACCTCATCGCGCGCGAAGGTAAACTTTTCGACCTGCAGCGCAACCTGGGCGACCTATGGGCACTCTTCAAGCCCGGCGGCTTTCTGACGAAGGTGCTCGTTCAAATGCCGCAGTTTCTGATGAAGGATTTTCACCCCAACCAGCGCGACACGCGCGCACTGGTGGAGCGTTATCGCCAGGAGTACTTTTCGGAGAAGGGGATTGTGGCTGAGGAATTCAAGAATCGCAAGGCAGTAGCTGGGTAATTTTCGCAGAGATTAGACCACCCTGCAAGCGCCGCCAAGAAAACGAAAACGCTGTGTTGCCTTTTAGGCAACACCACGCGAACGCTTCGCGGTTTTCGTTTTCTTGTTTGTGCCTGGCGGCACAAATGCGCGGCGGTTTCGGGTGGTCTCCCGGCTTGTCAGCTGCGCTTACAAGCCTATTACCATACCACCATCCACACGAAGGATCACGCCGGTAATAAAATCCGCATCAGAGGAGGCGAGAAAGCGGACAGCCTTCGCGATGTCGGCGGGTTCGCCGCGCTTGGGCAGTGGGGTCTGCTTGATGACTTCTTCTTTCCACTTGTCGGGCAGGTTGCTTGTCATGTCGGTCAGAATGAAGCCTGGGCAGACGGCATTGACGGTGATGTTACGCGATGCGTATTCACGCGCCGCAGTTTTGGTAATGGCAATCACCCCGGCTTTGGCCGAAGCGTAGTTTGCCTGGCCGGCGCTGCCGACGAGACCTGCAACCGACGAGATGTTCACGATTTTGCCGTACTTGGCTTTCATCATGACCTTCGTTGCTGCCTGGATGCCGAAGAACACACCCTTGAGGTTAACGGTCTGCACGAGATCCCAGTCGGCTTCTGACATGCGCATCAGCAGGTCGTCGCGTATCGCGCCGGCGTTGTTGACCCAGATGTCGAGGCGGCCGAGTTTTTCTACCGCCGCATTCGCGAGCGCGGTCTGCTCTTCTTTTTTGGTCACGTTGCAGCCGACACCGATGGCTTTGACGCCGTACTTCGCCGCAATTTCGTCGGCGGTCTTCTGCGCGCCTTCAGCGTTAATGTCTGAAATCACTACGTTACCGCCCTGTTCGGCGAACGCTTCTGCAATCGCGCGGCCAATACCGCGCTGTGAACCCGTAATTACTGCTACTCTGTCTTTGAACATGCGTCGAAATCTATCGACGCGTTATGGTGTAAAGCTGTCTTGTAGCGTTTGCTACAGCAAGATGATCTCCTTGGCCACTGACCTTGCGGTAAGCCTGGTCGAACTGCTAATTCGGTGGCGAAGGAGGGGCCAACTGAGAGCATTTGTTTTTGTTGCCAGCACAGGTTGGCTCAGGTTATACTCGTGCCGTGAGTACATTTACTCTCATCATGGCAATCGTCGGCATTACCTCAGGCATTTACCTGCTGGCGGTTGGTCTGTCGCGCATGGTTGCCAAAGAAGTCGCCAAGAACTCTGCGCATCGATGAACGAGCGCGTCCTTGCGTTTCTGGGTGCGGGTATTGCATAACTCACCCCCTTTCCCCCTCTCTTGAAAAGAGAGGGGGAAAAATCTTCTCCCCCTTCTCTTCGCAAGAGAAGGGGGCTGGGGGGATGAGTTATCAATGCTTATACTTTTCACCCTGACTCTAAACTGCGGCCTAACGCATGGCGAAGAAGGAACTCGGCTCCGTTTATAATCCGCAGGGGCTGCAGGAAAAGTGGTACCCGCTCTGGGAAAAAGAGGGCTACTTTGATTACCATAAGAATACCGGTAAGACGGATGCAGAACTCAACCCCGGAGATTGTTACAGTATTGTTATACCTCCGCCAAACGTCACCGGGTCGCTGCACCTCGGCCATGCGCTCAACCACACACTGCAGGATATTTTGATTCGCCACCAGCGCATGCTGGGCAAAGCTGCGCTCTGGGTGCCGGGCACCGACCACGCGGGTATCGCGACGCAGAACGTCGTCGAGCGCCTGCTCGCGAAAGAGGGCCTGCGCCGCGAAGACATGGGGCGCGAAAAGTTTGAAGAGCGCGTGTGGCAGTGGAAAGCTGAATCGGGGGGCATGATCACGCACCAGCAGCGCCAGCTCGGTGAGAGCGTGAACTGGGACATGGAGCGCTTCACGATGGACGAAGGCTTAAGCCATATCGTGCGCCGCGTGTTTGTTCAACTCTACAACGAAGGTTTGATCTACCGCGGCGAGCGCATGATCAACTGGTGCCCCAAGGACCAGACAGCGCTGTCGAACATCGAGGTGGAGTATAAGGAAATTGGCGGCCACCTCTACTATGTGCGCTACCCACTCGAGGGGGCAGAGCATGATGGCAAGAAATACCTGCTCGTTGCAACCACGCGCCCCGAAACAATTCTCGGCGACGAGGCGCTGGCAGTGCACCCTGAAGATGAAAGATACCAGCATCTCAAAGGTGCCAAGGCAAAAGTTCCCTTCATCAATAAACTCATTCCGATTGTCTTTGATGATTCCGTCGACAAGGAGTTCGGAACCGGCGTGGTGAAAATTACCCCGGCGCATGACTTCAACGACTTTGCCACCGGCACGCGCCACAAGCTGCCACTCACGAACGTGATGACCGACTCGGCGCACATGAATGACCTCGCAGGCCCGTACAAGGGCTTAAGCCGCGAGGCCTGCCGCAAGAAGATCGTCGAAGATCTCGAGGCTGCAGAAATGATCGAGAAGATCGACGCGCATAGACACAGCGTCGGGCACTCGTACCGGTCGGGTGCGGTTGTCGAGCCGCGGCTGTCACTGCAGTGGTTCGTGAAAATTCGCCCGCTCGCCGACAAGGCCGTGAGCGCAGTCACTTCAGGTGCGACGCAGTTCTACCCCAAGCGCTGGGAGAACCTGTTCTTCGACTGGATGAACAAGATCGAAGACTGGTGCATTAGCCGCCAGCTGTGGTGGGGGCACCAGGTGCCGGCATGGTATTGCACTGACTGCGAAGGTGTGACCGTGAGCGTCTCTGATGCGACGGAGTGTTCGCACTGCAAGTCAAAGAACATCAAGCGCGACAAAGATGTGCTCGATACCTGGTTCTCGTCAGCGCTGTGGCCGTTCTCGACGCTGATGCCGCAAGAGATTGCAGAAATCGAAAAGGTGTGGCCTTCCGTCACCCTGAGCCCGTCGAAGGGTGACTCAGCCGCCGCGCCCTTCGAATCCGCTCAGGGATCGCGGAACTATCCACCTCCGAAGAGTCATCTACTCGATAATTTCTATCCCACATCAACGCTCGTCACGGGTTTCGACATCATCTTCTTCTGGGTGTCGCGCATGCTCATGATGGGCATGCACTTCATGCAAAAGACCCCGTTCGAGAAAGTGATCATCCACTCGCTGGTGCGCGACGCCAACCGGCAGAAGATGTCGAAATCGAAGGGCAACGTTGTCAACCCGCTCGAGAAGATGGACGAATACGGCACCGATGCGTTTCGCTTCTTTCTCATCAGCATCATGCCCGACGGCAAAGATATCATCTACGACGAGGCGCGCCTCAAGGGTTACCAGGCATTCTGCAACAAGATATGGAATACCGCGCGCTTCATTCTCATGAATACACCCGACACGTATGAATTACCGAAAGCTGCGCCAAAACTTTCTGCGATCGATGAGTACGTGTTGCGCGAACTCGATGCGGCGATTGCTAAGTGTGATGCGGCGCTCGAGGGTTTCTTTTTCGCGGATTACGCGCTCGCAGTCTATGACTTCCTCTGGAAAACTTTCTGCGACCAGTATATCGAGATGAGCAAGGTTGCACTCAAAGATGACTCGATGCGCGACGGCGCGCTCTACACGCTCTACACAGTCTTTCGCGCGGCGCTGCGCCTGCTGCACCCCGCTATGCCCTTTATCACCGAAGAGCTTGCGAGCGTTCTGCCCGGTGGCGATGCAAAGCTACTGACAGTATCAACGTGGCCGAAGGCCGGTTCGTATGCACCTGCAACTGCGCCTGAGAACCATGGTTCGGCGTCGCTCACCAACCATACCGCTGTAATGCTGGAACTCGCGGCAAAGATCCGCCAGGTGAGGGCCGAACTTTCGGTCGAACCGGGTGCCAAGATTACCGTGCATGCCGTGCTCGAAGACGCCAGGGCGGCGGATTTCGTGCGTTCTCACTCCGCCTTTTTGGTGAACCTCGCAAGGCTCGGCGAGGTGAAATTCGACAAGCCGGCTACCAAGATGATACACGCTGTACTGCGCAAGGGTGTCGAAGTTTACCTTGATCTCGCGGCCTCGATCAACATTGAGCACGAAAAGGCGCGGCTTGAGAAAGAAATTGCGACGATTGAGAAGGGTAAGCAGGCCGCGCAGGCAAAGCTGGACAGCCCTCAATTTGCCGAGCGAGCTCCGGCCGAGCTGGTCGAGGCCGAAAAGCAGAAACTCGCCGACTACAATACCCGCCTTGACAGAGTACGGGACATGCTGTCTTCGCTCTCCTGACCATGTCAGTATTCAGAGAGCGCGCCGAGCGCAAATTCCAGGTGATCGAAGACCACGCCAAGATGGGTGGCATGCTGAAGCAGTATGCCGCGGGTAAGGTCTTCTACCTGAAGGGCTTCTACGAAAAAATCGAAGTTAAGGTTCTCGACTTCAAGGAGCCGAATATCCTTGTGGTCGATTCGCTGCGAGACATAGAGGGTGAGATTACCCTGTATCACACCTTCAATAAGCAGCTCGAGGTGATCGGTGTAGTTGCCGACAAGCTGGTCAACACACAGTACAAAATTGCCGTTTCACGCGTGCGTATTGCCACGAGCGATCGCAAGTCACCTCGCCACAAGATGAGCACCGACCAGGTCGTGATCAACAGTATTCGCGCTGCGCGGAACACCATTAATGCATCGCTCTTTAATGTTCCCACATCTGTGAAAATACACCTGGAAAAATTCCAGCAACGCCTGCAGGACTTTGCAGACGAGGTAAAAGTCAAGATTTTTGAGAAAGATGATGAGAAGACGGAGCTCGTGCGCAAGACCATGAAGATCCTGATGATTCACGATACACAGGATCTTCTGTCATACATGCCCGAAGATACCGAAGGCTTTGTCGATTACCGTGAACACCTGAATACCGAAATTGGTACGGTTATGGAAGACTATCGGAAGCGTAAGATTGTTTCCGAGATGATCGTGCCGATTATCTATCTCGGGCACGACGGTGGCTCGATACCCCTGGGCTATATACAGCTGATTTCGCATGAGAAAAAACTTGGAATGGATACCGCTCTTGAGCTGAAGATGCTTGCCTTTGAGATGGTAGACCAGATGCGGGATTCGAATACCATGCTGATCAGCAAACGGCAGTCGGTGGGCGACATTTCACGCGGTGGTATGCGACTGGTTGTCACAGATGCAGAGCTTAAAAAATTCCTCGTGCACCAGAAAGGCTTTAGTTTTGACGTGATCTTCAAACTGCAGCAGCCGATTACCGTGTTCACCGAGATTGTCTGGACTGCCATGACACCCCAGAACGACCTCGCCATTGGCGTCAGCATCCGGGGATTTTCGTCGCGGAAGGGTGAAAGCGACCGCTACCATCAATACCTCGACACTTTAGCCTCAGCGAAGCCGCAATAGAAAAGACCTTTACGTCCGGGCCGAGGCGGGCTGAAGTACCCTATGGCAGTTCTTGATATTGTCAAAGCCAAGGCTGAACCCATGCCGGTAATCAGGCAATCTGATTCGGTACTGGCGGCCGTGCGGCAAATGCTCTCGATCAAAGAAAGCGGATTGCTCATACTGACGCCGGGCGGTGACCTGGTGGGCATCATCACCGAAAAAGATGTCATGCGCCTGGTGGCCGAGCGCTATACCCAGCTCGACAAGGTTGAAGTATGGGAGGTTATGTCGAAAAGCCTGAAAACGATCGCCCATACGGCGACGGTAGATGAGGCGCTGAACCTCATGACCGAGCAGCACATTCACCATCTGCCCGTTATGAGAGAAAATAAACCAGCAGGATTAATCTCTTTGGACGACATTATTTCCACCCGTTTGCGGCGCACCGAAGATGAGGCGCGCGCCCTAAAGGACTTTATTGCGCAACAGTAAAGACTTGCCCTGAGCGGAGTCGAAGGGCCCGCAGCGAGCGAAGTCGCACGATGCCAAAAGAAATTACCCACTGCCTTTTTGCTGAAAAAGCTGTCCATGGGCTGGCCGCATCGGAATTTCCCCTGCGCCGCGCCGCCGGGCGCGAGCTACTCTTCCAGTTCGAGAAGCAGAAAGAAGCACTTCTCTTCGGTTCAGTGGCGCCCGATATCTTTTACTACGACATACCGGTCCCGTGGGAAAAAAAAGGGCCTGCCCGCGGCGCAGTCTGGGGCGATCTCATCCATGGCGCTCACGGCGAAGACACTCTGCGCCATGTGCGCGAGATGCTGCATATTCTCCGGGATCCTGCCCTGCAATCGCCGTTGACACGCGGCCGTCCCTTGTCACGCGACGAGCACTCTTTGCTCATGCTGTTTGTCATGGGGTACCTGGCGCACGTCGCGCTCGATACGCTGATGCATCCTTTTGTTTATTATTATTCCGGCAATTATTACGCCGAAGATGCTGCAGAAAAGTTGCGTTCTGAGGCAAGGCACCGTGCGATAGAGACTGTCTACGACCTTTGGAACCTGGAACGATTTGGTACCACGCTGGCAAAATACCGCCCCAGGGCGCGTATCTACCTCAGGGATGAGCCGCGGTATCTTGTCCTCGGGCTGCTCTCTCTCGGGCTGCTGCGGGCCTGGCCGAAAATGGCAGAACAGGAATTTGGTACGGGGGAGCTCCCACCGGATATCAGGCAACACGCACTGTTCAGAATTGCGCACCGTTCGTATAAAAAACAATTACTGCTGAACAAGATGTTCCAGAGCCGTTCTGTCGCGCGCTTCGGGCTGTGGTTGAATGCGCGCCGGAAAGACGCGCTGCATGCCAACAGCAGCCTGTTGTATCCCGCGGCCACATACCGGCAGTACGTTGCGAACAGGGCCGACAAAGCCCTTGCGGTCGAGTCATTCAAAGACTACCGCGATCCGGTAGACAACCGGCAATTACCGTTTTCGCCCGCCCGTATCGAGCGGCGCATTCTGGCGCGCACGCAGGGAATGTACCGCATTGTCTGGTCGTACCTGTCGGGTGCCAGCGGCACTGATGACCTGAAGCGGCGGCTGCGCGGTTTCAGTCTGAACAACGGTCGGACAGGTGTGGCAACGAGCGCGATGCGCTATTTTTCTCCGCTTGCCATTGATGGCAACTTTCGCTACGGCAGCGCAGAAGGAGTTCAGGTACGATGAAAATTATTTTCGGCGTCAGCGCCTCAGTGGCGATCTACCGGGCCTGCGACCTGGTGCGTGAACTGACAAAAGCGGGCCACGAAGTGCACGTTGTGATGACGCGCACGGCAGCCAGCTGGATTAACCCGGTCTTGTTCGAAGCATTGTCAGGTCACCCTGTTGTCGCCGACGCGACGGCGTCGGGTATGGCGCATATCGAGATACGCAAAGGTTCACAGCTGATGCTGGTAGCCCCCGCGAGCGCCGACCTGATCGCACGGGCCGCGCAGGGCAGGGCTGACGATATTCTGGCTGCAACGCTGCTTGCCTATGACGGTCCGCGCTGGCTGGCTCCCGCGATGAATCCATCGATGTACGCGCACCCCGCGACCCAGGCGTCCCTGGCGACCTGCAAGGGATATGGTTACCGGATTCTTGATTCTGCCAACGGCGAAGCGGTTTGCGGCGACGTCGGGCAGGGCAAAATGATGGCGGTGCAGGATATCCTGGCGGCCGTAGCTGCTTTCAAACCCTGATTACTTGGGTTTAGGCTTTTTGCTGGCGGCCGGTTTTTTTGCTGGCGGTTTGGCCGTGCGGGTTTTTTTTGCAGTTTTTTGCTGCACGTCTTCTGCTTCGGTCAAAGTCTCAGCCGTGCGGTTCATTTTCAGAAGGTCGCGTAGTCCCTTGCGCGGAGCTTTCGGTTCGGCATCAGCGGGTTCAGGTTCAGCAGGCTTGCTGGCTGCACGTGCCTGTGCTTCAGTGATTTCCTGCGCCTGTTTGATTTTCTGCAATACTGCCTGCCTGATCTGTGGAGCACGCAGCGGCTTTTCGATCACAGGAAAACCATAGTTGCGCGTGGGCACTGCGTCGAGGCGGTGCGTCAACAGGATAAAATCTGATTCGCTGAGGCCCGGGTACTTGCGGATTGCATGCGTTACGAAATCTGTACCCTTCATGTTGGTTTCCGTGTTCTGCTCGACGATCACCAGGAAGACACCGTTTTCGTTGTAGAGGGACGGAACTGCCGCGGAGCCTTTCTTCTTTACCGGCGTCTCTGCTGCTTCAGCAGCTCCCGGGGCTGTTTCCTGGCGGTTGTAGAAGACGCCGTCTTTTTCCAGTATCGCCAGGGCGTCATTGTACCTGTAGGCGTGGCTGAAATCGAGCGGCAGGTCGCGCAGCATCACTTTCAGTGTGTCAATGAAGCTGTGGTTATCCTCGATGATAAGGACCTTGAATGTCATTATGATCCCCTTACTGAGGTTAAGACATGCCGACAAGCCTTTGGCCAAAAGCGGTTCTTTAGTCCGGGGACATATGTTACAGTGGGATTGCTGAAATAAGCGCCCGCCCTTAAGCGGTTTTTACGACAAAACTGAACTTGAAGGGACGGGCAAATGTACGATTACCAGGAAATCTATCGGC
>JBMOPL010000012.1:0-107471 GCA_049323535.1 Spirochaetota bacterium | reverse complement strand
TATCTGAAATGGTACAACAGGCGACGCCCTCACTGGTCATTGAACGGTTTGACACCCCATGAGCGGTTCTATGGCATCCGGCTGGCAAAGATTGCTTAGGTGTACGATATCTCCCCGGACTCTACATTCTGGAAAATCTGCCCAGTGCCGCGTTTTGCACTGCGCAAAAATCAGCGGACCGGTGCGTAGGCAAATGGTAGTTCGAAGGGATCATAACTATGACTGCGCGTCGGCGTAAAAGTGATTTTGTAGGTCAACCATTCGCCATTGTCGTTGCGCATTTTACATTTCATATGGAGTACTTTATCCGCAGAGAAGTAAAGCATCATGTACGGTATCGTCAGGCCTGCGCTGTATCGCACCCGAATAGTCTCGGGCAGCTTTTCGCCGCCGCTGGCAAAATAGTTCTGTACCCGCTCGTTGAACACCGTATGATCAGGGGTTACCGAAACATACTGTGGCCGATGCACCACGCCCTGGTTGTCCTGCAGGTCAAATGAGGTCGTCGCTATTTCGAGCGGTACTGCCATGCCTTCTGGCATCTCAATTCTCAGGTTCAGCATTACTTCTGACTGGTTGAGCACAGGCGGTTCATCGGGCCAGAAGGGAATCAATACCGGTCCTCGCATGGTCGGGTATTCTGGTGATACGGACCAGGCTTCGACCTTGATCGCCCCGTGTTGCCATTGCGCGGAGACCGGCGATCTTTCGCTCTGCAACGCGTACACTTTGTCTGGTTTAAGGTACCAGCGCGCGCGAATGACCGAGCAGCCCGAAAGTAATGGCACGAGCAGGAGAAGATACGCTTTCAGTGGCGACCACTCCCTGGGGCCCCTGCTTGTGGAGTCATTTTCGCAAACTCTGGCGTCTGCGTGAGCAAGTAGCTGCTGCCGATCGTGCCGTCAGCGAAAAGGTTGATACTGCGCGACGTTGTCGTTTCAAAATTCCACCAGGTGACCTCAGTGCCAGAAACTTCGTAAACGGGGTTATTCCGGTATTGTCGGACGGGGGTCAGGCCCGGTAAGATATTCCACTCCCTCTTATCGCCCAGCAGGCGCCGCAGTGCCACGCGTTTGATACCGAGGTACGCAAATTGCGCCAGCAGATTCGGTATTTCGTCTATGTTGTGTTCGGAAACAATCGTGCTGATCTTGATGGGTATCTTCGCCTCTGCCACCAGGCGTGCCAGATCGGGAATCTGGCCGTGGCCCATCATCTTGCGGTAGGTTTTTTCGTTCAGGCTGGGCAATGATACTGTGGCGCGGTCATAAGAATTGAAGGTATCCAGCTTCTTCGTCGCCAGCACTCCATTCGTGTGCACAGAAATCCTGATGCCCGGCAAATCTGATCTTGCCTTGTCAATGAGCGCCTGCTCGTGCAGGTAGAGCTGGGGGTCTGTGGTCGTGCCGGTGAAGATGAGCTCAGTGATGCCGAGTTCTTTGACGCGCTCACGAAATACCTGCCAGTTCTTTGGCGGAAAGGTGTCGAGGTTGTTGGGGTTAACCGATTCGGGTACCTGCTTGCCTATACAGAAGGGGCAGGTGCGGTTGCAGGGGCCCGCAAACAGGACGTTGGCGAAATCAAACTGCGACATACGCCTCTTGCGGATTTCGCCTTAGTAGGTAGTGCTGTACCGATGGCGCAAAAAAAAGTGCAATGGTACCGTTGAAATGGCGCGCACCCTTTTCTGTGAGCGATAGCGAGCGGTGATCGAGGTCGGAAAGTTCAGCGCCGTTTTCTGATTCTGTGTAGTGCATCAGGCCCTGCTGTAGCGCGAAATCCGTCGCTGACGGATAAGCCGCTTCGAGCGTAATGCCAAAGCGCGCGTAGAATGCTGCAAGATTAATTTCTCCAAAGTAAAAGCTGACGGCGATCATCTTTGCCATCATGTGCGCGCGCGGCAGGTGGTAGAGATCCTGCAATGGCAGCCGATCTGCTGCAATATCTTTCAGGTACGGAGCAAGGTTTTTTCCGACCGCGCCTGAGTTGTAAGAGATCGTTGACGACGTGAAAGACTGCGCCCCAAGCCCCACGCCGAGGTAAGTTGTCCCTTTGATCACCCGCCGCGTCAGGTAGGCGCTGGTGCCGGTGTCGCCGGCGATACGGCTGTAGGTGTTCTTACCGGGGTTCGCCGCGTAACCTGACGCAGTCAGCATCTCTTTCGCCATACGCGCCTGGCGCAGCACCTGTTTCATGCTGACGCGGTCAGCCTGGTCAGAGATGCGCGTCAGTTTGTAGCGCATGCGGTAGAGAGTGATATAGTCAGGCGCCATCGCCATCGCATGCTCGAGCGTCGTGCGCCATGATTCATCTGACTGCCCGGCGAAACCGTACATGAGGTCAAGGTTGAACTTTTTGAACCCGGCACGGCGGATGTGCTCGGTGGCGCGGTAATTGTGCTCGAGCCCATTGGTGTCGCGGCCAAGCGCCTTGAGCAGGTCAGGTTCGGTCACCTGTACCCCCATGCTGATGCGTTCAATACCCATTTCGCGGTAGGCTGCAATTTTGTCGGGTTCGAGTGACGCGATGCGCGGGGTTGTTTCAATGCTGATAGCAAAGCCGGGTGCAAAATGGAATGATTCGCGCACGGTGGCGATGTGTTCGGCCATCAGTTCTGCCGAAACAAAAGAGGGAGTCCCTCCGCCGATATCCCAGCCCGACAGGCTGGGGTGACCGAGTTTGTCAGCATAGAGCCTGGCTTCGCGGTTCAGGGCCTGCATGTACTGCTGCGTCTCAGAGAGTTCGTCGCGGCCGACCACGGTGTACTCGCAGAAGTAGCAGCGTTTCTCGCAGAACGGTATATGCGAATAGAGGCAGAGCTCCGTATCGGGGGTAAATCCCCCTAAAATCACCGGCTCCTGTTCTGCGCGTTTTACCCGGTAAGGCCTGAATGTTTGCTCGTGCGCGATAGGATAAGCCGTGTTCGAGATATGGTGGTTACGCTCACCGGCTGCAAATATTTCTGCGGGCAAATAACATGCCCGGTCGGCGTCGTTCTCAGCCGCAAAGCGTGGTGCGCGCGAAGCTTCCATCAGCCGATACGCTTGCCGCCCATGATGTTCGCTGCGGCGAAGCCATTCGCAGCAAGAATGCGCATCGCGAGGTGGCCGCGTCGACCGGTTTCGCTCAGCGTCACGATTTTTTTTGCCCGGGCTGCCTTAAACTTTTTGCGCACCTCTTCGAGCGACGAGCGCAGGCGTTCGAGCGGCAGGTGCATGTCGTGAAAGCCCGCGTGTTTTGCCTGTGTTGAAACATCGAGCACGAAGTACTGCTTTCGTTTTGCGCGAATTTCTTCGTAGGTCACGGTTGCGGTGAGTTTGTCGAGTTTCTGCAGCGCGACGGTGGCTGCAATATTGAGTGCATCACGCGCAGTACCGAACGGCGGGGTGTAGGCGAGGTCAATGAGAGCGAGGTCATGCAGCTTCAGCCTGCCTGCGAGCGCTACGGCGAATGCGTCGAGGCGCGACTTGATTTCCTGGCCGACCAGTTCGACAGCGATGACTTCGCGTTTCTTATTGTGGTAATACAGTTTCAGGCCGAGGTGCGCAGAGCCTGGCATGTACGCTTCTTTGTCCCGGCCATGAATGAATACCGAATCGATATTGGCCTTGCCGAATTTTCTCAGCGCCTGTGCACAGGTGAGGCCCACACGCCCGACCTCGATGCCGGGCAGGCGGATGTGCTGGCTCTGTGTCACCGGCCCCAGGCGCGCGTTGCCTCCGGCAGCGTTTTCTGCCGCGACCTGCGCGGTCTTATCCGACAGTGCGGCCTGGGGTATCCAGCGATAGTCTTTGCCGTCGGGCACACTGACGCAGATGCTGCAGGCATAGATATCCTTAATATTAGTCTGGCAGCGGTCATTGACCGGAATCGAACCGTCGGGCAATAGTTTCACGCCGGCTTTTTTCAGCAGTTCAGTGCGCGGTTTGACGCCAATGGCTGAAACGACGAAGTCGGTTTCTATGCGTACACCGTCGGCTTTCACTGCAACGATAACTCCATTCTTCTTTTCAAAAGTAATATCCTTTACCGAGGTCGGGATACGCGCTTTGTGCTCGAGCGCGGTGGTTACAGTCAGCGCGATTTCGGGCGAGTAGTCGGGCAGAAACTGCGCTTTCTTTTCGATGAGTGTCACATCCGCGCCGCCGCGTACAAGGCCGTCGAGCGCTTCTGCTCCCATCGAACCGCCGCCGAGCACCACGACACGCTTGCGTCCCGCATCGAGGCTTGCCCTGATCGCCGCGAGGTCGTCGAGTGTTCGGAAAAACCGGAAGTTCTCTGCCTCGTCGATTCCGATCGGCTGCACCGAAGAAGCTCCCGTGGCGAAGATCAGCTTATCGTAGCCGAGCAGGCTTTCACCGTCCGCACCTCGCAGCGCCAATTGTTTCTTTTTCGTATCTATCGAAACTACTTCGGTGCGCGTCCGTACGTCGACATTGTAGACTTCACGAAAAAAATCTTCTCGTTCGCGGTTGAGTTCTTCGAGCGACTTAACCTCGCCGCTCAGGTGCAGCGCAAGCCCGGTCATAGCGTAACTGACCCGTGTGTTACGTTCAAGCAGGACAATGTCGGCGCTCTCGTCGATTTCTCTCGCGCGCGCGGCGGCGGTGGGGCCCGCGAGCGCTGCGCCGATGATCACGATGCGGTTCTTTTTTGTGGGAGTTTTCCCTTTGCGGGTGGCCATAACGTAGCATGCATTTTCCGCAAGCTGCGTAAAGGAAAAAAGTTGCGAAATGGTGAGAAAAAAACGCGGTTTGCGGGTATTTAATATATAGAGGGGGAATAAACCCTCTAAGGATGGAAAAATGAACAATTTGGAAGAAGAACTGGGCTCGGAGGTTACTCCTGGCGAAACAAAGACCAGCAAGCCTGCACGCACGCAGTGGAACTACGTGCAGATCTCGGGGCGTATCGCGTCAGAGATCGAAAAAAAGACCGTTAAGGAGCAAACAGTCATCAGTTTTACGTTGCTCTTCGAGACTTTGCGAAAAACGGACAAGGACGGCTCTCACGCCAACTTTATCCAGATTGAACTCTGGGGCAAGATGGCCGAGCTCTTTTACCCGCTGCTCGCAAAGGGTATAGAAATTATGGTCACCGGAGAGCTGTTCCAGCAGCGCTGGGTTGGCACCGATGGTAAGAAGGCGCAGAAGTACTCCATTTCGGCGCAGGCGCTGGCTATCAGCGACCAGAAGTTTAAGCCAAATTAATCCAAATGTGCTTCTGCCGTTACGGCAGAAGCACATTTGGTAAGGCCAGCGGTGTTACCCGTTCATCCCGCTCGTCTGTTGGTACCGCGTCAATGAACTGAAACGGGTAACCCAGAAAAATCCGGCAAGCCAGCGCAGGCTGTTTTTCCCGCAGGTATCGATCATAGTAGCCTTTGCCACGGCCAAGGCGATTGCCGTTGTGATCGACGAATAATCCCGGTACAATGACGATGTCTGGGTCCGCGAGGTTGCCGCTTTCGTCGGTGAACCACATCTTCTCGCCGTCGACCTGCGGGTAAACAAACTGCGGGTTTTCGAAGGCACCCGATGCGCTAACTATTGCGCGCGCGGGCAACTCAACTTTGAACGGTTGGTATACCGCCACGCGCGGTGATCGGCACTGATCGGGGCTAAGCGCAGCGGCTGCGTAGTGCGCCAGCGCCGCGGCGACCTGCGCGTGTATTTCGACAAGTGCAGCGCTACCATGATGGGCGAAGAAATCCTTTGCCTGAATTTTGAAGCGTTCGCGTAGCTGGGCTTTTGTTTCGCTCTTGGCAGGTTTTTCTGACAGGTTTTCTCCGATTCGCAACATTAGCCCCGGGCTTAAGCCCGGGGCTAATGTTGCTCAGACCACAAAATTAATCATCTTGTTCTTCACGACAATGACTTTCTTTACTGTCTTGCCTTCGAGTGCCGCCTGAACGGTGTCGATTGACCGGGCAGCCTGTTCGAACTCCGCATCGCTCAAGCCGACCGAGAGTTGCGTGCGCGCACGTATCTTACCGTTGATCTGGACCACGGCTTCGAAGTTCGACTCAACCAAATACTCCGGGTTGTGTTTCGGCCATTCAGCCAGGGCAATACTACCGCCATTGCCCATTACCTGCCACAGCTCTTCGGTGATGTGCGGAGCGAAAGGAGAAAGCAGCTTGAGAAAAATTTCGGCTGCTTCTTTGCCAATCGACTCGAATTTGTAGGCTTCATTCACGAAGATCATCATCTGTGAAATCGCTGTGTTGAGCGAGAGGTTCTCAATGTCGTCGCTCACTTTCTTGATCGTCTGGTGCAGTACTTTGAGCACGGCCTTCTCATCTTTGGGAGTCGCCAAGAGCTTATCGCTGACTCCTGCCGAACCAGATGCTTCGCCATCGCCAACCTGTCCCGTGTAGAGACGGTAAACCCGGGCCAGAAAGCGGTAGATTCCCTCTATGCTTTTCGACGACCACGGTTTCATTTGCTCCAGTGGTCCCATGAACATTTCGTACAACCGGAAGGCATCGGCGCCATACTCGGCCACCACGGTGTCAGGGTTAATGACGTTGCCGCGCGACTTCGACATCTTCGTGCCGTCCTCGCCCAGGATAATGCCCTGGTGTACAAGCTTTCTGAAGGGTTCGACTGAGGTCACGTATCCCAGGTCATAAAGGACCTTGTGCCAGAAGCGCGCGTAGAGCAGGTGGAGTACCGCGTGTTCGGCGCCACCGACGTAGAGGTCGACTCCGCCATTCAGCCAGTATTTTTCAGCCTCAGGCGATGCGAACCTCTCTTTATTGCCTGGGTCGGCAAAGCGCAGGTAATACCATGAGCTGCCGGCCCACTGTGGCATGGTGTTGGTTTCGCGACGCAGCTTGCGGCCCTCTTTTTCGTAGTTTACCCAGTCGGTCAGGTTGGCGAGCGGTGATTCGCCCGTGCCGGCAGGTTGAAAGCTCTTGCTTTCGGGCAAAAGCAGCGGCAGATCTTTTTCGTCTTCGGCGACCATGGCGCCGTCTTCGTCAAAGCTCACGGGTACAGGTTCGCCCCAGTAGCGCTGGCGTGAAAAGAGCCAGTCGCGCAGCTTGTACTGCACACGGCGTTCGCCCAATTGTTCTTTTTCGAGGTATTCGATAATCTTTGCTTTAGCTTCAGGTGTCTTCAGTCCGTCGAAGATCGGTGAGTTTACTGCGATGCCGTCGCCGGCGAAACATGTCCCCCCACCGCCTTCGGCACCTCCCCCCGCATGCGGGAGGAGGCCGGGAGGGGGAACAACCACCTGTTTAATACCAATGCCAAACTGCTGCGCAAACGCGAAGTCGCGCTCATCGTGTGCGGGGACTGCCATGATCGCGCCGGTGCCATAGCCCATGAGCACGTAGTCTGCGATAAAAAGAGGGATCTTCTCCTTTGTCAGCGGGTGGATTGCATGCGCGCCGATCATCACACCTGTCTTTTCTTTTTTTGCCGCATCGAGCTGACGGTCGAGATCTGTCTTCAAGGCCGTAGTCTTGCGGTACTCTTCAATCGCCCCGCGCTGGTTTTCCGCAGCAATCTTGTCTACGAGCGGGTGTTCGGGAGCGAGCACCATGAAGGTCACGCCATAGAGCGTATCAGGCCGCGTGGTAAATACTTCGATTTGATATTGCGGGGGTGAAGCCCCCGCAATATCAAATCGGATTAACGCGCCTGTCGACTGGCCGATCCAGTTCTTTTGCAGTTCGAGCGTGCCGGCAGGCCAGTCGACATGCTGCAAATCATTCAGCAGGCGCTCGGCATAGGCTGTAATGCGGAGCATCCACTGGCGCATCGGTTTGCGCTCCACCTTGTAGCCCTTGCCAACCCATTCGTCAACTTCTTCATTGGCAAGTACAGTGCCCAGCTCTGCGCACCAGTTGACCGGCATGTTGGCGATGTAGGCAAGGCGGTGGTTCGCTACGAACTCTTCGCGCTCTTTCTTCTTTGTTTCGCTCTTGAGCTCTTCGGGTATCGGCAGTTCGTTGATCGGCCTTGCCTTTTTGAGTTGCGGGTCATACCATGAATTGAACAGCTTCAGGAATATCCACTGTGTATACTTATAGTAATCAGGTGAGGTTGTGTCAACTTCGCGCTCCCAGTCGTAAGAAAAGCCAAGCGCTTTGAGCTGTCGGCGAAAGTTGTCGATGTTCTGCCGTGTTGTGATCGACGGATGAATGCCTGTCTGCATCGCATAACGCTCTGCAGGCAGGCCGAAGGCGTCCCATCCCATCGGGTGCAGTACGTTGTACCCCTGCATGCGGCGCTTCCGGGCCATGATGTCAGTGGCTGTATAACCTTCAGGGTGACCGACGTGCAGCCCCGCGCCCGAGGGGTAGGGGAACATATCGAGCACGTAGTATTTCGGCTTCGCAAAATCTGTGGGAGTTCTAAAGGTATGGTTCCTTTCCCAGTATTCCTGCCATTTTTTCTCTATCTCAGAAAACGGGTACGACATAAGCTGCAATTCAACTGCGCGACACGGCGCAAATCGTTATCATTAACGCGGCCCGGCGACGGGTCAGCTTTCGCCGTCGATCATCCGGCCGAGCGCTTTCTGGCCGCTCTCAGAGACATGTTCGAATTCAATACCATAGCGCCGGCCATTCTCCAGCGAGCTCATGTTCATGATCTTGCCACTGAAGGTTGCGATATTGTCGGCAGAAAAATGGGCGTCAAAGACAATCTTGTCAGCGACACCCGCGGAAGAGAGGATACTCCGCTGGCCCGTGTAGATGAAGCCAATGCCACCCTGGCTGACATCGAGTATCTTTCCGGTGATCGGATTTTCCGGAAAGCAGCGCTTTTGGTCGAGATCGCGCTCCAGTCTCCGCACCAGCTGCCTTACCGAATGGTAATGGGCTACGGTAACAGGGGCTCTCTGGCTGAGTACCTGCACATAGCCGACAATAAAAATGTCACGGTAGCGCACAGGTTCGCAGATCTCACCCATAAAATCGCCGGGCAGGCCATCGGCCCGCAACACCTGTTCGAGCTCACTGTGCGGCATGGCAATTACCGATTGCTCATCGCCCTGCCGCTGCCGCATCATGTCAGGCGCAAAGGTCGGCAAATTGAAGTCCTGTAGTTTTTTCATGCGCACCGAGAGGCGGTTAGTCTTTTGCAGCTCGATTTTGACCACCGTTTCGGGAATTAATCCCTTGAGTGCTGTGGAATACTGGCTGAAGAGTGTATCGCGGACGGGGTTGCTACCTGCATTGACCCGGTAAAACTCAGGATGAGGAATAACGTTTCGCACCTGGCCCGCAAGATCGCTGCCACTGACAGCAACACGATTCTCGTGGCGTATGCCGCGCTTGCTAAGGAATAGTCGTAACGGTTTTACGAATTCTGTGCCGCGTTCGCTGCGGCCGATTACACTGCATTCCAGCATCATCGAATGGTCGTCTTTCACCAGCAGTAAGGTGCGCGACGGTCCGGCCGGCAACTGGTGCAATATTTCCAGGTGCGGATGCGAATAGCCTACAGCGCGCGCAGCATTTTTCTGATTATTCTCGACGATGTGGATGGGAAAGCGGGCAAACAGCCGCTCGGTAATCTGGTGCAGCTGTGTATGATCGATAATCTTGCGCACTTTGGCTGCTTCACTGCTCGGTGATTGTGTAGGTAGATTCATACCGGGTGCTTATGACCGGAATCTGGAGAAACTCCACGGCGTTAATTAATTATTGTTGTGTTGCATAAGTAAAAATACTTACGGAAAAAGCATCTGCGTTTCGGCATTTTTTTGGCACACGTTGTTGGTGTAATGCTGTACGGCATGACTTACGAACTGTCTTAGGCAGATGTCCGGTTTTTCCCAATTCAACCTTTCCCCGACGCTCAGCGAAAATATTGTTCGCGCAGGCTTCGTGGAACCCACGCCTATACAGCGCGAAGCTATTCCCCAGGCGCTTGGAGGTCATGATTTACTGGCGCTTGCACAGACCGGGACAGGAAAGACTGCAGCCTTCTCTCTGCCGATGCTGCAGCGGCTGCTCGAGGGGCCCAGGAAGCGTGTTCGCGCTCTCGTCGTTGCGCCGACACGCGAGTTGGCCGAACAAATACACGAAGTTATTCTCACACTTGGCAAGAACTGTAATCTGCGATCAATGACCATCTATGGCGGCGCAAGTATGAACCGGCAGCTTGGCGAGCTCAGGCGCGGTGTTGATATTGTCGTCGCCTGCCCTGGACGGCTGCTCGACCACATGCAGCAGCGGAGTATTGATCTGGGCGGAGTTGAAATTCTTGTGCTCGATGAAGCCGACCAGATGTTTGATATGGGTTTTCTTCCTGGTATTCGCAAGATCGTTGCTGCGCTACCGCAAAAGCGTCAGACCATGCTGTTTTCCGCCACCATGCCCGATGCGATTCGTAAGCTGAGTATGGAAATTCTCGACAACCCGAAGCGTGTCGAGCTTGAACGGGGCCCTGTTGCGACCATCAGCCACGCTCTTTACCCGGTTTCACATGAACAGAAAACGGCGCTGCTGCTGCACCTGCTCAAAGATGCGGGCAGCGACCCAATTCTCATTTTTACCCGTACCAAGCATAAGGCGACGCGATTGGCCGATCAGCTGGGCAAAGCAGGTTATACTTCCGCAGCGCTGCAGGGCAACCTTTCGCAGAACCAGCGGCAGCGTTCGCTTGATGGTTTTAAGTCAGGAAAGTACCAGATTCTCGTCGCCACTGACATCGCTGCCCGTGGCATTGACGTGAACAACATCTCGCACATCATCAACTACGATATACCGGCCACAAGTGAGACCTATATCCACCGGATTGGCAGAACGGCGCGCGCGACGAAAAGCGGCGATGCCTACACGTTTGTCACCGGTGAAGATAAGGCGACGGTGCGCGATATCGAGAAGGCCCTTGGCAAACCGATCGAAAAGCGTATGCTGAACGATTTTGACTACAAGGGCACCGCGCCGGTGATCAGCAGCGAGCCGGCCAGGCCCGCGGGACACCGGGCTGCGGTAAAAGCAGCAGCTAACAGCCCGCAGCAAAAAAACCAGCAAGAAAAACGACCGACGCAGTCCCGGCCACAGCAGGCAGATGAACGGCCCAAACAGCCAGGCAAGCCACGCAGGCGCCGCTTTAAGGGATTTGGCAAGAAAGCGTAAAATAGCCAGAATCACTTGCGGCAGTTGACAGGCTGAGGCCGCCAGCAACTGAAAGTTATGAAATCCCCCGTTGCTTTCATAACCGGTGCTTCAAGCGGCTTCGGTCGCGCCATTGCCGAACGTTTTGCAGCCGCAGACATGAAGCTTATACTTCTCGCCCGCCGTGAAGACCGGCTGCGCGATTTAAGCAAGACTCTTGGCGTGCCCTGTCATACCATTGCGTGCGATGTGCGCGACGGCGAAGCCCTGCGTGCGGCAGTGAGCGCAATACCCGGGGATTTTTCACGCATTGATATATTGGTCAACAATGCAGGACTTGCTCTCGGGCTTGAACCCGCGCACCGCACCGACTGGGCAGACTGGCAGCAGATGATTGAAACCAACTGCACCGCGCTGGCGCTGCTCACCCGCCTCATTGTGCCGGGCATGGTTGAGCGCCGCAGCGGCCATATCATACTCATGGGTTCTGTAGCGGGTCACTACGCATACCCTGGTGGTAATGTGTACGGCGCCAGCAAGGCGTTTGTAGAGCAGTTTGCGCGCGGTCTGCGTGCCGACCTGTTGGGGCAGGGTGTGCGCGTGACGCACATTGCGCCGGGACTTTCTGGCGGCAGCGAATTTTCCGAAGTGAGATTTCATGGTGACCGGGAAAAAGCGGCGGCAGTCTACACCGGAACAGAGCCATTGTTGCCGCAGGACATTGCTGAAAGCGTGTACTGGGCAGTGAACCAACCTCGGCATGTGAACATCAACAGTATCGAGCTGATGCCGACTTGCCAGGCCTCTGGGCCGCTCGCAGTCAACCGTGCCGGTTGACAGGCTCGTGAAAATCAAACTGCCTTAAGCCCGTCGGGTACCGCGCCGAGGCCTTCGCGTATCAGCGTCGGTGGCCAGTCGCGGACGTCCAGGATGGTGGAATATTGTCCCGGCACGTCGCCGCAGCTTACAACCGCGCCAACCCGGTTTTCGTAACGATCGGCGAGTTCTTCAAAGTCGTGCATCTCTTCCGGGGGCAGGTCGAGAGAGCTACCCATGAGTGGCAGGTCTGTCTGCGCCAGTAGCGCAGCGATTAAGGGATGTTCGATGATACGAATGCCTACCGTGTTTTGTTTTGTGACTGCATAGTGCGGCAGGTTTTTCGCTGCGTCAAAGATCAGCGTATAGGGTCCCGGCAAAATCTCTTTCATCAGGCGAAAGAGCTGGTTGCCCTGTGAGCGCACATAACCGCTCATCTGCGAGAAATCACGGCAGTACAGGGTGAGCGCTTTGTGGTTGGGCAGATTCTTGATGCGCTGTATCTGCGTGATGCTGTTCTTGCTTTGCGCGAGGGTAACAAAGGCATACACGGTATCTGTCGGCAGAACGAGCAGCGCTCCGTCTTTGAGCATAGCCGCGAGCTGTTTCACGAGCCGCGCTTCCGGGTTAACGGGATGGAGATAAAGTTTCATGAAATTGTGCCTGGCCGTCAGGCCAGGCACAAGAGAAAAGGTTTAGATCCAGAGCATGGCACCGATAGAAGCGCGCCAGCCGGTAGTAGTGATATCAGAGAGGCTGAGCCCGCTGGTTTTCAGTGCATCAGGTACAGAAGCTGTGAGTGAGCTCCACTGTGCGCCACCTTCTGCGAACACATAGACCATTGGTACGACTTTCATTGTGAGGCCAAAGACAGTGTGGCCTCCGGTACCGTAGTACAGTATGTCACCAGTCGTTGTGCCGATCGTAACGGACCGCGAATTGCCTTCGTAGCCGAAGCCGAACCGACCGTATGGAGTGAGACCAATCAGGTTGCCGATGATGTCAGCGTAAACCACGAGTTCACCACCGATGCGCGCCTGCTTCTGGTCTGCCAATCCGGTTTTGTCGCTTTTCAGAGTTGTGTAATCGATGTAAGGTCCAAACCCGAATGTGACCAGCATGGGCAGGCCGACTGTGAAACGGGCGAATCCGCCAACACCAAAGCCGGTTTCTTTGGTCCCGCTCGAAAAGGTGTCATTGATGTAGTTGCCCTGGACGCCGATCTGCGCGATCGAAAACGCCGGGGCGCTGAAAGCGGTGAGTGCCGCAAACATTGCGATAATCTTGATTTTCTTCATGTTCCTCCGATGAACCGGGTAAGGCTTGCCTTTTTCCCGGACTTCTCACTTATCAGACGCCCGAGCGCGCCATGGCGGTCAATCAAATTCCCCGGATTTTTCACTTGCCTAGCCGTCTGTTCACCCGCAAGAGACATAATTCCCGAGGCAGGCAATGACCGTCTACCAGAAAAATTTTCCCCCCGGCGAGTGGCAGAAGCACTTTATTCCCTTTGAAGAAGATGCTTCGCAGCGCTCGTGGCTGATGCCTTACCTCTTTATACATGGTAGCAGGCCGGGCCGCAAGGTGGCAATCATTGCCGCCATCCACGGGGATGAACTGAATGGTGTCCGAATTCTGCACGAACTCGCGGCGGCGCTCGAGGGCGTTGATGTCAGTGGCTCTCTCTGCCTCGTGCCCGTTGCTAACCTTATGGGTTATGCCAACCATTCGCGTTACCTGCCGGACCGTCGCGACCTCAACAGGATGTTCCCCGGCCTGAAAGATGGCTCAGAAGGCGCACGTCTTGCACACTTCTTATGGACAAACTTTGTGGCGCAGGCCGACTACATTGTCGACCTGCATTCGGGCAGCTACAACCGCTGGAACTACCCGCACCTGCGCGGTGACATGAAAGATGAAGCGATGCGTGGCTGGGTGCGCTCGCTCGAAGGACAGGTGGTGCTGACGAGCGCCGGTGTCGCCGGCAGTCTGCGGAAAGAGGCGGGCAAAATCGGCAAACCGGTATTTCTCGTCGAAGCGGGCGAAACCGGCCGGTTTGAGAAAAAAATACTGCGTATGGGAACGCGACTGCTGCTGCAGCTCTTGGTTTCGCTCGACAGCATTGAACGTTCGGTTTATGACCAGGTCGCAACCCGCCTGGATGCAGACCAGCCGGCCCCTGTGCATCCAACGGGCTACTACAAAAAAGCAGTGTGGCAACGGGCCACCCACGCGGGTCTTTTTATGCCTCAGGTTGAGCCGGGCGACAGGGTGAAGGTCGGGCAGCCACTGGGATTCATCACTGATCTCTTTGGGGAAACGCGGGCGGAGATCTTATCTGAGCAAGAAGGTTTTATCTTAGGCATGCACCTGCACCCGCAGGTAGTACCGGGTAGGGCATTATTTCATGTGGCATACGACTTCAAAGAGCTCTAGTCCCCACCCCGACCTTCGGTCACCCCTCTCCGCATGCGGGGAGGGGTTGGGGGAGGGGACACGTAGCGGAGCAACGGCATGAACCTGGAACAATACCTCGACGAATTGAAGCGCACCGAAGGCGCGAACATCCGTGCGCTCGTCGAACGGCCGGAAAAAAACGCCCGATATGCCGAGCTACCCGCAAGTCTCGGACCAGAGATACGCGCTGCGCTGGTCGGCCGGGGGATTGAGAAGCTGTATTCGCACCAACGGGAGGCGCTGGATCTCTATCTAGCCGAAAAAGATTATGTGGTGACGACACCGACAGCGTCGGGAAAAACGCTCTGTTACCTTCTCCCCATTCTGCACTCGAAGCTGAAAAATCCGAAGGGCAAGCACCTGTTCATGTTTCCCACCAAGGCGCTGGCACAGGACCAGCTGGCAGCCTATCGCGGCTATGCCGACTCGCTCGGCATGAGCTGGAACGTGAACACTTTCGACGGTGATACACCCGAAGAAGAGCGCCGTGCGGTGCGTAAGGCGGGAGATTTTATTCTGACGAACCCCGACATGCTGCACTCGGGCATTATGCCACACCACACGATCTGGAAGTCATTCTTTGAAAACCTTGAGACGATCGTGATCGACGAGATGCACACCTATATTGGCGTCTTTGGCTCGCACGTCGCCAATGTGCTGCGACGGCTCAATCGGCTGCTCGACCATTATGGCGCTAAACCACGCTACATCTTCTGTTCGGCGACCATCGCCAACCCGGCCGAACTCGCGCACCAGCTTGCGGGCCGTGAATTCACTGCGGTGACCGAGTCGGGTGCACCCGAGGGAAAGAAGTACTTTCTTTTTTATGATCCTCCGTTTTATGAAAAGCTACAGGTCTCAGAATCGCCGTACAAGGCGGCCGCCCGTGTGGGTTCGGGCCTTATCAAGAATTCGATTCCGACGATTTTCTTTGCCCGCTCGCGCAACAGGGTCGAAATCTTAACGCAGTTTTTGCGGGCTCGGCTGCCCGAAAGCCTGGCGCACAAAGTACGCGGTTACCGGGGTGGCTTTTTGCCGCTCGAGCGCAGGCAGGTCGAACGCTCGCTGCGCGAGGGCCAGACACTCGGTGTCGTCTCAACGAACGCGCTGGAACTCGGTATCGATATCGGTGCGCTCAATGCCGTCGTCTCGATCGGATACCCAGGACGCCTGAGCTCCCTCTACCAGCAGTTTGGTCGTGCCGGGCGCAAAAAAGAGCCGTCACTCGCCGTGCTGGTGGCATCGCCCTCAGCGCTTGACCAGTACCTCATGCGCAACCCCGACTATCTCTTCGAAAGCCAGGGCGAAGCGGCAATTGTCAACCCCGACAACCTGCTGATCTACCAGGACCAGCTGAAGTGCGCGGCGTATGAACTGCGCTTTAACGCGGGCGATGTGTTCGGCAACTACCCGGTCGACGATTTCATGGAGCAGCTGAGTGCAGAGCGTGTCATTGTCGAAAAAGGCGGAGTGTATTTCTGGAGCAGTGAAACTTACCCAGCGGCGAATGTTTCGCTGCGTTCTGCGGCAACCGACAATTTTGTCATTGTCGACAAGACCGATACGGGTAACGAAAAAGTGATCGGCGAAATCGATTATTTTTCGGCGCCGCTCTTTATTCACGACGAAGCAATCTACATGCACGCTGGCCGGCACTACTTTGTGAACGCGCTCAAATGGGAAGAACGCCGTGCAGAGGTCACGCTCGTCAAATCGGATTACTACACCGATGCACACGAAAAGGTTCACCGCAGTATCTTGCATCTCGACGAGAAGCGCGAAGAGGGCCGGTTGCATCTGCATTGGGGTGAAGTGACGCTGCGACGCCAGGCATACCTCTACAAGAAGATCAAGATCGAAACTTCAGAAAACCTTGGCTGGGGCCAGATACACACTCCTGAAATTGAAATGCACACGCAGGGAGCCTGGTTTGATATCGATAGCAGAGCTCTGCCCGATCTGCCGCCCAATTTTATGAGCGCCCTGCTGACGCGTTTTGCGTACCTGTTGCGGCAGCTGGCGCCGTTGGTGGCTCTCTGCGACCGCCGCGACATTTCGGTTTCGTCGAGCTACCGCGACGTGCAGTTTGGCGACCACGCGATCATCTTTCACGACAATTACCCTGGTGGGGTGGGCCTGGCGCACAAGCTGGTCGCAAACCACGAAGCGCTGTTTGCCCTCGCGTCAGAAACCGTCGGCAAATGCAGCTGCGAAACCGGCTGCCCCTCGTGCATCGGCGTCTGGGATGCAAAGCTCGAGGGCGAGGCGGAACAACCAGAAGACCTGAAGACACCGGTCAAAGTGCTGCTGCAGAAATTGCTTGTTGACGCAACATAGGACACACCATAACGGCGGCTATGAAATTCATCGTGTCGGCCGTGCTGCTGCTGGCGGCGTGCGCAAAACCGGTTGATCTGAAACAAGAAGAGGCAAAATACGATGCTTATGTGGCCGCCCTGCCAGAGCTCAAAGAAGTACCGCGCACGGGCAAGGTCGTGCTTAAGGTGCACTATGTGGAGCGACCGCAGCTGCCAGCGCTCGATACCAGCCAGCGCGAAAACCTTTACCGGTTGACCGAAGAGCGCGTGAAAGAGGCGCTGGGTTACGACCTCAAGATCGAAGAGACGGTCGTTTATCGTGCGAAAGATTTTCTGAAGGCGGTGGCTCCGCGCTTTAAGGCCTCGCCGCAGCGCTACCCGGCGCTGGCGTACCTGATTTCTTATTTTGCTGCAGACCGCGATGCACGCGTGCTCGAGGCGATCAGGCCTGCCCTCGCAAAACACCCTGCAGACCGGGTGAAGCAGTACCTCGGCACGCACGCCATGCCAGAAGCTGCGGCACAATTTTTTCTCAAACGACTGGGGCAGGTCTATGCAGAGCCCGATTTTGCCGGCAAGCCGCTGCTGAGCCCGGCGAACGCCGCCGAGGAACCGCTTTTTTCCTACGGTCACTGGTCGAGCATATTGCAGAGCGAACGCGAAGCCGATTTTATACTCACCAATACAGGTATCATCGGCGCGGATACCGGCATGCCGCTGTACGTCATTGCGCGTGGCGGTGTGACGAGTGCTTTTGTCGAAAATAACGCGTATCGGCCTTACCAGGGTGCCGGCGTGATCGGGCTTTATCCGTTTCTGTCAGATGGGCCGGTCTTTCGCGCCGAACGCGGCGACCTGACGGTCGAACAGAAACTGGAAACCATCGCCTGGATCTGGGTGCACGAGCTCGGGCACTTGCTGCTCAAAAAAGACGAAAACTATGCCTTTGACGATTCTATCCACCGGGCTGCCCCCGACCTGCGCTACTACGAATGGGTCAAGCGCGTGAAAGCATCGCGCAACCACCGTGGTGAGCAAATACCCCTGATGAAAAAATTCTGATTCGTCTGATGCAAATCCTGCGGATTTGCATCAGACGTTCGTCAACGCTGCTTCTGACAAGCGTTTCTCCGGAACAAGCAGCGAATTGGACCAGGCTACCTGGAAGCGCTGGCCGCGGCGCAGGGTTGGGTACTCAGCCGCGGGCAGCACGCCGCGCAGGTAGTTTTCCGTCAGAAAGTGAACCCGGCCGTTCTCGATGCGTTCGGCCACGGCAAAAAGGTTCTGTCCTTGCATGCGTTCGATGTAGGCATCGGCCATTTCTTTTTTGAGCGCCGAAAGCGCCGCAGAGCGTTCGCGTATGATCGCGCCATTCACCTCTTTATAGCTGCGCTTTTCCTGTTCGCCGGGCGCCGGGGGGGTACGGCGCTCTGCGCGCTTTACCAGCCAGTCGACGATGGGCGTGTTGCGGCGCTTGGAAAAAGGAAAGATATGGATATTGGCAAATTCGGCCGCGCGGCAGAAATCGAGAGTCTCTCTGAACTCCGCCTCACCTTCGGCCGGAAAACCGACAATCACATCGGTGCCTATATGGACTTCGGGGCAAACGCTGCGCACGTGTTCAATCCGCCGCATGAAATTTTCAGGCGTGTAGCCGCGGCGCATGATTTTCAGGACAAGTTTTGAACCCGACTGCAGTGGAATATGCAGAAACCGCGCCATCTTTGGGTGCTGGTAGAAGGCCGCAAAGCGTTCGTTGACATCGCCCGGTTCGATCGAGCTGATGCGCAGGTGAAAATCGCCCGGAAGGTCGAGCAGAGATTCGACAAGCGCATGAAAGCTCTTGCCCTGGTCGTCGTACCAGCCAATGTTCACCCCGGTAAGTACCAGCTCGCCGAAACCTGCATCGATCAGTTCGCGCGCCGAGTCGAGCGTCTCGCCGAACTCACGCGAAACGCCGCGCCCGCGCGCCTGCGGAATTTTGCAATAGCTGCAGCTCTTGTTGCAGCCGTCCTGTATTTTGAGTGTCGCGCGGCTCTTGAGATCGTGGTTGGCGGAAAAGAAAAATCGGTTTGATGCCTGCGCGGTCACTTCACCGCCCTGCAGGAATTCTGCGATACGGTGTTTCTGGTCGTTCGAAACGACGCGGTAGACTCCCGGCAGTGCACGCAGCTCTTCTGCGTCGGTCGTCGCGTAACAACCCGTCACCACGATCTTTGCCTGCGGGTTCAGCCGGTGTGCGCGCCGTATCGCAGCGCGGTTCTTGTAATCGGCTTTGTTGGTGACGGTGCAGGTGTTGATGACGACAAAATCTGCTTCACGCAGGTTCTGAGTCAGCGTGTGGTCATTGTCGGCGAGGTTCGCCTTGATGCCGTCGCTCTCAAACTGGTTAAGCCGACAGCCGAAGTGGATTATAGCTGTTCGAGGACTCTCTTTCAATTTGCCTTCGCCGCCTTTACTCGTTCAATGTTCTTCTGCACCGCTGCACGTACGGTCGCGTCTTCTGAACGGGCGAGTTTTTCGTATGCCGCGACGATTGCCGCACGCTGGTCTTCGGGGTACTTCTGCTGAATCCACTTGCTCTCTTCGATCATCGCGCGCAGCAGCGGGTGCAGTTCAGATTCGCGCATCGACTCGGCGAAGCTCAGGGAGATGTCTGCTTCGGAAAAATTGCCGAGCGCGATGAGGGCGCGGGTTTCGGTGATCAATCCGCCGTATTTGACCGTTGCGTCGTCGCTTTTCTTGACATCGCGCGCCAGGGTGAGTGCATTCTGCGGTTTACCATAGCCCAGCTCGGCGCGCGCCACCAGAAGCGTCAGCGAGGCAGGCACAGGTTTTTCGCCGTCCTTCAGTTCTTCGCTAAAGCGGTAACCCGCGCGGCGTGCGTCGCGAAATTTACCCTGCTCGATCAGCAGCGCGACGATGTCTTCTTTGACGTCAGTGCGGTCGGGCACCTCTTCTGCGACCGCGCGCAGGTGCGCCACTGCATCGGCATAGTTCTTCTTGCCGACGTGGCAGTGGGCAGCCAGCACGCGCGCGTCGGCATTTTCTTCTGATTCTTTGATCGCCGCTCGAATCGCTGTCAGGCAGGCATCGTAGTTGCGCTGCTCAAAATACGCGAGCGCTTTCTGGTAGGCAGCGTCGGGCGCGGCCTGCTGCGCTGAGAGGGCGACAGTTGCGGCCAGAACCAGGGCAGATAGTGTGCGGTGCATTAGGGGCTATGCCCGGCTTCGACGACAGCGCGAAAAGTCTTAAAAGAGTTGGCCACGATGGGGTGCAAATACCGTTACGCTAAAGCTCCCATGCTGATTGCGGCGCCAAACGACTGGGGGGTGAATCTTTCGCTGCTTCTGAGCGATGAACGCCTGCCACACCTCGGCGGCAACAAGTACCATAAAATTTCGGGCTACCTCGCTGAGGCGCGTCGGCAGGGTGTGCAACACCTGCTGACCATGGCCGGCCCGCATTCGAACCACCTGCGTGCCTTCAGCGCAGTCATCGCGCAGGGTGAGTTTACGGGCACGGTACTGGTGCGTGGTGAAGAGCTGAATGATTCTGCAAGGCACTCTGAAGAAATTCGCGGGGCGCTGCATGCGGGTGTACGGTGCATCTTTGTGACGCGCGAAGTCTACCGGCAGCTGCGTACTGCGCGTGATGCCGACACGGTGCGCCAGCTTATTACCGTGGGGGAGCTGCCCCGTTCTGTCTTCATACCCGAAGGCGGGCATGGCCCCATTGGTACTGTGGGTGTTGCCGCCTGGGCCGCGCAGGTGCAGGATTTTTCTGATATTTTTATTGCGTGTGCGACCGGCACAACCTGCGCGGGATTTCTGCTGGATACCGCGGTCTCAACGCGCATCTGGGGAATTTCTGTCGTGCGCAATGAAAGCTCCGTCATGCAGACCATCAGCCAGTTGGCGCCGGGGCATGAGCAGCGCTTCACTCTGCTGAACGAATACGATCAGGGTGGTTTTGCGCGATTCGGTACAGCCCATGCAGAGTTCTGCGAGCGGCTGTCAGCAGAGTGGGGCTTAACCATAGACCCGGTTTACGTCGGCAAAGCTGCTGCGGCGATTGCCGACCGGGCGCAAAAGGGATTCATAAACGGGCGCGCGTTACTCGTCTACACGTACAACGAGTGAAACTTACCCAGGAACTCGGCAAGCGCCGAGCGAAATTTCTCGGGTGTTTCATGCTGCTGCGCGAGAAAATTATCGATGATGCCAGAAACCTCTTCGGTTACCTGCTTGCATTCGACCGCCAGTTCGCGTCCCTTGTCGGTGAGCGAGATTAACTGGCTGCGCGCGTCGAGCGGGTTCTGCGATTCAGAGACATACTGTATTTTCCTGAGTTTGCCGAGCAACACGCTCATGTTAGCGCGCTCACGCATGGTCAGAATACACAGGTCGGTCGCCGACTTCGAGCCATGTTCGAGCAGTGCAGTGAGTATTGTGGCGTAGGGTACCGTCAGACCAAGCTTCGAGAGTTTTGCCTCGAGCATCGACGCCGCAATGCGCCCGCCGCGTATCAGCAGAACGGCACTCGGCGCATTCTCGTGAGACATCAGCGGGTTCGCGGGCATCAGCATTTCAGTTTCCTTTGACGCGCTTTTCTATCACCAGCACGGTGTTGGGTGCTGCCTGCATGTATTCATATTCCAGGATCTTCTTTTGGCCTGCTTCGCTCAGCGCGTAGGCAATGAACGCATCTTTGCGCCCGTTATCGGGAACATAAACCAGCGACAATGATCGAGCCATGCGGTATTTGCCCGCCTGTATGTTTTCGACCGTTGGCTGAAGAAAAGGACCTTCTTTGGTCAGCGCGTAATCGAGAATGCGAATTCTGTTCTTACCCTCAGATTTTGCCACGCCGACACCCATGTACGCAACCGCACCCGGGTTGTTGGCAACAAATTCAAGAATCTCGCGGTTGTCGCGTTTGACAGTTGCGCTGCCCGTGTACTCGGTATTGCGAAACGCTGCGTAGACGGCTTCGCCCAGGTCTTTGCGGCGCAACACATGCTCGCGCACAAAGGCTTCGGTGCCAGAGTTGCTGTTGCGGACGACTGGCAGAATTGCCATATCATCGCCGCCCAGCTCTTTCCAGTTGGTGATCTTGCCAGAAAGTATACCGGCGTACTGGCTCAGGTGAATCTGCTTCACCTTGTTAGTCGGATGCACCACGATTGCCAGGCCATCGTAGCCAATTTCGACTTTTTCGAACTTGCTGATGTCAGCGAGCGCTTCGAGGTGGGTTTCTTTGATTTCGTTCGAGGTCATCGCGATGTCGATGCGGCTTAAGGTCAGGTCTTCGATGCCTGACTTCGAACCGCCGCCGCCGACCTTCGCTTCGTATTTTTTCTGTGACTTGTTGAACTCCTCGGCCAGCAGGGCGATAGCGTCCTTCATGGTTTCAGAGCCAGAAATGAGTATTTCCTGCCGCTTGCTGCAGCCAAAGGTGAGGCCAGCTATGGAAATCCATAGCAGGGCGGTGCGCCGCAAGGGCTGAATTGCCCGGTTTGAGGGCACAGGGTCGTTGCTTCGGAGAATTTTCATATTTAGTTAATTGCCATAATATAAAACTAAATCCCATGGGCAAGCGAAAACGGCCACGCAGGGGGCCAATCAGGTTTGGGGTGGAGTTTTTTTGGTTCTCGGAAATTAACGCAAGCAGATAAACTCCGCCCCTTTCTCTGTTTCAACCGCGATACGGCCCTTTTCGGCATACGAACGCAGCACGCGCTCGACCTCGGCGGTGGTCTCGGCCCGCCGGCTCGCCCCCTCGCGCGCAACCATCACTTCGATCAGCTTCAGCTTCGCCATGCGTCCGCCGTTGGTCTGTTTGAGTACAGTGAGTAGGTCGGTTGAGACGGGCATGTTAGCGTGAATTAAGGCCCGTGAGCACTTCGCGAAAACTCGCCAACCCCGCCTCGAGATTTTCTACGATCTCCTGCGCGATCTCATCAGGGTCGGGCAGGTTATCGAGGTCGGCGAGCGACTTGTCTTTGATCCAGGTGATGTCGAGGGAGGTCTTTTCGCGCTGGATGATTTCGTCGTAAGTGAACCTGCGCCAGCGCCCGTCGGGATTTTTCTCGCTGTAGGTCTCTTTGCGCTTGTGGCGGTTCTGCGGCTTATAGCAGTCGATGAAGTCCTGCAGGTCTTCGAGCTTCAGTGGGTTCTTTTTGAGCGTGTGGTGGATGTTCGTACGGTAGTCGTAAATCCACACTTCTTTGGTCCATGGTTCTTTGCTCGCAGGTTTGGCGTCGAAGAAGAGCACATTGGCTTTGACACCGTTTGCATAGAAGATGCCGGTCGGCAGGCGCAGAATGGTGTGCAGGTCGGTGGTTTCGAGCATTCTCTTGCGCACGGTTTCGCCCGCGCCGCCTTCGAAGAGCACGTTGTCGGGCAGCACAACCGCCGCAAGCCCTGTGGTTTTGAGCATCGAGCGAATATGCTGCAGAAAATTGAGCTGCTTGTTGCTGGTCGTAACCCAGAAATCCTGCCGGTTATAAGTGAGGTCTTCTTTCTCTTGTTCGCCTTCTTCGTTGGTGAAGGTCATGCTGCTCTTTTTCCCGAAGGGCGGGTTCGCGAGCACATAGTCATAGAGCTCTTTGCTGGGTGCGATGAGCGAATCGTTTGAGGATACTGAGCTCTCGCCGTCGATGTCGCCGATGTTGTGCAAAAAAAGATTCATGAGCGCCAGACGGCGTGTGCCCGCGACAATCTCGTTGCCAAAGAAGGTGTCGTACTTCAGAAATTTCTTCTGGTCTTTATCGAGAGTAAAATTCTTCTCATCGGTGAGAAAATCATACGCCGCAAGGAAAAATCCGCCGGTGCCGCAGGCCGGGTCGGCGATCGTTTTCATGGGTTCGGGCCGAATGCACTCGACCATTGCGCGAATAAGCGCCCGGGGAGTAAAATACTGCCCAGCACCGCTCTTGGTATCTTCGGCGTTCTTTTCGAGAAGGCCCTCGTAGATATCGCCCTTGTCTTTGACGCCCATCATCACCCAGTTTTCGGCATTGATCATGTCGATGAGGCGGTAGAGCTTCGCAGGGTCCTGGATCTTATTCTGGCTCTTGGTGAAGATCTGGCCGAGCATGCCCTTTTGAGTGCCCAGCTCGCGTAACAGCTTCGAATAATGCGTTTCGAGCTCGTCGCCGCTTTTGGTCGTGAGTGACTCCCACGCATATTCTTTCGGAATATTCAGCTTGCGATTGTGCGGCGGCTGGCTGTACTCATGCGCCATTTTGAGAAACAAGAGGTAGGTCAGCTGCTCGAGGTAGTCACCGTAACCAACGCCGTCGTCGCGCAGCGTGTTACAGAAAGCCCAGACTTTGGAGACGATGGCTGAGGTGGTCATGATTTTGGCTCCTGGCCTAGCGTTTTGAGGTACTCATTCGGCGTCATCACGACGGCAGAATTTTTCGGATAATCTTTTGTGTTGCGGGAAATAAAAACATCAACTTTCCCCTTTTTGAATGCAAAATACTGTACGGCATCTTCAAAGTCTTTCATGTTCGAGGTCAAAGCCGAATCGATAGTTTCTTCGGTTACGGGCAATATCTGGATGAGCTTTCTGAATTTTTGCAGAAGCCTTCTGGCTTGGGCAGGCCCCAAATTCTTACTCAGCAGATAGTACAGATTCCAGATAATCAGGGATGAAACGAAGCCGTGAATTTTCTTGTTTTCGATGAGGTTAACAATTTTTACGGCCGCCACATCATGGGGATGCCTCGCGGCGAGGTAATCCAAAATGACATCGGAATCGAGATATACCTTCTGCGCCATTTACTTGTATTTCTTCTCGATGTAATCGGCAATATCGAGCTTGTAATCCGCCGGAATTTTACCCTTCAGCACGCCATGCAGTTCCCGGGTGATGGGGCCGGGCGTTGTTTCGCCTGCCGTTGAATCGGCTGTGGCGATCGAAGCGAGGTAATCTTGCACAATTTTGGAGATGCTTTTGCCCCTTTTATCGGCGTATTTCTTTGCCCGGGCGATGATGTCTTTATCGAGGGAAAGCGTCAGTTTTGCGCTGGATTGCATACGTATAGTTTATCCTAATTTTATACGTACGGCAAGTTTTTGGAGGCTGTTCGCCGCGGTTTTAGGTGCTTCGGAAAAAGCAGCTTTTTCGCCGCGAGCGGTAGGGTATTGTACAGCTTTGCCACCATAGCTTTGATCTGCTCGTGAAACACATAGCGCGGATTGAAAATGTAGACACGGGTTTTACCCCCCCCCCTTTCGGGAGATGAGTAGGTTAATGTCTTCGTACTTCTTGAGCTGCCGTTCTACCTGGCTGAAACCCATGCCCATATCTTTGGCTATGGCGCGCGGATGTCCTTCTGGGTAATGGTATAGGTAGAAAAATATGTTTTCTGCGGTTTTGCTTCTTAATAATTCGGCGAGTTGCATATTGACCCCTATTAGGGGTCAATCATTATTCGTGGTGGCGTTTCAGGGGCTTTGTCTCGCCTGGGGTTCGATACATTTTTCGCTGCGCGAAAAACACTCACCCCAGGCTCGCTATTTTCCTGAGGAAAAACAAGCCTGACCTGAGTGATTTTGCCGAAGGCAAAATTGTATCGAAGGTCAGGCGCGCAGCGCACAGCCCACAACAAATGCGTGCGCTGGTGCGTGCAGATGGTGACGAAATTATGGCCCGGCCGGGAATAATCGTAGCCTTTTAGGCGGATGGATTTGCGGTTTTTCATGATTAGAGGCAAACCGGAATTAGCAGAAATCAATGCCAGAGCTCAGATCATTTTCTTAGATCCATAAGAATTACCTCGACTCTTGCTTCGTATCCTGATGGAATCGTTCTACGCAATCTTTCCAATAGATCATTAGTATTCTTCTTGGGGTCAAATACGAAGACCAGATATATGCCAAATGGGATGTTGATATTGAGATATTTTGCAATTAGTTGATCCTTAATGGCATTGTATAGTTGACCATGACTATCTCGTTTGCATTCGACCTGTACCTGCCAATCCGGTTCGGACTTATACATAATATTGATATCAACGCGGTTATCCGCCATGTACTTTTCTCGCCTAAACTCGTTGGCATAGCCATATCTGCCATTGAGTAATTGACGGAGGATGTCGCGGCAAAATTCTTCGTCTCTAGGCTGACCGTCAGAATCATAAAATGCATCCTTTTCATTATCCGTGTTGTTCTCAATCTCAGTCTTTAGGATAGTGAATTTTTCCACAATGTCATCAAAATAACTTCTTACATTTAGAAGCTTTTGTTGCAATAAAAAGCTTTTCGCCTTTTTAAGCGAAACTTTCTCTAAATGCTGATCTGCGCTTTTCTGTTCTTTCTCACCAATGTGGTGTAAGATGCGAAGTCGCCATATATCGGTTTCTTCATTATGTAATTCCCTCAATTCATGCAGTTCATCAAGTTCGAGTGCACCCCAAATCTCGTGGTGCAAAAAACTTGCACATTGCATAGTGTCTGACTGAAAACCATCATAGGATTTGATGTCTTCTTCGGTCCTGAAAACTGTCATGAAATAATGTAATAGCTTAGTTCTCTGAATCTTATCTATGCCGTTTAGATTGGCTGTTCCACTTTGTGCGATTAGTAATTTGTAGAGCCCCGTCGCCTGAGAAATTGTGAACTTATCTAACCCATTCTCTTTGAAATTTTTCAAGCCGGCGCACCAGTTCTTGTTGTTATTGTCCACATGGGGATCATCGAAAATGGATTCGAGAAGGGATGAATCCATTTCAAATCCGTATTGTTGCAACATGCCCGCTATCACTGTGTTGGGGATATCTGAATCTCTGTTTAAGCGAAGATTTGCCAAGGTTTTTAAATTCTGAAGATGCTCATCTTTTGCTATAATAGACTTAAATGACCCCGAATAGGTTGGGCAATATTCGTCGGCAATACCCTGAAAGAAATCTCTAAGAGAAGTCTTAGCAAGGTCAGTCTTTTCCTGTTCTAACCACTCGGGAAACTGCGCCTTTATTACATTGACAGAATTTCCAAAACTACGACATACAATATATAAATAGGTGAGGAATGAGTCTGGCTTAATCGCTGTATAGGCTTCTGTGGTATTGAGTGCACAGCTGACGTAATAAACTAGGTCTACTTGGCGCATGGCAGCGGGCGCGTCTTTAATCAATGACTGAATGGTTATGAGATCTGGATTTAATGCTGGCCGCATTATATAGGTTTTCAACATTTTCTTAAGTCTTTCAAATGCAGCATCGCTAAGTACGGTGCGATAATTTCTAGGTGGTTCGAAGAAGAGAAAATCGGCTATGTATGACATGTAGCCAAAATGGGTTCCCAGGTCTTCGTCGCTAATTGTTTCCAAATTCGCATCGTTTTTCGCAATTATTCGCTGCTGCTCTCTAGCCTGTTCTTGTTCCCGTTGCTCGTATTGGATTTGGAAAGTGGTCTTTTGCGGATTGAGGAAGCTCTGAATCTCAGCAAGAACCCCATGTTGCTGGGCTAGCTCGGTAATTTGATCGATTTTATTTGCTTCGCTTGATGAATGAAATATTTGAATGATGAGAAAAATTGCCTTCTCTTTTTCCAAGTTAGTCGTCAACTTGCGAAGTAATATGTTTTTCACTTCGTTGGGCGCAGCAAAGCCAACATAGGCTGGGTAGTCATGATATGAAGAAGCGAATGAAGGATCATTAAGGGCATCGTCAACATATAATGAAAATATTGCATTGGCAAGCACGGTTAATTGCGCCTTTTTTGCTTCCAAAGCGTCTCGAATTTCAGATCGATAGCTTCTGAATGGTATCCCCATGAAGCTACCGAATAATGGTCGGAATCGCTTCAGTATTTGATAAACCTCTTTTTCGTCGTATTCTTGAGGATATTTCAAAACCAATTCGGCAAAAAAATCATAGATAAAAGCCTCGCAGTTTTCGGGGATGTTTGGCTCCATATAGGCTTTTTCAGGCTTAGCTAATACCATGATGGCTTCCACGAGCCTTAGCTTTTTCTCAGGCGGGGTAGAGAACAAATAATAACAGTGACCACCAACACGGGATTGGTAAGCGAAAAGATAATCGACGATATGCTCCGGGTCAATAACATTTGGATAAAGAATCTTGAGTATAGCGTCCTTCAAGGAGTCGTCCCGGTCTAATCCGGGCGACTGTTTTGTTGTCTCTAGGATTGCAATCAAGCTTGTATGGTCCGAAGATATCGCCTTAACTAAATATGCCTTATGGGGCCCCCTCACATCGGGATTCATGCAGAAGCCGGTGATAACCGATTTCATTGATGGGCTCAGAGTATTTGCTGAAAACAGTATATGCGCTAGAAAATACGCGTAATGATTGGGTAATTTTAGGGCAACCTCAAGTTCCCGCGCCATGAATTCATCCATTTCTGAGACGTAGAATGCACTCAAGTCCCCTTCTGCTCTGAAGTTATAAAAATATGGGTTGGCTTTAGCATAGCTTTCGACCGCCTTGATAATTTGCTCCTTGTTCTGGACGGAGAATCCTGAACAATCCGCATGAATCAGCTGGTAGTATGGATCTACGGAAATAAATTCATGGTTTTGCGTTATTGAGCACAGCCACGCAAATATCCCGCGTAGCTCAGTTGGTACCCTGTCATGATGTACAAAAAGGGATTTCACCATGCGAAGGGATTGCCCTTGTTTCTGGATTAAGAAATCATCAATAAACCATGCGCACGCAAATTCGCTGATAGTCCGATGGATGAATTGTCCTTGCGTGAACAAGGTAGTATTAGCCGCTCTTTTCAGTTGTGCCCTAGTGAAATGACCTTCGAGCTGCAGGTCATCAATTATTTCAGCGTTCAGTTCTAAGGTTTCTGCAAAGAAAAACATGAAAGCCAAGTACCCACATAATGATAGTAATTCATATGGGGCTAATTTGTCTGGGTCATTTAACGCACGAACCTGGTTTTTCTCGCGGCCCGCTTTGATAAACTCAAGATAGAGCTTTTTCTTCGTAATGCCGGTTGCTTCGTTGTTTATTTGAATAGCCACCATCATCATAAACATTTGTGGATTATTGAGAAAGCCCGTATCGCTATACTTTGCAACAAAGGCTTGGGGTTCTGGCACGGACAATACCTGAGCAAGCTGCAATTGTTGCGCGTAGGTAAGAGGGCAGACGCTATATACCCTGCACGGTTGTTTGATTTCATCCGTTAGGCTCTTTACGTCCGTTTCGCCGAACCAATCCATTTCACGACACGCAATGATAACACGAACCGGCTTCTCAGTTCCAATTTGATTGATTTTTTCGCCTAAACGTTCTACCGTATAAGCTTGTTCGCTCGCTTGACTGCTTCGATACTCATCTAACCCATCTAAGAGAAGGACAGTTTTTGAAAGGTCAAGGGCTGTTGGTGATTCCAAGAATTTGCGGACTGTCAAATATTGGGCATTTGGTTGGTCAGCATGAAATTTACGCAAAACTGAGCTTTTACCGCTTCCTGGTGGACCGAGGATTACAGATACCGGGGCTAAGTCGACAACTTGCTTTAAGAATGTACGCTCATTCGAGCCTAAATTAGCCTTGCTAATCTTAAATTCGACTGATTGTATTTCCAAATCAATTAGGTTCATATAATGCTATGCTGCCAGCGAACTGGTAACGGCGTTCCTTTGACCTTTGCTAAGTGTTTCAGTAACCAAACATACTTATTTCTCACATTTGGCTTGCTCTCATTTTGATCAATAGCCCAGAAAATGAACTCTGAGTAACGACTAATCATCTGTACATCGGTCAAGGGTCTCAGAAAATCAATAAAGTAGATATCGTCTCCACTCTTGTTAAATGCGTGAGAAAAATCAAATTCTTCGCTTGATTCTACTCTAAACATGGCTTGCAATCTCATCAGAAATTCCCTAGTCGTTGCAACAATAGGCCAGTCAACCTTGGTGGATTCCAAGTGATAGGCGCGGGCAAGGCCATTACTAACGTAATCATTCTCACGCGTCCCAAACGTCCAACGCGTCCCGATTGATATTCCGCCGCGTACAGCGCACTTCGTTTCTAGAATGAATTCAATCAGCTTCTGGCCAATGATCTGAAAAATGTCAATAAGAGTCCTGAAATCACCGCGATGATGAACCTCCGCAATTTCTAGTAGCATCCCATCTGAAATAATGTTGGAATGGAATCGCTCATCATTTTCAAACAGCCGTCGGAGTCGCAATAGCCTAAGCCGGACGGGCTCGTCAAAAGCATCTGCTTTCATTATCATATCAGAAAAACCTAGAATGTCAATCCAGACAAACACTGACTCCTTTGGCTGAATTGGGTCTGATGGGGCTGTAGGTAGTTTGAGTTCTATTTCACTCAAGAGTTACCTCGCGATTGTGTTCGCTAGCAGGGCAAAATCTCCTGTCAACTGTGTAGATAATGATAATATTTAGGCAAATTATTTCCAGCAGCCGAAATGGTTTCAATTTACCATATTTGGCCGGGTTCTGTTTATCCCCCCTCACACCAACCTCCCCTCAAACGCCTGCTTCAGCACCGACTGCCGCAGCGCTTCCGCTTGCGCGAGACTTTGGGCGAGCGTCGCCACCGAAGACGGAGACCTGCGCGATTGCTTCGCAATCGCTTGGTCACGAGCTGGTCCGCGACGCTGAGCCGACTCTCGATGGCGGCGAAGGAGATCAGTCGCCGGCGGCAAGTCTAAGCCTGCCCTGAGTGATTTTGCCGAAGGCAAATTCGTATCGAAGGGCAGGTAAGCTAGCCCCCTCACACCAACCTCCCCTCAAACGCTTTCTTCAGCACCGACTGCCGCAGCGCTTCCGCCTGCGCGAGACTTTGCGCGAGCGTCGCCTCCAGTTGGTCTGCGACGCTAAGGCGGCTTTCGATGGCGGCGACGATGGCTTGCTGCTGCTCGATGGGCGCCATCGGAACTGGAAAGTTCTTAATATCATCTAAGCCGAGTCCTGCTTTGGTCGCACCTTTGGTCATTTTATTCAGGTGATGGTGTCCGCCGGATTTTGCTATGATCCAATAGCCGACATATTGCTTATTAAATCCGGGTTTTGGTCGGCAAAGAGCGATATGTTGATTTATGTAAGCATTGTCTAGTTTCGGGGCGATTGCAAACATGCCTAAATAGCCGGTGATTGAAATAAGAAAATCGCCTTCTTGGACTTTTGTCCGCAACCCCTCGGCATTTTTCGGGGGTTGAACATATTGAATTTTTGCCGGCTCCAGGTCTAACTCTAAAGAATCAAAATCAAGGTTTGTAATTCGAATGAATATCGCTCCGTCATTGGCGTAGTATTTTGCCCAGCCACGTGACCCGCTTGTGACAAAGTCGAAAAGCTCCGCACTCTTCACCCACTTCCACCCCGCCGGCAATTCGCCCTGCGGCATCTTGCTCCCCTCTCCTTCAGGAGAGGGGCTGGGGGTGAGGTTGCCCTCAAACGCCGCCTTGAGCACGCTCTGGCGGTAGGTCTTGAGCTGCTGCTGCGCGAGCTTGATCGATTCGATGCCCTTGTCGAGCTCGCTGAAGAGTTCTTCGATCTTGGCGACGATGGCCTGCTGGGTGGCGAGGGGCGGGAGGGGGAATGGTAAATCCGCAAATACTTTTAGAGAGATTTCTTTGAAAGTTGTACCACTGGCAACTTTCGTTGCCCGTTGCTTTGAGCTTAGTAAATAATAATATAGGTATTCATTGTAAATGTTTTCGTTTGGTATGATGCTCTTGAATCCTTGGTTCGTGCAAACTTCGGCCGCTGCAATGACCACATAGCCAATGGGGGCACGCGAAGAAAAAAGGACAGAACCTGGTGGCATTAAGCGAGCAGATGAATTTTTCAAACCTAATTCGGTGATAGATTTTGCACCTTTTACAATCGTCTTCTTCTTATAGCCAGTAAGATCAGAAGGCGCGATCCAGTTGATATTTCCATTCCAGTATGCTGGTTCATTTGTAGATGGGGTGCTGCCCGATACAATTTTCCCAGTATCCCCCAACTTCACCCACCGCCAATCCGGCGGCAACGGGGGCAGACCCTCACCCTCAATCCCTCTCCCAGAGGGAGAGGGAGGCAAAGACCTCTTTCTCCCCTCTCCCCGTGGGAGAGGGGCCGGGGGTGAGGGTGGCTTCCTCACGACGCCAACACCTCATTCAACTCATCCAAAATCTTCTCCGTCCCCTCGCCAAACAGCTGCCACATCTTGCTTAAGCCCCCGCGCGCATTGAACGGGCTTAGGTCAAAATCACCCTTCTCGATATGAAACGAATTCGCCACGAAATCCTTGATCATGCGCAGCCACGCCATCTGCTCTTCATCATACTTCACCTTGCCCGACTGCTTGTTGAACACCCACTCCTGGAACTTGCGGTCGACCGTCTTGTCATAGGGCGATAAGACTTCATCGATGCCACATATATGACGCACTAAAGATACAAGTGCGACAAGTTCATTCTTCGGCGACCGGTGGGCTGTGACCCGCTTCGGGTCTCCGTCTTCGGTGCGAGTCGAAGTCCCGGCCTTAGCCAGCTCCTCATACGCCCGCCACACCTTGAGCGGCGCCAAGGTCGGCTTGTCGGCGAGCAGGCGCTCGCACAGATCTTTGATCATTTTGTATGTGAGCTCGCGGCGGCGAAAGGGTTGGCCATAAAAAATCTGCAGCGCCGTGATCTCGGTTTTGTGCGCCTCGATATACGCGCGAAATTCGCCGATCGTCTTTTCGGCCGCGGCCGCAAGGTCGGTCGTGAATCCCGCCTTGACCACCTCGTCGATATTCACCGTGTCGATGATCTGGTCATATTTTTTGCGCACATCGACGATGTAGTTCCTGAGCTCCGGGTTATGGAACACCGCCACCGCATTTTCGACGAGTGTCGCGTGCTCGTCGGCGGTGAGGCCCTCTATGCGGTCGGGGTCATGCGCCGCCAAGAGCTGCCGCGCGAGTTCGGCGGGTGTGTGTCCCTCTGCAAGGCTCGCGATTTGATCGCGTTCGCGCAGTGACATCTGCTTATCTAAGCGCAAAAGGCGCGAGGCAAGCGTGGTGAGGATTTCTTCCTGTGTGTTGCCCACGGCCACGTTTTCGAGCACTTCTTTCAGCGATAACCCGGGCTTGCGCTCGAGCGGCCGGCTGTCGGTCTTCAAAGACGACTCGACGCCGATCGCGTCGATGATCACGAAATGGTCCTTGGTGAACTTCGCACTCGGCGTGCCGGTTTTTTTGAGCTCTTCGAGCGAACACGTGCGCGTGCCGCGGCCCTTCATCTGCTCATAGTAGCTGCGGCTCTTGACGTCGCGCATAAAGAGCAGCACCTCAAGCGGGCGAATGTCGGTGCCGGTCGCAATCATATCGACGGTGACAGCAATACGGGGGGAGTAATTATTGCGGAAAGCGGATAGCACGCTCTTCGGATCTTCTTCACTGCGGTACGTGATTTTTTTACAGAACTCGTTGCCTTCGCCGAACTCTTCACGCACAATCTCGATAATGTCTTCGGCATGGCTGTCGCTCTTCGCGAAAATCAACGTCTTCGGTACCTCGAACTTGCCGTATTTGTCGATGCGATCGGGAAACATCGCCGGCAAATTTTCTTTCACGGCCCTGACAATCGTGCGAATCTGCGTCGGATTCACCACGTCCTTGTCGAGCTGCTTTCCGGCATACTCGACATCTTCGTCGACCTGTTCCCAGAACTTGCGGCGTGTGAGGCGCTCCCGCTTATCGACCCTTTCGCCCAAGGCAATCTTCGCGCCGTCTTGCGTGATCTTGGTCTCAATCGTGAAGACCTGGTATGGCACGAGCACATTGTCTAAGACCGCCTTTTCATAGCCATAGTCAGAAACCAGGTTCTGGTTGAAGTAGCCGAACGTGCGGTTGTCGGGCGTCGCGGTCAGGCCGATCTGAAACGCATCGAAATAGTCGAGCACCTGCTTCCACAGGTTATAGATGCTGCGGTGGCATTCGTCGATGACAATGAAGTCGAAGAACTCGGGCGCGATCTTTTCATTATAGACAACGGGCATCGGCTCCTTGCCTTCAATGCGGATTTCATTCGGATTCAACTCTTCGGCCGCTTCTTCAAGTTCGGTTCCCTTGAGCACCGAATACATTCTCTGTATTGTCGAGATATAGACCTTGCTGTCGCGCGGTATGAACCCCGAACGCAGCCTTGTTACACCATAAAGTTCGGTGAACTTGCGGTTGTCGTCATTGGGTGTGTACGATTGAAACTCCTGCTCGGCCTGTTCGCCGAGATTCTTGGTGTCGACGAGAAAGAGCACGCGACCGGCTTTGGCAAATTTGAGCAGGCGGTAGATCGACGTGATCGCCGTGAAAGTCTTACCCGAGCCGGTCGCCATCTGCACCAGCGCCTTGGGGCGCGCGTCTTTGAGCGACTTCTCTAAGTTATTGATCCCGGTGATCTGGCAATCCCGGAGCTTGTCGGTATTGAGTTCGGGTAAATCCAAAAGTCGTGCACGCAGGGGTTTATCTTGCTTGCTCCACACGCGCAGCGTCTCGGGACGGTGAAATGAAAACACCGGCCGCGAGCGCGGTTTCGGGTCATGCGCATCGCGAAAGCGCGTGAGTTCCCCCGTGCTTTCGTAAATAAAACGCAGCGGCTCGTTGTTCAGGTGTTTAAGCTTTGCATGCGCATAGTCATCCGACTGCGCTTCGACGACAGAAAGGTGATGGCCTTCTTCAGCGCGCTTCGCTTCAATAATGCCCAGCGGCTTTTTATCGATGAACAGCACATAATCCGCAGGCCCGACATCGGTCTGGTACTCGCGCACCGCGACGCCCGGCCCCGCCGCCAGGTTCATAGCATCTTTACTTTGAACGATCCACCCCGCCTGTGCGAGCTGCGCATCAATCGTATCGCGGGCAATCTGTTCGGGATTTTGATTGGGCATAACGATCGGCGCGGGCATAATCTTGCCCCTGCGCATAAAACGTCAACGCAAAGTAGGGGCGCTAATCCTATCGCTCGTCACCCCAGCCTCAACGTAAAGCCCTGGTAAAACTCTACCCTAACAGGCCGCCCCTCGGCATCATTAAACGACTAATCTTCATCGACTTCTTCTTCACTCATGAACCGTTCGAGTGCCGCAACAATCTCGGCGCGAATGCGCGGAAAAGTTGCCTTGATATTCTCGCCCGTGAAGGTTTCGTACATCACTCCCGTAAGGTTCAAAAATTCCGGCGCAGCGGCCTCGCGCAGCACCAATACATTCTGGTACCCAAATGTGCCCTGGCAGTACGCGATTTCGTGCAACTGCTTTTCGCGTGTGCCGCCCGTGGCGCCTTGCATTACGATAATCGCATACGAACAGTCTTCGGTCAGCTGTTCGAGCTTTCCAATGCTGACCGGCGTGTTGGGCGCGGCAGGCTCGGCTGCGATGACTTCGTGGCCGAGTTTGGTCTCAATGTAGTCGTCAATTTCGTTTTGCGCCGGACTCATGGCTGAGAGGTAAATCGTCAGGTAGGGTTCTTCATGTTCGTTTTCTTGCATGTCTGCCTATGCATGAATGCGCGTCGCCCTGTATCCCGAAAGGTGAAGATCGAGGTGTTTGAGTTTTTCGGGCTATTCCCAATCTTCTAATTGAACGCCCGGGACCCGGGAAAATTCTCTTGAATTGTGGGTAACAAGAATGGTTGCATGACTAACCGCCGTGGCGGCGATGAGAAGATCATAGGGGCCTATTGGAGTGCCTGCTTTTTCGAGAGTTGCGCGAATTTCGCCGCATTTATCCGCAATTTGGTCATTGATGGGAATACTGGCAAACGAGCTAATAAAATCGCGGATTAGCCTGAGTTTTCGCTCAGGATTGCTACTCTTATGCGCACCATAGAGCAATTCAAAACGTACTATCGAAGGAATCGCAATATCAGGGCTGCGGATTGTTGAAATCTTGTCTTTAACTTTCTGTGATGAGCCCTTCAGGATCTGAATACAGATGTTCGTATCGAGAATATATTTCACAACGATTCACGTTTCTCGTATTCACCCTGGGGGGCGCGGTCTGGAAAATCGGGGATAGAGCCAAAGAAATCTGTCAATGACTTGCCCGCCGGTGCACTGGATTCATCAACCAATACAATGATTTCCGCGCGTTTATGCGCCATCTCTCGTGGAATGGTTAGGGTTACAGTTTCGGGTAAGTCCTCATAAGTGGTGCGCATGGCATTCATATTTATCCAAATCAGTCTTTTCACACGTGTCTGCGGCGTCAAGAAACAGCCAGCTCAATCCAAAGCCGAGTGACAGCTTTGTACTCAATGCCTGGCATCTATGACGCGCGTCGTGCTAACCACACCTCGGGCACAATCGTCGCCTCGCGCGGGTCGTCGCCGAAAGTGATGCTGCCGTCCTGTATCGTGCAGTAGAGCTGCATCGTGCGTTGCGCCATCGCGGGTAAAGGTGCAACCTGGTCATCGGCAAGAACAATCACGCTGAGGTTATCGAAGCGGTCGAGTTTGCCCTTAAGCGACTGCCACCACGGTCTCGCGCGGTGCATGCCGTAACAGTAGATGTAGACCTTGCGCGCACGGCCACACGCCTTTTTGATGCGCTTCTCGTCAGGGTAGCCCAGCTCGATCCAATCGATGATCTCACCCGAAAGGTTTTTCTTCCACAATGCCGGAGTGTCCTCGGTGCTGATAGCGCCCGCGAATTCGAGGGCCGGGTCGGCGTGCAGCGCAAAAACCAGCAGACGCATCATGAGCCGTTCGTCGGTTTCTGACGGGTGGCGCGCGAGCGTCAGTTTATGCGCGTCGTAATAGTCGCGGTCGGTGTCGGTGACCTGCAGGTCGACCTTGAAGATGGTTGAATTGATAGCCACGTTAATCCATCATGCTATCATTAGGCAGGGAATTAATTCCCTGCCTAATGATAGCTTTATGCTGCAGCACCTTTGACAACGTCAGGCTAATCTGCTCGAAGGGCTGGTAGCCGCGCATCAGCAGCATGAACTGGTTATCCTCTTCGAGCACGAGCGCGGGAAAACCTTTCACGCCGAGGCTGGCGCTGAAGGTGAACTGGCCCCAGGTTTCTTTGTGCGAGGTATCTGAGGCGAACACTTCGAGAAACTGCGCCTTGTCCGCGCCGTGCTGCGCCGCGATTTCGGCGAGAACTTCTGCATCGGTAATATCAGCTTTGCCGCGATAGAAATCCGCCTGTATCGCATGGTAATACGCGTACGCCGCTTCGGGATGAATCAGTTCCATGACCACGACGGCTTTTGCTGCAGGTTCAGTGTCGTAGACAAAACCCTCGCGCTCGAGTACGGTTGCGTCAAACGGCTGGCCGGTCATGTGCTCGACTTCGCGCCAGTGTTTGCGCAAAATGCGCGCGCGTGCGGGCGTCATCGGTTCAGCGAGGTTACCGGGGCGCAATCCGCCCATGACGAGGCGAATATCGAGCCCGTGCGCATAGGCAGCACGCAGTTTGTCGAACACGGGTGCAAAGCCGTAGCACCACGAGCACATCGGGTCGGCAAAGTAGTACAGGCGCTGCGGCAGCATCGGCAAAAAACTTTGCCCGGTCTACAGCGTGTCACGCACTATATCTGCTCGACGCCACCGCGTGCTGCGCGAGTAGGCGCCATGGTTCGCTTGCTTTTCATGGTGCAGGGTGTGCTGCAGTACTTCGTTGCCATCGGTGCGCTCATTGTCGGAGTGATGTTTGTCTACGAACCCTCGGGCGCGCTGGTTTCGGCATCGCCTGCGCTGCTGCAGAATTCACCGTTTACGAATTACCTGTTGCCCGGCATCATTCTGTTTTGCGTCAACGGCGTGGGGCAGGCTACCGCGGGCTACCTGACGCTCAGGCGGCACCGCCACGCGGGTATTGTCGGCGGCATCTTTGGCCTGGGCCTCGTGATCTGGCTCTTTGTGCAGGTGACGCTCATCGGTGGCGGCTATCTCATCCAAAATGTCTACTTCGCGTTTGGAGTGGCCGCGACGACACTCGCATTCTTTATCGACCGCGCGCTGCGCCCGGCCTAGCACAGGCTGGTTCCACGGATCGGCGTGTCGTTGAAAGTGTAAGTGTTGTAGCGATTGCTACAATGCAAATTTCTTGTCCCGCGCCACTCCGTTTGGTTTCTGGCGACATGACAGCTAAGAATACAGAAGCGACCGCAGGCCGCAGCACGATGAAATACCGCCTTCCCGACGATGTAATGGAATACCGCGCGCTGGTATACGATTTCGCCGAGCGCGAAATTCGCCCGTCGGCAGAAAAACGCGACCTCGAAGGCACCTGGGATCCCGAACTGTGGAAGAAGATGGCCGGCATCGGGCTTTTGGGGCTCTCCGTACAAGAAGAATATGGCGGCAGCGGCGCTTCATGCCTCATGACCTCGGTGGCGCACGAGGCGTTTGCCGAAGGTTCGGCCGACGGCGGGTTGACACTCGCACTCGGAGCGCATGCGATTATCGGCACCATGCCGATTGCTCTTTTGGGTACAGAAGAACAGAAAGAGAAATATTTACCGAAGCTCGCCTCGGGCGAGTGGACTGCGGGCCTGGGCCTTACCGAGCCGAGCTCGGGTTCTGACGCTGCGGGCAGCATGCAGACGCGTGCCGTGCGCAAGGGCGACCGCTATATCATCAACGGCAGCAAGATGTTCATCACTAACGGCCCCATCGGCGATGTCTTCGTCTGCATGGCGGTGACCGACAAGAAAAAGGGAGCGTTCGGCGTTTCAGTGTTTATCGTCGAGAAGACATTCAAGGGCTTTTCGGTTGGCAAAAAACTTAACAAGATGGGCATGAAGACCTCGACCACGAGTGAACTCATCTTCGAAGACATGGAAGTGCCGGTCGAGAACATGATCAGCGAAGAGAACTCGGGCTTTCTGCGAGTCGGCCGCGCGACTCTCGAGTGGGAGCGCACGGTACTCGTTGCCGCTGGCCTTGGCTCGATGAACAGCCTCATCAAGGCGGGCACGCTCTATGCAAAGCAGCGCGAGCAGTTCGGTGAACCGATTATACGTTTCCAGGCGATACAGGACAAGATCGCGCGCAGCCGGTACAAGCTCGACGCGTCGCGCCTGCTCATTTACCAGAGCGCGATGAAAAAAGACCGCGGCCTGCCGGCACCGATCGAATCGTCGATCGGCAAGCTCTACACGACCGAAAGCAACGTCGAAGTTGCGTACGATGTCGGGCAGATCTTCGGCGGTTATTGCTTTATCCACGAGTACCCGGTCGAACGCGCGTACCGCGACACACGCCTGTCAACGCTGGGTGCGGGTACTTCAGAGGTTATGCGCTCGATCATCTCGGCGAACATGAAAGAGCTGTGGATCGACTCTGACCTCGAAGGCGACGAAAAAGAAGCGTTCAATAAATTTCGCGAATTTTGCCAGAAAGAAATTGCACCGCACACGGCCGAGCTCGATAAGAAGGGTGAGGTGCCGCGGTCGCACTTTGAAAAACTCTACCAGGTCGGTTACACTGCCGCGATGCACGAAGAAGCTTACGGCGGCAGCGACAGCACCTACTACTACGCGACACACCTGCAGGAGGCGCTCGCCGAAGCCTGCGGTTCAACCTTTTTCTCTGTGGGAGCTTCGGTTGGTTTGTTTGGCTTGCCACTGCGCGAGCACGGCACCGAGGCTCAGAAGCAGAAATACCTCCCTGATATTATCAAAGGAAAAAAAGTCGGAGCCCTCGGCGTTACGGAACCAGGCGCCGGTTCTGATGTCGCCAACATACAGACCAAGGCTGTGTTCAAAAACGGTAAATACTACATCAGCGGTTCGAAGACGTATATCACCAACGCTCCCATCTGCGACTACGTCCATGTACTGGCGGTCGCCGAGAAGGATGGCAAGAAAGTTGGCCAGACGGTTTTTATCGTCGACGCGCACGCGAAAGGTGTTTCGCGCGGCAAACCGATGGATAAGCTCGGCCTCAAGGGTTCGCCCACCGGTGAACTGTTCTTCGATGAAGTCGAAGTGAGCGAGGCCGACATAGTCGGCCGCCCGGGCCGCGGCTTTGCGATCATCATGGGCGCCTTTAATCGCGAACGCCTCGCCTTAGCGGCGTATTCAGTCGGCGTGATGGCGGCTGCAATCAGCCACTGCCGCAAGTACGCGAAAGAGCGCAAGGCGTTCGGCAAGCCGATCATCAAGCACCAGGCTGTAGCTTTCATGATCTCTGACATGATCACCAAGTACGAAGCGGCGCGACAGGTACTGCACGAGACAGCCTGGCTGCTCGACGAAGCCGGTGATGAATCACACATCGAACACAACGGGGAACGCGTCGAACTCGCGGCGCGCACTGCATCGCTCAAGCTCATGGCTTCGACCTACGCGCGCGAGGTGACTAACCTCGCGGTGCAGGTCTTTGGCGGCGCGGGTTACATAGAAGATTACCCGGTTGCCCGGCTCTATCGCGATATAAAACTGGCAGAAATCGGCGGCGGCACGTCTGAGATCATGAAGTCGATCGTCGCTCGCTCCGAATCGAAGAAGGTATAGATTGAAGAACCCCGAAGAGAAACTTTCTCGTTGGCGCAAGCAACTGCTGGCGCGGCAAATCAAACTCGTCGGGGCAGTCTACCGTTCGCCGGGCAAGATTCTGCTGGGTGTTTTGGCGGTATCTGTTGTCGCAGGCTTCTTCACTGTGAAGCTCTTCCAGGACGTCCGCACCGATTTTGCGACGCTGCTACCCGAAAATGACCGCAGCGTCGTGCACGTGAAAGAAGCAACGGAGCGTACCGGCGGGGTCGGCAATATATTCGTTTCGATCTATTCTCCCGATTTCGAGGCGAATAAAAAATTTGCTCAGGCGTACGCGGCTTTGCTCGAGAAGTACCCGAAGGACCTGATCAAGTTCTTTGACTACAACACGCGCGATACCGAGCAGTTTTTCAAAGACCGGCTATTCTATTATTTGAGTACCGAAGAACTCAAAGAACTGCGCAGTACGCTGCGCAAACGCCTGGAAAAGACGCGCCTGAGTGCCTTCGGCATGGACCTGGAAGAAAGTAACCCCGATGCGCAGCTCAAGAAGGTCCTGAAAAAGATTTTCGACAAGTACAAGGGTGAAAACCCGTTTGGCTTTAATAAAGAAGGCTATTTCACCGACAAGACCGGCGAGAATGTAGCGATGATTATTCGTCCTACGGGCGATGCTGCGGATCAGAAATTTTCCGAGGCAGTTGTCAGCCGGCTGCAGGCCGACATTGCTCAGCTCGATCCTAAAAAATTTCATCCGCAGATGGAGGTAGGGCTTGCCGGAACGTACGTTGCGCTGCTACAGAATTTTGCCAGCATCATCCAGGATACTGTCGAGACCGCGGCCTTGACAATCTTCCTGGTTCTGGGTTCGATCTATCTGTACTACCGCTCAATGCGCATGGTGCTCATGCTTTGCGCCGGTGTTCTGGTGGGCATACTGCTGACCTTCGCCGTCACCTATTTCCGCATTGGCTACCTGAACCAGCAGACAGCATTTCTGGCCTCCATTATTGTCGGAAACGGCATCAATTTTGGCCTGATTCTCATGGCGCGCTATCTCGAAGAGCGCGGGCATGGCGCTTCGTTTCGCCGCTCGTACAAACGTGCAATCTTCTACACGATATCAGCGACTTTCATGGCGGCGTTCGCCACATCGATTTCTTATTCGATTCTTTCGGTGACCACATTCCGTGGCTTTTCGCAGTTCGGCTTCATAGGCGGAATCGGTATGGTGCTCTGCTGGGCCGCGCTGACGCTCATCATTCCCTGCTTCCTGGTATTGTTCGAGCGCTGGCGGCCGCAAAAAGTTTCGAAGATACACAAGTTTATCCAGCGGGATAATGCCCGCAAACTGGCGCAGGCGATCCACCGCAACCGCAAACCGCTGACCTGGGTGCTCTATGCGCTGGTGCCGATTGCCATCGCTGGTACCATCATCTATGCCAGCAAAGACCGCTTTGAATACAGCCTGAAAAAACTCTCGATCAAGGTATCTGAAGGGCCGGGTAGCGAGCAGTATTTCATGCGCCGCGTTGATACGATCCTGGGCAATGGGTCGAACGCGTCGATGCTGATTGCGCACGACCGTGAAGACGCGCACCGCACGGCACAGACGCTCGAGAAGAAAATTGCTGATGCAAAAGCCGCAGGCAAGCCGCTCTTTATCAGTTCGGTGCGCTGGCTTGATCAGTTCTATCCTCAGGACCAGCAGGAGAAGTTCGCCGTCATCAAAGATCTGCGCCGGCTTTTCCTGCCCAAGTATCTCTCGATGCTTTCACCACAGGAGCGTGAATGGGGGCAGATCGCGCTTAAAGCCCTTAAGGCTGACCCGTTTAAGACCGAAGAATTGCCCGAGATGGTGCTGCGTCTTTTTCGCGAGGCCGACGGTAAGCTCGGGCGTGTGGTGTTCGTAGCCGCCAGCCAGGACGCGGTGCTGTCGAACATCCTGGATATCATCCAGATCGGCAAAGAGATCGGCAGCAGTGTCACCCTGGCCACGGGCAAGACGCTGGCAAAGGGCACGGTGCTTTTTGCCAGTGAATCGATGATCTTCATCGACATCCTCGCGAATGTATCTGCAGAGGGGCCCATTGTTACGCTCATCTGCTTTCTGGCGGTGGGTGGATTGATCTGGTCGGGATTTCGTAAGCTAAGGGAGTTTCTCATCGTGTACACATTCCTTTCGCTGGGGATGTTCGCGTTCATCGCCACGCTGCAGTTTTTTGAAGTGAAACTCAATTTTTTCAATTTTATCACAATACCCATTACCATTGGAATTGGCGTCGATTATGCGATCAATATCTATTACCGGTATAAAGCGGACCACGAACGTTCGATCACCGATGCCGTTGCCAGCACAGGTTCTGCGGTTTTTCTCTGCTCGTGGACAACCATCATCGGCTACGGTACTATGCTCTGGGCGAAGAACCAGGCAATGGCGTCATTTGGTCTGATGGCCGTCATCGGTGAGGTAAGCTGCCTGGCCTTTGCGCTGGTCTTTATGCCCGCGTGGCTCGGTATGCGGGAAGACAGGCGTAAACATCCCGAAGCGGCACACGCGCACCGGACGCCGCTGGTGCTGGAGCACGCGCTGCCCGCACACACGGCGCTCGAAGCAGATGAGAGTGTGAAGCCTGCGCGCAAGGCTTCAGTCGCCGCCAAAAAGAAAACTCCCACAAAGAAGAAGGCTGCGCCGCGCCGCAGAAAGCCATCAGCCTGAGGTAAACATGTTTTTTTCCGGCAAGAGACAGCCGCTGGACGCGGTTTTTAACGATGCCCAATTCGAGGCGATATTCCTGCATAACCGCTACCCTGGCAGCAAGCAGCAGCAGGGTGGATTCGCAGAGAAGGCCGAGCTGTGGGCGCTTTACGATGGCGAACCCGATTACCATGGATTAAACCTGCTGCGTAGCCTGCGTTTTCTGCGCGGCATTCATACCGGTTTGCGCATTGGCCCCCGATCAGCGGCGAACAGTGCGTTGCGTGGCTATTGCACGGATAGTAACAACGAGGGAAAAAAATCGGAACTCTGGTTCGAAGCCTATAACGGCAATATCTCGGATGCGACGCGTATGACGATCTCGATGGCGCCCTATGGCCACGCAGAAAAGTCACGCGCGCTGTCGCAAAAATCGTTTGTGCGCTTCATCGTTCCACTGGCAAAGAAGAAACCACTCGAAAAAATTGATGCGCTGATGCTCGCCTATGCGATTGCAGCGCTGCTGGACAAAAAGCGTTTTGCCGGGATCATCGACGCCGACCTGTTCCTTTTCGTGCCGCCCGCTGCGGCGCGTGCGGGAGTTTCAAACTACCACCGCGGTGACCGGCTGCTCAACACACATCTTGTAGCAGGCTTCAACCACTTCGAGCAGAACGGCGTTCTGCGCTTTTTTAGCCACGGTTTTAACAGGTTCGGTATGCCAGACGTGCTCGTCAGCCCCGGCAAAACGGTCGCGCTCAGTACGGAACACTACCAGGATGTCCTGCGCGAAATGCACGCGCGTTTTCTCGCATACCTCACCAAAGGTGCTCGTGCTGCACTGGAGCAGACGCGCCCTTTGCGCAGCAACAGGTCTTTACCCGAACAGGTTACGGCAATGATGGGCAGGAAAATTGTCGAACTGACGGCCGGCGGGCGCTAAGGATAAACCGGCAGACCGGCAAGATACAGGTTGTACTGCCGTTCGATCGCCTCTTTCATGAACAGCGCACCACGGCCCGAGAAAGCGGTCTTCTGTGAAAGCAGGTAGCCGACCGCGTTGCGCGGGCCTAACGAGACAAAGTAGCCGAGCTCGGCATAGCCATAGGCTGTGGGAGCTTTTCCTGCCAGGTCAGCAACTATCGTACGGGCGACATGTTGTCCTTTGCGTACTGCAGCCTGTGCACTCTTGGCATTGAGACCTGGTCCGCTAAAATAGCTGTTGTCGCCGGCAGCATACAGGTTACGGTGTGGCACGCCTTCGATGCGTCCGTACACGTCACACACCACCGACGGGGTAGAGCGGACGCCCGGCACAAACAGCGCATATCCCGTCCTGTCGCTGAGAGCATTCACGCCGTTTTTGCTTGTCACAATGCCATTGTTGTACTCGAGAAATTCCGTGTTGCAGCGCACGTCAATGCCGGCTGCCTTCGCGGCTTCCAGCGCAATGGCGCCGAGCGAATAATCGAAAGAGGGTAGCAGCCGGTCACGCGCCTCATAGAGAATTACGCGATTGCCGCGCTCGGCAAATTCAAAAGCAAACTGCACACCGGTCGGCCCGCCACCTATCACTGCAATGTCGCGGCCCTTAAGCGTGCGCAGTTCGCGTTGCTGATCGATATTGTCGCGCAGGTCATCAAAGGTGACCACGTTCGCCGGTCGCGCGGGCGAATGTGACCCCTGCGCGATGACGACAGCGTTGTGAGAAGCAGCGAGCGTTTTTTGCGGGTCATGCAGCAGTTGCGCAACGTCGAACTGACGCTGGACAAAAGTGAAACCAAATTTCCGGCCGAGGGAATGAAAGGATTCTTCGTATTTACCGGCTTCGTCTCCGCGCGCCAGTTTATGCCATTGCGTAATTTTCTGGTGAGCAGGTCGTGCGTCGAAGAGGGTTACCTTACCGGTAAAGCCCAGCTGGCGCAACTCAATCGCAGTGGCAATACCCGCGTACCCACCACCGATAATAGCACACGATGTGCTTGAGGCCGTCGCGGTCATGGATGGCCTCTGTGCGACGGACCAATGGCACAGGATGTGCCCGGGTTTGTCACGGCCAAGGATGGCCTCCATGTGACGAACGAATGGCACACGATGTGCTTGAGTCCACTATGGCCACAGGCCTCTGTGGCGCAAAAGGCTGCGGGAAAAAATCACATCGCCGCAGTGCGGCGGATTCTCAGGAGGGGAAGTCTTTCTTCGAGCTGCCTGTTACGCTCTGCGTAGAAGGCGGCGCGTCCAGGATTCAATATCGCAAAAGCTTCGTACATGGCCTGTTCGAAGTACAGCCCCTCAGAAAGGTTACGTGCTGCGTCGCGGCTAAAGGCTTCAGAATTCTCGAAGACTATGTGCCTTGTGTTGAAGCGCGCAGAAGGCAAAAGCTCCGACATGCTGCTGATATTGTGCACGCTGAGACCGCCGCCAACAGAAGTGATCTTGTTCTGCCGGTTCAGCCGTACGAGCGTATTGCGCGTCACCATCAGGACCTCTTCATCGTCGACAGAAAGATTCATACTCTTGCTGAGGTCGCCGCGGCCAATCGTGACCTGGCTCAGTTGCGCGAACGCGCTGGTTGCAATCATCGCGTCGAGGTTTTGTACGGCGAGACCGGTTTCGAGGTTGATCGCCAGGCGGGCTTCTTTGCCGGTCTCGCGCATGATAGATTTTGCCGTATCGACGAAGTTGACAAGCGAGTAGACGCTTTCAACCATCGGGGCAAGCAGAACGTCAACGCCGATGGCGAGGCATTCACGCATGTCGCGGCGGGCTTCGGGGCCGCCAATTTTGACAACCAGGGGCATTTCGGCAGCCGCAGAAATCTGGCGCATGACGGCGATTTCTGCCCCGTCCATGTCTTCGACTTCAGTGCCTGTCTTGAGTGCAATGACGCCGTGCTGTTGGTGCAGGACCCTTAGTTTTTTTTGCAGATTTTCGACAAGTTCGGGATTATGCCGCATGTTCATTTATCGGTGAATTATCGCAAGCCCTGAAGACATAAACCGCGCGGGACGGTTTTTTATGCGAGGACCATCAGGCCGTTTTGGTCGACCCGGAATTCGCGCTGGGTCGCGGCGATCTTTTTTTCCCGCAGGCGGCGGGTCAGGTCGAGCGAGGCAATATCGGCCGTTTCGGGCCAGAATGCCAGCAGGGTAGAACCTGCCCCGGAAAGAAAGCAACCGTATGCCCCATCGCGGTACCAGTCTTCAAAAATATCAAACATGCCCGGAATCAGGTGTGCCCGCTGCGAAGTGTGCATGCGGTCGTCCATTGCACGCCGCCAGGCCGCGATGTCTGCTGAGGAAAAGCTTTCCTGCTGCAGCAGGTAGACCAGTGCTGCAACGCGCGATGTCTGGAAGACCAGGTCTGCACGTGAGACGCTGACGGGAATCAGCTGTCGGGAATCCCTTGTTTCCAGCTTGAGATCGGGGATGATACCGGCTATACGAACCGGGGCCTTCACGGCAAGGGGTAGCCGGTGAAAAGCAGGGCCACCCGCAGCATTTTCGCTCTCGGTGTTGGGGGCCTGTGTGCCCAGCGGCATACATAGGTTCCACCCGCCGTAAAGTGCCGCGGTCAGGTTATCGGGGTGTGGTTCAAATTCGAGCGCGAAGTCGAGTATCTGGTCGATGCGGTAGGCCATCTGGAAGTCACGGCGGAGTGTCTCATTGGCCAGGGTCAGGCCCGCGAGAATGGCCGTACTCGATGAACCCAGTCCGCGGGAAAACGGCACATTGACAATAATTTTGACATCCCACGCGACGGGAGTCTGGCCCGCCTTTTTGATCAGGTAGTTATAGGCCCGGACAAACAGGTTATCATTTTCGACCTTGCGCGGCAAACTGGCGGGAGCGACCACTGCCTGGTCTCCGCTCAGAAAACTGAGTTTTACCGAGCCATCTTTGCGCTCGGCCCGGTCGCAGATAAAATCATTGCGCAGGTCGAGTGCGATGCCCCAGATGTCAAAGCCCGGACCGAGGTTGGCGGTACTGGCAGGCACAGAGATACGCAGCGAGGGCGCGTTGGACACCCGGTCAGAAACGGCGGTAAAAACCCCTCTACAAGTAAAAATGGTCTTCGGGTAGCAGAAGTTCCTAACTTCACTTTACGCGATTGCAGGCACCCCTATGGTGCACCATGCCAACGACCAATGAGATACTGATCTTTACCGCGATCAACGACAGTGAAATGGCGCAGGACCTGGTGACCAACCTGCTCGAGGAGGGGCTGATAATCAGTGGTACACTTTTCCCTGGTACAACTCTGCTCTATAAATGGGAGAACAAAATCAACCTGGACGATGAAACAAAAATCATCATCAAAGCCAGGCGCGAGAATTATGACCGGATTGAAGATTACATCATGAAGAACCACCCGTACAAGATGCCCGAAATGACCAGCGTCGATGCCTCTTTTGGCAGCGAAAAATTCCGCGAATTCTGCCGTAATAAGAAGTGAGAAAAAAGAGCCTCGAGCTGGTCTATTCGCCGGTCTACGATCTGAGCGATTATGCGCACGTGCTTTCAGCGGGCAAGTACCGTATGCTCTACGACGAGCTTAAGCACTCCCGCTGGCACTGGCATACGCCCCAGCGCGCCGAAGAGGCGACATTGCGGCTTGTACACTCAGAGCGCTACCTGAAAGATTTCCTGGGCGCAAAACTGACCGACAAGACGCTGAGGGCCGAGGTGCCCATAGACGAACGGATTGTGAATGCGGTCTGCACCGCAACGCAGGGTACAGTGCTGGCCGCGGAGCTCGCCCTAAAACACGGAACTGCTTCAAACCTGAGTGGCGGGTTTCACCACGCGTTTGCCGACCATGCTGAAGGTTTTTGCTTTCTCAACGATACGGCAGTCGCCATCAGGTACCTGCGGCAGACACGTCCCGGCCTGAAGGTTGCGATTATCGACCTCGACGTGCACCAGGGTAATGGCACGGCAAATATTCTGCGTAAAGACGAAAACTCTTACACCTTCTCGATGCACGAAAAAGAAAATTACCCGAAGAAAGAAGAAAGCAGCCATGACGTGCACCTCGCTTCGTTTCTCGGTGACCAGGAGTACCTGGCCATACTCGATGATAACCTCGGTAAACTGCGCCAGCAGTTTACGCCCGATCTGATATTCTACATTGCCGGTGTCGACGTCTACCGTGATGATATGCTGGGTGGATTGCAGCTCTCCTTTGAAGGTATTGCCGAGCGCGACCGGCGCGTGCGTGATTTTATGCCCGAGGTTCCGCTCGTCGTTCTTCCTGCAGGTGGGTACGCGCGGAATCTCGCACACACAGTGAAACTGCATGCACAGACAATTGAAATTCTGCACGGAAGGTTAACCTGATTCGGCCGCGTGGCCGGCGGTATCATGTCTGAGAAACGCTTTGACTTCCAGGATCTCGAAGAGATCGACTTTGCCGACGAATTGCCGGCCGCCACGCATTTTAGCGGGCGGGAAAAGCTGTTTCTTGGTACGCTGAGCCGCGAAGAGCTTTGGCAGGCGCTCGAAGACAGCCATATTATCGCGGCAGTGCGCGAACGCGGCTACTGGCCGATTTCACTGGAGACAGAGTTTCTGACTGAACGTGACCACAGGTTTTACCTTTTGTTCCGCAACGAGAAAATTCTGCACATGAGACTTCGCCTGTCTTTTTTTCGCCTGCACAGGCATCCCCTGATGCCTGCGATGAAGATGCTGTTCATCGACTGGATGCAGTCGCGTCACGTGCTGCGCGGAGCCACGCACACGCGCGAGCTGTTTCCCGGGCAGGATGTTCCCGGTCTCGGGATATTCAGCCGCATCGACATATTTCTCCGCAACCTGGTCGTCGCTACCCACGCCTTCGGCGGGTTCAACATACCGGAGTATTTCCACGATGCACTGCTTTTCCACCGCGCATTCCGGTTCTATGATCCCGCGCGCGAGGCATTTTTTCGTGCCTTGTTGCGCGATCTAAGGCCGCACGGCGCGCGCGAAATTTCACGGGCGCTGAGCGAAGGCCGCATTCGCAATCGTAAGCATGAAATACAGGAATGGCATGGGGCCGAGATGCTGATCTTCACGCACCGGCCCTACGCGGAGAGTATTTTCGACAAGCGTTATGACCGGGAAGTGGAGCGAAAGATGCGCGAGTTCGCGTTTAGCCTCGCGAAAACCTGAAATCCCTCAGCATTTCTGCGGTAATTTTACCTTCATAATAGGCCTTACCTATGATCGCGCCATAGAGATTCATGGTTGCCAGCTTCTGCAGGTCTGCCATTGAACTGACCCCGCCCGAAGCAATGATGCGGGCGGCAGGAAACCGGGAAAGCAGGCGTTCGTACATTTCGTAGTCAGGGCCTGCCATCATCCCGTCTTTTTTGATCTGCGTAACCAGAAAATTTTGCGCTCCCTGGGCCAGCAAACCGGCAATAAAATCATCGAGCTCGACACCTGAATCCTTGAGCCATCCCGAGTGTTTTACCTGGCTGCCCCAGGCATCGACTGTCATCAGCAGCGAATCGGCAAACTCTGCGAGAATTTCATCGAACGCGGGTTTGTCAACAAAGGGCAGCGAACCCACCATTACAAAATCTTTTCCGGCTTCAAAGCCATTATCGTAGTAAAAATGAAAATCGTCAGCACTGCGAATGCCACCGCCTGCCTCGCAGGGAATATTGACTGCCCGCCTTATTTCAGTGAAGAGCCTGCCTTCGCATATTTTGCCTTCTTTGGACCCGCGCAGGTCAACGAGATGCAGGCGTTCGGCACCGTGATCCGCAAGGTAGCGGGCGAGATCCTTGGGCTTTTCGTGATAGATGGTGACCGCATTATAATCACCCTGTCTCAGGCGAACGACCTTGCCATCGAGAATGTCCAGTGCCGGTATCAGCTTCATAATAAATCGATAAAATTGCGCAACAGTGCAAGACCAGGTGTGTGTGATTTTTCCGGGTGAAACTGTGCTGCGAACAGGTTTTCGTGTTCGATCACCGAGGTGAATACCTGTCCATAACTGGTGGTTGCAGTTGCGTAGGGGTGACGGCCGGCAAATGCGTAGCTGTGTACATAATAGAACATGCTGTGGGGAGCTATGCCTTTTCCGAGCCGGCTATCGGCCACGAACTCCGTCGTGGTCCAGCCCATATGCGGTATCACGGGTGCCTGCGCATTTTTCTCGAGCCGGGTGATATGTCCGGACAAAAACCCCAGGCCATTTGCCAGGGCAAATTCAGTGGAGCTCTCAAACAGCAGCTGAAAACCAATGCAGATGCCAAAGATAATTTTTTTCTTCTCGCGCGCATTGTAGATCGGTTCAACCAGGTTGCGCGCATTGAGTTCTTCCATCGCGCGCGCAAACGCACCATCGCCTGGCAGCAGCAGCACATCTGCAGCTTCGGCGACTTTCGGGTCCGAAGATACGGTAACGCTTTGTCCGAGGTGTTCAAACGCCTTTTGCAGCGAGCGTATATTGCCCATGCCGAAGTCCAGAAGCACAATGCGTGCGTTTTTGCTCATAGGGTAGCCTGGGGCGTAGCCTCAGGCTACCCTATGAGACTTCCTTTCGTCGAAGGTATCTCGTTCGCCCGTCGGGCGTCGATTGCCACCGCCTGGCGCAAGGCAAAACCCAGCGCCTTGAAGATTGACTCGTGAATATGGTGGCGATTGTCACCGTAGTGCACCTGCACATGCAGGTTCATCGCTCCGTATATGGAAAGCTTGTGCAGAAACTCGAGTGTGAGTTCTGAATCATAAATGCCAAATTTGCCCATGGGTTTGAGCGCTTCGCCGCGGTATACGAAATAGGGGCGACCTGAGAGATCAATCGTAACGGTCGTCAGGACCTCGTCCATGGGCAGGGTAAAGGAACCATAGCGAAAAATACCCGTTTTGCTGCCGAGCGCCTGCGTCAGTGCCTGGCCCAGAACAATCGCAGTATCTTCGACCGAATGGTGGCAGTCGATGCCGATATCTCCCTTCAGGTCGAGCTCAAGGTCAAACATGCTGTATTTGACGATATGGCCGAGCATGTGCTCAAAGAAGGGAATGGGATTGTTGCCCGACATTTGGGCGTTGCCGTCCAGGTTCAGCGATAGGGCGATCTGGGTCTCGCTGGTCTTGCGTTCAATTCTTGCAGTACGTGCCACGGTTATAACCTGATAGAACCACGATCAAAAACAGGCCGTCAATCCTTGCGCCAAAAGGCGGGCAATAAAGGCTTTTCGATGCGAGAGGCTTTTAGTCCGCGTTCTGTGAGGTTTCTATGTCACTGACATCCTTTTTTCGATTTTTGTCCCCCAAAGACCAGACGTTTGGGCCGCTCTTTAATGAAGACACGGCAAACCTGGTCCAGATGGGAAAAACCCTGAACGCGATGGTGCGGGCACGCAAGCAGAAAGACCGCGACCAGCTGAGCGAAGATATCGACCGGCTCGAAAGCCATGGCGATGAAATTACCCACCAGATATTTGTCGCGCTGGGCAAGACTTTCATCACACCCTTTGACCGCGAAGACGTCCACGCGCTTGCTGCATCGCTCGACGATATTGCTGATTATATGCAGGGCGCTGCCGCGCGCGCACGTCTCTATAACATTGTTTCGTTCCCCCCCGCTATTGTCGACCTGGTAGAGATTCTGCAGCAGGGTATAGACGAGGTTGTCGTGGCCGTATCTCTTGTCATGACCCTGAAAGACCGCCAGAAGATACGCGAGGCATTGGTAAAAATTCACAGTCTCGAAAATGAAGCAGACCGCATCTTCAATCGTGCTATCGAAGAGCTTTTTCGCAAGGAAAAAAATGCCATCCAGCTGATCAAAATGAAAGAGCTGCTGGCAACGATTGAGACCGCGACCGATCGTTGTGAAGATGTGGCCAACGTGATAGAGAGCATCGTCATCAAGTACTCATGATCATCGACCTGTTTGTTGTTGTCGTTGCGCTTGCGCTCCTATTCGATTTCATCAACGGTTTCCACGACGCTGCGAACTCGATTGCCACGATCGTCTCGACGCGTGTTTTGTCGCCCGTACAGGCCGTGTTGTGGGCGGGATTTTTCAACTTTCTCGCTTTCTACATCTTCAAGCTGCATGTCGCCGACACGGTGGCGAAGACCGTAGACACCAGCGCCATCACGATGTATGTGATCATGGCAGGTCTGCTTGCCGCTATCACCTGGAACCTGATCACCTGGTATTTCGGCATACCTTCAAGTTCTTCGCATACGCTGATCGGTGGCTTCGCGGGCGGTGCGATCGCGCACGGTGGCTTTGGGCTCGTGAAGATGAAGACGATCTGGCCTATCCTGGCTTTTATCTTTCTCGCGCCGTTTATCGGGATGGTTGTTTCTTATTTCAATTCCATTATACTACTGCACATCTGCAAGCGCTCGCATCCGCAGCATGCCGACAAATGGTTCAGGCGGTTGCAGCTGATCTCGTCGGCAGCGTTTTCGCTGGGTCACGGTGGAAATGATGCGCAGAAGGTGATGGGTATTATCGGGGCGGCGATGATCGTCACGAAGAAAATCCCCAACATGTCGCAGCTGCCTTACTGGGTCGTTATTTCCTGTTATGCGGCGATCGGTGCCGGCACGCTGTTCGGCGGCTGGCGCATTGTCAAAACCATGGGCTCCAAAATTACCAAGCTGACATCATTCGAAGGTGTGGCCTCAGAAGCCGCGGGGGCCGCGACGCTCTTTTCTACCGGGGCACTGGGAATTCCCGTCAGCACTACCCACACGATTACTGGCAGCATTATCGGTGTGGGGCTGGCTAAACGCATCAGCGCTGTACGCTGGGGTGTGACGGTGAAGCTGTTCTGGGCCTGGATCATTACGATTCCCATCAGTGCGCTTTTCGCGCTGGCTTTTTACCATGTCCTTCACGCTTTTGTCTAAGAGATGCTCAAGTCGCTCGAACAGATCTACGGGACACGGCGCAGCACATCGAAGTATGACGGTTACGTCTGCACCTTTGATCTCGACAAGACATACCTCGACACCAGGTTTGAATCGCTTCGCAAGTTGGTGCGAATACCGTTTGAAAAGGCTGAAGAGAAAAAGAATATCCCGGGTGTAGCGGCGGTCGTGCGCGAACTGCGCCGTGGACGGGACGAGACGCATCCACCGGTTCCCATTTATTTTATTTCCGGATCGCCAGAGGGTATGCACAAGGTCGTGGCGGAAAAGCTGAAGCTCGATGGTGTTTCTTTCGACGGCATTCTGTTTAAGAACTGGCGTGCCGCAGTCAAAAAACTGCAGTTCAAGAAGATCATCGATAAGATCGGGTTCAAGCTGGCCGCGCTGATCTATGCCCGCAGCGTTTTCCCCCTGAAAGCGCAGGAGTTGCTCTTTGGCGACGATTCAGAGTACGATGCAACAATCTACGCGCTTTACGCAGACATCGTCTCGGGCGCGCTCGACGATTTTGAAGTGCTGACAATCCTCAAGAAATGGGAAGTCGCCGAAGACGAACGCGAACTGATTGCGCAGAACCTGAAGCGGCTGCGCGATAGCGGCTACAAACCACGCGATGCCGTTTCCCGTATCTTCATCCACCTCGAACAGCAAACACCGGCTCATTACCACACCACGCTTTCGGATAAAGTCGTACCGACGCAGAACTATTTTCAGACCGCCGTGATTCTCTACAAGATGGATGCCATCACGCGGGCCGGCCTGTTCCGGGTTATCTCTGATATGATCCGGAATTACCAGTTTGGGGTGACAGAATTTGCTGCTTCGACCGAAGACCTGCTGCGTCGTTCTCTGATCGACAAGGGTGAAGCGCGCAAATTACTCAAGATCGTATACAAGGGAAATCCCCTCGCTCTGCCGCGCCGCATTATCTCAGATTTGCGCAGTGATTTTGTGCGGACCATCGATACGTTCAGCAGTATACCCGAAACGATCATGCCTCCTATGCGGCGGGAGAGCGACCGGCACCTCACACTGGTTGAGCGGTACCTGCGTTTTGAGCCGAAGCGCCACGTCTAGGCCACCGCAGCCATTACCGTTTGACGAGGCTGCCCCCGGCTTCAGGACTGCTACACTATGATAAAACGAATGATCGCTCTGGTGATGCTGGCCGCAACCTATGCCTGTTCACCAAAAAACGGCGCAGAAGCGCACATGAAGACCGGCACAATCGTCTACCAGCAAGAAGGCAAAGACTATGAAGGTTTCCTGGCATTCCCCAAAAAATCTGAAAAGAAACTGCCTGCAGTGCTGCTGATACACGACTGGACGGGGCTCGACGACTACGAGCAGACGCGTGCAAAAATGCTCGCTGAAAACGGCTACGTTGCTCTCGCGATGGACATGTACGGCAAAGGCGTGCGTGCGGCGAACCACAAAGAAGCGGGGGAGCTCAGTGGTACTTATGGCAAAGACCGCAAACTACTCAGGTCGCGTGTGGCGACGGCACTGCAGGTACTGAAGGCGCGTCCCGAGGTTGACCCCGCACGCGTTGCCGTTATTGGGTACTGCTTTGGCGGTATGGCTGCTATCGAGGCCGCACTCATGGCCGCTGATATCAGGGGTGTGGTCACTTTTCACGCGGCGTTGTCATTCCCGACGCTATCGGTTGACGCGAAAAATGTGAAAGTCCCGGTGCTGATTCACCACGGCAGTGCCGATAAATTTGTGCCGGAAAAAGATGTGAAAGCCCTGAAGTCAGCTTTCGATAAGGCTGCGGTAAAATATGAAGTTGTCGTCCATAATGGGGCCACTCACGGCTTTACCCTGAAATCCAACGTGGGCCACGAAGAGCATTTCGGTATGAAGTATGATGCCAAAGCCGACCTTGCGTCGTGGGCGAGCATGTTGTCGTTCCTGCGCGATAATCTGAAATAACAAAGATCGATAAGAGTAATCCGGATGCAGAATCGCCAGCGATCTGCATCCACCAGATTATCTGCCGATCAGTTGCTCGCCTGCGGCGGCTCTTGCGAAGGTCGCCATGAGCATTTCCATTTTCGTGCGCAGCATTTCAACCTGCGAAGGCGTAAAGTAATACCCTGATTCGCCTTCCGGTAATGCCACCGGTGGCGGATTTTTTTCGGCAGTCATAACATTATTGTCCGGTGAATTTTTGTCGCTGTTGAGTGCCAGCACATGCTTAAGGCTGAAGACATGGCCCGTTTCGTGCAGCAGAACCCGGCTATTTCGCTTCTGCAAGGCCTGCCAGTCCAGCAAAACCCATGCATAACAATCAGTTGTCTTATTTCCAGCCCGGGTGCGGTGGGCGCAGTAGTTGCCACCATTCGATGTCATTTTACCGCGATTGCTGTAGAATACGAAGATGTTGATCATGTCTGGCCGGAAAAGCGGGTCCTTGATCGCATTCCTGATTCCCGTATGCAATATCTTCTGGTCCTCAATTCCGAATAGTAAACTGCCCGAATCCCGGGCTACTGCCAGGTCAGTGCGGTGCCTTATTTCAAACCGGGCCTGGAGTTCTCCGTTTCCCGATCTGAATTCTTCGTTGAGGTTTTGTGCAATCCAGGCGATGTTTTCGTCGGTGAATGCTTCGATGGCCTCAGGTCGTTCAGATATGATCGCGACGTGAACCGGAATCAGGGGTGGACTATCTGCGAAAATGGCGCAATGCGCGGAAAGCAATAACGTGATTCGGATGAGAATCTTCATCCGGGCATCCTGCCCGGGTTGACCGCTCGGGCAACAAAAAAGCGGCCCATAGGGCCGCTTTGCCTTTCAGTTCTGCTCCGGGCGGTGGCGTGAGCCTACCGACCGTTCCAAATCGCCGTTAAGGCTTTTCCAGAATCAGAGCTCCGCCGACGCCGCCGCCAGCGCAGATCGAACCCATGGCGTAGTTGGCACCTGCTTCGATGTCGAGCAGCTGGTTGATCAGTACGCGGATACCGGTTGCACCCAGCGGGTGCCCCATTGCAAGTGTACCGCCGTTCGGGTTGACATCACCTTTTTCGAGGCGTGCAACAAGATCATGCTTAAACTCATCGCGCGCAACAACCATTGAGCCGAGCGCAGTGGCTGCAAACGCTTCGTGGATTTCGTACTTGTTGATATCTTCCCATTTAAGGCCAGTGTTTTCGAGGGCCTGTTTCATGGCATACGCAATGCCGAGACCCATGATGGCCGGATCAACACCCGCATAACCCCAGCCTTTTACTTTCGCCAGGATCGGCAGTCCGAGTTCTTTGGCTTTGGATTCAGTGGTCATGATAACCGCACCAGCACCGTCTGATTGCGGGCAAGCGTTGAACAGCGTCACCACCGGTTTCGCAGTTTCTTCATACTTCTTGCCGATCCACTTTTCGAACTTGTCGTAGAGGCCCTTGAGACCACCAGGCATTTTCTCATAGATCACCGGAGATTTTGCAAAGCGCTCTGGCTTTTCGATAAAGCCGGTTTTGCCCATGACAAATTCGTCTTTGTCGAGCACCTCATCAGGCTTCTCGCCGTATTTTACCGGCATCAGGTATTTGTCGTACTTGCCGGCAGTCAGCGCGTCGTACGCTTTTTTGTACGAACCATGCGCATACTTGTCGAGGTCTTCGCGCGTCAGGTTCAGCTTCTGCGCAACGATCTCAGCTGTTGCGAACATCATTGCATCGCGTATGGGATCGTTCAGTCCTTCTGCCACACCGTCAATCAGCTGGATGTCAGTCATGTTCGGGACTTCTGCCCAGTTTGCTTTAAGTTTTTCGACAGTCGCAGTCTTGCTGTTGCGCTTCACGTTGTCGAGGTAGATGGGGAAGTTTGACATCGACTCTTCGCCGATCACAACAACTACATCGTTCTCGCCCATGATGATGCGACGGGCTGCTTCAAAGACTGCTTCGTAGCCTGAAACGCAGTTGTTCGCAACCGTTACTGCGCTCGCGTTGAGCGGCAGGTCGTTCTTCACAGAGATTACGCGTGCTGCATTGGGGGCCTTGGATGACTGGCCGATTTCGCCGGCAACCACGCCGTCGATCTTGCTCTTGTCGAGTTTCGTACGCTTCAGCAGTTCTTCAACTACCATCGAACCGAGTTCGAAAGCGTGTTTTCCGGAAAGGCTCGAACCTGCCTGGCCGACCGGGGTTCTCACCGCGCCTGCGATGACGATGCGGTCGCCGTCGCGGTCAAATTTTACTTGTTTTGCCATTTTTTCTCCTTGGATAATCTGGCTGCCGGTTTGGCCGACAGCCTGTCACATTATTTGCCGAGAGCTGCTTTCAGCTCTTCTTTCAACGGTGGCATGACATTAAAAAGATCATCCACCACACCGTAAGTCGAAACCTTAAAGATCGGCGCATCCGGATCTTTGTTGATGGCTACAATGTACTTCGAAGAGCCCATTCCAGCCATGTGCTGGATAGCTCCCGAGATACCGACTGCGATGTACAGGTTAGGGGAAACTGTCTGACCGGTCTGACCGATCTGTAGAGTATGGTCACACCAGCCTGCATCGACAACGGCGCGCGTTGCGCCAACGCCTGCGCCCAGGATGTCAGCAAGTTGCTCAATCAGAGGGAAGTTTTCAGGGCCCTTGATGCCGCGGCCGCCAGATACAACGATATCGGCTTCAGTCAGTGAAACGCGTGTGCCGCCCTTGGCTTCGAACTTCACCTGCTTTGCTTTCGATGCGCCTGCATCTACAGTGATGTTTTCCACTGCACCTGCACCGGCTGCTTCCGCGATGGGATGTGCATTGGGGCGAATAGTGACAACCTGTGGTGAGGCTTTCACCTTGAGGCTGACAAACGCCTTGCCTGAATAAACAGGTTTGCGAATTTTTACCCTGTCGCCATCCATCGCAATTTCCGTTGCATCAGAAATCACGCCCGTATTCAGCAGGGTGGCAATGCGCGATGAGATGTCGCGGCCAATCCACGAATGGGGAAGAATCACGATTTCGTATCCTTTTCCTTTCACGAGGTCAGCGATCGCCTTTGCATAGGCTTCACCGTTATAAGTTGCGATTTCGCCAACGTATACTGTGTCAGCACCGTGCTTTGCAACTTCAGCCGCGCCAGCCGCAGCGCCTGAACCGATCAGGACTGTCGATACTGATCCACCGAGTTTTTTGCCAACGCTGGTGGTTTCACGGGATGCCTTTTTCAGAACTCCGCCGGCGATTTCGCCGACTGCCAGAATCTTTGCCATAGTATTCTCCTTTCTCCTTAAAGCTTAGACAGCTTTGATCTCTTCGCGCAGTGCTTTTACCAGCGCCTTGGCTTTTTCTACCGCATCAGCACCGTCGATAGTGCGGCCTGCCGGACGTGCGGGAGGTGGCTCAAAACCAATGACTTCGATTTTTGTATCAGCCGCAATGTTCGCTGACTTACTTTCGATCGGTTTCTTTTTTGATGCCATGATGCCCTTGAGAGAAGGGTAGCGAGGTTCGTTGAGGCCGGCATTTGCCGTAATCACGACCGGGAGGGCAGATTCATAGACAGCTTCGCCACCGTCTGCTTCGCATTCAATGACCGCTTTGTCGCCTGAGATTTCTACTTTCTTGGCGAATGAAACGCAGCCCCAGCCCTTGAGCGTTGCCAGGATCAGTGGTACCTGTCCGTTGTCAGAGTCAGAACCCTGACGGCCTGCGAGAACAACCTTGTAGTCTGCGCCTTCAATTGCCCCGGCAATCGCTTTCGCGATGCCAAAACTATCCAGCATCTGGTAACCTTCAACTTTCACGTGTATCGCTGTGTCTGCTCCCATGGCAAATGCCGAGCGGAGTGCGTTTTGTACCGAGTCATCGCCGACAGCCAGCGCTGTAACGGTGCCACCCGATTTTTCTTTCATGCGAATCGCTTCTTCAAGTGCAATCTCATCGTAAGGTGAGATTGTCCATTTGATTCCCGCCTCAGAGATTTTTCCGGCGGCTACGTTAATTTTTGCCTCGGTGTCAGGCACTTGTTTGATCAAAACCAGTGTGTTCATCCGTTACTCCTTAAAAAACTTTTTTGAATGGCGAAGGGATGATTACAGCCCCTCACGATTCAATACTCGCCAGGACTTTGTCCAGGCTTCGGATAGAACGGCGGATGTTGCGCAGGTTAAGGGAGTAATGAACTTCCTTACCCTGTTTCTCCGACCGTACTACTTTGGCTTCGCGCAGCACATGCAGGTGGTGCGATACGGTCGGGCGGCCAACGTTAAAGAAAGCTGCCAGATCATTCACGCACAGACTGCCGTGTTTACCGAGCAAAACGATGATTCCCTGCCGGGTTTCATCGGACAGCGCCCTCAAGACCTCAGTCTTGAAGAGGTAGATGTTCTCTGCAGAAACGGTTTTGCGCCTGCGTCCCGAAGGTGAAAGCGCTTTCTCGTACTGCATTGCATTCTGCCCGGTCTTCTGCCCGAAGGCCGCTTTTGGAGCCGGAAATGGGCTGTTCACCCGTCCGGCAGCCAGCAACGGCCCTCCAAACGCGTCGAAATTTATCGACGCGTTGTCATTTTGACGGAGCCGAACAGGGCGAAAAGAAAAAACGCAGATTAGTGGCGGGCGTGCTCGTTCTGAACCCGGTAGTTGCCGTTTTCATGGACAATGCGGCCCTCGCGCAGCAGTCTGCTGAATGCCCGGCTGAGGCTTTCGGGGCAGGTGTTCAGCGCTGAGGCGAGTTCGTGCTTTCTCAATGGTAATCGGACGGGCACCATGCTGGCCCCCAATTTCTCCAGGTATTCAAATAGCCGGGCGGGTACACTCTTGAGCGACACAGCAGAGGTCTGTTCGACGAGATCTTTGAGCGTGCGGCTGAGCTGCTCGTTGAAGGCCAGCAGGTGTTCGGGGTGTTGCCGCATGAATCCGTGGAAGTCACCCTCGGACCAGAAATAGAGCTCCGCATCGCTGATTGCCTTGAGCGTCGCTACGTAGTGTTTGGTCTCTGAACGCTCGAACAGCGGCGGTAAGCCTGCGACCTCGCCTGCAGTATACAGCTTCAGCACGCATTCGTTGCCGGTGTGATCAAGACGAAACCATTTCAGCGTACCGCGGCTCAGAAAATACACGCCCTTGTAGCGCTGGCCTTCAAAAAAAACGATTCCTCCCCGGCTGACCAGCAACTTCTGGCCTTCAGATCTGAAAAGGGCTGCGATATCCGGTACCGGCCTCGTATGCGTCAGCGGTATTGCTTTCAGATCAGACACGGTGCAGTAGCGCGGGCAGCGCTGATAGGGAAAGCAAATTTTCCGCTGAATCTTTCGTGGCCGGTCAGAATCTCACAACCGATGCCAGGGTGCCGGTAAAAAACAGTGCAGGGGCAATCGGATCGTGGACGTACTGGCTGCTGGCGCTGAAGCTGAGGCCCCAGCCCGGGCGGACGTTCCAGGCGAAGAGAAAGCCTGCGGATACCGAAGGCAGCAGCACGTAAATCTGATCGAAATCTGTTTTGACCCGTGCAGTGAAGATGCCTCCTGCAGCGAACGGCGTGATCGACCACCGGCTGGTTCCGGTAGTGTAGCCCAGGCCTCCGAGCGCCGAAGCTCCTAAAATTCCAGCCAGTTCGCCTTGCTGGAATGCATAATACCCCTCGAAACGCAGCTGCGGCTGCAGGAAGCGCCAGAGTTTCACCGACGCGTGCACCACCGGCCCGCTCATGACGCCGATGCGGCTTCCCGATTGGAGAATGCCTTTTGCGGCGCCGACGCCGACGTGCAGATTGAGAACGCCGGGAAACAGACCCTCTTCTTTCACGAGTGCCGTTTTCGTGCCCACTTCGGCCTGTGCTTTTTGCAGAGCTTGTTGTTTTTCTTCGGTGGTTGCCCCGACGGCGTACGAAACCTGGGCAGTTTTCGTCGCCGAAACTGCGGTGATGTTGACCTTATTGTCCCTGACAAACACGAGGTAGGCGTCGGTCACGCCATAGTTCTCGAGCCAGATCTTGATGCGGCTGCGGTCTTTATTGGCTGCAAGCTGCAACGCCCGCTCCTGCTCATAGTCTGCAACCTTGTACTGTTCAAAAAATTCAAACAGTGTGATGTAGTTACCCGGACTCTGGCGCGCGAGTTCATCTTTCAAAACGAGTAGCTCGGCTTCGGCCTGTGCCCGTTCTTCCTTCGTCGTGAAAGACGGTACCAGCACGAGCATACGCAGGTTGTTCTTTGCCGCAGCTTTATTGGCCTGCAGGGCATATTGATAGATTACCGAAACAATCGACGAGGCCATCGTGTCGATCTGCTTGAAGATGCGGTTGTTCACTTCGCTACGCTCTTCGACCTGGCCGATAAACCTGCCGCCGTCGGCGTTGTAGATGACAGCCTGCATGACGATTTCGGAATTCTCGCGATCAACACGAAACTTACCAATGATGAGAATATCAGTTTGTGAAGCTGCGGCTATCTTCGCCGCAATCGGCACCGCAATACGGTCGCTCTGCTGGTAATGCGCCCTGAATGCGCTGTCCACCAGTGTCGAATCCTGGCTGACAAATTCAAATTTGGCCCGCATGGAATTACTGATGGCATCGGGTAAGCTTGTCTCAACCCATTCATAGTCCGGGTCCTGGTCGGCATTCGCAAAACGTGCGATACCCACCCGTGCCAGGTCGGAGTTTTCCTGTTTCTGCTTGTCGGCCGCCCACAGTTCGCCCCTGCCGGCGGAGAGAATCGCAGCGGCCAGCAGCAGGATTCGGGGGAATGTCGCCAAAGGTGACATGAGCGTCAGCATGTTGGACGCAGCAAACTTACGCAGTACAGCAAAAAAAAACCGAAAGCCGCGCAACCTGCTACTAACGGGCTATGAGAATTAATCGTAGCTCGTCAGCTCTTGCCACAAACTGAGCGGGATTTACGACCAGGGTCTGAGCTGATTCGATCACCAGGGCCTGCATACCCGAGGCGTGCATCGTCCCGAGTGTCCGTATGCCGACCGCGGGCAGGTCAAAGCGGGGGTCCTGCGATGCCTTCGCTGTCTTGCAGACGACCCCGCCGCGCCCGCGTGCGATTTCTCCCGCGCGTCTGATGGCTGCATCGGTGCCCTCGATAGCCTCAACGGCCAGGACCATCTTCTCGAACACAACGGCAGTCTGGCCGATGTCAAGGCTGCCGATCTTTCTGCTGAGCTCATAGCCGAAATCGATATCTTCAAGCAGTGCAGGGCTTGCCGGTTTTTGCTTTGAGTGCACGCCGGGTGGCAGAAAGCAATCGCCGAGTAGTGCCTTCTGGGGTAAGATGTTGATGCCCATCTGTGAGACTGCCTTCGCAAATTGCAGGAAAAGCGTGTCGTCGCGGCGGTCAGTTGCAGCCTGGTAAATCTGTTCGGCCGCCGCGTCGCGGCTGACATCCTGCAGTAAAACTTGTTTTTCTATCTTACCGAGCAGGACAATGTCGGAAATGCTGTCGTCCTGCAGAAAGCGAAAGGTCTCAGCCATTTTTCCCAGTGAGACTTCACGACGCAGAATAGTCGAGTCTGCGGCCAGTTGCACATCGAGGTCAGCTTCAGCGAAATGATAGAGCACAAGGTCCGTATCGAGCTTGCGGCAGGCGTTCGCAGCGATGCGCGGCAGTTCACCCGCACCGGCAAGAATTGCTAATCGTTTCGGCATTAGCTGAGCGAAAAGTAATCCGGCGACTGGTAGCCACCCTTGACCTGTTTTGCGTACTGCATCAGCAGGTCATTGAGCACCGAAGACGCGCCGAAGCGGAACCAATATGGATCAAGCCAGGCGTCGCCAAGCGTTTCTTTTACCATCACGAGGTAGTGCAATGCGTCTTTTGAGGTTTTGATGCCGCCTGCGGGTTTCATGCCAACTTGAATACCGGTGTCGTCGTAAAAATCGCGGATGCACTCTAGCATAACAAGCGTCACCGGCATGGTGGCATTGATCGTGACTTTGCCGGTTGACGTTTTGATAAAATCGGCACCCGCGCGCATGGCAATAAAACTCGCCCGGCGCACATTGTCGAGCGTCTCCAGTTCACCGGTCTCAAGAATCACCTTGAGCCGCGCCTTACCGCAAGCTTCTTTAACCTGTGCGATTTCGTCGAAGACATAGTTATATTCGCCCGCGAGAAACTGTCCGCGTGAGATTACCATATCGATTTCGTCCGCGCCAAGCTCGACGGAGCGGCGCACGTCTTCAATCTTGATGTCGAGCGGAACCTGTGCAGCGGGAAACGCCGTCGAAACACAGGCGATCTTTACCTGCGAACCTTTGAGAACCTTTTTGGCAATGGGAATCATGTTCGGGAACACGCAGACAGCAGCGACCTGTGGCACGCCAGGCAACTCTGACGGGCGCAGCGCTTTTTGGCAGAGCTGGATAACCTTGCCCGGGCTGTCTTTGCCTTCGAGTGTGGTCAGGTCGATCATGCTGATCGCGAGCCTGATGCCTGCGAGCTTAGCCTCATTCTTTATGCTGCGTGTCTTAAAGCGTGCGACGCGCTCTTCGACTGCAACTTCGTCCACCGGGGTATACATGGGGTCGAGAGCGGGGCTTGCATAAATGCGCTGCGGGGTGGGGCGGGCAGCGGGCACTGGGGATTTCATACAGGCGGAGGGACTACGGTTACAGGAGCGGCGTCAACAAAAATGGCAGCGTCACTGTTCGGCGCAGTAGAGTGGGCGGCTGCCATTGCAATTACCTGTTGTGTTCCAGAAAGCGGTAGCGACGGTTCCCGAATTTGCAACACCGGTTGCCCCCAGGTTGCCACCAGAGTTTCCCGTCGTCCACTGCTGGCAGTTGTTGGCATGCCAGGTCCAGCTATCGAGTCCGGTCCATACCTGGGTCGCGGGAGACGATTGTACCGGGCCGGTGAGGCTGGGTATCGGGAAGATGGCGCTGGCGTTTGCCGTGCCGATCGGCGTCGTGCCGTCGGCGCGGACATAAGTGCGTCCCGGGAAGAGCGGCCAGTCGACGCTCTGCTCGACGCCACTGGCGCCGCCACAATCAGCGGTTGCACAAGCGATACGAGTGATTCCGTCAGAGAGAATCGCCCGGTAAGTGCTCGCATTCGGTTTTGCCGCGTCGGCGTTACATTTTGCGTCGGCCCCGGTTATGCCACCGAGATTACCGTCGTATTGTGCAGAGGTGACGAATATCCGGCAACTGCCTGCGCCGCATGGCACAAAAGGACTTGCAGTCGCACTACTGATGCTGGAAAAATTTCCTGCGCTGTCGAAGGCGAAAGCCCTGTAGTAGTATTGAGCTCCGTTAGTTAAAGGAGTATCGACGGTGCTCGTGCCCATCGCGTTGAAGATGACTGTGCCGTCTGTATTGTTGGCCGGGTAGCTGCCCGTTTTGCGTACAATTTTCACTCCGGCCAGATCAGTATCCACAGGGTTATTCCACACAAGCGTGATGCGTCCATCACCGGCTATTGAGCGAAATGCGGTCAGGCCTGCAGGTGGGGCTGCGTCATAAGTCACTGCTACAATGGAAGCCGTAGCAGAGGTGTTACCCGCAGCGTCGCTGCAACTGAAGGCAATATCGTATACCGCTCCCTGGACGAGTGCGGGGTTGTTGACGAGACTGATCGCGGTGTGGCTGCCCGCGAACATTTCGCTCGCAGTGAGCACACTCGCATGCGGTGAGGCGGCATCGGCTGAACCGCCGCTCCGGGTCCAGGTAACTGTGCCGGCGACGCAACTTTCCGAGAGGTTGTAACTCAGCTGGGTTGAATTGATGATCGCTCCATTTGCCGGCAGCAGGCCACTGAATACGGGGGCTGCGGTGTCGATCGTGAATGCAGCCGGGGCAACGGCCGAGGCGGGCGAACCATTCTTGCAGCTAATCGCCCGGAGTGTCTGGGATGCAGCCACTGCAACATTTGCCGTGACCTGCGTACCAGTGGTGCACGTCGGCGTCGCGTCGCACGAAGGTGTGCTGCCGTTGCTCGTAAAACAGATAATGTCGCCTGCATTCGTCGAACTGATCGTCACGCTCTGCGGCAGGTTATAAAGGCCCGGTTCGGGTGAGTAGGTCGGCGCATTCAACAATCCACCCTGAGGTGAGACAGTGCCGATGGTGGCCGGTGATTCATGGCCTGCCAGGTCATAGGCAAAGACTGCATAGTAATAGGTTGTGCCATTCACCAGTCCCGAATCGCTGAAGGACGACCCAGCGCCTTCGTAGACCGGGTTGCCGTCTGCACTGTCTGCAGGGGCAGTAAGTGTTTTGCGCACCACCTTCACCCGGCTGAAATCGGCGTCGGCCGGGTTTAGCCAGGAGAGCATTGCCGTACCGTCGCCTGCGTTTACCGCAAGCGAGCTGACCGGCGCAGGAGCAACCAGGTCGATCGAAAACAATCCACTCGCGACGGGTGAGTTCATGTGCCCGGCCTTGCAGGCAACCGCGCGTATGGTCGTGGTACTGGCGATCGGCAAGGGCGCGTTATAGGCTGCACCGGTCGTGCATGCGGCGGTGAGCTGGTCACATTCGGGTTGGCTGCCGTTGGTCGTGTAGCAGATCGTCGTGCCAGCAACCGGACTGGAAATGGCCACATTCTGCGCTGCGGGGAATAATCCCTGTTGTGGTGTGTAGGCGGGTATCGGGATGGTAAATGCTGCAATCGGTGCGCTGGTCCTGGGGCGCTTTCCCTGTAAGGTCTCCCAGTCGAAATTACGGCAGCCAATAAAAGAGACGACGATGAGGGTGACAGGCAAACTTTTCATAGGCATATTTCGGTCGGCGGGAGCAGGGGCATGCTGCTCTGATTGTGAACTCCTGTTTACTTTTTAATGTACAATGGTGTCAGTTTTTGTCGCCGTGCCAAAAAAGTACGTAATACCCACTAGCGTAATAGGTAGAATTTCGTATCTGGTAGCCCAATGGGTTTCAGCACTGGCTGACGCAACGCGCCGGGCTGCAAAAACTGCACCTCGGCATGGCCGCGTGTGCAGGGCACTTTTGACGGGTATCGGGAGCTTCCCGGTCAGCGAGATTCAGCGCCTGAGCAGCCGGCTGGTACCGCTGAGACAGAAGAGCGTGATCAGCAGGGTTACTACCGGGGCAAGGCTCAGGTGCGGGTACAGCCAGATATAGTCCTTGTAGATGGCAATCTGCAGTCCGAGCGACATGCGTTCTGAGCCGGTCTGCACTCCCAAAAACTCGAGGCTCGCAAGCGATAGCGCAACCGAGGGCAGCGTAACGACGAAGAGGAAACCTGCTTCGCGCCCCAGCCTGGGCATTACGTGCAGCCGCAGGCGATGGGTTGCCGGTGCACCCATGACGGAGGCCATCGTGATATACTCGGCCTGCGCTATGCCTGCAAGACGCTGCAGCAGAAATTTCTGTAATGGAGCGAATTCCGAAAGCACGAGTGCGGCCATGACCGAGAAAAAGCCCTGCGGCAGAAAGTAGCCGATCGAAAGTGCAATAAATATACCCGGTATTGCCAGCCAGGCATCGATCAACCCCGCGTAGATCTGCCGTGCCGGGGGCGGCAAGAGGTACAGCAAACCGGTGCAACTAAACGCAGTCAGCAGCGCGAGCAGAAGCGCCCCGGCAGAAAGTGCAACGGTGCTGACCGCACCGGTGAGTACGAGGGTGGCGACGGATTGTCCGAGCGGGGTAGAGCCCAGCCAGTATTCGCTTGCGGGGGGGGAAAATGCTTTTGCCAGATCGATCGCCGGGTCAGTCGTCAGTGTACCCGCAAGCAGGATGCCACCGAGTACCAGGAAGCTGAGCCATGCTGCGATTTCTCGCTTCATGCATTCTGCTCCTGCGTTTCAGCGATCACCTTCTGCAGAAGCGAGGTCAAATAGACAATGGTCCCGATAACCAGCAGGTTGGCAAAAATCAGGCGAATATCATACTGCAGCAGGGCAAAGAGCAGTAACTGTCCCAGGCCGTGAATAGAAAACAGCGACTCGACAATGACTGCCCCGGAAAACAGCGAGGCGGTCTCTATCAGCCAGAAAATCACGAAGGGCATGGCACAATTAGCGAGCTTGTGCAGGAAAAGGCGCCGGTTGCTGAGCCCGTAGGCACGCGCGCGCAGGATAAAAACCCGGTTTTCGAGTTCGTTCATGTAGTTGGTGAGGAGCAGGAATAATCTTGCGCCGAATTTTGCGGCGATGCTGAGCGCGGGGAGAACAAAGAAGCGCCATCCACCGTCTCCGCCGGACGGCAACAGGCGAAGCGCAAAAGCAAATAACCAGATGAAAAAAATACCCACCAGGAAAATGGGGGTCGTGTTGATTGCCGTGGCCGTGCTGGCCAGCGGTCCGGCGCAGCGCGGATAAAATTCCGCAACTAAGAGCATGGCGAGGCCGAGTACGACGGAAAAGAACAGACTCAGTGCGCTGAGTATTGTCGTCGCAGCGAGGGCATTTACGATCTGCGGAAAGACCAGAGTACCGCGCAGTGTCTTCCAATGCGCCATATCGGGAATTGCGCCTGCCAGTTCGGTAATCCGGGCATGGAAAGTTTTCTCTTTCAACGCGGCGAGCGACTCGCTGGTACCACGTTGTCCCATCAGGACTTCCTCTGCAGAACCCTTGCGCAGGTGCTGCAACGAGACTGTCAGGAGAAATATCAGGCAGAGTACAGTAAGCCATCCGGCAATCGCCTTGCCGGTGCGTAGTACGATGGCTTTCATGGCTTGCCCGGAAAAAACTCAGAAATCGTGATCCGCCATGAGAATAGCGTAGATTTGGGCCGGCAACTGTACGTCAGGCGTAAACCGGATGCCCAGCGCAACGAACTTTCGGGTGCGCATTTCGCGCGGCTGTATCCAGGCCAGTTCTCCCGTGAACCTGAATTGGAAGCGGGTCCTGTCGTGGATGATTTCCCCTGAAACGGTTTCATTCTGCTTCAGTTCGCGGCCAATGTCGGCGCTTTCTGCGAGCACCATCAGTCCGCCTTCGGAAATATCGCTCATGATGGCGTCTTTGACCATGGTACCATCAATGGTCACCCGGTATTCGATGTAAGCCCCCGCGGTAACGCGGTGCTGGCTGCGTCGATCGTTCGAGAGCGGCATGGCCCCGTTTTTAGTTCAGTTTGTCGTCGTCGAGAAGTTCTTTGCTGTCGTTCTTTTCTTTTTCCTTTTCATGGCCGGCGCCCTTATCCTCACCGGTCTTTACTTCGCCGTTACCGGCACCACCACCCAGCATCAGGGCTTCTTCAAGCGAAATCGGGCTGTTCTTATCAGGCAGAATGAAATTCGGATCGTTCAGAAATTTCAGGACGGTGATTACTTTCTCGCGCTGTGGATCAGTCACCGCCTCGTCGACAAAACGCTGCCAGAACTCTATGGTCTTCTTCTTGTTTCGCTCAAGACTCAGGTAGACAAATCCTATCTGGAATAAGGCTTCTTTCATCCCCTCGTCGCTTTCATAGGCTTTCTGGTAGGCGCGCACAGCCTCTTTCGGTTTCTGCAGTTTTTCGTAAGTCTGCCCCAGGCGAAAGAAGTCCGGCGCCTTGTGATCATTGAGTTCTGCCGCGCGCAGCAGGTGGCTCAGGGCTTTTTCGTGCTGTCCCTGGATATAATACACATCGCCCAAAAGCGAGTTAGCCCGGCCATTCTCAGGTTCTTCGTCCGTAATTTTGCGCAAGAGTGCTGCGGCTGTCTCATACTTTTTAGAAAAGTATAGCTTTTCGGCCCGTTTCAGAGCCGCACTTTTTGCTGCTGGTTTTCGCCCGGGCGTGCCGGTGGTGCCAGGCCTGGCTGCCGATGGGGTCACTCCAGTGGCAGGACCATTGTCGGGCTGGCCTTTTGGTTTGACCTCGCCCGTCTCGTCCTGCGCATGCAGTACCGGCAGGCCGCTCTGCACCAGGGCGGCGCAGAAAATTAACGCCTGGCTAAGGCGATGCAGCGTAGTTTCTGTTCTGAGCACTCGCCATCCTTTTCAGGAAGCTGACCTCTGCATCTGTGTGTAGATCTGTTCGGCGAGGCCGAGCGTTGAAGTCTGTGTGAGGGAATTCACACGTTCAGTGAGCAGCATATCCTGGAAAATATCTTCGGCCGAGCCGCCATGCAGAATATCGTTTTTGCCCATGTTCTTGCGCATCTCGCGGAACATCTTTTCGAGAAAAAAGTTTTCAAACTGCCGGGCGGCTTCAAACATTTTCTTGCGCTCGGGTGAGGCACCGACATGTTCGAGAATTTTTTCGCGTTGCGGTGTGCGGCTGAAATTTTCAGAAGAAACTTTTGCATCCAGGTTCTTCGGAACCAGGTCGTTCAGCAGCTGCTGAAAAGATACCGCTGATTCTTTGTCGCTCTTGCCGACCCGGGGTGTCTCTTTCTGTGGCAAAAGAAGCGGGTTGATTGCATTCACATTCATAAAACGGTTAACTCCCCGTGCAACGCACCGGCTGCGTGAATTGCCTTGATCACGTCGATAATTTCAGCCGAGGTCAGGCCCAGCTTGTTCAGGTTGTCGACGAGTTCTTTGACTGTCGCACCTTCTTTCAGCTCTGCGTTCGCCGGTGATTTCTCTTCGCCATAGGTATACGCCTTCTTGTTGCTGACTTCGATCTGCATGCCGTTGTGCGTCACCATGACGGCAGAAATGGCGACACTGCCGCCGGAAACAATAGTGCCTGTGCGTGTATCAAGCACCACCTTGGTGCGCTCGGGCACATCGACTTTAACTGCGAGAATCCTGCTCAGGTAGTCGACGTGGTCGCTCGCGTAGGGGATATTCAGGCTTATCGTGCCATCGTTTGCAAGCGCCGCGGTGTTCGGGAACTTCTTGTTGATCGCAGCGACGACGTTGCGTGCGGTCATGAAGTCAAAGTTGTGAAGCGAGAGTTTTGAATTTTTGGTTTTTTTGGTATCGTCAACCATTACGGTCGGTTGCGACACGGCTTTTTCAATAATGGCGCCGCCGGGTATATGTGCGGAGTTATGGCGTTCTTGCGTCAGGCGATCGTTGGGCGGTATGCGCCGGTTGTAGACCGAAAAATTGTACAGCTGCAGGTTATTGTTCTCCGTCGGCCGGGGCAGGGGAGCTGCGACGGGGCCCTGCGCCACGGCATAAACCTGCCCGTCGGCGCCGGTCAGCGCGGTCTGCAGCAGCATGCCACCGTTTAAGGCCCGCGCATCGCCGATCGAAGAGACCCAGACGTCTATGGGGTCACCCGGCCGCGCATGCGTCGGGATCATCGCCGTGACCATCACGGCCGCAATGTTCTTTGCCTGCAGGGTCTTCTCGCCGAGGTCAATCCCCCTGTTGTACAGGTTCTTCTTCAGCGTTTCGAGTGCCAGTTCAGAACGGGAATCACCGCTGCCATTGAGCCCAATGACGACGCCGTAACCCGAGACCTGGTTTTCGCGGTGCCATGAAATGCGCGCGATGTCCCGCACCGTCAGATTAAGGGCTGATACGCTCGCTGCGCTCGCAATCAGGAAAATTAAACCAAAAATGCATTTCAGGCGCTTTGCGCCTGAAATGCATTTTTGGCAAATTTGCCGAGAGGTCATTGGTTCATCCCCCCGAGTATCTGTTTCATATGTTCAATCAACAGCTCTTTGCGCAGCTGGTCACTGAATTCGGTCATTGTCGGTTTTGAGTTCGGGTCTGTGCCGGCAGGCGGCTTCAGATCGAGCTTCTGGTCTTTCGGAAAAGGTGGTTCCGATTGCACGGTGAGCGACAGGTTGCCGACGAAGCGTGACTCTATCGTGCCCTGGCGAATGCGGCGCGGGTCAATGATTCCGGTGAGGCGGATGTTGACCGGCTTGCCGTCGACGTTGAGGCTTTTCTGCGCATTGATCGGGTAGTTGCCGTCTGCTTGTTTGGCACCCAGTATACCGGTCAGGTGAAAGCGGTAGCTGTCGCGTGTCTTGTTATTGCTGTTGGAGCTTTTGCTGCGCGATTTATTCTGCTGCGACGTAGTCAGGAACGGGATGTTTTTCGTGTCGGGCACGAGCTTCATTTCGAACTGCTGCGAGCTTTTCCATTGCCCGTCGCTCACGATATTGAAGCTTTCGTTCACCTCGATCGCCACGATTTCGCCGTCGCGCGGGGGCGACACGTAAGGATTCTGGTCGCGCCAGAGAGATTCTTGTGCATTGATAGCCCCTGACGCGGCAATTAATGCGCCTGCAAATAGCGCGAGTCCTCTCATGGTGTGAGCTCCGCCACAGAATTGCTGACGAGCTTTGCGCGCAGTGTCTTGCGCGTACCGGCAGGTCGTACTTCAACCGTCTCGCCCGTGTAGCTGTCGGCAAGCAGCGCTGCCTCGCGCGCGATGGTCATGTTTTCGCTTTTGATGACCAGCTGCACTGCCGAGCCACGGCGCAGTTTTGCCGGGGCGGCGGTCTGGCCTGCTGCGGGAAGTTGCAGTGAAGTTGCCATGCTGATGGTTACCGGGCCGCCGCTGATTTTATCCGGGGTAATGCCCGCAGCCCAGGCATGGAGTTCAATATCTTTTGCCGAAAGCGTCATCCGGGCGCCCTTGAATTCGATACGGCAGTAGCGGGTGAGCTTCTCTGCCTCACGCGGCGATAGGGTATGTGTCTCAACGATGTCAGAGAGACAGATCGGCGACTTCGTTGCAGCGAATGTGGATTTCAGGTTGAGTTCGGTCTTGTTCTGTGCGTGGGCCATTGAGAACGACATGCACAAAATACCCATAACAATTCCTCTTGTAGAGACGCGATTACCTGCGGTGAGCGCAGCCGAACCGATCGCGTCTCTACGAATTTCGATACGGCTATTTATCCATGTCGCCAATCAATCCGCCTTTATTAACCGCGCTTCAGTTGTATTGCTGTCGACAGCATGCTGTCTGAGGTCTGTATCGATTTCGAATTGGCTTCATAAGCCCGCTGTGCGACGATCATGTTGACCATTTCTTCAGCGAGGTTGACGTTAGACATTTCGAGAAAGCCCTGCAAGATGCCGCCGAAACCGCCGAGGCCGGGTGTGCCCGGAATCTCGGGACCGCTCGCGGGTGACTCTTTGTAGAGGTTCTTGCCGATCGCCTTAAGGCCTGCCGGGTTGACAAAGCGGTAGAGTTCGATCTGGCCGATCTGGCGGGGAATCTGGTCGTCGCCGAGCTGTATACGCACCTCGCCCTGTTCGTTGATGGTCAGTGTTTCAATGAGACCTTCGGGGGGAATCACCAGCGGCGGCTCGAGGGTGTAACCGTCTGACGTCAGCACCTGCCGGCGCGAATCAATTTTGAAATCCCCATTGCGCTGGTAGCCGAAGGTACCGTCGGGCATCAGTATTTTGAAGAAGCCAACATCTGATGAGATCGCCATGTCGAGTTTGTGCCCGGTCGACTGCAGTGAGCCCATCTGGAAAAGTTTTTGCGTTGCGGCGGGACGCACACCGACGCCGACGTTGACGCCGACCGGAATTTCTGAGACCGCGGTCGAGGGGGTGCCGGCGAGTACCTGGTGCTGGTAGAGCAGGTCTTCAAAGTCGACGCGGTTCTTCTTATAGCCGGTCGTGTTGACGTTTGAGAGGTTGTGCGAAATCGTATCCATGTGGAACTGCTGCGCAATCATGCCCGTAGCAGAGGTCCAGAGAGAGCGTACCATACCCGTTTTTCGGCCGTTTTGGCCAAAAGGGGGAGCGAAAAACCGTTAGGCCGGGCAATTATTCATAGGTATAATACCGCACCGAGAACAGGTTACCGTCAGGGCTGAATTCGAACGAGCAACTCGCTGAAATATGCCGCGAAAGGGCATATTCTCCGTTGGTTTCCGGGGGAGCCAGCTGAAATTCAAATGCCTTATTCAGTTCTTTATAGGTCATGCCAAACTGGAATTGGCGGCTAATCGGAAACTGAACCGGTGTATAGACCGAAAACTGGACCGCGTGCAGGTAGTCGGGCTGGTCTGCACCCCCGGTCGTCAGGTACGCAAAAATCTTCTTTTCTTCATCTATCAGCACCACGTAGATTATCTTGCCCAGGTCTTGCGGCAGGTTCTTCACGATCTTATACTTGCGACGCGCATGCGCGAGCGCTTTTGCCACGCTGCCACCGGGGTTGAAGCCATGGAAATTATCAATGCGGCAGACGGCGAGATCACTGGCAGGTTCGGGCAGAGAGTCCGCGGCAAGCCGGTTCAAGATGTAGGTGTTATCTTTGTCGCCCAGCAGGCAGCAGCCAACATAGGTCAGCTCTGCAAGGTAGGGGCCCGCAGCCGAAAGATCGGGCAGTTGCGTTTCTGCATCGGCAATCACCCAGAAGTTCCCGCGTGCATCCGCAAGCTCGACGGCATCGCGCGCTGACGCCAGCGGCGCGAGCCGCTTCTGCATCGGGCCGAGTTTTTGCAGCATCTCCGTTTGGGCGGTTGTCAGCGCCTTCTTTCTGCCTGTCAGCCGCACGACAGTACTGAAGGTCGGCAGGCGCGCGTCGATGAAGTTGCCCTTGCGGCCTTCGGGGCCGATGGGAGCGTTAATTTCGATAAATCGCCGGGTCGTGTGCGGAATATCTACCGCAGTTGCAATCGTCGATAGGAAAACAAGATAGGTCAGCTGTCTCATAGAGCCAGCGCATATTCGCACAATTGGTTGACCATTCGAATTTCCCGTGGGGGAGGGATAGGGTGCTCAGGTTGTCTGCCGCGGTAGCGGTGCTCCTCTTTCTACCGCAGGTATATGCCGCCAGCAAATGCGGCAATCCGTGGGACACGTATCTCTACCGTGAAAACTACATCATCTATCACAACGTGATCGCCGACACGCAGCCCGCGAGTCGTATCCGGCGCGGTACCACCCCTGGCATTGGCAGGCTGAGGCAGAAACCAGCCCGGTTGACACTCGACGACGTGACCTTCAGAAAAGCCGAAGCTGCCTACGCGGCAAGAGACTTCGTCACCGCATCGCACCAGTTCGAAAAATTAATGGCACAAGAGCCGGGTAATCCGTTTATCGTCAACGCGCTCGCCAGAACCTACTACCAGATGGACGAACGCAAAGGCGATGCGCTCCGGCAGTACGAACGCCTGATGGGCATTCTGCGCCAGGGTTATCTCGACTCTGAAAAATACTCGGTCACGATCAAACTCGACAATACGAACCCTACGGGGGGAGCATACGTGATCGATCCGTGGTTTCTCGAAGCACACTGGAAACTCGGCACGTTATATCTCGATGTCGAACAATACCAGCCCGCAGCTTTCCAGATACTGCTCGCGTACCTGTTCAACCACTTTGAGACCGATGAAAATATCGATGAAGCAACACGCCCCCTTGCGACGCAGATGACGGCCTACCTGACGGAAGCTTTTTTCTACCTGAAAGATGAAGCCAACAACCGTCATTTTTACTGCCGGACGCTCGAGCTCGACCGGCAGAATACGTACGTGCAGCAATTTCGCCTTGCGACGAAAGGCCCTTAAGACCTACCCGAGTCGCGCCGGGCTTTATGCTCCCTTTACGCTATAGTCACCCAGGTCAAAGTTGCGAACACTCAGTACATAGTCGGTGGCAAAGCCGGGGTAGAGCGTCGTATTGCGGCCGTCTTTCGTGTAGTACCAGCTATTGCCGCCATCGCCCCAGGTGGTTTTCTTCATCTTCTCGACCAGGTCACGGTTAAACTCTTCCTGCCGGTCTTCGCGCACGGTCAGACTGCCAATGTGATTTTTCAGGCACTGCTGAATCGCCTTCACAATATATTCCTGTTGTGCCTCGACATAGACCAGCACCGAGGTATGGCCCGGGCCGGTGTTAGGGCCCATCAGGGTGAACAGGTTGGGAAATCCCGCTATTGTGACACCCTTATAGGCTTTCGCCCCATTTGCCCAGTAGGTATTCAGGTCACGGCCATTGCTGCCGGTGAGCGGAAACGGAAAACCCTCCGACGGGGACTTGTACCCGGTTGCCCAGATAATGATATCTACCGGGTGTTCTTTGCCGTTTGCCATGATACCATTTTCCGTCAGCGCATCAACGCCGTGGTCAACGAGCTCGACGTTTGGCTGTGCAAGCGCCGGGTACCAGTCATTGGAGATCAGCATCCGGGTACGACCCAGCCGGTAGTTGGGCGTTACCTTGCGCAGCAGTTCCGGATCACTGATCGCCTTGGCCATATGGCGCTTCGAAATCTTCTCGAGCAGGTCAGTCATCGGGGTATCCCAGACAATCGCTGTTGCCAGAAGCTCGGTCAGGCCATAGATGACGGCGCGCCGGATCTTTTGCGTAAAGGGCAGGTAGCGATAGAGCATTTTCTCGAGCTCGCTGTATTCATAGTCGGCCTTCGGCACAACCCACGAGGGAGTGCGCTGGAACACCTTGAGCTCCCTTACCAGAGGCTGTACGGCGGGCACCACCTGAATCGCGCTGGCACCGCTGCCAACGACGGCAACACGTTTGCCGCGCAGATCGATGTTGCGATCCCACCTGGCAGTATGCGCCATGGTGCCTTTGAACTTCCGGAGGCCTGGTACGTCAGGAATCCGTGATTCAGCAAATGGTCCCATCGCACCGACGACGAAGCGTGCCCGAAACAGGGTTCCATCCTGCGCTTTGGCCTCCCAAAGGTTACTGGCTTCGTCAAAGTGTGCTTCCACGATCTTGGTATTGAACTTTATTTTACGCCGCAGGTCAAAACGGTCAGCAATGTCGACTATATAGCGCTGTATCTCGTCTGAATTGGAGAACATGCGCGTCCAGTCAGGATTCTGCGCAAAAGAGTACGAATAAAGATGGTTGGGCACGTCGACAGCTGCCCCGGGATATTTACTGTCGCGCCAGGTGCCTCCCACTTCGCCTGCCGCTTCCAGGACCACAAAATCTTCGATACCGGCGTCCCTGAGTTTTTTGGCCATTCCGAGCCCACTGAAACCCGCTCCGATAATTGCTACCGTTACATCGGGCTTTTTCTTTTCCGTTCCCATGTTGCCTCCTCGCTGCTGAAGTCCTGCCGTTGGCGGAGCGTCATTTGTGCAGCGTCTAATACGTATAAAAAGACCCGGTTATCCTGTAAATAAAAAAGTGAATGGTTGTTCATTTTGGCTATGCAGTATTCGTCTGCGCGCCCCTTATCTCACGCCGGGCGCGCGCCCCCGTACGGCGCAAATTGCTGCGCCGATATCTCTCTGCGCTGTTGCTTCTTTATAATTGCCCCAATGTTCGGGCAGGCATGAGTTTGCCACCAGAGTAGGGGTGCCTCCAGATCGATTGACGGCGGTTTGCTGCCTACAGAATGGTCGCAGCAACCAGTCGAATGTGACATAATGCAGCAGTAGAAGCCAATCTTTATTCTCGCGCGCTGGTGCTCGACGCTCCAGGCCGAAAAGCCCTAATTTTATTGTCAGCCTGACACAATTTCAAAAACTGACTGCCTGTACTTGGTGGTTGAACCCTTCGGAGCGATACCGATCGGCCGACCTGGATTACAAAACCAGTGCGAACTTTTATGATTTGAGGCTTTGTCGCGCAGACGGCCCATGCGGATTGGAATAAATTCGCCGAGGGTGCAGTGTGGGGCAGAGCCCGAAATATTGAGGAGAACGTAAATGGCAAAGGAAAAATTTGACAGAAGCAAACCACACGTAAACGTCGGTACAATCGGCCACGTTGACCACGGCAAAACCACGCTGACAGCGGCGATCACCACAGTGCTCGCACGTAAATTCGGCGGTAAGAACAAAGCGGTATCATACGCTGAAATCGATAACGCACCAGAAGAACGCGCGCGCGGTATTACCATCGCGACATCACACCAGGAATATGAAACAGCAAACCGTCACTACGCTCACGTTGACTGCCCAGGTCACGCTGACTATGTGAAGAACATGATTACCGGTGCGGCCCAGATGGACGCAGCGATTCTCGTTGTATCTGCTGTTGACGGCCCAATGCCTCAGACTCGTGAGCACATCCTGCTCGCTCGCCAGGTGGGTGTTCCCCAGATCGTTGTGTTCCTTAACAAAATTGACATGCTGCCAGAAGGCGACCGCGCAGAAATGCAAGAGCTCGTTGAGATGGAAGTGCGTGACCTCCTTTCAAAATACGGTTTCCCGGGCGGCGAAATTCCGTTCGTTGCTGGTTCAGCTCTGAAAGCTGTTGAAGGCGACGCAGGTGACCTTGGCGAAGGCGCAATTGTTAAACTCGCTGAGACTCTCGATTCATACGTAAAAGACCCGGTACGTGTTGTCGACAAGCCATTCCTGATGCCTGTTGAAGACGTGTTCTCAATCACTGGTCGTGGTACAGTTTGTACTGGCCGTGTTGAGCGTGGTCAGATCAACGTGAACGAAGAGATCGAAATCGTTGGTATTCGCGATACACAGAAGACTATCGTTACTGGTATCGAGATGTTCCGCAAGCTGCTCGACTTCGGTCAGGCTGGTGACAACGTCGGTCTGCTGCTGCGCGGTACAAAGAAAGAAGACGTAGAACGTGGCCAGGTGATCGCAAAGCCAGGTTCAGTAAAGCCTCACAAAAAGTTCTCAGGCGAAGTACTCGTTCTGACCAAAGACGAAGGTGGCCGTCATACTCCATTCTTCGACAAGTACCGTCCGCAGTTCTACTTCAGAACAACTGACGTTACAGGTACCGTTAACCTGCCAACTGGTGTTGAAATGGTTAACCCAGGTGATAACGTAACGATCACTGCTGAGCTGATCAGCCCGATCGCCATGGAAGAAGGACTCCGTTTCGCAATTCGCGAAGGTGGCCGTACCATCGGTGCCGGTGTTGTCGGCAAGATCATCGAGTAACAGAAAATGGCCGCTCAGAAGATACGCGTAAAACTCAAGTCGTTCGACCAGCGGCTGCTCGACCAGTCGACCGGTGAAATCGTTGGCACAGTGCAGCGTACCCGCGCAAAAATCGCGGGTCCGGTGCCTCTGCCGACGAAGGTCGAAAAGTTCACGGTTCTGCGTTCGACATTCGTCTACAAAGATTCACGTGATCAATACGAGATGAGAACGCACTCACGGCTCATTGATATACTTGAGCCAACGGAAGATACTATCGATGCCCTGATGAAGCTCCAGCTTCCTGCGGGCGTGATGGTTTATATTAAGTCTTGATAAGAGTTATTTAGGGACACCAAGGGATTTCAACATGGTAAAAGGCCTGCTTGCAAAGAAAATAGGGATGCTGAGCGTCTGGAGTGATGCCGGGGAACAGGTAGCTGTGACCGCGGTACAGGCCGGGCCGTGTCCGGTTCTTCAGGTGAAAACGAAGGAAAAAGACGGCTATACAGCAGTACAGATCGGCTTTGATGAAATTCCAGAGCGCCTGGCAAACAAAGCCGCGCTGGGTCACCAGAAGACAGCAAAAGAGAAGACCGGTAAAGTTGTACGCAAGGCAATCGAGCTGCGCGACTACAATACGGACAAGCAGCCGGGAGATTCCCTGACCTGCGAAGTTTTTGCCCCGGGAGAAAAGATTCTCGTCACTGGTACAAGCAAAGGTAAGGGTTTTGCGGGCGTCGTTAAGCGTTATAATTTCGGCGGCGGTCGTATGACGCACGGTTCGAAATTTCACCGGGCACCAGGTTCTATCGGTAACCGCAAGATTCCTGGTGAGGTGCAGAAGGGCAAGCGTATGCCTGGTCATAAGGGTGCGAAAAACGTCACCGTGAAAAACGTTGAAGTGTTCCGCGTGCTCCCGGAGCAAAACGTGGTGCTGTTGAAGGGTGCAATTCCGGGCGTAAAAGGCGCAACGGTATTTCTCTACCAGAATTAAGGAAATCGTATGGCATCGTTAAAAGTTTATTCCAACACAGGCTCCGCTTCAGGCGAAGCACCCATTTCAGACAAGCTTGCGTCGCTCAAGATAAACAAGCACCTGATATGGGAAGTCATCAAAGCTGAACAGGCTAACGCCCGTCAGGGAACTCACAAGACAAAAACCAAGGGCGAGGTTTCTGGTGGTGGCAAGAAGCCCTGGAAACAGAAAGGAACCGGCAACGCGCGCCAGGGTTCAATCCGCTCACCGCAGTGGCGTCATGGTGGTATCGTTTTCGGACCTCAACCACGCAGCTACGCAGAGAGCATTTCTCGCCAGAAGAAGCAGATTGGTGTCGCGCATATTCTTGCAGCCAAGGTGCAGGCCAATAAGGTTGCAATCTATGATGGCCTTAACCTGGAGAAACCATCAGCAAAGACAGCCTTTCAGGCAATCAGCAAAATTACGGAAGGCGCCAAGCTACAGACTGTGGGCCGTGAGAAAAAAAAGCTCCGTGCAAACAGCAATAAGGCCCGTCATTCGATCGCCGTAATCATGTCTCCCGCCGAAGTGAAAGATACAAAGTCGCTGAGAAACATTCCGTGGGTGAAGCCCCTGAGCTCATCGCGGATCGCAGCAACTTCACTTTTCTACAACGAAGGCCTTGTTATCAGCAAGGCAGCCCTGCAGGAACTTGACAAAAAGTTCTCTGCACTACTCTAGAGGAAAAATGAACCTGTACGATGTAATCAAGAAGCCACTCGTTTCAGAAAAAGCAGAGGCGCTCCGCGCACAAAACTGCTATGTTTTTGAGATCGACATGAAGGCAAATAAGACCCTGGTGAAACAGGCGATCCGCAAGATATTTGGTGTCACACCTGTTAAGGTGAACACGCTGGTGGCGCGGGCCGATGGCAAAGCCAATCGTTACAATATCGGTTATACAAACCGCCGCAAGAAGGCGTACGTTTACCTGGGCAAAAATGATAAAATCGCCCTTTTTGAAGGAGTATAAGAGGTTTTATGGCAATCAAACGTTTTAATCCCAATACTCCGACACTTCGCTACAAAACGGTTCTCAAATCTTCAGAGGTTACGGCAACTGAACCGTACAAGCCTCTCTTGACGTACCTCAAAGAGACGGCAGGCCGCAACAACTACGGGCGCATCACTGTGCGTCGCCGCGGGGGTGGTCATAAGCGCCGCTACCGCATTATCGATTTCCGCCGGAACAAGATGAATGTTCCCGCAACCGTTGAGACTATTGAGTACGATCCTAACCGCAGTGCCAACATCGCTCTCGTCTGCTATGCTGACGGGGCGCGTGCGTACATTATCGCTCCACAGGGTCTGCAGGTCGGTCAAAAGATCGTCTCTGGCGAAAAGGTGGAAATTGAAGTAGGGAACGCAGCTCCCATTGGCACTTTGCCGATCGGCGCGAACGTGCACAATATCGAGCTGACGCTCGGTCGTGGAGGACAGTTAGCGCGGTCTGCCGGCTCATTTGCTGTTATCACAGGCCGCGATGGCGAATACACCATCGTGAAGCTGCCATCCGGCGAAGCCAGAAAGATCCATAGTCGCTGCATGGCAACAATTGGAATCGTGGGCAATCATGAGCATGAGCTGGTATCGATTGGTAAAGCCGGTCGGTCACGCTGGCTGGGAAAGCGTCCGCGCGTACGCGGTGTTGCGATGAACCCCGTCGACCACCCACTCGGTGGTGGTGAAGGTAAAACTTCCGGCGGGCGCCACCCGGTGACGCCTTGGGGCAAGCCTACGCGTGGTAAGAAAACCCGCAATAAGCGCAAGAGCAGCGAGCGCTTTATAGTTTCGCGCAAAGTACGTACCAGGGGTGGTGAATAATGTCACGTTCTCTCAAGAAAGGTCCTTTTATAGACCAGCACCTTTTCAAGAAGGTGGAAAAGGCTAAGGCAACAAACGATAAGAAGCCAATCAAAACCTGGTCGCGTCGCTCGACGATTTTTCCTGAAATGATCGGCATGACCTTTCTCGTCCATAACGGCAGTAAGTTTGTTCCGGTATACGTGAACGAAAATATCGTCGGCCATAAGCTCGGCGAATTCGCGCCGACGCGTACCTTCAAAGGCCACACCTCGCTCGATAAAAAGAAATCCGCTCCGGGCGGTTAACAGGATAGTCTATGGAATCAAAAGCATCTGTTGATCAGGTCAGAATGTCAGCCCGCAAGATGCGTCTTGTGGCAAACGAAATCAGGGGATATGAATACCCTGAGGCAGTGGATATTCTGAAGCATATTCCGCGCAAAGGTTCACGGATTATTCTTAAAGCTCTGCAAAGTGCAGCTGCTAATGCCAGGGTTCTGAATCCCTCAGTGGATGAGCGCTCCCTGTTCATTAAGAAAATCTTTGTGGATGGCGGACCGCTGATGAAGCGTTTCATGCCACGGGCGCGCGGACGCGCTGACCGTATCCAAAAAAAGACATCAAAACTGACGATCGTTCTTTCAGACGAAGGTTAAAATGGGACAAAAAACAAATCCGGTTGGGCTCCGCCTCAAAATTACACGCACCTGGGACAGTGTCTGGTATCACAAAAAAGAAACCTACGCACAGACCCTGCACGAAGATCTCAAGATCCGCAAACACATCAAAGACCGCTTTAACAAGAGTGGTATTGTGAAAGTAGGCATTGAGCGCTTCCCGGAAAAGGTCCATGTAAAGCTTCACAGCACAAAACCTGGTCTGGTAATCGGCCAGCAGGGCAAAAAGATCGAAGCGCTCAAGGCGTCTTTGCGGACAATGGTCACCAAACCCCTGGAAGTGAAGATAATCGAAGTCGCCAAGCCGGACGGGTCTGCCCAGGCGCTCGCAGAATCAGTGGCACTGCAGCTGGAAGATCGTATGGCCTTCCGTCGCGCGATGAAAATGGCCCTGCGCTCGGCGATTCGTGCGGGTGCACTGGGAGTGCGCGTGATGGTTTCCGGTCGCCTCAATGGTGCTGACATGGCTCGTCGCGAACAATACCTGGAAGGCCGCGTGCCCCTGCACACATTGCGCGCGATCATCGACTATGGTACGGCTGAAGCCGATACGACATTCGGAAAGATTGGCGTAAAAGTCTGGATCTATAACGGCGACTATCTTGAGGCAAAGGAGAGCGACGATGACAAATACACGATCAAACGTCGCGAAGCGTAGGTAAAACATGCTGGCACCTAAAAGACTCAAATGGCGTAAGCCACACACCCTGAACCTGAAGGGGTTCTCAAAGGGCGGAAATACTGTAGCGTTCGGAGATCTTGGCCTCAAGGCAGTCTCTGGTGAGCGCATTACCGCGCGGCAGATTGAAGCTGCACGTGTTGCCATGATGCGCCATGTGCGCCGCGGTGCCAAGGTCTGGATCCGCATTTTTCCCGATCGCCCGGTAACCAAGAAGCCAGCTGAAACCCGCCAGGGTAAGGGCAAAGGTAGTGTAGAATACTATGTTGCGATCGTAAAACCAGGCAAAGTTATGTTTGAAATGGGCGGGGCAGACGAGAAAGTGATGGCCGAGGCGCTTACGCGGGCTGCCGCCAAGCTGCCCATTAAGACGAAGATCGTCAAGCGGGCCAAGTAAATGATCATGTTTGACGGTATGTTTCAAAATCAAAAAATGGACTTCTCCCATGGCTAAAGCGGATAAGAAAAAAGCAGGAAAAAAGGTAAATTTCGCGGAACTCTCGGATGCAGAGCTTTCGCGCTACCACCAGGACTTCCGTAAGGAACTTCAGGAGATCCGGTTCAGCCTGGTTACCTCTTCGTACACGAACAATGCCCGCATTGGCATTCTGAAGAAGGATATTGCGCGCATTCTGACCGTGCAAAACCAGAGAAAAACGCAGGCGGCTAAGGTATGAGCGAAGTAAAGAAGATTAGGAAAACAGTTCAGGGAACTGTTGTTTCAGCACAAAAGATAAAAGACGGCAAGACGATTGTTGTCCAGGTATCATTTCGTAAGCAGGATCCCCGGTTCAAAAAGACCATTGGGATGAGCAAGAAAGTAATGGCGCACGACGAAAAAGAGGAAGCGCGTCAGGGCGACGTAGTTATCATTGAAGAATCACGCCCTTATTCAAAGCGCAAGCGCTATGTGCTGCAAAAAATCGTGGCACGCCGGGCAGAAGAAGCCCCGGTAGGCGTATAAGGATAAAAAGAGGCTAATATGCTGCAAATGCTCTCATGGCTCAAAGTAGCCGATAACACAGGTGCCCGTCAGGTGCAACTCGTAAAAGTACTGGGTGGTTCGAAGAAACGCTATGCCGGTGTAGGTGACGTAATTGTGGTCGCGGTAAAGTCTGCCACGCCCGCCTATGGTCTTAAAGACTCGTCGGGCAAGAAAGATCACAAAAAGCAGGTTCAGCGTGCGGTAATCGTCCGCACCAAGAAAGAGCTGCGGCGCCCGGATGGCTCGTACATCCGCTTTGACGAAAACGCCTGCGCGCTGATCGACAACCAGAATAATCCGAAAGGCACGCGCATTTTCGGGCCGGTAGCCCGTGAGCTCCGTGATCGCCAGTTCATGAAAATTATCTCTCTGGCGCCGGAAGTTTTGTGAGGTAATATGAAAGCAGCCCCGGAAAAAATCAAAACCCGCCTCAAAGTAAAAGACGAAGTGGTCGTCATAGCTGGTAAACACAAGAAATCGCGTGGAGAGATCCTCCGCATTGATCGCGAAAAGAAGCAGGTGGTTATAAAGGGCGTGAACCTGCGCAAAAGGTTCGCACGCCCGACGCAGGAAAACCCAAAGGGTGGCGTGATTGAAATAGAAATGCCTATTGCGCTTTCTAACGTACAATACTATGATTCTAAAGAAAAGAAACCGAGTCGCATAGCATTTGGCCTTGATAAAGGCGAAAAGAAAACGCGCTACTCGGTTGCTTCTGGGCGCAAGAGGACCCTCGACTGATTATGGCAGCAGCAACACAATCCAATCCCGCACGGCTTCGTAAACTCTACAGCGAAAAAATTCGTCCGGAACTCAAGCAGGAGCTCGGTGTGAGCTCGGTGATGCAGGTCCCGGTTCTGAAGAAAATTGTGCTGAACGTTGGTGCCGGTTTTGCGGTTGCTAACCCGAAATCCCTGGATGGAGTTGTGGGCGAAATCGCCGCAATCACCGGCCAGGCTCCTGTTAAGACACGGGCGAAAGAAGCGATTTCGAACTTCAAGCTTCGCGAGGGACTACCCATTGGCGTGAGCGTCACCCTGCGCGGAGACCGGATGTACGAATTCCTGGACCGGCTGATTAACATTGCCCTGCCGCGCGTACGTGACTTCAGCGGCCTGAGTACAAAATCATTTGATGCCCGGGGCAATTACAGCCTTGGCATTAAAGAACAAATCATCTTTCCAGAGATCAACTTCGATGATGTTGAACAGATTCATGGAATGGATATCACCCTTGTGATCCAGTCTGAAAGCCCTGAGCATTCTGCGAAGCTGTTAGAGAAATTTAATTTTCCGCTGCGGAAGAAGTAAATAGGGGACGGAACGAGAAATGGCAAAAAAATCAATGCAGATCAAGGCGAGCCGTAAGCCTAAGTTCACGGCCCGTGCCTACAATCGCTGTCCACTGTGCGGCCGTGCGCATGGTTATATGCGTCGCTTTCAAATGTGCCGTATATGCTTTCGTGAAAACGCCTCACGCGGCCTGATTCCTGGCGTAAGTAAATCTTCTTGGTGAGAGTATTATGACAAACGACCTGATTGCAGATATGTTGACACGCATCCGGAACGCTTCGGCAGCCGGACATGAGAGTGTTGAAGTGCGCATCAATAACACGTGCGAGAAAATCCTGGGTATCCTGAAAAATGAAGGGTTCCTGGATTCTTTCGTGGTGTACAAGAGCGAAGCCACCCGGATGGCAAAAGTAGAGCTGCGCTACTACCAGAACAAGCCCGTTTTCTCAGCTATTGAGAGAGTTTCGAAGCCAGGTCGTCGCATCTATACGCCATGGAAAGAGATCAAACCGACCCGCAACAATATGGGTTTGAGCATCTTTTCAACTCCGAAGGGCGTCCTTTCTGAAAAAGAAGCTAAATTCCAGCATGTCGGTGGAGAATTTCTCTGCCGCATCTATTGAGGTATCATGTCACGTATTGGTAACAAGCCGATTGAAATTCCAGCCGGGGTAACAATTACAGCGTCTTCGGACAATGTGACCGTTAAAGGTCCTAAGGGATCTTTGCAGGCTCCGTTGTTCCCAGGCCTGAGCGTGGAAATTTCGGGAAATACTGCCAAGGTCTCGCGCGCAAATGACGAGAAAGATCTCCGCGCGAAGCACGGGTTGGTTCGCTCACTGGTAAACAACTGCGTAGTCGGGACCAGCGCGGGATACTCGCAGATTCTGCTACTGCAGGGTGTTGGTTACCGTGCGCAGAAAAGAGGCAAGGATGTTGTGTTCAGCCTCGGTTTTTCACACGAAGTTGTGCTCAAAGAACCTGCTGACGTATCGGTCGAAGTTCTTGAGAATACAAAGCTCAAGATCAGTGGAATTGATAAGCAACGTGTAGGTCAGGTTGCGGCACAGATCCGCGGATTCAAGGAACCAGAACCGTATAAAGGAAAAGGTATCCGTTACGAGAACGAACAGGTTCGCCGTAAAGCTGGTAAGGCCGGCAGCAAGAAGTAACAGCAGGTAAATATGGCATCTAAGGCAAGACTTAACAGGCAAAAGACGAAGCGGATCGCCCGGGTGCGGGCGAACCTGCGCAAAGGGAACCGGAGCGGAAAAGCGCGCATTTATTTTCACGTTTCAGGCAGGCACCTGTATGCACAGGTACTGGACGATGTTGCGGGCAAGACTCTTCTGACCTGCTCAACCCTGGATAAATCGGTGCAGACCGGCGGCAAGAAGTCATTCACGAACAAGGAATTTTCTGCAAAGCTTGCGGAGACGCTGGTAGGTAAGATGCAGGCAGCGAACCTCAAGCTCGATGCAGGTTACGTGTTCGACCGCGGTGCCAAACTTTATCATGGACGTGTAAAAAGTTTTGCGGACGCTCTGCGTGAGAAAGGTGTGAGTATTTAACAGGTAATTATGGAAGAATCAAAACAACAATCAGGCAAGAAGCCGGGTCGCAAGAAAGGCGGGCCCAAAGAAGGCGTAAAGAAGAACCTGCTCGATATTGACGGGCAGACGATTGAGCTGACTGAGCGTGTGGTGAGCATGGCTCGTGTGGCGAAGGTTGTCAAGGGTGGTCGTCGGTTCTCTTTTAACGCGCTGACAGTGGTCGGCGATGGCCAGTCATACGTTGGTCTGGGATTTGGCAAAGCCAAAGAAGTACCTGAGGCGATTCGCAAGTCGATTGAGGATGCCAAGAAGAATGTGATGAAGGTACGCAAAAAGGGCAACACTATTCCCCATGAAGTTATCGGCCGCTTTAAATCAGCGCGCGTGATGCTGAAGCCGGGCGCTCCTGGTACGGGAATTATTGCGGGGGACTCCGTCCGTGCCGTAGTCGAACTGGCAGGGGTGCATGACATTCTCACAAAGGCCCTTGGATCTTCAAACCCGCTCAATATTGTGAAGGCTACTTTGGATGGCCTGCGCCAGTTGGGCGGTATCGAAGAGGCAAAACTGCGTCGCGGTATACCACTTCCGGTGCTTTTTGGCAACTACTCTAAGCAGCGCCGTGATGAGAAGCGCAAGAGTGTCGCTGCACCAGCGGCCGCGCCGGTAAGCGCGCCGGCAAATTGAGGTATTGTTTATGAAAAAAGTCCGGGTAACCCAAACACGCAGCGCAACACGCAAGTCAGATAAACAGAAAGCTACGCTTGTTGCCCTTGGTCTGCGTCGCATCGGAATGTCACGCGAGCACGTGGTGACGCCGCAGCTTGAAGGCATGCTGAAAAAGATCGGATTTCTGGTCAAGATAGAGGCATTATAATGAATGAACTGAAACCTAATGCCGGCGCGAACAAGCGCCGCAAGATAGTCGGACGCGGAACCAGCAGCGGGCATGGCAAAACCTCGGGGCGTGGTGGCAAGGGTCAGACAGCGCGTAATGGCGGCAATATTCCAGCCCGTTTTGAAGGCGGTCAGTGGCCGCTGTATCGTCGTATTCCGAAGCGTGGATTCCAGAATCTGTTTCGCGTGGAATATACTCCCGTGAACATTAGCAACCTGGCGCGTACAGTAGCTGCGGGCAAACTGCCAGAGGCTGCCGTTGATCTGGCTAGCCTCAAAAAAGCAGGCCTGCTGCCGAAGAGCGCTGAGGCATGGAAGCTGCTGGGTAAAACTGACGGGAAAAGTGTTTCTTTGTCAGGTAAAAAGATCGTGGTCCATGCAGTCAGCGAGGCGGCACGTAAGCTTGCGGAGTCTGCAGGGGCAACAGTAGAAGTAATTGAATCAAAGCCCAAGGCTCTGAAAAAAGATTAAGGATTCCCTCCCATGGTAAGAGCACTGGTAACAATTTTCACCGTACCCGATCTTCGGAAGAAGATCCTTTTTACCCTGGGTATGCTCTTGCTTTTCCGCATTGGTGCGCATATCACCGTGCCGGGGCTTGACTTCAAGGTTCTGCAAGATTACTTCAGCAAGGCAGCAGCCGGTCAGGGAGGTAACCTGACGGACTATATCGACCTTTTTGCCGGTGGTGCCTTCAAGAGGCTTTCGGTCTTCGCATTGGGGATTATGCCGTATATTTCGGCTTCTATCATCATGCAGATCATGATGGTTGCTGTTCCGTCACTTCAACGCCTGGCAAAAGAAGGTGACTTCGGCCGCAGAAAAATCAACCAGTACACCCGTTACGGCACAGTATTGCTCTGCGCTCTGCAGGCATACGGTATTACTGTCTATATAACATCACTGCACTTCGAAGCAATGCAGAGCGGAAAAGGAATGTTGATTCCGGGCGGGCCTGGTGCCGGTTTCACCGCGATGACCATGCTCACGATCACTGCTGGCACCATCCTGCTCATGTGGATGGGCGAGCTGATGACTGAGCGTGGCATTGGTAATGGTACTTCACTCATCATTTTTGCCGGTATTATTGCCGGTGCACCCGCAGCACTCGGCCAGTTCCTTGGGGACATCAAGAATAACCAGGCGGACGCTGTACTGGCGCTGATCCTGCTTGTTCTGTTTATCGCGATGATTGGCTTTTCGATACTCCTCAGCGAAGGCCAGCGCAAGATTCCCCTTCAGTACGGTAAGCGCATTGTCGGTCGGCGCATGGTCCAGGGGGCAAGCCAGACCCTGCCAATCAAGGTGAACGCGGCGAATGTAATGCCGATCATCTTCGCGTCCTCGCTCATGATTTTCCCGTCACAGATTGCCAGTTACTTTGGTTCGCGTTATCAGGGTTTTGCCGAAACAATTCAAAAATATCTCGCACCTGGCACGTTAACATATTTCATTATCTATATTCTCCTGATCCTCTTTTTCGCGTACTTTTACACCACGATTCAGTACAACCCAAAGGAAATTGCCGAGGCTCTGAAGAAGAATGGTGGCTACATTCCGGGTGTCAGGCCTGGCGCGCACACCGAAGAGACCCTGGAACGTATTCTCAACAGGATCACACTTTCTGGCGCAATCTTTCTCGCGTTCGTCGCCATTGCTCCGGACATCTTCATCAAGCTTTGGAGCCTGGAGAAATATTCGCAGCTGATCCACCTGTTTGGAGGAACTTCGCTCTTAATTACGGTCGGTGTCGCATTGGACACCCTGAAGCAGATCGAGAGCCAGCTGATTATGCGCCACTACGATGGTTTCATGGATCGCAATAAGAAAAGTGCCGGCCGCCCAAGGGTGGTACGGTAAGGCTCTATGCAGATCATTTTTCTCGGACCCCCAGGAGCCGGTAAGGGCACGCAGGCCAAGATCTTTCTTGATCGGGCTGGCATAGTGCAGATTTCTACGGGTGATATACTGCGCGCGGCAGTCGCGAACGGTACAGAGCTGGGCAAGCAGGCCAAGGCGTTTATGGATAAGGGGGAGCTCGTACCAGACTCCGTCGTGATTGGCATCATCGAGCAGCGTATCCAGGAACCTGATTGCAAGAAGGGTTTCGTCCTTGATGGCTTCCCAAGAACGATTGAGCAGGCAACCGCACTCGATGCAATTCTGGAAAAGCTGGGCCTGAACATTAACCACGTTGTCAATTTTGAAGTACCAGACGACGAGCTCGTGAGACGCCTGTTGGGCAGGGCAGCGCAGGAAGGCCGGTCAGACGATAACCCGGAATCCATAAAAAATCGCTTGCAAATTTTTAAGGATAAGACACAACCTCTTATTAATTACTACGAGCAAAAGAAGAAATTGCGCCACATTTCTGGTATGGGTAGCACTGGCGAAATCGCCGATAAGGTTAAGGCAGTAGTCGGAGTATGATGTGGCTGTGCGCATCTATACAAGTAAAGAAGTCTCGCAGATCATGGAATCCGGCATGATCGCGTTTGAGACCCATATGCGCCTGAAAGATCACATTCGACCAGGTGTATCGACTGCCGAACTGGATGAGGTGGCCCGGGAATATATTTATTCCAGGAAGGCTAAACCTGCATTTCTGGGATTGTATGGATTTCCGGCATGTATCTGTGCCTGCGTCAATGACGCTGTGGTACACGGTATACCTGATGAAAAAACGGTAATCCGCGAAGGCGACGTACTGAGTATTGATCTCGGCGTTAGCTATAATGGTTACTTTTCGGACACGGCATGGACCTGGCCGGTTGGTGAAGTTTCTGAAGAGGCCCGCCAGTTGATCAGCGTGACGCAGCAGTGCCTCTTCAAGGGTATTGCCGAGGCACAGGTCGACAATCGCATCGGGGCGATAGGCGAGGCTGTGCAAAAGCACGCTGAAGCTAATGGCTTTGGCGTGGTAAGGCAACTCGTTGGACACGGAATTGGCAGGGCGATTCACGAAGAACCGCAGGTGCCAAATTTCGGGCGGCGGAAAGAGGGAATTAAAATTCGCGCAGGCATGGTTCTGGCTATCGAGCCAATGATCAATGCTGGCACCTACGATGTTTATACGGACTCAGACAAATGGACCGTGAAGACAAAGGATGGCAAGCTGAGCGCACATTTTGAACACACGATAGCGGTCACGAGTACGGGGCCTGTCATTTGCACGATGCCCAAAGGTGCAAATGTCAATGTATTTGAACTTATGGGCCATGAGTCCGCAAAAGTTGCGGGCGTAGAGTTAGCTGGAGTGAGCGCATGAAAGTCAGAGCATCAGTAAAAAAGATTTGCCCGCAATGCAAAATCATTCGCCGGGCGGGAATTATCCGGGTGATTTGTAAATCCAACCCGCGGCACAAGCAGAGGCAGAGGTAAAAAATGGCACGTATTGAAGGTATAGATCTTCCTAACCAGAAGCGGGTAGTCATCGGATTGACGTATATTTACGGGATCGGCGACAAAGCAGCGCACGATATTGTTACCAAAGCCGGCATTCCGCTGTCAAAGCGCGTTCACGAGCTTTCGGAAGATGAAGTCGGCAAGATCAAGAAGATCATTGATGCGGATTACACTGTAGAGGGTGCACTGCGCTCAAAGGTACAGCTGGATATGAAGCGCCTCGTCGATATTGGCAGCTTCCGCGGTTCACGACACCGCAAAGGACTTCCGGCCCGTGGCCAGAGGACAAAAACCAACGCGCGCACCCGCAAAGGGCGTCGCGTTACAGTTGCAGGTAAGAAGCAGGCTCCAAGCAAGGGCTAATTCAGGGTAGAGTTTTAAAATGAGCGAAGAAACAAAAGAGCAAAGCGCGGCGACCGAAGAAGGTAAGGCCAAAAAAGGAAAAGATAAAGGACGTGTGCCACGGGGCCGCGTCTATATCAATGCAACATTCAATAACACCATCATAACCATTACGGACATGAACGGCAATTCAATTGCCTGGGCATCAGGCGGTTCGCTGGAGTTTAAAGGTTCGCGTAAAGCTACCCCGTACGCAGCGCAGCTCGCAGCCCGTTCGGCGCTGGACAAGGCGCGCGAGCGTGGCCTTCACGAGGTAGAGATTTATGTGAAAGGTCCGGGAGTAGGCCGGGAGCAGGCAATTCGTACACTCGCAGCCTCCGGACTTCGCGTAAGCCTTATCAAAGATATTACACCGGTTCCGCATAACGGGTGCCGGCCGCGCAAGAAGCGCAGGGTTTAAGAGGAAAACGGAGAAATATGGCAAGAGCAATCGGACCAGCGTGCAAACTGTGCAGACGGGAGGGATTAAAACTCTTCCTGAAGGGCCAGAAGTGCATGACAGATAAATGCATTTTCAATAAACGCAAGAACCCACCGGGCCCACCACCCAAGCGCAAACCCAAGGCATCTGGTTACGCGACGCAGCTGCGCGAGAAACAGAAGGTTAAGCGTGTATACGGCGTTCTGGAGCGCCCGTTCCGCAACTATTTCGAACGCGCGACGCGTATGAAAGGTATCACCGGTGAAAACCTCCTGATTCTTCTGGAGCGCCGGCTGGATAATGCGCTGTACCGTCTGGGTGTTGCTTCGTCGCGCTCTCAGGCCCGGAATTTTATCACCCATGGTCATATCCGGGTCAATGACAGGCGGGTGGATATTCCATCTTACAAGGTTGCCATTGGTGACAATATTGCCCTGGGCGAAAAACTGAAGGCCAATAAGGTCGTGGGTGAAAACGTCGAGATGGCAAAGAACGCCGGCCTCATTGCAGACTGGATGGAGCTCGGAGAAGACGGAAAATCGGCGAAAGTCGTGAAATTACCGTCACGCGAAAATGTAGATATTCCGATCAAAGAAAACGTGATCGTGGAATTGTACTCGAAATAAGGAACCGGAGGGCGATAGATGGCGAAAACAGCACCAAAAAACCTGCTCAAAGGTCTCAAGCGGCCTAAATCGGCTGAATTCCAGCACGTAGAAACCCGTCCTGATTACGGCAAGTTCGTCGCAGAACCTTTCGAAAAAGGGTTTGGCGTAACCATCGCCAACAGTCTGCGCCGGGTGCTGATGTCTTATATCGAAGGCGCTGCGATCGTAGCGGTGAAGATAGAAGGCGTCAGCCATGAATTCTCAACGATGCCAGGCATCAAAGAGGATGTGACACGCCTGATCCTGAACCTGAAGCGCGTGCGCCTCAAGATGGAAGGCCAGGGCCCTCTCACTCTTGAAATTGAAAAGAAGGGTGCGGGCGTGCTTATGGCTGGAGATCTCGCTGTATCCAACAGCGTCGAGATCATGAACCCTGACCTTGTGTTGGCTCACATGAATGAAGATGCCAACCTGCGCATGACAGTGCAGATTGACAAGGGTCGTGGCTACCTGCCTGCCGAAGTTACGAAGAAAATGATCGATGAAGTAGGTGTTATCCCCATTGATGCACTCTTCTCGCCGATCACCAAAGTGAACTTCGACATTTCAGAGACACGTGTAGACCAGCGTACTGACTACGACAAGGTGACGTTTGAGATCTGGACCGACATGACCATTTCGCCGGAGGACGCGATGGCCTACGCGGCGAAGATCCTGAAAGAACACCTGACCGTCTTCATCAACTTCGCTGAAGAAATGTATGAAGAAGAAGAGGAGTTTGACGAGACAGACGAGCGCCTCAAGAAAGCGATGCAGGTCGCGCTCGAAGACATGGAGCTTTCAGTCCGCAGTATTGCTGTGCTGCGTAGCCTCGATATGCGGAATGTTAAGGATATTGTCACTCGTTATGAAGACGACCTGCGCAAAAGCAAACATTATTCAGACAAGGTGCTGTTGCAGCTGAAGAGCAAGCTGGCGAACATGAACCTGTCTTTTGGCATGCGCGACGGCCGCTGATCGGCCCTGAACCGGAGAAACAATGATAAAGGGAAACAAAGTTAAACACCTGAACAAGAAAGTAGGGCACCGCCAGGCAATGCTCGGCAACCTTGTGCAGTCACTGTTTTACCATGAAAACATTACGACAACCGTAGCCAAAGCTAAGGTGGCGCGCCAGATCGCCGAGAAGCTGATCACCCGTGCCCGGGAAAACCAGAATGCATCACTTTCTGCCGCAGAAAAAGTGCATAACGTGCGGGAAGCCGGCAAGATTATCACCGACAAGGAAATCCTGCATAAGCTGTTCCATGATATTGCGCCCCGTTTTGCTACTCGTCCGGGTGGGTACACACGTATCCTGCGGGTGGGACAGCGTATTTCTGATGCGTCAGAAATGGCGGTTCTTGAGCTTGTCGAGCGTAAGGCTCTCGCACAGCTGAAGGATGAAAGAAAGGCAGTGCGCACGGCTCGCAAGACAAAATCGGGCAAGGCTGTAGAGAAAAAACCTGCCGAAGCAAAGGAAAAGAAGAGCAAGAAAAAATAAGCCTGCGCTCCAGCGCAGTACAGGGAGCGCGCCGCTGGCGCGCTTTTTTTTTACCGATGCGGCCCATTCAAGGACGCATTGTTCTTGCGGCCCCATTTCATATACAGGGATGCACCATCAGGCAGCGGAGGATCAATGTCGGTTAAGACTATCAATGATATAAGAAAAGCGTATCTCGGGTATTTTGAGTCCAAGAAACACCTGCGTTTGCCAAGTGCATCTCTGCTACCGGCGCAGGACCCAACGCTGTTGTTTACCACGGCAGGCATGGTGCCCTTCAAGGAATATTTTTCCGGAGCACGTGTGCCACCTTCACCGCGAGTCGCTACTGTGCAGAAATGCCTGCGTACCACGGACCTTGAATCCGTAGGGCGCACGAAGCGCCACCTGTCATTCTTTGAAATGCTCGGCAATTTCAGCTTCGGTGATTATTTCAAGAAAGAAGCGATTGAATTTGCCTGGGAATTTTCCACGCAGTTCCTTCCATTCCCCCAGGAGCGTATCTGGATCAGTATCTTCGAGAATGATGATGAGGCATACGAAATCTGGAACAAACACATTGGCGTTCCGGCCGAGCGCATTGTCCGGCTTGGGCGCGCAGACAATTTCTGGGGGCCTGCAGGTGAAAGTGGTGCGTGTGGTCCCTGCAGCGAGCTCTATCTCGACCGTGGCGAAGAATTCGGAACCGACGAGCAGAACCGTGCCCCGGGAGGTTCCGGGGATCGCTTTATGGAATTCTGGAACCTGGTATTCAACCAGTTTGATTTCCAGAAGGGCCAATATCTCCCCCTGGCGCAGACGGGCATTGATACCGGTGCCGGCCTTGAGCGATTGGCAACGCTGGTGCAGGGAGTTGATTCGGTATTTGATACGGACGAGCTGATGCGTCTGCGGCAGAAGGCGGCACAGGTATTCGGGGCTGAGTACAGCGGAGACAAGGTTATTCCATTGCGCGTTATTACTGACCACGTACGGACACTGACATTCGCTATGTCTGATGGTATTTTTCCGTCGAATGAATCGCGCGGTTATGTCTTGCGGCGCGTTTTGCGCCGGGCAATGTTGTTCGGGCGCAAACTGGGGCAGAAAGAGCCGGTGTTGCACCAGCTGTGTGCGACCGTCCGGGAAATATACGGCGAATTTTATCCTGAGCTTGCGCAGAACGTGCCTTTTATCAGCGATTATATCCGGCAGGAAGAAACGCGCTTTCTGCGTACGCTGGATTCGGGCGCTGATCGACTTGAGCAGCTGATTCACCAGGTGCGTGACCAGAAAGGCGGGATGCTGCCGGGCAAAGAGGTCTTTCAGCTCTATGATACTTTCGGATTTCCGCTCGAGATGACGATCGAGCTGGCTGAAGGGGAGCAGCTCGGGGTCGACGTTAACGGATTTAAGGCCGAAATGGAAAAACAGCGGGAGCGCGGGCGCGCTGCCTGGAAAGGCGCACTCGAATTGCCCGTTGAGCGCACGTTGCGAACAGCATTCACGGGTTATGGAAGTCTCATAGGTTCAGGTAAGATACTTGCCCTCGTACGCGGGCAGCAGCGCGCAGAGTCGCTCAAAGAGGGGGACGCTGCCTCAGAGCTCTGCTTCATCCTGACAGATCAAACGCCCTTTTATGCTGAAGGCGGCGGGCAGTTGGGTGACAACGGTTACCTCCGCACAGCCAAGGGCAGCGCCCGGGTGGTAGACTGCCGTAAACAGAATGACGCCTGGGTTCATCTTGTTACCGATATTGAAGGTATCCTCGAAGTAGGCGCTGACGCAGAACTCAGTGTCGACCGCGACCGCCGTGAAGCACTGGCACGCCACCACAGCGCTACCCACCTGTTGAATGCAGCGCTGCGAAAGGTCCTGGGAGCACATATCAAACAGAGTGGTTCATTGGTGCATCCCGATTACCTGCGCTTTGATTTTTCGCACCCGAAGGCGATGAGTGCTGACGAGTTGGGAGCCGTTGAAAATGCAGTCAACGAGGCGATACGTGCAAACATTGCTGTTGACACGGCCGAATTGCCGAAAGCAGACGCCGAAAAGCGCGGTGCTGTCATGACTTTTGGCGAAAGATACGGGGATGTTGTGCGCGTTGTCGAAATGGGTGAGTTTTCCAAGGAATTTTGCGGCGGAACGCATGTCGCCCGTACCGGCGACATTGGTGGTTTTATTATCCATAAAGAATCCAGCCCCGGTGCAGGTAATCGGCGCATCGAAGCCTTTGCAGGTAACGCTGCAGTCGCCGCACTGGACGCCCGGCTGCAGGAAATTGCCCAGGCGCTCGAGCCTTCTGCCGGTTTGCCTGAAGCAACGCGCAACCAGTTTGCCGGCGAGCTGGCCACCCTGCATGCTGAGCCACGCGGTGTTGGATTAATCAGCGTAACCTGGCGGAAGGCGCTTGAGCTGCTTGCGCGTATCTCAACTGCCCAGCAGGAAGCCCGGAAGCAACGCGCTAAAGAAGAACGTGCAGGTTCGGGCAGCGACCACGAAGTACTTGCTGCCGAGCTGCTTTCCGGCAAATTAACGCTGCCGAGTGGAACGGCGATTGCGCACTCGGCGCTGGAGGGACGGAACGTCGGTGATCTCAAAAGCGTCGCAGATAAGGCCCGGGAAAAAGATCCGGCAGTTCTGTATTTGATTTTTTCCCGCAGTGGCGAAGAGAAACTCTTCGTCCTGGGGACAACACAGGCATACGCGGCCGAGCGCAAGCTGCAGTTGAATGCAGTTTTGAAGTCGGCGCCTGCAGACCTCGGCGTTACCGGCGGCGGCAAACCCGAACTGGTTCAGGGAAAACTGCGCGGTGATGAAAACGCCCTCGTAGAATACCTGCGCTCGGTGGTCTGATATGGTAGTGGGCCTGGGCATCGACATTTGCGAGAACGATCGCATCTCAGTAATGCTCGGAAAATACAGCGAACGCTTTCTTAGGCGGGTCTTCACCGACGAAGAGATTGCATACTGCATGAAAAAGAAAGATCCTATTCCGCACCTGGCAGCGCGCTTTGCGGTCAAAGAAGCTTTCATCAAGGCATTGGGAATGCCGCGCGACCTCACAATTTCGTACCGCGATGTGGGCCTCAGGGGTAGCGAAGGCAAAAAGGATATTCACGTTACCGGTAAGCTGGCGCAAATGCTGGAAACCAGGCGGGCGACATCCATCCTGTTCAGTATATCGCACGCGCGCGATTATTCCAATGCCTGTGTGGTCCTTGAGCAGAACTGATGGTTCCTCCGGTCGACCCGTATCTGAACCCGCAGCCTAACGAGCAGGAATCACAGGTCAGGCCACAGCGGCTTTCTGAATTTGTGGGACAGCGCGACGTTCGCGAGAACCTTGCTTCATTTCTTAAGGCTGCGGCGCTGCGCGGCGAAGTACTTGATCACGTATTACTTTCAGGTCCACCGGGACTCGGTAAAACGACACTTGCGCGCATTATCGCGCAGGAAACCGGCGGCGGCTTTTCGCTGCTCACCGCGCCGAATATCAAGCGACCAGGTGACCTCGCTAAGATTCTCAGCGGACTGGGCAAGGGCGACGTGCTGTTTATCGACGAAATCCACCGTCTGCCGGCGCCGGCTGAAGAGCTTCTCTATGGCGCGATGGAAGACCGGACCATAGACATTTCTGTGGGCGATGCCATGCTCGCGAATTCGGTTCAGATCACGCTGCCGCCCTTTACACTGGTCGGTGCCACGACGCGTCCGGGTGATCTGACAGCGCCGCTGCGAACAAGGTTTGGCATTACTTTCCACCTGGAGTTTTATAATGACGATGATATTGCCCAGATCACCCGCCGCGCCGCCCAAATCTGGAAAATCCGCTGCGATGATGATGCGCTGCGCGAAATCAGCCGCAGGGCGCGCAGCACCCCCCGCATCGCGCTGCACCTCTTGCGCCGCGTCTGGGACTACGCTTTAGCCGAGAGCAGCGACCTTGAACGCCCCGTGGACCTTGCAGCCGCAGCATCGGCCTTCGCGCGAATGCATATCGATGCCGAAGGAACGACAAAACTCGACAGGCAGTTTATGCTCAGTATTGCACAACATTATGACGGTGGCCCGGTAGGCCTAAAGCCCCTCGCGGCGATTCTGGCCGAAGACCTCACGACGCTTGAAGACTATGTCGAGCCGTACCTTGTGAGAAGGGCATTTGTCCGCCGTACACCCCGCGGCCGCATGCTGACGCGCGAGGCCTACCAGCACCTCGGAATAAAGCCAGGCCCGCAGGCGGGCCTTTTTGAACCCTGATTGCCGCCGCAGGCAACCACGAAAAACTGCCATTGAACATGTTTAAGCCGCTCAGCAAGACCCTTTGCCTGTTGCTGGTGACTGCGCAGGTTCTCTCGGCAGCGCCCGAGGTGAATCCAGGCTTTACGGGCGAGCAAGCGGCAGGTGAAACGGAGTCAGCGCTACGCCGGGGCGAAGTTATTTTCTTTATTTCCTACCCGTTTACCTTTTTGGGCAGCCTGATCGTCTACAACGTGGCGGCATCGGGAATCCGTACTCTCGACACCGGGCGCAGCGATTTTGTCGCCTCAGGTGGTTTTTATGCGCTGGTCGCAACTACCGCGGCATTCTTAAGTTTTGGCATTGCGATGAACGATTACCATGCGATTCGCACAGAAACCCGCGCCGAGGCGGGGCAGCCCACCTCGTACCTGGCTCTCGATTACCGCTTTTGAAATTCCTTAGTTCTCGGGCGCGGTGCGCCGTGCAAGAGTGAAAAAGAACAGGCCGCTGACAACCGCAATGATTGCAAGCGCAGAAACGCTGCCGACCAGGGGGAGTGTCCACTGTGCCGATGAGAAGTCGTCGCGCACCAGGAATACAACCGCAAGGCAGAGTGAAACCAGCCCCATCGTGCTGAAATGATTGCTCCGTTCACGGCTCTCTTTTTCCGGCGGACGCGTGACTTCTACCTGGAACTTGCCCGAAGAGATCATGCCGATCGTCTTTAGTATCTGGTCGGGAATTTTTTCTGCGTATTCGAGATAGTCAGGCAGCGCCCTGAGTATCGATTTACCATACCGGGCGAAGGACATCTGCTCGGCAAAAATCTGCTCCATCATCGGGCGTGAAACCTTTGCCAGATCCATCTTCGGATCAAGAATAGCTCCCACGGCTTCGATGGTGATAATGCACTTGGATGAAAGTACCAGGTCGCCATGGAAGTAAAGGCGGTGCTTGGCACCGATGTTCATCGTATCGAAGATAAGGCGTCCAAGAGAGTATTCTTTGAATGCAGCCGCTCCTGACCAGCGTTTGATCTGCTCGGCGAGTTCAGCGCGGAAACCTGCCACGTCGGCCTTGCGACCGGGTTCGGTTAGCTTCACAAGGTAGCTCGTTGCGTGGTCGAATTCGCGTATCACAGTAAAGTAGTAGTACAGAAACATATTGTTGCGTGTTTCGGGAGTAAAAGAACCGATCATTCCGAGGTCGATGAGGCAGATCTTGTTCTTTTCGACGATAAACATATTTCCGGGATGCGGGTCACCGTGGAAAAAACCGTCAATGTAGAGCATCTTGAGAACGGCCTGCGCCCCGCGCGCCGCGAGCCGCGGGCCATTGACTCCCAGGCGTTTCAGTTTCTCACGATCATCGGGTTTAATCCCTTCGATGAATTCCATGGTCAGCACACGACGCGAGGTGTAATCCCAGTAGATTCGGGGGAAGATGATGTCGTTCCAGTCTTTGAAGTTTTCCCGAAAGATATCGGCGTGTTTGCCTTCCTGCGCGAAGTCGAGCTCGCGCATCGTGTATTTGGCGAATTCTTCAACAAAATGTGCCGGGCGGTAATCGCGCAATTTGGGAATCAATTCCATGATTGCAGCAAGGCGGCGCATCACGTTAATGTCGTCGCTGATAAGCCGGGTGATTCCGGGGCGCTGCACCTTTACCACGACTTTCTGGCCGTTACGAAGTTTCGCCATGTGCGCCTGGGCGAGCGAGGCCGAGGCTACAGGCGTCTCATGAAACTCAGCGAAAATGTGGCGGATGGGTGTATTGAACTCCTGCTCGATGACGCTCTTGGCCTCGGCATAAGAAATGGGAGGCACCTGGCTCTGTAGCTTCCGCAGCTCCAGAGTGATACGCTCGGGCAGCATATCGTCGCGCAGGGAAAGTATCTGTCCCAGTTTTACGTACGTCGGCCCGAGACGCTCGAGCGTGCGGCGGAACTGCACGGGAAAGCGGGCAAAATTCTTCGGCCGGCGGAAAATCCTCCGGACAAAACCTGCCAGTGCTCGCCGGGTGAAAGAACGGGGGCGCAGGCCCCGGGGACGGTAGAGGTAAGAAATGAAGACGTCAATCAGTAGGTCGATAATGATTGAATTGACCGCGAGCATTCGGCGGATTTCATAATAAGCGCGGCGCATAAAATGGGAAAGTTCATCGCTCACAGGCGTGTCAAGATTTTATTGAAAACGCTGGCTTACAGCGCGCTTTTTATTTGCCAAGGTGTAGGCAATGGTTGGGATACCCCATGCGCCGCTACCTCGTACGGCATGAGAACCAAACCCTGCCATTCGTGGTTGCCGAAGATGCTGTTTATGCTGCCGAGTTTCCGCAAGGGGAAACGAAGAAGCCCTATACGTGGAACCTCACTTCGGTACGCGAAACCAGCGCCCAGGTCGAGGTCGATGGCCTCAGCCACACGGCTCATTATATTGTATCGGATAATGTTGTCTTGATCGCCCTGGAGGGATTTTTTTACCGCCTGCCGTACACAGCGCAGCGCCAGGCGCAGGATGCTGCGGGCGGCGCGCAGGCCGTACGGGCGGAGATACCAGGTCGCATCGTCAAGGTGCTCGTCAGGCCCGGTGAAGCAGTCATGCAGAACCAGGCGCTCATTGTGCAGGAAGCAATGAAAATGGAAATTACACTGCGCGCGCCTGGCAATCTTGTCGTCGCGAGCGTGCAGGTTTCCGAAGGAGCCCAGGTTGAAGCTGAGGCAATACTCGTAACTTTCGAAAACTCCGAAAGCGGGAAACGGAGTTAATCTTGGCGCTTCCGAACCTGCTAGCTTCCAAACAAGGTATTCGCCACCGCATTGCCGGCATCTACGCGCGCGGAGGCAAAATACTGCTCGTCAAGCACCGCAAAGCGGGACGAGAGTATTACCTCTTACCCGGTGGTGGACAGGAGACCGGTGAGTCCGCGACCGAAGCACTGGCGCGTGAATGGAAAGAGGAGCTCAATCTCACGGTGAAGGTGGGTAAATTCCTCTTCTGCGGCGAGTCTGTTCCCGCTGAGCAGCGCCGCACCCAGGTGTTCCAGATGGTTTTCCAGATTGATAGCATAGAAGGCAACATTGAAGTCCACCACGAGGGTGCGCTTGCCGGCTATGATTGGGTGCCTGTAAACCGTATTGATGAAATTGCATTTTTCCCTGATTGCCTTCCGCAGGTAAAGGCCTTCTGCCGTGGAGAAGAATTCGTTACCTACCAGCGTTACCGCTGGCTGACGTAATGTAAGACTGGTAAGAGCGCATGATCCGCAGGTATTTTGTCTCGCTTGCCGCAGTACTACTCGCGACGATCGCGTTCTTTGCGGAAAACCAGCTTGTTAAATTTCGTTCCGCTGAACTGACTGAGCGTCGTTTCGACGCTCTCGAAGAAACCATTGCGCTGATTGACCGCAAGGTCGGGGAGAAAAATGACCAGGGCGAATTTTTCCGGTACCTTGGTGCACGTCCGGGAAAAGATCCGGATCTCGCTGAACTGAATCCTGCACCGAAATCGGTGCTGACTGCCGTGTTGCTCGACCGCGATTTCCGGGCGCTGGCCAGGTCGGGACGTGACCTGACCGACGAAGAGCGTTCACTGGTTCGCTCTGGCAGGCGCAGTGCGGTGGCAAAACAGGGAATACTGCGGACCTACATACTGACCGATTTTTCCTCCCGCGGCATTGCATACCTCGTGCTCTTGCTGACTCCCGGTTCGCCTGACAGCAATGCTGCGCTCTATGTAGCCACACTGGATTTTCAGACTGTAACAGGTCTCGACAGTGAAACCTTCGGGCGCGAAGATAACCTGTTGCTCGGCGCGCTGCTGTCCAGGCAGGCTGGAGCGCGCGAGGTCTTCCGGCTGCACGGAACCAGTTACCTTTCCGTACGGCGCTACCTGCTGCAGGACAATATGGTCTTGTTTCAGCTGACAGCGTTACCGCCGATCTATGCCTTCTTTAGCCTGTACCTGCTGACTGCCGTTATCCTGCTTGCTGCGGTCTGGTTGCTGCGCGGTTTCCAGGAAAGCCGGTTTACCAGGCGCGAACTTTCCGAAAGGATTCTCCACAGCTATGGCAAAGCAATAGACGCACATGCTTCTGCCCTCGGTGAGTTGTCGCGACTCACCCAGCAAGATGACCTAATCCGGGAAAAACTCATTGTCGGTGATGCGCGGCAGTCTGATATCGAAGCGCGCATCCGTGCCGAACGCGAAGCACAAAAGCAGAGAGAGTACAGACCGAATCCGATTGTTATTGATATTATGCCCGAAGAGCGGCAGTTCCGTTTCATGAATCCGGTGCGCACTGTGAGCCCGTCAGGTAGCGCAGTACAGCTCGGTGTTCGGGAGCAAAAGCTGCGCGAGCGGGCCTTTAGCGACGAGCTGCGCTCCCTGATGGCGACGATGGGCGGACGCGGCGAGGAAGCTCCGGTGCAGCCGGTTACAGACGGGCAATTGGCTGCAAGCATCAGCCGGTTTGAAGCACAATACCATTTTCCGGAAATCGACCAATACCTGTTCTACCTCAATGAACTTTATTTTGACGAAGTGACCGGTGAAGAGCTTGCACAGGCAATGCGCGTTGCAGGCGATGCGGTACAATCGCATGAATTCGCCATTCTGCTCTATGATGCTGCTGCGGCGGCTTTTCGCTGCGGTTTTGTCCAGGGCGTACCGGCGGAGCTTGTACGGACACTCTACCTGCTACCTAAGGACAGTGTTATCCCGAACGATTTTGCCGATTATGGCTACGTGGAAACAACCGCGGTTTTGCGGAAGAATTCATTCTTTGCCAAACGTTTTCCCACCGGTTTTTCAGAGAACCTCAAGGGAATTCACGTATTTCCGCTTTCTGAAAGCTTCCTGCGGGCCCGCATCCTGTTTTTTGATACTGCCCGCGGTGGTGCACTGAGTGATCCGGAAATGGTTACCACCGTGCGGTCCTACCTGAGGCAGGTGGCTCCCGCCCTCCACATGTTCTTCTCAGATACGGCCGACACCGCCGTCAATCCACATGACCTGGCCGAGTGGGCAGTGCGCGAATTGCGGGAATGTATAGTCCTTTCGGCTCCGGAGCATCCGCTGCTTGTTTCTCAGTATGTGTTTGAGAATTCGCTGGCGGCAGACCAGCAGCTGGCTTTGGTGCGTGAAATCACCCGGGTGCTGACAGATGGCGAAAAGGTCCTGGTGCTCAGCCCTTCGCGCATTGCCGTTGCGCATGCAGCAGGTTCAGGCAGGGCAATTGAGTCCCTCGTTGGCGTGCAGGGCAAGAAGTTCATCATCAAAGAAAGTGAATTCGGCAAAAGCAGCCGCAACCTCTATACGTTTATCGAATTTTGAATCCTCCGAAAATTCCACCCACGGCATAAACGCGCAGCGATTCCATACCGAAATCGCCTGGACGAGTGCCTGTCAGAAACGCCATTCGAGACCGAAGTACGGGATAATCGTGATCGCTCCGTCAGGCACTTTAACCACGGGGTTCGAGGCCGAGAAAGGCTGGTTATAGTTCCACCGCTGCTGGTTTGGTGCTACGTAGTTGTAGATGTTAATGACTTCGATATACCAGCTGAAGTACCCCCACTTGTAGGTCGTCTTGCGGGTATAACGAATGTCGAGGCGGTGCGACATGGGGTAGCGTTCGCTGTACAGGTCACCCGAGTAAGTGGGCGAATAGCGGACGTTGGTCGAACCTGTGCTGCAGTCATAGCCAGGCGTGCACGAGGCGCCCACGATCGCTGTATAGGGAAACCCGGCGAACAGCTGGAATTGTGCGCCGATTGTGTTAGCTCCCCAGCGGTAGCCGGCGACAACTTTTATCGAGTGTGGCTGCTCAAATTCGAACCGGCTCCAGTTGCCGTTGCGCCGCCGTTCGCTCTGCGTGTAGGTATAGCTTAGCCAGCCATAAAATTCACTTGCTTTGTCTTCTTTGTCTTTGCGCAGGAAAACCTCGACACCCCGTGCACGCAGCTCCCCGCTGTTCGAGAAATACTGGCCCGTTGCCTGCGCTGCGGTTGTGCCGTTTGCTTCGAGCAGGCGATCAAAGTCGTTCATGAATCCTTCAACCTTGAAGACGAATGGGTTGAATTTCTGTTCTACGCCCACTGTACGGTGAAAAGCGCGTTCGGGCTTCAGGTAGTCGGCTACCACCACCTGCGGCTGGTAGTTGAAGACCCGGTTAAAGTAGAACGTGTTTGTCTGCGCGTACGACTGGTATTGGCCACCGGCGACCGAGATCGTGGTTTCGGTCGGGAATTCATAGCTGATGAGCGCCCGCGGGTCGAGTGTCACGTTTTTCGTCCTCGCCAAAAAGTCGGTGCGAACGCCCGGCACGAAGCGCAGGCCGCCAAACTGGAATTTATTCTCGGCATACGCAGAGAGCACATGGTTCTGGTCGTCGAAGTTCACCGGTACAGTCTGGAAGAGGGCGCTGTTGCCCAGGTCGGGCTGACCAGTGCTCGGCAATGTTCCGGTCTGCTGCTGCGTCTGCCCTGAAGATTTGAAGTAGAAGAGGTTATACTCTGCTGCCAGTCGCAGTGTCGCGTAATCAGCCCAGTCGAGCCTGAACTTGTCTTTGAGGCCAAAGATATTCGGGTAGACCTTCAGGTCGGTCGCACCGATCGCCGAGCTCGTGCCCAGGTCGGCCCGAAAATAACTATAGGTATAGCTGTTATACGCAATCAGCTTGTTGGTCAGCTTTGATGAAGGAATGTATTCGTAATAAAGACCCTGGCTATGCGAAGAAACATCGTTGTTGATATTAAAATTTGCCAGGACGGGATCATCGCCTTCCTGTTTGCGCTTTTCTTTTTCTTCTGCACTCAGGTTGCGCGTAAACTTCAGCGTGTCGTAGCTGCCGAAGAAGAGTGCAGTGAGCGAATGTTTGCCTGCCTCGTCGGTGAAGATTTTTCCCTTGAGCTGGTAGTCGTAGTATTCAGGCAGGCGGTCGATCGTGTTTCCCGTGATGAGTTTATAAATCGGTGGCACCAGCAGCGTCAGGTAACCGATACGGCCGGCGGTTATCCAGTAACCTGTGGGGCCCGACTTTTTCGACTGGAAGGGCATGACACCCAGCGGGTTAGGTCCCTGTTCACCCCCCTGCGTTGGCGCGGGAGTAATGCGTACCTCACCTCCCATGCTGCGGCCCCATTTATTCTTGAGCAGGAAATTCGACGAGATGAGTGAGACATCCACCACGCCGCCAAATTCTTTGACCTCGTCGACGGTCTGGATATCAATGATAGCTCCCACAGCGCCGCCGAACTGCGACGGAAATGCCGACGAGTACAGGTCAACCTCGCGCATGATATCGTTCGAAATGATAGACTGCAACCCGCCGAAGTGCTGCGGATTTGGAACCGGGATATCGTCAATGAAGTACCGGTTGCCCTTGTCATCAGCACCGCGAATAACAAGCGGGCCAAAAAAACCACCTGGCCTGATAACACCGGGCAGCGTCGCAAGCGCGTTGATCGCGTCGCCAAAAGTCGCCGGTGTTTCTTTAAGCTGTTCTACGGAAAGCGTGTTACGTCCCAGCTTCTGTATGTCACGTTCTGCCCGCAGTTTTACGGTCTGTGTGCGTACGACCGGGAGGCTCAGGCGAAAGTCGCGCTTGATATTGCCGTCGATGCGCACCTTTTCGGTCAGCGTCTTGAGGCCGGGAGCCGACAGCTGTATCGTGTACTCGCCGGGGGCCGGAACCGCGGCGGCATAGGTGCCATCAGGGTTGATACGGCTCTTGAATTTCGCCTCGGGTACAATGACCGTCCCGAATTCCAGTGGTTCACCGGTGCTTTCGTTAAAGGTGCGGCCCGAAATGGTCAGCGCCTGCGCGCCAAGGGGGAGCGTGAGCAAAAACAGGGGCAGAAATAGCCCAGGAACTACCTTAACCATTTGGTTAAGATACAAAACTCTGTCCCTGCCTTCTAAAAAAAGTCAAAAACCTTGGACAGATTCCCGGACCTGCCAGCGGCTCCTTTTCGGGAGACTTCTAGTACTCCATGTTGTAGTAGCGCCGGGTTTCGACCAGTTCTTTCGGCAGGCTCTTGTTTTCGCGCTCGTACTTGGTGTAACGGGGGGTCAGCTCGTTTGCCTTCTTCTTGCGGATATTGATGGATTTCTGCACCACCTCGGTGTAGCTGGGCAATTTCAGCAGGCGCTCCCGGATTTCTTTGGCAAACGGAATGTGTTTCGTGAATATCTTGCGGGAAACCCGGTTCATGCGCTGCGAACCTTCAGATTCAAAGCGCATATAGACCGTATAATCGTTCACAAAACGCGCCCGGTCGTCCCGAAAGCGCTTCATGTCTTCTGCCAGTTTTTCCTTAATTTCTTCAGAGAGTTCTTTGCTCTTGTAGAAGAACTGGACGTAATCGGTGTAATCGGCAGTGAGCGACGAAACCGAGATATTGTTCCAGTCGGGACCCATCGTCGTCTTGCACATTTCCCACCGGTACGTGCCGATCGCGCGCAGCAGCATCATCTGCAGGTCTGCAGTGGCCATAATCGGTGCGATCAGGCGGCCACGTGACATGCGGTCGTTACCTTCGCGATCCTGCCAGAACTGGATGACTGTACCGATCGAGGGCACGAGCACAATGTTGGGAGTTACCTGCACCTGGATAAATTCGCGCTGGATGTTCATCGCTTCATTTGTATAGAGGACTTCACGGTGAAACGCGCCAAAATCTGCCTGCAGGATTTTGCGTACTTCCTGCACGATAGTATCTTTTGTGATGATTACCTTTTCGAGTGGCTGCGTAATCTGGTGCCGCGTCAGTATATTCAGGTGGCTCGAAATATTGCCCGAGCACAGACGGCAGTTCATCTGCAGCATCTCTTTGATTTCGAATTTGACTCTCGCTTCCGGGGAGTTCACCTCGGGCGGCAGATCGGTCTCTTTGCGCCACTTTTTGTCGCGGTTCGCCGGGTCTTGCCGCAGCATTTCAAAGAATGTCAGCCCCATTTCGCTGATACTGGTGGTAACCTTGCGGTCGTAGATGGCGGCAAGCCATTCGGTAATCGTATAGATCGGCAGCCACGGATCACCCTTTCCGTAACTTGCCTGAGACAATTTCAGCAGATGATCGGCATCAAGCTGGGTCTCGTCCATGAAACCGTAGTCAAAAAACAGTCGCATGAAACGTGGCAGATCTGCCCGCTTCTTCAGGTGTTTCAGGATACCGCGCTCAAATATTTCCCAGTACTGCATATTCACGCGGCGGCGCAGCTTACGGACATCGTCGTCTGAACCATCAAGGGGATTTTTGAATTTTTTGAGAGTGTCCCAGTCTTTCTTGAACTGCGCTGATTTCTCTGCAGGCGTTTCAGTCCACTGCAGTATCTTCTCCACCGCACCGACAAATTCGTCCAGGTCGCCTGATATCTGTTTGGCCTGCGCCGCGTCGGTCGCAGCGGGTTTCGCCTGCTGTTCTTTCTGCGCAGCCACCTTCTGGATTTTCTGCAGTGCCTGTACCTGGTAGGGCGGGTAGGCAATTTCGGCGAAGCTCAGCAGCTTGTCGCGCAGCGCGGCAAAACCCTCGGCGAAAAAGACCGATGCAGCCGTGATGTCTTCGCGTGGAGCGGTATTCGAATTGCTCTCCATCAGCTCGGCCTGAAGCGAGAACTTTGCCAGCCATGAATAGTCACCGATCAGCATGCGCTGCAGAAACTGCTGCATTTCAGCAAGGCGCCTTTCCACCTCACTACCGGTGTTGCCGGTCAGTTCGCCTACGGCCTCAGCCGCAATGTAGAGCAGTTGCGGGTCTCTTGCCGCTATAGCTCCCAGGACTTCCTGCGGCAGAGACACGAGCCGTCGGATAAGGCCCACGGTGTTCGATTCGGTTTTTTTCTCGGCCACGGTTTCGATCTGGTTGCGCGCCGAACGCAGAAAATTCACGTTCAGGGGTTTAACGATATTGCCGCCGCGTTCCGTAAAATCGGTGAGCTGCTGTCGTGCAAGAGGCAAAAGCGGGTCGGCAAATCCTGCTTCATTCCTGACTTCACCTGCGAATTTGTCAGGCAACAAAGCGCTGAGCGCAATCGAGAAACCGAGTTCATAGCTCTCGAGTTGTGTCCAGGTTTGCTCGGCCTGGTCGAGTTTCGTCTCGAGATCTGTCAGGTCTTTGTAAATCGATTTGAGCGCGAGCACCCCAATATTGGGTTTGGCGGCGATGAGTTTCAGCAGGTATTCGCGGTTGCTCGGGTAGACGCTGATTTCACTCTGTGCTGAAGTTACAACCTGGTAGTTACTGCGCTGTCCCGAAAACAGGGCTGCTCCCGCAATGACCGCCGGCGCATTGACCGAATAGAGCGGTCGCAGTATTGGCTGGCCAACGGGGCCTGTTTCAACGCTGTGTACCGTCGCCTGGCCCTTCTGCAGAATGACGAGCGAGCGAACGAGCTGGCCCTTGGCAGCAATGGTCTGTCCGGTCGGTACCTGTTGGTTCGCGCCACTGCGCTCAGCGATTGTCTGCATCAGATTCTCCACAAGGGCGAAAACGTGGCGTCACGTCAAGTATTCGCCCGACTCGAGTCTTTAGTCCGGGGACATATGTTACAGTGGGATTGCTGAAATAAGCGCCCGCCCTTAAGCGGTTTTTACGACAAAACTGAACTTGAAGGGACGGGCAAATGTACGATTACCAGGAAATCTATCGG
>JBMOPL010000011.1:0-109209 GCA_049323535.1 Spirochaetota bacterium | reverse complement strand
ATAGATTTCCTGGTAATCGTACATTTGCCCGTCCCTTCAAGTTCAGTTTTGTCGTAAAAACCGCTTAAGGGCGGGCGCTTATTTCAGCAATCCCACTGTAACATATGTCCCCGGACTAAAGACTGCTCTCATTGAAACCTGTTGACATTGCAGGTGCGCTGGCCAGGTACAGAAATGACCGACAAGGAATACGAAGCAAGGTTCATGTCGTGGGTGTATCGGTATGTACCGTGGATCGGCGCGTTCCTTGTCCTGAGCCAGGTTTTGGGGCCGGTGGTCAGCTTCACACGCTTCCAGTTTGGTACTAAGGTCGACGCACAGTTTGTGAGCCGGGTTCGCCTGGCCGCGGGGGCAACCAGCACGCGCGGTATCGGAGAGTCGAGCTGTGCTTACAATTATGCGATCGAAGGAAAACAGCACTACCTCATTCAGGATTGTGGTCTGTTACCCGGTTTCCAGCCCGAAGCGGGGCGGTTGTACCCGGTCGTTTTCTACCAGCAGGATCCGCCGTTGATAGTCTCAAAAGTCGCTTTTGCCCCCGGATGGGTAAGGCTCTTCACCTGTCTCATGGGGGTGGTTCTGGTTTTGCTGCCGCGGGTCATACTTCCGCGGATGAAGAACTTCCCGAAATAATTCGCCTGGCACTCGGCCTTTCGGGAGCCTGACAGGGGAAAATAGATTTACGCCTTAGGCTGAAGCTCCGGACGCATATGTATGCAAGGCGAAGTCAACGCCAATAACCGCAATTTTACCAACCTTCCTCCCATCGAAGAAACGCGCTGGTTGCCTGTCACACAACCCGGTGTGCGCGTCGGCGAACTGCCTGACGGCCGTATGCGCATTAACCTTGGGCCCTCGCACCCGGCGACACACGGCATTCTCGAAAACCACCTGATTCTCGACGGTGAAACCATCGAAGCAGTAGACATCCACATCGGCTACGTGCACCGCTGCTTTGAAAAACTGGGTGAGCACTACGGTTACAACCAGTTCCTGGTCTGCACCGACCGCATGAACTATGTCTCGACGCCGATGAATAACATCGGCTGGATTCTCGCAGTCGAGTCGATGATGGGCATTACCGCGCCACCCAAGGCACTCGTCGTGCGCATGATCATCTCAGAACTTTCGCGCATCATCGACCACATCATCTGCCTCGGCATTCTCGGTGTCGACCTGGGAGCTTTCGCTTCGTTCCTCTACATGTTCCACAAGCGCGAAGACATCTACCAGATTCTCGAAAAGATGACCGGCGCGCGGCTCACCAATACCTTCTGCCGCGTCGGCGGTCTCGAAAAAGACGTCTACCCGCAGTTTGTGGCGGATGTCAAAAAGTTCGTGAAGACTTTCCCGAAGGTTCTGAAAGAAACCGATATGCTGCTGACCAAGTCGCGCATCTTCTACGAGCGCACGAAGGGTGTAGGCAAAATTTCAGGTGAACGTGCGCTCGCGTACGGTTTCACGGGGCCCAACCTGCGCGCCGCGGGTGTCAACTACGATGTACGGGTAAGCTCCCCCTACATGTACTACGACCAGGTTGACTTTGACGTACCGGTGGGCGAAGACGGCGGAGTTTACGACCGGTACCTCGTGCGCCTCGAAGAGATGCGGCAATCGCTGCGCATCATCGAGCAGCTCGTGAATAACATTCCCGAGGGCGCTTACCACGCGGACATTCCGCACGCGTACCTGCCACCGAAGCACAAGGTCTACACCTCGATGGAAGACCTCATCTACCACTTCAAGATCATCATGCACGGTATTGAAGTGCCGACAGGCGAGCACTACTTCTCGACCGAGTCAGCCAACGGCGAACTCGGCTTCACGATTGTCTCGCGTGGTAAGAAGAGCCCGTGGCGCGTTCACGTGCGTCGCCCGTGTTTCTGGTACTACCAGGCCTTCCCTGAAATCGTCAACGGTGGCCTGCTCGCCGACGCGATCGCGAACATGAGCTCGCTGAACGTGATTGCCGGCGAGTTAGATTGTTAGCCTGCCCCGAGATACTGTATCACGACCTCACCTGATTGCTGAAACTCCCAATTACCGGGAGAAAGGTTGACACCCGGCGATTGCTGTCTGCACGGTTGCCACGGATGCGGCAGACTTTGTTCTTTAGCCTATTGCTCGCGGCCCGGTGCCAGAGCTGGGGAGACTTCGGCAACCCCGACTCGAAGAAGACCAGCCAATCCAGTGGCGTTTGCACCGGGCCCATAGCGAGCGTTACGGTAACCTCTGGCGGCACCAACTTCACAACCCTGCCTGCAGTCACCGCCACCGGCTCTGGTTCAGGCGCGACGTTCACTGCCGCGTTGACGGCAACAACTGTTGCGAGCTACACTGTCACGGCTGCGGGCTCCGGTTATGCGGGACCAGTGTTCAGCGGTACGCTCGATATTTCGGGTGGCGGGGGAACCGGGGCAAGTGCCAATGTCACAGCAAGTTACCAAATTACATCTTACACGGTAAACGCGCCAGGATCTGGTTACCAAAACGGCGGCCCTTATGCGGTACCGGTCACCGGCACCGGTACACTCGCCCAGGCAAACATTACGGTCTCGGGTGGCGGAATCAGCACAGCGACCGTGCTTGCGACGGGTAGTGGTTATACGGGCGTTCCAACAGTTAACCTGGCCGCAGTTCCACCCGGCACTGGCGTTGGGGGCATGGTAACCGCGAATTTGGGCAATGGGATTATTGCATCACTAACGCTAACCGGCGGCGGTAGCGGCTATACTTCACCACCCACCGTCACCATCACCGGAGGCGGTGGCTCCGGTGCTACGGCGACCGCGAATCTTACGCCGACAAGCCTCGGTTTGATCAGCGTCACTTCTGGTGGTTCAGGCTATGATACAAACACTACGGTGAGCATCACAGGTGGCGGCGGTACGGGAGCGACGGCCACCGTACAGATTCAAGGTTGCCCTTAGCTGTAGAGACGCAATTCATTGCGTCTCTACAATCACCCACTTCAGCGAATCTTCAACGTGCTCATTAATTTCAGCGCGGTTTCGCGGTCCGAAAAGTGCAGTGTCTTGTTGCCGATAATCTGGTAGTCTTCATGGCCCTTGCCGGCGATCACGAGCACCTGGCGCGGCCCGAGAATCTGCAGGCCCGCGCGTATCGCCTTCTCGCGATCGGTAATCACGAGGTAACGCGCGGTCTTCAGTCCCTTACGCATGTCTTCGATGATATTTTTTGGGTCTTCGCTGCGCGGATTGTCGTTGGTGAGGATACACAGGTCTGAATGCAGGCTGGCGACCTCGGCCATCTGTGGTCGCTTCTCTTTGTCGCGGTCGCCGCCGCAGCCGAAGAGACCAATGACCCGTGCCGGGGTAAGCTCCTGCGCGGTCTCGAGCACCTTCGCGAGAGCGTCGGGCGAATGCGCATAATCAATAATCACTGTGCGCTGTTCGAGGCCGCGCAGCACTTCGAATCGGCCTGGTACCGGTTCGACCTGCTGTATCGCCTCAAGCGCTTCTTCGGTACCGAAGCCCAGGCAGAGCAGGCTCAGAAAAACCGAAGCGAGGTTCATCAGGTTAAAGCGACCCAGCAGCCGGGTTTTGATAAAATAGCTTTTCTGTGCAAAAACCAGGACGCAGCGGTAGCCATCAAATGTCGCTTCGACGTCGGTGATGTAGGCATCGGCATTCTTGTCGCGCGTGCTGACCGAGATTACCGGAAAACTGGGGTTTTGTCCCTTGAGCCAGTTGTAAAGCCGGCGGCCGTAGTCGTCGTCGATGCAGACTACTGCACCTTTTGCTGTTTCTGGCTGTTTGCGAGAGGCAAACAGCATATACTCAAACAGGCGCCGCTTCGCGCGGTAGTACGCCTCCATGTTGCGGTGGTAGTCGAGGTGGTCTTGTGTCAGGTTGGTGAAGATGCCGATCTGGAAGTTGATGCCTTCGAGGCGGCCCTGTGCGAGGCCATGTGAACTCGTTTCGAGGCAGGCATAGAGCGCCTTCTGCTTCTGGCCCTGGTGCAGCATGTGCTGCAGGTTCACCGTGTCGGGCGTCGTCATGCCCGTCTGGGATTTATGCCGCGAGACTTCCATGCCCAGCGTGCCCACATACATCGAAGGTTTGTTCAGGTGGCTGAGCGCCTGGTAGAGAGAATGCGCAATCGTGGTTTTGCCGTTAGTGCCGGTAACTCCGATACAAGACATGTATCGGGTAGGCTCGCCATAAAGAAACGAGATAGTACGGCCTGCGCCGCGCTGAAAGTCGTGGTTAAAAAACAGCGGCAGGTTCTTGTTATAGCGGGGGTCGTTGAATATTTCTTCTTTATACTCGCGATCGACGAAAACCGCGGCGGCGTGGCGGTCGAATGCATCCCAGATAAAATCTTTTCCGCGAACTTTATGGCCGTCGTAGGCAAAAAAGGCGGAACCCTTTTTCACATGCCGGCTATCCTGCGTGACATCTTTGATTTCAACGCGGTCGTCGACGCCAAAGGCCTCCCACCCCAGGGATTCCCAGATGGCGCGAGTAAAGTCTGAAACAACCGCTTTCATTTTTTTGCAGTGCGCTGTGGGCTGAAAGCCCATAGCTAAATGCCATGAACAGCGAAATTAGAGCATCTGTGCGAATTCGTCTTCGCTCAGTATCTTTACACCCAGTTCTTTGGCCTTCTGCGCTTTGCTGCCCGCATCTGCACCCACCACGACAAAGTCGGTTTTTTTGCTCACCGACGAAGCCGCGCGCCCGCCGCGGGCCTTGACGGCCTCTTCTGCACTCTCGCGCGTGAATTGGGCCAAAGCTCCGGTAAACACAAAGGTTTTGCCTGTGAAGACGTCCGATACCCGCTCGCGTTTAGAGCGCATAATTTCAACGCCGTTCGTTCGCAGCTTCCTGAGCCGCGCGGTATTGGTCTTGTCGGCAAACCACTGCTGCACCGACGCCGCGGTGCCGGGGCCAATTTCGTGGACCTGCGTGAGTTCTTCGAGGCTTGCCTGCGCGAGGGCGCCAGGGTCTTCAAAATGTTCTGCCAGAATAGAAGCGACATGTTCACCGACATTCGGAATACCCACAGCCGTGAGCAGCTTCGTGAAGGGTACTTTGCGGCGACTATCGATGGACTGCAGAATTTTCGTGGCCAGAATTTCTCCCATACCTTCGAACTGCAGCAGGTCATCTTTCTTAAGGGCAAACAGGTCGGCGTAGTCAGAGATTACCCTGTTCTGGTAAAGCTTCGCCACCCACTCGCTGCCGAGCGATTCTATATCGAGCCCGTTCTTCGAGACAAAGAACTGCAGGTACGCTTCGTTCATCTCAGGGCAGTCTGCATTGACACAGCGGAAAAAGACATCTTCGCGCACGAGCGGCTTACCGCACGAGGGGCATTTCTTGATGAAAGCAATCTTCTTCGCTTTCTTCGCACGCTGTTCGGGTTTGGCTCCGACGACTTTGGGTATAACATCGCCGGAACGCACCACTTCGACGTAGTCGCCTTCATGCAGGTCGAGGCGTTCGATCTCGTCCGCGTTGTGCAGGGACGCGCGCGAAACCATCACACCGCCGAGGTTGATCGGTGCGAGCTCTGCAACGGGGGTAATGACCCCGGTACGCCCGACCTGGTAGATGACGCGTTCGAGTTTCGTGATGCCAGACCGTGCGGGAAATTTGAGCGCAATCGCCCAGCGTGGAGCCTTGGTTGTTGCACCAAAGTTCTCCCATTCGGTGGTGTCGTTGAGTTTAATGACCAGTCCATCGAGGTCGTATTCGACGTCCGAGCGTTTCGCGGTCATTTCTTCGTAGTAGGCGATGACGCCGTCAATATCGGCAGTGCGGTGGTAGTCCGAAATCCTGAAACCGAGCGCGGGAAATATCTTGTTCCAGATGCTCTCCTGCGAGCGCATCTCTTTGGCGAAAACCTTCTGCACCTCGGGCGAATGCGCGAGGGTGTACGGAAAGAAAGAAAGCTTTTTGTTGCGCGCCTCTGCAGAGTCCTGTTGTCTTAGCGCGCCTGCTGCCGTGTTGCGGGGGTTAGCGAACTGCTTCTTGCCCTCTTTGGCCTGCTGCTCGTTCAATTTGCGGAAGTCGGCGAGTTTGATGATAACTTCGCCACGGATGCTCAGCCGTTTCGGCGGTTTATCAAGCGCAAGCCGCAGCGGGATGTTCGCAACGGTACGCACATTGTGGGTGATGTCTTCGCCCGTTTCGCCATCGCCGCGCGTCGAACCCACGGCGAGCACGCCGTTTTCATACACCAGGTCGATCGCGAGCCCGTCGAACTTCGGTTCAATATGGTAGATGGGTTCGGCAAGACCCGCCTTCACGAGCCGGTCATGAAAGGCCCTTAGCTCCGCCACATTCATCGCGTTGTCGAGGCTCATCATCGGTGGGTCGTGCTTCACTTCGACAAAGTCAGCACGTACTTCGCCGCCCACCTTCAACGACGGCGAGTCGGGCCGTAGCCAGTCAGCATGCAGCGCCTCGACCTCTTTGAGCAGGCGCATCAGGTCGTCGTATTCAGCGTCTGAAATTTCCGGGTCGTCTTCGAGATAGTAGCGCCGGTTGTGGTAGTAGAGCTCGTCGATCAGCTGCGCGTAGTCGGCGGGGGTGAAGTTCTTTGCGTTCTTTTTCTTCATTGCTCGATGATCCTGTTGTGTACTGTGCCCGCACTCAGGCGCGGGTCTAAGCCTCCATGCAGACAGGCTACGACCTTAACATGGTCATCGGTGAGAAGGTAATACATTATATAGGGAAATCTGGTCATTACGAACTTTCGCGTTTGGCGATAAACTTCAACGCCGATATATGGATTTACGGCGATCAGGTTCAGGCGTTCGTCAAAGTCGTTCAGAAATTTTAATCCAAGTTGCGCACGCTGGGATTCATACCACTGGTAGGCCTGTTCAAGATCAATTTCGCATGAGCCAGAGACTTCAACTTTTAGCGCCATTTTGGAGACGGGCTTTTACAACTTCCCAGGGGCTGAATTTTTCGTCACCTGACAGTCTATCGTCTAGAATATCTTTGTGCCATTGCGGCATTTCGCTGCCCGCGAGTTTCTTCTGCACGTCGGCAGTGAGTTCGTCGAGGGCTGCAATTTCTACGGAGAGATCTTGTGCCTTCAGTAGCACCACTGCGTCATGCACATCCATGATCTCTGCCTGACCCATTCTCATGAGCCGTAAATGATTTTCCCGGCAGAGAATACATTAACCTCAGACCCTTCGGCGAATAACACCGAATGTGGGCGCATGCCAGTGAGCTTTGACCATGGTTCGCCGTACACCAGGCCAAAATCGACCGCAATATTATAGTCCTGTATCTGCAGCGTGCGCCATTGCGGGTGTTCAACCTGGTATTCCAGCGTTTTGCGTCCCTTGGTGTAGCCGTAGTAGTGCTCAGTAATGAACTCTTCGAGGCTGCCCGGTTTCAGCGGCTGCGGAGTGATGCCGGTTCTGCAGCTGATGCTCTGCGCACGACCTCGCTCCCAAAAGTTGTACTCGGCCTTCAGGCTGTCACCGCTCACGCGCACCTTTTGGCCCATCCTGCGCGTGACATAGTTTTCGTTGAAGAGTGTGTTGGCGACGAAAGTGATCGCATGGCGTGGCACAATTTCCCGGATAAAAGCAACGCCGCGGCGGTCTTCACCACCAACCGTCCGCTTCAGGTAGAAGCGCAGGTTAATTTCCGGAAAGTTGACATGCCACGGAATACGAAAGCCTTTCACGCGCGTGTTCAGAAACTGGAAAGCGACGAGCGAAACCAGCGCGCGGCCCTGGTAGAGATCGAGTTCAGTACCCGCGGGCACCAGGGGTTGTAACACGCCGGCATCGACTTCATAGTTTGCCATGAAGAGATTTTTCCAGCGCGCTGAAAGAAATGGAGAGGCCACGCGAGCGCGTGCGGCGCTCAAAACAGTGTGTAAAGCAGAGCTTCGATCTCTTTGATGTCTTTGCTGCCCTTCGGCAGTATATATTCTTTGACGTCGCCCTTAACCAGCTTGATGATCAGTGCGGTACCGCGTTCGCGCGTTGTGGTGAGGCGTTTCTTCTTTATGGTCTCATCCATACGCGCGAGCAACCGTTCGTAGTTCTCTTTGCTGACCCGGCGGCTCGCCGGTTCGCCGCCCGAGTACTTGCCTTTTTTTACGGGTTCAAACTCGAGCAGGTAGCCCGAACCCTCTTCAGTGAACTCATACGAGTTGCCATTGCCATCGACGTACTGCAGTACCGGCAGGGGTTTTTCCTGCGCGGACAAGGGCAGGCCAGTTATGGTTAGGGTAGCGGTCAACAGGCAGAGTAGCGGTCGCATGGTAGCCTCATTATAGTATCGTCTTTCGCTGGCGTCAAGGGTCAACTTTTCGCATGTTCGGCAGTGGGTAGCGTAAAGAAGAACCGGGCACCGTTTCCTGGCGCAGCTTCAGCCCATACCCGGCCACCGTGTTTGTGGACAATTCTCTGTACGATTGCCAGTCCAACACCGGTTCCCTCGAAATCCGCCGAGCTGTGCAGCCGCTGGAAGACGCCGAACAATTTGTCGGCGTACTCCATTTCAAAACCCACGCCATTGTCCCTGATTTCGAAAATGACCTGGTCACCGTCCTGTACCGAAACGATTTCAACTGTAGGCTTCTCGTGGCGGGCAGAATACTTGATGGCATTCGACAGCAGGTTGATAATCACCTGTTGGATGAGAGTTGCATCGCCGTACGCATAATGCAGCCTTGTGACGTTCAGCGTGAGGTGCGAAGGCGGTCCATCAGGGAAAAGTTCCAGCATGGCATCAGCAACCAACATGTTCATGTCAATCGGTGCCGGGTGTACCTCCTGCGTGCCGAGTTGTGAGAAAGCCAGCAGATCGGTGATCAGCTGGTTCATACGCGTGGCCTTCTTTTCAATGACCGTGATCATTCGTCCGGCCTCATCATTGAGCGCATTACCGGCAGTCTCGCGGAGCATGCGCACGTACCCGGTGAGCGTCCGTAGGGGGGCTCTCAGGTCGTGCGATACCGAGTAAGTAAAAGACTCGAGTTCCTGGTTGAGTTCTTCCAATAACCGGGTTCTGTTGCGTACTTTTGCCTCGAGCTGTTCATTGGCGCTCTTGAGCTGGTTTTCTGCGTTCCTTCTTTCTGTGATGTCGACGGTCAGAATGAAAATACCTTCTGGAATCGGCTGGATACTCATCTCGTAGATTCCAGTACGCTCGTCCGAATGGCGAAACGTTGTTTCAATTTGCTGAGCGCTGCGCTCTGTCATGGATTGCTTTAAGGATGCGAAGAGTTCACTTTGCTCCACGCCAGGGTAAACCTCGGGCACTCTGAAACCGACAAGTTCGTCGCGGGTTTTTCCTGCCTGTTTCAGCAGTGATTCGTTAACGTAAACATACCGCCATTCGTGATCGATGATCTGAATGCCTTCAAGCATATTATCCAAAACCTGCTGTAAGCGGCTTTCGGTTTGAAGCACAGCGGTAGCTCGCTCTTGTGCGAGTCGTTCGAGATGGGCGTTGACTTCCTGAAGCTGCGCCGTCCTTGCACGGATTTTTTCTTCCAGTTCTTCGTTCAGTTTCCGAATTTCGATTTCTGCCCGTTTGCGGTCAGTAATATCCGAGGAAAGTATGAACAATCCCTCTGGTATCGGCTGGAAGTGCAGATCGAACCAGCCCTCGCTGCCATCCGGAAATACAAACCGGTTTTCCATGTGCAGTGCCTCGCGGTTCTTAAAACAGCGGCGAAACGCTTCCATCAGTTCTGCGTTGACGCTCGTAGGAAATAATTCGAGGAAGGTGGAATTGAGGAGTACTTCTTTGGGGGTTTTCGCCTGCCGTGAAACCGCATCGTTCACATACAAATACCGCCAGTCGAAACTGATTATCTGGAAACCTTCGCTCATAGCATCGAGCACCTGGCGCAGGCGGGTTTCGGTTTTCAGTGCTGCAACGGTCCGTTCCTGGACAGTTCTTTCCAGGTTGGCATTGAGCTGCGCAAGTTCAGCCCGCACCAGGTTCTGCTCATGGTCCTTGAGGTTCAGCACGCGCGTTGTGAACCATACCAAAAGGGTGAGGATGGTCATGATACTGAGAACCAGTATGGCCACGCCAAATTCGACGGGTATTCCATACAGCCAGTCGATCAGCAGCCGCAAGAATCCCAGCAGAACCGGAACGAAAATCGTTCCCGGTACCAGCCAGCGAGCTAGCCGGCTGCCCGCGAGCGTCGTGGTAAAATGCCTCAGTATTCCGCGGCCAGGATGGGCCGTGATGATCGCGAGCGACAGCGACAAAAACCCCACCGCGGTGTGGAGCGCCATGGGAATGTAATTCATGAAGCCGTAGAATCTTGGTACGCGGTAGAGATACCCCAGGACGCTCAGCAGAGCCGCAAGCACAAGCGGGATAAGCGTAAACTGGCCAGGTATGAACCTGCCCTTCGGGCCAAGGGGGAGCAACAGTGTGGAAACTCCCAGCCAGAAGAAACAGAAAGCCGTGTTGGGCGCCATGCGGTTGGGCATGTTACCGAGCCTTTCGTGTTCGAGTGATTGCGCAAACAGCAACTGGTCAACAGGCGCACTTCCGGGTAAAAAAAGATCGATCAGTTTTGCAGCAGCCGTGCCCGTGATGAAGAGGCCTATCAGTACCACAGCTGCCCTTTTTTTCCCCGCTGCGCTTTCGGCCATCAGCTGCGCCAATGAGGCCAGCATAAAGAGCACAGTCGTGAGCGGATTAATCGCAACAAATTGCGGAAATGGCCTGCGCAGCCAACTTATATCCAACAGCCAGCCGCAAAAGCCTGACACCCCTATCAGAATCGCCAGCGCCAGGCAGATACGGGAAAACTTCCGCACGCGCGCTTGCAGCGCGTTATCTTCGAATTCGGTCAGTTGCATGATAGGCTCAATGTCCTGTTGCCCGCCATGCCTGAAGCTGCAACAATTTTTGGCATTTCGGAGCCGTTGTCTGTAAGCTTGCGACAAAACGTATGTTACGCCATATCCACGGTAAAGCCAAAGACCTCGGCGACGGGTTCCATGTGCTGCGCATACTCCCCCATGTAGATGCGCGCAGCATCGGTCCGTTCGTTTTTGTCGATCACTTCGGGCCGGCTGAAATTCGCACGGGAGATGAACTGACCGTGCGCCCACACCCGCACATCGGGCTTTCAACCATCACGTATCTGTATGACGGGGCGGTGCGCCACCGTGACAGCCTGGGCACCGAATTGGTCATTCGCCCGGGAGCGGTGAACTGGATGACCGCCGGACGCGGCATCGTGCACAGCGAGCATTCGGTGAAAGAACAGCTGCCTTCGAAGATTGAAGGTATACAGACCTGGGTCGCCCTGCCGGTTGAACACGAAGAGACTGCACCCACATTTGAGCATTACGCGCCGGATGTCATGCCGGTAATAGAAGGCGAACAGTGGAAGCTCCGCCTGATCGCCGGTACGCTCATGGGCCAGGTTTCGCCGGTCAAAACGCACTCTCCGCTTTTTTATGCTGATCTCGAGACAACCGCCGAAGCCATAATTGAGCTCGAACTTCCAGCGGGTCAGGAAGCTGCGCTCTATGTTTCGCGCGGCAGCTTCACAGCGTTAGGCCACACAGCACAAGTGGGATCTATGCTTGTGCTCACGGGCGAGACGCGTTTGCAATTAAGCTCCACCTCCGCTGCACGCGCTGTACTCTTAGGCGGTGAAAAATTTGCAGAACCGCGCCACCTGTGGTGGAACTTTGTTGCGACTTCGAAAGACCGCATCGAACGCGCGAAGACCGAGTGGCAGGCGAACACGATGGGCATCGTCGCCGGCGAGACAGATCGTATTCCGTTGCCTGCCAACTAACCCTTATACTCACCCGCTACCGGCCTGTCGGTGATGCCGAGGTATTTTTCGACTTCGCTTTCGAGGTAGAGCGCCTCTTCAGGCGAATCGAGGCCACTCATAATCTTACGCTCGCGGCCGTCGCGCAACAGCGCGCTCACCGTGTACGTGTACCACGTGCTGCCCTTATTCGACTGGCGCTCTTCTTTGCAGTAGAGCTGGTCAAGGTCGTGCGCGGCGATCACGCCGCTGTGGCGCCAGGGCAGTGGCCGGTGTTTGATCGACAGGGCACTGCGATCGACGGTGATGATCGTGCGGTTGAGCAGTCCGGCGAGGGTGTAGTAGGCAAGCCCGAGGCCGATTGCGACGTGGCCTAACGGAAAAATAAAGAAGATCAGGGAGAAAGCCGAGAACCCCGCTTCGCCGCCAATACCTCCGAGCAGCGAGTACCAACCCACGAGAAACGAATTCCACACAAACGAAAACAGCAGCAGGAACAGGAACAGTGGCTTAAACCACTTGCGGGTTAAGACCAGTTGATTGCCCTCGCGTGCTACCTGCCAGCTGCCGGGGCGGGGCACTGTCGCCTTCGTGCGGCCCGGTGAGTGGGTTTCTCTTGCGGCATCGGCTGGGCCGAAGGTGAAGACTGCACCACACCCACCGCACTTGGCGATCATCTGCTGGATGTTAATATTCTCCACGGCAATGGGTTTATGGCAGCGCCGGCAGTTGAGATCCATAGGCGTACGTGCGCCGTAGAATTGCCGGGTCAATCAATGAGTTTATTACCTGCTGCGCCGTCAGGCGCAGCAGGTAATAAACTACTGACACGAATGTCATTTTTTATTGACACCCCGTTCGCCTTTGGGTAATTTAGCACTATGAAAGACCTCAGGAATAAAGTCGTGCTGATTACCGGAGCTGCGGGCGGTATCGGCCTCAATACTGCCGGATTTTTTGCTGAAGCGGGCAGCCGGCTGGTGCTGACCGACATCAACGAACTTGCGCTCGAAAATGCGAAGCAGCGCCTCGCAAAACACGGCGTCGATATTCTGACAAAGGTTGTCGATGTGACCGATCTCAAGGCAGTCGAAGCGCTGCGCGATGAAGTGCAGCAGAAGTTCGGCGGCCTCGACATTCTGATCAACAACGCGGGCATCGGCTTTAACGCCGAACTCGTCGATACCCCGCTTTCGAAATGGCAGCAGCTGATGAACATCAACTTCTGGGCGCCGCTCTATCACATCCAGGCGTTTATCCCGCAAATGAAGGCAAAGAAGTCGGGCCATATCGTCAACGTATCGAGCGGCCAGGCGTACTTCCGCGCGCCCACCTGGGGAGCTTATTCGGTTACGAAGCTGGCCATCGGGGCGATGTCTGAGATACTCAACGTCGAGGTGGCTCGCGACAATATCAAGGTGACCACAGTGTATCCGTTTCTCGTGAACACAGGCTTTTATGACACGACCAGCGCCGAGTCCATCGGCGAAAAACTCTTCTTTGCATTCATGCCGCTCTACTCAGACAAGCCTGAAACTGTCGCGCGCATGATCTTCGATTCAGTGCGCGAAGAAAAAGACGTCGAGATGGTGAGTGTGCTCAACCAGTTCTTCAAGTACATGCGCGTTATGCCCAACGCTGCGAGTATCATGGATAAGACGACGCACACTTTCATGTCCAAGCAGCAGCAGGAGTCACTGGGTATCGGTGGCGTCGTCGACAAGGTTGCGGGTATTGTGAACAGCATTCTCGACACTGCGAAGAAAGGTGTCCCCGAAAAGGGTTTTGTTATTCATGAGATCATGTCGGGCGAACATGAGTTTGTTGACGGTGCGGGCCCGGCGGGCAAACACAAGTTCGAGTTCAAGGCAGACTGGGGTCCGAAGAACCTCGTCGACTTCATGAACCCGGCCGCAGAAAAATTCATGCTCAGCGAGCTCGCGGGTACCGTAACAATCGGTGGCATGTGCGAGAACATGCCGGTCTACGGCACGCTGCAACTCCGCTATTTTCAGGACCAGAAGATCCGCTACACGTTTGATTTCTCTGTTGATGGTGAACCATACCAGTACGTCGGCGAAAAGCAGCAGATCTATCCATGGAACCTGCCGTATTCACATACCACGTGTTTTGGCGAGGTGAAGAACCTGCGTACCGGCAAAGTGATCTCGAAGTCGGTCACGCACTTCGACATGCATGACCTGCCCGAGTTTCTGGGTACGTTCAGGCTAACAGGCTAAGATCTTCTCTCTACCTGCGACACATCGCGCACGGCACCGGTGTGCGCCGAGGTGGTCATCGCTGCATAGGCACGCAGCGCCGCAGAAACCTCGCGCTGGCGTGCCTTAGGCTTCCACGCTTTTTTGCCGCGAGCCTCCATGTTTTTGCGGCGTTCGGCGATCGCTTCGTCTGTAACCTTGAGTTCAATGCGGCGGTTGGGGATGTCGATTTCAATGACGTCGCCATCTTCGACCAGGCCAATCAATCCCCCGTCGGCTGCTTCGGGCGACACATGCCCGATTGACAGGCCCGAAGTGCCGCCCGAAAAGCGGCCGTCGGTCAACAGCGCGCACGATTTTCCGAGGCCCTTCGATTTTATGTATGAAGTCGGGTAGAGCATTTCCTGCATGCCGGGCCCGCCCTTGGGCCCTTCGTAACGCACGACGACCACGTCACCCGCGACTACTTCGTTCGCGAGAATACGGCTGACCGCCTCTTCCTGGCTTTCCATGACGATGGCTTTGCCTGAAAATTTCCAGATCGATTCATCGACTCCCGCAGTCTTCACGATGCAGCCTTCGGGCGCGAGGTTGCCAAACAGAACCGCAAGACCTCCGTCTTTGGAATAGGCATGCGACACCGACCGGATACAACCTTTTTCGCGGTCGAGGTCGGGGGTTTCCCAGCGGCGCGACTGCGAGAACGCTTCCTGTGTTGGCACGCCGCCGGGCGCTGCCGTGAAAAGCGCCTTCGCTTCGTCGCTTACCGTCGGGCGGTTCACATCCCACTGGTCGAGCGCTGCGGCAAGGCTCGGTGAGTGCACCGTGGGCACATCGCGGTTGATGAGGCCCGCTTTGTCGAGCTCCCCGAGAATCGCCATCACTCCCCCCGCGCGGTGCACGTCTTCCATGTGGTACTGCTGCGTTGCGGGAGCTACCTTGCTCACGCAAGGCACACGGCGCGAGATGCGGTCGATGTCGCGCAGGGTGAAGTTGATGCCGCCTTCGTTTGCGGCTGCGAGAATGTGTAGTACTGTATTGGTCGAGCCACCCATCGCGACGTCGAGGCTCATTGCATTTTCGAATGCCTGGAAATTAGCAATGTTGCGCGGCAGTACCGATGCGTCGTCCTGTTCGTAATAACGTTTCGCCAGTTCGACAGCCAGCCGGCCAGCCTTGAGAAACAGCTGTTTTCGGTCGGCGTGTGTCGCGAGGGTTGAACCGTTGCCTGGCAGAGACAGTCCCAGCGCTTCGGTGAGGCAGTTCATCGAGTTCGCGGTAAACATGCCCGAGCACGAACCACACGTCGGGCAGGCGGAGCGCTCGATGGCCTGGACCTCTGCATCGCTCACTTTATCATTCGCTGCTTCTACCATCGCATCGACGAGATCGAGTTTACGAACCGAACCTTCCCAGTTGACCTTGCCTGCCTCCATGGGGCCGCCAGATACGAACACCGCCGGAATATTGAGGCGCATCGCGGCCATCAGCATGCCTGGAGTAATCTTGTCGCAGTTGGAGATGCAGATCAGAGCATCGGCGGTATGCGCATTGACCATGTATTCGACCGAGTCAGCAATCAGGTCGCGGCTGGGCAACGAGTAGAGCATACCCCCGTGGCCCATCGCGATGCCGTCGTCGACCGCGATAGTGTTGAACTCTTTCGCGACGCCGCCCGCCTTTTCGACCTCGCGGGCGACAAGCTGCCCAAGGTCTTTCAGGTGCACATGCCCGGGTACGAATTGCGTGAATGAGTTCGCAATCGCAATGATCGGCTTACCGAAGTCGGTTTCTTTCATACCGGTGGCACGCCAGAGGGCGCGGGCGCCGGCCATGTTCCTGCCGTGCGTCGATGTTTTTGACCTAAGTTCAGGCATACAAAAGCGCACCCTGCCCGCGAGTGCCGCCGTCGAGTGTAATTGCGATCTGGTTTCCACCCTGTCTGCCACTGCCAGATAGGCGCCCATGTACTCGCGCTTCAAAGCGTACCTTTTTCTCACCGGTCTCGTTTTCACGGTGATCGGCGTGCTGGCCTGGTTCCAGAGCCGCACGGCACCGGTTGATCCCACACCGGGGCCTGCGCCCGTGCACGGCGCCAGTGCTTCCGAAGATGTGAACCGGCTGATTTCGGTCACGGCAGAGCGGCCAGCAGATGCGACCGCAGCGGCAAGCGCGGTCATACCACCCGTTGTTGCGTCTGAGATTCCCGCTAACTGGCGCGACGATCTGGGTGTGCCGGTGCTCTGCTACCACCAGATTGTGACAGACGAGCAGTACCGCGAGCGTCCGACACCCTACGCGGTGACGGTCGGACAGTTCAAGTCGCAGATACAGTGGCTTGCCGATCAGAACTTTTATACAGTATTACCCGATGAGCTCCTGGCTTATGTAAAGGGAGAAAAAAAACTCGATTTCAGCAATGGCAAACGCCCTATCATGATCACCTTTGATGACGGGAACAACGACTTTGTCAATCATGCGCAGAAGGTGCTCGACGGGCACAAGTTCAAGGGAGTTCTCTACATTTACCCGACCTACATCATGGCGCGTAAACAGCGCTCGATGACGTGGGGAGAAATTCAGGCCGTGCGCAAGGCCGGCCACGCGATCGAGAGCCACACAATGTGGCACCCGATGCTCAGTACCATGACAGATGAAGAGCAGCGTGCGCAGTTTGTCGACTCGAAGAAGATGCTCGACCAGAAAGGAGGAGCGAACGTCCGTCACCTGGCTTACCCGTTCGGTATCTATAACGCTTCGAGCATTAAGCTTCTGCGCGAAGCCGGTTATCTCTCGGCGGGTACCACTTTTCATGGCGCGAACCAGGTTGGCGAACACCCCTACCTGCTGCGCCGTTACCTGATCGTTAAGGGCGACAACGATAAGATCTTTGCACAGAAGACGCTGGCCCGTTCTCTGCCGCTGCGGCTGTTGAACAGCGAACCGGGTGCAGTGATTGTGGGTGAAACGGAGCTCGCACTGCGTATTCCAGCGGGACTTGATCGTAATGGTTTTCGCGTGCGGGTCTTCTCGACGCCGCAGAGCTTTACCTACGATGCGAAAACCGGGAATCTGAACGTAACTGTAAAACCAGCAAAGAAAAAACGCCTCAGCGTGCTCGAAATCCTTTACAAAGAAAAGGGCATTGAGTACCGTGCCAACGCCCTGCTGAACCACCGGCGCACCGCCAGTGGCGACGGCGAAGAGACGAAGCCGGTAAAGAAAAAGAAGCGGACTAAAAAGAAGAAACGCAACTCTGACGACGAATGAAAAATCTGCCGCAAAAGAAGCACGAACAGCCACGCAGGAGCGCGCCGGTACATGGTGGTTCGGGCAAACAGTTTTTCACCCGGCCAGAAGTGAAAGCTTCTGCGGCGCAGGCCGCGCCCGATTTTCGTGTCAGACTGGGGGGCGTGCCTCTCGAGCAGCGTGCAGGCTTTGAGCTGTTATCGCTCCGCCTGAAGCAGTTGCTGCGCAATACACCCCAAACCTGGGAATCGATCGACCGCGAAGAAGCAGGTTCTTTCTTTGCACTTTTTCGCAAGTACCACCTGCCCCTGCTGTTACCCTGCGCATTCTTCTTCTTAGTACAGGAAGCCATCCACTTTGTGAACATCAGGCTTTTTTTGCGCCATGTTGCGGTGGTGTTTCCTGCGCTGCTTGCGCTCTACGCGGGGTATATCTTCCTCATTGGAGTGATCGCTGAAGAAGTGGCCGAACACTCGGGTGGCCGGTTTGTGCCGCAGAGCGGTATGCGCATTGCGGTCTTTTCAACGTTGATCTTAAGTTTTCTTTCGGTTGGGGCATTTCTGCCGGTCATCGGCAAACCGCTGATTGCACTCGGTATCTTCTGGCATTACCGGCAATTGTTTGCCGGCGCCCGCACGCTGCTCAATATCAGCGACAGCAACTATCGCCTGTTCCAGGTGGGGCACCTGTTGGTTTGGGTGCTGATGGGGCTTGCGGGTTTCCTCGTGCTGAGTGTGATCAGCTTTCTTTTTGCTAAACTGGGCCTCGCGGCGATTTAGTCGTCTGCCGCTACTTCGATATCTGCTTCGCGCAGAAAAAGAATTCCCTTTTCGATATCCTGGGGTTTGCCCTTGAGTTCAAGCAGCATCGAACCACAGCTGTCGGGGCTCAGGTTCGCTTCGAGAATATTCGGTTGCAGGTTGTATTCGGTTACCATACGGTATAAGAAAGGTTCTTTCACCCGCTTGGCCGGCACCTCGAGGCGTAGTCGCTTGACCACGCTGCTATTGAGCCCGCCAAAAAGACACCGTCAAGACATTTGTCGCAGCTGTCCATAGCAAGCAGATCAAAAACTGGCACCCCGGAAATTTACCTGCCAGGGATCTGGAATTCCATAGCAAAAAGATGAGACATAATTAGCCAGCAGCTACCTGCTCCAGAAAAAATCCACATTTGCGAAAAAAAAAGCGAAGGGCGTGAGAAAAAAACGCGGTTTTCGGGTATTTAATAGGTAGAGGGGTAATTCCCCAAAGCGTGTGGAGTTACTATGGCGAAAGCCTGCTTGTTCGCGGCAACACTGCTGCTGCCGCAGATTGTCTATTCTCTTTCGGCGCGGTTGCAGCGCGACACCGGTAATGCCGCCGCGCGCAGCCCGGTTACGGGTGACCAGGTTGAGGCTGCGGGTTCTCACGGCAATATCAGCTATAACCTGTACGCGCGGCGTGACGACTTTGCCGGCGATCGAAGTCTGCTCAACGCGGCGGCCCTGGTTTATAACGGGTTTGCGGTCGAAAACCACCGCTTTGCCTTTGGGCTCGGCAGCCACTACCGGCAGGAAAAGTTGCAGCGCATACGCGCCGGGCAGGGAGACTTCTACCCGGCAGTCGGCTTTTTCTGGTCACACCCGCAGTTTCGCGCTGACTTCAGCGGCTCTGAATACCTGACGCGGGTTTCGCTTTCAGGCCTGGTCGATGTTGGTCTGCCTGTCGAGCTCAACTCCGATTTTGAATACCTGCACTCACAGCCGTACCGCTGGTCGGCAAACGCCTTCTTGTTTGTCTCGCGCTTCGGCGGAGCGATTGCCGGTTACGAACCCCTGTCGCAGCGCGTGCGTGCGGGGCTCTGGCTCGCCCCGGTGAAAGAGCTGCGCGTCAGCGCGCTCACGCGGTTTGGCACCGGTGAAACATTCTGGGAATTGGCGCTCTCCTTCCAGGTTGACACTGCCGTGCAGGCACCGGGGGAGCTGCCCCGTTACCACGCAAACACCGGTGATTCTGACGAAGACGACGTACCGAAAAAATGGCAGCGCCGCAAGCCCAAGAATGTACCGGCGTTTGCGGTGCTCGTCAAGTGGGGGCTGACACCGGTCGAAGCTCTGAAGTTCACGCGCGAAAAAGACGCCTGTGCACTGAGCGAACGCTCGCGCCGGCTGCTGACGGCAAAGAACTGGGGGTGCCGCGATGCGTAAGGCGCTGCTCTTCCTCTTGGTGGTCATACCGGTGCGCAGTGACCGCATTGAATTTCAGGGTGGCGTGCTCAGAAGCGCGATAGCTCCCACAGTTGATTATGGTGCAATGGTCTACCGTCACGAAGGTTTTCGCGTTGGCACATTGACCGCGCCTGCTGCGCAGGGTCTCATCGCTTCATATAGCGCAGCTCAGAGCCCGCTACTCTTTGAGGTCGGCCAGCGAGAGCGTTCACTGGAAACCGGCTTTCTGATTGGCAACGGCGCGTGGCTGCCGTGGACGCGCAATTTTGCCTTTGCCGAGCCCACAGGCGTTCGAACGGGTTATGAGCTGCGCTATATTGGTGCAGATCTGCAGTACTACCAGGCGGGAGAGAACAATCTTGCAGCTGCTCGCATTTTTCTGACTCCTTTTGAATGGGTGCGCCTGACCGGAGGTGTTGCCGTGCCTGAGCTGCAGGAAGATGCACAGCGTCTGCCCGTTGCTTCGCTCACGCTCGGTCGCGCAGCCGACCGCCAAGGTTTTGCCACGACATTTGAGACGGTCGGTGAGGGCAACTACCTGCTGCACGCGCGTTACCGCGGAGCTTTCTCGGCACGCGGACTGCTGTTTCGCCGCGAACAGGCAAGTCCCCTTGCCAGCGGTATCTTTGAGCAGCGTGAGGGACTCGCGCTCCAGTTTTTTGAACGAAACTGGTTCGCCCAGTTCTTCTCAACGGACTCACGCTTTGGAATGCTGCGTTATGGCGGCGACCTGCTCTCAGGTGTTGTCGTGTACGAAGAGCGAACGCAGCTTGCAGGCCTGTCGGTGCGGAGCGATGCGCGCGGGCTGCACGTGCGCGCCGGTGCCACGGTTGGCCACGACACTTCGATACAGAGCCTTCTGGGTCTCGGCTTCGCCGATGCGGTCTTTGTCGGCGGAGGGCATTACGAACTTTTCTCTGAACAGCCGCTCGAACCCATTATCTTTCCGGCTGACTGGTATTCTTCGGTGCTGCTGCAGTCCACCGCGATGCGACTGCGCAACAACGGGTTCAAGCTGATGGCCCTCGTCGACACCGAGGCTGTGCAGGGGTTCGTGGCAGTGACCTACTCAGAAGATGTGCGGGGGCGCGAGCGTTTCGACTTTTATCTGCGCCTCGCAGGCGGGGTTACATTCTGAGGCACCTGGATCTGACAAATTGGCATTCCTAAAAAACTTGACTTCATGTTCACGTGCTCCGAGACTATATTAATGGATTGGTCGCAGATAATGATTCGCTCGCTGCAGGAAGGCAGCATTCGGGAGCTGCACCTGTACCAGATGCCAGTGCTCAAGAACGTCGAAAACTGGACGCAAGTCAAAGAAATCGGCAAAGTCGACTTCCGCGGCAAGCACTCAGACTATAAGGGAGCCATTGTTCAGTATGGCTCGAACTACTTTTTTCTGCCCAATGCGCGTATCGACGCCCTTTCCGTCTACCGCAAGTGGAATTTTAAGAAGAACATCAAAGTCATCACTGAAGTAGAGCACAAGAAGAAGGGCTGACAGGCCGTTCAGCCGGCGGCTGCTTTTCCGGCCGCGAACCCTTGCGCCCCGAGCGGGCCACTCCTGTAACAGTGAACAAGTGTTCATTTTTGCTTTACACGGGCTCGCGCCAGCTTTCTCCTTGCAAATCCGCAACCACTTGCCGATAATGTGATTTAGGAGCATTCATGAGAATATTCGCGCAGCCCGTTGAGAAGATGGTCAAACCGGAGTTTGTCACGCATGTCCACGGCGAACTGGCCCGCGAGATGTTTTGGAATGTGCGACTGGCGATTGTCGGCCTGCTCGGCGCGATGGTGCTCTATTACATCATGCTGATGATGGATTCAGGTGTCGAACGTAACCTGCCCTGGGGGCTTTTGCAGTTCGGTGTGGGAATTCCCATCATGCTCTTTTACTTTTTCGGTGAAGGCTGGATCAAGAGCGTTCCCATGCGTGTGCGTTTTGCCAACATACAGGCAGCAGTGATCGCGGCGATTATTGGTATCGGCTTTGTCTTCCAGATGCCCGAAATCAAGAACCCCAGCATCAAGCTGACATCTTTTAGCCTCATTATAGGTGTTGCGGGCGCAGCTGCCTTCACGTTTGCCTGCAATCGATTCACGTACCTCTTCTTCGCGGTGCCCTGGCTGCTACCGATACAGATCTACTTCTTTTCTACTGCTGATCTTGGTTCAGTTATTCTTGCGGGAATGGTATTTCCTTATGTCGGCGTACTCACTTTTCTCTGTCTTAAAGATTTCGAGCGCAGGGTTGAACTGATCAATGCAGAACTCACGGTTCTCGAAGAGAAAGAGCAGGTAGTAACAGCCTCGAAAAAACTTAAGACCAGCCTCGACCTGGTTAACGAGCTCAAGACGCAGCAGGACGGCGACTACTACCTCACATCGCTGTTGCTCAACCCGTTGGGTGTCAACGCGGTCGATGAGGGTCTCAACGTCGATGTGGATTTTTTTACCAAACAAAAGAAGAATTTTGAATTCAAGAACCAGAAAAAAAGCATCGGTGGTGATATTTCGATCGCTCACACTTTGCAGTTTTCTTCGGGCCCGGCCACGGTTTTCCTGAATGCAGACGCGATGGGCAAGTCGATGCAGGGTGCGGGAGGTTCATTGGTGCTGGGCGCTGTCTTCCAGTCGATCATTGAACGCACACGCCTGCAGGCGAGTATTGACCCGGAAACATGGCTAAAGAATGTCTTTCTCGAACTGCAGAAGGTATTTGAGAGTTTTGACTGTTCGATGCTCGTTTCTATCTACATTGCAGTGCTGGAAAACAATACCGGCATGATGTATTACCTCAACGCCGAGCACCCGTGGGGCGTTTTGTACCGCGAAGGCAAGGCGATCTTTTTGCAGAACCGCAGCTACTACCGCAAACTGGGCACACCAGGGCTGCAGGACGAAATAGCAATCGATCATATACAGCTGAAGCCGGGTGACATTGTGCTGCTCGGGTCGGATGGTCGTGACGATGTCGCCCTGCCTTCGACGGAGTCAGGTGTACGGGTCATCAATGAAGATGAAAGCCTGTTCCTGAAGCATGTCGAAACGGCCGACGCCCGGCTCAGTGAAATCTACGACCTGATTGCGGCAACCGGCGAAATCACGGATGATTTCTCTCTCGTGCGTGTGCAGTATAATGCGCAGCGCGAAGCAGGCAGCGTGAAAGAGAAGCAGACTGCTTCGGTACTGCTGCGTGACGCAAAGCAGCTGGTCGACTCGGGCCGCCGTGATGAAGCGGCTTCGTTGTTGCGCCGTGCATACCATTCGTCGAGCGCGGGCCCGCGTGCCCTGCGCGCGGCGCTTAACCTCGCAATGCAGATCAAGGAATACGAGCTTGCGAGCAACATCGCAGAGAAGCTGCTGAAGGTACAGCCCGACGACCAGGAAGTGATGTACCTGGCTGCTTTCGCCGCGCGTAAGCTGAATAACCTCGAAAAGGCCCTGTCGTATGCGGGCAAAGTGCGTACGGGTGAGAGCTCCCCCAATGTCATGAACCTGAACCTGCTGGCTGAAATATACCATGCAATGGGGCAGCGCGAGCGCGCGGTTTCCGTACTCGATGAAATTCTGACGATTGATCCGCTTAACGCCAAGGCGCGGCGTCTGCGCGAAGAAATTCACGCCTGATGAAACACAGCTATATCCGTATACAGTCCGTTGCCGATATAGACACCTCGCGCATTACCGTGCGCAGTATAGAGAACCGTTACATCGATTCGCAGGGCCGGCGATACGCGACGCGCTTTAACCTGCGCACCCGCCGCATCGAGATTGTGCCCATTGCCCTGGGGCGCGAAGAGGCAGCACTCGCGCGCAGGCTCTTCTCGACCAGCAGCGAGGCCAACGCCGAACAGAACGCTGAATCGCGCGGGCAGCGCCGTGTGCATCCCAGCCCCATTAAACTGCCTGCCTGGCTGACCGCGATGGATGTCGAACCCGACATGAGCGAGTCAGAGTTGCATGGCTTTCTCGTGACGGCAGAGCGTGAAATGCAGCGCAACGGTGAACGCTACCGTGGGCTCATCCAGAGCCTCAAGATGTCGTCGGTACTGGAAGACGTGAAAGACGGTAACCAGCACGACGCAATTCTCGAGCTCACCAACACGTACGAACGCGACATTCAGGCACACGCGGCGCGCGTGCAGGCTATGGTAGTGGAGTTCCTGCGCTTTCCTAAACCGCTCGCCAGCTACCTGGGACAGGTCGACCGCAACAGCAAGAAGTACGTGGAAAAACTGGAAATGGACAAGCAGAAGCGCTACTGCATGGCCTACCTGCTTGCCGGCGAGATGTTTGGCGTATTCAAGGGCTGCCTCGAGCTGATCGAAATGGTGGAAAAGTTCACTGCCGATTCGAGGCCAGAACGCCTCAATTATGACCGCAAAGGTGCCTTTGAATCTGCGATGCAGACCCTGCAGTACCTGAAAGCAAGCCTCAACAGTGAGATTGAGAAGTTTCTGGGCGTGCTCGTAGCCGCTGATGTAATCTGAGGATTAGCCGAGTTTTGCCTGTTCGCGCTGGCGTTCTGCCGCTGCGCGCTTGCGGATAAACTGCACCTGCTTCTCGAGTTCGGCAAGGTCTTTGCAGATGAACTTGCCCTGGTCGAGACGCATATTCTTGTCGCTCAGCATGGTGATGAGATACTCTTCGCCCTTGTCGGCCGCGTAACCGAGCATCTTCAGCAGTTCGGCAGAGCCGATATCGAATACGTAGCTCGTCTTCGGCTGAATCGCCACTTTCTTCTTCTGCACCTGTGTCAGCAGCATGTCGTACATACGGCCCACCGGGTCGGTAATCAGCAGGTTTGCCAGCTGGCGGTATGCAAGCCAGATACGCTCGCTGAGCAGTGTGATCAGCTTGGTCGCGAGCTGTGGCTGCGCCTGAACCATGGCTTCAAAGTTCTGCTTGTTGATCGCCAGAGTGGTAACATTGCCGAACGCCACCGCCGACGCCGAGCGCGGTTTGTTTTCGAGCAGCGCCATTTCGCCAAAGATGTCGCCCGGGTTCAGTACCGCGAGCAGTACTTCGTTGTCGTTGACGACTTTGGTGATCTTGACTTTGCCACCCTGGATAATGTAGAGTTCGTTGCCGGGTTCGTGTTCTATGAACACCATCTGCCCGTCGGCGAAAGAGCGCGCGAGCGCATTGCCTGCGGGCGCGGGCACCGACATCGGCGCGCTCATGTTCTGCAGCGCCATTTTGGACTGCGCGGCAAAAGAACCGTTCGGGTAGTATTGCAGGTAGCGCTGGTATGCATACGCAGCGTGCTTCATTTCCTGTTTGCCGTAGTAGAACTGCGCAATATTGAACATCAGCTGCGGATCTTCTTCGACCGTACTGTGGAATGTCAGCTTCGTGATGGCGCGGTCGATGATGCGCAGTCGCTGCGAGAAATACCGGATGATCTTCATCGCAATCGGGGCATTCTTTTGGATCAGTACCCCGAACTGGTCGCGGCCGACGTTGATGAGCGAGGTGTTCGCGAGGCACTGGGCCGTTTCGATATGCGGATGGCCGCTCATCGCAGAAACAACGCCGAAAAAGTCGCCCGGATTCAGCAGCAGGTTAGGGTCTTCACCGGGAATCGGCATCTCTGCCGTCAGGCGCACCTTGCCCTGCCGAACGATGTAGAATCCGGGTGCGGCCTTGCCTTCTACGATGACAAAAGCATTCTGCTGAAAATTGGCAATCTGGAACATAGGCGGGCTATTTATCCCTTTTAATTATCGGCAGATGCCTTGGCAAGGTGAAGAGCTGTTGAGTGGTTTACGCGCCGGGTATGGTAGCAGCTCGTGCGCTATGCATTTCCAGTACCTGGCCAGATGGTGTTTTTGCCTCGCGCTACCCCTCCTGGGCCTATGCGCCCGCCCGTATACGGGCCGGGTCAAGGTTGCCCCTGAAACGCAGCAGCAGGCCGCCGACCGGGGTATAAACTATCCGGCGGCGATCGACCGGGCAATCGACGGCCAAAAGAGTGACCTTCTGGCCTTTATCCGCCTGGGCAACCAGCTCGATTCGGCTGGCCGGTACTTCCATGCCATGCATGTCTACGAGGTGGCGGAGCTCGTGCGGGATGCGCGGTTTGCGGGCGCTCTTGCCGACCTGACCGCAGCCGAGCTGGAGGAACTCCGCCGTGACCTGGCAGAGGCCTCGGGATGGATGCGCCGACCGTTACGATTTCAGCAGGCATTTACCGCATCGACCGCGATCTTTGAACGTCGTGGGTTCAAGGTAGATTTCTGAGCCAGCCTTCGGCGATACTCAACCGGCGCACGATAGGGCTCGTGACAGCGACGAGCCTCGTTGCCGGCTCGATGATCGGCACTGGCATCTTCATCAAACCCGCGATCATGGCTCAGCACGCCGGCAGTGCGGTTATTGTTTTACTCGCCTGGCTGGTTGCAGGGCTGCTGTCTTATGCCGGGGCGCTCACTTACGGCGAACTTTGCGCGCGCCTGCCCGCTGCGGGCGGAGAGTACGCGATTCTGCGCGAGAGTTATGGCAGTTTTACCGCGTACATGTATGGCTGGATGCGTTTCACGATCGGCGCACCGGGCAGTGCAGCGTCGTACGCCGTGGGAGCTGCGGCGTTTCTGCAGGTTGTTACCCCTTACCACGGGCTGGGCATCAAGACCTGGCACGTTGCCGCCGCGTTCCTGGCTTTTTTCACGCTGATCAACTGCCTGACACTACTCGTCAGTGCGACTGTGCAGGTGACGCTGACTGTTATTAAGGTTGCGAGCCTTGTGGCCATCGGATCTGCGCTGCTCTGGTTGGCACCGGCGAGTACGGCGATAGCTCCCACTGCGCAATGGCCAGGTATGCTGTCTTTTTCTGCTGCACTGATGGCTGCACTCTGGGCTTACGACGGCTGGAACAACCTGCCGATGCTGGGCGGCGAGGTGAGCAATGCGCGACGCAACCTGCCGCTCGCACTGGCGCTGGGCATGGGCATCGTGTTGGCGACTTACATGCTCGTTAACGCGGGGTATTTTCGCGTGCTGTCTTTTTCTTCCGTTGTGGCTTCAAGTCCCTCGGTGCGCGAAGGGGCGCAACCCGTCGCCGCACTGGCGATGCACACTGTCATTTCAGATGCCAGTGTCCGTGTCGTTGCGGCGCTGATGGTGATTTCTGCGTTGGGAGCTTTGAACGGTTCGCTGCTATCGAGCGCGCGTGTGCCGTATGCAATGGCAACAGACGGTGTATTCTTTCCTCCGCTGGCGCGGCTGAGTCGCACCCACGCGATACCGGTTTTGTCTACGCTGAGCCAGGGGGCGATTGCGATACTGCTCGCGATGTCTGGTACTTTTGACCAGCTGACCGATTCGGTCGTTTTTGCATCATGGATTTTTTATGCCCTCACAGCGGGCGCAGTCTTTCGGCTACGGCGGCGGGCAGAAAAGTCAGAGGCGGTTTTTCAGGTGCCGCTGTATCCTGTTTTGCCTGCTCTCTTCATAGCCTGTTCAGCTGCATTCATTGCGTATGCCATCTCTGCAATGCCGTACCTGACGGGGCTTGGCCTGCTTGTTATTGCACTCGGGGCACCTTTTTATGTGGTGTTCAGGCGGCGCCGGTAAGCCCGGCGCAGCAGGAATTTTCTGCTTAATTATTTTTCTTTGGCTTCGCGGATTGCCTTTTCGATATCTTTCGCCATCTGGGCCAGAACCTGTGCCCTGAACTGGTCGAGGTTTGCGGGTCTCAGTCCGCCTGAATCACCACTGAACGTACGAACCGGGTATTCATTCTGTACCGTCAGGACCGTCTGTGAATCGATGTTTGAAATCAGCCTGACCACAATCTGGAACTGGAAGGTATCGCGTTTGTCTTTCTTGAACCATTTGGTGCCCCGGCGAAAATAGGTGCCATCTCCTTTGTCGCTTGCTGCATCGTACTTACCAGGCCCTTCTTCGGGTAATTCGGCTTCGATGGTTTCGGAGTGCATTTCATGTGCAGTAATCTCGCCGAGCATGGTACCCTCTGCTCCCAACAACTGGCCGGCTTCGAGCGCTTTGTTCTCTATCAGGCCTGTCTGCGCGAGCTCTTTCTCTTTCAGTATCTTGTCGATCTTCTCCCGTTCAAGTACCCTGAAACCCGAAGCAAGCATAGCGCTACGGAAAATTTCGGTGCTTTCGCGGGTTACCTTGGCGTTGGCCACGGTTGAAGAAAAGGGCATCACTGCGATGGTCTGCATCTGCCGCAGCGCATCTTTTCGTATCGATATTTTGGATGTTGAACAGGCTGCCACCAGCAGCAGGCCGGCAAACCCAACGGTGATCTTATGTTTTCTCATGGCTAACTGTCTCCCGATAACCTGCACGGTCAACGGTATTTGCGTATACCGCGCCCGGTTATCCCTCTGGCGCTGGCTCGTGCACAGTATCCTTTTTAAAATTTGCCGCCCATGTGCCTGATTGATATAGGGTTACACCTAAGGCGCCGGCGGTTATGCAAGAAGGCTCACCAGAATATTCCCAATCAGCAATTGTTGTTCAGGACCGTTCGTCCCTGACGGCACCCAACAGCGCCGACATGGAAGTCCTGGCGAAACTCGATGAAAAACTGCGCTTTATCGAGGCAAAAAAAGTCAGCGTTAATGATCCTACATATTACCTCGCGCTCGATCACATTTCCGTAGCAAACCCGACGGCCCTCGAGGCAGCCGTAAAGAAAGTCACCGATATCGCCAATGGCGGTAAGAACCGCGTTGCCTACCTTTACCCAATGCTGGTATCGCACCACTCTAAACCAATATTCCAGCTGTTCCTGTTTTATCCGCCAAAGAACAAAGTCGGCGTCAGGGATGCCGGACCCCTGCGCCGCGCAGCGCTGGCCAAGTCTGAACCACTCATGCGCTCTCTGCTTGAGGCAAAGCGCTCGAAGCCGACAGACATTGAAGAAGAAGACCCAGGCGCAGTGCTTGTCAAACCCGATGCCAAGGGAGGCAAATTCTACCCCGACTTCTTTTCTCTCGAGTACGATTTTCGCCGCCTGCTGAAAAAGAGCTACGACAAGCTGCAGATGCCCTATATTGAGATACCCGATTTTTTTGAAGACCTGCGCGGTTTCTTCGACCGAAACAATGACCTCGTTGATCGAATCGGCGATCGTTACCATATCGTCATCGACCAGCTCATGCTCGATGACGGCGGCAACTATGCCCGCGTTCCCGAGGTAATACGCCATTACCGTGTGCTTGCAGACGGCCTCGAAAAGTTTGTGCTCAATGTCCTGCACGACAAGGCCAAGAAAGGCGGGGCGAGTGCATACGTAGCGCAGCTTGATAACTACCGTGCGACGCACGTAGTGCCGGCGCAACCGGGCAGAAAACAGAGCAAAGAAAAAGTCGATGTGCTGATGAAACTTGCGGCAGAGTATCCGTTCGACCGGGTCCAGGATCGCGAGAACAATGCGCTGCGCGAAAAGCTAAACGAGTCGCTCAGCTGGTTGGGCGTACTGATCGAAAAGAAAGACCGGCTCGTGAACCGAAAGCAGCAGCAGACGGTAGACAACCTGCTGCAAAAAATTGAGAACCTTATACAATCCAACACACGCCAGAACCTTGACCTGTTGCAGATTGACCTATACCGCGAAATCACCCGGACCGTCAAAGACGACGCACAGGCGCAGGCAATGGTCACTGACTTCGAGAAGCGCCTGATGACGCGGTTTGGCTCGTACAAGGTTACCGCGCAGGATGGCACTTCGGTCTGGTATTTTCTCGATCAGAAATACATGAGTTCTGTGCTGGAAAACCTGAGCCGCCTGATGGTCAATGACGGCGGGGCGGCAGAGCGCTACGAAATAGCGACGCAGATATATGAGCAGCTCGCAAAACGTAAGGACCCCGCACTCGACCAGGGCTTAAGTGCAGAAGAACGCATCAATCTGTCGCAGATGCGGGCGCACAACGTCAACAAAACTGCCGAAAAAAAGCAGCTCGAACATAAAGCGAATCGGTATAATATCCCGCAGGGGGTGCTGGTTTCTCTCATTTCTGCGATACTTTTTGCCGCGGCAATGTTCTATTCGACCCAGCTTTTCTGGCTGGTATTTCCGCTGACCCTGGTTTCGGTGATTGCCTTCTATCGCATTAATTTTCAGTCTTCGCCTAAGACCCGGTCAGGCGACAAAGAAAGCAAAAGTCCAGATTCAGGTTCAGAAGACAGCTCAAGCCAGATGGCGAAACAAATGCAGGAACAGGCCAATGCCACCCGGCAGAAGGTGGCTACCTACGGTGCCGCGATGGTCTTTCCCTATATGCCGAAAAAATACTCTGAGCGCGTGCTGACCGAAGACGAGTTTCGCGACAAAGTGCGCCTGGCTGCACCAGAGGTGAAGCGCCAGGTGCCTGAGCTCGGTGGACTTGATGGCAAAGCACTGGAGCAGGCCGTTTACGAGGCGCTGCGCGAAGAGGCGGTCTGTATTGTTACTCCGACCGATATCGTGAAAAAATCGCTGAACAAGGTGCCGCCGGCCCTTTACATTGACTATAAGGACTTTGCCTCAGACCAGACGCGCAACAAGATCGCCGAGGAGTACCGGGCGATCTTCAAGCCCAATCTCAAAGACTTTGAACAGGATTTTTACCGTTACCTGATCAACACGCTGGAAGTGAAGTACTATACTTACCTCAAAAAGAATCTCAAAAAGTAGTTCTTGCTGACGGCTGCTGAAAACGAGTGGAGCGGCAGGGTGTCTACGGGTGTAGTGCTGCGAGCAGCTCATCACCCCAGTTAGCTTCAGCGCCGAGAGCGGTCAGGTTGCCGACGAGGCCTGCAATCGCGCGGTCGACGAAAAGAATATCGCCCGGGAAGGTGATCTGCTTCAGTTCATCCATGTTTTCGCGGTTGTAGTTGATGATCTTTGTAATGGGATCTGTCTCTGTACGAAACTTATAGGGCCGTTCGGCGAAAATCGGCGAGAGGGTTCCGCGAAAGAGTTCAACGTGTTTGTAAGGCACCGGGTCTCCGTTCTTCAGGTGTACCTGCATGGAGGCGGCGATTGCGGTCAGCTCGCTGAAACGCCCGGCCTGGCAGACGTCGATCGTGCGCATGTAACCCTGGTGCAGCCAGTCGGGCAATTCTTTAATGCTGCCGAAATCATAGAGTGCGATGCGGCCACTGTCGAGAAAGGCATAGTTCGCAGGATTCGGATCTGACTGCAGCTTTCGGAAGGCCAGCAGCTGTCCGGTAACCGAGCGGAAAAGCAGGCGACCCCAGGTGTCTTTTTCCTGCTGGCTGCGGTGGCGGGCTTCTTCGATGGTAAGCCCTCTGAGCATTTTGGTCGTCAGCACGCGCCGCGAAGTGAGTTCTTCGACAGGTTCAGGTATACAGAACTCGGGATGGTGTGCGTAGAATGTGCGGAATTCAGAGATTCGCCTGAGCTCCCTCTCGTAGTCGATTTCTTCGCCGAGACGCGCCTCGATTTCAGCAAAGAGGTGGTCGAGGTTTGCGGCGAGCATGCTCTCGAGCACCAGTTCAAAGAGCCTGCGCAGGTTTTTCAGGTCAGAAAAGATAGCCTCGTCGATACCGGGATACTGTATTTTGACCGCTACTTCGCTGCCATCGTGCAGCACCGCGCGGTAGACCTGGCCAATAGACGCTGAAGCCATCGGCTTCTGGTCAATCTCTTTCACGAGCTCGCGCCAGTGTGGAATCTCGCTGTCGAGTTGGCGAAACATGATGTTTGAAGCGACGACCGGGGCATCGCGCTGCAGAGTCTTGAGAACAAAGGCGAGTTCTTTCGGTAGCAGTGCTTCCTGCACAGAAAGCATCTGGCCGATTTTCATCGCCCCGCCCTTGAGCCGACCGAGGGTTTCGGCGATTTTCTCTGCGTTCTTTGCCCAGGCTTTTGCCATGCGCATCTCACGCGAGTCTTCAGAGAGAAAGAGACCGAGCGCCTTTTCGCCGACAAGCGAGAAGCCTACCCTGCCCGCAAGCGCCCCCATCTTCAGGAACCGGCCGAACGGCGACGTGGTAATTTTTTCCTGCTCTGACATGCGGGCTCAGTAGAAGATTACTTCATGTCCCTGCAGCTGGCCATTTTCATAACGGAATTTCGCTGAGAAGAACTTTGGCTGCCTGAGCCAGTCGAGAAAAATACGGTCACCGGGCCAGAGCGGCAGGCTCAGCACCTCGTCGTCGGGTACCCAGACAAGATCGCCTTCGGGGCATTCAGTCCTGATTTCGCCGGTGAAATTCTGCGAGGTGTATAAAAAGCAGTACCAGTCGTGCCCTTTGGCGAATTGTGGAAAGGTCATCACCCCGCGCAGTTGAGGCACGATGCGCAGGTTGCTCTCTTCAAAGACTTCGCGTACCACGCACTCCTCGGGCGATTCTCCCGGCTCAAATTTTCCGCCGAGCCCGTTGTATTTGCCGAGGTGTACATCGTCGGGGCGTTTGTTCCGGTGCATCATCAGGGTCTTTCCCTCGTGCTGCACGTAGCAGAGTGTTGCGAGTATCATGGTGCCTTTTCCGGTTCGTACGCAGTTGCTGCCATGCGGTCGGCCAGGCCTTCGAGCATTCGGTCTTCGGCAGTAAACCGCGTTTCAAACATAGGCTCACCCACTGAGTACGCAGTCATGTAGCGAATCGTGTGTTGCTCGTAGGGAGCTTCTTCGGTTTCGGTAGTTGCCCGCGCGCGCAGGCGAAACGAGGCGACGATCGCCAGGTTATAGGTGAGCGGGCCTGCGGCGCGGTCGTACACACCGGGTTCTTCGGAGTACTGCAGAATTTTTCCGTACATAATGAGCTCCGCCTTATTCTTGTCGGGCGTAATGGTGAGCGAAGCGCTGCGTGAAAAGGCAACCTGCAGCTTTTCTTTCAGGCGCCCGGTCAGCTGCGGCGAATAGGTACGGTTATCGAAATTCTGGATATAGAGCAGGCGCGTCCTGCCGCGATACTGGCGGTAACTTTCACTCAGCGGTTCAGACTCTACCTCTGCACCGCCGCGCCCGAGGCTGGCACAGTGCGCAACGGTTGCGAGCGCGAGGCAGGGTAAGAGCAGACGCAGGTTCATTTGATCGTGTTGGTAAAGCCAGCCAGGCCGCCGAAACGTTCCTGGTTTTCCTGCAGTTCTGTCTGGTAGAGGGTTATGGCGGCAATCGCCGCCGCAAGCGCAGGGTTGTTCTGCGGTGGAGTAAACTCTTTCTGCAGGTAGCGCGTGTAGTGGCGCACTTCACGGAATACGGGGTCGCGCAGCAACTGCCGCAGCAGCGGAATATTCGTATGGATGCCGTTGATCAGGTAATGCCCGAGCGCTGTATGCAGCTGGTCTATCGCCGCCTGGCGGTCAGGTGCATGCACTATCACCTTCGCAATCATGTTGTCGTATTTGCCTGAAATCTTCTGGCCTGCTGCGACACCTGAATCGATGCGCACCAGCGGTGGTTCGCTGTACTGCAGAATCTCGCCGGTGGAAGGCTGCCAGGTACCATCGCTCTTTTCGGCACAGACGCGAGCCTGCAGTGAATGGCCGGTGCAGGAAACCGCACTGTAGTCGGTCACTGCGCCCTGGGCAATCAGAATCTGTTCGCGCACAAGATCGAGGCCGGTCACCATTTCTGTTACCGTGTGCTCAACCTGAAGACGCGTATTCATCTCGAGAAAGTAGAATTCCTGCCGATTGCTGTCGTAGAGGTACTCCATCGTACCGGCATTGCTGTAGCCGACATGATCTGCGAGCCTGATCGCCGAAGCGTGCAGCTCCGCGCGGATGCTATCAGGTACACCTGGTGCGGGTGCTTCTTCAATAATCTTCTGGTTATTGCGCTGTGCACTGCAGTCGCGGTCAAAGAGGCTGAAGTTCCTGCACGCTGCATTACCGAGAACCTGCACTTCGATATGACGCGCCTTTGCCAGGTAACGCTCGGCTACGAGCGAGCGGCTGCGGTACAGGCGTTCGGCCTCGCGCAGTACCTTGTCGAAGGCAGCATCGACTTCAGACATTTCTTCAATAATTGCCTGCGCCTTGCCGCCACCGCCGGCGGATGCCTTGAGTACCACAGGTAATCCTATTTTTTCAACCAGCTTGCGGCGCCCTGGCGAATCGAGAGAGGCCCCGTCATCCAGCTCTTCGCCTGGTAGCAGTGGCACGCTGGCTGCCCGAGCCTCGGCACGCGCGCTCGTCTTTTCGCCCATGCGATCCATTGCATCGGCAGAGGGACCAATGAAGGTAACGCCGGCCTGCTCTACACGGCGGACAAACGCGGAATTTTCTGAGAGGAATCCGTATCCCGGGTGGATGGCGTCGACTTTTTCTGCGCCACAGATTTCCAGAATGCGGTCCTGGTCGAGGTAGCCGTCGTGCAGCAGGTAGGCAGCATCAGCTTCGCGCACGTAGAGCGCATCGTGGTCTTCCTGTTCGTATATGGCCACGCAGCTGATGCCCATGGCACGTGCAGTGCGCATGATGCGGCGGGCGATTTCGCCCCGGTTGGCGATAAGGAGCTTTTTTATCGGTCTCATGGTTATTGGTCGACTGTCTGGTTCAAAAGGCGTTTCGTCTGTTCCAGTCGTTTTCTCATTCTGACCAGCGAAACTTTGGAGTAGATTGCGTCCTGCGGAAAGTTCAGCATCGCCTGGTACTGCCGCGCCGCCGTCTGGTAATCCTGCGAATAGAAGGCCGATTCGCCATAGTAGAAATGCAGTTCCTTCTTATATCCGACCTGGGTGTTGACGCTGCGAAACCACAGAGTCGCATCGTAGTATTTCTTCATCGTATAAGCCACTTTGCCCATGCCGATGAGTGCATCATTAAACCCTGAATCCTGTTTCAGGCAATGCTTGAAGACATTGAGCGCCTCGACGGTCCGCTTTTGCTCGAGCAATGAGTCGCCGAGGGCGACCAGCGATTCGAGGTTGTAGATGTCGTACCTGTACGCGCGCAGGTAGTTGTAGTCCGCAGCATCGCGCTGCGCCGCCAGTTCATAACTTTTACCCAGGTAGTAGTAGTTCTTGCTGTACTGCGGCACCAGCGCGATACATTTTTCGAATTCGGCGATTGCCTCACGGTGCTGCTTGAAATAGAGGTACACCCTGCCGAGGTTGAACCGCCCCGGAAAAAACTGCGGTTCGTTTTGCCGCAGTTCCTCAAAAATTTCCCGGGCACGGTCCATGTCGTTCGCCAGTACAAAGGCAAGCCCCTCGTTGTTCTTGCCTGTCGCAAGGTCATTGGGGCCTTCAGACCAGAGAAACTCGCCGCGGTTGGTGATGCGCGGGCGCTTGTCCTTCGGGAGTGGTTCAGGCCTGGCAGGATCCGTCTTCTTCAGGTCAGCCGCAGTGATACGGTCGGGATACTTGCGCGCGCTTTCATCGACGATGACCCACCCCATTTCAAAATCGAGCGGAGTTGGTTTGAAGCTCGACAGAAATTCAGGGGTGATTCTGGGATGGTAAAGTTTCAGGTCTGAATGAACCGGGGTTTTGCGCCGCGCCTGGCTGCCATGCCAGACCTCGCTGACGGCATGAGTTGCAGCCGCGAGCAGTAAGACTGCCGCGGCAAATAAAATTCTCAGAGCAGGTGAGATTCGCCCCTCTTGTCTTTGTAGAGCCTGTCACGCCATTCGAGCAGGTCGGCGAACTCGTTTGCGAGGTCTTTTTGCGTAAAGACCTCGCGCTGTGCCGGCTTCAACTTGATATAGTGATCACCCACCGGGCGCACGAATTGCAGGGTCGCTGCTATGGTGATATCTGCGTACGTGAAATTGTCGAAGATAAATTTCCTATTGCCGAGTGCCTTGCGTACCTGGTTGAGCACTTCGCGAACCTTTTTCTTTTCTTCGGCAATAATTGCGTGGCGAAAATCATATTTCATGCCCAGGTATGCAACACCCAGGTCAGCCAGGGGAGTCAGCACGTTTTTTGTGAACTCGGGAAAAAAATCGGGCAGGCTGTCGCGCTTTGCATCTTCATTATGCGCTGTGGCATCGGTGGCAATGATGCGGTTTGACTTGCGCGCGATGTCACACAGGTCATGCCACGCCCGGACCTCGTCGACCATGTCGAGTGGAATCAGCTTCTCGCGGTGGCCTTCACGGTCGGCGTACGCGACGATATCCCACGACTCAGTGAATGCCCGGCCGTTGGCCACCAGGATCGGCGCACTGACCGGGCCCGTGAGCTTGCCTGAGGCCAGTCGCAGAATCGGCGTTGTGATCATTGGCACATGTTCAAAATAACGGTAGCGTATGACGTGATGATCCAGCGCCCAGCGCGCCTGCTCTGTCCACATCGAATAAGAGAGGCCAAAGAAACGATTGCTCATGAGGCTAACATGTCAGCCGCTATCGCCCGTAAAGCGATATGCCGCGCCCATCGCAGCATATCGCCCGTGCAAAAACTGCAGGTCAGATATAGATCGCCGCGATCAGCGCCAGGACTGGCACAAGAATCAGCGTCGTGTAGGCCATGTAGCCAAAGAACGAAGGCATCTTGATCTTCGATTCTTCGCACATTGCCTTTACCATGAAGTTCGGAGCGTTACCGATATAGGTGTTGGCACCGAAAAAGACCGCACCCACCGAGATACCGACGAGTATGGCTTCGCTGATAGCGCCTGTTGTCGCCTTCACGACCTCACCCGCCGCAGCACCCATCGATGAAGTCAGACCTTGTCCCAGGGCAAAGAAGGTTGCATACGAAGGAGCGTTATCGAGGAACGAGCTCAAACCACCCGTGATCCAGTAGAACTGCCACGGCTGTGTGACGCCGGTTTCGGCGCCACGCGCCTTGAGTATGCACAGCGCAGGAATCATTGTGATGAAGATACCGATGAAAAGGGCTGCGACTTCAATGATCGGCGCAAAACCAAAGTGGTTGCGGTCGCGGGGAGTAATCGGGTGGTAATGCGACAAAGAGCGCAGGACGGTATCATCCACTTTGCCTTCTGTGCGAATGCGCTGGATCAGGTCTTCTTCATGTTTCTTGCGCTTGCGCGTGCGATCCATGTAGTCGAGTGAGAAAGAGAGCATCGCCAGCGCCATCATCACCGGCTGTTGCAGCCAGCCCATTGCCAGTACGCCGTGGTCTGTCCTGTAGTCTTTCAGAAAGACCACCGCGAGCAGAACGCCGAGAATGAGCAGGAAGTTGTGCGCGCCCTGTACGCGTATGCGGGTCTGGTGTGCATCGTCGTTACGAATGTCGGTGCGTTTCTCTGCCTTGTAGGCGATGGTATCCCAGATGAAAAAGACGATCAGCAGTGCTGCAACCGCAGTCAGCCAGATCGGCCAGAGTTTGATGAGAGTCCAGAAGAAAGGCACACCGTAGAGGTAACCCATGAACAGGGGGGGATCTCCCACCGGCAGCAGCACACCGCCCACGTTGGAGACCAGCAGGATGAAGAACACGAAGATATGCGTTGTCTTGTGGCGCTCTTTGTTGGTACGAATCAACGGGCGAATCAGCAGTACCGACGCGCCAGTGGTGCCGATGAAGCTCGCCAGCACAGAGCCGATGCCCAGGATAATGGTATTCGTGAGCGGCGTCGCCTTCAGGTCACCCTCGATAAAAATTCCACCCGAAATGGTGAAGAGTGCGATCAGCAGCGTGATGAAGGCATAGTACTCTTTCAGCGTTTCGACGATAACCTCAATCCCGAGGTATCCCAGCGAAACGAGGTAAGCTCCCATGATGAGCGCGAGCAGCGCGCTGATCACCGCTTTCACAAGGTTAGATTCCCATAGGTGCGGTATCACGAGCGGTAGTACAGCAATCGCGAGCAGGATAATCACAAACGGGATTACCGTCCAGATCGAAAGCTGTTTGCCGAGTTCTTTCTGCGGGTCAGCGGCGGCATGGCCACCACCGTGGCTGGCGGCTGCCTGCATTTCAGTTGCCGCCGGCTGGCCGGTATCGGCTACGAGCGGCGCCTGTGCGATGATGCCGGTCAGCAGCAGGCACGCGAGAATCTGCGAGATGCGTTTCATGGTTTACCTTTCCTGATAGAGATTTTTTTACGGAATGATACTGAAGGTCACACGGCGCGAGGCAACACGGCCTGCAACCGTACGGTTATCGCCCACCGGTTCGCTGTCTGCTGCGCCCCGCGTTTCAATTCTTTCGGCCGCAACACCGCGGCTCACCAGAGCGTCTTTGACTACCTGCGCACGCTTTTCAGAAATTTCCTGGTTAATCGATTTTGGGCCCAGCGCGCAGCTGTGACCGGTCACGCGAATGCGCGCATTCTCTTTCTTGAGTCTTTCAGCCAGTGCGTCAAGCACGGGCCCCGAAGCTGAGGTGAGTTCGGTTTTTTCCGCGCGGAAGGCGAGTTTCTGAGCTGAAACAAACTCGCGCAAATCGGCCGAAGCAGCGGGTGCGGCAGTTTCTGCTGGTGCAGTCGCCTGCGGGGCCGGCGTTGCAGTCACCGGGGGAGCTGCAACGGTGGGCGCGGCTGCATCCTGTTTGGAGGTTGCGCAACCGCTTCTGTACACAATAAAATAAAACAGCGCCGCGAGCGCGATGAGCAGAACCAGTGCCAGCAGTATCTCTTTCCACGCCGAGGGTTTTTTCGCCGATGCTGCTGGTGTGCTTACCGCGGCGGGTTCTGTGACGAGCGCTGCTGGTGCTGGCGCAACGGGGGCGGCGGACTTCGCCTGCGCGGGTGCGGATTTTTTCCTGCCCTTTTTGCCTGCAGCCCACTTGCGGATTTCGGTGCGGAAAAATTCGTCGGCCTCTTTGGTGAATTTATAGTTCCTGCGGATATACTCCATCGTGAGCTTTTCTGTGTCGGAGTAATTGTTGGCATCTTTTACAACGCGCAGCAAATTTCTCGCGTCGTTGATAGAGATGCGCCCGTCGCCGCGGCCCTGCGTCAGGCCATTAGCAAGTTCGACCATACGGCGGTCGTATTTCTTGCCGCGGATGACGATGTAGTACGAATCAGAAGACGGGGACTCTTTTTCGCGGGCCATGAGTGACGGCGTTTTTTTCACGGCCTCTGTCAATAGTTTTCGTCGCGTTCTACAGGGTTCTGCGGTGTTCCTGGTACAGGCGTAGGACAAATTTGCCTGCAGGCGTGCGACGATAGTTTTCGACAATTTCATGTAGCTTTTGTGCTGCGGGCAAGTCACGCATGTCTGGTAATTTTGCCCCGTACTCTTCGGGCAGCAACACGGGGGCAGCCAACGCTGCGAAGGTGATGTCCGCGGCAGAAATCGCGTTACCACAGAGAAAAGGTCTGCCATCGCTGAGCAGGCCTGCGACGAAATCGAACTCCGCTTCGAAAATTTCACGCGAGCGATCGGCCTCGCTGTGCGTAATCTGCATATCACGCGTCATTGCTGCCTGCAGCATAGGAGCAATAGCCGGTAGTAGTGCCGCCTGCCAGGCGGGAACTACCGGCTGCGAAAAAAGCTGCGGTAGTGACAGGCGCGCATCGAACAACTGGCGGTAAATGAACCGGCGCGTATGAGGTCCCACCGCGGCATCAAAGCGCTCTTCGAGCTCAAGGGCCTGGCGATTGGGGTATAACCAGTGCTGCTGGTACCTGCCGGCGAGGTGCTGCAGTATCGCCGTCGAATCAGGTACCACCTGTTCGCCGTCCAGCAGCACCGGGGTTGAGCGGTGCCTGCCCCGGGTATGCCAGAGGGTTACAGTTGCGTGCAGGCCGGGAATGTGGCTTTCTTCTTTATACGGAATGCCGCTCAGCTCGAGTGCCCATTTGACCTTTTCGACATAGTGGCTGATAGAGATGGTGATGAGCCGGAGCATAAATCCCTCTTTTTCTTGTCGTAAAGTGTCCACCCCCGCCGTCGTCTATAAAAGAAACGAAGCAGGGGGCAGCTGTACCCTTGCCGGGTGGTGCTTGTGGATACAAAAAAAAAACAACGTAAGAATCTGGAGAAGCTGACGCCGGCGGAATATTCCGGCCTGCTGAGGCTGTACCTCGACGAAGATCAACAGCCGCAGGCAATCCAGCAGGCTGCGGAGAACCTTTCGGCCCTCGAGATGCTCGTGCAGTTCGAGACCATGGTGGCGATCAATAAGCGGCACCAGGCCACTGCGCAACCTGCCAGTTACCAGGTGGCGCTGCACGACGTGGTCGAAATCGCCGAGAAATTCTTCAGTGTCGAAGACCCACGCGCTATCGAAAAAGACCTGCAGGCGAGCCGCATCTGGAATGCGATTAAGGCCAGCCCGGCAGATTTTGCCCTCTTTCAGGATACCCTCGCATTTCTCTTTACCTGGGGTGAAAAGCCGATGGTGCCGACCCCGGTATACCTCAAGCAAATCGTGATGAACCGCATTTATGCCGAAGCTCCGCAGGAAGGTGAATCGACGATTGTCATTCTGCTGCGCGATGGCCTGCGCCTGATAGCCGGGCACATACGCGATCTGTACAATATCACGAATCCCGATGACATGGTGGCCGTGCGTTCAGGCTCAGACCAGGCTTCGGCACAGGTCGGTAACCCGACAGGTGCGCTGCAGTTTATGACGAGCGAGGCAAACCAGGGTGACCTGGTGTACCAGGTTGTCAAAGACGGTGCCGATACCGTGATGCTCACCGTGAAGCTGCAGAACTACCGGCCGCGGCCAAAGTTCATCAATCTGCGCCGGCAGGGCAGGCTGTTGCAGTCGATGCCGCTGCGCGACGACTTCGCGTGGTTTTCGCAGCTTGCTGTAGGCAAGTACGAAATTGAACTGCAGAATGCAGGCAATGTCGGCGGCAAACGCGTCGATATCCATATCGTCTAATTCGCGCCCCGGGCAGCTGCCCCCCAGGGGCTGCGCTCAGGCGTTACATTCTGCGCGCGCCGATACAGAATACCCCCCCTTTCTGCCGACACTAAGCATGAGCCACCGGCGATGCTGAAGAAAAAACCCCTGCTTCTGGTTGAAGATGATCCCGTACAGCAGGCGCTCATCGAGCGTATGCTTTCATCGATGCCCTATTCCCTGACGGTGGTTGCCACCGCACAGGAGGCGCTCGACGCATTCCAGAAAGTCGGTCACGAAGTAGTGCTCTGCGACATCAACCTGCCGGGAGAACTCTCGGGAGTTGATGTCCTGCGGCGCCTGAAAGAAACCCCGCACCCTCCGGTGGTCGTGATGCTCACGGGTGATTCTGCCATCGGGAACGTCATCGAGACCATGCGCCTGGGTGCCTACGACTACCTTCTCAAGCCCGTGCAGAGCCAGGAACTCGACGAAGTTATCGGCCGTGCTTTTTCGCGTTCGCAGTCAGAGACGATGGCACGTATTGCGGAACGCGAACGGGCAGAGTACTATGAAAAGCGGCTTGCGAGCCGCCAGGTTGCCGACCAGCTGGTGCGGCGGCAGAACGACAAGTTCGCGCGAGCCCTCTTCGGAAACATGTTCACATCATTCTCGCAGGGCCGTGGCGTGGGTTCGCTGACGACGCTCGTCTCGATGCTTGGCGGAGCACAGCTCACCGAAGACAGGCAGAACTACCTCGTACCAAAAGATATTCTCGATCTTATCAACGATAACCAGGACGCAGTGAACGCGATGATCGAGATGTTCTCAGAGCTGCACCTGCTCGTCTCGCAGGATCTCGTCCTGCACGATGTTTCGCTCGGCGAGTTCCACAAGATAGTCAGCGACCTGATCTTTGAACTGAACCCCGTGATCGAGATTCGCCGGCACGTGGTCGTGCTCAGCGAACTGCCGCCCCGGTTTTCGGGCGAGGTACTCAAGATGAACTGGGAGTTCATGCGCAAGGCGCTGCGCGAGCTTCTGATCAACGCGCTCAAATTCTCTGAAGATGAATCGACCATCACCGTCCTGATCGAATACAAGTTTACCCGGGTGCTGGTCACGGTTCTCAACGAACCCTTGCGTGCGGACACACACTATGTGCAGGGAATTCCCGAAGAATACCGCAAGCTGGTTTTTGAACCCTTCTTTCGTATTTCACGCGTCGTGCGTGAGCAGTACCGGACCCTCGAATATGGCCTGGGGCTGACGCTGGTCGACAAGATCGTCTACATGCACCACGGAAAGATACGCTGCACGACCCTGCAGAATTTTCTTGCCGGCGAGGGTAACGCGACCGATCTCGTGGCATTTGAAATTGAGTTGCCAATCTGACTTTCGGTTACGCACTCCCGACGATGGCGCGCAAGAAAGCACCGGGTAAACCGACCAACAAAAAACGCACTCCCGCAAAAAAGAAACCCTCCGCCAGAAAAGATGCGGGCCTGACCACCTCGGCACGGCTCAAGCAGGGTGACCCCACATCAGAGGCCGAGCTCAGCGCGCTCTTTGAGGCCACGCAGGCCGGCGAAGACAAGCAGCGCGAGGCAGTACCGGCGAAAGTCGCGCCTTCGGCTGAACTCATTCGCCCGCGCCGGCGTTATGGTCTATGGGCGGCCCTGGTCTTTATCATCCTCATTGCCGGCGGTTATATCTGGTTGCGCGCCCGGCTGTCGGGTAGCCTTGTGCCCGAAGAGGGAGTACTCACGGTTCAGGGGCTGACAGCTGACGTCGAAATACGCCGCGACAGTCTCGGTGTGCCACACATAAAAGCACAGAACCTCAACGACATGGCTTTTGGCGCGGGCTTCGCCATGGCGTCAGACCGCGACTTCCAGATCGAATTTCTGAAGCGTATGGCCTATGGCCGGCTGTCTGAGGTTCTCGGTAAAGAGACCGTGGGCGTCGACATGTACATGCGGTCGCTGTCCTTTGCTACCTTGACGCGCCGGAACTTTGAGCGCCTGTCGCCCAAAATGCAGGCGCTGCTGAAAGCTTATGCTGCCGGCGTGAATGCGAAACGGCGTGCGTATCCAAAGACACAGGCTGAGTACCTGATCCTTTCGATAGGTACCGAAGAATGGCAACCGCAGGATTCACTCGCTCTCTACCAGTTGTTTTCCTTTCTGCTTGCCAGTAACCACGTCGAAGAACTGACTTTTCTGAAGCTGGCCGCGAAACTCGGCGTAGAAAAAGCGACATGGCTGTTTCCGGTTTATGAAAATGAACCCCTGCCGTTTGAAGAAGCCGCGCACCTGAAAGATCTCGATTGGAAAAAGATTTCGGCGAATGAACCGGTACTCGGTGCTGCGCTGCACGACGCTGCGTCGCGCTGGCAGGCACTGATTCCTTCATTGCCTGCATCAAATAACTGGATTGTTGCTCCCAGCCGCGCAAAGAACGGCAAGTCGTTGCTCGCGAATGACACGCACCTGCAGATGTCGGTGCCGGCGCTCTGGTACATGATGAACCTCGAATGCCCCGAGTACCGCGCTGCGGGTGTTGCGCTGCCCGGAACCCCGGTCGTGGCGCTCGGTACCAACGGCACCATCGCCTGGGGCGCGACGATGGTCATGGCCGACAACCAGGACATCTTTCTTGAGCAGCTGCGTGAGCAGGGGGGCAAACAGCAGTACCTTTACAAAGGCCAGTGGGTCGACGCGGCTACGAGTGAAGAAGAAATACAGGTGCGCTGGTCTGAACCGCGTAAGTTCAGGAAAATCCGTACCCGCCACGGCGTGCTGTTGAACGAAGCACTGTTGAACAATTTTCCTGATAAGCATCTGGCATTGGGGCTGCGCAGCGACTATGGGCTCGCCTACAAGACCTCGGTCGGTGCGAATGAAACGACCCTCGAAGGTATTTTTGCCATGGCGTCGGCCAAGACGATGCGCGATGCACGACTGGCTCTCGATAAGGTGACCGGCATCTATCTCAACGTCGTCTATGCCGACGAGAAGAACATTGGCTGGCTGGCAACAGGAAGGTACCCCGCACGGCAGGGGGCCAGTGGCCTGTTTCCCCGCATCGGCTGGACTGGTGAAGATGAATGGCAGGGATATTATGCATCCTCCGAGAATCCTTCGGTACTGAATCCCAAAGACGGTTACTGGGCGACCGCTAACCACCGCATCTGGGATGACTCAAGCGAGCTTTGGGTGTCATCTTCATGGTATGGTGCTGATCGTGCCGACCGCGCGAAAGAACTTCTGGCTGCAGGTAAGCAGCACACTGCAGAAGACATGGCAAAATTTCAGGGTGATGTGGTTTCACATACTGCGCGCAAAACCCGTGAGCTGCTCTTCTCGCGCGAATTTTTTGCTGAGCTGAAGGCGGCGATCGAGCTGCTGCCGCCGGCTGATAGAAGTCGTGCTGAAGAAGCTCTTTCCCTCCTGAAAGATTTTGATGGTAGTCTCAACAAAGATTCTGCTGCCGCTGCCGTGTATGAGAACTTCGTCTCAGCAATGGCGGTGCTGGCATTTGCTGATGAACTGGACGGTCATGGATCCCCGCTGTGGGAAAACTTCCAGGGGCTCAACAAACGCTCCTACAATGCGGTGCAGGACCACTTGCTGGCACGCGCCGACAGCCCGTTCTGGGATAACACGCAGACACCGGAAAAGCAGGAAACCAAGGCGATGATTTTCGCCGCGGCGCTCGCGGGCGCTATCGCCGACTGCGAAAAGCAGATGGGCAAGGCGCGTGACCAGTGGTCCTGGGGCAAAATACACCAGTACTACTGGCAGCACCAGTTCACGAAGAAAGCAGGTTATTTTTCATTCTATTTCAACCGCGGCCCGCAGCCTGCGGGTGGCGATCTTCACACGCTCAACCAGGCGGGCAACCTGTGGGGCGATTCGCACAATGTCTGGCTGATACCGGCCATGCGCTTTGTGGTCGATTTCTCTGCTGAAGAACCCGCACAACTTATCCTCCACATGGGCGTCTCAGGCAATGCGGAATCGCCGCACTATGCAGACATGGTCCCGCTTTTTACCGAAGTGCGTAACCATGCGCTGCCGCTGAAGGCAACAAACGCCGAAAAGCAGTATACCCGGAAATTTGTACTCAGAACCGGCGGCACTGGCCAATAGCCGCCGCCGTTCGCTATGCGTCCTCTTCGCCCCCTGTTCCGTCGCAGTGCACCCAAAGATGAGCTTGAGCGGCAGGCGGAGCGTCTGCGCAATCGCGACTGGATCGAGATGCTGCGCGTGGTGCACCCCGCGCAGGCATCGCAGGCAGAGCAGGAGTACCTGCTGGCGCGCTTACGCGACGACTGGGCAGAACTGGTAAATCCCCTGCTGGCGCAGCATTCTCAGCCGGCTGAGTTCAGCAGCACTACGCTGCTGGTGCATTGCGATCACAACACCTTTGCCAACGAGCTTATGCTGGTCGCGTCGGTTGTGGAAAAGAAGATACAGGCGCGTTACGGCTATTCACTGAAAATACGCGCGAGGGCGACGCAGCGATTGGCCTGGCCAAAGCAGCGGCCTGAGGCTGAGGCACCAGGCTCTCCCAGGCAACCGGAAGCTTCGCCAGCGCAGACAGCCATGGATTCACTGATTGCCGAACTGACCGAGTATAGCAACAAAAAGTGACCTTAAAGCCCTGTGGCGTCGTCGACCCGGTTGTGGATGAAAGTAAAGCAAAATAAATTGCAGAAACAGTGAAGTGCCCAAGTCTGGCAGCGTGAGAAAGTTCCATCTGTCGCCGCTGCTATTTTTGCTGGTGATGGCCTGCAGCAAGAAGTTGCTGGCCCCCGCGCAGGTGCGCGAAGCGCTGCCAGCTACCTTCGAGCAGCAGGCGCGTACCAACAGCTATCCTGGCGCTGAATGGAGCGAACTATCGGCAGAAAAAGCCGGCATTAACCGCGAAAAACTGCGTAACCTCGAACAGTACCTGTTTCCCGAAAAGATCGACGAAAAAACCAGGCTGGGCATACGCACCGACGCCTTTCTGATCATCCGCGGCGGTAACATCGTCTTTGAAAAGTATGGCCGCGAATTTCACCGCAACCGCAAGCACCTCGTCTGGTCGGTCACGAAAAGTTTCGTCAACACGCTGACCGGCATGGCGGTTGCGGACGGCAAAATTCGTGTCGAAGACAGCGCGGCAAAGTACTACCCCGCACTTTCGGGGAAGGGTAAAGAAGCAATTCTCGTTGACCACCTGCTGCGCATGAGTCCCGGGCTTTACTGGTCTGAAGGTTATGAAAGCTCGCCCCTGAAGTCATCGGTGATAGCGATGCTCTATACCCGCGGACGAAACGATATGGCTGCTTTTGCCGCGTCGCAGGATCTGTCATACCTTCCTGGTACGCATTGGTATTATTCGAGCGGTACGACCAACATCCTGACAGCGCTGGTCCGCAACGCGTATAATGTGCCCGTTGACCCCAAGCAACCGGCTGACAAGTTTGAGGACCTGGTATTCAATCGCCTGTTCAAGTCTATCGGCATGCGTTACACGACCTTCGAGCGCGACGGTGCGGGCACGCCGGTCGGCTCATCGTATTTATATACGACTGCGCGCGACCTCGCACGTTTTGGTTATCTCTACCTGCACGACGGAGTCTGGCAGGGGCGGCGCATTCTGCCGGAAAGGTGGGTGCGCTATACAACGACGATGGCACCTGCGTATTACACAACCGAGCTCAACCCCGAAGACGCAAAAGACAATCCGGGTGCGCAGTGGTACATTAACGTGGGAATTCCCGAACGCGGACAACAGCCGCCGTGGCCTGATGCGCCTGCAGATACTTTTGCAGCGCTGGGGCATTGGGGGCAGTCCTTGTATGTCATCCCGTCGCTCGATATGGTCGCGGTGCGCCTTGCAGACGACCGGGATACGAGCTTCAACAAAAACCGTTATCTCGGCCTGCTGAAGAACATTCTCGAGAGGACACCATGATGCGCAAGATTACCAGGAGAATCCTGCAACTTTTGGGGCTTGCTCTGTTGGGAGTCGTGCTCTTTCTTGCGGTGAACTACCGGCATACAGCAGCTTTTCCCCGCATTATTTCATCGTTCTACAGCAAAGAATTCTGTTCGTGCTACTTCGTGACCGAAGGTACAGAGGAGCAATGCCACAACTTTGCCCGGCAGTGGGTGCCGATACAATCATTCACGCTCGACAAGGAAAAGCGCACGGTCACCGTCAAGGGGCTCTTTGCAACCACAACCGCGCGGTATACCGGTGACCGGTATGGCTGTATTCTTGAAGCGTGGCAATAGTCACCCGGTAAGGTAATTTGGTTCCACAAAAGATTCACATTATCGGCGCCGGCGGCGTGGGAATGAGCGGTCTTGCCCTGCTGGCGCAGCGCATGGGCGCCGACGTGACAGCTTCTGACCAGAACGATTCACCGTACCTGCGCAAGCTCGCGGATAAGGGCATGACCACGTGGGTAGGCTCGCAGCCTGGACGCATACCCGCGGCATCGCACGTTTTCTATTCGACAGCGATCAGGCCCGAAGACCCCGAGCGCTCATTTGCAGAGCGCAGCGGTATGGCATGTGAATCACGCCACCAGCTGCTGAACCTGATCACGCGCCATTATTTTACCATTGCGATTGCCGGCTGTCACGGCAAAACCACCACCAGCGCATGGACGGCGCGCCTGCTCGAACGCGCGGGTTTCGACCCAACGGCACTGATCGGTGGCACAGTGCCCGAATGGAATTCGAACTATCGTGAGGGCCACGGTACGCTGCAGGGCAAGCCGCTGCTCGTGATTGAAGCCGACGAATCGGATCGTAGCTTCCTGTCGATTGAAACCAGCGTGGCGATGGTGACAAACATTGATCTCGATCATACCGATGTACACGCAAGCCTTGCTGCGCTGACGCAGGATTTCCTGGCGTTCGTGCGTACTGCCCGTGCGCAGGGCGGTTGGATTCATTTGTCAAAAGAATGCCCGCAGGAGCTGCTGGCACAACTGGAAGTCGAAGAGAAGAACCACTGGCAGAAAATCGCGGTCGACCCGGTGGCGCATGCGATCATTCAAGATGAAAGAAAATTCCCTGTAGGGCTGGCGGGAGCGCACAACCTTCTGAATGCGACGCTTGTGCTGCAGCTCGCGCTGCGCCTGGGTATCGACGAGGCGACCGTTGCCGGAGTGCTGCGGGACTTTGCTGGCGTGAACCGCCGTATGCAGACGATCGCTACTTTTCCCGAAAAAAATCTCGTAGTAATTGACGACTATGCGCACCATCCCCACGAGGTGGATGCGACGCTTTCGGCATTGGCGGCACGGTATGACCGCTTACTCATCTTCTGGGAGCCACACCGCCTGAGCCGCTTTAACCATTTTTTTGCGGAGTTTGATGTCGTACTGCGGCGTTATGCTGACAGGCACTCGCTCTTCGTTCTACCTATCTATGCCTCGGGTGACAGGGCGGCCGACTACCCGCTGACGGAAGAAAGATTTGCACACTTCAGAAATCCCCCCTATACTTTTGTTTCAGGCGCGACAGATTACCAGCAGACGGCCGGTGCGTGGATAACGGGCCGTAACGCGGCAGTTTTTATGGGAGCTGGCAAGAGTTCAGACTATGCGCATGCATATGCGGAATGGCTGCGCCGCTCTTCTTAAAATCTCTTAGCCGAGGTAGGGAGCAAACCGGGCGAGGAAGGCCCTTAAGCAACGCGGTAAGTGATTCGCCCGCGTGTCAGATCGTAAGGTGAAAGCTCAACAGATACTTTGTCGCCTGGGTTAATACGGATGTAGTGCTTGCGCATCTTGCCCGAAATGTGGCCGAGTATCTCATGACCATTTTCAAGCTCGACCAGAAACATCGCGTTAGGCAGAGCCTTCTTGATGATTCCGTTGACGCTGATTGCCTCTTCTTTGGCCATTGCGGCATTCTGCCCGTTTGACACAGGGCGTCGAATACTTTGACAGTCAACAGGTCACACTTTGTCATCGTGACCCGTGAAACAAACAATGAACAAGACCGCGGGTGAAATTGCGGCAGAATGCGCGCAGGGATTCAGGCTTCGCGGCCTTGTGAGTGGCGAATCGACCACTATTCAGAAAATCTCCGGAACAGAAGAGTGTGGGCCAGGTGATCTGGTGTTCGTGAGCGATGCGAAGCTGGTGGCTGAGACGCTGGCACGTAAGCCGGCTGCCATGGTCATCCATTTTAAGGAAGCTGAAAAGTTGCCAGCACAGTCCGCGACGGCCATTATCGCCAGCGAAAACCCGGGTGTGTCGTATGCCCTGATGCGCCAGAAGTACACTGACCGCGAGTACACAGAAAGCGGCTTTGAACGCATCCACCCTACGGCAGTTATCCACGAATCGGTCAAGATCCCCGACGATGCAAAGATTGGCCCTTACGTCGTCATCGAGCGCGACGCAGTGATCGGTAAGGGCTGCGTGCTGCAGGCTCACGTCGTGGTCGAATTTGGCGCACAAATCGGGGACAGCACGGTGATACAGCCGGGCAGTGTCATCGGCTTCAACTGCAAGATCGGCAAGAACTGCCTCATTCTGCCCAACAGCGTCATTGGCTCAGAAGGTTTTGGGTATGCCCAGGATGAAGACTTTAACCACTACCGCATTCCGCAGACGGGCAACGTTGTTCTCGGCGACCGGGTGACTATCGGTGCGCTCAACGCAATCGACCGCGCCACTTTTGGTAGCACTGTGTTCCACGAAAATGTGATCTGCGACAACATCTGCCACACGGCGCACAACTGCGAGATTGGCGCGCATTCTATTCTGCTCACAGGCTGGAAAATGGCGGGCTCATCGAAGACCGGCAAGCGCGTGATCGCGAGCGGCGATGCCATGGTCAAAGACCATGTGAGCATCTGCGACGACGTAGTCCTGGTACACCGGGCCGGTGTGATCAACGATATTACGGAAAAAGGGATGTATGCGCAGTCGCCGGCACAGCCGATGCGTGAGTACGTCAAGAACTGGGCCGCCTACCAGAAACTTGGTGATATGGCGAAAGAGGTCAAAGAGCTCAAAAAGCAGGTAGCGGAGCTACTCGCAGCGAAAGGCAGTTAGTTCCCAAAGAGAACCAGGCCCTTCTCGAGGGTCTGTTGGATGTTTTTCATCGAGGCGAACTGTGCCTGTATTTCGGGGTGTTCGTGTAAGAGCTCACCTGCCTTTTCGAGCAGCGCTCCGTGCACGCGCAGATCGGCTATGTGAAATTCGGATGCACCTGACTGGCGCAGGCCGGTAAGTTCGCCCGCGCCGCGCAGTTCAAAGTCGACCTGCGCGAGTTCAAAGCCGTCGTCGGTGCGAACCATCGCGTTCAGGCGTTCCTGTCCCTCGTGTGTGAGGCGATCGGGGGCTACCAGTATGCAAAAGCTCTGGTGCTCACCGCGCCCGACGCGCCCGCGCAGCTGGTGCAGCTGCGATAGCCCAAATCGGTCGGGGTTGCGAATCACGATCACGTTTGCGTTGGGCACATCGATACCGACTTCGACTACGGAAGTTGCCACCAGGACCTGGATTAATCCCTCTTTGAACTTCTGCATGGCGCGGTCCTTTTCATCGCCGCTGAGGCGGCCGTGTAAGAGACCGAGTCTCAGATCGGGAAAAACTTCCTTTTCCAGGGTGGCATAGTCGCTCATGAGCGCGGCCATGGTGCGCGAACCTTCAACTGGTGACTTACCCGCGAGGGTTTCTCCTTCTGCCTCACCGCCCAGGTCGCTGTCTTCAATCACCGGGTAGATGATGTAGACCTGCCTGCCCTGCTCAACGTATTTACGCACGGCCTTATAAATACGGTCGAGTTCGATCTCATTGAAGATACGTGTGTCGATCTTCAGGCGATTCTTTGGCTTCTGCTTCAGGTAGATGGGCTCCAGGTCACCGTAGTAGGCGAGTGTGAGCGTGCGCGGTATGGGGGTTGCCGTCATCGACAGCAGATCGGGCGTTTTACCCTTTGCGCGTAATTTTTCGCGCTGCTCAACACCGAAGCGGTGTTGCTCGTCTATGATGATGAGCGCGAGATTCCTGAAAGTGATATCGTCCTGGATCAGCGCATGCGTACCTATCGCGATCAGAGATTCACCGCGCGCGAGCCGGTCGAGTTTCGCGCGGCGCTCCTTCGCGGCATCTTTGCCGATGATCAGTTCGACGCCTTCAAAAGAACCTTTGGGTAGATAGTTCAGGAAGGTCTGGTAGTGCTGGCGCGCAAGAATTTCCGTCGGTGCGAGGTAGGCGACCTGCAGCCCATGGCGTATGTAGAGCATCGACAACAGCAGCGCGACCAGCGTTTTGCCGCTACCGACATCGCCCATCAGCAGGTGGTTAACCGGGTACGCTGCGGCGCTGTTCATGAACAGGGTATCAACAGCCTTTTGCTGGTCGCCGGTCAGTTCGAAAGGCAGCCCACGCACCAGTTCGTCGATTTCTGAGCGAATCTCCGGCGTGACCTGCACGCTGAAGGCTTTGGCAATACTGCGCACCGCCGCCTTTTTTGCCTCGGTGAGTACTGAGAACAGCACGAGCTCGTCGAAGGCCATGCGCCGGCGTGCCTCTTCGGTCTCTTCCATGCTCTCCGGAAAATGGATCTTGTGCAGGGCTTCTGCAACTCCGAGCAGGTTCCAGTCTTTGCGGCGCCCGGCAGGAATGTAGTCAGCGATACGCTTCTCGTACCTCGTGAGGCAGCCTTCAATTTTCTCGCGCAGGGTTTTGACCGTCAGGTAGGCTGCCCGCATCGCTTCGGTAATGCGGTAGATAGGCACGATACGCCCCATGTGCTTCGTGCCTTCTTCCGTCAGGATTTCCCACTCGGGGTGCATGAAGCTCAGCCGCCCGCGAAAGACCTCCAGTTTGCCCCAGCAGGCGATTTCTTTTCCGACGGTCAGGACTTTCTGGAGGTAGGCACCGGCGTTAAAGAACGTCGCGTAGACGATGAAACCGTTTGCCTCCACCTTGATGGTGAATCGGCGCCGCCCGGCATACTTCATTTCGGCATGCATGATCTTGCCGACCACTGTCACATGGTCGCCCGAACGCGAATTGCGCAGGTCGAGCTGCTGTGAGCGATCGATGTATTTGCGCGGCAGGTAGTAGAACAGGTCGCGTACGTCTTTGACCTTGAGGCGCGACAGTACTTTGAGTTGTTCGGCAGAAAACAGGCCTGTCTCAGAGAGGGAGATCATAAGTTCTCAGTTCTCAGCGACCGCAAAGCGCGGTCGGCAAAGGTTGGTGCGCCGTACCGGCGAAAAGATACCGCGACCGTGCGGCTCGATCACCCCGGCATCGAGAGAATTGTCTCAATCGTGTTGATGTCGAGATTCACGCGAGCCGCGATTTCTTCGGCCGTCCAGCCGAAGTTCGAGAGCTTGCGCACCATGTCTTTTTTGTCGCCTACGCCCGCCGGTGAAAGGGTTTTCGTCAGGGTGACTTTTTTCTCGGTCTCGTCGTCGAGTGCCTTCATGAACTCTGACAGCTGGCGCACCTTGCTTTCGGCATTCTGCTCGATGCGTTCGATCTGCTGAACGCTGCTCGACATCTGCTTGCGCAGCTCTTCGAACTGCTTGTTGAAGGCGATGATCTGCGTTTTCTTTTTCTCGATATCTGCCATGAGATCTTCGATCTCCATGAAGCGGCTCTGTATCGACTGCAGTTCCTGTTCGTTCTTGTGCAGGCTCATCATCTGCTCGGTGATAGTATCGAGCTGGTCTTTCAAGAGGTGCGATCTCTGTTCGACGCGCTGGAAGAAACCGTTGAGTTGTGCGATACCCTCGTTCAGCGAGTCGATGTGCTTGTCCTGCGCTTCGATCTTGTCGATGGTCTTCTGGATCAGGCGGTTTTCGTCGATCAGGTTCTGCATCAGCACGTCGGCCTTGCGGCGTTCTTCGTCGAGCCGGCTGTAGTGTGCAGAGAATTCATCGAGGTTAGTCTGCAGCTTCTTAAGCTGAATTGACTTGCCCTCGATTTCGTTCTGCATCGAAAGGACAAAGTTGATACTCTCTTCGAGACGATCTACCTTGTCGCGCTTTTCTTTGAGCATCAGCAATTCGGTTTCGAGCTTGGTGCGCATCTCTTTCAGCTCTTCGACACGCTGGTAAACTTCGCCGAGCACCTGGTTCTTGCTTTCGGCCTGTTCAATCTTCTGCGCGAGTTCGCGGATGAGCGCCCGCATGTTCTCGGCTGATTGTTTGCTCTTCTCAATGCTCATGCCCTCGGCCTTGAGCTCGCGCAGCGCTTCTTTGAGATCGCGAATCTCTTCGCCGGTGGCGCGCGTTTCTTCAACGATCGCGGCGTATACTTCCTGCTGGTTTTCCTGGAATTCGCGGAAGGTCGACGTAGTGTCAGACTTCATTTCGACGAGGCGATCCATCAGCTCGCTGACCTTGCTACGGAAGTCGCTCACCGATTCAGAGCCCATCGAAATGAGCTGCTGGCGGTGGCGGGTCTCGCGTTCATTGAGTTCCTGGTCGAACAGCTTTAGCTGAGCATCATTCGCCTGGCGCATTTCGGCTTCGATACGGCGCTTTTCGGACTGCAGGTTCTCGATCAGGTTTTCCTGTGATGACTCGAGGCTCTTTTTCATATCGAAAAAGCGCGCGATGTTAAGCTCAATTTTTGAGCTGAATTCGTTCTCTTTCTCTTCGATACGGGTGCGAAATTTTGACAGCGCATCGGCGAACGTGTTGGCTGATTTTTCCTGCGCTTCTTCGATAAAATGCCGCGCATGGCTCAGGCGGTCTTCGAGTTCTGAATCCATGTCGCGCATCAGCTCGGCGCGGTTCTTTTCGATTTCGAGGTTGTTCTTGTGTAGCGCGTTGCGCGCGTCTTTGACAATTTCTTCAAGCCGCGCCTGTGCGCTTTCGAAGTGGCGGTCGGCATCGGCAATCTTGTCGCGCAGGCTTTTGTCGAGGCTGGTCAGGCTTTGCATGAACTGGCGCTCGCGTTCGCCCAGTTCTTCGCGGTAGTCGGTGAGGCCCTTTTCTGCCGCCTTCTTGAGTTCTTTGAGGTAGTTCGCAAACTCTTTCTCGGTGCTCTGCGAAATATCGGCGACTTTGGTTTCAAGATTCTCGCAGCGTTCTTCGGTCTGCTGTACAATCTGGGTAACTTCAGCCTGCACCGACGTCAGTTTTTCACGCAGCATACCCGATTCGCGCAGTATTTCTTCTTCAATATCGCTGAACAGTTCGCGCGAGGCCGACTTGATTTCGCCGAGCGCCTTCTGCAGTTCGTTCTGCATCTCTTCAAGGCCGCGCGAACGATTCTGTGTGAGCTGCGCCGTGATACCTTTGCTCAGGTCTTCGATTTCGTCGAGGCGGCGGGTCAGCTCGTTTTCGCGGCGCGAGGCTTCCTGGAAAAGTGTTTCGCGTGCGCGGCTGTACTGGTCGTTGAACTCTTCGATATTTTTCTGAATTTTCTGTGCTTCGTTGCGTGCTGACTTGATGATTTCGTCTTTTTTTGCGAGCGCGTCGAGGTCGAGGTTGGATATCTGATCGCGTATACGTTCAGCCTCTGCCGCAATCTCGTGAAACAGCAGTGACCGCTGTTGCTCCAGCTCTTCGCGGAAAGCCTGCAGCTTCTTGCGCATCGTGTCTTCGGTGCCGCCCAGGGTCAGCTTCAGCGTCTCGAGTTTCTGCGCCTGTTCATGCATATCGCGCAGCAGGTCATTCTTGATGTCCCGTATCATGTCGGGAATAGTGACTTCGAGATTTTTCTCAGCCGAGAAGATGCGCTCCTGCAGGTCGGTGACGGCCTGTATCTGCGTCTGGATGCGCTGTTCGATGTTGAGAGTGAGATCCTGCGCGCTCTTTTTGAGGTCGATCTCGAGCTGTTCGTAACTGTGTTCGACTTCGCCCTTGAGGTCGATGTGGCGCGCCATCAGGTCGTCGCGCAGCTCTCCCTGCATGCGCAGGGTTTCGTTGGTAATCTCTTCAAACTTTTTCTCGAGCACCGCGAGAATTTCACCCGACTTGTCCTTGAGCGCCGCCTGGAACGCGTCGATCATGTTGGCTGCTTCGTCGTCGACCTGTTTGACATGCTCCTGCAGCTTCTTGATTTTTTTCTGCTGCTGGTCGATCTTGTCGAGCGAATCGTTGATGAATTTCAGCTGGTCTTTGACTGAGCGGGTGGTGTTGTCGAGCGACTGCAGTTCGCTGTCCATGACGCGCAGGTTCTGCCGCGTGCTCTCAACCGAGGTCAGGTCGGCCTTCGCCTGCTCCAGCTTTTCGTGCAGCATGCCGAGGTATTTGTCGGCGTTGATCAGCAGCGAATCGAAGCGAACAGTCGCATCCTTGAGTTCTTCTTTTTTCTTGAGGGTGAGCTCCGCCAGTTCACGCTCTGCCCGTTCAGCAATAGCCTTGATTTTCTTGAGGTTGACGTTCGATTTGTCGAGGCGGCGCAGGAAAAGCGTGAAGAAGAGAGATGCCGCCACCGGCAGGGCGTACTCGAGCATATTATGTCACATTATTGCGCTGCGCCTGCGTTTACAAGCCTTTTTCTAAAGAAGAAGGCGGTGAACTGGACCGTGTTCGCTGCGAGAAACTGCCTGTTACCTGTATGACGTGTAACGCCCTGCGGAAAAAAAATCCGGGGATCACCAACCACCCGAAATGTGCACGACAACAATCAATGGGTAACTTTGGTGTTTTGTATTATTTCGTCGTTTAACGAAATGATAGCTTGACGCAAGGTCTCTGCAAAAGAGGGGGAGCTATGGATGCACAGACCTCACTGGCCGTCGTACCTCATTTTACCCTCCGCGAGAAAGACCGGGCCCAGTACCACGCGGCGGTCAATTGTCTCAAGGCCGCAGCAGGTCTGCCTGTGACGCCGGGCCGGCCCATACGCGAGCTGCTGCGTGAAGAATCGTTTGAAGCCGATCTTGCCTGCGCCCTTGGGTCGCCCATTCTGGAAACCTGGCCGCTGACAGAGCAGCTCGGATTTCTCGATCGCATTGGCTCCATGCAAGATGCGGCGAAGCGGGTGCACATCTATGCGCAGGTTTACCAGCTCTATCGGGATGCTGCCGCATCTAAGTAGTTCCTTTAATACGTTTTGGTTCAGCTATCTCTGGTTTCTGTGTCATTCCAGACGAGGCGGTATAAGTCGCGGCGGCGGTCTCGCATGTTCCGGACGCTGCCTTCGGTTCTCAGTTCTTTCAGAAGTTCGAGGTTGAGGTCGGCAATGAGCGTCATCTCTGTATTTGCCACAGCCTCTGCCACAACCGCATCCTGGGGAAATGCAATATCAGACGGGGTAAATACCGCAGACTGTGCATACTGGATATCCATATTTTCGACGTTGGGCAGGTTACCGACACTGCCGGAAATGACGACGTAAAACTCATTTTCGACAGCACGCGCCATCGCGCAGTGCCGCACTCTTAGGTAGGCATTTCGCGTGTCGGTAGAAAAAGGCACGAAAAGAATGTCTACGCCGCGCTCAGCCAGCAGACGTGGCAACTCGGGAAACTCAACGTCGTAGCAGACGAGTATACCGACCTTACCAACATCAGTATCAAACACGTTCAGCCTGTTACCACCCCTGAATCCCCAATGGTCTTCTTCGCTCGGTGTCAGGTGGATTTTTTCCTGCTCGTCCCAGGTGCCGTCACGGCGGCAAAGAATCGAAACGTTATACAGGCTTTCCTCGCGCAGTTCTGGCATGCTGCCGGCGACAATATTGATGTTGTATGCTATTGCCATGTTCATCAGGGCCTCGCGCAACATGTCAGTTTGCGCAGCAAGCATGCGCATCGCATCACTCGGCTTTTCCTTGTTATAGGGTGCCAGCAATGGAGCGTTAAATAACTCCGGAAACACAAGGAAATCAGCCTTGTAGCCCGATACGGCATCGACGTAAAACTCGGCCTGCTTGAGAAATTCTTCGACAGAAGCCACCGTTCTCATCTGCCACTGCACAACACCGACACGGACTATCGTCTTGGTCGTGCCGACCAGCTTCTCTTTTTCGACAAAATAAATATTGATCCACTCGAGCAATGTAGCGTAATTTTCTTTCTGCGCGATCTGAGGCCAATAGTTGGTAAGAATTTTTCTGACGTGAAACCCGTTGGCGAGTTGAAACGTCAGAACCGGGTCATATATCTTTCGTTCTTTGACTTTCTCAATGTACGCCTGGGGTGACATCTGGTCGGCGACGGCACCGTATCCTGGTAGCCAACCGCCTGCGACAATACGTCGCAGGTTCAGGCTCTGGCAAAGTTCCTTGCGCGCATCGTACAGACGCCTGCCAAGCCGAAGTCCCCGGTATTCCGGGTCAACGAAGACATCGACGCCGTAGAGGGTATCGCCTGCGGGATCATGGTTCGTAATGAATCCCCGGTCGGTGATCTGCTCGTAAGTGTGCAAGTCAGTATATTTGTCGTAAGCCACCACGAGCGAAAAAGCGCAGGCGATAACGCGGCCCTTATCTTCAATACAGAGCTGACCTTCAGGAAATCTTGCCAGCATGGAATCGAACTGCTCTTGTCGCCAGGCGCCACCCGAATTTTCGTAAACCTTTGCGGTTATTTCTCTTATAAAAACATAGTCGTCTGTGCGGAGCGCACGCAGAACGAGCTTGTGCCTCGCGAACCGCTGCCTGCGTCCCGCACTTTTGCGCGGCTGCTTCTCCGGAAAATCCGATGCTGAAACCCTATCCATGCGTAACCCTTGTTCCGTCTAGGTGGCCCGCGGCGATACGGGTGCGATCAACCTTCGCCTGTTTCTTCAGTCGCGCCAGCTGCGCAGATAGCTGCTCCAGCCCAGAAGCCTTATTTTCCGGAGCAGCCTCAATCACTGCGGCGCTCACCGAAAGCAATGCGAACTCGCGGATTTCGTTTTCCCGATTCGTCGAAACGAAATAACCGCGGGAGCGTTCTTCGGGTGTGAAAAAGGGTTTTGTTTCATCGGTAAACCGCCCGATGATCTGTCGCACAAGATCGGTGATATCGTGCGATCGGCCTTCCTGCAGGCGAACCCCCAGAAAAAAATCATCTCCACCGATATGTGCTGCGACAACGTCATCTGAGGTGAAATCACGGAGGATCTGGGCAAACAGTGTTAACGCCCTGTCACCCTGCCTAAACCCGTAACGATCATTGAACGGCTTGAAGTGGTCGAAGTCGAAGTACACAAAGTAGTGGTAATGATCGCCATCGCCCATTGCCTGAGTTAAGTACTCTTCGATCACCCGGTTGCCGGGCAGCCCAGTGAGGGGGTTAATGTCGCGTGCTGCCGCGATCTTCTTTTCGTTAATGATACCCAGCAGAGATTTTGCGTCCAAAAACCCACAGTATTTCATGTTCTGAACAAGAATCACTCCTTCGCAATCGGGGTTACTCACGAAAATCTCGAGAATGCGGTCTTGCGGCGTATTGATATCGGTCAGCGGGTTTGGCGTGACGAAGCTGCGCAATCCCCGCGTGATAGAACGGTTGGCAAGCAGTTCTTTTCCGAAAGGGGAATAGATGTACTGCTTAAGCGAGCGTTCGTGTATGATGCCCAATGGGTAGTCATTACTATCCAGCACAGGAAAGAAATTGGTCTGGTCCTGGTTCTGGAACTTATCGAGCAGGGTTCTGACATCGTCATCGATGCTGATCGTTTCGATGCGCGACATGTTCTTGAGCACCAGCTCTGCGTCTTCTTCTTGGCGCAGCTTTCGGTCTTGTCGCGGTGCTGAAACTTCGTATTGAGATTTGATGGCACCTGCTTCTGTAGTGGGCGGGTGAACATAGAAGCCCTGCACAAGGTCGAAGCCAATCGCCCGGCAGACGCTAAATTCGGCCTCCGTTTCGATACCTTCGGCTATCGTCGTCACACCCTGAATTTTGCACATACTCACGAGGTGGGAACACAGGCTTTTCTTGCGCGAGTCAGACTGTATGCCAGAGATAAGAAACCGGTCAAACTTCAGGAAATTTGGTTCTGAATGGTAAAAGAGTTCAAAGCCTGCGTAGCCTGAGCCGAAGTCATCGAGTGCAATGCGCAGGCCGCGCCCTTTCAGGTTGCGGACAAATCCGTTGAGCGTCGCGGGGGAGCTGATCTGGTATTTCTCGTTGATTTCGAGACAAACCTGGTCGGTACTCAGGTCAGAGTTTGCCATCAACTGCTCAGTGACGCCGGGGCGGTAGTCAGGCATTTCGAGTATGCGCGGGTCGTAGTTGTAAAAAAGCACGAGCTGGCTGTGATCAGGAATCGACCGGAATTTCGCGATGGCCTTTTCGCGTAAGCGTATATCAACGAAAAAAAGAGCGCGCTCTTCGAATGCGCAATCAAAAAGATCCTTGGGACTCGCGAAGCCTAAGCCAGTGGTTCCGCGCAGCAGGGCTTCGACCCCGTATGTTACCCCCGTTACCGGGTGCACAATAGGTTGAAAGGCATAATCCAGTTGTTCGAGGTTGGATAACCACCGAAAGAACGGGCTGTCAGACACAGAGGAATTCTGGTAGTCTCGCCCGGCCTTTCCAACAGGTGCCGATTCCTTCTTCATAAAACTATAATTCGCTAAATAACGAATTGTAACAAGCTGTAAACCCCTTCCTGGCAGACCGATGATAACGGCCTGCCAGAAAAGTAACGACCAGGCCTTTCGCTAAAGGTGAAACTTCACTTTTTCTTCAAAACTCTCACGCGGCGTGTGAAACCGGTTGAGCTCGGGGTCGGGCAGCGGATAACCGAGGCTTAGCCCTACGAGCACCTTGTGGTCTTCGGCAATGCCGAGCTCTGCGCGCACGATGTCGGGGGTGGCCGACAGCGCCGCCTGCGGGCAGGTGCCGAGGCCGTGTTCACGCGCGAGCAGCATGACCGACTGCAGGTAGCAGCCGATGTCAATGCCCACGTAATAGTTCACCTCGAAGTTGCTCGTTATAAAGACCGCCACCGGCGCGTCGAAGAATTTGAAATTATCGACCATGAACTGGTCACGCGCCGCCTTGTCTTTGCGGTCGATACCCGCGACGCCGTAGATCTTCATGCCAAGGTCAAACATGCGGCGTTTCGCGTCGGCAGGGTAGACAGTCGGCCAGGCGACATCGGGTTTCACGTTACCGGCAACCGCCGCTGCGGTCATGAGTTCGGCGAGACGTTTGCGCTTTGCGCCCGTCACGACGTGCACTGACCACGGTTGGGAGTTCTTCCAGCTCGGGGTCCTGAGGCTCGTGCGGAATATCTGCTCCAGTTTTTCTGTTTCAACTGGCCGCGTGTCAAACCGGCGTATGCTGTGCCTGCTGTTGAGCGCGTCGCTGACGCTTCGGGCGTTGCCGGTGATGTCGGCGAATTCGAGATTCTCTGCAGCTGTGTCCATGGTGCCTCCTGGTCGCACGAATAACGCTTGCCGGCGAGTGGCAACCGGGCAAACATTCCGTACAGACAAGTCTGTCTGTCGCGAGATTCGATGCAGGCCGTCAAGAGAAAACAGCAGCAGAACCGGGCAAGCTCCCCCTTGTCACAGAAAGTTTCAGCGCGCGACCGCATCGTCACGACTGCCGCCCGGCTGTTTGAGGCACAGGGGTATGCCGCAACCGGTATCAACCAGATTATCGCCGAGTCGGGTACCGCGAAGGCGAGCTTCTACGACTACTTTGCCTCGAAGGAGCTGCTCGGAGTCGAATACCTTTCGCTCTACGGCAGGCACCACCTCGCACTGATACGCAACCTCACCGAGCGGTCTGAAACGCCGCGGCAGTTTCTCTCGTCGTGGGTGAAGCTGATCAGGCGGCAGCTGCGCGGGCGGCAGCTCTACGGCTGCCCCATGGCAAACCTGCGCGCGCAGATCGGTGACGAATCACCGCTGCTGATTCAGAAAGTCAGCGAGCTGACGCAGGCGACGATTGCGCTGCTCGCGGAATACATCGCGCACAGCGGTATCGTGTGTGACCAGAAGGGCGCACTGCTTACCGCCCGCCGCGTCTTTGCCGCTTACGAAGGGGCAATCCACATCTGGAAACTGAGCGGTGACGAGGCGGCGCTTGCGGATATTGAAGACCTTGCGCTCGCGGCACTGAATCTTTCAGGGAACAACCAGGTCTAATGAGATCACATCGGTGAAAGCCTGCGTGGTCAGGTCGCCGTAGAGCACGCGGCTTCGTACCACCTTTCCATCCCACAATTCATCGACGTCAATTTTCAGCAGGTAGGGTTTTTCGCCGCTCAGGCTCTCAAACTCCCAGGAGAGTTTACCGTGCCTGAGGCGCTTGCCGTTGATCCACGCGCTGTTGATTTCAAAGCGGCAGGTCTTGCACCGTTTACCTTTGAAGCGCAGGTACACAGGGTAGTGTTTCGGCGGCACTGACTCTGCAGAGCTGGCAAAAGTGACCGACGGGTTTGCCAGGCCCTGGCGCAGAATGTCTGTGAGAAAAACCTGCCCGGGAATCTGTGCTGCGAGATGCGTGCACAGCACGATGCAGGCTGAATATCCCAGGAAGTTCAACAATACCGCGCGCAGACGTCGGGGTGCCATAGGCTGTTTGATGGCAGTGCGTGAGGTCGGCAAACAGCACGGCAACCAGTTTCGGACAACATGAATCTGCTTGACGCAGAGAAAAAAATGCAACCCTGAACGGTATGCGGCCTTTTCGGCTAGCCCTGTTTATCCTATGCTCGGGTTCACTGGCCGCAGCACCGACGGTCAAGCGCCTGCTTGTACTTACTCCCGTGAAAGAGGGTAACAACACTGACAATGCCTATATCGGTCCGTCGCTTGCTGAAGCGATCCGATCAAAACTTGCTGAGCAGTTTTTTTTCTTTCACCCCGACGATGAAGCCATCGCCCTGACGCAGAAGAACAACTTCATCCAGGACGAAGATCTCTATACCAAGTCCGCGGCGCTGCAGATGGGCGAGTGGCTGCGGCAAGACCTCGTCATGAACGGCAAATACTCGGTTGCGGGCAACCGGCTGCGTCTGAATCTTAACGTCTATGAAATCGAAAGCGGGCAAATGCTCGTCAACTTTCGTACCGAGGCGCCGCTTTCGGCCAACATGTTTGAGACGTTCAACAAGATTGCGCTCGAGCTGGGTGAAATTATGGCCAAGGCGTTGCCTTCGCAGCAAGAACTCGCGGCCAGTGGCGGCACGTACTATGATCCGGAAAAGGGCAAGCGTACAGTATTGCTGGCGTTTGGCATGCGCGCTGCTGGCTTTTCTGAAGTTGCCACCAACCTGAGCAGTTCTGCCACCGTGTCGAGTGCCGACTTCGCTTATTTTAGTGCCGCACTGACCTACCAGCGGCACAGTGTGCTCGATGCTTTTAATCGCCGCTACAAGTGGCCGATCTTTGCACAGGTAAGCCTGCACGGTGGTTACGGCAGGCGCGACTACAACCGCGACGGCCAGGCAGTCCCGGTGCGGCTCATTGCGGGTGAGCTGGTACCGGCGCTGGGTTACAGTTTTGTCCTGCGCTGGTTCAGGCTCGAGCCGTTCGCAGGCTTCGGTCTCGGCTACTCCAACTTCCAGCTCGATTATTCGGGCCTTGCGCGCAAGCCGGTCGACACGACTGCCGGGCTGGCGCTTTCGACGCAGACGATCGACCAGTTCTATTTTCTTTCGCAGGCCGGTTTCATCTTCAAGTACGCACCGCACCCGCGCTGGGCGATTATCGTTTCGCCCTCGGCGACTGTCTTTCATTTTGCCGGCGGTGCACAGGCAGAGTTAAATGCCCGAATGGGTGTGGGGTACTATTTCTGATGCAGAATAGATTGCGGCAAGGCGGATGGATTTTGCTTACGGTGCTCTTGCTCGCCGCAGGCTGTATCGCGCAGAAACCCCTCGACGTAACCTTTACCGAAGGCGGTAAGGGTGCAGGCATCGCTTCGGGGCTCGTCGAGAAGACCGCGACGGCAACGCCGGCGACGATTAGTTCTGAAGCTAACAATATTAATCAGGCGCTCACCGTTCTGGAATTCACGGCGAAAGAAAACGGCTCCCGGGATGGTTATCCGTTCGAAATCAAGACACTGCGATTTACGATCACCGGGACAGCCGACCCTGCTGACTTACGCTTCATTCTTGAGGGACCCGGCAGCAACAATACGGTCGGCTCTGTCAGTGGTAGCGTGGTAACCTTTACGGATTTCGGGAATATCATCGTGACAGATGGTGATCCAACAGGAAAAACATACCAGTTGAAGGGGCAGATTCGTAGTGCAGTGAACGGTTCAACCACCGACGGGCAAACGATTGCCGTTTCATTCGATCCACAAAAAGACATTGATGTCGTCGAAGCCTCATCGAACATCCAGCCGAACGTAGTCAGCATGGCCAGCGGGGCAATGGCAATTGCTATCACTGCGAGCATACTGCAAGGTAAGAGTTCCTTTACTGATCTCGTTGCCACTATAGGTACTGATTTTCCTGGCAATCAAATCGTTTACGCAACCGATGCCAACGGTCGGATAGACTTAGATTTCACCGAGGCCATTACGCTTTCCGCTCACACAACTGCCTGTCCGAATGCGGCGCCCGGAACTCTGGGCAGCACTGATTCAGGAGGACTTACACGCTCGGCCGTGGCGGGTGTCGCGACCTGGACAAACCTGACTTATAATCAAGCGGCGATCATTCGCATACAGGCCGTCTCACCCTCGATCAGTAGTCTCTCCAGTCGACTATGTTCTGCCGCAGTAACAATCAACCCCTGAGCTCTTTGCGCAGAATCTTGCCCACTGCACTCTTCGGCAGAGAATCCCTCAAGACAAACTGCTTCGGAATCTTGTACTTGATCAGCCGGTCAGACAAAAAGCTCTTCAGCTCATCTGCGGTCACTGCCATACCGGGTTTGGTCACAACAAACGCGCGACCCACTTCGCCGAGGTGGTCATCTTTGATCCCCACCACGCAGGCCTCGAGCACTGCGGGATGCTGGTATAGGACATCTTCAATCTCTGCCGGGTAAACGTTGTAGCCGCCGGTGATGATGAGATCTTTCTTACGATCGACAATGCTGAAATAGCCGTCTTCGTCCATGCGGCCAATGTCACCGGTATAGAGCCAGCCATCCTTGATTGTTGCTGCTGTGGCTGTGGGGTTCTGCCAGTAACCGCTCATCAGGTCGGGACTGTGCAGAATAATTTCACCTTCTTTGCCGGGTGGTAAGAGTGAGCCGGTCTTTTCGTCGATGATCGCCATCAGTGTATCGGGCCAGGGTATGCCGATCGACTTCTCTTTCTTTTGGCCATAAAGCGGGTTCGCACATTTTGCTGTGACCGCCTCGGTCAGGCCATAACCTTCAATCAGTGTGCCGCCGGTCTTTTCTCTGAAGGCAGCTTTCAGCGCCTCGGGCACGGGGGCGGCTCCGACAAAACAGCCGCGCAGGCGAGCCCGCTTCAACTTCGCGAAATTTTTGTGGTGGAGAATGGCGTTGTACATTGTGGGTACGCCGGCGAAAACCGTGATACCATCTTTTTCAAAGTGGCGGATTGCCTGCGCCTCATCCCAGCGGGGCATCAGGACCATCTTGCCGCCCGAGCTCAGGCTCAGGTTGAGGCCGATGCTGATACCGAAGCCATGGAAAAACGGCAGTACACAGAGACCCACATCATCTTTGCTGAGGTCACCCCAGGTGCGGGCCTGCGTCATATTCACCACCATCGCATGGTGCGATAGCACAACACCCTTAGAGACGCCGGTCGTACCGCCGGTGTAGATGATCACCGCGGTGTCTGATGCGGCTATCTGCGCAGTCTCTGCGGCCCGATTGCGATATGCGCGCAGCACACCCGCAAACGTGCTGAGATTCGCGCGCGTGAAGTCAGGCAACGGCCTGCCGAGGGATTTCTTTTTGAGACGAAAGAGCAGGTTCTTGGGAAAAGGCAGGTATTCACTCACGTCAGCAGCAACCGCCGGGGTATTAGGGTTTTGTTGCAGCAGTTGTGACACCTTGTCGTACAGCAGATCGAGAAAGATCACCAGCTTTGCGCCCGAGTTGCTGAATTTGTACGCAGCCTCGGTGGGGGTGTCGAGCGGGCTTGCCGGTACAGCGACTGCGCCAAGCTTTAGAATGGCATAGTAGGCGATCACAAAATGCGGGCTGTTGGGCAGCATCATGAACACCCGGTCGCCTTTGTTGATACCCTGTTCGGTGAGGTAGGCGGCAAACGCGGTCGCCGATGCTTCGACCTGGCCGTAGCGCAGAGACCTGCCAAGAAATTGTAAGGCGACGCGGTGCGCATTCTCGGCGCAGCTCTTGGCGAAAAGTTCGGGCAGGCTTTCCTGCGGGTAATCGAGGTTTGCAGGCACATGTTTGTCGTAGTGCTTCAGCCAGGGTTTGGGTACTGTGCTGGGGTCCGGTGTCATATTACCTCTGGGGTGGGCGGATCATGATCCGCCGCTACATCGAAATGGAACCCTTCCTGAATTCGCTGCGGCCAATCAGCACGTTCAGAATGAAGGGCTGCTTTTTCTTCAGGCTGTTCTTGAGCGCGTTCAGCCCGGTCTTGATCTGCGCCGGCTTCGAGATCGTCATCCCCTTACCGCCGAAGGTTTGGGCGATCTCGTCGTAGTGCGAATAATCGAGCATGCAGGCGACGTCGTCTTTCAGAAACTCTACCTGGTCGCGGTAGATCTGCGTCCAGCAGGCGTCGTTGCCGATAATTGCGCCAATCGGCAGCTTGTGGCGCACGAAGGTATCGAACTCCATGATGCTGTAACCTGCCGAGCCGTCGCCATAGAGGATCACGACGTCGTGGTCGGGGCGCGCCACCTTGGCGCCCAGTGCGAACCCTGCGCCGACACCAAGCGTGCCAAAGACCCCGGGGTCAAGCCAGGTGAGCGGGCCACCTGGTCGCAGCGTGTACGCGCCAGTCGCGACGAAGTCACCGCCGTCAGCGACGAGGATTGTCTTCTTTGCGAGTACAGGTGTCGCCTTGCGAAAAAAATCCACCGGGTTGACCAGTTTCATTTTTTCTGTCGCCGACCCAAGAATTTCTGCCTCGCGCACTTTCTCACGTTCGGTGAGCGTCTGTTTCCACGCAGCGAGCTTCGCCTCGTCGGCAAAAATTCCTTTCTCAGCGAGTCGCAGCAGAAGCGTCGCTGAGTCGACGCGCGCGGCAATGTTTGGCCGCTTGTTCTTCTTCAGGTCTTTGCGATCAAGGTTGACATTGACCTGGTACGCGTGCCGGCCGATATGCGCGCCGTAGTTCAGCCGAAAGTCTGCCGGTACACCGAGTAGTATCACGAGGTCACATTCTTTGAGAGCCTCTTTGCGCTTCTGCCGGTATTGCAGCGGGTGCTTTTCACCCAGAAGCCCGCGCGCCATACCTGAGAGATAAACGGGGATACCCAGTTTTTCGAGCGCCGCGCGCACATCATTGGCTACACGCGCGTCGCGCAAAACCTGGCTGCCCGCGAGTACGAGCGGCCGTTCGGCTTTGTCGATGGCAGCGGCGATGCGCGCCAGCAAATTATCAGAAACAAAGTGCGGGGGATTTTTTTTCGTTTCGGGAATTCTTATCTTTGCGGCGCCTTGAAACAGCCGCGCTACGTGGAATTTCAGGTAACCGCGAATAATCCGGGCCATGAAACTTTTGCCTTTTGGCGAGGCATCGGCGTACCAGTCGCGTACGATCTTGTCTTCATAGAGCAGGTCGACCGGTATTTCGACGAAAACGGGGCCGGGTACGCCCGCAGCGGCAGTGGCGAATGCGTTGTTGAGCATCGGGGCGATGTCGGTGAGTTTGTTTACCCGCAGCGCCTTTTTCACGCTGCAACGAATCAGTTCGATCTGGTCGATATCCTGCAGTGAGCCGCGGCCCCTGAGCGCCGTCGCCGTCGCACCGCCGATCAGCACGAGAGGCGACTGCGCCATGAGCGCATTGCGTACGGCAGTAATCGTGTTCGTGACCCCCGGGCCGGCTGTAACCACAGCGACACCGGGAATTCCTTTAAGCCGCGCCCAGGCATCGGCTGCAAAAACCGCATTCACTTCGTGGCGCGTGTCGATGACCCGTATGCCGCGCTTCTTGCTTTCGACCAGAATTGGTGAGACGTGGCCACCGATCAGGGTAAAGAGCGCATCGACCTTGTGCGCGGCAATGACGCGCGCCGCTATTTCTCCGCCGTTCATGGTTGAACGAAAATAAATGCTGCCAGATTGTCAATACAATAGATAAACAGGTCTTAATATCGTAATATAGTCTTCGTGTTTTTCTCGGCCGGCTTTCCAGGCTCAGCAGAGGATGTAGCCAGCAGCTGCTATTTATCAATAAAAATTAGACGAATTCTAAATAAGGTATAAATTAGAATTAATCTAAATAAATCCGGCGCTTCGGCCGGGAAAATAGCAGGGGGTCAGAGAGCCCCCGCTACAGGAGGAAAAATGACAAAACAAGAATCAGTGACGGTTAAAAACCTCGAGGCGGCTTTTGCCGGCGAATCGATGGCGCACATGAAGTACCTGCACTTCGCGCGCATCTGCCGCGAGCAGGGCGACGAGGCGACCGCGAAGGTGTTCGAAGAAACTGCGGCGCAAGAGATACAGCATGCGCTCGGCCATGCGGAGCTGCTTTTCCCACGTGAAAAGCTCGGCGTGAAAGAGGTACTCCGCTATGCGATCGAAGGAGAGACGTACGAGTACACCGAGATGTACCCGAAGTTTCGCCACGCAGCAGTGGAAGAGGGCAACAGCGCGGCGGCTGCCGAATTCGACGAACAGATCGGCGAGTCGAAAGACCATGCGGGTCTCTTCAAACGCACACTCGAAATTGCCGCAAAACGTTTCGCTGCTCTGGCGAAGGTTGAAGAGAAACACGCGAAGCGCTACGAAATGACGTTAAGTGCAGTGGCGGCGAAATAGCCACCGCAAAGAATAGATAAGGAGAAGAAAATGCGTAAGTTCAAATGTGTTGTCTGTGGCTTCGTCTACGACGAAGCACAGGGTTTGCCCGAAGACGGTATCAAGCCCGGCACCCGTTGGGAAGATATTCCCGAAGACTGGGAATGCCCCGACTGCGGTGTGAGCAAAGCTGACTTTGAAATGGTTGAATGGGTTGAACGTGCTTAGTGAGGCGAAAGCCTCACTAAGCACGCGCAGGCAAGGGGAGCACCCTTCGACAAGCTCAGGGTGACAATAGTCCGAATATATCGAGGAGAGCAAACATGAGTAACGTCGTCATCATCGGTTCGGGAATGGCCAGCATTGGCCTGGCGGAGCTTCTGGCGCAAGACAGCAAATTTTCCGTCACGGTGGTCTCGGGCGAGACAGCGGGGTATTACTCGCGCCCGCTCTTGTCGCATGCCTTCGCGTCAGAAGAAGTCTTCGGCCGCACCGTGCTCAGCGACGTCGCAAGTCTGCAGCAGAAGTTTCGCTTCATCGCCGGCAAGACTGTCGCGCAGATTCTTCCCGAGGCAAAGCAGGTTCTGTTTGAGGGCGGCGAAAAAATCGACTACGATCTTTTGGTGTTAGCGACCGGTTCTGAGGCGTTTGTGCCGCCGCCGTGGTGGTCATACCAGCAGAACTTTTTGACCCTCAACCGCTACGATGACGCAGTCGCGATCAGAAAACTGCGCGCAAGCGGCGCGCGCCGCTGGGCAGTCGTCGGCGGGGGACTCATTGGCTGTGAGATCGCCTCAGACCTGGCGAAAGCGGGCGACGAAGTGGTGCTGGTGCATGCCGTTGACCGGCTGATGGAGCGCATCTTTAGCCCCGAAGATTCTGCCCGGCTTGCCGAACATCTGCAGCAGCAGAATATCAAAGTTATGCTGAATACCAAGGTGACTACGTTCACCCGCGAAAATGGCCGTACGCGGCTGAGCCACGCGGGTGGCGACATCGAGGTCGATGCGGCGATTGTCGCTGTCGGCTTTCGGCCGCGCACACAGCTCGCTTCTGCTGCCGGCCTCAAAGTGAACCGGGGTATCGTCACTGACGAAAAATTTCAAACGTCGGTTACCGGCATCTACGCGATCGGTGATGGCGCCGAAGTCGACGGCAACCTCTACCCGTTTGTCGCTCCCATCAGGGCGCAGGTGAAGCACCTCGCGGGTTTACTGTCGGGTACGGTTTCGGGCGGCTGGACAGCCCCTGCGGTCAAGGTTAGGGTCAAGGTGCATGGTTTTGCGTAGCCATTGCTCCTGGGGGTATACCTCCCTTCACTGCACGAAATCTCCCATGCATGAAAAAATAGACAAGCTCTAAATATATGCTTAACTTAACCACCAGAGAGAGTTTTATGAAGACGCGCGCAGAGCTGGTAGATTTTCTCAAGAGCCGGGGCCTTCGCATATCTCTGCCCAAACTCGAGATCGCGGCGCATATCTTCAAGTCGCACCGGCATTTTACGGCCGAAGAAATTTTCCGCGAAATCAACGAAGAATACCCAAAGGTTTCACGCGCTACGGTCTTCAATGTGCTCAACTTCTTTGTCGAACACGGCCTGCTCAAAAAGGTCGAAGCGCGCAGCGACGTGCAGCTGTTCGATTCGAATACTGAAGACCATGATCACGTAGTGGTTGATGCAACCGGTAAGGTCTTTGATGTGCAGATTCCCGAGCGCGAAAAACTCGGCTTTCTCGAACAGATCTGGGCAAAAAATCCCCACCTGCCTCGCCGGCGCGATGCATCTGTCGTCGTGCACGTCTGACAGGGTTCTCCCTTAATCTGGGTGCACCCTTTAGTGTGCCTGCAAAGCCGTCGAAAATTGAATAGTACCCGTGATAGCCGTGTGCTTGGTCACCGGTTATGTCGCATCCATGGCCCTTTCTCCAACTGTATTGCTGCCTGATTCGCGCACGCGCACAGCGTGGGATTTCTTCCTGTTCCTTGTAACTCTCACGATGGCGGTACTGGGCCCCATCGAGCTCGTCTACAAACTCAGGGGAAAGATTTTCTTCATCTATTCGGGTATTTTCTTAACGTGCGTTTTCCTCATCGACATGATTCTCAGCTTTCGCACTGCGTATTACTTTCGCGGTGAACTCGTCGACGACCCGGGCCAGATCAGCCGGCACTACCTGCGCACCTGGTTCATCGTTGACCTGATTTCGCTTTTTCCTTTCGACCTGATGACCGGGCACATCTTTGTCGGCCTGCCGCCGCACGTCATCGATATTGCGCCTGCGCTGCGCCTGGCCAGGCTCGTGCGCCTGCTGCACCTCAAAGAGCTGATTAACCGCTGGCGCCATGCCGACTTTCTGAACCCGAGTATGATGCGCCTCGGTATACTCGTACTCTGGATGCTGATGATGGCACACTGGGCGGCCTGCGGCTGGATCGTGCTGGGTAATGTAAAACCCGAGTACAATGCAGCAGAAAACTACCTGCGCGCCTTCTACTGGGTCATTACAACCTTTGCCACCATCGGTTACGGCGACATCACGCCTGCGAACATACCGCAGATCGCCTACACTATTTGCGTCGAAATTGTCGGCGTTGGTATGTTTGGTTACATGATCGGTAACATTGCGAGCCTGCTGGCCAACCTCGACATTGCGCGCTCGAAGTACCAGGAGAAAATCAACCGCCTCAACCTGTTTCTCGAGTACCGCGACATTCCTATAGCACTGCGCCAAAAACTGCGCCATTACTACCGTTACATGTGGGAAAGCCGGCGCGGCTACGATGAAAATCTGATTCTCAAAGATTTGCCCAGCGCGTTGCAGAAAGAACTGGCGATGCACATTCATGCCGATGTCATCGAGAAGGTCCCCATCTTCAAGGGAGCTTCGGACGCTTTTATCAAAGAGATAGTCATGAAGCTGACACCCGCGATGTTCACCCCGGGAGACTTTATCTTTCGGGAGGGGGAAATTGGCCATAACATGTACTTCATCAGCCGCGGCAGCGTCGAAGTGCTGTCTGAGAGGACTAACCAGGTTTATGCGACCATCGGCGAGGGTGGTTACTTCGGCGAAATCGCGTTACTGCTCGCGCAACCTCGCAATGCATCAGTGCGTGCTGTCGAATACTGTGACCTGTACACACTCGACAAAGACAGCTTCCAGGTCGTGCTCGGCGAGTTTCCGCAATTTGCTGCGCAGGTTAAAAAGATGGCGCGCGAAAGAATGCACGTGCCCCGCAAAAAGCGCGCTAAACGCAGTTGACCTTCTGACCGATTGTGTAGCGACTGTTGCGTGAGTACAGACCGAAGACCGGCACGGCTGAGTGCACGGCGCACGATCGTTTCCCTGCTCGGTTCACTCGTCGTGGCCCCGGCATTTCTTCTCTGTGCCTGTCTCTACTTCCAGACAACTGATTTTGTCTATGGTCCGCTTTCTTACGAGAGCAATGAAAGCCTCGTGCGGCTCATTCGTTGGAGCGTTCTTGGCGGTCTTACGGTTGTTCTGCTGGCAATTATTGTCTGGTTGAAGACCTCGCATCCGCACTACGGCAACAACCCGTACAGCCTGCTGATTCTTTTGCCGCTGCTTGCTTTTGTTGTCTTCAGCAGCTGGATTTTCGGCATAATTGTCTTCGGCATTCTCATTGTCGCACTCCTGTTCAGCCAGCTCTATGTCGTCGTAGTACGCGATGAATTGCGTACCCCAGCGGCAGGCTGGGGTAAATGGCCTGACCGTATGGCGACGCTGCGCTTCATCATTCTGGCCGCGGCCGCAGGTATGGGAATCTGGCTCATGTTTACGGCGCGCTCATGGGCGTACCGGTCGCGACAGCTTGAAGAGATCCAGCGTAATGGGCTGCTATCACAGCCCGTTTCGCTGCAACAGATTTCCGACGGCGATCACAAAGAATACGTCTTACTGGCATCCGGCAACCTGCGGGTTGACTACCGGGCCGACCGAAAATTCGGTTCGGGTGACGATAGCTACACCCTCGAATACGGCGTACTGACAGACAGGATTCTCGACAAGCCCGCGATACTCGACTGGAGACTTTGGGTGTATATGCCGGCATTCTACAAACCCACGCAGTTTCCCATGATTTTTCAGGCTGTGCGCTGTACCGTCGGCAAAGACTGCCCGTCAAATTTTGTCACGATGCACGACGCCATTATCAGGCGCTATTTTCCCGATACCCGGTATCGCGAAGCGACGCAGGGGCTAATTGCTAAAGAAGGGCAGGTGCTCGTTGAACTGACACCCGAGCCAGACCTGGTACGGGGTGACGAGGCCTGGTGGCGCATGATTTCCTGGCGCGCCTCAGTACTACTTCTATTGCAGGCGTTCTATTCACTTGCCCACTTGTTCGAGCTTCTGCTTATCCATGCGAAGCTCAAAGTTGCTTATCCGGAAGCTTAAGACTGCTTTTTCCGGTCAAACGCCTTCTTCGTACCCGTCGTGCCCTGCATTGACAATGGATCTTCGGGCCAGAAGTGTTTCGGGTACTGCCCGCGCATTTCTTTGCGTATGTCGGCATAGGTGGATTTCCAAAGTTCTGGTAGGTTTTTCGTAATCGCAATGGGTTGTCTTCCGGGGGAGAGCAATTCGAACGTAACCGGTAATTTTCCGCCTGCCAGCATCGGCTGTGTGGCGAGACCAAAAACTTCCTGAATGCGTACCGCGACGATTGCCTTGCCGTCTTCGTAGCGAATGCGGTGCGCCGAACCGCTGGGCACCGTCAACTTTGCCGGCAAATTATCTTCGAGCAACTTTTGTTGTTGGTAGCTTAAGCGCGCCAGCAGTGCTTCGGCTATTTTGTCATCGCTCACAGCGGCGAGCGTCCGGGCACCTGCAACAAACGGTGCCAACCACTCGTCGAGCGTACCCTGCAAGAGCTCGGGCGAGCTTTCAGGCAAATCAGCTCCAAAGGAGCGCATGAGTTCAATGCGCGCAATGAGTGAGCGCGACTCTTCACCCAGAAAGCCTGCAAAATCGCCTGCGCGCAGTTTTTGCAGTACCAGCTTTTCGGCAAATCCCTCGGGCAGGGGTACTTCTTTTTCTGAGAGCACAATCGCTCCCAGGCAGGCCTGTTCATACGCGCGCGGCTTGCCCGCAACTTCACGTATTTCGTTACGCTTTTCGATCGCAGCTGCAAAGTGATCCATGACCTGCTCGCGTGAAACAGAAAGTCCCAGTCGCAGCTTCGCATTTTTTTCCGCACCGCTGACATCGACCGCAACGATGAACTCCGATTCGGCGAGCCAGTCGCCCTTTTCTGTGTAAACACCGCGACCGTTGCGCATGAGAAAACTTCCCTGATCGCGTCGCATAGCGACGCGATCAGGGTATGCAAAAAGTAGTGCATTTGCGACACTCTGGCCCGAAGGGCCAGCGTGTCGCAAATGCTTAAAAACCCGCGCGATTGCTTCCAATCCTCTTCTATCTGCCCCTGCTGGTACCTCGCCGGTTTCGACAAACCTTTGCAGCGATTGAAAACGAATTTCGAGATCGGTCGCCATCGCCCCGGTAACACGCATCGCATCGCGTTCAGAGAGCATCGCTGCCAGCAGCGCGGTATCTTCAGAAGGTGACGCGGCGAGCATGGTGGCGAGCCGGGGATGTAGAGGCAGTGCAGAGGCGCTTCTGCCGAGTGTGGTGAGTTTGCCTGCTCTGTCGATGAGGCCGAGGTCGCTGAGCAGACGCTCCGCCTGCGCGAGCATCGCGGTCGATGGCATGTCGGGCAGCAAAAGTGACTTCAGCGGCGAACCAAAAGCGAGTGTGCGCAGGCTGGCTTCGGCAAGGTCGGTGCGCAGAATTTCAGGCGCACGCGTTTTAGGGCGGCGGCGAAAGTCGGCTTCGGTGTACATGCGGTAGCAGGTGCCGGGGCCGAGACGCCCTGCACGGCCTGCACGCTGCACGGCAGAGTCTTGCGTGATGGGCACCGTCTCGAGATACGAGAGACCAGTACCGGGGTCAAGGGCCGGCTGCCTGACGAGGCCGCTGTCGATGACAACGGTTAATCCCTCTAATGTCAGGCTCGATTCGGCAATCGGGGTTGCGACGATGATGCGGCGTTCGTTCGGCCTTGGCGGCTCGAGCACCCGGTCTTGTTCTTGCGCTGTGAGTTCGCCATAAAGGGGCAGGACAACGGTGTTTTTCAGGTTCCGGTCTTCGATGAATTCGGTGGCCGCAAAAATTTCGGCAGTACCCGGCAAGAAGACAAGAAAATCCCCCTCATGCTTTGCATGCACTTCGATTGCTTTGCGCGCACACGCATGCGCCATTGCCCTGTTATCCGAATCGAGCTGCTCGTTGTGGTACTTCACTTCGACCCTGTAGTTGGTGCCGGCAGAGGTCACCACCGGAATATTTGTGGGATTTCCTTCACTGCCAAAGGCTTTGCCCAGAAAGCTGGCAATCGCCGTCGTGTCGATTGTGGCAGACATCACGAGAATTCTGAGATCGTCGCGAAAAACCTTCTGGCTCTCGAGCGTGAGCGCGAGCGCGAGATCGGTTTCGACATGGCGCTCGTGGAACTCGTCGAAGATCACGAGGCCCACACCCTCGAGTTCAGGATCATTCACAATACGCCGCGCGAGAATACCTTCGGTCACGACCTCGAGCCTTGTCGCTGCGCTGACCTGGCTGTCGAAGCGCACCGAATACCCCACCGTCTTGCCGGGTTTTTCACCGAGGTGGTGCGCGAGGCGCGCGGCCGCGGCACGCGCGGCCACGCGGCGTGGTTCGAGCATGATGATCTTTTTGCCTTTGAGCCAGGGCTCGTGCAGCAGCTGCAGCGGCAACCAGGTGGTTTTGCCTGAGCCGGTGTCGGCGGTGAGAATCGCTGCCGGTGAAGAGTTAAGTGCGGCTTTCAGGCCGGGGAGGGCACTCGCAACAGGAAGTTCAGCCACGGCCCAGACTAAAGAAACGAAACAGGGGGAAAATCAACGCCGAAAGGCGGCCGTTGCAGTAGTGACATCATCGTAAACCTGCAACTGGTTCAGGGTCTCTGTGACCATCAGCGACTTGCGCACGCTGGCAGAAATGCGTGCTAATTTCAATTCGCCACCCTGGTTCAGAAACAATTCGTTCTCCTGAATGAGAAAGCCGATCGTCATCGAATCGATGCCGGGCACCTTGGCCATGTCGATCAGCACTTTTTTGTTACCCGCTTCGCGCAGGCTAAGCAGTACTGCTCGCAGTTCACCGAGGTTATAGAGCCCCATGTCGCCCACGGGTTCGAGTATCGTTACAGATTGGTCAGTACGGCGGTTGATCTGCATATTTTATTATCGGTAGAATCGCTCAAGGCATTTTCGTAAATCGAGACATGTCGTCGAGCCAATCGCTGGTGTAGGCTAAGGCCAATAGGCTTTGGGGAATGGGCTTAAGCTACTGGCAGACTTCGCCCTTTTTTAGAATCGAATAGTTGGTGCTGCCTGCGCCTATCATTTCAGCATCTGAATCAAATCGATATACCGTTGTCGTATTGGCCGTGCCCGCACACGGACTGCCGGCATAGATGCCCGTACCGGTTGATGAGGCATAAGAAACATTCACGGTGATTGTACGTGCAGCATCGTCGATCTGCGCTGTCTCGATACGGCCTAAGCAGGTATTGCCTGTTCCAGAATCATGGTTTGAAGAAATGCGAACAGGTCTCTGGTAACCATCCCATTCCTGCGAAGTATACGTAATCATAGCCGAACCACTGGTCTTGACCGTCGAGAGCAGCCTTTTGTCATCGGCGAATCCATTGATTGTCTGCTCGGTAACGGCTCCTGAGACCTGTGAGCCGACCCAGCGTCTGCGACCAATTACACGGCTTTCGTCGATGAATTCATCGAGGCCGGTATATGCATAGACAGTACTTACTCCACCGCTCGCGCAGCGATATTCAGCCTTCTTTTCATTGAAGCTACAGTCGATTCTGGCGCCGGTGCTCAGAACGATCTGCTCGGCATATTTCCGGCAATCTGTTTTTTGTGCGCAGTGCGCAATGGATAGCACGGTTACGGGCAGCAGGACCCGCTTTATGATCGGCATAACAATCCCTGCCCGGTACTGGGGCAGCGTCAATCAGATTTATGTTTGAAGATTCGGTGGCCGGGGAGCTCCTAGTGCTCTGTATAGTTCAGGTACTGGTTTACCGTCTTCGTGTTGGCGCGAATGGCCTCATGCCGGTGCAAGTCATAGGTGCGCTGCAGAATGTAGGCAGCGTGTTTCAGGTGAGGCAGGTAATAGTCTTTCTTGAACGAAATGCGCATCGGCTTCTCGTATGAATTCTGCAGGTCGCCGACACGTAAATTCTGCTTCTTTAACTCGTTGAAAGAACCGGTCAGGATGATCTCGTTCGGGCTCGCGCTCACCGGGTCGCGGTGTACAAGGCTGTTGGTATCCTTCTCTTTCTTTGTCTGTGAGACCGTCGTAAACACCGATTCAATGCGCGAAAGTTTATCGTTAGCATAGCAGACGGCAATACTCTGTACCTTGTAATCGACGGGGGCAGATTTAACCCGGGGCATTTCGTGGTTTTGGGAGTGTGCCAGGACTTCGAGGCATTCGCCGTTGGCAGACCATTTCACGTTTGCCTGCTGCGGTGCCATGTGTATGGATTGAAAGGACTTCAATGAGTGTAACTTCTGCAGTTGCAGCACTGTCTCGCGAATCTGCGCATCGAGCGCCTGGTCTTCGAGAGCAAGCTGCTCATCAGAGGGGTGCTTGAAAGCCGAGTCGATGGCGGCGAGGCCTGCCACCAGGGCAAAAAGCGCCCCCAAAACAAGCAGGATATCACGAAAGCGGCTGACCATACCTTGGTTTCGGCATAATCCCTAAATTCCTGAAGACATTTTCCGCTTGCTGCGGACTTTCGCCGATTCACCGTTGTGCAGGGGCTCAAATGAAAGGTGACGCAAATATAATCGGAATACTCAACAACCTGCTGACCGGTGAGCTGACGGCCGTTGACCAGTACCTGGCGCACGGCGAACTCTATGCCGATATGGGCCTGCCGAAGCTCGCCGAAAAGGCGCTGCACGAATCAGACCATGAACGGCAGCACGCCCGCGCGCTCATGCAGCGCATCCTTTTCCTGGAAGGTGCTCCCGATGTCGCGAAGCGCAATACGCTGAATATCGGCAGCACGGTGCCCGACATGCTGAAGGCAGACCTCGCGCTCGAATACCATGTTGTCGGTGAACTGAAGAAGGCGATTGCTGCAGCTGAAAAGGCGGGTGATTATGTCACGCGCGAGATGCTCGTGGTGCAACTCGACGACACCGAAATGGATCACGCCCACTGGCTCGAAAAGCAGCTAGGTTTGATTGACCTGATGGGTCTGCCCAATTACCTGCAGTCGCAGGCATAGGCAAACAGATATCGCAGATGCCTCATAGGCGATCATAGGGACTAAAGTCCGCGACCACCGGTTGGCCCATCGAAGACAGATACCCGAGGGTTGTCTGCAGGTAACGGTGTCCCAGTAAACGCTGCAGAGACAGCACGGGCATGCCGTATTCCACAACGTGAGTAGCAAATGAATGCCGCAATGAATGAACGGTCACAAGACCGGCTAAGTTCAATTCGTTTCTCGCACGGCTGAAGGCACGATCAACCGAACGCACCGAGATAGGCCGCGTATGCGTCACTACCGGAAACAGCGTATCGGTGGCGTAAGATCTTCGGCTCGAAGGAAAAAGCCACACCAACGGTCGCCGGCTGGCGATATAGAGCTTGAGCTCCGCCGCACTTTTGCTGCTAAGCACCGTCTCGCGATGGCGACCACCTTTGCCATCGCGAATGTAGATTTTTCCGCTAGGGAAATCCACGTCCCGAATTTTCAGACGGCATGTTTCGCCGAGTCGAAGTCCGCTGCCGTACATGAGAGCAAACATCACGCGGTACTGGGTTCCGCTGACTGCCTGCAATAGCCGCGCAATTTCTTCGCGTGTCAAAGGTCGCGAGCGCTGTTTACGGTGTTTCTTCACCACGGGAAAACTAAAATCATGCCACGATCGGGTGAGTACGCGTACGACGAAAAATTTCAGTGCTACGCATGTCGTGGCTGCGTTGATGTTTGTAGCGCCTGCCGCGGCCATAGCACAGATGTACTGTTCGGCGTGTCTGCTGGTGAGATTTTCCGGTTCAGTTCGCAGCTGCGTCGCTGCCTGCGCAATGCGTCGCGCGTAATTATTGAGTGTCACAGGCCGCAGGCCGGTAAGGCGCATCGCCGCGATAAATCTGGTGCCCACAGGGCTTGAAAGAAACTCCGCTTTGGTCATGACACCTGACGGCGAATATCTTGCCAAAGCAGAAGGCTAGAAAGCACTGCATCAGAGCGGGTGCCCGGATGCAGCGAGTTTCGGGGAATTACGGCAGATCGCGAAAGCCGCCAGCGTTGGTTACGTCTTTATAACCCGCTGACTGCAGAATCTGTTTCGCCCGGCCGCTGCGAACGCCAGAGGCGCAATAAACCACAACAGGCTTCGCCTTGTCGCCAAATTCGGCAATGCGCGACTGCACCTGGTCGACTGGAATGTTGACCGCGCGCGGGTGGTGGCCCGAGGCGAATTCACCAGGCGTGCGCACATCGACGACTGTCGCCTTACCGTCGAGCAGTGCCTTGAGCTCCGCCTGGCCTGAACTCATGGGGGCGGGAGTCGTTGTTGTCTCGGATTTCTTTTCGCAATACACTGTCAGCGTAATCGCGGCGAGTAGTACCAGTAGCTTTTTCATAGGTAAACTTCCTTACTTGTCCGTTTTGCAGGTTGAAAGACCAAACGGCAGGTACATCGGGCACCAGCCGATCAGGCTTGTGGCGAAAAAAGCCACGGCGACGATACCAAGCACGATCGCCACGGTTCCTGAAATCAGATTCAATCCATAAAGCACACCAATCACAATCGCCGCGATGAGGCGAAGTGCGCGGTCTGCGGTTCCCATATTCTTTTTCATAATTACTCCTTGAGAAAAATCTCACCAGGTCGCCGGCTTGCCGCCGCCTGACAGGAACAGTATAAAAAACTTGCCACCCTTCGTCAAATATTATACCATACCCAGTATGGGATATGAGGATACCGAGGCCCGCGAGAAACTCAGGGTGAGACTCAACCGGGTTGTTGGCCAGCTGCAGGGACTGCAAAAGCGTATTGGCTCAGGCGGTTCTGACTGCCTGGCTGACATACAGCAGATCAAGGCGGCCAATAATGCCTTGTGGAAAGTGGCTGAGGCTTATTTAGAAATCCACCTCAATGAATGTGTGCGGCAGAATAAGCCGGCGACCGAGATTCAGAAGAATTTGCAGTCGGTTATTCGCGCCACGTTTACTATGTGATAAAGGAAAAAGCATGGCAAATCCACTGAACTTAGCACTCTATATTGCCGGCGGCGGTGTGGTGGGGTACCTCTACTACCGGCTGATCGGCTGTTCAACAGGGGCGTGCGCAATCACTTCGCGCCCGGTACCCTCGATTATTTATGGCGCCGTCATGGGCGCAATGCTCGGCTGGAGGTAAAATGTCTGAAGCAACAAAAAAGAAACTGGTGATTGTCGGCGGTGTCGCCGGGGGAGCTACCGCGGCGGGCCGCGCACGGCGCCTCGACGAGAACGCCGAAATTACCCTGATCGAAGGCAGCGGGTATATCTCGTTTGCCAATTGCGGGCTGCCGTACCACATCGGCGGTGATATCCCGAAGCGCGAAACGCTGCTGTTGCGTACGCCGCAGGATCTCTGGAACCGGTACCGCGTGAAGGCGCTTGTCAACACGAAAGTGACCAACGTTGATCGTGTGAAAAAGATCGTCACTTACGTGCAAGATGGCCAAACGCATGAAATCCCTTACGACAAGCTGATCTTGTCGCAGGGGGGCGACCCGATGAAGCCCGCGGTCGAAGGTGTTGAGAATGTGCCACACTTCTCGCTGCGCTGGGTTGAAGACATGGACGCGATCATCGAGCAGATGGCGAAGGCCGAATACAAACATGTCGCCGTTGTCGGCGGTGGATTCATCGGTATTGAAGTCGCAGAGGCGCTGCGGCACAAGCACTTTGAAGTGACTCTGGTTGAATTTGCCCCCGGGGTGATGCCGAACCTCGACCCCGAATTTTCCAACCTGGCGAAAAAAGAACTCGAAGCGCACGGCATTAAGGTGCTGACACAGACCACTATAAAGAAGGCAGAGAAAGGCGGAGCTCTCACTCTTTCCGATGATTCTACCTTTAATGCAGACTTCATCGTCTTTGCTGCGGGCGTGAAGCCCGAAACGAGCCTCGCCAGACAAATTGGCCTCGAGATCGGCAAAACAAATGGCGTGGTCGTGAACGACTTCATGCAGAGTTCAGATGAAGATATCTATGTGGTCGGTGACATGGCTGAAATTACGAACCGGATCACGCACACCGCAACGCGCATTCCCCTCGCCGGACCGGCGAACCGGCAGGGACGGCTTGCGGCGGAAAATGCACTCATGGGCAACCGCTGCCGTTACCGCGGAGCGCTGGGTTCGTCGGTCATCAAGATTTTCGGCAAAACGCTCGCCTCAACCGGGCTTACGGAAAAGGCAGCGAAAGCAGCGAATATCTCAGCCCAGGCGGTGATGGTACACTCGAACAACCATGCCGGTTACTACCCGAACTCAGAGCGCATCGCGCTGAAGCTCGTGTTCTCGCCGGCAGACGGCCGCGTGCTGGGTGCGCAGGCATTTGGCCCCAACGGCACCGAAAAGCGAATCGATGTCATTGCGACGGCGATTGTCGGCTGGCTCACGATCTACGATCTTGCGGGTCTCGACCTGACGTATGCACCACCGTACTCATCGGCGAACGACCCGATCAACATGGCGGCGTTCCAGGCGATGAACCACCACTCGGGCCTTTCGCCGGTGATATCTTCTGCTGAGCTGGCGGCACGGCGCAGCGAATTCGCGCTGCTCGATGTGCGCGGCGCGGGGGAGATCAAGCACTACCCGGTTGAAAGCGACTACCAGATACCAGTCGATCACCTGCGCGAGAACTTGTCGCAAATACCGAAAGATAAGCCACTGGCGCTGCTCTGCCAGTCGGGCCAGCGCAGCTACATTGCGCAGCGCATTCTGAAACAATCGGGCTTCAAAGAAGTATACAATATCACGGGCGGCTGGCTGGGGCTGGCTGCTCAAAGGGGAAAGTGGGAGGATAAGAATTAAATGACAAACGATCAACAAACACTACTGCTCGTGGGCGCCGGGGCGTTCACACTGTATTACTTTTTTAAAAAATGGAAAATGGGAGGAAACAAAGTGAAACTAAAGGAAATGCTGCAAAATGGCGCGAAGGTAATCGACGTGCGTAGCCGGGGAGAATTCTCAACCGGGCACTTCTCGGGGGCGATCAACATACCGCTCGACGAACTGCCAGGCAAGGTCTCAACAATCGGCAAAAAAGACGAGCCAGTGATCGTGTACTGCGCTTCGGGCATGCGCTCGAGCTCAGCACAACGCGTGCTGCAGTCGGCAGGTTTTGTTAATGTCGAAAATGGCATTAATCACATGAACCTGATGTCTCTGAAGTGAGATTTCGTTCCCCAAAGCCTGCGCTATGCGCAGGCTTTGGGGAATTATTCTATATGCAATACTACATAAACCATTTCATCTCAGGCTGGCAAAGCCTTGTACAACAAATCACACACCCCGGTTGGGGTAACTTTTTCTGGTTGCTCACCATCGCCTCGGTCATTGTGTTCTTGCTTGAAATCGCCTTACCCTGGCGAAAGAGCCAGAAGGTCGCGCGGGCCGAACTCGGACAGGATATCTTTTACATGTTCTTCAACATGTTCTTGTTTCCACTGGCGGGATATGCCACACTGAGTTTATTTTTCGCCACACAGCTGCAGACCTGGGGTTTTGTACAGGCTCTGCGCGGTCTGATACCGCTGCAGGGTTTGCCTGCGTGGCTACAAATTATCCTGCTCTTTGTGGCGCGTGACTTCATTCAGTGGAACGTGCATGTCATATTGCACCGTGTGCCGTTCTTCTGGAAACTGCACGAGGTGCACCACAGCTCTGAAATTATGAGCTTCCCGGTTCACCTGCGTTACCACTGGGCCGAGAATGTTATCTACGCTATCCCTGAATACGTGCTCTTTCTCATGCTCGGTCGTGGCGTGAATGATCTTTTCATCATCTACGCTCTGTCACTTTTCATCGGGCACCTGAACCATGCCAACCTGCGCCTGCCATGGGGATTTCTGAAGTATATATTCAATACGTCCGAGCTCCACCTCTGGCACCATGCCAAGCAGATACCAACGCGCTATGGTGTAAACTATGCGATTTCGCTCAGCCTCTGGGACTGGATATTCAGAACTGCCCACAACCCTTCAGTGCCACCCGCAGCGATTGGTCTTGCAGACGAGCCCCGGTTTCCGCGGTCGTTTCTGCGGCAACTGGTTTGGCCGTTGGGTAAAAAATGAAAAGGCGACGGTTTGAGTATTCGCTGAGGGGGCAATGTATTTTGGGAGTTTTCCCGTTCCCGCTATTGACTCCCCTATTCATTTGATAACATATTCTATACCGACCGCTGCCCGAAAGTAAGTCAGGTTCTGTTCAGCGTAGAGGTATGAGCCTGCGGCGGCGGTAACCATCAGGTGCCATGGCGATTTCGAAGAGAGCCTGAAGTAGTTATTCAGGCCGATCTCAGGAGCAAATCCCACTGTTTGCAGGAACCCGGAATCGATTTGCCGAAAGTACCGCTGGTACTGAGCAGTGAAGCCAAGAAAAGGTGCCAGCGACCAGGTGCGACCGACCTTGAGCAGGCGATCGATGCGCATGCCGCCACCGAGCGAGAGCAGATGGATTTTCGCCTTGGTCGGGTTATCGGCGAGATACTGCGCCATGTCACCCTGGCCATAGCCCGACTGCAGAACCAGCGACCAGCGCAGCTGGCCCGGCAAGAATTGCCCGCGGCCCGGTGTCAATCCCGCTTCAAAAAAAGCGAAACCCTTCATGGCGTCGAGTTGCAGCTTTGAGCCCGGTTCGATCGCCTCGGGGTTTTTCATGCCCAGGGTAGAAAAACTCTGCATATAGGGATACCCGGTCGCCAGCCACCAGCGGGCAATAACCGGGCCACGCGGGTCGGGCAGGTTGATTCTCACGCGGTAGACGATCTCTCTGTCGCGGAGGGTTTTCGTGAAGGCGAGAACGGGATTTGCACCCGTAAGCTGGCATTTCTCAGCGCTACAGCGCAGATCGTGGCTTTCTGAGAAACCGGGTTCGAATTGCCTGCCCCAGTACATATATTTGAGTTCGATCTCTTTAAAGCGTTCCACATCTTCATAGTTGAAATCGACTGAATAATCAAAGGTATCGATGTCGAATGCCGGTTTGAGGGTGAAACCGGCAATCTGCAGATCATCGAGAAATCCTTTGGGGGGATTTTCGAGCCGTCGAATGAGAATTTCGAGTTTGTTGTCACGCTTGAAACTATCGGCGTCGAGCGGTTTGAGTTTCTGCTTCAGCTCGTCAGAAATTTCTGAAGCCAGCCGTTCGACCTTGTCGAACACGCCGGCATCGACACGGGCTTCTTGCCTGAGTGTCACTACCGACCTTTCTTCGAGCGCATCTACACCTTCTGCCTCGAAGCTCACAAGCAGTTGGCGGCCGTCTTTTTGCGCGGTGAAGCGACCGACGACCGCGACCTCACAGTTAAGGCGCCTGGCGAAAGCTGAAGCATTTGTGGCATTGAGGTTCTGGAACTGCATCGCCGGATCAATCTTGCGGAGCAGGGCAACATCGAGAACTTCAAAGCGGTCAGACTTCAGGAGGTCGGTCTTCAGGTTATCTGCAATCGAGTCAGACATCCAGGCGACATCTTTGTTTTTCTGCAGGTTGTCGAACGGCAGCACGAGAACCCGGCGCTTGAGTTCGGTGGCGGAGAGAGAGCCCAAACCCGCGATCAGGATCGCGACTCCTGCCCACCATGCAGAACAGGGGAAAAATTTCCGTGTCATGCAATGTCCTCTTCACGCCGAGCAGGTAAGGCATCTTGCCCGCACCCCCAGCCCCGGGCCATGAATGGGGAGGGGGTGCCCGGATGATTCAGACTTGCAGGCGAGGGACGCAGGGCTGGCGCGAGGGAACCGACGGAGTAACCGAAATAGCCATTTGGCTGATGCAGTGGGTTCTGGATTACTGAACAACCGTTCTGGCCGCTGCAATTGTAGGAACTTGAGCTCAACTCTCGCTGAATGATGCCTGTTACTCCACCGTAGAAAACGTATGCAGCGCCTTTATCGCCGGCTCCTGCACCGCCGTCGTTAGTATAAGCGCCAATGACCGCATCGGCGTATCCATCGCCATTTAAATCACCGCCCATGCCGACGGCAGATCCAAAGCTACCATTAGCTTCATCAAGGGGGTTTTGTATGGTTGTGCAATCCGCGGGATTGCTGCAGGTATACGAAGTGATGCTTAGATCATGTCCGATAACACCAGTGACCGAACCGTAAAAAATATATGCAGCGCCCTTGTTCACAGCGCCTACGCCATCATCATTTGCGCTTGCCCCTACCAGGATATCGCCATATCCATCACGGTTTACATCCCCCGCAAAACTTACGGCGAATCCAAAACGGCCAGAGGCCTCGTGCAGTGGATTCTGTATTGTGGTGCAATCACCGGGGCCACCGCATGCGTAGGGACTCGCACTCAGTTGGTGTGCCGTGATCCCGGTGGATGAGCCATAGAACACATACACTACGCCCTTGTCGAGAGCACCGGTCCCGCCATCATTCTGGTAAGCACCAACTATGACGTCGGAAAAGCCATCGTTGTTCACATCCCCGGCAAAACCGACGGCTGAACCAAAGAACCCGTCCACCTCATGCAACGGATTCTGGATTGCAGTACAGTCACTAACCGCGGTGCACGAATATGGGCTGGCGCTCAGAGGGTGCGATGTGACTCCAGTCATCGAGCCATAGAAAATGTATGCTGCACCTTTGCGTAAGGCGCCTGTACCTCCGTGGTTGCGAAATGCACCAACAATAACATCGCCATAGCCGTCACCGTTCACATCCCCCGCCGGACCGAGGGAGTACCCAAAAAAACCGTTCGCTTCATGCAATGGGTTCTGAATGACTGTGCAATCTGCTGAGCCACTGCATACATATGCGCTGGCACTTAACGGTTGCGACATGATGCCACTTGCGGAGCCATAAAAGACGTAGGCTGCACCTTTATCGGATGCGCCTGTCCCTCCATCATTTATATATGCCCCGACCAACAGATCGTCGTACCCATCGCCATTAACGTCGCCGGCAGAGCTGACCGCAGACCCGAAACGACCACTGGATTCATTCAGAGGATTTTGTATGACCGTGCAATCTGCGGGACCATTGCACAAGTACGGGCTGGCGACCAGGAGATGCGGGGTAATGCCATTGGCCGATCCGTAATATATATAGGCTGCGCCTTTATCGGCAGCGCCCGTGCCACCATCGTTCTGGTATGCGCCGACAACAATATCCCCATAGCCATCACCATTCGAGTCACCGATAAAATTCACAGCGTAGCCAAATGAACCATAAGCTTCATGCAAAGGATTCTGGACAACTGTACAATCGCCTGGTCCATTGCATGCATCAGGGCTCGCGCTGAGAGCATGAGATATCACGCCGTTTGCAGAACCATAATGGATATATGCAGCACCTTTGGATGTCGCTCCGGTGCCACCATCGTTCTGGTGCGCACCGACTACCAGATCGCTATAACCGTCACCGTTCGCGTCTTTGTTCCGGTGGCGTGTGAACGATAGCGATGCTGCAGACCGCGTGTTACCACTAGGTCCTGAGCCACGAACGGCCAGTGTGTGTTTACTCCCTACTTGCCAACGCTGCTTACCGGCAGCCGCCTCGGCACCGGTCGGAATGAATACTCGCCACCGATTACCGGTAACCTCTGCTTTTTTCCATGGACCATCGTCGAACCTTGCTTCAACGCCGGTCACTCCCGCTGGTAAGTCGCCCGCAACAACCCCGCTCCAGAGCTCGCCGTTGTTGCGCACATTTATGGTCTTGAGCAGTTCGTTGCTATCCGGGGTGGGGTCCAGGAAACTGTCGGGGGCGATCAACTTACAGTGGTGCAGAAACAGCAGAAGCCCTGCTACTAACCACTTCGCGACCAAAATAGAAAAAGAACCCCGAATCTTTTCCGATTTCGGAGTATGAACGCGCACAGGGCTGCTCAGCATGTCGTAAGACTAGCATGTTTTGAAGAAAGTGACAATCCCCCATATGGCCTATGCGAGAGCCTCGGCAGCAAGTCTGCGTTAGGCTCGCTCGCCAAGGCTGCACTGGAAACTCAGGCCTCTTTACTTCGCCAGCTTCTTATATTTCGCGCAGTCGCCCGAGGTCACACCGACATGGTATCCGCCGCGCCGATAGATGCCCGTCTTCTTGACTTTGCCGGCTTTAACGATCATTTCTTCTTTGATGGTGAAACCGTCATCGACGCACAGAACATGATCGAAATACAGGGAGTCTCCCTTCCAGGTAAATCCACGCGGCTGGTATGGTCCTTCGTGAATTTTGCGCGTTGTCTGGAAATCAAAAACTGTCAACATACCGACGCTATCGGTGCCTGCATCGCAGACCAGATACTGCAGGTCTGCCGATACATCGCAGCCAACCGCTTCGGGCAGGGTTGCAAACTTGCGTTCTTTCTGCGCACTGATATCGTATGCTATCAGGTTGCGTGCTTCGCCGCCCGTGCGCGCCTGCCAGAGCAGTATGTTGGAGTTCGTGCCTGCTACCTTAAAATCAGTATCGGTGTAGCCGCCGAAAAGCCAGCCGCCCTTGCCGTCGCTTTCCACCCGATACCAATAGTCTGAGATATTGTCGATGGTGACCTGGGCATCGCTCTTGCCCAGGATTTTCACAATCGTGCCTCTCTTAACGGTGGCAACAACGGCGGCAGTGGCAGCTGGTTCGCTACGTAGCCTCAAGACGGCTGCGGTCACGACAGTGCGTTCGGTCTCTTGTGCCGCCAGCCCACCTGAGCAGATAACTGTGATAAAAATCAGACTGCGTATTGTGGATTGCACTTTCTTCATTCTCCTTGGCCTATAACAACCCTAATTGTCTCGCGCGGTTGAGTGCTTGTACTTTGGAAGTGACCTCGAGTTTCTCATAGATGTGGTTGATGTGTCGCCGCACAGTATGCGGGCTGATATCGAGGTCCTCAGCGATATCTTTATAATTGAGCCCCAGGGCGGTGAGATTCATTACCTCTTGTTCGCGTTCAGTAAGTGGGTTTTCAGACAAGACCTTTTCTGCCGCGAAATCGGCGATCAATTTCTGCGCCACGCGTTCTGTCAGCGTTGAGCCGCCGGCTTCAATGACACCCAGTTCAGCAAAAAGCAATTCGTCCGAAATATCCTTTAAGAGATAGCCGCGGATGCCCTTCTGCATAAGGCGGACAATGCGCTCATGGTCCTCAAAAACCGTAAACACGACGATTTTGACCTCTGGATAGCGATCTCGCAGGACAGCGATCAGATCTTCACCTGACTTTTCAGGTAGTTCAAGGTCAACCAGAAAGATAGCGGGTTTTTCCCCCGCGAGCTCCGCGAGGGCCTCGTCGACAGAACTGCATACGCTGAGAAGGTGGTACTTTTCAGAGGCCGCAAATGCGCGGCGCAACCGTTCTTGAATGACGGGCTGGTCTTCAAGGGCAAGCACTTTAGTGGCCGCCAGTTTTTCATCAAAAGCAGGGATCATTGGCGATAGTTTCTCTTGTCGGCTAATCTTAATACAGAATCAACTATCAGGCAATACCCCATTTGGCCTATTCTTCGAGCGGCACAACGAGCAGCATTAAAGTGCCCCCATTTCGTTTTCGGCAGGCAATGCTTGCACCAATTTCCCTTGCCCTGAATTCGAGGCCCTTCAATCCGCCGCGGTCAGCCTGACCACTCCACCGAAAAGGCGTGGAGTCCTGAAAAAAGAAGATGCGCACTTTATGCGGACGCAACTGCCAGCCCAGAACCAGCCGCTTTGCCGCGCGTGCGTGGCGAATGACATTGGAGCTCCATTCCGAGAGTATGCGTTCAATATGCATACGCGTAAAGGGCGAAATCCTCAGTACAGCTGCTGGGTCTCTTTTCTCCGCTGTGGCGAAGGGCAATGCCACGCTATCGCTTAATGTCACGTGCGGTGCATTTGCAAAAAGACGCACATCGTAGCGGCGCAAGGTATGCAGGCGTGTTCGTAGTTTTTCGAGGATTTCAGGTAAAGAATCAACCTCTCTCTCGTTCTTGAGTATATGCGCGAAATCGCGTATTTTTTCGAGCGCACCTGCTGCCAGCCGGGTAAGACTGTCACGGGATTCCGCCGCTTCAAGCTCGCGGCTCAAAACCACCATCTGCGACAACTCAGCGCCGACTATATCGTGCAACTCATGCGCCATGCGCAATTTATCGTGGGCATGTTCCATTTCTGCTTCATGCCTGCCGCGGTCGCGCCACAGATAGAGGTGAAAACTGAAATGGTCAAGGAAATGAATAACGTTGATGATGCTCATATAATGAAACAGCCAGGGTGTATTGAGCTGGTAACCAATGACGAGCGTATCGTGAACATAGAAGGCCAGGACACCGAGCGACTGCGGAAGGTAGCGACGATAAATGGTTCGGCGCGGACCCGCGAGAGTCTTTCGGTAAAAGATGAATGGATAAAAGAGATGAGAGAGAAAACCAATCTGATTCCAGAGCATATTGTTTGCGAATTGCCAAAAATCAGAGACCATGATTGTAGAAGCGCTGAGTGAGAAGCCCAGTATGAGCCAGATTATTTCATGGTGCCAGCGAAAATATCCGAGATTACGGGCAAAATACAGGGCGGAAAACATGACGGACCAGATACGTGCGATCCACTGCAGCTTGGCGTAGTTCAGATAATCGATACCGAGCGGAATTGGCAAGAAATAGAAACTATGCATGAAGTACGAGAAAAAGGCCAGCACGAGAAATGCGTTGCCCTGCCTCTTCTGCCAGTATGCGACTACCATCAGGAAGGCAACGACAACTATCATCAGCAGTAATGGTATACCGACGAATATGTACTCCCGCCAGATTTGCAGAGCCAGAAGTGAGTATCGGGCTGAATTTCCATCGGTAAGTTTGAGCGGCCCCGCATGGATGCCCGCTTTGTGGTCGAGTACGGTTATCTTGATTTGAATCGTATTAGTCCCGTTGAGTAATGTTCCCTCGGGTATTTCATAGGCCCTTACCTTGTTCCACGCAGATAACACCACATTCTGCGTGCGGTAGCCTTCTTTGCCGATGAGAATACCGTTGATGCGTGTTTCATCGACCGAGCCAATTGAACCAAGTATAATCAGGTCGTGCTGTGAAATTTCCTTTGCGTTTTCGTACTGGAACGTCCGCTCAAAGACTGCTTCACCATAGAACCATGGGTAGATTGCATGCAGGTTAGCAGGCAGTTCAAGTGACTGGGGCTCTGCGTTTAAATGGAGCTGGCATTGCTTTTCTCCCGGCAGGCATGATACCAATCGTACCTGCCATGCGCCGGACAGATCCAGGTCACCAGCCCAGAGACAACCTGAACTTACCAGGATAGGCAATAACAATCGGCGCACTGTTCATGAATACCCGTCTAGCTATACGCGCAAACAGATTTTCTCTTCAGGACGTCAGATCCCGTGCTTCACGTATCAGCTTCTACAACCAGCACTTCATAACCCCTGAGCTCACCTGCAGCAGTGGTGCGCCCGCAGTTAGAAAGCAGAACTGTACCCGAAACCGGCGGTAGAGGCACAGACTTTGCTGAGAAATTCATGTATATTTCGCTACTGACTCCGCTATAGCTGCGCCGGTACGCGAGCAAATCCTTGCCGGCCGAAATTTCGCTCCAGTCGCCGAGACGCAGCTCAGCACGTCTGTTGCGTAGATCAAGCAGCGCCCTATGCCAGCTGAGAATCGAGTGTGGGTCTTGAGCCTGTACCGCGGCATTGCGCTCGCGAAAATCGTCGTTCACTGGCAGCCATGGTTTTCCGGTCGAAAAGCCGGCGTGCTGCGCGCTGCTCCACAGCATCGGCGTGCGCGCAACGTCACGGCTGACCGTGAGCGGCCAAAAGCGAATGCCGACCGGGTCGCGCAGTTCATTACGGGCAATGCGGCCGTTTTTCATACCGATCTCATCGCCGTAATATAAGAAGGGAGTTCCTTTGGCTGTCAGCAATAGCGCTGCGAGTACTTTGGCGCGCGCATCGCTTTCGTGATTCTTCGCATAGCGGGTGTACGAGCGGTCCTGGTCGTGGTTGTTGAAGACAAGAGTGGGCCAGTTGTCGCCGCAGGCCCTGAACCAGCGGCTGAGTGTAGTTGCCATCGCGGCTGCGTCCCATTTTTGGTAGAGTAGAGTGAAGTCGAAAGTCAGGTGGAGTTCGTCGTTGTCGCCCAGGTAGCTCGCCGCAAGTTCGGGGTCACCCGAGAAGTCCACGAGTACCTCCCCCACCGAAGCGGCATTGTACTTGTCGAGCAGCACCCGCAGGTCTTTGAGCAGCGGGTGCATCTCGGGCTGCGACATGTCGTACACATGCGTCTGGAACTCGTATGGGCGCGGGTAACGCCAGCCCCAGAGCCGCAGCGGGTTATCGCGAAACGCGGCGTCCTTAAAGTAAAGGTTCACCACATCGAGGCGAAAGCCATCGATACCTTTTTTCAGCCAGAATTCAATTTCGGCAAAGACCGCCGCTTTCACTTCGGGGTTGCGCCAGTTGAGCTCGGGTTGCTCTTTTAAGAAGGAGTGGAGGTAAAAGCTTTTCGTCGCTTTGTCCCATTCCCAGGCAGAGCCGCCGAAGACGCTTTGCCAGTTGTTGGGTGGGCTGCCGTTCTTGCCGTCGTGCCAGACATACCAGTCGCGTTTCGGGTTATCGCGCGACGAACGCGATTCGATAAACCACGGGTGCTGGTCAGAGCTGTGGTTGACCACGAGGTCCATCATCAGCCTGATCTTGTTTTCGTGCAGTTCGGCAAGCAGCGCATCGAAGTCAGCCATCGTGCCGAAGATCGGGTCGATGCTGCGGTAGTCAGAAATGTCGTAGCCGAAGTCGAGCATCGGGGAGGTGTTGATCGGCGAGAGCCACACCGTGTCGACGCCGAGATCTTTCAGGTATGGTATTTTTTCGCGGATGCCTGTGAGGTCGCCGATGCCGTCGCCGTTTGAATCTCTGAAGCTGCGCGGGTAGATCTGGTAGACTACCGCTTCTTTGTACCAATCTGCCACGTTAACCCCTTATACCGAGCTGCTTTTTCCAGCTTTTCGCATGCGTCTTGCCGTATCGGTAGCCAATCTCCACCAGCTGGTAGAATTTCTTCCAGTCGAAAAGGCCAAACTGCTCAACGGGCAGTTCGGCAAAAATATCCGATTCAGCCCGGGCCTGCGCCACCGCGGCGTCTGACGCAACAAAGGTCGCGCGCATCAGCAGGCTTAACAGGTTGGGTACATCTTTCTGCTTCTGTGCCTTGCCGATGATCCGTTTGAACAGCATGCGCAGCGCAGAGGGGAGCGCCCCCGAATTGTTTTCTTCATAGATGCCGCTGAATACACCGTCTTCTGCTGCATCGCTCTGCGATGCCAGTGCCACCGAAATCACAAAATCCGCACCCCGCTTTCTCATGACTGCCCCGGGAATGTTGTCGAGCATTGCCCCGTCGACCAGCAGCTCACCGTTTTCATAGAATGGCGGCAGAATTCCCGGTATCGACGCTGACGCACGCAGTGCTTTCCACACAGGGCCGCTATCGATGATAGTTTTTTGTGCATTTGTCAGGCTCGTCGCCACGGCAAAAAAAGGCAACCAGAGGTCCTCGATTATGGTCTCGCCCACGAAATTCTTGATCGCCGTGTTGAATTTCTTGCCACGGATGAGCGAAACCCCGGGAATCGTGTAGTCGTTCAGCGTCTTCTTGTCGCTCATGAGTGCCTTTGCGATGCGCTCCATTTCGGGTGCGTCGTAACCCATCGCGTAGATGCTCGCCATGAGCGCACCGGCACTGGTGCCGCCGATCATATCGATGGGAATATTTTCTTCGTGCATTGCTTTGAGCAGGCCAATATGCGCGAGACCCTTTGCTCCGCCGCCACCTAGGGCGAGACCAACCGACCTGCCGGTAATAAAACGGACGAGGCTTTCAAAACCTTCGTCACCGTACGTGCGGATGTGTCTGACAGCGTCAGTTTTTCTGACACGTGTCAGGGCGGCGGTGTACGCGGGTTTCTGGGTTGGGTCAGAATACAATAACACCAGCTCGCGCAATGGGCCGTACGTTTCTTCTGAGTCGCCGAGAAAACGTATCTCTTCAGGCGTAAGGTTACCCGCCTTCTGTGCGTCGCTCAGCAAAAGTATGCGGTTTGTATGGTGCAGAATGGTTTCAGTCCAGATTTTGTCGGCAAAGTCCGGGCAAAGAATCAAAAATTCATTTTTATCCTGCAGGTCGTAGAGCAATTCGAGCAAATCGGAAATTGCGTACTCGCGGCTGCCCAAACGCTTTTTGAAATCGATGCTTTCGACGATGGTGGTGCGGCCGAATTTTTTCAGGGCGCTCCGTAGTTTTGAAGCAAAATCACGAACAGACAGTTCTTTCTGCAGCGGAAAAAGGGTAATGATATTCCTCGCCTGTTTGGCAGGTCTTTTTCCCATTCTGTCCTGGGTGAAGCGATCGGCTATCAGTTTGGTAATCGCCAGCATACTGGGCGGATGTTGGGAAAAAACTGATTCAAAGGCCGCCGTGCTAATCTTCACTATCTCACACGAGAGCGTTGCGATTACGGTAGCAGTTCTCGGTTCACCTGTCAGCAGGGCTATCTCGCCAATAATGTCACCCTTCGAAAAATGGCCGGTCGAGACGATCCGGTTTTCGTGGTTTCTGACTTCGTAGACCAGGCTGCCATTGATAACCACGTACATGCCGTCAGCTGCGTCGCCCTGTCGCATCAGTGTTTCACCGCCCGGCAGGAAAATCCACTCCATCTGTGGTTCGAGCTCGGCGATCAGTTTAGCTCCCACATCTCTGAAGAGTGTGACCGACGAAATCAGTTCTTTGATACGGCGCGGCTCGGGACGGAAAACACTGCGGTGCAGCGCCCGCGACCTTCTGCCGATCAGCCTGACAAACGCCTTGAGCTCGTCCGGGTGATCTTTTAATGCCCTGCTGAAATCTTCGCGGTTGATGCGGTAGACTATGCCGGGCTGGTCACAGACGACAGTCGCGTTGCGGGGCTCGCTCGTTACAAGGGCACCTTCGCCAAAACAGCTACCGGGTTTAATTTCACCGACCTTTTTCTTTTTGCCGTCGGTCGTGACGAAGACACTGAAGCTGCCCTGCGCGACCAGGTAGAGTGCGTCGCCCGGTTCTCCCTGTTGAATGACTACTTTGTGTTTTCCGACGCTGACTTTTCTAAACGCCCGTGCGAGGTGTTCTTTTGTCCCGGGCGACAGGTTCAGGAACAAATCTGTTCCCGTGATAATCTGTTTCAGGGATAGGGCGGTTGTCTTTGGTGGCATAGTTTTTCAATGCTTGGGTAGATTGGCTTCCCACAACGGGTCACTGCGTCAGTCTGAGAATCAGGTTTTACTGTTGTTCTTCCCCGTGCCGGCATCGCGCAGTCGTGTTCCTCTTCTACCTGGGGCGATTGCGGTTTACGCGGTGTTTCTGCAGTTGGATATTCTCACATGAAATTGTTCCGCTTCTGGGTCGCGACACTGCTGCTGCCGCAGCTGCTGTTCGCGGGTTTTGAAATCGGCGGCGATTTCAGTTACTTCACCCCGCAGTTGACGACGCGCGTTTATCCCTTGCTGGCAAATAAGCAGAGTACAAATTTTTCCGGGGCCCTCTACACCGGTTATGCACACATTACGGTTGGATTGCCGCAGCTGGTGACCATCGGGTTCGGGCCGACACTTGCTTTTGCCAACCAGAACTCCGTCGACGGGGTGACCATCGAAGAGGTCAGCATTTCACGTTTTGGCGGCGATGCCAAGATACAGATAGAAAGTATTCCGCTCGTGTCACCTTATGTGCGCTTCAGCCTGGGCAAAGATACTATCAGTTGGATAGACCGCGGCAGTGTCGGCACTGGCCGTTACATCGCCGAGTCGACAGCCGGCGGTCTCTATTACAGTCTTATGCTTGGTGCCCAATTTCCCTTTTCCGCAGAATTTGCTCTTTATGCACAGGCAGGCTACACTGCGTCGCCGGGTTCGCGCATGTTGAGCCGCAGCTATGCTGTCGATGGAGTCCGGCAGACGATCAACGTACCTGGCGATGCAGATACCGGCTATTCCGGCTGGGTTTTCGGGGCCGGTGGGCGCCTGTCGTTTTGACAGGTTCCTGAATAATCGCCTGCTGAGAAATCAGAGCCTGACCACGGCCTTCACCGGCAGGTGGTCCGAGGCCACCTTCGTCAGTGAATTCTTTACTACCTCGTAGTGTATCCGCTCGCATTTGTCGTTATGGAAAATTTTATCCAGGTTCCAGATCGGGGCGAACGAAGGCCAGGTCTTGTATTTGCGTTTCGCATCGCCTGCGGTATTTTCAAAGCCGGCGGAGCTCAGAAACAGGTCGAGGTACCGGGTCCGTTCGTTGCTGTCGCCGAGCATAACGATCGGGTGCTTGCGGTGTGAATGGAGGAAATCAGAGGCGAGGATTTTCTTCAGCTGGAAATGCCTCTCGATACGCGAAAGGCCAAGGTGAAAGTTCATCACGACCAGCGGCCCGCGGGGCGTTTCGATCACATCGCTCAGGCAGCCGCGGCGCTTCTTGATGCCCCAGGTGAGGTCGAGATTTTCCCCGTGTGCGAACGGCCAGCGCGAGAGCGTCGCGTTACCATAGCTGCCTACCTTTAATTTTACGTTCGAGCCCAGCCGGTGGTGGTAACCCAACATTTCCCCGAGCACCTCGGCGAGGTTAAGGTGTCTGCTGCGCGGCACGCCATTATCGACTTCCTGCAGAGCGATGATATCTGCTTTTTCGGCTTCACACACACGCGCGATGCGCTCTGGGTCAAACTTGCGGTCGTTGCCGATTGCCTTATGGATGTTATATGTCAGGACGGTAATCAGCAGGGGCGTAACCTATTACACGGGCAGGGGTAAATTTTTGACTACCGCGTAACTGAAAATTCGTTGACGCGAGTCGGCAAAACATCCGGTCCTCAGGGTGTGGACATCACGCGTTACCTGCACCAGCTATCCAGCCGCACTGTAAACCGGGGGTTCGTCGTCTTTAAAGAAGGCCAGGAAGGCGACGGCAACATGTACTTCGTCATCGAAGGTGAAGTTTCGATCTACATTACAAACAAGAACTCGCAGCTCAAGGTTAACACGATCACCCCGGGAAGGTTTTTCGGTGAGCTGGCGCTGCTGAAGAATATCCCGCGCACCGCGTCGGCCATTGTGACCAGCGCAAATGCAAAGATAGCTCCCCTTGACCGGGCGATCTTTATGCAGCTGGCGAAATCAGACCCCGAGTTCCTGTTCGAACTGCTGAAGATCGTGCTCGATCGGCTGATCATCGCTGAGCTGAATGTGAAGAAACTGACTAATGCGCAGGAAGACTGAATCCTGTTTGGTAGCGGCAGCCGAGCACTGGCTACTCAGTGCCTGTTTCACCTGTTCTCTGCAAACTCGCGAATAAGGTACAGAAACTGATCACCGTACCGTTGCCACTTGGCTTCGCCAACACCGTGCACATCGAGAAATTCTGCGCGGCTCTGCGGTAGCCTGGTGCTCATGTCAATCAGGCTCTTGTCAGAGAAGATCATGTAAGGCGCCAGGTTCTGTTCGTCGGCGAGCTCTTTACGCTTGCGGCGAAGGATTTCGAAAAGTTCTTCATTGGCGTTCGCGAGCAATTCGTGCTTGTTCGCCGCGGCAGAGACTCTGCCCGATTGGCTGCTTACCAGCGCGCGACCCATGAGCTTCATCTCGCCTTTTAAAAGGGGGATTGCCGGTGGCGCAAGGGCCAGGGTGCCATATTCGGCATCTTGCCGCAGCAGACCCTGCTGCACCAGCTGCCGTGCGAGTGCAAGCCACTCGGTCTTTTCAAGCTCCCGCCCGATGCCGTAAGTCGAGAGCGTCTCGTGGCCATTTGCCAGAACCTTCTGCGTCTTTGCACCGCGCAGTACTTCGATCACATAGGCCGCGCCGAACCGTTCGCCGGTGCGCTTAACGCACGAGAGAAATTTCTGAGCAGGCAGGGTCAGGTCGACTTTGTCTTTGGGGGGATTCAAACAGACATCGCAGGCACCGCAGTACTCGCCGGTCGTTTCGCCAAAATACTGCAGCAGTGTCTGGCGCCGGCAGACTTCGCTCTCCGCATACTTCACGAGAGTGGCAAGCTGCGCGAGTGCGACGCGCTTTTCTTCTTCGTCTTTTTGTGCGATGAAATACTTGATCTTGTTCGTGTCGCCGTGCGAGTAGAGCAGGTAGCAGTCTGCCTTGAGCCCGTCGCGTCCTGCACGCCCGATCTCCTGGTAATAACTTTCCATGTTCTTGGGCAGGTCGTGGTGTATCACGAAACGCACATTGGGCTTATTGATGCCCATGCCGAAAGCCACCGTCGCCACGATGATCTGCACGTCGTCGCGAATGAACATCCGCTGGTTCTTCGCGCGCATGTCGTCGGCGAGCCCGGCATGGTAGGGTCGTACAGAAAAGCCGCGCCCCGCAAGAAACGCCGAGAGCTCGTCGACCTGGCTCCGCGAATAGCAGTAGATGATGCCCGACTCATCGGCGTGCTGGCGCAAGATGCCGAGCACCTGCGACTGCACATTTTCCTTTGCCAGTACATTGAGGTGTAGGTTGGGGCGGTCGAAGCTCGCGATGAACTCATTGCCTTCGGTAATCGCGAGCTGCTCGCGAATATCGTCACGCACACGCGCAGTCGCCGTAGCGGTCAGTGCAATGGTGACCACGCCCTTCAGTCTGCGGCGTATTTCGAGCAGCTTACGGTACTCAGGCCGAAAGTCATGGCCCCAGTCAGAGATACAGTGTGCTTCGTCGATGGTGAGGCAGTCAACGCGCACCTGGCCGAGCAGGCGCTGCGTGCGTTCGAGAAACAGCGTCTCCGGGGCTAAGTACAACAGTTTCACCTTTCCCGAGCGCAGCTCGAGCAGGTTCATCTCGTACTCGTCGAGCCCGAGCGAGCTATTGAGGCAGACTGCGCTGACGCCGAGCTGGTTCAGTTGGCTCACCTGGTCTTGCATCAGCGATATCAGCGGCGAAACAACAACGGTCAGCCCTTCGAAGATCAGCGCGGGTATCTGGTAACAGAGGGATTTTCCCCCGCCCGTGGGCATGATGACGAGGGTGTCGCGTTTCGCGAGCACGTTCTCGATGATCTGCTTCTGCTCGAGGCGAAACGCTTCATAGCCGAAGACCGAGTGGAGTAGTTCTTCGGCGCTTGCGTCGGGCTTTATGGCCGAAGAATTTTCAAAAGGCAGACCCGACACAGGCCATCAACCGGCGTCGAGAGGGCGCGTAAAATGGAAAGGGGTTCTCTGCTTGCCTGAAATACCCCTCCGTCTCGCTGCGCGAGCTGGACCACAAGAACCACCCCGCCCTTGGGGCATGCCTCGTACAAACCCCCTCGGCCTTCGGCCACTCCCCCTTAGCAGGGGGAGAGCCTTGGTAGCAATCTGGCTCCCCCCCTCCGCAAGAAAAACATCTTGAAACAATAACTGCAACGCAATGCTCGCACCGTGCGGCTGAACAATCTGCGCATACTGCATCAGCGCCGCAAAGAATTGCGCAAGCGTCTCACACCCGCCGAGGCCTCACTCTGGAATCATCTCAAGAATTCACAACTCGAGGGTATGAAATTTCGCCGCCAGCATAGTGTAGGCAGGTACATCCTTGATTTTTATTGTCCTGCGGCAAAGCTCGCAATCGAACTCGACGGCGCCGTACACAACAGTGCCGAGGCAAAACTGCGCGACAAAGAACGCGATGTGTTTCTGCTGAGTCTCGAGATCAAGGTACTGCGCTTTGAGAATAAGCGCGTGTTTGAAGATTTGGATGCCGTGCTGGCGGAGATTCGGGGGCAGCTGTAAGAACCACCCCGGCGCTGTGGGCATTCCTGAAATACCCCTCCGTCTCGCTGCGCGAGCCACCTCCCCTTAGCAGGGGAGGAGTAAGATTGTTATGACAGCTCTCCCCCTGCCAAGGGGGAGTCCCGCGAAGCGGGGAGGGGGTTTGGGCAGCGGCTATTCCCTTCGAAACAATCCCTTCACAACATCACCGGCCAGCGATAGAATGTCGCCAGCGAGTTTCTGCCCACGCTCTGCCAGTGCCTGCCAATCATCGCCTGCAGGTGCAGCTTCTGTCGCAACTTGCTTTCCCGCGCGCCGCGCGCGATCGAGTTCAATCAGTTCTGCAACGCTGCTTCCGGCCTTGATCGATTCGACGACTTCGACCATGCGTGCCATGTCAGGTTGTTGTTTCAAGAGCTCAATCGGCACGCGCACGAAAACTCCCGTCGCTTCGCAGTAAGTGACGTCATCTTTATAGATCCGCGCAGCGACCATCGCGCGCCGTGTTTCAAGGCGTTCGATTTTCGCCTCACACATGTACGTGCCATTCAGCGGTACCGATCTGCGGTAGCGCACACTGAGGTTCGCCGCCAGCACGGGCAAACCGTGGTACCAGCACGCGCTCCCCATTGTTTCATCGAGAATCGTCGCGAGAAAGCCGCCGTGTGCATGGGCTTTGGGCCCTTCGGCACCGGGCCGGGGAGTGAACTCGGTACTAAAACCTTTGTCCGCGTGCACGGCCATGCGCACTTCAACGAGGGTTTTGTTGCTGAGAAAAGTGGAGCTCCAGTGTTTGGGTATCTCGGTAGATTTGGCAGGTACTAAACTGGTTTGCACGAGGCATTGTAGCGAATGCTACAGGGCGGTAAAACGGAATCGGGGTTAAGGTAGCCTGTGAACTTCTGCGGTTTGGAATTTAGTAAACAGACGTTTTGTTATTTGCCGAAGTTTTTTGGCGCACCCGTTTGGTATGCAGCCATTTAGTAGTTAATAAAAAAGCGTGAAGAGGACTCATGAATGAAGAAAATCGTACTAGCGCTTACTGCGCTCAGTCTTAGTGGCTCTGCCCATGCAGCCGTAACTACCATCTATGTGCACGGCTTCCATTTCTCGATCCAGAAAACAGAAACAGCGAAGACCTGCCAGGGTCAGACAACTTGCACCAGCTACTGGGGCCAGCAGGATAACTCGAGCCCTGTCGTGCACACAGGCTATGACGGGCGTTTTAACCCGACAGTTGCCGGCGCAGAACGTGGTTCGACCCGGCTGCTCGAAAACCTGAACAAGTACTGCCGCCGTGACCGCGGCCAGTCATGCCGCATCGTCAACCATTCGATGGGGGGTCTCGTTTCGGGTTTTGTGCTCGCGAACTATAACCGCAACAATATCTACAACGTCCTCTATGTCACCGCACTGGTTTCTGCCGAAGGTGGTTCAGAGCTGGCAAATATCGGTAACCCGGTTCTGCAGACGCTCAACGTGATCACTCTGGGGCTCTCGAACTTTTTCCTGAATTTTCCTGACGCAGTTGCGGTGCTGAAGACCAGCGCAGCGCGTGGTTCTTACGACCACAACCTGACGAATGGCACGCCGTTCTACCACCTCGCGGGCAACACACCCGAGTGGTACATCAACTGGATTTTCCCCGGCAGCCACGATACTGTACTCGCGATGCATTCAACCTGCAGCTACCGTAACGTGGAAAGTTTCACGCGCTGCGGCGGACAATCGGCGACAACCGGCATCTGGCCATTCCGTTCAACCAAGACCTACGCGGCGCATTCGAACCACTTCCCGCACCCACGCCACAGCGTGAACGGTGTTGGCGTGAAGCACCTCGATTACCCGAACCAGGCTAATCTCGTAAAGGCGAACCCGTTCTAGATTGAAACCAATCCCCTCCTTGATAAGGAGGGGTGGCCAAAGGCCGGGGTGGTTTGCCTCGGCTTATTAGCTACCAGGATCAATTGGCTCAGCAGTGAACAGAAAACGACTTCTCCTTGGCGCAAGCGCCATTGTTATTCTCCTCGTTTCTTTCTTTGTCTTCCGCACCTGCGCGGGTGGTTCTGCAGAAAAAAAATCTCAGGCAGAGCAGCAGCGTATGCGGATGCGCAGTTTTGAAGATCCTTCGCAGGAACTCGCGATGCTGGCGAAGAACTCCGATGTGCCTTTCAGTAAGGTGCTGTCAGATTTCCGCGAGTGGGCGCAGTACCCGCCCGATTCGCGGCCGTTGACTGCACTCGATGTCGACCAGCTGCGCTTTGAAAAGATCGAGCTTCCTTTTACGCCGATGCCGATTGTCGAAGAGGGCAAACCCAAAGAACCGATACATTCGTGCGTGCTGCAGGCCGAGTCGCACACTGCGTATGAAGACCTCGTGCACGAAACGAAACTGCGCTGCCAGAACCTCGCCAACGGCAAGGCGGTCATGCCCGACGTGCGCACGGTGAAACTCACACGCACGGCTGCTTCGGCGACGTTTGGTGTCGCACCACCCGACGTGCAGAAGAGCGATAATCCACCACATGTTACTTTCTTGTTCAAACCCCGCCAGCAGGATTGGGGTGATATGGAGCTCACGGTAGATTTTGCACTGCCGGAAGAAAAAACTCCCCACCTGCACCAGCTGAAGACGCACTTCTTTTCTTCGCCGCAGGCACCTGCAAAGTTTACGGGCAAGTTCCAGGAGCGTCTCGACAAGGGTTCTCTTATTGTCCAGGCTGAAGTGCAGGTGCGCCTTGCGGGCAACTACCGGCTTGAAGCGAACCTGGTTGCCTCGGATGGCACGCCCGTGGCGCATGCGCGCAGCGAAACCCGTCTCGGTGGCGGCGCGCAGTGGGTGGAGTTTTTGTTTTTCGGTAAGGTGCTGCGCGATGCGCGCATGCCGGGTCCTTACAAACTTTCGGGCCTGCGCGGGCAGCAGGTAAACCTGCCGATCAGCCCCGAGGTGCTCAGCCTGCCGCCCGAGCAGGTGGAGAAGATTCTCGCGAGCACCGAGCAGAGTGAGCCGATCAAACGTGCGATCATTCCCTGGATCGGGGAATACCGTACCGAAGCCTACCAGCTGAACCAGTTCTCTGACGCCGAATGGGATTCCGATTTCAAACGCGAGCGCATTGCCGAGCTCGAGCGTCTCGCCGCCGCCGAATGAAAGTTCTGCCAGGCATCATGTTGAGTTCGAGTTTCTGTCTGCTGCCCGCAAACCTACCGGCGCAGGTCGATGGTTCAAACACAGAAGTATCGGCGGCAGTGCGCCTGAAAGACTATCTGCAAGCGGCGGAGTTTCCCCCGAACCTGCAGGTTTTACGACCGGGTGATGCGGCATTGGCTGCTGTGCCGACGATACCGGGCGATGCGCGGCAGGCCGCGCAAATAGTGCGCTTTTTGGGTGAGCAGGTGCGGGCCGGGTCACTCGAGGTCGTCGCGCTCGTGCGCGTTCAGGTCGCGGGAGAATACAGCTTTCGTACTGATCTGCGTGACACCGACGGCAATGCGCTGCGCGCGACGGTGAACGCGAAGCTCAGTAAAGGCGAGCAGAAGGTGAGATTTGTTTTCTTCGGGCGCGCGATTCGCCGTAACCTGCGCGCGGGTGTCTTTTCGTTGCCCGGCATCGTCGGTGAAAAACTGCCCGACGACGGTGGTGCCGCCGGGAGGCTTGACTACTATGCAAATGAATACCGTACGCAGCCGCACCACGCCACGCAGTTTAGCGACAAGGTTTGGGATGCGCCGGAGAAGAGAGCGCGCATACGCGCGCTCGAACGCGAGATTGAAGCCGAAAAAAAATTGCGCTCTAATCAGAAATAAACTGAAACGCCCAGGAACAGCCGCATGATGCTGCCAAGGCTTTCATTGTAAATAAAATTCGTACCGATCGTTGCAAGGCCAAACCCCAGATCATACTTCAGACCAATGCTGCTGACAAGACTGCTGCCAAGCGCACTCGTCTGACACCCGAAGCATACAGCGTAGCCGTAGCCCAGATCAGTGAACCAGTAGGTGCGTGGTGAGAAGGCGCGGGCGTAGCCCAGGCTTGCGGCGGGGGAAAATCCAAGACCCGAGAAATTTATGTCAGGATTCTGAGAATCACCGCTCGTCAGATAGAAGTAGTAGAGGCCTAAGTCACCACCAAGGTACCAATTTTCAGCAAAGAAGTAATTGAAAACCGGAGCAAAATTGTAATTGAAAGTCTTGGAACTCACGGGCAGATAGGCAACAGAAACCGCCGCCATGAGTTCTATTGTCTTCTTTTCAGCGTAAGCGCCTGGCGCTCTGGCTAAAGCAGGGCGCACCAGCAAAAAGCTCAACACGAGCAGCAGAACTGCAAAAGAGATGGCTCGCAAAGCGCACATCCTTTGCGTGTGTCGCCCCAATCCAAATCATTTGTCAAGACTATTGCAACTACTTTCCGTAGACCTGCCCCGCGAGCACGAAGATGAAGATACTTACAGCGATACCGAGCGACGCCAGCATCACGTCTTTACCCACCTGGCGCAACGTCTGCAGGTAGGGTTTCTGCCGCTGTGTCACGCGGTGCAGAATGATTTCACGACCGGCGAGCAGACCCAAAAATACCCAGGTTGTCGACATCGGCATCTTGCTCCATTGCTGAAAGACCAGCAGAACCGTGGCATAGACCAGGTCGACAATCGTCGCTGCCTTTGACCACTTGATATCAGACTTTTCGCTCACTACTTCCTGTATCGTGCCGCCGTTGGTGCGCACGATGATCACGAGCGCCAGCGAGATCAGGCCCAGTGCGCCCATCAGTTCGACTGCATCGAGCTTGCGGGGCAAGAAGACTGCAATATTCGCAGTATCCTGCAGCAGCCAGGCAACCCACAGGTAAAGGGTAGAGAGCCACTGCAGCGCACCCCAGAGGCGTTCCTGTTTCGCATCGGGCACGTGGTCGTCGCTATACTCGTGCCGGTCGATGCGCGCGAGAAAACCCCAGACGGCGATACCGCAGAGGAAGGCGATGCCATAGCCGAGAAACGATTTCACGAGCATCTTCTCGATATTTTGCGTGCCGAACAAACCCAGAATAAGGAATGTCGTCGAAACTGGCGCTTTGAGCCGCGTGATCACCACCAGCACGATGGGCGCCAGCAGCTGCACAAGGTTGAAGTTCTTCGTTTCGGCAAATGCATCGAGCCTCTGGAAATGGATTTCCTGCCCGTGCAGAAACCACGCATAGATATGCACGCCGACCAGGGTGGCGATCAGAAAGAGCGCCTTGGGCAGCCAGTGTAGCTCTTCTTTGCTCTCAATAAATGTACCGACTGTCTGAATCGCGTCGTTGCCCGCGACCGAGAAGGCGGCCACCGCAAACGCGGCCCAACCCAGCCAGTAAGAGGGAGCTCCCGCGAAGTATGCGCCCGTGATCAGGAGGGCAATAGCTCCCGTGCCACCGAAGAAGCGCCACTGGTCGCCTTTGCTCGGATGCCGGTAGTCTACTTTATTATCTGCTGCCATGAACTCTCCTTAAATTTTGGCGTTGATTTGGTTGGCTGCACCAGTATTCAGTTGAAAGATTTTTCAGCGGCTTCGATATCGCCGTGCGTGTCAAAAAACTGGTTCAACCGGGTAAGCTGAAAGACCTTTTGCACCGGTGCCGAGGGTGCTGCCAGTTTCAGATCGCCGCCTTTATCACGCAGCGGCTTCAGCATCGACAAAAATACGCCAATGCCGGTCGAGTCGATGTAAGACACCTGCTCGAGATTCATGATCACGCGCACGTCTCCCGAGGAGACCAGCTGCTTGAGTGCGTCTTTCAGCTGGTTAGTGTTGAAAAGGTCTAGCTCACCTTCAAGATCGAGCACTGTTGCCCGACCCAATGCACGCTGGTTGATTCGCATTGCTATTCTCCTGGTACTGGCTAACATGCCCACTGGGTTCAGGCCCGGGAGCCGTTCAGGATGTCAATAATTAGTTGATTGCCGAAATGACGAATTAAATTCAGCCATGCGATCGCTGATCCGCCTCCTTTTGCTTCTAGTAGTTACTAAAGGCCAGTTGCTGTTTGCCTGGGAGCGCAAACTCAACCGCGACGGTATTTCCGTAGAGGTAAGGGCAGTCGCCGGGTCTGATTTCAAGGAATTCAGGGCACGTATGCGGGTGAAATCCAACCTTGCGAAAGCAACGCATGTCATGCGCGATATACCAGGTTACACGCGCTGGATGAAAGACTGCAAAGAAGCGCGCGAGGTGCAAAAGATTTCTGCCTCGAGCGGCATCGTCTACTCGCTGCAGGCAACGCCATGGCCGATTGCCGAGCGTGAGGCGGTGGTGCGCTATGATTACCGGAGATCGGAAAAGCCTGCAACGCTTTACATTGCGATTTCAGCCGAGCCCACGGCCGTGCCGCAGCACGCTGGGCGCGTGCGTATACCCAAACTCAAGGGCTACTGGAGTTACGTCGAAATTGACGGCGAGCTCGAGGTGACGTACAGTATGCATTCTGAACCAGGTGGTAGCCTGCCCGGCTGGGCCGCCGCGGGTATGGTCGCGCATCTGCCGTATGAAACCATGAAGAAGCTTAAGGCGGAGTTAGAGCGGTGACGGTCCACACGACCCCGTAGCAGAAGTCGCCGATGGTTGACGGAGGCCCTGTATCCAGCGAATGAGCTGCAATGGCACTCATGAAAAATTCACTCAAAACCAACGAATACGGTATCCCGCACCTCGAAGCCCGCGACCCGGCAGACCTGTTTCGCCAAATCGGCGTCGCGCACGCAACACAGCGTAGTATTCAAATGCTGCTCATGCGCATTTTGGGTCAAGGCCGGGGCTCTGAGCTGCTCGATAGCAGCGACACGATGTTCGGCATCGACAAGTTCTTTCGCCGAATGAACTGGACGCATGGCCTCGACGCCGAGGTGCACAAGCTGAGCGGCGCCGAGCTCGCTCTGCTCACGGCATACTGCGACGCTGTCAATTCCGTGTGGCAGAAGAAGCTGCCCTGGGAGGCAAAGCTGCTCGGCCTGAAGCACGAGCCGTGGCTGCCCGAACACTCGATGCTCATTGCGCGCATGATGGGCTACCTCACGCTCTCGCAGTCGCAGGCCGAGGTCGAGAAACTATTTATCGAGTTGGTGCAGGCGGGTGCAGACAAGAAGCGCCTCGGCGAGTTATTTCCCGGCCTGCTTGCGCATGCGGATCTTTCCCTAATTAAGGAAATACATTTAGAACACCGAATCACTCCGCCTGAGTACCTGTGGCAGCTCGGCCTGCCGCGCATGATGGCTTCGAACAACTGGGTGATTGCCGGCAGCCGCACGCAATCGAAGAAACCGATTCTCTCGAACGACCCGCACCTCGAGGGCAACCGGCTGCCGAACGTGTGGCATGAGTTCACCTGGCGCTGCGGTGATCGCTCGGGCGCGGGCGCCGGGGTGCCGGGCCTGCCGGGTATGATGGTCGGGCGCAACGATTCGGTCGCGTGGGGTGCAACGTATACCTTCATGGATTCGGTGGATTCGTGGATCGAAAAGTGCAAGGACGGCAAGTACCTGGATTACGACCGCAAGTGGAAGGCATTCACTGTGCGCAGCGAGGTCATCAAGCGCAAGAAGAAACCCAACGCCGAGGTCGTCTTCTACGAGAACCGCCGAGGTACGCTTGAAGGTAACGCGGCAGGCAGCGAGGAAAAGTTGTTTCTGAATACGGCTTGGTCAGGGGCGCACACCGGCGCGGCCTCGCTGCGCGGAGCGTTTGCGATGCCGTTTGTCAAAACGACCAAAGAAGCCATGTCCCACCTGGGCAATCTCGAGGTCTCTTTCAGCTGGGTCATCGCCGACAACGCGGGCAATATCGGTTACCAGATGTCGGGCCTCATGCCCAAGCGCCGCAATGGCTGGAAGGGGTTCGTGCCTGTACCTGCCTGGAAAAAGAACTTCGACTGGCAGGGTTTCGTGAAGCCGACTGAACTGCCGCGCCGCTATAACCCCAAAGAAGGTTTTATCGTCACCGCCAACAACGATCTCAATGCGTGGGGCAAGCAGAAGCCGATCAACATGCCCATGGGCAATTACCGCGCGCGCCGTATCGCGCAGGTGCTCGCCGCGTCGAAAAAGCAGACCGTCGCCGACGTGCAGAAGCTGCACTACGACACGCACTCGCTGCAGGCCGAAGAGTTCATGAAGATACTGAAGCCGCTTCTCGGTAACTCACCGGCTGAACAGGCGCTCGCCGCGTGGGACCTACAGTACACACCCGAAAGTCTCGGCGCGGGAATCTTCGAAGCCTGGTACCGCGCGCTCTACAGCGAAGCGTTTGGTACAAAGGGCAAAGATGCGGCGGAGTTCATGTGGAAAGAAGGTGGCATCTTCATCGACTTCTACCAGAACTTCGACCGCATTCTGCTCGCGAAGAAATCAGCGTGGTTTACTTCCCGTGAAGGTATCTACCGCGCTGCGTTGGAGCGAGTTCGCGAGGTGAAGCCTAAACCGTGGGGCGAAACCAACCGCTTCGTGCTGCGGCACCTGCTCTTCGGCGGCAAGTTTCCGCGGTTCATGGGTTTCGATTACGGCCCCATCGCGATACGCGGCGGCCGCGCAACTGTGCACCAGGGCCAGATCTACCGCTCGGCTGGCCGTGATACATCGTTCGTACCGACCTTTCGTTTTGTGACCGACTTCAGCGAACGCGCGCTGCACTCGAACATGCTCGGCGGTGCCGACGACCGTCGCTTCGGCAAATTCTACCGCAGCGAAGTCGAGAACTGGCTGAATGGGGTGTATAAGAAGTTGGAGTTTTGAGGGGGGCTTACGGCTTTGCCACCCACACGACTGCGTTGCGGATCACCTGCCCAAACCGGTGGTTGATGTCGATGGTCGTGCGGCGTTCGCCCGGGGCAAAGTAGGCGACACGCCCAACGGTTGAATCGCCGCTCGGGTTGAAGAGCTTCACGAAGCCCGACGTGTGCATCTGCCCCGTTTGGGCTGCGTAATTGTTCGAGAACAGCGGGTTGACCTGGTTTTGGCCGCGGCCGTAGGTGGCCGTGCCGATAAACTGCATGTTGTTATAGATCTCGTCGTAGATCGCAAAGTTCTGGTAGCCAGAAAATGCCGTGTTGAATGTATTCACGATCGAACCTGTCGGCCAGCTACCGGGTGCGGTGATTGCCGCTGCAGAATAGCTAATACCGTACGTGGTGACGAAGTGCCCGTGATTCGTGGCGACCAGGTTGAAGTTCTGCAGTCCTGCACTCCAGCCGGCGGCTTCAGAAACGACGCCGAACAAAGAATCGCGCAGAATATTCTTGTTATTGCTGCCGCCGTAATTGGTGTCATTGTACATCGCATGGTGTAGCCCGAGCACTCCACCGCCGCCGTCGGCGTATTCGAGCAGCGCATTCTGCACCTGTGTCGTCACGCCGCTCGACCAGTGTTTGAAGAAGATGACCGTCCTGAACTGGTTGAGGTATGCCAATACGGAGTTCTTGTCGTTCACATTGAACGCTCCGCCTGTTGCTGTCAGGTTCACGCTGGTGACAGTGAAGGCAAAGTTATCGTTGGGAGAATCTGCGTTCAGCACTGCTGCCAGGTGCGTATAGTCGGCAGGCAGTTCAGAAGCGGTTTTGGTATAGTTGCACGGCACATCATTGGTTGCGAAACCGGCATCGCCAAAAGCACAGTTTGCGGTGTCGAGCGCACCACCGTGCAGAATGAGCACCGACTTGTTGGCCTCGGCTGTGGCTTTCGTGGGATATGAATCAAGAACGTTCAGCAGCGTGCGTGTGCCGTGGGCAACCGACTGCGGGTACCAGTCGGCCTGCGTGACGATCCTGAAATCCGCATTGCCGTTGTGCGTGAATGCCGCATTGGGCGATGAGACCACGACCTTGTTCAGTGCCGGGTCGCGGCGTGTGACAGTCAGTGTGGTGTAGTCTGTTGCCGTCTGCGCATCGGGATAGCCAGCGGCTTCCTGGTTCTTCAAAAGGCTGATGCCGAGTGCTTCGGCACCCGACGCATTGGTGCCGGGTATGCGGAAGAACACGGGCAGGCTCGCCGCGTGGCACTGGAAATAGATCGGCTTGCCGTTCTGCAATGCGTTCAGCGCGAGGGAGTTCAGTTTTTCTGCTGCAGCCTGCACTACAGCCGCAGATATCGTGCCGCCGGGACCAATCTGCGCCGCGTACGTACCGTCGACGCGGTAGTCGAGTGCCCCCGTACCGCCGGCTGAAACCAGTGCAACATAGCCAGACATGTCGGTCACATCCTGTATGCGGCCGTTGACCGGTATTGTTGCCGGTGTCGCATTCCAGCCCGATTGCCAGGCTGCGCCGAAATAATTCTGGAACTGCGCGGTGAAGGCCGCGTGCGATGAACCTGCCAGCGCGTTCGCAGTTGTGTCGATGTCACCCGAAGCCGTGTAGCTTTGCGCCGAGCCTGTTGCGGCCGAGCGCACGTCGACTTCGTAGCCCGCGGCTCGCAGTCCTTCGTACGCGACCTTGTATTCAGAGTAGTAGGTATTTCCGTAAGGGATAAAGAAGAGAATTCTTCGTGCGCTGGTTGTGTCGGAATTGCCTGTAGCTGCTGTGTCCACTGAGTTAGCACTGCCGCGGCAATGTGCAGCCAGCGCGACAAAAGCCGCAAGTATTGCAGAGCGAAGAAATACCACCTGCCGCAGCATAGGCATATGAGTGACCTGCCCTGCCAGTAGTGTAAAGTATAAATGATCGGGGCTCTCCCCGTCAGTGAAAAAGAGCAAATGCACCTTATATACCCCTGTTGGTTTAGCGCTGGGGAATCAGCGTTGTGGGTCAGGCACCCTTGTCGAAGAACATCCGCACACCCATTATAACCAGGAACACGGCAAAAATGCGTCGCATGGTCACCTCGGGCAGCGCCAGCGCCAATTTTGATGACAAGAAACTGCCGGCAATAAAGGCAGCCGCGATAATTACCGCATAGGTCAGATTCACAGAACCCGATTTGTAGTAGTTGTAAGTCGCAGCAATACCAATCGGTGGCAGCATGACCGCGAGGCTCGTGCCGATCGCGGTATGAGGGTCAAGGCCCAAGAGCAGCACCATACCGGGAATCATGATTAATCCCCCACCGATACCAAAGATACCGCCGAGTGCACCGGCTGACAGGCCGATGCCGAGCAGAATGAGGAGTGTGTGAATGGGCATGATGAATAATCCAGTCTGTGTCTGGGGTGGCGAGTGGAAAATTTACACGGTCATGCCTGTGCAAGCAGGCATCTATAGACATCTAAAAAAGGGTAGATTACCGCCTGCGCGGGCATGACGCGGGCTGTGGGGAAATCGCCTATTGGCCCGCTTGCAGGTTGTGCAAACACCAGAGGCTTGACAGCCACCTGAAATACCGTTGACCCGGTAAAGGCAGAAGCCGAACATCGGCCATGCGCAGTCTTATCCGCGGTATGTCAATTCTACTGATAGCGGCCGTTACAGCCTGCAACAACTACGACCTGCTCGACAGCCTCGAGCGGCCCGGCAGCAAAGAGTCCTTTTCTGATCGCCTGTTTGTGTTTGTCACTTCGCAAATGACCGCAGGTGATATGTTCGCGCTCAATGCGGGCGGATGCAGCGGTACGGGCATTGGCAAAGCCGACTGCGTCTGCCAGACACTGGCTGCGCAGAACGGCCTTAGGCGATCATCGACCAGTCGGTTCATTGCCTGGCTTAGCACTGAGGTCGACGCTGCGAAATGTCGCATGTTGAATCAGGGTGGAAGTACATGCACGCCGAGTGGGCCGTTCGTCTGGTACAATACAAATTACGAGCCAGTTTTCACCAGTTTCGAATCGGCAACGACGGGCCTGTTAGGCAGCACGACAACCCTGACCAATGCACCCAAATATACCGAGGGAAGGTCTCCTGCACCTTTGATGTCTGACAATGTCTGGACCGGTACTGACATCGGCGGAAATATTGCCGGCGGATTCACTTGTGATAACTGGAATTCGTTTTCTGCCGGTTTCCAGGGTCGCACAGGTACGTCCGATTCGCTGACTAGTGGATGGACTTCAGGTACACCATTCGGTTGCGACCTTTTCAAGCGCATTTACTGCATCGCTGTGCCTTGATGCCTCAAACAGTTCTTGAGCAGTATGTCATTTTCTTGATCTCCTGCCGATGACAATATTGTAGAGTCCGGGGAGATATCGTACACCTAAGCAATCTTTGCCAGCCGGATGCCATAGAACCGCTCATGGGGTGTCAAACCGTTCAATGACCAGTGAGGGCGTCGCCTGTTGTACCATTTCAGATA
>JBMOPL010000010.1:396326-448322 GCA_049323535.1 Spirochaetota bacterium | reverse complement strand
GCCGATAGATTTCCTGGTAATCGTACATTTGCCCGTCCCTTCAAGTTCAGTTTTGTCGTAAAAACCGCTTAAGGGCGGGCGCTTATTTCAGCAATCCCACTGTAACATATGTCCCCGGACTAAAGAAATGTTTTGCGAGTTTTTGTTAACACTCTGACTGAGGATGGCGTTGTGACTTCATGAGCAGACGAAAGTTACTCGCGCTGCTTCTGGTCGCGCCACTCTCGATGGCAGCCGAAGAAGCTCCATCAGCGCCCGAGACAGAAGACCAAAAGAAAACCTACTCACTCACGCAGATAACCCAGCGGGTGCGTGAAAGCAGCGAACTGATACAGGCCCAAAAGCTGAAAATCCAGAGCACTGAAGCCCAGGGCCGCCAGGCGACGGTATGGCAAAACCCTTCGGTTTCGGCAGAACTCGGCAGGCTGCGCGACCCCAACAACAACGCCATGACCTACGACCTTAGGGTGACGCAGCCAATATACTTTCCCGGCAAGATGGGCAAGCAGATGGAAGTCTACGAGCGGGAAAAAGAGATCCAGGAAATGCAGGCCGCCGACCTGAATGCATCGCTGGCGCTTGAGGCCTCGTACTATGCCTACGCCTACCACATAGCTGAGCTGAAAGCTAAACTATATAACAGTCGCATAAGTCGTATGTCATTGATGCGTACCTATATGCGGGCACAGGCTTATGCGTCACCTGCGCGCATAGTACAGCGGAACATTGTAGCCAACCAGCTGCTTGCGCTGCAAAAAACCCTGAATACCTCGATAGCAGAGGCCGAGAGCTCGTGGCAGAAGCTGAATATATACCTGAATGAGCAGGATAAGGTTGCAGTTGCGGTTCCCTGGCTGACTAACCTGAAGGATATCGATGCGGTAACATTCATTAATCAGGTACGCGAAGGAAACCGGCGCCTGAAATCGGGCAAGTTGCTGCTTTCGCGCATCGAAGCCGAAGTCTCTTTCCAGAAACGCGTTCCGCTGCCCGATGTGAGCGTCAGCGCCTTCTACCGCCGCGAGGCGCTGGAACATCCGGGCGCTAACCAGTTTTACGGCGGCGCTGTCTCAGTGCCCATACCGGTACTCAACGCGAACCGCGCCGGCGTCGAAGCGGCCGAGAAGCGCCTCGAGGCGGCACGGGCTGAAACCAATTATGCTCAGCGCGAAGTGCTGCAAATGGCCCGGGCAGTTCATGCCGAGTACACGCAGAAACGTAAGTTGCTCAATGACTTCAATGCCGAACAGATTCCGGTACTAGAAAAGCAGATGCTCTATGCCGACAGGGAATTGAAGCTGGGCCGCATCGACCTGCTCTCTTACCTCGAACTCGAGCTGCAGACATACCAGGCGGTGCAGTCTTTCTACGACACGCAGCTTGAACTGGTCAAAGCCATTACGCAGATGATTTACCTCATGGGCGACAGCGCAAAGTATAACGGAGATCTTTATGTTTTCCAGGCTAATTGATTGGGCGCTGAACAACCGAACGGTTGTCATCGGTATCGTGGTGATGCTCTGCATCGCCGGGCTATTTTCGGTCACCAAACTTCCTGTCGATGCGGTACCGGACATTACCAATGTGCAGTCGATGGTCATCACGAAAACAGGCGCGCTCGACCCGCAGAAAGTCGAGGCGACAGTTACTTACGTCATTGAAACCGAGCTGCAAGGTATCCCCAAAGTTGAAGAGATTCGCTCCATTTCGAAATACGGCCTTTCCCTGATCGTCATCGTCTTTGAAGAAGACGCTAATATTTACCTCGCCCGCCAGCAGATCAGCGAGCGCCTGAACCAGGTGCAGGACAGCCTGCCCGCAGGCATCGTTCCTGAGCTCGCCCCGCTCTCGACCGGTCTCGGCGAGGTTTTCTTTTACGTGGTCGAGGCCAAACCCGACTCTGAGCTCGCCAAGAAGCCCGAAAAAGACCGCCTGATTTACCTGCGAACGGTGCAGGACTACATCATCAAGCGCCAGCTAAAAGGCGTCAAAGGCGTTGCCGATGTCGACACGTTTGGTGGTTATCCCAAAGAAATACACATCAACCTCGATACGCGCAAGCTTGAAGCCAACGGCCTCACAATCGAACAGGTTTCGGAGCGTCTCAATACACTGGGTGAAAACTACGGTGGCGGCTATATACAGCGTGACGGCAAACAGATCGTCATCCGAACACTGGGCCGCGTGACCGATCTGGACAAGATCCGCAAGGTACCGATCAAGCGCTCTTATTTTGGTGCGCCGATTCGTCTCGGCGAAATCTGCACAGTAACGATACACCATCCCCAACCATTGGGTGGCGCCACATACCGCGGCGAAGAGGCCGTGGTCGGTATGCCCATGATGCTGGCGGGCGCAAACAGCCGTAACGTCGCCGCCGCGATCGGCGAGGCGTTTAAAGACCTCGACCTGCCGCAGGATGTGCAGGTGCGTCCGTTGTACTCACGTGACTACCTCGTGAACGCGACGGTTAAGACAGTTCTCAAGAACCTCGCGGAGGGCGCTGGCTTCGTCGTCATCGTGCTGCTCATGATCCTCGGCAATGTGCGCGCGGCCATTCTGGTCTCGCTCGCGATTCCGATCTCAATGCTGATTGCCGTCATTGGGATGAACTATTTTAACGTTTCGGGCAACCTGATGAGCCTGGGCGCGATTGACTTTGGTCTGCTCGTCGATGGTTCAGTCGTGATGTTCGAGAACATGATCAGGCGCATGGAAGAGCATGACTGGTCGCTGCCGCTTGAGGGCCACCGCAAGCGCAACATGATCCTGGAATCAACTCTCGAAGTTCTCAGGCCCATCATTACGGCGCTGCTCATTATCATGGGAGTGTTTATTCCCCTCTTTGCACTCGAAGGCGTTGAAGGCAAGATGTTCCGGCCGATGGCGCAGACCGTTCTTCTGGCAATGGCCGCGAGCCTCGTGCTCGCCATCGTCCTTATGCCGGTTCTGGGTTACATGTTCTTTAAGCTCAAGAAACCAAAGCCCGGGGAACACCACGACCATACCCCTTTCATTCTGAAATATATCCTGAAAGGTTATGAACCATTGCTCAATTTCGCGCTGAGGAATCCGAAAAAGATCATCGCTCCCACCGTTGCACTGACGATCATTTCCGTTGGCCTGTTCTTTCGTATGGGCGGTGACTTTATACCGCAGCTCAACGAAGGCGACATGGTGATCAACTTCAGCAGACCTGTACAGTCGAGTTTCGACACCGTGCTGGCAATGCAGAAAAAGTCGGACAAGATTATCGCTACCTTTCCCGAAGTCAAAGAAGTTTATAGTCGTTTTGGTACACCGCAGTCGGCGACCGACCCTGCAGGTGTATTTTTTGCAGATACTTTTGTCATCCTGGAAAAAGACACTTCAAAGTGGCGCAAGAAGAAAGGCAAAACCATCAGCAAAGATGAGCTCTACAGGGAAATGGTCGAGGCCATCGATGCTGACAAGTCTGTTGGCAAACAAGAGTCTTCGGGCACACAGCCGATCGAAATGCGCTTCAACGAAATGCTCGAAGGTTCACGCGCTGACGTGACGATGCGCATCTACGGCACCGATCTCGACAAGCTCGCTGAGATGACGATACAGGGCCAGCAGATCCTGGAAAAGGTTAAGGGCGTCGAGAGCGTCCAGTCAGACCCGATCATTGCGCTTTCCAAGAGCCCGGTACTCGATATCGAACTCAACTACGATGCGATCTCGTACTATGGCCTCGACCTGCTCGACGTCAACCGCGTGGTCGAAATGGCGATGAGTGGTCACAAGATCGGTAACCTTTACGAAGGCGCATACCGCTACCCGATTGTGACGCGCCTCGACCCCCGCCTGCGCAATGAAGTCGCGCAGATACGCAACATACCCGTTGGCCTTGAGTCGGGCGGCAGCGTACCGCTCTACAAGGTTGCCACGATCAATGAGCGCGAGCAGGTTTCGACTATTGCGCGTAGCCAGGGCCGGCGCTATGCCGCACTTTCCATTAACCTTGGTGACATCGATGTGGAAACATTCGTGAAGAATGCCCAGGCAGAAATTAAGAAGCAGATGCAGCTGCCCGAATTCTACGAGATGACGTGGGGCGGACAATTCAAGAACCTGCAGCGAGCCAAGGCGAAGCTCGCAATTATCGTCCCCATCACGCTTGCAGGCATCTTTCTTCTGCTGATTCGCTATTTCGGCAGCTACAAGCAGTCTTTGCTGGTCTTTATGGGTATTCCGACGGCGATTGTCGGCGGGGTGCTGACGCTGAGCGTTGTGGGCATGAACTTCAGCATTTCTGCCGGCGTGGGATTCATCGCCCTCATGGGTATTGCGATCCTTAACAGTCTTGTGCTGGTGAGCCACTATGACGAACAGCTGGCGAAAAACCCGGGTGAGTCCGTACTGCGCCTCGTGCTCGAGGGCACACTGGACCGTTTCAGGCCTGTGGTCATAACCACCCTCGTGGCAGGCCTGGGGTTTTTACCGATGGCCATTAACTCGGGCCTTGGTTCTGAAGTACAGAAGCCACTGGCGACAGTTGTGATCGGTGGATTGATCATCGCGACGATGCTGACCGCCCTGTTACTGCCGGCTCTCTACACCATGATTTTCGGCAATAAGACAAATCAGGGAATTCAGCCTGCCGGGCCTGCACCCGTTGCAGATTTTGCCCAGGACCACGTGAGCTTTGCCGAAGACGAAGATGACCTGGGTAGCAAGAAGAAGAACAAGCGGGGCAAAAAGAGCTGACCAGCGCGCCCTGCTTACCAGCTGAACACCAGGTCGACGATGGTACCATGACCGCTCTCGGGATTGCGCACATAGTGCAATCCTTCATAGCGCAGTAACCTGCCCGTCTTCTTCTGTATCGTCAGGAATACGGGCTGCGAAAACCAGCGGTAGACGAAGTTTTGTGGCTGCACGCGCACGCGCAGCGCTTCGCGGCGCTGGTATTTTGATATCCCCTCAAGCGTAGCCCGCAGCTTCAGAATCTTGCGCTCCTGCGGAAAAAGCACCCGGAACGTGAGCCTGCTTTCGACAGGCATTTGCTCCATCGTAGTGGCTAGATAGGCGGGTAACCCGGGCATCGTCAGCACCTTCTCGTCTTCGCCGGGGTGCTGCAGGCGTGCAAATTCGGGAGCAGCCTTGGCTGAATCCTGCACGATAACCGAGAAAAAATTGCCCTCGCGCTCGACCATTTCGCGGCGACCGTCGCGCAGATCCTGGAAGAGCACATCAGGTGCGAGCGTATCTTTGCGAAAGTTGATTTTTTCTTTCGCGAAGATTTTTCCTTTAGCTGTGCGGTAGACAATCTCGGCTGATACCGGTGATCCCTTGCGGCGTATTTCTGTGCCGCTGCAGGTGAAGACCAGTTTGCGCGTCTGTTTGTCGGTACCCCGGCAACGAAAGTACCCGGTCTCAGCCAGAAGATTCTGTGGCCAGGCCATGCCGGCAGTCACCACAAGCAGTAGCCGGTAAAGAGGGGCACGCGGCACGGCCCATAAGACCACCGCTAGTTGTGCGGCAAAGCCGAATCGGCCAGCAATTGCCGGCATGCCTGCCGCGGGCTCAGTGACCGCCCCTCTTCACTCAGAAACCGCCTGATACGCCGCGCTCCAGGCTGGCCGTGAAACAGGTTGAGCATGTTGCTGAAAAAGCGCGCTGCAGTCACTTCGCGTTCTTCATTTTTTTCCGCGTAGTCTGCCATCTGCTCGAGAATGCGCAGCCGTGCCGCGGGCGCATCGGCACCGGTATAGAAAAAAAACGGGTCTTCGTGCGCAAGCCTGCCCAGCATGGCACCGTCGGTACTCGCCAGGTGGTGAAGAATTTCTTCTCTGCTCCTGATGCCACCGTTGATTTCGATTTCACGCTGCGGCAGCTGGGATTTCAGACGATAAACCCAGTCGTACCTCAGCGGCGGTATGCTCCGGTTTTCTTTGGGAGACAGACCGCCCAGCGTGGCCGTGCGTGCATGTACGGTCAGGCGGCTGGCCCCGGCAGCGAATATTTTTTGCGCGAAGCGAAGGAGTTTCTCTTCTGACTCTTCGCCCGTGATACCCAGGCGGCACTTGACACTGACCGGAACCTGCACCGAGGCAGCAATCGCAGAGACGATTTCTGCCACCCGGTCGTCATCGCGCATCAGGCAGGCGCCAAAGTTGCCGCTACCCACGCGATCGCTGGGGCAGCCACAGTTAACATCAATACCATGGTAACCCGATTCTTCGCCGATGCGCGCCGCCGCTGCCATGTCACCGGGATCGCTGCCGCCGAGCTGCAGCACCACCGGGTGCTCCGACTGGTCAAATTTCAGCAGCCGGCTGCGGTCGCCACGTAGAATCGCCTGAGCCACGATCATCTCTGTATAGAGCCTCACCTGCGGGTTGATCAGGCGCATGAAATAGCGAAACCTGCGGTCGGTAATCTCCATCATCGGCGCGATGGAGACTTTTTCCCAGGGGATGACCGCAGCGGTCATCTAGCGGCGCTTCCTGCTCTTCTGTTTCTTTTTCGGGCTGGCTTTTTTCGCCTGGGGAAAAATCAGCTGCTCAATTTCGCTGTAGTGCTTCACGGCAAAGATCTTCAGACCTTTTTTGAGCTCCGCCGGAAGCTCTTCATAGTCACGCAGGTTGTCATACGGGAAAATCACATTGCGAATACCCACACGCCGGGCCGCCACAATTTTTTCGCGCAGCCCACCAATCGGCAGGACATCACCTGACAGGCGGATTTCACCGGTCATGGCAAAACCTGGTTTGATCTTCTGGTCACGCAGCAGCGATAACAGCGCGGTGGTGATGGTGATTCCCGCAGACGGACCGTCTTTCGGAGTTGCCCCGTCGGGTACGTGTATGTGGATATCGTGTTTGCTCCAGAAGCGGTCATCCTTTTCCAGTGAACGGGCAAAGGTCACGGCAATTTCTGCACTTTCGTTCATCACTTTACCGATCTGCCCGGTGAAGCGCACTTTGCCACGCCCGGGAAACTTGCGCGATTCAATCGTCAGCGTGGCACCGCCCATCGCGGTATATGCCAGGCCTATGGCTGACCCGACCGCGAGCGTCGTGAGGTCATCTGCCCGCGTGAAGACCGGCTTACCGAGGTATTTGGGAATTTCTTTCGGGGTCAGTGTTTTGGCGAATGGCTTCTTCTCCACCAGGGCAGCAGCAGCCTTACGGTACAACTTCTGTATCTCGCGTTCGAGCCGCCGCACGCCTGCTTCGCGGGCATAACCGTCGATCAGAAAGCGCAATCCCGTAAGCGAAAGCTGTGGCGCATTCTTTTTCGTAAGCCCTGAATCTGCAATCGCACGACCAACCAGGTACTTCCTGGCAATCTGCAGTTTTTCCTCCAGTATGTAACCGGGCAGGCGAATAACCTCCATGCGGTCGAGCAGCGGTTCGGGTATCGTATCGAGCGAATTTGCCGTCGTGATGAACGTGATCTGCGACAGGTCAAAGGGCAGGTCGAGAAAGTGGTCGCGAAACTCTGAATTCTGCGCAGGGTCGAGCACTTCAAGCAACGCTGAAGCCGGATCGCCATGGTAAGAGCGCCCGAGTTTGTCGATCTCGTCGAGCATCAGCACCATATCTTTTGCCTTGGTGGTTTTGAGCCCCTGTATCAGCTTGCCGGGCATGGCACCGATGTAGGTACGCCGGTGTCCCTTAATTTCCGCCTCGTCGCGCATGCCGCCTAGGGAAAACCGGTAGAATTTCTTTTTCATCGCGGCAGCAATCGATTTGCCCAGCGAGGTTTTGCCTACACCCGGTGGACCGACAAGACAGATGATGGAGCCCTTAACGTCGGTTTTCAGGCTGCGTACCGCAAGGTATTCCAGAATGCGCGTCTTCACATCGTCGAGGCCGAAGTGGTCCCGGTTCAGGACCTGCCTTGCAAATGTCAGGTCAATGTCATCGACTGCCTGTACGTTCCACGGCAGATCGAGAATCGTATCAAGGTAGTTGCGTATCACCGTGTATTCGTGGGAGCTCGGTTCAATATAGTCGAGCTTGCCACATTCATCGAGCGCCCGCTCGTTCGCCTCAGCCGGTAGTTTCGCCGCTTCGATTTTTTGCCGGTAATAATCGCCATCTTTGTCGCGCGTCTCGGGGCCGCGCAGCTCGCTCTTGATGGCCTTCAGCTGCTCACGCAGGTAGTATTCCCGCTGGTTATGTTCGACACCCTGGTTCACCTTACCCTGTATCTTGCGTTGCAGCTTGACCAGGTCGAGTTCGCGCGCCAGAAACTGCAGAACGCGTTCGAGTCGCCGCCTGACGTCGAAAGTCTCGAGTATCTCCTGGAATTCTTCGCGCTTCAGGTTGAGCACGCTCGAGACGAAATCTGCAATCTTACCCGGCTCTTCGACATTGATCAGCGTCAGCTTCATCTCTTCGGTAAAGTAAGGATTTTCGGCCATCATTTCCTTGGCCTGGTTCAGCACGCTGCGCATCAGCGCGATCAGCTCTTTGTCGCGGACTTCGGTTGCTTCAATCTGGTACTCAACTTTCGCGAGCATCTGCGGATTCGAATGCAGGAATGACTGGATTCGAAACCGCTCGAGCGAGTTCACCAGCAGGTGCATACCGCCCTCTGGCAGATTGATTCGCTTGAGAATTTTCGCGGCGGTACCGACGCGGTAGAGCTGGTCGGGGCCTACTTCAGAGCTGGTGTCGTCATGCTGCAGCACGAGCCCGAGGTACTGGTTCTGTTTGTGAACGTTTTCAATCGCCTCTGCCAGCCTGCCTTCGGCAATAACGAGCGGAGTTACCATGCCGGGAAAAACCGGGCGGTGCCTGACTGGCAGAATGAACAGTTCAGGCGGCAGAAGCTGGTTTATCGGGACAATAAGCGGTTCTTTGTTTTCGGCCACGGCCTATATTTTAACAAAAAACAAGGCAAAAATCCATTTTTGACGGAAGGAAAAACGTCATTTACTGACGAACCGCCGCCCATAAAGTTGTACCGCACTATGGCAAGGCTACACCTGGCATTTTTTTTCAGCCTGGCACTGGTCGCCGGCTGCGGCGGTGGCGACGGTGTGGATATTTCTGACCTCGCTGCCGGCCGCGCAAGCGAAGTCTACGGGCAGGAAGATATCAAGGCCAGGGGCAGCCTCAGCGAGAACCTGCCCGGCGAAGCCATAAATTTCGGCATCACTCCCTGGGACGAACCCGATAAGCTGCGCGAAATGTACGCGCCGTTTGTGGCCTATCTCTCTGAACGGATGAAGATTAACATCCGGTTCATGGTCGCGCAGGAATACCAGGAACTGCTCAATGACCTGCGCCGCGGCATCATTCACATCGCTGCGTTCTCGCCCGGCTCGTACGCCGACGCACTCGATTCAGGCATTGGGAGTTTCGCCGATTACGTTGCCTCAACGCAGAACGAGGGTAACTCCTACTACCGCGGGGTAATTATTGCCGGTACCGGCTACCGTGACCTGCAGAGCCTGAAGGGACAGTCGTTTGCCTTTGTCGAAAAAGGTTCGAGTTCTGGTTACAAATTTCCGCTCGCCCTGCTGCTCGCGAAGGGCGTAGATCCCTACCGGCATTTTTCGAAGGTTTTTTACCTGGGCTCACACGCCAATGTCGTTGACTCGGTTGCGTCGGGAAAGGTGGCAGCAGGCGCAACCTGGGATGGTTACCTTGAACGGCAGATGGGTAAGACACCTGAAAAAGTGCGTGTTATGTACCGGACCGAGCAGATTCCTTATGATGCGATTGTCGTCTCGAAAAAAAAGGGACCACGCTTTGCCCGCCAGTTGCGTACCGAACTTTTGCGCATCAATAAAGAAAGCGCAACCAAAGATGGTCGCAAGGTACTGCAAAAGGAGCTAGGGTTTCCCTATTCGGGTTATGTCGTGCACCCACCCGGATTTTACGACGTCGTACGCCGGACAGGCAATCTGGTGCGCAAATACAAACCACCTGCAGAGACGAATGTTAAGTAAATTCATATCCGGTAAAATGCTGCCTTACCTGCAGTCACTGCAGGAAAAAAAGATTCTCCCGGAATCGGTATACCGGCGTATCCGCGAGAACTCCCTCGCCGGGAAAATCAACTTCATTATCCTTTCATCGGCTGTACCAATGCTGATGCTCATTTCGGCACTGTTTCTTTTCCTCTACTTTCAGCTTTCGCGCCAGGTCGATGCAACGCTGGTACAGAAGATGATCGGTGCCCGTAATGCCTACAATTATTATGAACGCACGACACTCGTCTACGCCAAGATGCTCGCAGAAAACCCTTATATCAAGAAAGAGCTGATTGCCGAAACGGTGAACGTCGGACCGATTCTGCGTGTGGCAAACCAGGTTGCTGCCAGCGTTTACCTCGACCAGATTACTGTTTATGACAAAAAGGGTGTTGTCGTCGTGCGCAGCCACAATACCTCAGAGTTTGGCGGCGACGAAAGCAAGTCAGAGCATATTGCCAAGGCATTGCGCAAGGGTGAAAATACTGCAAACCTCGTATACAGCAGTGGTAACCTTGTACTGCAAAACACCGTACCCGTATACTTCGACAGCGAAATTGTCGGGGCTGTCACCGCAGGGTACATCCTGGGCCACAAATTTGCCCGCTCATTATCAGACCTGACGCAGGCGGGAATTTTCTTTGTCCTGAACGGGCGAGTGGCGTCCGGTTCCTTTCTGGCAAAACCACCTGATGCCGACAAAGCCATCTACGAAGAGGAAAACCGCGACTATACCCTTTCGCGCAGTGTGCCCGTCAGAATGCAGGGCGACAAGGTCGAGCATGGCAGGTTCGAGTTTCGTTACATACCAATTCTTACACAACCGGGAAGCCCTGACATCAGCCGCGTGGGCATCGCGGTTGCGGTCAAACCACCCTTCTCGCGCCTGCTGATGTTCACTCTTTTCTGGGGCACTTTCCTTCTGAGCATCACGATTGTTCTCTTTGGCATTATACTCGCGTTCAAGGTTGGTCACAATATCGCAGGGTATGCTTCGACGATTTCTACCGCGATGAGCCGCTTTGCCGGTGGGCAAATGACCGAGCGGGTTATGCAGGAATCGTCGGACGAACTCGGTTCGGTGGCGCGCGGCTTTAACCAGCTGGCCGAAGAGCTGCAGCGCAAGATCAGCGAAATTCGCGAGGCCAACGAAAACCTCGAGGTGAAAGTGGAGCAGCGAACCCGCGACCTCAACCAGGCGCTCTCTGATGTCACCCTGCTGAAAGAAATGCAGGAAGGCGATTACCTGCTGATGTCACTGCTGGTGCGTCCGCTGGTCGTATCGGATTGCCGTACAACAAATATCGCTGCACAGTTTCTGATGCAGCAGAAGAAAACCTACAGCTTTCGCGGCAAAGAGGGCGATATCGGCGGAGATTTTTGCCTGCTGACCACCCTGCAGTTTAGCGGGCACAAGGGGGACTGGCTGTTCTTCTTTAACGGCGATGCGATGGGTAAATCAAGCCAGGGGGCTTCGGGTGCGCTGATCTGTGGGGTTACACTGCACTCTATATTGGGGCGAAATGCCCGCGGGCAGGAAATCAGTGCCGAACCGCAACATTACCTTTACCGCATCTACAAAGAGCTAAACCAGATCTTCGTGCTTTTCGATGGTTCGATGCTGATGTCTGCCGCGTTTGGGCTGGTGCACTCGGCCACCGGCACAGTCTATTACATGAACTGCGAGCACCCATGGAGTATCCTCTACCGCAACGGGCAGGCAAAATTTATCGAGGGCGACCTAATGCTGCGCAAACTGGGTATGATCGGCTTTGACGATAAACCGCGCATTCGCCGGTTCGAGCTCAGCCCTGGCGACACGCTCGTGGTAGGTTCAGACGGTCGCGACGACCTGGAAATTGACGGGACCGTGGATTCAGACGAAACGCGGTTCCTGCGCATCGTGGAGCAAACCCGCGGTGATATTCAGCAGGTACCCGACCAACTCGACCGGCGAGGCAGGCGAACAGACGACCTGTCGCTCGTGGCCATCACGTACGGTTAGGCAGTAATTTTGCTCGCGAAGCTTTCGAAAGAAATGATGACAGCAAGATGCTGAGCAGGTTCCGTTTGCAGGAGCCTGTTAGTCAGGGGTGCTCCCGGGCACGACAACCCGGGTAATCTTCAGACGGTATTGGGTGCGTCCCATGAACTTGCCGACCTGCGGTTCACCACTGATAGTGAGGTTTTCCTTACCCGCTGCGCCGCGGGCTTCGCCGTTGTGGAAAAACCACACACCTTCGATACTGCGGTCGGCAGCGCCGCTGAAGCGAACCACTGCGTGCGCGCCGGTCTTGCCGAGATTCGCCACTTCGATCTTACCGGTTTTTTTCACCGCCAGCACGGGGTGAGGGTTTAGCACTCCATAAGGCGCATGCGTCAGCAATTCATCCCACAGCGGAATGCGCATGTGCTGCGTCTCGATTTCGAGCGCGGGCAGAAAGTTGCGGAACGGATCGACCGTTTCAGCTGCCTCGCCGCCAACCTGCGCAAAAACTTCAGGTGCAGCATCAAAGAGCGCATCAACAAAGGCGGCAAGGTTATCGGCCGAAACAGAAAAACCTGCTGCCTGGCGGTGCCCGCCGTATTGAAGCAGGAGATCTTTCAGGCGGTCTATGAGCGCATGTACATTTTCGTTCTTGAATGCCCGGGCAGAGCCGCGGTAACAATCACCGTCGGGTACCAGCACAATCGCAGGCTTTGCCAGCCGCTCGGCAATCTTTGAGGCAATTAGACCGGAGATTCCGCGGTGAAATTTATCGTGCACGGCGACAGCCAGCGAAGCGGCACCTGAACGTGCATCGAGTGCCTCGTCGAGTAGATCCAGGGAATCCTGCGATGCTGCCTTACGCGCGTCGTTGGTCTGCACGAGCTGGCTCACCGCCTTCGTAGCAGCCAACGGGTCGCTCTCGGTGAGGGCCGCGAGTGCAAGCGCTGCATTCCCCATGCGCCCTGCTGCATTGATCACGGGGCAGACGCTGAAGCCGAGATCCTGTTCGGTCACGCCCGAGTTCAGGTTCAGCCGCTTCAGCAACGCCGCGAGCCCCATGGGAAGCTGGTGGAGCTGCCGCGTCATGACGGACAGGCCTTCTTTGATCAGGATGCGGTTGTCAGCATAGACGGGCATCAGGTCGGCGATGAGGCCAATAGCCGCAAAGGGCAGGTACTGCGCAAGAATAGCATGGGATTTACGAAAGCTGACTGACTGTACCGCGTTAAAGATTTCTGCCGCAGAAAATGCACCGGGCACCTTGCGGTAAAACAGCCATAGCCGGCGGATATCGGCATTCTCGCGCGCGGTATGTTCAAAAATGCGCAACAGGTCGTGGCGCTCTTCACCGTGATCGGTTATGCCAACATGATAATGGCGCGCTGCCGCTGAAAAATCGGCACCGTTGATGACCACGCCGTTCCTGAGGACGGTCTTGCCTTCGGGTGTTTCGACACCAATCAGTTCATTATACTCACGGCTGTACGAATAGAGCATCGCCTGCACAAAGCGTAGCGTGATGGCGGCAGTACAATAATCGCGCACAAATTCGAGCTCGGGCAGCAGCTTGGGATTTATAAAGGCTTCAACCGCGGGGTAATCCGCCGGGTCCGACGGTATAAAGTGGTGATCGATGATGATTGTCTTACAGCCGGTAGCCGCAGCGATGCGCACGAGCTCCACCTTGTTGGACGAACCACAATCCAGCGTGATCAGCAGATCAGGTTTTTCAGCGATGATACGGTCTGCAACCGTTTCGGTTATGCCATATTTATCTTCTTCGCGCGGCACCAGGCTCGCCATTTCGTCCCGACCGATTTTCAGCTGTTCACGACAAAACAGCGTCAGCATCGAGGCGGAGGTCACACCATCTGCGTCACGATCGCCGTAGATGACGAGTTTTTTCGATCCGTCGCGCGCAGCAAATTCGCGCAGCAAAGCCACAGCCTGTTCCATCGCAGGAAACTCGAACGGACTCTTGAGCAGGTGCAGCGACGGCAAGAGGTAGCGCAGGGCATGCTGGCGCTGCAGCTCAGGGCTCAGTCGGCCTTCGGTGTACACGTGCAGGCGGTCTAAAAAACGCTGGTAGATGGTTTCGGCGAAAGGGGAGTTTCTTTCGGCTAGCAGGCTATACCACGATTTCATGTGGTATGAACCGATTATTTCATGACTGTGGTACCGGAGTGTTTGGCCCCACGCTGCACTTCAAGCTGAGCGCAGCTGATATCGCCGCTGAGTTTTGCCGACGGGTGCAGTGTCACCAGGTCGGCGTGGAGTATGTTACCCTGCATGGTGCCTTCGAGGTCAATTTCCCGGGCACTGACATTTGCCTCGACCACGGCGTTGGCTGCGATCTGGACTTTGCCGCGGGCAATCAGGCTGCCGGAAAGTTTACCTTCCACCAGGACGGGGTGATCGGTCTCAACAGTACCCTTGAAGATCATGTCGTCCGATATAACGGTGGTTTCCTGTTTTTCAGCCATGTGACTCCTGCCAAAGTACGGTAAGGGCCACTTTGACGAAAATTTCTTTCAGCCCTTCAAGAACTTTTTGCTTTCTTTGGAGCTGAACGACTCAGTCTGTACTTGCTCCACAGCACCAGCAGTACCACCGGCACCAGAATGGGCAGCACTACGGTCATCACCACGCGCTCGTAATCAGGGCGCATGAGACTGCCAGTTGCCTGCAGCACCAGCCACGTGGTGTAGCCCGCGTAAGAGATGAAGAAGAGCACACCTTCAATACGGTTAAAGGTCAACCCGGCAACGAAATGCGGGAAACAGGCGATCGCGGCAATCAGCATGACAGGAAAATCGACATTCAGCATTTCCGGTGCGACAGGCAAACCGCCGGATACCAGCGGTGCAATACCAAGAATCGAGAAGATGTTAAACGTGCAGCTGCCTACGATGTTGCCGATGGCAATATCCCGCTCACCCTTGATCGTCGCCATCACCGAGGCTGCGACTTCGGGCAGAGACGTGCCACCGGCAACGATCGTGAGCCCGATCACCGTCTCGCTCACCCCGAAGCGGCGGGCGAGCACTACAGAACCTTCGATCAGCCAGCGCGCCCCGAGCACGAGAATAAACAGGCCGACGAGCACCAGTAAGCCCGACAGCCAAACAGGCACATTCTTCACCTCGGCACGTTCGTCGCTGAGGGCTTCGTCGTATTCTGCTTTCACCGCGCGCGTTTCGCGCCGGCTACGCCTGACGATAAATACCGTGTACGAAATAATTATCGCCAGCAACAACAATCCCTGCCAGGGCATTATCTTGCCGCCAAACGCAAATACATAAACGAGCAGAGAGCCGAAAATCATCAGCGGCACGTCAATGCGCACTAACTGCGAAGAAACTGCCAGGGGGGCGATCATTCCGCACAGCCCAAGGATGAAGAGAATATTAAAGATGTTGCTGCCGACCACGTTTGCCACGGCAATGCCAGAGCTTCCAGCAGCAGCGGCTTGCAGCGAAACCACCAGCTCTGGCATGCTGGTACCGAACGCAACGACAGTCAGACCAATTACCAGCGACGAGACTCCCGCGGCCACCGCAATGCCAGTTGCACCGCGCACCAGGAATTCTCCGCCGACAACCAGTGCAACGAGACCGCCCGAAATGAGCAGGAATATCTGAGAGTCACCCATACCGGCAGAGCTTACGGGGCAATGAGCGCGGCAAACGAATTGCGGGCGGTAACTGAGACTGCCTCTGCGATTCAGTCGCATAGGCAATTTATTCTGGCCAACGAATGCTCTTTCAGCTTAAGCTGAAAGAGTGAAGACTATAAAAAATATCCAGCGCGCGTTTCGCACGTTTACATTCTTGTTCGCAGGGGGCAGCCTGATGGCGATTGAAGAACCAAAATTCCAGGTGGTTGAAGAATTTTCCGGAATAGAAATCCGCCGCATGAGCGCCTACTGGACTGTCGAGATAGAACTTGAAGGTGACGAAAAAGAAGTCGGCAACCAGGCATTCAGGCCGCTCTTGAAATATATCTCCGGCGAGAACAAAGGCAGTGAGAAGATTTCGATGACAGCACCAGTCAATCAGCAACCGGCTGGTGAAAAGATTCAAATGACTGCGCCGGTGAACCAGGAAAAGACCGGCAGCAGCAAATACCGCGTCGGCTTTGTGCTGCCAGCCGAATTCAACAGCCGCAAACCACCCGAACCCCTCGACGGCCGGCTCAAATTGCGGCTCGTACCCGAGCGCACACTCGCCACGCTGCGCTATCGCGGCAGCTGGAGTATCGAGCGCTTCGCAGAAAAAAAGCGCAACCTGCTCGCGGCTGTGACACAGTCAGGCAAATGGCATCTGGCCGGCGAACCGCTGTGGAGCCGCTACGATCCGCCGTTTATGCCGTGGTTCTTACGGCGCAACGAGGTGCAGGTTGAGGTTAAACCTTCGCGCTAAGGCCGTAGAGCTCTAACCATTGCGGCAGCACACCCTTCCAGGTGTGCTCTTTCATGACCCAGGCTTGCGCCGCCTTGCGAATCTTTTCTTTTTCTTTGGGATTTTTCTCTGCGCGGATGAGTGCATCGGCAATCGCGGGTGCACTCTTTGCTTCGATGAGAAATCCCCGGTTTTGGCCCAGTTGTTCGACTGTGCCGCCATTATTGGTGCCGATCACAAAGCAGCCCGCCATCATCGCGTCGATAACCGAAAGCGAATACATCTCGTCGTAGCTGCCCAGGACGAAATAATCGGCCGCGAGCAGGTATGGCTGGTACTCTTTCTGAAATGGCAGCAGCTTGAAGCGCGAAGTGCTCTTGGCCCCTCGTTCTCCCGCAACCAGTTGCCGGTAACAATCTTCGGACTCAGGCAAATAGACAGGACGCCCTTCTTCATTGTAACCAATGATCGTGCGTTCGCCGATCTGGACGAAGAGAAATTTGCCGCGCATGCGGCTATCAAGCAGGCGCGCCGCATCGACGAATTCGCGCACGCCCTTCATCGGGTCGAGCCGGCAAAGCGAGAGCACCAGCTTTTGTCCCGCCTGTAATCCCACGGCTTTGCGTGCGGCCTTCACCTGCGCCGCCTTCACCTGGAAAGCTTTATCGTCGCGCCCATAACGGATGCACTGTATCTGTGAAGCGGTAACGGGCAAACGCTCGCGCGCAAGATTGTTCATCAGTTCTGAAGTGGTCACCAGTTTTTCGACGCGCCGATATACCAGACGGTGCAGCAGGTCTTTTTTGCGGGCAAACCCCATGTAGAGGCTGAAGATGTGCCTGAACGATTTCCTGAAGAAAAAAGCCAGCGCAACCGTGATCATGTCGTCACGTTGGTGGCTGTGCCAGATACTGACGCCGTACTTTTTGTCGACTGCCCGCAACGTTGCCATGCGCCCGAAGGAGTAACGTGATCCCGCGGCGATGAACTCGACTGGGATTTTGAGTGACCTGAGTTCGGGCACCATGAAGGCGTGCTGGTCGCAGACGACCAGCTGCTTTACGCCCGCCGCGTGCAGGTTCACTATCAGCTCGCGGACATAGAGCTCAAGCCCGCCCCGCGAAACAGAAGTCATCAAATGTGCCACGAATGGCGATGGGTGTGCATTGGCGTGCATCAGCGGTCCTGCATCTCCCCGGCTGCCGGTGTTTTTTCTACCGGTTCAAAATATTCGAGGCGCGTGAATGCAGCCGGGTGCGCGTGGCGCGTAACAGGAGAAACTCCGTCTCGTGGTTTTTCTGCTGCCGACGGTCGCTCTTGCCAGGAGTTGGCCTTGAAGGTATCGGCAAAGTAAGCAAATACAGAAAATGCGCCGTCTGAATTTCTTGCCTTCAGCATGCGCAGGTCTTTGAAGAGATAGTTCAGCTTAAAAACCTGACCGTCTTTGAGCTCAATACGAATCGTGGCGGGCTCAAATTCATAAACCTCGCCTTCTTTGCCTGCGGAGACTTTGCGTGCGCGATAACTTTCAATGGCAAGTTCGCGAATTTCTTCGGCCCTGACTGTCTGGTTATATTGCAGGTGCCCCTTCTTGTGAGTAAACGAATAGCTCTGGGGAATCGACGCTTCAGCCATCAGCATCGATTTGTCACCGAGGTGGATTTTTAACCTTACGGCAATCTGCGCGACCTTTTCGGCCTTGGCTGTCTGCTTACGCCCGCCAGGACGCCCACCGCCGCCTTCAACTCTCGGCTCGGGTACTTTCGGCATCTCGGGCGAAGAGGGATACTGAACCGCAAACAGCGCCGCGGGAAAAGTGCAAGACAGTAGCCAGCGCCGCATCCGGAGCAGCTTTGCCGCAAAAAAATGCGGCGGCAAGCGTTTTAAGATTATGTCGCATTTACATGGATATGTTGGGTGGCTTACTCGCGAACGCGCGTAAGCCACCCAATCTAACCTTGAAATCTCTTTGCAGAACGTCTCGCCGAAGCAGGCTAGCTTGTGCAAATTGTCATGAATGGCGGGCGCGGCGAAAAGCGCAAGTGCGTCGTCTGCGGTAAGGAGTTCGTCGGTAAAGGCCGCCAAAAGACCTGTGGTTTTCTTTGCTCCGACTCGCCAAAGATGCTGCGCCGCAAGGGCCGCAAGAAACTCGATAGTTTTCTCAAGTCACGGGAGCAATAAATGTCTTATAACTTTTTCCTGGTCGAAAAGACAGGCCCGGTCGCCACGCTCTGGCTCAACCGGCCCGAGAAGCGCAATTTCATGAACTGGGATTTCTGGAGTGAACTGCCTAAGGCCGTCGAAGATATCAATACCGACGACTCGATCAAGGTCTTTGTCGTGGCTGCAAAAGGCGCCAGCTTCTCGATAGGCCTCGATCTGCCCGACTTTGTCCAGCGCTTCGCCTGGCTCGGCGAAACCGGGGGCGCTGAAGCAAACCAAAAACTCCACGATTTCATTTTGCTCATGCAAAAAGGCATGCGCGCGGTAGCAGACTCACCCAAACCATCGATCGCCGCGATTCAGAGGCATTGCATTGGCGGCGCGCTTGACCTGATTGCGGCCTGCGATATCCGCTATGCGGCGGCCGATGCCATCTTCTCGCTCCGCGAGGTCAAGGTGGCAATCGTCGCCGACATGGGTTCACTGCAGCGCCTGCCCTACCTCATCGGTGAAGGCCCAACCCGCGAACTGGCGCTGACCGGCCGCGACTTCGGCGCCGAAGAGGCGCTGCGTCTGAATCTGATCACAAAAATCCTGCCCGACAAAGATGCGGCCTATGCCGCTGCTCTCGAAACCGCCAGGGAGATGAGCGAAAACTCCGCGCTGGTAATGCGGGGAGTCAAATATATCATGAACAAACAACGCGGACTCGACGCCGATCGGGCCTTCGACCTGGTTGCGCTATACAACAGCGGCTACCTTCAGTCGGCAGAATTCGTCGCGATGGCTAAGGCGTTCGCCGATCGCAAGCGAAAACGCGAATGATCCCGGCGGCAGCTGTCGATCTTGAACAGCTGGTGCTCACGATTCGCTATGCGGCGGCCGAGCTGCTAAATATGGAAATGTACGAGCGCTGGGGACATGGCAGCGACTCCGCCATGAACAAGAAAATGGAACAGGCCGGGTTCATGAGAGAAGTGCGTACAAATGCCGGCGCGCAGCTGGCTGAACTCGTCCGCCACTACCGCAGAGAGCAGCCCGAAGCAGTAGAATACTGGGCCAACGGGCACTTGCAGCTGCTGCAGCATTTCCTGCAGAATGTAACAGACTCAACAGCACGTTATGTTGCAGAGGAAGAAACTGCAGCCTGGCGGGCTTTGCTCGCCGGCAAACGGGATATCGTCGAAGAGAACACCTACTACGTACACCCCGATGCGGAACTACACGCAAAACTTTTTGGCAAGCTCGAAATACCGGCCCTGTACCGGGACGCCTGATCAAATGAGGACATAAAAAAAGCCGTACACCACCAGGTGCACGGCCTGCTTCTAACAAGCGGCTTTTCAGCGCTGATTAATAGCGGCTGTTGTAGCCACCGCGACCACTGTTGCGGTTGCTGCTGCCACGGTCTTCGCGCGGGCGCGATTCGTTCACAACCATGTCGCGGTCGTTGAGCGATGAACCGTTCAGTGCGCTGATCGCCTTGATCGCCTCAGATTTGTTTTCCATTTCGACAAAGCCGAATCCACGCGCACGGCCGGTTTCGCGGTCAGTCACGAGCTTGGCTGATTGCACATTGCCGAAAGCGGCAAAAGTCTGCTGCAGCTCCTGTTCTGTTGTTGCAAAAGCTAAGTTTCCTACATAGATATTCATAATTTTCTCCTAAGTTTTTCCTAAAGGTATTCTTATACCCCTGGATATTGAAAACTGATAACAATGATTGGGAACGTAGCTAAAACTTTACAGGTAACTAAGAGTCTTGATCATTCAAATTCTGGTCTTCGGCCCGAAAGTACATATTTGAGCGTACAGTGTACAGCACTATTTTTTATTCTGCCTAAGGTTAACCCGTAGAGACGCGAACGGTTCGCGCGCGCTCACCGCAGAATAGGTTGTAGAGACGCGATTATTCGCGTCTCTACCATGGAACAAAATTTACGCGCGCGAACGGATGAGCAGGCGGCGCTCGATTTCAAAGATCTTCTCAGGAATCTTCTCTTTGCCCAGATCTTTCTTGTCATTCTCTTTGATAAAGAGATCCGCGCCGTATTTTTCAAGCGCAGGCTTCGGCTTGATGTCGCGCAGGCCGATGACCTGGAACTGTATCGCACCTGACTTGAGCTTGCCATCCACCGGCTCTTTCGCGAGCACGCGGTGGATACAGTACACGGTCTCACCTGACTTTGAAGGCTGTGTGTGGTAGCCTTCGGTGTAACCGAGGTCGGCCAGTGCGTTCTCAGAGATATCGCGTCCTGAAAGACCGAGCAACCAAGCGAAGACGAGACCACCGTACGTAATCGGGTCACCGCTCATCGCACCCGACATTCCCTGCGAGTACAGACGGTCGAAGTGCAGCGGGTGCGTGTTGCCGACACGGTAGGTCCAGGCAAAGTGCTCGTCGGTGATCGTGCGGCCGTTTGGTGAAACGATGATGTCACCGACGTTAAAATCTTCGTAATAGGTGTCTGGCCGCGTTACGGTCGAAGGCCACTTGCTGGCATCGAAATCCGGAATTTCAATGTCTACAACCTCTGCGTACGGGGGAACATCAGTCTTTGAAGGAATAAACTTCGGCGGCTGGTAGCCTGCCGGAGCCGGGGGCACCATGATCTTTCGCATGTACTGCGCAACACGTTCGCCGCGCTGGTTGTTGCCGATCGTGTTGATGGTCACAATACCCGGCTTGCCTTCACCACGCTCTTTCTTGTCGACGATCTTGGTGAAAGAAGTGATCGTATCACCCGGGTACACGTTCTTCAGGAACTTCACGTTATAGTAACCAAGGTTGGCGTACGCCTTCTCCGAGTCGTTCTGTACACCGAGTGAAAGCAACAGGTTAAAAACGAGCATCGGGCTCGCGGGTATTGCCGGGTGACCGAGTGCCTTCGCGTACTCGAGGTTCAAATAAAGAGGGTTTGATTCGAGAAAGGTGGTAGAGAAATCCTGGATCATGCCCGCGGTCACCGTCATGCCGCGCGGGTGCTCGTACGTCTCCCCGACCACGAAGTCGCCCAGGTACTTACCGTATTGTTTGTATTTTACTTTGCCGAGGTCAGCCGGCGCCTTGGCCGACAGCTCAGTCATATTGGGATTGCTGATTTTCATGGGGCAGAGTCGCTGAAAAAGACAGGCGGAAAACCACATAACGCGATTATGAGTATACAGGGAACTACTGCCCAATAAGACCTGAAATACCCCGAATCTCTCAGGTGCAGGGCCCGATTGTGGATGGGGGAAAATGACAAATTCTTGTTGGTGCGTGCTGGAAGCGCCATGCTTTTATCAGATCAAGAGACCCGGGATTCTGCAGGGTTTGAGAGTCGGCCCGGTAACTCACTGACGTGACTTATTGGGCAAGTTTTTGTCATCGTTGTCGTAATATAGTAATTGCCACCGTCTGGTATCAGATTACCTCGGGGAAAACATGACCGTTAAACAATCCATTCAACTTTCGGCCATAGTGCTGTTTGCCTCTGCTCTCAGCCAATGTGCGAAGCGCCCCACCGCGCTAGACTCGCGCATTAAAGCCAAGACCTCGTTGCGCCTGGCTGGAGGCGCGCCCATTTCGAGCCCAAACACCGACGAATACAACCCGCAACTGTTACTCGGCGCTGACAATTATCTCTACCTGGTCTTTGGCTCGAACCGGGCATGTAATCCGGAGGCTACCTGCACTGCCGGTCTCCACTATATTTTTATAGCGAAATCGATTACAACCTATGACGGCGTCAATTTACCGTTCTTCAATGCGCCGGTTGCACTCCGTGACGGTGCCAATGCCGGGCCAGGGACTGCCCAGCAGGCGAAATTCGCTGCGACGATTAACGGCAGCCAGGTGACTGTATGCGTGAAGACGGGTATTAACCTTGAGTGTTCGACAGCTCTCAATGCCACTACCGGCGTGGTTACCATCGCCAACATCGCAAACTCAGCGCATCTAACTTCCACTCCCATCGGGGTCGAGGCGGCGGGCCAGAAGCTGATCGTCCTCGATGCCAGCAACAATGCATTTGAAATCGGCACAAGTTCGGGAGCAACGGCGCTGCCGGGCCTGAACAACGCTTCGTCTGCGGTCGGTGTGCGTGAGGCGAACAGCGGTTACGCCGATGCCTATTTCGTGGTCGGCCAATTTGGCACGACGGCCAGCACCAAAGACGCTATGGTTGGGCCACTTGTAACTCTCGAACTTGGGCTCGCATCCAGCGGCCTTCAGCTCACGACTATCAACAGCTTTTTCAGCTCATCTGCTGAAGGCGATCTGGTAATCTTCAGCGCAAATGATGGATTGAGCGACGACATGTATGTTGTGACCTCCCACACAGCCGAGCAACTCTGGAACACTACAGGGTTTTTTGGCCCCGGTGTTGGCGGTGGTCCGCCCCCAGGCGCCGGCGAAATTGATACCATGGCTAGCATAGTCTATGGACAACCGAATATGACCACCGCGAATGCAGGCAGCACGACGCAGACTACGTTCAGTAGTCCATGTGATGTGAGCAACGACGGCACAGGCCTTTATGTCGCCGACCAAAACAACCAGCGAGTGATGTATTTTCCCGGCATCTCGACCACAGCGTCGCGGGTCTATGGCCAGGCCAATTATACGGCCACCGCAACCGGTCTTTCTGACACGACATTCGCCGGTAATGTTTGCGGCGTGTATACCGACATGACCGGGGTTTTCGTTACGGACCTAGGCGGCCACCGCATTCTCTTCTTTGCCGGCACATCCACAACTGCCACGCGGGTCTATGGCCAGGGTGGGCTTTTCACCAGCGGAAGTGCGACGACCACTGCAGACGGTTTGAATAACCCACAGGGGGTAACATCCGATGCGACGGGTGTCTATATCGTCGACAACGGTAATCACCGAGTGCTCTTTTATTCAGGCACTTCGACGACCGCTACCCGCGTGTACGGCCAGGTAAACGCAACGACGGCCGGCGGACCAAATGCTGGTGGTTTTTCTGCGAGCAGCCTCAATGCACCGAGGGGCATTCACGCCGACGGCACCGGGCTATATGTTGCTGATCTCAACAATCACCGCGTGCTCTATTACGCTGGCACATCGACGGTCGCTACCCGCGTTTACGGCCAGGTTGACCTAACGACGAACGGTGGCGTCAATCGAGGGGGAGCGGCCAGCGCAGATACCTTAAACACTCCCTGGTTTGTTAAATCTGATCCCTATGGAGTTTATATTTCTGACACCGGCAATAACCGGGTGTTGTTTTATCCGGGCACTTCGACTACCGCAACGCGCGTCTACGGGCAGCCCAACATGACGGATAACGCAGTCAATAATGGCGGCGTTTCTGCCACTAGCCTGAGCTCTCCTCTCGGGCTGCATGTGGCACCTGATGGCCTCTATGTCGCCGATAATGGTAACCAGCGTGTGCTGTTCTATCCGCGGCTTTGATAATGGATAGCTACAGGGCCGTGCACCAAACCATGCTCGCGGCCGCTGCGAGCGCTATTGATTCTCATCGACAGCGAAACCACCACTGAATAAAGCCAAAACTTGACGCTCTATTCAATTTTGCTTTTCGCCCCAGCCCAGCCGGCCACCGTTCGCCATGACAGCAGCCAAGGCCGCACGCATCGCCTGTCTCAGTGACAAAGAGCGCAGCAGCAAAATTATCCAGTGGATTCGCTTCGGCGACCGCCGCTTGCGCCGTCGCCATACCTGGCTCACGCGCTTTCAGGACCAGATTGGCCTCGCGATCACCCTGGGTTCTGCCGGTGGCATGATCGCGATGGGCGCGCTCTATGTTGCGGATTTAGTACCCGCGTGGGCCACGATCTTGGTGAGCGGCATTCTCGCGTCTTTCTTGCACGAAATGGAACACGACCTCATCCACTCGCTGTACTTCAAGAATTCGGCACGGGTGCAGAATTTTATGTTCTGGATCGTTTGGCTTTTTCGCGGCAATACGGTGAACCCCTGGTTTCGCAAAGAAATCCACCTGCTGCACCACCGCGTCTCGGGTCACAAGAACGATGTCGAAGAGCGCTATATCTCGAACGGCATGCCGTGGGGCTTGAAGCGTTTGCTCGTGATGCTCGACCCGCTCGCGGCGCTGACGATACAGGGGCCCAAGATCAAACGCGACGCACTGCCCGAGCTTCGCCGCATCAAGGCACCGCATAAAATCATACCGCTGCAAAGAACCTTCATGCTGCTTTGGTACAGCTTCTTGCTGCTCTCGCTCACGCGCTTGGGATTTATGGTTGCGGGCGCTGACTTCACGCCGCCTGCCTGGCTTTCACCGATCGTCACATTTCTGAATACTGCAGCGGTGGTTTACCTGGTGCCCTGCTGGCTGCGGCAGGCCGCGATACAGATCGTCTCTTCGAACATGCACTACTACGGCGACGGTGGGGCGTCTGGCGCGGCGATCGACTCACTCGTCAGGCAGACCCAGGTGCTGAACTCATGGCTCGTGCTGCCGCTGCACCTCTTCTGCTTCAACTTCGGCGCAACGCATGGTATACACCACTTTGTGGTGAACCAGCCCTTCTACCTCAGGCAATGGGGTGCACCGTTCGTGACAAAGGCCCTGCGACGCTACGGTGTACGCTTCAACGACTTCGCGAGCATGCGCCGGGCGAATGCATGGGGTGTCTTCGGCAAGAACGGGATTTCCCCGGCTGGGTGACCTTCTTACGGTTCTGGTACTGAGGTGAGAAGAATTTTCCATGCTCCGAGGAAGAAATTCCGCAGCCAGGACGGTTCAAACTGCAGTTTGAAACATGAATCTTATTACGCATTCCCCTAATGACCAAATCTGTTCTACAATTCGCCTAGGCACCGTCATACAAGAAATCCTGCTGCCAGACGATGTAAAAACCTGAAAATTTTTTGTATGGTGCACCTCCTCTCCTCTTATTTTTTTTCGACAAGTAAGGACCTCTCTCTTTCTGCCTTTTTCAAAAGCCATTTCATTTGCGAGCTGTCAATGATGTGTGAGATCTGGGCATAAAATCCTGAATTTTTGGGGTTATTGGCGGCAATAAAATTCACAATCATTGAGATATCAGGGCCAAAAATATTTTCTCCGTCCATGGCATTTTGAGCTTTCTGCCAAGACTCGAGAGCATTGGCAATGCGCCTGTCTTCATGGTTTGAATGCCCCGTAGACCAATCGAGTAAGCCAAGTTTAAACCATGCATCTGCAAGCCGGTAGCGTTTAGGTGAGTTTTCGATAATATGAAGGAGGATTTCCCGACGCTTGGCGGCGTAGCGCTTCAGGATCGACTCAAATGTTTTTCTCCCAAGCTGGGACGGGTATTTCTTCCGAACATCTGCAATCAGCTGCCGTTCTAATGAAGATGCCACCGGCTGATCAGCAGACTGAAGCGCTGAGATAGTCAGCTGCTGTGAGTGGAAAATATCCTCGATAATGAAGAGCATCTCTACCGCGAATCGAGTTTTTCCTGCATTGTCCAGGCTTCGCACAAGTTGATCCAGCAGCTCTTTCTTACCAACAGCCTCATGCAAATGTTCGAGAAGTGTCGAAGCCGTGTTATCCTCATACTGAAATACCACTCTCTGCAGGTTTAACAAATATAGTTCCCTCAGAAAAACGGCCAGATCCCCGGAATCTTTGTCATGATTACCGTAGCGACGAAGAAAATCAGACAACTGACGGGGTTTTGGCATACGGATGACCTGATCCAAGTACCGGAGTCGCTGCCGATTGCTCATTCTCAATATCCTATTGGTAGTATTTTCCTGCACAAGGGCAGCTGAGAACGTACCTGACACGGATGCGGAGACCTTCTTCGGCATTTTAACTTTTTTCCCGCGGCGTCTTGGCTGCATAATGAAGGGAGCTTCGAACAACGCCAGCGTCGGGAGAATATCTGTACGCAGGATAGCCTCAGGATATATGCGCTTCGCATAGAAGAAGCGCGCAATTTCCGGAGCCTCGCCGTGGTGATTCCGCGCATCCATATCCTTGTGGTGTCGAAGACTTCCCGTCTGCGGCGCGGATGCGTAGCTGTCGCCGGCTCTCTTGACGGCACGGCTGTTAATTTGACGCTTCGGCACGGACTGAACCTGCAGCCCCTTATCCCGGCTGGGAGATTCCGGCAGGTAAAGTATAACGCTGCGCTGCTCCGGAACGAAAATATTTCCAGATAGCAGATACAGAACCCCGCCGTGAGAAGCGACCGAAATCACAAAGGGAACCAAATAACCATTCCGGGTCAATTGTTTTGCGCCCCCTGGCAAACCCAGCGCTTAATGGCTATGAGGTCGCTATTGAACCAGAGTGAGCCATTACGCGGTTCCGCATTATTGATCAAGGACAAGCGTACAATGACATTGCTATCTGCAATACTATTCGGCGTGATAAGCCTGTTGCCGCTCAGACCTGAAAGTGTGGTCAGATTAAAGTATGCCTGCGATTGATTCGACCCGAGATTCCAGCCACCGAGATTAGTGGCCGGACTGTGACATGAATTCACACCGGCGCAACCCTTTGAAGTCGCTCCGGCTGGCTGTGATAGCAAATTCGTGTAAATACTGGTAAAAGTTTCTGCTACGTCCTGATAGTCCGCGCAGTTACCCAATGGAATACGGAACTCACCGTTTGCTGCATCTTTGTCTGTCGCGTCTGAGAAGTCCACACAAGCCATCTGGCACGTGAAGGTGATCGCAACCAAAGACAGCGGAAATACCGCTGACCTGACCAACTCTCGGAAGGCGTATGAATTACCCCATATTCTATAGGCCCCCAATTTTCTTGTTCGCATAAACCCTCCTCTCATAATTCATTTATCTCGACACCCAAAGTCGCGAACTCAGGATACCAGTTGAAAATATCCTGGCTTGCGGCATCGAACGTGCCCGCGCCACTTAAGACATCCGTCCAGCCAAAAATATGCGAAGCATCAAGTACAATTCTAATCCTTAAGGCTCTGTCATCCGAAAGATGGACTCCGGTGACCGGAACTATCCGGTAGAAGCCCTCATCATCTTGCCCATCAGCTGCAAGGGTGCCAATCAATGAATACTTTGTCGTTGGCGCAATCGAAAGAGGTGCTTGCGTGGCTTGCGCAAGATCAAAAAACTCAATGCGACCAGTCTGATGATTCATTGCACCCGTATCACCTGCGGCGAACGGCGTATCGTCTATCAGAACGGAATTGTATGCCACGAGAAACTGCTCCTCACCCTGAACGAGCTGGCTTGCATTGAAATTTGTCAGGCGTAGCCCGAATACCGCCGCATCCAGATACAGCTTGGCATACCCGATGCTCAGATTACCGGAATTCACTGCTCCGCGCAGGACAAATTTTTCAGAATCCGGTTGCATCAAACCAGAAATCGCATCGGTCGCTGTTAGATAATCGATCTGACGGTCGTAGAGGACAACTTTGGCCCCAGTATCACTGATCAATTCCAAACGCCTCATGATCATGTGAACCTTCTCAGGTGATATCTTATTTGCGCGTATATCTGATGAAAGCGGCTTTAACTGTAACGTGAGATAGAAATCAGATACCATTCTGTCGAAATAACTCTCAGATCCGCATCCCGCAGTACAGAATATCAGAGTCACAAATGCATTCTTAATACTCATTAGTGAATCCCATATTGACCTGAGCCCCGGGCAACAGTGTTGATGAAATGCCCATCGAGGTAAATTCGGCAAATATATTCGGTCTGAATTCCACCCAAAATGAACTCGGAAAAAAAATTCGGATTTCAGCCTTTACTGATAGTGCAACATTCCCGATGATCGTTTGCCCGCGTTCACCTGAAATATTGTTCCGAAATAATCCAAACCCGGGCCCGAAGGCAAATGCGCCATATACGAACAGATCGCCTCTTCGTACAAAAGGGTATTCAAACCAAATGGGAACACTGATCAGATAGAGTGAGAGTTCACCAGTACCGGCTGAGGACAGCGGGTTCAGCGACCCACCTATTCCGGCCCGCCACCGCGTGTTCACACGCACATCCTTCCCTTCGAGACCGAAGTAAATCTGGACGGCAAGCCCCGGTGAAAATGGCAGAACTACTTTACCTTCTTCGATACGATACGCACCGTAATAGGCGCCTCCGACGCCACCCATCACGATGGTTGCCTCAATCGCACTCGAAAAGCACAATATTAAACACACCCTTCGCATTCAGAATTTCACCCCAATACTTATGCCATACAGAAGACGTGAATCGTACACTACCTTGTCAGGATTGAAGCGATAAAAGAGGAAACTCCCGAGCGACAATGCTGCCGCAATGTTGAGGCGTAAAATCGCGCCTGTTTTTAACTGCGACGTATAGTTCTCGATACTCGCACCTTCTAAATTATAGCGCTCAAATGTTAATCCTCCGCCGGCGGCCCAATGCAACTCAACGCGCTTATACGAATGAATCCGGTAATCAAAGAGTAAGGCCCCATACGTTTCGCGGAACAAATTCACGCGCGTATTGGGTTTTGCATCATAACTCCCCACCGCACCCTCGACAACCAAAAACAGGCGATTGCTAACGTGTGTGAAGTATTTCAAATCAAAATGCAATGCGGCATAAATGCACCTGCCAGATTCGAGAATTTCCCGTAGAAACGCTACAGGCCCCGCCATCATAAAGCCCGTGTCGAGTAATACCGGCTGAATTACCGGCAATTTATTGTGCGTGCGCCAGTCATAATCGGGCCGCCCCTGGTCCATTGCCAACGGTATTCGCACTCCGATCATTTCATCACGCACCTGTATACTCTCAGTGTCTGTCTGGAGACACCAGCTAACGCTCGTGTCCTTATCGATGATGCGGGCAAAAGGAACTGCAATTTGCGAATCAATTCTAATACGGTACTGATACCGTTTATATTGTTCAAACATATTCTCTGGCGCGTTCGGGCAGGCTGAAGATATGCCAACTGAACGCATTCCGAACACTGAGCAAAAGGGCAAAATGAATACAAAGAACGTCGCACCAAACATTGACATGCCGCGTTTGCAGGCCCCCGATACGTACAGCCAGGCACTCATCTTGCTGATTCCGTCCGTTGCGATGTACTGTCCGAACGTTGTTCCTCATAATCTTTGATCTGCATAGTGAACTGAAAAGAAATAGCAAGATTCGCGGGATAGGAGGTCATTGCCGCGCCACCTGCCACAGAAACGGAATAGTTGCAGTTCAGCGTGAATTTCATCGATTCGGATGGTGTAAGGTGAGTGCTTAGTCCATACATGTATGACGTGCTAATCAAGGTCGTTACACTCTGTTTGCGGGAGAAGTTCTGGTTCTGATTAAAGTTCAAGGATTCGGTTAACTTGCCGGAAAAGAAACTCAGGTTCAAAGCGGCGCTCAAAGTCTGGCTCAGATTCGCTTCGCCATTTAGCCGGTTAATATTTTCCGTTCTTCCTGCATTAAGATTTAACCCTAGCTGCCGTATAAACTGTGCCTGCCAGCCACCATTCACTCCGTAAGAATCACTGTCGTTACCTTTGGCAGGGCTCGACTGATCCCGCACTGCTGCCAGAGAGCCGTTGGCATTAAGAGTCTGCTTAAAGAGCAAATCGTATCCGTATGATAGGCCCAGTGTATTATTGTTTGTGAGTGTCTCTGTCCGAACATCTCCCACACCAGTACTTTGGCTGATCAGCACATTGTTGGAATAGTTAATGCTCGGAAGCTTGGGAAAATTCAGGGCTAAGTTGTTGGCAGCATTATAGTTGTATTGTGTTTCAGGGCGCTCCTTCTTGAGGTTATTGTGAAACGCAGAGTTATTTGAACTCCAATTGCAGATTCCTTTGAAAAAGGTCCGCGCCAGCGTCAACGTCAGGCTGCGCCGGTCAGGTGCGGCGCCACCGCCGGACATTACAGAGAAATTCTGGGAGGTCTGGTCAAAACTAAGGCCAAGATTTAATTCCAGCGGCTTAATGAGCCAGGTTGCACTACTTGCGGTGGAGTAACCCTGCTGTCTGAAGTTTGTGTCGCCGCTTGACGGGTTTCTGGCTTCGGTTACACTAATTGCATAACGCGTTGTGAGCTTGAGTTTCCAGTCAGGAATTTCCCATTGCATGCCGCCTTCAGCCGTCTGATTCTCGAAGATTGGAGCGCCACGCTTGTCCCGCAGCGAACTCTCGATGTCCCGGGTAGATTGGTAGGCTCCATAAGCGAGCAGGCCTTTACTTAGATTATACCCAAGGTACGATCCAATGCTGTTGCGTGCATATGCTCCGGAAAGTCCTCCCGGCTGTGATTCGTAAGCCTGCTTTGTCTGTCCATAGGCAGCCCGTACATCAATTCTACCGGCCCGCGGGTCTTTATCGGTTTTGTACCCCATGTGAGCACCCAGCATGCTCGTATTCAATGTGAGTGAACTAATCTGCGACGAAATGTCGCCCCACTTCATCTCAAAATTCTTCTTTTGCATGCCGAATGCAAAGCGGTTTGGTCTGACACCCGGAGTAGCCGGCTGAGTTGAGATCGTTGCAGGGCCCAGAGTAACTACAGTATCGCCATCCGTAGCGGTATATTGTGCAGATAGATTATGCATCTCGGTCTTACGCAGGGACTCCAGGGAAAAATCTTCCCTTCTGCGAATATTGGGGATGTTTCCGTTATACCCATACGATATGCTTCCTGAACCTTTCCAGGGTTTAGGAGTGACCTCGGTGGTAACATCGGAAATTTCCTGACTTAGCCTGAACCTGTATTTTCTTCCGCTGAGTTTATTTCCGGCATAATCTTCAGCGATCAGTGTATGGGTATACTGGCCTTCTGGTAAATTGGGTGGCAGATCAAATTTTACTATGTTTCCCTGAACAATCAGGGATTTAGAATACTCTACATCATTCAGATAAAAACGCAGCCGTGCAGGGTTGACGCCAGAGCCTGAATCCTGAACAGCGTATTCCAGTCTGAAGGCACCGGGAACCATTTCAGCATCTTCGCCGGGCGTGAGAAGCCTGACCGTAGGTTTTATTGTATCAGCCAGCACTGCGACCTTATAAGCGTTTAGATGACTGTCTGGGCGATCAGGCAAGAATAGTTCGCCGGTCGAAGTCTGGATGCGAAGAAAATAATATAGATTCCGATTTGATTCGTTGGCCAGTACGGGTATATTCGCCAAAAATCGACCATTTTCGCCTTTTAGCGCGACTGATCGAAATTGGTTTAGTCTCAGATGCGCGTGGACAGGAGCGTTTGAGAAATAATAATAGGCGGTCACGGTGCGCACGAGACCCGCAGCCGGAATCACAGCAACTATCTGCAGATTCCCGCCTTTATATGCCCGGAGAATGGGTATGTGCTCCACGCGAATATTCGCAGGATTATCAGGATGGAGACTACTCGCATAACCCATCAGGATCATACCCAGGACCACCCGTCGCAGGGTATCGTACGAACTTTCTGTTTCTCGCGCAGGCATGACAATTCCATAAATCCTCGTCAGGACCTCGGGTCCGTATCGCCTTTTCGATAGAAATAGAACTCGACCCGTCTGTTCAGGCGCTGCTTAGAGGGCTCCAGATCCAGATGAACGGGCTTACGGCCACCGTAACCTTTGTACGTCATTCGCTGTGCGAGTTCCGGTGCTTTGGCCAGGATATAGTCATAGACATATCGCGCGCGCTTTTCGGCGATTTCCTCTTTAGAGTGATCTCCTCCGTATAGATCCGAATGTCCTTCGACAATAAGATGAAAATCCTTGAGCCTGTTTTTGGACATCAAGATGATCAGATCAAGCTTACTGTAAAACTCACTATCCATCTTTGCCTGCAGCTTATCAAAGAGTAATCCGAAAGTCTGTACTCGCAGTTCATTGCCGAGGTTGAATATGAGAAAATCTACGTTAATTGAACCGCCGGATATCGTATTGCTATTTCCGGCACGGTCCTTCATTATGAGACGATAACCGTAGCTCTGAAGAGATTTGACGAGCTCGCCATTGTCCGATGTGCCATCCCACCGAAAGACGGATGGTGGATTTCCGATACCATAGAAAGTGCGCATTGGTAACTTTTCGCCTTTCTCGGTTATTTCGAGGCGCCATTCGGCCATGGGAGTCTTTTCACCATGAGTGACGGTAAATGAAACGTCCTCTTCGATCCCGTCACCGTCCGGCGAAAAAAGCGCTGGAGTGTGCGTAATTGCGGCTTCAGGGGCGACGGAATCAATTTCAATGCGCGCTGGAAGTGATTCGTAACGGCGTTGGCCTGCATAATCTACGATCAGGTACACAAAGTAATATCCGTCTGCTGGTCTTACACCCTTGCTTTCTGAAAAATTCCAGCGTAACTTTTCACCTGGTGCTCCTGATCCGCGCTTTTCCAGGAGAACATCATGAGCTCCGCTTAGAACGCGAAAAATCCAATTGCCGATGAGATGCGGATTCTCCGTCGTGACCAGAAAGTCCGCATACATCGCCGTTACAGGCATCGTGTCGCGCACCGGCTGTAGCGCCACATTGAGCTCAACGTAGAATACGCTAAATTCAATGACCACCGGAGGCATTACGTTAAACGCAGCATCCCTCGCATCTATCGAAATCCGATATCTTCCGGCCGGTACCTTTCGACCTGAACGATCGCGCAAATTCCACCGCAGCCTGTCAGGAACATCAAGACCGGAGAATTCGTGAATCAGGATATCTTCTCCTGCCTCATCGGCGATCCGGATATTCCAGGAATCTTCTTCAGCACGATCCTGGAACGACAGATCTATGGCGAACTCGCTCTCCTTTTCGTAATGCGTTCTAAACGTGTCAGATTCAGCCGTCGCAAGCACTGACGGTGGCGAGTTATCTACCTGTACTTCAGATAGGTTGAGATAATATGGCTGGTAATCTGCCGCAATATAAATGAATCGGGGCGAATACACATCATCCGCAACAAGATTGTTATAGTCATCTCGACCGTTCCAGGTTAGCTCTGCCGGTAGCCGAAATCGTTTTTCGGACGGCGCTATCTTGCTTGATTCGATTGTTCTGACCACTTCGCCCATTCCATTGCGGATCACAAGCTTCCAGCTGATTGCCTGGATATCACGGCTTTGCCGGAATCGAAATACCACGACATCCTGCAATCCGTCCGTATTACGGGGAGAAATAGAACCGGTAGAATTTTCACCCCTCAGCAGCCCCGCGGGCCGGCCTGATAATCTCAAACCAAATGACACGCTCAGTGCCTGATTATCCACGCCCGCGCTCCTTTCCTGACTGTAGAAAATTTTCAGGGATGTGTAACCGCGTCTTAGGTCAATACCCGTACCGTAAGTAGGGTTAGACAGCTTCATCACGTCGTTTCCGTACATTCCCGCAGACAGAAACAATAAATCGAAGAAAACAAGATTCACTGCTTCGTGAAAACTTCTGCGGACGAAGTCCTGGGAGACGCTCAGCTCAAGAAAATTTTCAGCGCGAAAGTACTTGAAATTCAGAAACGAAAAACTGAGGCTGTGGGTTGCGAAAACAGGTAACGTCAACGAGTCATTCTTTTGCAGCACGATATTCCAAATGCTGGCACCGTACACCACTCCATATACACCCAGGTACTTCCCTATACGGATATTGGTCTTGAGCGGGACAGACATGCCGATGGACATTGACTGCCTGAACGGATCTGAGACAAAACCCACACCGGTGAAAATTCCAGGCACCAATTCAAACGAATAAGTTAACGAATAATCATAGATCTGATTAAATCTGAGGTAGTTTTCATACGGATCAAGCAACGAATAGCCAATGGAAAAATTTCCCCACTTGCTGCCGAAGGCCCATAGATTCTGGTAGGTAATGACTTCTTTCGCGATCGTGTTCGTATTGACTTCAGAGATGATTCCATCCACATCCATAAGCAGAGATGGATTAAAGAGGAGTGCGGCGAGCGAATCTGTGGCAGAGACTGCTATCTTTCCGCGTCCCATCAGTATGGCACTGCGCCTATCCACAAGCTTCTCCATTTTTTCCTGATCAAGAATAATTTGTCTCACCGCTGAGCTAGCAGGCACATGCGCGACAAACAATACCAGTCCGATCAATCCGTTCCGCCCCACGCCATAACTCATACATTAAGAAAGCCAGGACGGTGGCAGCGAGGTCAGTTTTCCAGATTCTATATCCGCGCGCAGAATAACAGCTACTCTGCGGAGAACAACCGTTACCTTGAATTCATACTGTCTTGAAGGCCATTCACGAAAACTGCTGTCGTAGAGGGGCGAATACGCGCCAAATCAGTTTGGAGGATGAGCGCACTCTACTGGGTATTTCTGCAGAATGTTGTGGCCTTTGGTGCAGAGGTCAGCCTCTGAGGCCGCATGCCTTGCATTGCCACACGCAATTGCATAAAACCTGGGCAATTATGAAGGATTGCGGCATTAATCTACTCCCTAATGTGCTGCACAATGAGACTGCACACACGATTTTCTGGCAACCCAAAATTTATCCCGAAAGTCCATGAAGACCGACTGGTCTCGCATCGCGCAAAGCCGCATTGGAGTTACTCTCTTTTGCTTCCTTCGATCTGCATATTCTCTATCCCCATGTTCGTGCCCGCCTCGGTGACCTTCAGGCGAGCAGCCCCATTTTTCGTCTTGAAAATCCTTACCGTTTGATTTCCAACGCCGGTCAAATACACCTGGTTCTGGTACACTCTTCCATACTCTGGAAGCAGCGAAACTTCGTAACTGTACATACCATCTTCAATATCCAGCGTGTACTCGCCCTTGTGGTCTGTTTTAAACTTCCATGTGTAAGCGTTATTTTTCAGAACTACGTTTGCATTCGCGACTGGCCATCCTCGTTCGTCAACCACGGTAAATGTCCGGCGGCCAAGGTTATTCTTCATCACAATACGCAGATTATTCTGCACTCCCTCAAGAATTTGTATTTCGGCACTGTAATTATTGTACCTCTCTGCCATCTTGATTTCCGTGTAGAGCCTGTACTTACCTGCCGGAATTTCGGCAACGGAGAATGTTCCGCCTGAACCGGATAAAAGGCTGACCTCATGTGCCAGAGTACCTGGAGCGGCATTCAATTGCTTCAGATACACCGTTGCTCCCATCACAGCGATATCACGATCATTAACTACGAATCCGCGGACACTGGTCGCATCTGAGTTAAGACGATCATCACTCGGGTCTATAGTTGGGCTGTACACAAACGAGACCTGTTCGGAAAGCTTAACTTCACCGGTAAGCCTGTTCTTTCCACTAACTCGCCAAATATATGGTACATTCTTTTTGAGTATCGGAGCCTCAGCTTGATACTGATAATCGGCCCGAGATGAAGAATACTGCCATATTGTGTTTTCTGCGATACGTTCCGAAAGGGAGAGCGTGTATTCGGCCGGTACGTTCATAGGGAAAACGGTTGTCCATCTGAATTTTGGCATTGCATCTTCGATCTTCTGCCGGGGATAAATCGGATTTATTGTTTCAGAAACGCCAATGTCATTCACTGTAAAACTGAAAGTCGGGCTGAATCCATCATTCAGTCCGACAGGTGTGCCCGTGTTATCAGTGACTCGAACATTCCAATAATACCGCACTCCAGGCCGGAGAGGCAAAGGACTATTGTAGTAGTATTCCTGATTGCTAATTCCTTCTTGCTTGGCATAGATGTATTCGTTGGGACGGGGATTTTCGGAGATATAGATATTGTATTTGGATCCATTTGGAACGCGTGTCCAATTAAAGGTTGGATAATTTGTGACAGTCGCCCCGTCTGCGGGCTGCAAAAGCATAGGCGCATTCGTGAGATCTGTCAAACGCGAACCGGACAATACTTCAAAAGGATACGATTGATTGACCTGCAACGTTGATGAGCCATACTCCTCAACGAATGACACGGTGAGTGTATACTGTCCGTGTACTGTAAAAAAATTTGCTGGGACGACATATTCCCGTAATTCGATGTACATTGGATTAGTGGGTACGGGTCTGCGTTCTGATTCTTTTCGGAACACCTGGACACCGGTAGGACTGGTTACCTCGAACCGGAAGTAATATAGTCCATTTTTTGGAAGTGCTTCGTTAATGCAGAAGTTGGCGCGCCCCCACAGGAACATTCCCTGGTCGGCACTAAATAGGCGGTTCTCAGCCTGCTGGTATTGGTTTTCCGTGCGCGCAACAAGTTCCAGTGTATCCGCCAACAGACTTGACACGGGGAATAAGGCAATAATCAAACAGGCTGCTTTCCAAATTTTCATATTTCTACCCTGATTAAATTGCTGACAACCGGTGATGCAGCATAACGCGAAACTTTCTTAACGTAGTAAGTGAGATTTCCTTTACGGAGCTTCGCAACCTCGACCATGCCTTTCTCACCTTTAGCCTGGGCAACTTTTTTAAAATCCTTATCTTGTTCGTGCTTGCAGTACAATTCGTAGATGGAAAGGTGCCGGTCACTATCCTGCGACCACACGAAGCGCAGAGAATTTCCATGACGCACGATATGCACCTCGGGAACAATCAATTGAATTTGCATCGCAGGCACGCGAATTACAGTACGAGTTCCACGCTCGCGGCCTGATGCGTCAATGGTAGCAATTTCGTAAGTTATCTCGTCAACCGCGCGCCGAGTTCCTTTGTCGAGAAACCGTGAATTCGTGACTGGAAGTTCTTCGGCATTCAGCAGCTCAATCTTCCCTTTGCCTATTTTCCTATAAATCTTGTACTCATGAAAAATAGAATGCAGTGGTGGTTTCCAGCTGAGCAATATGCCCTCTTGTATCTCATTGAAAGTGACGGAATGTGGCCCCTTGCTATCACCTTTTTCAGCGAGTAGAATTTGCTTCGGTGCTGAGTAAGTACCAAGAACCCGATTCTTACTAATCGCGCGTAAGGAGTACCAGTAATTTCCACCGGGCAGGGCTGTCTTGTCGATACATGAGCGGTCACGAGGACTTAGTTTCACGTCCAAAGCCATTGCATTGTCCTTAGTGCTGGCGCTGCGATACAATATGAATCCCTTTATGGGGAATTGCGGTTTGAAATTCCAGCCAATCTTGACGCCTTTGGGACTTGCATTGATTTCGGTAATTTCTGGTGCATCGGGAGATTCCATATTGTTGTATGTGATAAACCCGGCTGCGCTCATGGCACTCTCATTACCCCATTTGTTTAGCGCTGTCACTCGATACGAGTAGCGCCTGCTGGACAGGGTGAAAAAATGTGTAAACGTAGTTTGGTCAGCAGGAATAAGAACCTTGTTCACACGTTTGAACTGGTCCTGCGGATTGCCAGTCTTCTTCCCGCTGGCTTCATAAACATGATACCCTGTCACTTCGGGATCAGCGTGCTTCGTCCATGTGATCTCCAGACCTGCATGCACCGGCTTGACTTCCACCTTCTGTACCGGGTCTGGCGCAATTAAGGACCTGGCGACGAATTCGGTCTCAGGGCCAGGATTACTTTCAGCACCGCTGAAGCTGACTGCGGTTGTAAAGAAGGAATACTTCTGACCTTTCACCAACTGCCTCGCATCAACGATTATTTTTGGTTTCTTACTGACATTTACGAGCGTTAGCTTATTTACTCTTTCAGTCTTGTTACCCGCTCGCCGGTACAGATTATATCCTGCGACGATCCCGCCAGAGCGTTTCTCCCTTAGCCTTTCTGGTACAAAGTGTATTTCCGCTGATCCCTCCCCTGGGATAATTTTTTCTATTTTCGGAGGTACTATAGTGAACGCGCTAAATCTGATCTGCAGAGGGGTCGCAGGAAACTGAAAAAGTTTGGGGCCCGCCAGATAACTGACGTAATACTCATAAGACTTTGACTTATCTACCTTGCAGTCTTCATACCCGGTACCTAGCAATGCAACGGCGCGCGGATTATAAATTGACAGGGCCATTGCAAGGGCCGAACGCCTGACAAAATCACGCACGCCGAAACGTTCGCTGAAAATCTTATATCCATTCACATCTTTATCGGGAATGTCCAAATCCATTTGAAGAATGTCGGCAATCTGTGCAGCGTCTTCTGTGAAATCTGCAGCATATACCTGGGAGAAGCCTTTCTCGCCGGCTTCCTTGCGATAAACCACATACCCCTTGGACTTTTGTATGTATTCCGCCAGTTGACTCCGCTTAGCCTTTAGATCCGGAACAAACGCAAATCTTGCGCAATTCCCGCTGAAATCAGATATTGTCCGATCACTGGCTGCAATGGAAGAAACAGTCAACATGAAACCTAAAGCAGGCAGCGAGAGAAATTGCAGTTTCCTGATCCGAGAATAATTATGTGTTCGCAGCATATCGCTATTTGATGGCCCGAACAATTACCAGAAAGCCAAATATACCGCCTGTTGCAGCTGTGGCGGAATGAGCAATACGCCTTCGGGAATCAGACGCTCGCGGCCTCTCCCGCCTCAGCGGGCCAGATCAGTTGGCTGTAGTAGGGTTTTCTTTGTCGATTACCAGGATCCTGTTAATCGGAGACCCGTTCACATTAACATTTTCATAGTCTCCCGAATAAGCCTTGTATCCGGACTTAATGATCCGCAATTGATAGACTCCCTTCAACAACCCTGGACATCCGGCTATCGGATCTTCGTACGTGGCACATTCGTAAATGCCAGTTGATTTACCGTTCTGAATACGCTCCTGGAATGTATAGACGCGAGACTCCTTTTTGAGTTGTACCATCGCGCCTTCGATAGGTTTCAAGTTCGATTCTCGCAGGTAGAACTTTGCGTTCGTCAGGCCGGTAGACCGAAGTCCGTATGTCTTGTTTACCTGGGCAGTCGCCGTAGAAATGATTGTTCCTGGATTGCCGGCTGCGGTATATGCTTCATCACGGTCATGGTTGATCGCAAAGCCATAGCCAACAGTTTTAAAACCTGATGCGACGATTGCAATTTCGTAGGATGAATCTTTCGGAATCATCTCACGGTATATGCCGGGCTGTCCGGCAATTTCCGGAAGTAGATAGCGCCTGTTTGGGTCGTCCTGCGACCGTAATTCGACAAAAGCTCCTGAAACCGGCATCCTGGGGCCAGGTCCCGGGTTGTCATTGAGATTCACCGTAACGGTCGACAATGATTCACTGGCGCGGATCAGGCGGATTGTCAACCTGAACACCTGTCCCTCCCATTGCCTTTCGCCAACAACCCATCGGTCTCCAGAGGTCTTTGTCATATACGATGTTGACAGACCTGTGCGGATCGACAAGATACTGGAAGCGCCTTCAGGCGCTGCTTCGGTCACAAAAGATTCGGTGGTCTGTTCGACCGCATCAAAGGATTTTCCTGATATTGCAACGTCAAAGTTGTAATTGCCGGGTGCCAATTCGAATAAGTATTGCCCGGATGCGTCTGTTTTTCCTTTATCATTTCGGTTTGCACCCTCTTTCCCGTATGCCCCGCCCGAGCGTAGGGCCAGCATACCCTTTGGAATTGATTCCCCACTTCCAAATGGATTACCCCGAACGTACACGTCGACATTATTGAGAGGTTTTCTGTCCTGATCAATGACTTTGACAATGACTTTTTTGGGGCCGCGGGGCAAAGCCTCACGGTAATCTGCGTTCAGCCTACCACAGGGTTCAACCGATTCGTCAGCAGCCAGCTCGTTGCGGGAGGAAAAATTGTTATTGAGATCCATAAGGAGCGCCAGGGCACGGCTTTGAATAAGCGCATCATAATAATCACCGAACGATATGCGCTTTAAGCACATGCGCGGTTCCATGCTGAGAGTAATATCCAGCGAAAATTCTGCCAGCTTGTTATCGATGAACTTGGCAAATTTATCATAGAAGAGGACATTATTGCTCAGAACCGTTTGACTCTGCAGAGGCTCCTTAAGCATGATCTTTCCGGGATTAATGCGTATTGTCGCTGAAGCCATATCGAGCGTTATTTTGCCTGAATCCACCAGCGCCAGATTGCTTGCACGGATAGTTAAGCCGGAAACCTCGGCCCTCGCACTGGATAGATCAATTCCGTTCCGATCGGCCTTCACTCTCGTAATGACAATCGTTCTTGGCAACTCCAGAAAGCCCGCAACCTCAATGGCTTTCGGAAAGTTAAGCCTGAAGCCGGCGAAAGCAATACTTGTTCCATCAATTGTGCCATTGGTGTTCAGGACGGGACAGGTTGTTTCAAGAATGAACGGGCCAATTCTACCCAGATTAACCATATTGTCGAGACTGTGTTTATCGCAGAGCGGAATAGACTGTGGAGCTTCTCCGAATATCAACTGCCCGACATCGTTGACCAGCTGCTCATGAGTATGGCCATCCCATTCGAGGAGCCTCAGACCTTCTTCCATGGTGTAGATTTCGGGATCTCCACGCATTCCGTTGTTCTCCCGGGTACGAATATATTTCAGGACATCGGCGAGCGCCTTTTCACGAGTCGGATCGGCATAGATACGCTTGGGAACTTCGTATGACCATGTGAATGGGAATGCAGGTTTTGCAATCAAGCCTACGAATTTTCCAACGCTTAGCTTGTCCTGGGGCAACAAGAGCCTTCCCGCCATTTCGATTTTATTGGCGTCAGTATTATACCGAATATAGTCAAGTTCGGCTTCTACACCCAGAATTTGGCGCACTTGCTGGACGGCGCTCAGATTCCAACCTGGAATCGTCGTGCTCACCAGCATAAACGGATGGAGATTCACTGAAATATCCGACCGTTGCGGCGGATTTCCGGATCGATCATCTACGGTGAATTTCTTAATCGTGAGTAGAGTTGAAGGCATGCTGAACTCGATGGTTGTCTCCTGATCCATTGAGACAATTCCGACCTGAGGTATATTGACGCTTCCAGATTCACCGATCAACGAAACCTTTCCGTCGATGGAAATGCCGTTCGGTGTGCTCTTCGCCTTCAGCAGGATTTCCGCAGGCAGGATACCAGGATAGCCGTGCTCAACGACCGGGTTACGCTCGAGCGAAAGGCATACTTTTTCGAATTCTGCATAATACTTTCCCCCCCGAAGCCTGAGGTGGAAGTTTTCGGCAAAGAGATCATAGGGCCCCAACGACGCGATGAAAAAGCGACCATAAACATGATACTCGGGGTGGATTGCTGTCAAAAGTTCCTGCACCATACCTGTAAGATCCTGTGAGGAGAACTTCAGGGCACTCCGTATTTTGCCAATATAGAGTAGTCGGTCGCCGGAAGCCAGATTACTGAGGATTCCTTGCGGATTTGGTGTTGTCGAAACCATTTCGACCAGCGCGCGAACGGCGTCCATCGGCGACAATTCTCCCGGGAGGGCCTCAATTTGACTCATATAGCGCGCAGGCATGGGCAACGCATAGCTGAATGGAAGCGCGAGGCGTCCGGGAATAGTCTGCTGCCCCGGTAGAGAATTCTGCGGCAGGCCACCAATGGCAACATAATGTATGCCGGTAAGTACTATTGATTTGTTGGCCTCGTCGAAGCGTATATCATCAAGCCTGATTTTCAAGCCGCCCAAATCTGTCAGCGAGGCGGTTTCTCGGGGAAAATATTGTTCTTCGAGTGAAAGTAGCATGTCGTTGATGGATGACATGCGGCTACACCCCTGCTCGACTTTTCCGAGCAAGCGGCGCATCTCCTCAATTTCATCCTCGGCAAAATTCTGCCGTATCACCTTGAACAAGAGCTGAGATGCGTCTAATGCCCCGTTTGCCAACGTCAACGTATTGTTGCAGCTATCCCTTAACCTGTCAACACCGCGCCTGACTGCCTGCATAAAAGCTGTGCGTTTCGCAGGATTTTTGCTGAGCTCAAGTAACAATGGTGACCATTTGCCTTCTTTGATATATTCCCGGTACCCTTGTTCGATGTCCGCTGCATCAGCCAGCAGACTGAGGTATGCGTTTTCATTTCGATTATACTGATCCACAAGGTTCTGCTGCAATTTTTGAACATAGTCGATAACATAATCTATCCCGGCCTGAATACCCTCGAGCGCCTTGTTCAGTAGATCATCAGACAACCCGGAGAGCAACGGTTGCGCTGCCAACGACTGTCCGGGTTTTAATATGACAATTTGTCGCATATACCAGGTATTTGCCGCGGGCTTACCGCTTCTGTCAGTCGTGGCAGAATCGACCGTCTGTATCTGCCCGACTTTGCGAGAGTACCAACAGATGTAATCGAATTTGTCATTCTGGTACTGAAAACGTACCGTCTGACCTGCGGTAGCTTCGCTTTCTTTGGCAAACACTTTGAGCAACTTACCATTCCAGTCTTTTCGATTGTTTGGGTCAGGCACCAGCGGGCATTGCTCATCACGGGTCAATTCTACCCGATAAGTCAGCGTCGAGGTAGAGGGATTTCGCATCTGCAGATTTATCTGACCATCGCTCGCGGCGGCAATTGAGTAGACATTGATGGAGTTGATATTGCCTGAAACTGCGAGACGATTTGTTGTCGAGTTCACTCCAGAGAACATTCCGGCCATATTTGACGGATTCCCGCTCAAATAATTCACGGCCACGCCAAGCTTTCCCCCGGTCGATTCCATGTAGCTCACATTATCGCCTACCGGGATAAACATGACTTTCTGCGCGAGTAAAAACTCATTCTGATTCAGATTTTCGATCAACCGATCTGTCGCGTTTTCAAGTGAGTCACGAAGTGACGAGACAGCACTTGTTCCTGCAGCCTTTAGTCGCTGCATGACGGTCAATGGCTCTTCAATCTTGCCAGCAACTTTTAGATCTTGCTGGGCTTTTCGCAGGACGCTGCGAATCAAACTGAGAACCTTGTCATTCTTGGCTTCATAAGCTGCTGCAAATCCTGCCTTATGTAAAAAGGGCGGCGGCATGCGTTTTTCCAGCCGCTTAACTTGCTTCTTTATTCGGGCTACTAATTGGCGATTCTGCCGTCCTGTAGCCAGTGGTGAAAGATTGATCGTCGTCTTCGCCCAGAGCCAGATTCGGTTCTTTTCACCAAGTACGCCGAACATATCCTTGAATTGTTTCTTATATAGCTTTCGCGTTTGCTTAAGCGTGGTCCATTGGCGCAGATAGGTATTTGATTTTTCAATCAATTGTTGAGCCCTTTTCTGTTGCTCTCTGATTTTAGCAGCATCTCCTGCTCTTTCTGCTTCGGCCTTTTCTCTTTGAGCCGCAATTTTTTTGTCGTAGTCTTTTCGGGCACCAGGATCGATAAGTGTCTCAAACGCCTGTTCGACGCGACTGATTTGCAATGCTATTTCAGGATTCACTTCAGCTTCGGGCATAGAAACCGAATCAGGATCCATAACGACCTCAGATATAACGCTGGATTCATCCTCTTCCAGGAGCTCATAACCGCCGGTCCTCTTTCTTCTGATGCTGTTCGCTATTGCTGAGCCGACATTTGAGAGGGAAGCCCTGACACTGGACAGACTATCCGAAACCACAGAAGCAGCCGCAGCCGCCTTGGCCTGGGTTTTCTTGAGTGTCTTCGCAAAGGATTTCTGAAGAGCCAGCAATGTTGCCTTAATCTTCTGCAAGCGTGACATATTCGGATTGATGGCTGGTTCTGCCTTGAAGAGCCGCTCCACATCCCTCTGCACATTTTCGAGAGCATGTTTGTAGCCTTGAACTATTTGATACGTATTGGCATTCTGCGCAACACCTAGTATGTCATAATAGTCCTGAGCCATCAGCTTTCCTGCGGGCAACCGTTTCCAGGCGGCATCAGCTTCTTCTGCGCTCATGCGCGCGGTGACTTCCTTTTGAAGAGACTTGGTTTCTTCCAGCATCTTCTTTAGATCTGCTGCAAGCGCCTTTTGTTTATCAGCCAGGGTATTCATGCGAGTGGTGACGGCTTCGCCCTGTATTTCCATTTGCCTCAGGCGTGTGAGATCCTGCTGCAATTTTTCCGTCTTTGTTCTCGTATCCTTCGTACTTTCCTTTTTTTGTTCATCGGTCATATCTCTGCAAGTCGCGTCACGATCACCTTGCTTATATTTGCCATTGCATTTCTTTACCGAGAGCATCATTTTGGCGCCAACTCCATTTACTCCCTGGGCGAGCGCCATAAGGTAATAGCCCGCAACACCTTTCACGAGGCGGCATGTGGGCTGCGATTCGAGGCAACCCACCCATTCAGTGATGGTCGCAACGTCAGCATCGTGCGTGCTTGGCATATTGTCTTGCGGCACCGGCTGCACTTCCGGAGATGCGGGCTCAGAACTTTCATCACCGGTGTCTGCCGGTGCCAATTCACTTTCCGTCAGCAAAGGTTCGTCAGGATCCGCATCAGGATTGGGATCTGGATCAAAGGTGAATTCGATCGATTCGGAGGGTGACTCGTCGGGTTCACTTGGTAGATCAACAGGAGTACTATCGTCAGCTACGGGGAGTGGGTCTTCCGATTCATGGTCGGGTGCAGGCTCGGGTGTCGGCGCAGCAGGGGGCGCACTGTTTGGTTCGTTGTTTTTTCTTAACCCGTCGACAATTGCGTTAATGCCCGATGCTCCAAGGCGATCAACTGTCTTGTTTGCGAGTAATCGTGCATTTATGCCGCTGCAATTCATTGCCGCTTTTATGCAACTGAGGCAACTCTGCTCCATGGGTAAGTCAAAAGGGCACAATCCACCAACCAGATCTGCGGCATTCGTTGCCACCGCGGCCATTCCTTCGCCGAGGTCGCGAAAACCCTGCCCGATCTCCGTGAGACTTACATCGAGATTATATTTTGGAATCACCGGGCTTTGCACCGAGTCTTTTCCTCCCTTCTGCAGATTAAATCTGATATCGTGCATATCAGGTCCATTCGAAGCGAAGACGAGAGTAGCCCCAACTTCAACACCGACAGCCACGTCTATGTCGGGCACAGGATCTGGCATGGGCACGACGATGTAAAACCGGCCGGCCCAGTCAGCCGCGACTGAGATATGTGCGGGTTCTCCCATTGTGGCGTTGAATCCAAAATCAAGCAGGTTTTGCATCTCTGCTCCAAATGAAACCCCCATGAAAGAAACGTCACCGGCGATCGCATTATTGTTAATTGCTCCACCGCGTATTCCTACTGGATCGTAGCTAGCCAGCAGCATTAACGCCATGGTGCGTTTTTTATAGAAACTAACCGGGCCTGCCTTAAATCCTAATTCCCAGTCGCGCGGCTGGTAAAGCCCATAAAGTCCGTTGAGCTTTCGATTACCGCTGATATCCGGAGACTTGACGGTATGATTGTACGTGAATCCCGGTGGCAAGTCTGCGTTGTGTCCGAAAAAAACTCCGGCAGCCGTCCTGCCACCGATCAGCTTCAGCGTACCGGAAATTCCAGCGCCGATGAGGATCACGGTCGGGTTCTTGAACTTTATGTAAAAGTTTGCGCCGGCGGTTTCCATATTTACAAAGGCTGAGACTACCGGCATCGTCTCGAGATCTACACGCAGGAGAATATGCGATTCACTTTCGGGAGCAAACCTGATTTCCCCAACGGCATTCATGCCAGACAGAAATTTGCCTTCGAGCGCACGCACTTTTCCGGATAGTTGAATCAAGCCTCCGGTATCAATCAGAACAGTGAAGTCATCGATAGAAGCCACTTTCCCTATCGGGGGAGCCAGTTCCCAATCCCAGGCAGCCAGAATATAGATGCCGTTCCTGTCGCGCGGATTGTCACCGCGCTGCGCAACATACAGTCGTAAATTGCTGGCGTAAGAACCGGATGGTAACCACGGAGTTCTCACCGGAAGCACCAAAGATATCATCCAGTTGGTCGATCCAAATACAAACTGCAGATCAAACTGCCCCAGCACAAAATTCATTCGAAGACCACCTGCCACACCCCCGGTGGGGAGCATGTTGACATAGCCTTGGGAGTCCCATAATACCGGCACCCTGATCAAAAATTGTTCGGCGGAAAATGAACCACCGATATACCAATGTACGTTCGTAGCCTGGACGATCACAAACGGCAGCGATATCAATACAGGCCCGTTGATGGTCATCCGTGTCTGGCCGTTTACCTCTTCGAAGTTTACCGAATTGACTGCGAAACCGATACCACGCATTTGTAGTCGCTGATTAGGCGGTATGGATTTATAGCTGTTTTCTAACATCCGAAATCCAAACGTCGGATCATATCCAATGGTAAAATTTTTGATGACCAGACCTCCGGATGCTCCGCTGGATGAGACACAACTGCCATCGGAACTCCAGGAAATGACAACGTCCCCCTGAATTTGCCAGCCGGTGTTCGAGACAATCTGCAGGTCATAATCTTCAAAGGTAGCCATACCTCCAAAAACGGAGAATTCAGCGGGCTCCTGGCTCATTTCGATTGCAGAGAAGATATTTCCTTTGGTCAACAAGTTAAGGTTCAGTTTGTTCACACCCATTCGAAACTCTCTGCCGGTGCAGCTTTTCAGCCCGGCAGCTACGATATTAATATACCCGGACGTACTAATCTCGCGAGTACGCAGATCGTACGAGTATTTGGTCAGATGGTAAGGTAACCCGACGCTGGTAGTCACTTTGGCTTTGGGGACATACTGCGACAGGCTCGTCGTGAGCGGTAATTGTACCGGTTCAGTTCCAGGAGGAATGGTGAAATCAATCTTATTCAGGTCGGATTGCGGAAACAGACTAAACTCAAAATCTGCCGTTAAGGTCGTCTTCGCTGTTGTAAAAACTGCTGGCAATTCGAGAAGACGGTGCCTGTCGTTTCGCAATATGCCGGGCAGCAAATGGCGACCACCCTTTACGGTAATCGCAAATGTCGCGGGATTCAGCGCTATCGTCGAACCCTGTTCACTATCCGCCGCCAGGTTTCCAAGACCAAGGTCAAAAAGTACAAAACGGGCACCTTTTTTAATTGTAACTTTGGAAAAATCAAGACCATTGTTGGCAAAAAGAACATTATCCAAAGCGATTTCCGAGGGAAATACCCGCTGGTTCTCATCAGCGTCAGAAACAACTCTTTTGAGCACAAAACTCTCGGGTTCAATCCTGGTACCCGGAACCGTCCCGTTAGATACCAGGCGAATAGCAGGAATTCGCGCCTCATATTCGCCGACCTGAAATAGCGACGTTTCACCGGACATCCGGCCCGAATCGCCTTCGGGTTTACCCAGATTCACCGGTTTATCTTTGAGCAAGAAAGACAAAACCTGTTCAAGATTCTGCAACATGTTTGTTTTGGAAAAGTCCCCACCTGGAATGTGAGCACTAAGCACCTGCTGAATACCTTCACGCGACATCACACCCGTGGCTGGCACATTGTTGCTTGTTTCTTGAGTTTGAAAATAATACGTCAAATCACCGAGTGCCCGTTCGAAATCTGTCGTAGTGCCATTGTTCGTAAATCTGAGTGCAAGATCAGCATCAGCCACGAAGTTTCTCGCATTAACAAATGTCGGTAAATTTTCCATCGTGAAGGTGAATTTACCTTTGAGAACGAATCGCCTGTCTGCGGTCGTATATTGCAGTTTATCCAGCCGAAAGGTCGTACCGAAGAGTCTTGTGATTTGCTCAACCTGTGCTGCATCAAAGTCTGGCTTTCGCATTGCATTCCATACAACCGCATATTCACCTGGCGCGGCGCCGGTTGCAATGGTTCCACTCACTGGCAGGTAACCGGATTTTTCTGCAGTGACACGCCATGAAGAAAATGACTCGTTTGGAAGGAGAGTCAGTCGCCTGAATTCCACTTTGCCGTCAGAATCAGTTTTTTGCTTCCAACTGGTATTGGGAGTCGTGATAGTCACCATTGCTCCCTGTACAGGCTTGTTCGTGATGTCAGACAGGCTGGCTGAAACCGTCAGTGCAGTCGTCGTAATCATCAGACTGTCGGATCGCCTGAACTTAACCGAACCGATGTTTTCGTAGAACGCTCGCGCAGCAGCAGAGACTGTGGCAGAAGATACGGCCGTAGCCGCTGGATCTATACCGTGGCTCTGTAAATACTCTAGCCCATCGCCGGCAGGCGTCAGATCATGCAATTGAGGGTTGATGGTAATTTTCTGTCTCCCATGATTCTCGTCCTTGGGCAACAGTTCGACCGTGTATATACGGTCTACACGCAGGTTCCGGATCTGGTATAGTCCGGGTATACCTGGGGTTTCGGTTGCAGAGAGGTCAGATTCTTTCCCGGGAGTAATCGTCAACGTTGCCGCGTTTACCGGAAGCACCTGAATTTCATCATCGTCCAGCCGCTTCTTCGAGATAGCGAGAATCTGCCAATCCGTCCTTAATGCCCGAAGTGAGAAGGTGCCGAGATTTTTGACCGGCAAGACCTTTCCTTCATCCCGGGCATCGCTGGCCGAACGCACCTCACTGCCCAAAACCTGAAACTTATGGTTCAACGTTTCAAAATTGGTTTTCGAACATTTGAGAAAATGATCGCCGGCGTTTATGTGTCCAAACAGGACCTGGCCTGAAGAATCCGAAGTACGACTACCGACAGTGGGCAGATTTTCTATGTAACAAACGGCATTGGGCACCGGAGCGCCATCTTCATCAATGATTCCAAGTGATAGCGGCATTGTCGTGCCGGAAATGACGATTTGCTTATCTGTAATCACGCCTCGAGCCACATCGACCGTAATACCCTCACCTCCAATATCCATACCGTCCTTACTGAATGTTAACCGGTATCTACCGGGTTTTAGACCCGTCGCTTCGAGATTGCCACTACCATCCGTTGTGCCGGAAAAGAAATCGCGTGGTTCCGCGCCAAAAATATCCTCCGGCGAATCTGCGAACATGCTTTCAGCGTTCACCGGATTCAGCATACGGCCATAATCGAATTGTTGTGTATTCATCGTCACGCCTGTTGCAGCACCGGGCAGGGGCTGAACTGCGAATTCTGCTTTGTCTAAAGGCAACTCTTCCTTCCCGGAAAAAGCTCCCTGGGCATAGCTGAGTGGTGTATGCGAAGCGTTGTGCGACAGCAGGCGATCAAAATCTAACGCTACAGTTTCCTTTTCCGAACCATTCAGGAATCCAATGGTTGCACCACGAATTCCGTTATTCGGTACCTTCTCTGGCGCATCGAAGCGGAAGCCGGTACTGATACCCGTTACAGGTCGCCCCGCCTTGTCTACCAGTCGCAGCAGGGCAATACCACTCTTATAGCGTACTACCTGTAGAGTTTTTTCGACGTGCAATCCTTCAATAACCTTCAGATTTTTTTCTATATGCTTTCCATATTTTTCGTTTGGTACGACCGCAAGATTGTATATGTCCTCGAAAAGGGCATAAGAGAAATCACCCATCTCTCCGGCCACCAGTTCGTAGGAATAATGGTACCCTTTGAGTTTCAGCGCGGCATGAGGGATTCCGTTTCCATCCTGATCCACGACGCGTCCAGATAAGACTCCGCGCCTGGGCCTGAGTTGGACTTCACCATTTTCGGCCGAATTATTCTGGATGGGGATGTCGACGGACTCGTAGCCGGGTTTGGCAACAGTCAATACATATGTTCCATCACTCAAGTCAGCTATACTGATGACGCCGTTCGCTACGCCGGCGAGCAACTCAGGACCTGATGGAAGTTCCTTTGTGTAGATGACCTGCTGCCGGCCAATAATGGATCCGTTCCCAGGAGCAGAATTAGCGACATCGTCCACGACTTTTCCGGGAAGATCAGTCCTTTTCAGAGCAAAATTGACGCCTTCCAAAGGCTTCCCTTCGGAAGTCACCGAGAAATTCAAGGAAAACAAATTGCTCACGGCCATAGCAAATGTGAGTGAGAAAGAAACGATGGTGCGGCGAACAGGCCACAGAAATACCCTGTGGATTCGCATCGTCAGAAAATTGTATACGCGCTTGCACATTCAGGCTTATCCAGTTCCTAGAATGGCAGAAGGAACACTGAGTGAGCCAGAGTCTGCTGCAAATTGTCGTGCATTCCGCCTGAACTTTACGGTTCCGGGAATGGAGCGTATGAATTTCCTGTCGCTGGCAACTGACCACAGCAGGCAGACTAAGTTCTTTTCGGTTTCGGTTCGTTCGCTTCAGGGTTGGCAGAAATATCGGTGATTCCCTGATTCATCGCGTTTGTTCATAAAGGTATAACTATTTTGGCCTGTCACCTTTTACGGCGCAATCTTACCTTTGATGCAGTGTCAGAAAAAAATCAGCAGACAGCCCATGGGTACCGTGAGAGCCTGGGATATGGCCAGAGCCTGCAAAACCCCGGCTGGTATACCAGGCCGCAAACTCTTTTCCCTCTTGCCTTTGCTCGTTGCGATTACCTGTAATCAACCGGAGAAAATAGGCACTTATTTTCCCGGAATCAACTCCCTGAAAACGATCGAGATAAACCCGCTCAACACTGTCTCTGCAGTGGGTGTTGCTCGACAATTTTCTGTGACGGGCATTTTCAGTGATGGAAGCAAGAAAGATCTCACCTCACTGGCAGAATGGTCAACTACTGCACCCGCGACTTTGGAATCTCAGGGAGTATTCAAGGGTACAGCAGCCGGCATGGGAAAAGTGCAGGCGAGGGTAGATCGGTTTTCCGCGAGTTCTGATTTTGCAATAACCGATGCACAATTGCAATCGGTTACGCTAACTCCGGTTAACAGCTATATACCGACCGGCACGGCGCAGCAGTATTCAGCATCTGCGAGCTTTTCCGATGGTTCAACCGCAGATGTAACTGCCCAGGCTTCTTGGTCAAGTGACAATACAGGAGTTGCCGCGGTTTCAGGTACGGGGAGCGTCAGCGGAGTGAGTGCTGGAGCAACCACCATACGAGCAGTTTACACCCAAAATCATCCAACATTAGGATCCATAGTCAGAGACGGCTCAGCTACTGCCAGCGTGCCGGCAGCGCTCCTGACCTCGATTGCTATTTCACCGGCATCCGTTTCCTTCTCAAAAGGCACAACGATGCAGCTTGTAGCCACTGGAACCTATACCGATGGCACAAACACAATGACGCAGAATATAACTTCTTCTGTTGTCTGGACAACCGACAATGCGTCTATCGTGAGCGTCAACAGCGGCGGTGTCCTGGGACAAATCAAAGCAGAAAATGCCGGCGCAGCAAACATTACGGCTTCAATTGGGGCCATTTCATCGCCTGCCATGTCTGCCACCGTAACGCCTGCAATCCTCACATCAATCTCCGTGACACCAAATGCGCAGAATATCCCGAGGGGGATTACTCAACAATACACCGCAATGGGAACCTTCAGCGACGGCACGCTGCAAAACATTACGTCTACTGTCATTTGGACCATTGCCGGCGGCACATTCGGGGGCGGTGGCATAAGCAATGCCGCCCCAAACGAAGGATTACTTACGACCCAGGCTACGACCAATACGGGCACGTATTCAGTACAGGCAACGAGCGGAGCGATCACAGGTAGCGCACCGCTTATTGTTACCCCGGCCAATATGACCGGTATTACCGTCACAGCCCCGCAGACTGCGCTGGCCAGGGGACTGGGTCAGCAATACACTGCAACAGCAAGCTATTCAGACGGTACCACGGCCACCATCACCACACTGGCAACCTGGGATATCACGACCCCCACGGGAACGCTACCAACCATCAGCAACACCGCTGGCAGCAACGGATACCTTGCCACAACAGCTGCCACAACAATTCAGACGGTCACAGTCA
>JBMOPL010000010.1:0-396226 GCA_049323535.1 Spirochaetota bacterium | reverse complement strand
GTTTGGCGGCGGGGGAATCGGAGCAACCACGGGTACGCTCACAACAAATGCAGCAACAAATACGGGAACGTACAACGTTGTTGCAACTTTGGGCGCTGTTACAGGCCAGATGCCACTCAATGTTACCTCGGCCAATATGACCGGCATTAGTGTCACAGCGCCGCAGACCACGCTGGCCAGGGGACTGGGACAGCAATACACCGCAACAGCGAGCTATTCAGATGGTACTACGGCCAATATCACCACACTGGCAACCTGGGATATCACGACCCCCACGGGAACGCTACCAACCATCAGCAACACCGCTGGCAGCAACGGATACCTTGCCACAACAGCTGCCACAACAATTCAGACGGTCACAGTCAGGGCCACAATGGCGGGATTCACCGGAACACGAAACCTGGATATTACAGCGGCGACACTCAACGCGATTACTATCAACACAACGCCAACACCGGGAATTACATCCGTTGCAAAAGGTATCGGCTTACAGTATACGGCAACAGGGACGTATTCAGACGGAACCACACCGAATATCACAGCCAGTGTGAACTGGTCAATTACAGGAGGCGCGTTTGGCGGCGGGGGAATCGGAGCAACCACGGGTACGCTCACAACAAATGCAGCAACAAATACGGGAACGTACAACGTTGTTGCAACTTTGGGCGCTGTTACAGGCCAGATGCCACTCAATGTTACCATGCCCGTCTTGCAGAACATCGTTATTAGCCCGGGTGGAAATATCTGGTTGCCTTTGAGTCAACAGCGGCAACTCACTGCCACCAGTAACTGGTCTGATGGAACATCGTTGGATATTACCAACAGCGTTTCCTGGTCAAGTTCGCAAGCGCACGTATCTGTCACTGGCGGATGGATTCAGCCCGTAAGCGTCGGCAGTACCGATATAACTGCAACTCTTTTTGGGATTCCAGGAAGCGTTACGGTGCACGTGCCTGCACCAGGCAGTCTCGATCAAACCTTTGGCAGCGGCGGCCTGGTTACAAACGCCATGGGATCAAACAACTATGCGAACGCAACGGCGCTTCAAGCCGACGGCAAAATACTCATCGCAGGTTACAATGGCTCTGCCTTTCTCGTCAGCCGGTATAACGTCGATGGATCGGCCGACGGTTCATTTGGCAGCGGGGGCTTCGTGACCACTGCCTTCAGTTTCCAGGATTCAGCGTCTTCAATAGCCGTCCAGGGCGATGGAAAGATTGTCGCCGCGGGTATAGCCATGACCAACAATGATTTCGCCGTGGCTCGCTACAACTCAGACGGCAGCCTCGATACCACCTTTAATGGCACGGGAAAAGTCACCACGAGCTTTGGCACCAATGATTCAGGCATGGCCACTGCCATACAATCGGACGGCAAAATTGTCGTGGCCGGTCATACGGAAACGGGTGGCGTCGGCGACATGGCTGTTGCGCGCTACAACACCAATGGCAGTCTCGACACCAGCTTTAACGGTACGGGTCGGCTAACGATCAATATCAACGGTTATGACGTCGGTGGCGCCGTCGCATTGCAAAGCGACGGCAAGATTATCGTTGCGGGCGCCGCGACCGGCTGCTGCGGATTTGATTTCGCAGTGGCACGCATCAACCCAAATGGCAGCCTCGATACCAGTTTTAATGGCACGGGCAGGACAACCATTAGCTTCTCGGGTAACGCACTTGTCAGAAGTGGCGGCATCGCATTGCAGCCAGATGGAAAAATCATTCTCTCCGGAGACATCAGTTCACCATCAAGAAATCTTGCTGTAGCGCGACTGAACACCAATGGAAGTCTGGATGGCAGTTTCGGTACCGGAGGCAGAGTAACGCTCGGAATCGGTCCTTCGTCCTTTGCAGGTGGTCTGGCGTTACAGGGAAACGGCCAGATTCTTTTAGGCGGGGTCGACGATGGCAACAACGCAAGTTTTACGGTCGCTCGCTTGAATACCAATGGTGGCCTCGACAATACATTTGGCACGAACGGTATCACAAAAGCGTATCATGGGATGAACTCCCAAATGACAGCTATCAATATCCGGCCGTCGCCTGATGGAAGAATTGTAGCGGTTGGAACGGTGTACGGTTCAACTTATTCTTTTTTGGGAATCGCTCAATTCTGGCCGTAGGCAGTAACCAACTTTCACCCCAAAAGTGAATCGTGTGGAGATGCGAAGCGTACTTGCACGGAGCCTAATTCGTTTTTTAGAGGTTGCGCCGAGACGCAGCCGAGCTAGAACCAGCATAGCGACAGCTTCACTTTCGGGAAGGCTCCACCCCTCCTGTCTGGGATCATTTCGCACTTCGCCTGCCCGACTGCGTTTCCGGTGTTGCCATCGGCATAGAAGCAAGTATCCCAAATGTCATGAAACCGCAGCTGCGGATTGAAATCCCAGCCGATTACGGCTCTAAGATTGCTTCGGCGACAGAGGTATTGCACCTCTGCCAAGGTTGACAGATCGCCATTTCCAACGGCAATTTGCGTGACTTAGTAAATTCAGACTCTACATGACACGATGTAGCCTTCAATTTACATCCGGATGATCCGGTCTGGATATCAAGGCTATTTGAATTGCGCTCATATTTCCCGGGCTGACGGGAGATTGTTTTGGTTACCCTGGGATCCGGGTGTCCGCCCCGAAGCACGGGCGGACACGCAAACAAGGCACGCTGCAGAGTGCATCAAAAGGGCGATGCGCTGCAACCGGCATTTTTTTCACAACTTACCAGCAAGTTCGTCTTGACTCCGTGCGGGTTGGTGTATGTGAATACTTTGCTCCCCTGATAACTATGGGTCTTTAGCTGTGCGTAGTCCCAGTCGACGTTGTAGTTTGCAGTCGTGCTACCCGATGCGGTTACGGCATAATTGCCAAAGAGCCGAGGCAGCATTTTTCTCGCATACAACTGGGTATAGTTGCTGTTGGTCGAGTTAGTCACAGAGCAAAGGACTGGGGCATCGTACGGTGCATTATTGTCTGTTCGCACGTTTGCAACCCAATACTCATCTGGACGCAATTCTGCATATTCTACATTGCCCTTTGTACAGTTATACTCAGCATCATACACGACGATGTTGCTCACGCATCCACCGCCAGGTCCCTGATGCCAGCATCCATCCTGCATGTGAAAAGTGCCACCGCTATTAATATAGAGCGCGCCGGTATTCGCGATCTTGCTACAATGAGGGGGTGTATTTGTTACCGGAGCGTAGGTCTTGTACGGTGCTGTACTATAGCCACTCCAATTGCTGCGCTGATGCCAGTCAGCCCACGAATCGGCGATTTCCAAAAACATGGGCGGAATCAGGTCTGCAAAATAATGTGGAGATACGCTGAGCATATCGGCAGCCATCCCCCCCGCTAATTCGATGCGCTTACGAATGTTTGTTGGTGATTCAACCGCTCCGACAAATCTCCAGACAGTGCCAAAACCTAAATTCAATTGCTCAGCCCAGATTCGCTGGCGAAAATCCACCTGGTCGTAGGTCAGTTTGTATTGAACGTCAGTAAATGCCGTATGGCGGTAACGAATAATTTGTCTGTACCCGCTGCTGCCGGGATCATTCGTTGGTACTTCGGCACGACATTGATTACTTTCGTCCGAACTATTCCTTGGCCTGGTGTTCTGCCATGACCAGTAAGGGAAATAGAGCTTCTGGTTCCCTGTGGTCCCGGTGACGCTCACGCTGTGTCCCTGGACTATGTAGCTCTGCAGCCAGCCAAAATCGGTATTCACTCCGCCACCAGAACCTGCCCCGTTCCCTCCGATAGACTCTATATGTGTCAGGGGAAGCTGAGCCAGATTTCCTGTAACTCCCACTGAGCCGGCATTCCCGGTATCACGACAATCTGTGCCCGTGCAGTGAATTGTCTGACCCGCAAGTCCCGGTCGGTTGAACCGCAATAGACAATTGGTATCATTGTTGCAGACCGCGCTCGCCAGTTGGAAAGTTGAAGCAGCGTCTTTACGATAGAACCAGCCTTCATTTCCGCTGTCTGCGTCTCCACCTGTAACGGCATCAAAGCCCTGGGGTTTGCTGTAATAGGCACTACCATTGGTCACCGAGGAGGTATTGCCCATAGCGTCCTGAACGGTGATCGCGATGCACTCGGGTTGCGGGTTCTGGCTCGTGTCATTAACGAAAAGTGTCGCTGACAGAGTCACGTTCACTTCGGTATCCGCCGTGGTGACCTGCCCCGATGCCAGTATCGCAGTCTGTTCCTGCGCAATGGGGACACTCCATCTCGGGGGATCTACTTCGGGAATGCCCTGCGCAGTACAGATCGCTGGCATCACCCCATTCACCCTCTTGCAGGCGACCGGGCATACCATTTTCCAGACATTATAGACACCAGTTTCATCCGACCGGAATTTGAGACTGGTCACCTGTGCACCGTTCACAGCTAGCCTACGCCGCTCTGTGGAAAAGCCAGATACATTGGGCGGCGTCCGGTCATATTCAATCAGCAAAGACTGCACGGAATATTGAGTTTCGGTTGTGCGCTTCGCAAAGGCGCAGAGCGCCGGTTTCGCGTGGCTATCCGGTATCAGACTAACCGGCAAGAGCAGACTCACCTGGGCATTGGCCTGTAGTGTGCCTGAAAGGTATTCGTCACCGGTTGTGTCGGTAATTGCGCTGTTCGTACAATCACTCGCACCTGATGGGGCTAAATCAACTAGGTTTATTTTATAATCCACCGGATCGGGGTTCAGGTTCTTCCATTTTGATAAGGTTGAAGTCCCGGGTGAAGTGACTAATATTACATTGCCGGACTTAGGCGCGTATGAAGTGGGTTGTAGCGCCAGAGTCTGCGTGGGAGGCTGAATGACATACACCTCCTCTCGGAGTACTGACTGGTTACCGGCCGGATCAATGGCATAAAAGCGCACGGGTATCGTCACGCGCGATGCGGTCTGACCTGGCGGATTTGCGGCCAGATAAATGCTGCTGAGATCCACCGTAACTGTTCCCACGGCATAATTGGACGCCGGAGTGGGCAGGCTCTCCGTATCCGTAGTATAGTATATGCGTGCGGACGCGGCATCAGAGTCCGCCGGGTCGATCGCAAGGGTTACGGTTGGTAATATTCCCGTATTGTATGTGCCTGAAGGTGCAGAAGCACTAACCTTTGGTGCCCGATCGTCCCGAGTCAGAGTGAACGTCGTTGTGCCAACGCGCCCAAATTGATCTCTACCCCGAACAACAAAGGCATTGGAAATCCCGAAACTCAATAAGGAGCCAGGAATTTCACGGATAACATCCTGCATTGCCGTAACAGCCGTACCTGAATAAACTACCGTTCCGGAATTCCAGACTGCTCCAGTCCCTAAGGCTAATTGCCATTCTGTCAAATCATCTGTGCTTTGTATGGTTACGCGCACTGAGCTGTTGACACCTGCCTTTGTCGCAGAAAGTGTAGCCGGCAACAAGCGGGGGTCCACCATCTTAAATGTAAAATCGAGGTACTGAGGATTTTCGACGTTTCCCGCCTTGTCGATACCGACATAGCGCAACCGTACATTTTCGTTACAATCTGTCCCGAGCGTACAACCTGCATCACAACTCAGCGGATCAACAACCGGATCAGTGCCTGAATGGCAACCAACCTTCATATATGGTTCGAGTCGAATAGGGCTCGTGAACCTTCCTTGTATCCGACACCGATACCCAGATCGCGGGCGAAACGGAGAATTGCTGCTGCAACGCGACAGATCTGTTTCGAGCGGCGCTGCAGTGGGGTCGGAACCGTCAGTCGTATAGTCGATATATCCAACGTTGGGCGGCTCATTAGTCATAGTCAGAGTAATCAGCTGAGCGGCCGCGTAGGTTCCACCTGCTGCATCGGAGACAGTTTGCGGAGGTGTATCATCCCGTGTCACGAGTACGCGCTGGGCTCCGGTATGGCCGAAACTATTTGTCAGGTATATATATATACTGTTCGGGCCGACTACCAGGTCTGAACCCAGCAAACTCGCGATGGTCGTATCTATATTGCCAGCATTTTCGCCAAGCGTGCCATCCTTGAGCAAGAAACCCGATCCTTTTTGCGGGACGCCATTCAAGACAGCTCCCCCCAGCTCAATGCGATACGAACCTGCATAATTGGCAGTGAAGTGAATGTCGTATGCCTGCGAAGGCCCTCGCGAAATATCTCCACTCACCGCATCGCGAGAGAGCGCCAGAACCTGAACCGTGGGCAGATTGGTATCGATCACGAATTGTACCTGGCCAACTGTTGACCGATTGCCGGCCGCATCCACTCCGACGAATTTCAGAACCGTGCTCTGAGTTATTTCGATGGGGGCCGTGTACCTCATCGTGTTGCCATCCGGTTCTGTTATCCCATCAGTTGTATAGTAAATTTGCACATCATTTTCATCGGCTGTCAGCGTTACGGTTTGGTGTTCCCCGAATGCCCCTCCCGCCGGCGAAACATGGATGACCGGTGGGCTGGTATCCACTTCGTTAGAAGCGCAGCGAACAGCCCATGAAGGACCGTTTATTCGCTGGTTGACAGTTTCCATCTGCATTCTGGCCTTTGGCGGACATTCTTTGGCTATGGTCCCAGGCTGATCCGGACGAGTCGCCAACTCAGATTTAGAACGCCCACACGTGATGGTCGACACAATGAGTACCGCAAACAAGAGGTATCGTCGGTTGCGCCATGGCGCTACGGTGCAGACGTCAATTTTGGGTCCTTTTTCTGATCTCATGACGGTATACTTCTTTGGAGCCGGCAGGCATGCCAAACTCAAGGAATTTAGGTGGAATTTTGTCATAAACAGTATCATTTCCGGAGTTAGTGCTATTTTCAAATTGCGGGTGCCCGCGCTAACGTGCGAGCTCATATCATTCTAATTGAGGTAACTCTTGTTTCCAAAAATGTATTTATTATTCCATCATGGCTATAGTTAGCGTTTATGTCTTGCCCGATGCGGCTGTCTGTTAACATATGCCCATGTGTGTTGCGAATTATTTATGAAGAAGCGAACGCTGGCGGTATTGTTAATCCTAAGTACCGACATTCATGCAGCCACCGACAGGCAGCGCATCACGGTTTTTCCGCCGCGGTATTCAGGCCCCACTCACAAAGCCGAAACTGCGGATATCGCAAAATTTATCGAAAACCGGACTGTTAAAGTCCTTCGGTCACATTTAGCCCGTTACTTTGCAGTTACCGAAATTCCGCCCGGCGACGATCAGGCAGGGGAAATAATTTCCGCACAAAACCTTGGAAAATTCCGCGACAAATCGGATCTGATTGTCAGTGGAGAGTACACTCTGGAAGGTTATAATCTTAAGCTGCGCATCCGCATTTTCGACATTGAGGCAGGCAAGCAGGTTCAGGAACTGGACTACCAAGGCGAAGCGGATTCGACTGTTGACGGCTTTATTGATAATGTCGCCCAGGACATCTATAGCAGAATTTCAGAACTCGATGCCGTGATTATCGCGCAGCAACGTAAACTCCATAATCAAATCAGTTTTCTTGCGGGCGCGAGTTTTTTTTCTTCACCCGATAGCTTTTCAGATCGCCTGCAACCGGGAGTCACGCTTTATCCATCCGATATTAACGGAATGACTCACCTTATCGCTGAATACCAATTGCGACATCTGGGAATGCAAAATACAATCCTCTTCATACAACCGAAAATCGAAACAGGAAAACGAACTGTTGCTGTGCAGAACAACGAAAAACAAATCGAGGCGCAAACGCTCGCTTATTCAGGTAATTTAGGGATTGGGTATATTCTGAATTTCGGTAAATCTCTTTACCTTTCGCCGCTGCTGGGCGGCGGGTACTATTCCGGAATCATAAGGCTCGATTATAGTAATCTGGAAGCGACACCATTCGATTTGACAACCGGGAAGGACTTGCGATCAGCGGATATCAATACCTCGGCCTGGATTCTGCGGTCAGAGATACGATTCGGCTATCGCCTCAGTAAGCACATCGCCATTGAACTCGGCATTGGCAATACAGTGTTCTTCTACTCAGGTATGAAGCCGATTGTTCTCTTCGCCCAGATGGGGATTGCTTATGCATTCTAGCCCAATCGTGATCTTACTTTACTTTGGTGCTAACGGAGGATGACCTTGATGAAACAAATCGACAAAAAAACGCTCACTTCGGATACAGATATCCTCGGGGCAAAATTGCGCGCCCTGAAGGTTACCAACCAGTCCCTGTCACCACTAAACAAAGCAAAACGTCCTCTGGTTCTAAAGATCATCGTTGTTTTTTTCCTATTCAGTCTGGCACAAGTAATGTTCGTGTGGCTCAGTATCGGTTCGAATCAGATTCGATTGATCGGAGACAAAGCCCTCGCCATGTCCAACAAAATCACCTCGGATTTCGCGTCAAATGTACAGACCGCATTAAAGCAAAACAATATGATAGAGGGATTACTTTCGGGCAAATCAAACGGAGAAAATGCAGAATCTCTCACACGCGAGCACTGGAATAGTCTGATGACTTCGATCGCATTTCCCGTCAGCACACTTGAATTGCTTTCACCCGAGGGTATTATCCTATTCTCCAGCAACAAGGATCATCAAAACAACACAACCGTGGACAATAAAACACTGCAACACATCGTCAGCGCGCTGCAAATGTCTGACCTGGCGGGTAGTCGCGTTTATGCGACTCCAGAAGTCTTTGACTACAGTATGCAGGTCTATATACCTATGGCATTAAGATCGGGAACAGAAGTAATCTTGCACGCGGCATATCCATTGCCATTCGTGCAGAAAGAATTGACGGCCCTATTACGGTTCGGCACAGGCATTGTCGTCGTTACGGCGTTGCTCCAGATAGTTTTTGGCTTTTTCGTGTATCGCCTGGTCGTCAGGCCTGTGAAGACACTGGAGTACGCTGTTGCTCAGGTCGCCGCAGGGGATTTGGCCGTACGAGCGCCGAAAACCAATCATCATGATGAAATTGAAAACTTAACGACAGCGTTTAATGGCATGGTTGCAGCCCTCGACGAAAAGACTCTAAAGCTTGAAGACAGCATTCGAACACTCGAGCAGAACAGGGATCTGCTGCAATTGGAACTAACCATGGCAAAAGATATCCAAACGGGTTTTCTTCCGGAGGCAATCGCCTCGCGGCACCTCAAAGGGTTCGGATATTACAGACCTCTAGGTGAAGTCTCTGGCGACTACTATGACATATTCCCACTGGACGGAAACCGTACCGGCGTGGTGTTGATGGATGTATCAGGGCATGGGGTGCCAGCCGCACTTATCACCGTAATGGCGCGTTCGTTATTTCGGTCACTTTCCATGGAGTATGCAGACCCAGCCGAGTTAATGACAGAAGCAAACACTGCCCTGTTCTCAAACATCAAAACGGATGATTATCTGACCGCCTTCTATTTTACAATTGATGATCATAACTTTTTCTCATACTGCAATGCAGGACACACTTCTGGTATCTTGCTTCGCCAGGATGGGAATGCGATTCCCCTTGATTCAACGGGCTTCTTTATTGGAGCGATTGACGATTTACCCCTACCACTGCGCACAGTTCGAATGCAGCTCAAAGCGGGCGATCGCATATTGCTCTACACGGACGGGCTCACAGAAGCCCAAAATTCAGAAGGCGAACTTTACACCATGGAAAGGCTGATAAAGAGCGCATCAGAAGCTTCTGACAAGAGTCTTGAGGAACTTCACGCACATGCACTGTCAGAGTTCCATAAGTATTTAGGCCGGGAGACTCTTCGCGACGACGTAACACTGCTGGCGTTCGAAATTCAGGATTCGCAATCATGATCACAAGAAACGCGAAACTTCGTCCCCTGGGAAACCTGATAGACCCGTACGTGCACATAATCTTTCCGTTCGGAATCCTGCTCGTTGCCATATCTTTTATCGCTATCGTTTACTCAACCAGGTTGCGGGTGGCAGAGATGCGTCTCTCCTTATATAACGGAGACCAACAGCTTAAAGATGATCAATCCTTCGCCCTGCTCGGTCGATTCAAGTTGAATTTCGAAAAGGCAAAGAATGAGCGCCATTCATCCGAAAACTATTTTGACGAACAGAAAATTCTGTCACTACTTTCGCGAAGTTTTGACGCGCAAACGGTCTTGACCCCTGGTTTAAGAGCCTTCGAGATGATCGGTGCGCGATTAATTCAAGTCGCGAATCTGATTGGAGGATTAACCCCCGCCACTGTAAGCGGACGCGATGCCATTGACGATCTCACGGATATTGCCTACTTTTATGAGCGACGCCGTGCATATCACGTCGCCGCACAAATATACGAAATCATTCTCGAGACAATGCCACCGAGCAACAGGCAATATCCGTTCATTTTTCTTCATCTTGGATTTTGCGAAGGACTCATGGGAAATCCGGCGGCTGCAATAGCTTCCCTTAAACGTGTCGAAAATCTGCCAGAGACCCCCGTATCCGTGAGCAATACGGCTTTCAAATTGCGAAAATATATTGAAGAGCAGATTAAGCGGCGTGAAACGTTACAACAGGCACAAATCTCCTTCCGCTCGGCACTAGAATTATACTACAATATGCAGTATTTCGACGCCATCGAAGCTCTCAACACCCTGATTCGCAGTGACGCTGCGCAGGAACTATACTTCTATCGGGGGCGGGCGTTTGAAGAAATTGGGCAGGCAGACAAAGCGATCGCAGACTATCGTCGGACAATTTACAAATACCCGCTCAATCAGCTAACGCGGCTAGCCAACAGACGCCTCTTCATGCTGGGAGCCTTCTACGAGAATAACCCAACATTACGAGAAGAGGCTGCTCAGAGAGCCAGGCTCCTGGGCGACGGAGATTTTATTCAGAAATCAGAACTCTACGAAAAAGCAGCCAATACAAAGGCGACCCCTGGCGGCCTCGACTCACCACATATCATCCGGATACTGGGATTGGTTGAGAAACGTTCGCGCATTTCATTGACCCCCGGCATGCTGAGGCGCGACCTCGATGACTGGTCAACGCAACACGCGCGGCGAGGAACGCAAATACTCCAGGATATTGATCCAGAGCTAAAAGCAAACGGCAAACTGTTGCCCGAATTACCGAGCGCGCCGACACAAGGCCCAGTCAAAATCCTCACGAAAGATGGAAGAGCATTCTTAGGGTATATAAAGCAAGAAACAGAATCTCATATCCTGTTGTTTACGGAAATTGGCCGGGTCACTCTTCAAAAGAAAGATATCGCGATTCGACAACTAACGGGAAAATAATCGGAATTGGATTCTTGATTGCTTCATCGCAAGTACCGCATCGCCGTCTCTTCGTCTTCGTAAACAGGCAATATGCGTTCTGCAATGACGCGCCTAAAGAGTATTCTTGTGTTATCGTCCAAACCAAAGACAATCAGAGATCCACCTGCAGACCTGAGTCGACGGTTCAAGGAGAGCAACACACTGAAGCCGGACGAATCAATAAAGCGCAGAGCACTAAGGTCTGCCAGTACTCGCAAGTCCCCTGAGTTCATAATGGATTCGGCAACCAGGGAGAATTCTTTGGCATTATACAAATCGAGATCTCCGTCAACGTGAAGTAAGACGACGCCCGGAATTTTTGTCTCCGCTCGAATACCCACCGTTCATCATCCAGACTGCGAATTGCAGCGTCAAGTGAGGCCGCTAAATTCGTTGCACCACTGCCACATTCCTTGAAAATGCTTCAAATGACCTCTATGGACTTCCTGACCAGGCATCAGCACATGTTCATCGCCGGCTTCACGGCGGGGGCATCACTGCTTAGCGCATTCGGCTATCTGCATTACCGGGATCCTGCGCTTATGGTTATGGGTGCCTATGCCTTATTGAGCACATCGGTGGCATTGCTCGCGGCCTTTGGCGTGGTTCTTCCGCATGCTCTGGATATCATTCTCCACGGAGGCTTCGTATATTTACTACTCTCAATGGGAAGAATAATACTCAATTTATCTCACTACTCTACTCCATTCTATCAGACATTTCAACGCCTACGTACCAGTTTGCTCCTCTTCGCCATCACATCCGCAGTGGTAACCCTATTCTATGACACGCTCATCGTTTATCGCATCACTCAAGTGCTCTGCAGCACAAGTCAGGTCGCGGCCCACATATTTCTCGCCTTTGCCGTGAAAGTCTGTGCCCGTAAAGGACATACAGGTACACGATATATGTCATTTTCGCAGGGGACATGGTTATTCACCATAGCACTCATTATCGGCGTCAGAAATCGCCCAATGCCCGATGCACTGGTTTTCTCACATGCCGATTCGGATTACAGATTGGTACTCTTCATGGAAACTGTCCTCTTGGGTGCCGCCGTTCTTTACCGGCTGAGTCAGCAATATCAGGCAAATCAGAAGATTCTGGCAGACTTGATTTTTGCTGAATCAACCCAGGCAGACTACCGTTCGTTGTTAATTGAAATGCGCGAAAACTTCAAATCAGTCACAACGAGCAATATTGAAGGTCCAGCCAGGCTGCTCACGGAAAGAATATCTGCCATGCACGATGCCCTTCCGGCGCTACCCAATGAACATCTTCTGCGTGAACTGAAAATCCTTGCTCAAAACCTTTTCAGCAATATTCAGATTCTCGTTCGTGAAGACTTTCAACCTAACCGCCCGACACCGGTCCAAAAAACAAAAAGGCCAGAGATCGCGTTACCTCTGGCTACCGGAAAGGTCGCTCTATGGTCGGGTACCGAGATAGTTGCGATAGGATATCGCAACATTCTCCGGAACGCCGGATTTCAGGCGATCCTCGTTGAAAAACCAGAATCTCTGCCAACATTCGTGGAGACTATGCCTGACCTGAATCTGGTTTTGCTAGCCTGCGGGACCGAAGAGGATCTCGGCTCAGCTATCGCATACTGCGGGCAAATCAGAAGCGTCAAATTAAGAACCGAATTACCTGTCATTGTCGTTCTCCCAACACTGAATATTCCAGGGCAAATTACAAGTTTTTTCGCTGCCGGCGCGAGCGACGTTTTTTCAAAGTTTCTTTCCGAAGAGGAAATTATTGCCAGAGTAAAAGTTAATGTCGAATACTCTGAAATGGCGATGCAACTTAAAGCATGGCACACTGATCTGGAAAGCAGAATAAAGCACGATACTGAGCAGCTGCGCCTACAGGGTCGAATGAATCCGCATTTCCTTTTCAATAGCCTCAACACAATATACTCGCTCTTGAACCACAATACCGAATCGGCCCAAAAAGCTGTTCTACTGCTCTCTGACATATGCCGGTTCTATCTCGAATTTTCTTACGAATCTTTAATCCCGCTTGCACTGGAATGGGAATTCACACGGAACTATCTGGAGCTGGCCAAAATGCGGTATGGCACATTCCTAAAGGTTCTGATCAGGGATCCTGCTGAATCTGCCGTAGGCATTCAAATCCCCCCCCTGTCATTGCAGCCGCTTGTTGAGAATGGCATAAAGCACGGATTGACGGAACAAGAACGCGAAGCTCAACTTACTGTTGTCTGCAGGGTTATGGGAGATGGTGCAGAAATCACGATAGAGGACAATGGCGCCGGAATACATAAGGTAGATAATTCGCGCTCGCTCGGTAACATCAAGAAACGCTTGAAGTTTTACTATCACCATGTGGAGCTTCGTCTGGCGAACCGGGCCGGCGGAGGGGCCCTGTGTACTCTGAACTTTTCCGGCCGGCGCCCCGGCTAAGGAGATACTCCAGTCATAATCATCTTCAATTGATCAAAACTTCTGATTCCCGGATAAGGGCGGCGATTGATGAAGAGCGTTGGCGTACCGGGAATACCGAGCGACTTTGCATATTCTATGCCCCTCATGATTCGGGTTGCAATATGATTTCCCGGATCACGCCTGCAGGCAGCAAACGCCTCGAGGTTCATCCCAAGATTGCGAGCGACGCTCACAAGTAACGCTTCATTGAGTTCAGCCTGCCGGGCGAAGAGACGTTCCTGATAGACGAAATATTTCCCCTGGCTTGCCGCACAGTGTAGCGCGAGGTGAGCGCTCATAACACCGGGCTTTGATCTTGCGGACGGAAAATCTATTGAAATCCAACGGAGCCGTCCTGCAAATTTCTTACGAAGTTTTGCGTATACGACCGAGGACTGGCGGCAATAGGGACAATCAATATCAAAGAATTCAACAACCTCTATAGGCGCGTTTGCGTCACCATGAATCAGGTACCCATTCGTCTCGAGTGAGATTTCGGGGGTCCGGGGTGGCTTGACCGATAACCGAACTCCATACCGCTTTGACAGATCTTGCCACAGTCTCTCATTCAATGCGGCTTCGAATTCCTGGAAGAACAACTCTCTCGCCTTTTCATATTCGGCCTCTTCTCCTTCCTTGACCAACTCCCGCATTCTTTTTTCGTCGATATTAGGGGAATTTTTTTCCCGGAATTCTTTTTCCCATTCTTCGACAGAGATACCTGATTTTCTTGCTTCTCGTGCCTTAAGCTTCTTTAGGAGCACTTTTTTTTCAGCGCGGAGACGCAGATGATACAACTCAATTTCAAGCGCATGAATTCTCAATCGATCTGCCGGCTCAAAAGAAGCTTCCCCAGCGAAAACAATGGTCACGGGAATGCAAGCAAACAGAATCAGCCGTATTTTCATCTCTTGAGATGGAGGCGTTCTTTTAGATCAGCGGCAAACGCCACGCCAACGGGAAGAATATCTGCTGCGTCATTTTTTACGTACGCAAGGTATCTTCCTCCTGCATCGTACCGGATATGCGAAACAAATTTCAGATTGACCACAAACTGCTTGTGCACCCGGAGGAACATCTCTGAGGGCAATTCTGCATAGAGGTCTTTTAACAGCATAGAAGGATGGTAATCCCCTTTTTTTGCGACTATGCGCGTGGTTTTACCCTGCGACGCAAGAAAATATATCTGCTTATAGGGCAATATCACCTGATCACCCTTTTGCCGGAATGTTAGGTTTCCGGTTTCCAGCGCATATGCCCGCGCTTCCCGAATCTTGAGGACCGCCCGTGAAACCGCGGTTTCGAAACGTTCGAATGAAAAGGGTTTTGGCAGGTAATCGCAGACGCCAAACTCAAATCCCTTGAGTGCGTATTCATTGTACGATGTTGTCACAATCACTTGCGGCCGTGCAATAGGCAAGTTTCCCAGCTCCTCAAGTATGCTGATGCCTGTCATGTCTGGCAGATTAATATCTAAGAACAACAGATCGATCTTTTCCTTCTGTAGCTTCTCAAGAGTCTTGCGTCCGCTGTAGGCAAAATCCACCAGATTCAGGTCAGGAATTCGTTCTACATAGTCTCCAATAAGATTGGAGGCTGGTATTTCGTCCTCACAGATAAGCACGTTGACGGGTTTATTCTTCACTTTGTACCGTCAGTCTGCAGGCAGTACCTGTTTTTTCCATTGATTTTTTGACCGCTGAAACGGTCCGGCCATGTCAACATCTCGTACGCTGCAGGCTGAATCGGTTTGGGATAGCAAGGGTCGTGAATTGGCTCAGGTGTGACAATGAAGCGATCCGAGCAAAAAACCTGGATTCCATTATTCTGGCTCGCCCCGTATATGCCAAACGATGGCGACGAAGCCATGTGGTATACGAGAAAACCTTTCTTTTTCGCTTGTATAGAATCTGAAAAAGCTCGCCAAAACCTCGCAAATTCTTCTGAGGACATGAAACCCGGATCAAGAGCATTACTCGTATACACGACCATATCAGATCCATCCGAATCCATAACCTGCGAAATATCCTGTAATGCTCCGCGTACGAATTCAACTCGCTGCAAGCTATTCAATCGACCAGAAGCCGTAACGAGTCGGTCAAGGCAATATTCAGTCCGTGGGGATGCACAAATATCTTCAGCTGTCAACACCTGATCCATTTGTGGTATGGCAATAGCCTTCGATACGGCAAACGGAAACCTCTGAGCTTCGAGGAATTTTCGCGGATTGAAGTTGCTGCCTTCGGCGCTCATGGCTTGGTACAAGAGTTGTTGCATTCTGATGATATGCGGGTTCACATCAAGTACAGTAAGGCGTGTACAGTGCATTTCCGCCACCATGATCCACGGTTGCAGAAAACCGACTGAGATGCAATGCAGTTGCATTTTCTCTGGATATGCCTCCCGTAGTTTCGCGAATGTTTTATCCAGATCCATGTCTGTGAGCTCAAAGTAACTGTTGCACCCGGCTAGAGTTCCGATAAACCGCTGATCTTTACTCAAATACCCTGAAGTTATGCCTGCGTTTCGCATTAACTGTTTCACCGGCTCTACGTTTGAAGGCCAGGCGCGACAGAGGTCAACCATCAGCTCAGGAGCCACTGACGTTCTTTCCTCCAATGCATGCAACCATTTGGCGGTGCGGACCTCGGCCACCTTAGGGCGAGCCAGGGGATAACAGTTTAATCCCCAGATACAGGACGCAATTATAATCGGAAACTTCATTCTTTTCCCCCGTCAGGCGATGATACTTTTCGAAGCCCAAGCCTCTTTCTGAGTTCTTGGGCAAAGATAGCTCCGACTGGAAGTACAAGGTCCGAAACTCCCCTTAATTCCAGAATATACCTTCCGCCAGCATCGTACCGCAGGCATGCAAAGTAATTCAGGTTTGCCACATATCGCTTATGTATGCGGCAGAAAGTTTGTGACTGGATTGATGCCACAGCGTCCTTCAGAAGTGTTGCAACCTCCACGTCCTCTGTGAGGGTATGAATGATCGTTTTTTTTCCCGTGCCTGACAGATATATGATGTCGTGCAACCTAATCCTCCTTATTCCCCTGCCAGTTCTCACAGAGAGTGAACCCAGAATGGCTCGATAGGCAGAGCTTTCCCGGAGGCGCTGCTGTATGCGTGTAATCATGCCTTCAAATTGAGAGCGTGTCACCGGCAGCTCCAGACAGTCCACAGCGCCAGCAGAAAGCGCCTCTACAACGGATTGACCGCGTAGAATGATTGTTACAAACAGCGGCTTGGGAAAGCGCTTGAGCATGAATTTTCGTACAAAATTCAGACCTCCCAGGCCTGGAATATTTGGATTATACAGGATCACGTCTGACGTATCTCCTGACAGACAAGCTTCGACCTCAATTTCGCTCTGAGCCATTCCGCGGAGTTCCAGTACTGGATGCTCGCGTATGAATGCAGCGATCAGATTCCGAAACTCTTCATTTGCTTCGACTAGAATAATTGATACCGGCGACATAGATCGAACACTCTTGCATTTTTATGGCATCATCTTCCTTCCAAATACCAATTTGCATACCAATTCAGGTGAGAAATGATCAAACATTACTTTTTGGGCAACCAGGCATACCTGGCACTACGCGCACAAAGTGGTCACCATGCCTCCGTACCAGCCAGAGCAAGTGACGCTTTCTTCAGGATGATCAGCTCCGTCGGCTTACTTGTGGCCGATTGAAGCCGAGGTCCATCCACGCTGAGAATTTAGTATATCAGCTATGCCCAAGAGCGTATGCTTCGCTCCGAAAATGGAATGCCGAACCTTCAATAAATTGACATTTCTGCTGCAAGCAGCGTTATTACGTACGATGCGATCCACCACTACAGTTCTAAGCAATGGCGCAAACACACTGACATCGGTTTTTAACTCAATTGGAGGCCGGAACATTTGCCTCATTGTTTTGCCACAATACTTGAACACTGGCAAGTCGACAGTCTTAAAGGCTCTTCGAGAATCCGACATAACCCGCCATACTGAACTCGTCATCATTGATTGCACTCCGCTGATTACCTATGACGCAGCAGGCCTGGGAGCTTTGTTGATCGGCATTATGAAACTCAACCGGGATTCGATTTCGGTAGCTCTGCTGAAACCCCCGACGCCATTGAGCGATGTCCTCAATGTTCTTTCAGATTGAGCGGTTTGCCGGGCCATAGCGATCAGCATTCCGGAGCGAGATTGGCTGTGCACCAGTAAAATCCTCCGCCAAACGTAGAAGATTCAGGCTTTATTCTGTGTCGTATTTTTCAGAAGCTGCAAATGACTTATCTGTCCAAACGCAAAATCATTTCAATGCAAGTCATTTCGTCTTTCGATTCGGATCGGATTTAATGATCTCTTCAAAGCTGTGAAACACAGGCTTCTTGCGAGCCTCATCTTTCTCATAGGCCTCAATAACCTGCCGGTCAATCAGGTCTTCGTAAGTATCCATAATCGATTTTTTAATCAGCGCTGACTGATCCATTTCAAATCCTGCGGCAAGATGCTTGAGAATCTTTGCCTCGCTGTCATTGAACCTAACTGATATTACTGCCATTTCTTGTACACCTCGTCGCGTTTGGCGATGGAAATCACGTAGTAGTCACTGTTTTCTACGTAGAAAATCGCCCGGTACTTGCCTTTTCGCACACGGAAATAAGATCGGGATTCATCTTTGCATTACATTGTGGACTTCTCGGCAATTCTTTTTGCAGACGCGGGGCTCTCGCAGGCGGTCGGGTTGTCACGCAGACTGCAAAACATGCGCGCCATGCCTGTCTCTTCAGGCGATGGGCTGCGTCCGGGTTGACAATGTATCTAACAGATATATCTTGCAGATATGAAGATCCTCCTGCAGCTCGCCGCCGTAATCTCTGCGGCCGCCGCGCTGCTTCTGCTTCCCCGGCTATTGTGGCAAACGGCGGCGGCAAACACTGCCGAACGTTTCTGGCGCAGCCAGGCGACCCTGTGGATGACCGCCTTGCCCGTGTTGGGGCTTTCGCTGATTCTGTTTAATGCCCGCACGCATGAATTCTTGCGACTGAATCGGCTAGCTGGCCCAGCCGAACCGTCGGCACTCTTTGGCATTCGCGCGAACGAAGACTGGCGCCGGGTCGGCTGGCAGCTCGGCCTCGTGATTGCCGTCGTCACCGCGGTCGTGATGTTCGCGCCGCTGCCGCTGTCTTCTCTCAATTTCTGCGCGGCGCTGCCGCTGCTGCCGTTCGTGCTTTTCTTTTCTCTCTCTAACTCGCTGGGCGAAGAGTTGATCTTTCGTCATGCAGTCGTCAGCGCACTCGAAGACACGCGCTGGGCTGTGCGCTCGCCCTTGGTGTCTGCGTTGATTTTCGGCAGCGTGCACTACTTCGGTGCACCCGGCGGATTCCTGGGCGTGCTGATGGCCGGCATCCTGGGCTGGGTTTTGGCAAAATCGATACGCGAGACGCGTGGCCTGTTCTGGGCATGGAGCATCCATTTTGTTCTCGACGTCATTATCATTGCCGCAATCTTTCTGGCCGAGGTGAGCAAATGATTACAGCAATCGCGTGGGCGGCAGCCGGGTTACACCTGGCCATCGCAGGTTTCCAGGTCTGCCTCGTTGCAGGCAAGCCGTGGGGTGAATATGCCTGGGGTGGCCAGCACAAGGGCATACTGCCGGCCGGCTTTCGCATTGGCAGTATCGTCTCCGCGCTCCTCCTGTTATTCTTTGCCTGGGTGAACCTCGCTGCGGCATCGCTTGTACCTGCCGCGGGATTCCCGGTGGCTGCGGCGCAAAAATTCGTCACAGGCTATGCGGCACTCGGTGTGCTGATGAACGGTATCTCGCGCAGCCGCAAAGAACGACTGCTCTGGACACCGGTCTGCGCCATCATGCTCGTGCTGAACAGCGTGTTGCTATGGCAGCGGTAGACGCGTCGCTGAGAGTGATTCAGTACTTGTTGAAATAGGCAGACTGCAAAAGAGGTGAACAGAAGCTACCGACAGATTTCGTATCGATGACCAACAACGCCTGGGCAGCAGCAACGGGATTTCGCGGTATTGCATAGATCTTGCCATTGCCCGCGAGAATACCACCGATCCATTTGGTTGCACCGACAGGCAGCGTGCCAAACACGCGCGCCACTTTAGTTTCAGGATCAAACTCGATCACCTGCGTCGCCGCATGGGGTATCATGTATATCTTACCGTTCGGCGCGGTAACTGCGCCCAAATACTGCTCTGTGCCTGCATAGCTGCCATACTCTGCAGTCGTCGCCGCGTCGGTATCTATTTCGAGAATACCTCTGTTACTCATGGGAGCCGCGTAAATTTTGCCGTTGGCTGCGAGTGCACCACCATGCCATTTGTCCAGCGTTGCACCCAGCGAAGCAAAGTAGTCTGCAGTCTCGCTCGCCGGGTCAAAGCGCAATACCTGGCTGTAAGATTGCGGAATACCGTAGATTCTTCCGTCGAATGCCAGTACGCCTCCGCCCCAACGTGTCACCGAACCACCTGCCGTCGGCACGGTAGCAAGAAGCGTGGCCGTCAGCGAATCGGGGTCAATCCGCACAAAATTCTGTGCATTCTGCGGCATGGCATAGAGTTTGTAATTTCGCCCCATGACGATGCCGGTGTAATTGGGAGCGCTGTTTGTGAAGCCAGCGGCGGAAAAAGTCTGAACACCGAGCGGATTCAGGGTCAGCTGATTGAACAGCGCCGGAAAAAACGGCGGCGAATAAATCTTGCCATTTGCCGCGAGCGTACCGCTCGAATAAGCGCTGCCGCCCGGGGCTGTGGGCATACCCACGGTTGTTGCCGTATCGTCTGCCGGGTTGATGCGCAGCCAAGCCGTGGAGTTCAGCGGCACGCCATAGATCAAACCATCAGTGCCCATGACACCCGAGTGCCAAAAGTCAGCCCCGGTGGGGCCTGTTAACGTCGTTGCGGTCGGGTCTCCTGTGACGCCCTTCGCCGCTTGTTGCTGCATGTACTTTTTCACGGCGGCAGCGTATTGGGCCTTGATGATTTCTGTACGCGAAAGTGTGCAGACGTCGATGTCATTCACTTCCCAGAATTTCCCCCAGGATTGGCAATTGATGAGGAAGACAAGAGTGCAGATGTAAAATACACGCCCAGGCATCTGTGGCTCCCTATTACGAGCAAGGCACGCTCGTACAGATAAATGCGGCCCGTCAAGCCGCCTTTATGTGACCGAGCTACACGAAGTACCGTGGTATCAGGTAGACTGACTGCCTCAGCAGATTCCAGACATGCCGGCGCGTGGCGCGCCGGCGCAGCGGCCAGAGCACCAGCAGCGCGATCAATCCGACTAGATAGTATGGCCAGTAGTTCATAATGTTTCCTTGGGTTGGTACTTCATCACCAGGTCGGCGCCGATCATGCCAGAACAGATGGTCGTCGGCACACCGCCACCTGGGTGCGTCGATGCGCCGACGAGGTAGAGGCCCTTGATACTCTTTGATTTTGCGGACGGGCGGAACATACTCGCGTTGGCAAAATCTTGCCGCAGTGCATAGATCGCGCCCTCGGGCGAAAGCATGCGGCGTTCAAAATCGAGCGGCGTCGCAAACTCTGCAACTTTGACGTGGTCCTTGAGGCCCGGCAAATATTTTTCGGAGTAATAGTTGATAATACGTTTCATGAGGTCTTTCTTGATCTCATCCCAATTCTTGTCTTTGAGCTTGTAGGGGCCCGGCGCCAGGGTCAAAATGATGATGTGATGCCCCTTCGGTGCGAGACCCGGATCAGATTTTGTCGTCCAGCTGATGATGCCGAACTGCTTTTCGGAGTACTCGCCCTTCAGGTACTTTTCATCCCAGTAGCGGTTCATCTCTTCTGTGGGAATCGTGACCAGTGTGTGGTGCGCCTTAAGGGGAGGCTTATAGTCGAGGCCGAGATAGATCATCGGCGTCGCCATCGAATACTGGTAGCTGTCGAGCCCCTTCTTCACGAGCCACGGCAGGTTCTCGTGACTGATGAGTTCTTTGTACATCTGCTTCGCGTTGATGCCTGAGATGACAATCGGCGCAGAGATGCGAGTGCCGTCGCTAAGCTCGACACCCTGCACTTTACGCTTGGTGAGCAGTATGCGCTTCACCCGCGTGTTTTGCCGCAGCTCGAGGCCATGTGACTTACCAACGCGTACGATTGCTTCGGGAATCTGGCCCATGCCGCCCTTTGTATAATAGACCCCGCGGTGTTCAGAGTATGGCAGCATCGCAAAATACGCGGGGGCAAGTTCAGGGGGTAATCCGACATAGAAACTCTGGAACGACATGCTCTCGAGTACGCGCCGGTCTTTGAAGAACTTGCGCAGTGCACCTTCGTAGCTGCCGACAAAGAGTCCGCCAAACTTCAAGAGGCCCGGCGTGCGCATGAAGATCTTAGCTATGTCCACTAGGCCGCGCGCGGGCATGACGAAGAAACCCTTGAGCGCGGTCTCGGTAAAGGCGCGAAATCGCTTCACGTACTTGCGAAAGCGCTGCGCATCGGCAGGAGAAATCTTCGTCAGTTCGGCGACCGTCGCCTCGATATCGGTCGGAATCTGCACGCGCGACCCGTCAGAGAGCATGCAGTCATAGACTGGCTCGCAGGGAACAAGCTTCACTTCTTTCGCGAGCGAAGTGCCGAGCCGGCCGAACACCTGGTCGATGACATCGGCGTCTTCGATGATCGAAGCGCCGAGATCGAAATTATAGCCTTTGATTTTCGCGGTCGAACAACAGCCACCGATGAGCGAACTCTGCTCGAGCAGCAGCACGTCGTAGCCATTCTTTGCCAAGAGCGCCGCGGCGGTTGTTCCGCCACAGCCAGCGCCAATCACGATCGCGTCGTATCTGTCTTTCGCCCGATTGGTTGTCTTCGTCGGTTTCGCCATGGGCCCTCCTGCACAGGATCATTACTAGATTAGATCATCTTCTAATCTAGTAATGCGGGCTGTAAAGCGAAATTCTACGGAAAATCAGTAAGACAATAATTCCCGAACGCGCTGCATTTCAACCGGTAACTCGGGCAAAGCCGTGTCTATCCAGATATCTGACCCCAGCACATTGATGATCGGCGCACTCTCGCCTTTCAGCAGGTGCAGGTGTGCCGCGACGATGTCGTCTTCAGTTGTCATGTGATAGCTGCCGCCCCGCGAAACATTCATCTGCTCTTGTTCACCGATGTACTTAAAGAAGAAATCCGAGAACTTCATGCCCGATTGGGCATACTCATCCATGAGCGGCCTGAGGTGCGGGGCCGTCTTTGACATGCGCTGCAGCAAGAGGCCAATGCCGCGCGTCGCCTTGCTGACGAACGAACCAATGCGCAGGCATTTGTACTGCTGTGGGTTTTCGACCGCGAGCTTTTCGGTCGCATACTTCACGTATGCAAGCGCACCGTAAAACGCCAGCAGGTGCGGTTTGAAATAATACGCCGTGTAGGCGACGGTCATTTTGGGGCGGAGCTTCTGCGTTAACGCGACCATGGGCTCGAGGCAAAACTGCAACGCCGATTCAACCTCGGGTTTTGTCGCCTGTGCAACGGGAGCTCCCACTGAACCAAACGCAGGAGTGTGGAACAAGTAATCGAATTTTTCCGTCAGAGCCAAAAGCGGCTTCAGCCCGTCGGCCTTGCTCAGGTCGACACCGTGCACGGTGTGGTGTGCACCCGGGACGTCCGCAGCTTTTGAGCTGCTCGACCAGATCTCTGCCTGCGCGTCAAATTGCCTGACCGCGCGAATTGCACACTGCCCCGCAACCCCGCTGCCGCCGACGACGAGTACTTTCATGCTGCAAGGGCTCAGAGTACGGCCGAAACGAAAACCATTTTAAGGTTGAGGGCGCACAGTATTTGCCCGAAGTATAAAGGGTGAATGCATTAGGGATAATCAGTGGGTTGGCAATCTTCGCTTTAACACTGCTCGCTGCTGAGAACGCAGACGGTGGCAAAAAAAAGAAAACCCCGCATGCGACGATTGTAGTGCGACCTGGACCGCCGGTTAAGCCGACGGGGCCGGCAAAACCTGTCGGCAACCAGAAGTCAGACTGGGGAGAAGCATCGGCGAAAAAGACTGGGACGACAAAAGAGAAATAACTCAGCTGCGATGCCGCGCTTCAGAAGTTTGGTGCGGAATGCTCAGTTGGGCAATAACCCCAAACCCGGCTTTAACTCACCCTTCTCTAGCGCGTGCACTCGCTGAACGATCGCTTCGGTCAGCGGCACTTCAATGCCAGCCTGTTTCGCTGCCGCGACAATCGCGCCGTGAATCTGGTCGACCTCGGTTTTCACCCCGCGCTCGACATCTTGCAACATGGACGTGCGAATCTTCGCGTACTTAAGGCCCAATACGAACAGCATCAGGTGCTGAATGAACGCCGGCAGCCTCGCAAACCGGTAAACAGAGATCGCGCCCGGCACAATACCCTCTTCGATTTGCCGCGCGCGCATGACAGCGGCCGCTTCTTCAATAAGTCCAATCGCGGCGCGGCGCGCAGATTGTTTTGCGAAGAGCGGCCCCAGCGCCAACCCTGAAACTGCCCCAAGACCATTAATGACCGAGTTAATCGCCAGCTTATTCCATCGAAAGCCGAGAGCATTTGCCGAAATCACCACTGGCAGGTGCGGTTCGAGCAGCGCCTTGAGTTCATGCGGCGGGCGACTCGCATTCGCCAGAATCAGATGTCCCGGGTTCGATTGAAAATAGCTGCCATCGGGCATGAGCTGCGTATTGTAACCGACAATGCCCGAGATAACCTGCTCTGCTTTGAAAGTGTGGAGCTCATTTTCAGGTAGACCATTCTGCAGTAAGACAATGCGGCCACCCTTGGCGAGCAAAGCCTTTGCCGTCTTCGCTGCCTCTTTGAGGTGCGGAGTTTTCATGCCGAGAAAAATAAAATCGAATCTGTCTTTGCCCGCTTTCTTCTGCGCCTCGGCCAGGGTGAGCACTTCGGCACCCTGCTTCAGATCAATATGTGTCGTATCCTCTAAAGTGTAACGAATGCCTCGCGCTACTAAATCCCCCTTGCGTTTCTTGTCACGCACGAGAATCGTGAAGTGCACCTTATTGAGGTAGAGCGCACGCGCAACCGAAGCACCGATGGCCCCGGTGCCGAGCAGGGCGATCTTCGCTTTGCTGGCCATGCGGCATTCAGCACTCTATCTACCTTTTGAAAAGACAAATCGGCCAAAAATTCGGACTGTTGCGCTCCGAGCGGTAAGATACCATTATGAGGCTGCTGCGCTTGTTTTTGCTATGTGGCACTTTTGTGGCTGCAGTCCTGGTTTCTGCCTGCGCAGAGACCACAACGGGTTCACAGGGCGATGAATCACCGGTGCAAGAGGGTGAAGTCGTGACACCGACGCCGGCGGCAACTGCGAGTCCCACCCTGCCGGTTTCAGCGCCCCCTGTTAACGCGCCCGAACAACCGGTGCCCCCACCGAGCGTCTCACCTACACCTGACCCGGTACCAGAAATTTTCCCCGCACCGCCCGTTGTCACGCCGCCTTTTGCGGCCCAGCCTTCTGCGTCACCCTGCCCCGCCAATCGTACAGAGCTGCCACCCGGCACCTGGGGGGCGCCCGATGTTTCGCTGAACGTCGCGTCGCAATCGGCGGTAGTGCACGGTGATTTAGTCACCTCCGCGGGCTCTGGTCTTTGCGGCGCGCTACTCGAAACGCGCACGCAGGCCGGCGAGCTCAAAGGTCGCCATTATTTGCCAAGGGGACTGATGGATTATTACACGGGAATTGCTAAGTTTCCGCACGGTGGCTTTATTCTTTCGGGTATGCGCTCAGAAGCACCGGTTGCCCCACAGGCGACGGTGATACACCGTATGGTTGTTGCACTCGTTGACGAAAAAGCAAATTTGATCTGGAAAAACGATTTCGCCCCCGAAGGCCCGAGCATGCAGAACTGGGGCTACTCAGTAGTCACCGACAGAGCAGGCAACTCATACGTCGCGGCGAACCTGAATGGCTTTTCGGTGGTTAAGCTGAATGCCAAAGGTGAAAGGCTCTGGACATACAACTATGCCGAAAACAGCGGCGTCGCCCGCGCAATACGATTCGATTCAGACGGTAATGTGGTGGCAACCGGCTACATTGACGTCAACCTGCAGAGCGAATTCGGCGATCGCGATGTCTTTGTGATAAAACTTTCACCAAAGAAGAAAATTATCTTTAAGCACAGGGTTATCAGCCCGACCCTCGATCATGCTTATGATCTTGCTATCAACGCAGCGGGTAAAACGTGGGTGCTTGGCTGGTCGGCCCACCAGGGAGTGCGCTTTGGCAAGAAGACCTTGCGCCTGCCTGCAGCCTTTCTGATTTGCATTGAACCTAACGGCACACGTTCGGCCATCATAGACGTGGGGCAAGGCACCTACACGGCGCGCGTCGAGATTCTGCCGAGCCAACGCATTTTGATATCAGGTTCATCTATGGACAGCCCGCTCACATTGGCCCTATTCTCGCCCGACGGCAAGGTGCGCCTGGCCGAAAAAGTCTATGCGAATAATTTTTGGAACATTCTCAATTTTATGGTCATCGGAACACAGGGTGACGTCTATGTTGGCCTGGGTTCGGGCACACCCTTGGGCCAGGCACCGGCATATGCATTCGGCTCGATACGCAAGTTGTCTGAGGCTGACCTCATAGGGCGACTGAATACCGCGGCACCCTGACGGTTCATTCTCAAAACGTTGTGCGGCGGCCGAAAGGCATGCCTCATGAACGAGGCAAAACATTTGTCCGCGCATCGCCATGTGTCAGCATACCCCATGCTACGTTTTCATCTAGTTCTGCTTTCGGCGGTGCTCTTGGTTACTGCGTGCCGCGAAAAATCGCTGGTGATCGACGATGCGGAAAAGCCGCGCACGCTGAAAGTACAGCTGCCCGAAGGCGTTGAATCGTTCGAAGTCAGGGTCCATGGCCTGCTTTCGGGCGAGGCGCGGCTACATCTGCTCGCCCCGGGCAATGAGCAGCCACTGAAGACGTTATATCTGATTCCGGTCGTGGTGGCGGGTATGCCGCGCGGCATTGCACCGGCGGCGGCTGAAATCGATTACAGTGGCCGCGAGATCATTCTGCAGTATGAACCGGGCAGAAAAGTCGAAGGCCAACTCGAAATCACCTATCGCTTTAGCACGCGCTGAGAGAAAGGCCCAAAGGGGTCACTCAGTATCATCGAGGCGCGTCAGTTCGCGCACGACCTTCTGAACAACCGACCCCGCAAAGCCGCGCAACGCAAGGTGCTGGTAGAGCTTCTGACCCTGCACTCTTGGCTCAAATTTTGCGAGGCTACGCAGTTTCTTCTGGCCCGCCGCGAGCGCACGCTCGTATTCATCAGCGAGGCTCTCGATTGCCGACTCTTGTTCAGCGTCGACACCCTTCTCTTTCATTTTCTGCACAATGAAGCGGTTGCCGCGGTCGGCATAACGGCGCGAGATCGAGTGCGCCACGAGGTTGTCATCGATGAGGTGCACTTCGCCAAGGCGTCGAATTGCTGCATCGACTTCGTCTTCGTCATAACCTTCGTCCACAAGCTTATTCTTTAATTCTGCCGCACTGCGCAGGCGGCGTGCAGCAAGCGCGACCGCCCGTTCATAGATCAGCGGGGGAGTTTTTTCTTTTTTGCGGCGGCGCTCCATTTTACATCCACCACTTGAAGCGCGCGTAACGGATGATGCGCAGGCGCAGTGCAATGGGTAGATCGCGAAACCAGTGACGCGCGACCCTAACGTTGTCGGGGTGGCCGCGCAGTTCAGCAAAAATCTCACGAACCGGCTGAACCGCCCGCACGTCGGTCGATGCCATCATCGCTTCAGAAAGCCGGTCGTGCGCGGCGTCTTCAAAGTTATAGCTCCCAAAAACTGCAAGCGTATCGTCGACGAGCAACAGCTTCGAATGTTCGCCATGCCGGTTCTCGTAGATGGAAATACCTGCGCGCAGCAATTTGCCGAACCCCGCAGCAGCGGCTATCCAGGCGAGGTCGGTGCTCGGCAGCGCCTCGCGGTGTGAATGGAACACTTCGATGCGCACGCCGCGGTGCGCCGCGCGCAAAACAGCCTTCATCAGCCGCCGCGTGGGTTTGAAGTAGAAGCTGGTGATCGAAACCGATTCGCGCGCATTGTCGAGTAGTTCGACCATCCATTCGGTGACGCTGTTCTGACCGCGCCAGAAGAGCGGCCCCAGAAAACCCGAATGGTGGTTGGGGTCGAAGAAGCGGTAATCGAGGTCGAGATCGGCGGCTTCGGTTTGTGCGAGGTTCGCCAGCTTCTGTCGGTGCACCGCAGCGACTCGGACTCCCAGTGCCTCGAGGGTGTCCACGAGCTGCAAGACAACCGGGCCGCGCAGCGCGACCGAATACTCGTTCCACCCGGCGAACGAAGAGCGCGTGATGTTGCTGCTGCCGTAGATGGCTTCACCGGCGTCGGTCAGCTGTATCTTGATATGGTGACCGCCCCCAAGAAGCCGCTGCGCCATGCGCCGCGGAGTGTAGAATTGTACCGTGCCACCACAGCTCCTTATGAGTGCGAAGCGTCGCTCCAGCGCGGCGCGATGTTCCTCACTCATCAGAACTCCGCCCAGGCCCTGGCCGAAACTGTCGATCAGCAGCGTTACCGCGACACCCCGGCGCTGCGCCGCCTCGAGCGCATCGAGCATCGCGAGGCCGTAGGCATCATTCTCAAGATAGAAAGTGGAGAGGTAGACAAATGACTCAGCCGCTTCGACTATCGCGATGCGACGCCGCCATTCTGCATCGCGATTCCAGAGGGGTACGAGCATCGAAGCCAGAGGCACGGTGCCGATTGCGCCTCGGGGTGGCGGCGTAAAGAAAAGCGGGGGGCGGCCGGTCGAAAGATCATGAAATTTTTCATTGCCGGGTCATGCGCTACGGGCCACGGTGTTCGCCGATGTACCACAGAGGTGTAGCATCACTCTTCGTCTGTCTGCTGGGCGTAATCGCCTGCGCGGGTAATCAGGCTGATACCCCTACGTTGCTGGTAGGTAATTTTGCGACGAAGGGGCTGTTGCCAAAAGTGCTAGTTAGCCCCGGCGCTGATGCCGTAGTCGGTAGCACCAGCGCGTCTTTCAGCTGGAGCGAGCGCGTTCCGCAGTACCAGGTTGAAATCGCCCGCGATGCAGCCTTCAGCCAGGTGATCGTGAGCAAGATGACAACCTCCCCGAATTACACGCTTGCAAGCGCTGACCTGAAACCTGGCGAGAACCTGGCGAGCGGCATGCACTACTGGCGGGTCAGAATACCCTTCGTGCAAAATGACCTGTTGAGCAAAACGGGCGCGTTCTACCTGCAGATTATCCCTGAAGCTGGTTCTGGCAATTTCGGAAAAATTTATGTGAATAAGAATTCCAGCAGCTTACTGCAGAATGGAGGTACTGCCGCACCATACAAGTCTATACAGACAGCAATCGTGGCAGCCAATACGCTACGCAATTCGAACCGAGACATCTATTTCCAGATATTCGTCGCGCAGGGTACTTATAATGAAAGTATCACACAGTATGCAGGTATCAGTCTATACGGCGGTTACAACGCGGCACTGCCCGATACAAACGGCGAATGGACGCGCAATGTCGCGCTCTACACAACCTCGATCACAGCAACCGGAATGCGAGGTGTAACTTACGGTAGCGACGTTACCGCAGCCTACCGCGCCGCCACAGTCCTCGACGGCTTCACCGTCACGGGTGGCGCTGGTGAGGCGCCCTATGGGGTCTACCTCAACAACGCGAGCCCCACGATCTCCAACAACCGCATTAATAGCGGCACACCGGTATTCCAGGTTTCTGCAGTGTACGCGATGAACAACAGCGCACCCGTCATTCAGGGAAACACGATCACTGCCTCGCAGCAGAATGCGGTAGGTATCGACGCACACAATTGCAATGGTATCACAATCGAGCGAAACACGATTGTCGCCCTGGGCACCGTCTATTCGGCCGGGCTGGTCATTAGGAACTCTGCAACTTTCCGGGTACTGAACAACGTCGTCCTGGGCGGCACCAGCAATAGCGCCGAGAGCATTGGGATTGATTTGACCACTTCTACCGGCGAGATTGCGGGCAACACGATATACGCCGGTCAGGGTTCGTTCACATACGGCATTGAACTGAACTCCGGCACCAATGTTTCGATCAGGAATAATGTCATTTTTACCACAACCGCCGGCGGTACGCGACACTGTATTTACGAAAACGGCACCGGCAATAATCCGGTCGCTGTTCAGAACAATAACCTTTTCGGTTGCCCTACCGGTGTTTACCGAGATGCCGATAACGGTTGCGGCGGTGGCGCCACCTGCTCGCTGGCGCAGATGACTGCACTCGGCGCCAACTACTCGGGCAACGTCAGCATAGACAACTCGGGCTCACAGCTGTTCGTCGACGTCGATGGTGCCGACAACAATCTGGGTACCATGACTGATAACGATTGGCGACTGACGTCCAATGCGGCAATTTGTGATGTGCGGGGGGGAGGTCTCGACCTGACGACGCTTTATACCTCGGATCGCATCATGACCAACCGAACAGCGACCTTACCATCCGCATGCACCCCCACCAATACAGGCGCTGCAGGCTGGTCGATGGGGGCTTATGAATCGGATTAAGACTCTACACCTAATAGCCATAATCGTCCTGTGTCTGCCCGGCTGTGAGCAAAAGGCAGACACCGGTCAATTGCTTGAAGCAAATTTCATCGCAGCGTCAGATGTCAGATTGAACCTGGTTGAACCAGCGGATGCCCGCCAGTTTGCCAGCACCGCAATCTCGTTCAGCTGGGGCGCGACCGTCTCAGGCCTGATGACACTTGAGGTCGCGAGCGATGCCGGTTTTAGCAACCTCGTGCTGCGCAAAGAAACCCGTGACCTGCAATATGTTTGGCAAGAGTCTGACCAGGTCGCGGGGGCCTCGATCGCTACAGGCACGTACTACTGGCGCGTACGCTCGGGCATCAAATCCGCCGTATCGGCTACGCGCTCCTTTTTTGTATTTATTGCGGGCAGCATTGCCAATGGTGATCCATTATACGTGAACTCGAGCGCCAGCAATTCGGCTCAGAACGGTTCGCCCCAGCACCCGTACCTTAAGATTTCCGATGCGATCGCTGTCTCCGACACGCTGCGCAACGGCGACGCTACAAAACCCGTTCGCATCATAGTGGCGCAAGGCACCTACAATGAGGAACTCGTGCTCAAACCCGGCATTTCACTCTATGGCGGATACGACGCTTCGCAATCGGCATCAGGAGCAATTGCCTGGGCCCGCAACATTTCTGCAAACGCCACGATCGTACAGGCACCCTACGACAATGCAGTCATTGCCGGAGCGGATATCACAACCGCCTACCGCGCCACGACTGTCGTCGACGGATTAACTCTGCGCGGGGGCAGTTCACTCGTTTCGACGCGTGGTGTATCGCTCAGCAACTCGTCGCCGACAATACGCAATTGCACCATCAGCGGCGGTGGCGGAACCGGCACTGGCGCGTCGCGCATTGGTGTGAACATCACGAATGGCAGTTCACCACATGTTCTCAATAACATCATCTACGCAACCCTCACCGCGCCGATTGGCACGACAACAGTAGCCAGTATTGCTGTAACGAGCAGCTCTTCTGCCCTGATCGACGGCAACAGGGTGGCCATGGCCCCGGCGTCGGGTATACCCAATTGCTGCGGTCTGCCGGCGAATGTCATACATGTGCGGCAATCGAGTACTGCAACTATCCGGAATAATCTTATTCTCGGGGCCGGCATGGGCTGGACTTATGGCATACGCCTTGAGAACACTTCGTCAGCGCAGCTGTACAACAATACGATCTACATGCCTGTCAATGGGGCAAGCTCCGCCGCAATTCAATTCAATTCGGGCAGCACAGGAAACACAGAAAATAATGTGATTGGCACAGCCGGCGGTACGATGCCGTGTATTTCTGAACTGGGCGGCAGCTCAAATGCGACGAGCTTACGCAACAACAACTTCTTCGGCTGCTCGAACATCTACGTCGACACCAATGGCACGACGCAGACGATGACGGCGCTGTGCGCTGGCAACCTCGGCACTGCTGGCTGTGCTACGTTGCTGGCATCGCCCACTGGTACGGGAAATATCTCTATAGACAACGCTGGCAACCAGCTGCTCGTTAACCTGACCGGCCCTGATGCCACGATCTACGGCATTGCCGACAACGACTGGCGGCTGACGACAAATGCAGCGATCTGCGATGTACGCGGTGGCGGAGTCGATCTCTCAGCGAATTTCACAGCAGACTTTCTCTCGGCCACGCGCACTACTGCCCTGCCCAGCGGTTGCACGCCGGCGAACGCCGGTGCCGCCGGCTGGTCGATGGGGGCATACGAAAGCGACTAGGAGATCCTGAAAGACCAGCCTGCCAGAGAATTTTACCGGCGCGGTTTTCTCGCCACGAACTGCACGACCGCGCTCTTGCCATTGTGGCCCTTGCCCTCATGGATCTCGCGATCGAGCTCTTGTGCGATTTCGACATCGAGACCGGCAAGCTCGGTCTTCAGCAGGTTGCGGGTCATGAGCATGGTTGCATTGGGCGGCCCGCCAGTTTTGTACTGCAGCTGGCGCGGAGTGTAAGCCTCAAGAATGAAAAAGCCGCCCGGTTTCAGCGCCACAACTACCCGGCGGTGTATTTCGGCGCGCAGCGGCTGCGGCAGGTGACACCAGATCGAGACGATTGCATCATACTGACGGTGGCCCATTTCAAAGTGCGCAAGATCTTTCACGACAGTGCGCACGTTCACCCCTGCTTGCGCGGCCAGCTTCTGCAGCTTGACGAATCCCTGCGCCGAACCGTCGACCGCAGTGACAGAAAACCCCTGCTTCGCCAGAAAGACCGCGTTGCGACCCTCACCTTCTGCGAGGCACAATACCGAAGCGCCCGGCAGCAAACGGTGCGCCTGGGATTTCAGAAAGTCATTGGGCTCAGTGCCGTAAAAATACTGCTCTGACTGGTACCGATCATCCCATTGCTCGAAGGCCTTGCCTGCGCTATTCATGCTGTGAGAGCCAATGAGCACTCAGGCGCGTAAATCAAAATGCGGTCCTGATTGCCAAAAGGTAGACAGGGAGTACACCCTGCGTTTCATTGCCTATGTCTTACTCCAGCGCGTTTGCCGACCGCATACGCAAGATTCTGTCTTCGCAGACAGCTTTCGTCGAAAAAGAGATGTTCGGCGGCGTCGCATTCATGGTCGACGACAAGATGTGCGTCGGCATCAACCAGGATAAGCGGACCGGGGTCGATCGCCTCATGGCACGCATCGATCCGGAGTTCTACTATTCGGCTCTCAAGCGCGAAGGTTGCCGCGAAATGGACTTTGCCGGACGCCCGATGATCGGTTTTGTTTTTGTTCACCCTGAAGGTTATGCCAGCGATGAAGACCTTGTCTTCTGGATCAGCAAATCGCTCGAGTACAACCGGGTCGTGCCGGTCAGCACGGTAAAAAAGAAGCGCGCCTTACTAGCTCCCCCCGAAAAAAAAGTTCGCACCGTCAAACCTCTGCCCAAGTACAAACCGCCAAAAACCAAAACGGCGAAAGCCCCGGCGACCAGCGGCACCAAAAAAGTGGCAGCCAGCAAGAAAAAGTAGACCGCTGTAACTGCATAACAAAAGGTGGAGCTATGAAACTCATGTTACATTTGCTGCTGGCTGTGGGTTTTGCCCTGCCACTGAACCTGGCTTTTGCCGATCACCACAAAGATCATGCGGCTCAGAAAGCCGATTGCTGCGACCAAAAGGAATGCTGCAAAGACTGTAAGCATAAAGACGGCAAACACTCCTGCTGCGACGACAAACAAAAGGCAAAAGAGTGCTGCAAAAACTGCAAAGACAAGAAATGTGAAAAAGCCTGCGCCGACGGCAAATGCAAGAAAGATCACTGCGACAAAAAGAAAGGCAAAAACCCCGACGAGAGTGACGCCACATAAGGAAAGGAGCTCAGTATGAAGATTCTTAAGCTACTACTCGCGGTTGTTGTCATCGTGGCTGGTATCATGGTGGGCCTGTACGCTTGGCTCGGCGGGTTCAGCACCGTGACAGTCAGTCGCGGCGAAGTCGGCCCGTGGGAGATTGTCTATTCAACACACAAGGGTGCTTACAAAAACCTGAGCCAGAGCTGGACCAAATTCCAGAAGGAATGGGAGGCGGCAGGCCTGAAAGAGTGCAACAGCCTCGCGGTCTACCTCGACATGCCAGGTACGCCCGAAGACCAGCTGCGCTCGGTGATCGCCTGCCGCATAGACGCCCTGGCGCCTGCGGAGAAAGCAGCTCTGCGCGGCAAACTGCCCGCGTTTGTGATTCCCAAATCGCGCGCTGTAATGGCAAACTTCCCCTACAAAAATCCTGCTTCGTACTTCATCGGCCCAATGAAGGTTTACCCCGAGTTTCGGAAGGTCATCGATAAAGAGAAGATCGTACTTCCCGTCGGTATCGAAACCTATGGCACGATGACAAACCCTGCTGCGCTGATGGGTTATGCAATGCCGCTCGACAGCACCAGGGCGGACTACCAGAAGCTGCTCGACGACTTTTAGTACCTACTAACCTGCTGTGGATTTCCATAGCAGGAAGCTAAACCCGATCCGGCTTTACAACGCATCGATACATTTAGATGTATCGATCTATGCCCCTTTACTCAGAAGCTGACATCCGCCAGGCGCTCGCCGAACGTATCCTTATTCTCGACGGTGCCATGGGCACCATGATACAGCGCCGCACTCTGACCGAAGAGGATTACCGCGGCACCGGCAGCGTCAATGCTGCCGAGCTATGGAAATCCATAGCACCCGATTTCCATGTGCCAGCCGAGGTATGGAATTCCATAGCAAAGAGCGAAATCCCCCTCAAGGGCAATTCAGACCTGCTTTGCCTGACGCGGCCAGACGTCATTGCAGCCATCCACCGCGAATACATGGATGCCGGTGCAGATATCATTGAGACGAATTCGTTCAGCAGCAACTTTATCTCGCAGGCCGACTACAAGCTCGAACACCTCGTAGGCATTCTCAACGAAGCAGCGGTGCGTTGCGTCGCGTTTGCACGCCAGGAGTATTACAAGGCAAATGGCGCCCCTTCGACAGGCTCAGGGACCAGAAGAATCTTCATAGCAGGTTCGCTCGGACCAACGACGAAGACGGCATCTATTTCGCCCGACGTCAACAATCCCGCTTACCGTGCAACAACCTTCGACGAACTCAAGGCCGCGTTCAAAGAACAGACGGTTGCACTGCTCAAGGCTGGTTCAGACCTGCTATTGCCCGAAACGAACCTCGATACCCTGAACGTGAAGGCAGCGATCGTCGCGTTCGAAGAAGCTTTTGCAGAGGTCGGCTATCGCGTTCCGGTTTCCATTTCGGTCACGATCACCGACGCCTCGGGCCGCACGCTTTCGGGGCAGACTGCCGAGGCCTTCTTCACGTCGGTACGCCATGCTAACCCGCTTTCGATTGGCATCAACTGTGCGCTGGGCGCTAAAGACATGAAGCCGCACCTGCAGGCACTGTCACGCGTCTCTGACGTGATGATTTCGTGTTATCCCAATGCCGGATTGCCCAATGCCTTTGGTGGCTACGACGAAACCCCGGCTATGTTCGCCTCTGACCTGGCCGTGTTCGCGAAAGAAGGTTTGCTCAATATCGCGGGGGGCTGCTGCGGCACGACACCCGATCACATCAAAGAGATGGTGAAGCGCGTTGCGACGGAAAAGCCGCGCCCCGTTGCAGGGCTCGATGCACAGAAGGGGTTACACCTTGCCGGTCTTGAACCCCTCAACGTCGATGGGTCGACCGGTTTTCTCATGATCGGCGAACGGACGAACGTTACCGGTTCGCCCAAGTTCAAGAAGCTGGTTCTCGAAGACAAGTTCGACGAGGCGCTCGACGTTGCACGGCAGCAGGTCATCGCCGGCGCGAACATCATCGACGTGAACTTCGACGAGGCGCTGCTCGATGGCGAAGCGTGCATGACGCGCTTTCTTAACCTCATCGCTTCAGAACCCGACATCGCGCGCGTACCGATCATGATCGACTCATCCAAATGGTCGGTCATCTACGCGGGCATGAAGTGCATCCAGGGCAAGGGAATTGTCAATTCGATCAGCCTGAAAGAAGGCGAAGAGAAGTTTCTCGAGCAGGCACGCACCGTGCACGAACATGGCTTTGCGATGGTCGTCATGGCCTTCGACGAACAGGGCCAGGCGGCGAGCGAAGAAGACAAGGTGCGCATCTGCAAGCGCGCCTACAAGCTGCTCACCGAGCAGGCGAAAATCCCCCCGACCGACATCATTTTTGACCCGAATATCCTCACGGTCGCGACGGGCATTGAAGAACACAACAACTATGCAGTGGATTTTATCAATGCAACACGCCGCATTAAGCAGGAATGCCCGGGCGCCTATGTCTCGGGCGGAGTGAGTAACGTTTCGTTTTCCTTTCGCGGCAACAATGCTGTACGCGAAGCGATCCACTCGGTATTTCTCTACCACGCGATCAAGGCAGGCCTCGACATGGGCATTGTCAACGCGGGTATGCTCGCAGTCTACGAGGACATTCCGCCTGAGCTGCGCGAACACGTCGAAGATGTGATTCTTAACCGCCGGCCCGATGCGACCGAGCGCCTGCTCGCGATCGCAGAAAAGTACAAGAGCGGCGGCAAAGAGCAGGTAAAAGAAGACCTTTCATGGCGCAACGGTAGTCCCGAGCAGCGCATCGAACACGCGCTGGTCAAAGGCGTCGACACGTACGTTGACCAGGATGTTGAAGAGCTGCGGCAGAAATACCAGCCGACGCTGCGCGTCATCGAAGGGCCGCTGATGGGCGGCATGCGCGTCGTCGGCGAACTTTTTGGCGCCGGTAAGATGTTCCTGCCGCAGGTCGTTAAATCGGCCCGCGTCATGAAAAAGGCCGTCGCTTACCTCTTGCCCTTTATGGAAGCCGAGAAGGCTGCCGCTGGCACTTCGAGCGCGCAGAAAAAGGTGCTCATGGCGACGGTCAAGGGCGATGTGCACGATATCGGTAAGAACATCGTCGGCGTTGTACTCGCCTGCAACAACTATGACGTACACGACATGGGCGTCATGGTCCCCTGCGACAAGATACTCGATAAAGCGCGCGAGATCAACGCCGACGTGATTGGCCTGTCCGGTCTCATCACTCCGTCGCTCGATGAGATGGTCTATGTCGCGAGCGAAATGCAGAAGGGCGGCTTCACGCAGCCACTGCTCATCGGCGGAGCGACCACTTCGGCTGCGCATACTGCCGTGAAGATCGTGCCTGCATACAATAACCCAGTCGTGCACGTGCCCGATGCTTCGCTGGTAACCGGCGTGCTCGGCAACCTGCTCAGCGACGACCTGCGCGGCGACTATGTGAAGAAGCTGAGCGCCGAGCAGACGAAGGTGCGCGAAGATTACCTCAGCGGCAAGAAGGAGCGATCCTTTCTGACGCTGGCCGATGCGCGCGCCCATGCTCCTCAGTACAAGCCGGCACCGGTCAAACTACCGAATAAACTTGGTATCACGTTGCTCGACAACGTACGCCTGGGTGACCTAGTGCCGTACATCGACTGGTCGCCCTTCTTCATGGCCTGGGAACTGCGCGGCCGTTACCCACGTATTCTCGAGGACGAGGTTGTCGGCAAAGAAGCCACGAAACTCTTCAACGACGCGCAGAAGATGCTCGCACAGATCTTGCGCGACAAACCCTTCCAGCCACGCGGCGTGGTCGGCATCTTCCCGTGCAAACGCGTTGGTGATGACGTGCATGTGTCCCCCCTCCGCCCTGACGGGCACCTCCCCCCGCTAGCGGGGGGAGGTTGGGAGGGGGGAGTCACTTTCCACTTCCTGCGGCAGCAAAAGAAGAAAGACAACGATCAAATCTATTATAGCCTCGCTGACTTTATCGGCCCGCAGGACTACATCGGTGGTTTCGCGGTCACTGCCGGTGACGGTGCGGGTGAATACGCAGCACGCTTCGAGAAACAGAACGACGATTACTCCGCGATCATGGTCAAGGCGCTCGCCGACCGCTTTGCCGAGGCCTTCGCCGAGTACGCGCACGAAATTGTACGCAAACACACTTGGGGTTACGCAGCAGACGAGAAGCTCGATATCGAGGGACTCATTAAAGAAGAATACCAGGGTATTCGCCCTGCCCCCGGCTACCCGGCCTCTCCCGACCATACCGAAAAGCGCACGCTGTTCGATTGGCTCTCGGTCGAGAAGAACACCGGCATTGAGCTCACAGAAAATTTCGCGATGACGCCACCTTCATCGGTGAGCGGACTCTACTTCGCGCATCCCGAGGCGAAGTATTTTGCCGTCGGCAAGATCGACCGCGACCAGCTAGAAGACTACGCGGCGCGCAAGGGCAAACCAGTCGAAGAGATGGAGCGTTGGTTAGGGCCGTACCTGGATTAACCTGCTAGAACGGATTGCTCCAGCGTGCATCGGTGTAGACCGCTGAACCCGTCAGCGTGCGCAGAAAGGCGACCAGCGCGCTCTTTTCGGCTGCAGTCATGCTGAGTGACTGGCCGCTGCCATTGGGCCGCAAACGGACATCGAGATTGGTATTTCCTGTGGCGCTGATCGTATTGTAGTGATCAACCATTGCCCCGAGGCTCGCCAACGACCCGTTATGCATCATCGGTCCGTTGGGACTGCCGTCAGCTTTCACGAGGTCGCGCAGGCTGGGCGAGCGGGTGTTAGTCAGGTCGGTACCGCCACCGATCTTGCCGGTAACGCCATTGTTGGCGGAGTTCGGATCGATATCAAATTCAGGCGCCCGGTGACAGCCTGCACACCCGACTCCACCACCAGTACGGGACGAGCCCGAAAATACCGGCGGCAACAGGAAGAGGCTCTTGCCGAGGTTTTCTTCTGCAGTGAAGTTAGGGAAGGTGCTGTTGTTGTTCGGGACGAGCGCACGGCCGGCATCAAACTTCGAATCGAAGGACTGTATGCTGCGGATAAACTGTCCCAGCGCGAGCTGCATTTTGGCCTCGGTAACCTCTTCACTACCGAACGCAAATTTAAACAGTTCACGGTAATAGTCTACCGCGGCCAGTTTGGTCAATAGTGTACTGAAATCCGGGTCACCGTTCGCGCCGCTGAAACCCATCTCGCCGTGGTCGCGTATCGGCATGGTCGTCTGCGCTTCGAGGCTCTGGGCCCGTTCATCCCAGAAAAATTTCGTTTCGAGCGCAAAACGCGCGTTGACCAGCCGCATCGAGTGCCGGCCGGTGGTGCCGTTTACACCCTGGCTTACGACCGCCGTATCAGAGAAGGCATGCTGCTGCTGGTGACAGCTCGCACACGACACGGTGTCGTTTGAAGACAACCGCTTGTCGTAGAAAAGCACGCGCCCAAGGGTAGCTCCGCCGTTCGTGATGAAATTGGTGTCGTTGAACTTGCGTATGTATGCAGGTACAGCCTGGTTCGCGTAGTTCTGCAGGTTATTCAGATCAACCTTTCCCCTGAACGCGGCATCTACAGCTGGGTAGGTTTGCAAAGCAGTCATGCCAGCCTCACCCGAACAGGCGAGGCTGGCAGATAGTGTCAGGAGAACTACAAGGTGTTTCATTTGGGCCTTTGCGAGGTAGATCCCACCGACCCAAATACCGGACATGTTTTTGCACAGCCCGCCATGGGCAATTACGGCGATGCCGGGCGATGCGCAGTCCTTAGCGTTACCTTGCTGCTTGCGCAGAAAGGCAAATCGGCATCAGCAGCTTAGAATAACTTTAAGCCTCTCAGGAAGCCCACCACTTCGCGCATGTAATGGGTCTTCTCAAAGTGCACGAGGTGATTGCCCGGAAACCAGTAGATCTTCGGGTGCTTCCAGTGGTGCCACAGGCTGTGCGCGTGATCGGGATGTGCCATGCGGTCGGCAGTGCCCGCGATGATCAGCAGGCGCTCGTGGTCAATGACGGGTGGCCGGGCGAGCGGCGACACCGGGAACAGCAGCTGGTTGATGTCATTCTTGTCGAGCTTCAGCAGCTTAAGAAAACCTTCAATCACCGCGGCACTCGGCTGCCACTGCAGAATCACGTTGAAGAGTGTGATCACCGGCACCACGGGTACTGCGAAGGCGAGCCTCTTTTCGAGAGTGGCCATGAGCGCCGTGTGGTAGCCGCCGAGTGAAAAACCCATCATTCCGACCGGTGCCTTCGAGCGCTTCTTCAGGAAATCAATATAGCGCGTGAGGTCGTGGATAGACCAGCGCACGTTTTCGGCAATGCGCGCCACGTCGAAGAACATGAAGCCATCACCGCTAAAGCGTGCACCGGGGGCCTTGCGCGGGCCGTGGTACGGCATCGTATACATAAGAATGTTGAACCCGAGGCGAAAGAATTTCGCGACTTCGAAGAGCTGCGCGTTGAAGTTGTAGCCATCGAGCACGTAACCGTGCACAACAATGAGAGTGGGCCGGTCTTCTGCCTTGCCACCATGGATTCCAGTCTTGTGCCGGATAAAGCGGGCGATCGATGGTGCCTGCTTTGCCGGGTACACGTCACTGGCATGGTATGCCGGGTTGAGCGGGGCAAAATCGCTCGGGAAAATCACATCCTCGAAGATGGCGTCGTGTACCTGCAGCGGCATGGGGTCTGCCGGCCTGATCACCGGCTCGATCCATTCTGGTTTTGCGAAGAATGTGTCGGGCTTGCTGATGAACTCCGGATTGCGATAGAACTCCCACTTCTGCCGGTAGTCGGCCTGCACCACTTTAGGGATCGCAGGTATGTTGCTCACCAGTACCCGGGTGGAAAGGAACGTGCGGAGAAAATGGTCTGCCGTGGCACCAATGCCAGTGAGAACCTTGTCTTTGAACGAATGCGCGAAACCTCCTTCGGGGCGTGGTTTGACGCGGCTAACGACTGAATGGTGCATGGTTACTCCTGGATAAATTTTTCTATTTCGGCATTGACCGCATCGGGTTCATCGTGCTGCAGCCAGTGCGTTGCGTGCGGAAAGTATTTCACCCGGCCCGTGCGGCAGTAGTGCAGGCTATCCGCGGCCATCGAGGCTTCGAGAAACTTGTCGCCTTCGCCCCAGAGTATCAGCGTGGGCACGATCACATCACTGGGGCCGCTGAATTCAGGATGCCTGAACGCGGCGCGGTACCAGTTGATCATCGAATCGAGTGCTGCAGGTTTTTGCCAGGCATCGATATACGCCAGCATGTCTTCATCGGTAAACGAACCCTCGTTTGCGGTGGAGCGCATGCCATCGGCGAAGCGCCTATAGCCGTCGAGTGAAGCAAGCCACGCCGGCACAACGGGCAGCTGGAAAAAATACATGTACCAGCTTTTCAGAAACTGCTTCGGGTTGGAGAAGACAGTGCGCACAAAAACCTGGGGGTGTGGCACGTTGAGAATTACCAGCCGCGAGAACAGGCTCGGGTGGCGGATGGCAGCCTGCCAGGCAGCTGCGGCGCCCCAGTCGTGTCCGACGAGAATACAATCGCCGAGTTTCATCTGACGCACGATCGCCGCCACGTCTTCGGCGAGCTGCACTATCGAATATTCACAGACCCGTTCGGGTTTATCGCTGTCATTGTAACCGCGCTGGTCGGGTGCGACCACACGGTAACCTTTCGCGGCAAAATAGCCAATCTGCTTACGCCAGCCATACCAGAATTCGGGAAAGCCGTGCAGAAAAAGTATCGGTTTTCCGTCTGCGGGGCCTGCGCATTTGACACTGAGGGTAAAGCCGTCGCTGGTGCGAACCTTCTGTTCTGAAATTTCGACGCCCGGTATTGCAGGGTACATGAAACCTTGCACGCCGGGCGAGACACCCCGGAAAGAAGTTTGGCTATTGCCACCTACCGCACATTGTACTCAATGCTTTTCAGGACAAATTTGCCATATGCGAACGAACCCTCTTTCAGGTGCCAGACGGCCTCACCTCGGCTGACCACCCGCCTGCCGGCAAATTCGCGATATTCACTTAGTGGTGTAGACCAGCGTTCGCGCCGGAGCTTATTGTCTGCTGTCAGGTAGTACCTGTCGTCAGAAATGAAATCCACCAGCTCGCCGTTTTCCCTGAATTTGAGCACAGCCCTGATGCGGTATTTGCCGTTCGTGAAGGTCGCCTCAGCCTGCAGCGCATCGATCGCGCGCCAGCTGATGCGCTTATCAACGAGCGCGGCAGGTGCAAGCAGGCACATATCGTTAAAAAGCGTGACGGTTTCGGCGGTCGTGAGCTCCTCACCTCTGAGGTCGACGATGGGGAAAAGCGACGCAATCTTTACCTGCATGGTAGCATGCTGTTCCTGATACGAATGCCAGACCGAAACGGGCAAGCCCTTCATGAACGCCGTCAGGTAAAAGTCACGCGAGTAATCCTCGAAGAAATTTTCCTGGAGCATCACTGCCGACATCCAGGGCGCATGCGCGTCGCTGCGCAGCGCGCCGTCCCAGGTCACCCGGAAATTGCGGATCTTCTCGCGCCCCAGCGACCCGGTCACCGCCAGGTACTTCTGCACAATCGGCGGCAGGTGCGCGATATCTGAAGAGGTGACAACGCCCACCCTGGCGGGGGTTGTCTGCTGCATGCGCGCCACCGCAGCATCGTAATGTGTCCTGAGTCCGCGCGTCTCAATCAGGAAAAAGACAATACCGGCAAACGCGACAATCGAGACGATTACCATGAACCACAAATTACGCATTTTTTCCCCTGTGCCTGACAATACCACGATTCTGCATCGCCTGCAGCAACTCAGTGGGACCTCGTACGATTTCAGCCTCAATGCCCAGGCTGCGTGCAGCTTCGACGTTCAGACGGTTGTCGTCGACGAAAAAGATATCTTCAGCTTCGAACGGCAGCGTTTCGAGCACCATCTCGAAAATTTGTCGCTGCGGCTTCACGCAACCCATCTGGTATGAGGCGAAATGGTAATCAAAATACGTATCCAGCTGCCATTCCTTCTGGAAACGCGGGTAGTGCAGCGGGTTGGAGTTCGAAAGATATGCCAGCTTGAAATCGTGCCGCAATTTGCGCAGAAGCTCCGTCATACCAGGGTAAAACCCAATCGGCCAGGCGGTAAACGAGCGTAAAAATTCATCTGCCGGCATCGCCGAGCGAAAGGTTTCGAGTACGCCGGCGGCAAAGGCCTCGTTGCCAATCTTGCCCGATTCGTATTCCTCGACAACCGGGCAGGTGAGCCAGGTTTCCCACAGCTCGACATCGGTCTTATCGCGGCCGCCGATCTCACGCAACGTTGCCGTGCTCACTTCAATGAGCACGCCGCCGAGGTCAAAGAGAAGAAGTTCAGGCATGGGAGTTTTCCAGATGCACCGAGAACCTGATTCAGGCCTCGGCGTGTAAACGAGATTGCCGAATGAGACTTCGCGCGCTCATCACGGCCTGGCAGGAAAAACTCATCAAAATGCCCTGCGTGCCGATAATTGTTGTGTTATGTCCCCTGTGAGGGCAGCCCAAAGCCATAGTACTTGACAAACCGTCAAAAGTACCGGAATTGCCGGCCGCCGGGGGCAGTCGCATGAAAGACTACCGTACGAACAAGAAGACCATTTCTAAGCCAACCAAAGCGGCCAAACGCCGCAGGTCTGTTTCGCAGCCGGTATACGCAGTGGTCAGTGAGCCGAAACGCAGGCTCAGGTCGCTGCGGTTCTATTTTCCGCTGCTGGCAGTCAGCCTGACGCCGCTGTTTATTCCCATGAAGATGACGCCGGCCATCAGCGCCAAAGACGTCACAGTGGTTGCACTGGGCGATTCCATCACATGGGGATATCCCGACGGCAATTCATGGACAACGACCGTCACCAAAGAAACCGGTCTCAACATCATCAACAAGGGTATATCGGGTAACAAGCTGGGCGATATGTTCGCGCGGCTCGATCACGATGTACTCAGTATCGCTCCGCAGATCTGTCTCGTCATGGGCGGCACTAACGACGTGTTCAGGGGACTTTCGGTCGATGAGATGATGGAGAACCTGGAAGGAATCCTGGCAGAACTCGAAAAGCGCAACATCATGCCCGTCATTGGTCTGCCCGTACCGCTGGGCTGGACCAACTCTGAGAACAAACTGCGCGCACTGCGCCAACGCATTCTGCAGATGCCTTACATCATTGTCGATTTTGCGGCTGACTTCAGGCGGCCCAGAGAAGAATTCAAAAAACTGGTTCCCGACGGCATTCATCCTGAAGGCGAAGGCAAGCGTCTCATGGCTGAACGTCTGAAAAAAGAACTGCCCCGCATCCTGCGCGCATACGAAGCCTACCACAAATGAAATGAGCGGCACGAAACTGCCGTTCAAACCTGAAATCCAGGGCCTTAGGGCAGTCGCCGTCATGGCGGTACTGCTCTACCACGTCTGGCCGCAGACTTTCAGCGGGGGCTTTACCGGCGTTGACGTTTTTTTTGTCATCTCGGGATTTCTGATTACTGGCCTGCTCTTGGCCGAACTCGAAAGAGATAACCGAATTCTTATTGGACATTTTTGGGCGCGCCGCATGCTGCGCCTTCTGCCGGCAGCGTCGCTGGTCCTGCTGACCTGCCTCGTGGCAAGCCTCTACCTGTTTTCAGAAACAGAGTGGCTGAATATTTCACGCCAGGTTGTGAGTTCGGCGCTCTACGTGCAGAACTGGTACCTGGACACCCAGGCGGTTGATTACCTGCGGCAGTATGAGGCCGCGACACCTGTGCAGCACTACTGGTCGCTGTCGGTCGAAGAACAGTACTACATTGTCTGGCCGCTGCTGCTGTTCGTGGTGGGAAAACTTTTCGCCGGTTATGCGCGCGTGCGCAAGGCGATTATCCTGCTGCTCATGCTCTCGGCATTGTTGTTTTCGCTCGCCTATTCTGTACTCTGGTCGGGCGCAGGCGCCGAAGGCTACTTCAAGACAGCGGCCCGCGTCTGGGAGCTCTCAACCGGCGCACTCTTGGCAATTCTTTTACCCCGCCGCGGCCTACCTGAACCGCTTTCCGCCCTATTCGGCTGGATCGGCATCGCGGCGATAGGCTCTGCGGTCTTCCTGATCAACGAAAATGCAAGGTTTCCCGGCTACATCGCTCTGTGGCCGGTGATGGGGTCGGCGCTCGTGATCGCGGCCGGTTACAGCCGCTGGGCACCTTCCGTCCTACTGGCAAGGCAGCCACTCAGATTTCTCGGCGACATATCGTATTCGCTGTACCTGTGGCACTGGCCCGTCGCAATCTTTGCTAACAAAATTGAGCAGATTCCACCGGTGCAGAAGCCACTGGTGATTGTGGCAAGCTCCTTTGCTCTTGCCATTCTCACCAAGTACCTGGTCGAAGACGTCTTTCGCGACAAGGGCAAGAAACCCTTACGACCGGTTCTCGCGTACGCCTTCTGCTCCATTCTGCTTACGGCAACAGCGTCGGCTGGGGCAGCGCTCTGGTATCACGAACACCAAATCATTGAAGAAATTAAGGCCAAAGAAAATGCGCTGCATGCTCTGCCCGCTGATTACCCTGGCGCCGCAGCACTCGACCCCGAAAAACCCGTAAAGCCGCCGGCCAACGTGCCAATCAGACCAGACGCGCGCACTGCCGGCTGGGACATGAATGAGAAGCATATGGGATGCATGGGAAGAACCGGCAAGATGAAAGTCGTCATCTGCGAATTCGGCAAAGCGGGCAGCCCTTTCAGCGTAGTACTGGCGGGCGATTCGCACGCAATGCACTACGGGCCGGCACTGCAGAAGATCGCGACCGAACGCGGCTGGCATCTCTACGTCATCACAAAGCCGGCCTGCCTGCTCGCAGATTTCCTCAACCGCCAGAAAGGTTGGGTACGAGCTGACTGTGAAGCCTGGAAAAAAGAAATACTTGCGCACATCGAGAAAGTGCGGCCCCAGGTGCTGATCACTTCCGGAGCGCTGTCAGAAGTTTACGGCCAGCTGCCGTCGGTACAAAAGCAGGTCGAGGGCTACCAGTCGTACTGGAAAAAAGTCGAAGCGCTGGGGACAAAAGTCGTCGTGATACGCGGTACACCTCTCATGCGCGATCAAAACCGCAACTGGATGAACCCCGTGTCATGCCTCTACTGGAATGCGCAAACACCCGAGAAGTGCAACCGGCCACGAAACCTGGTGCTCGACAGTATCCCTGACGCGATGGTCATGGCGGCCCAACCCAAAGAGACGGTCTCTGTCGTCGACCTCACGAGGTACCTGTGCGACAGCAGCACCTGCTATGCGGTGATCGGAAATGTTACGGTCTACCGCGACCCGAATCATTTGACTGAAACATTCACGCGCACACTGGTGCCCTACCTCGACCGCGAATTACAGAAAATACCGGTCATCGCCGGGCTGAATAAGCGGCCGAAACAGTAGCAGGTTCCTTTTTCAGGAGCCTGCAAGGTCACTGCACACGCTGTAGCGTATCACGAAACGGTGTACCACAGAGCGAGCGGTCGCGGCAGGTTACCGAAAGCAGCTTGGCGTTGCCCGCCACGCGCTTGATGCTCAACCCGCCAAAACCCAGCTCATGACTGCGCGCAACGTATTTACCCGATAATTTTTTGCTGCGCGGCCCCGCGGTGAGCGTGACGCTGAAATTGTCGCCTGAAGAGGTTATATCCAGCGCGATACTCTCCATCTTACCAGCCGCGGCAATTTCAGCCGTCCACTTGCCCGTGAAGGCCGCGAGCTCATTTTCGGTGGTGTAGCGCGCGCGTATCACAGGACGCTGCGCATTCATTGTTACTGCTGCAAGCGCCGATTCAGCTGACTCTCCACCTGATGAAGATTTTGCGCGAACGATATAATACCACAGCTCGCCTGCACTACCGGGAAAGTTTTCGCTGAAACGGGCCTGCTTTACGGTCGCGGCGTGTACCCAGGCAGGTGTATCGAAGCGGCGGCGAAAGACATAGTACTCGTCGGCTTTTTCGACAGCCTTCCATTCGAGGCTGACCTTGTTGCCTTTCAGCCCGGCCCTGACATCTTTCGGGGTATCTGGTATAGCGGTTGCGCGGCTGGCGTTGGGGTTCGCCGCACCCCAAACAGGTGCTGCGGCATCGCCGACTTCGGTTGCGTTTGCTGCACGCACACTGTAAGCCTGGCTTGCGCCCGACACAGCTTCGGGGGAGCTGTCTTCGTAACGGTTCTTCGTCGCCCACGCCAGCTCTTTCCAGGTTCCGGTACTACGATCAAAACGCACAATCCAATACTTGCCTGCTCCGGGCACTGAATCCCATGTGAGCACGATTTTGCCGGCGAAGATGCCGGTCGAAGCAGACAGGTTTTCGACCCGGCCGGGGCGTGCCGCAATAACCGGCGGCAGCAGTGGAGGCACTGCCTCTGCCTTCGCCTTGGTTGCGGCGTAACCCTTCGCGATCATACTCTGTTCGCGGTCAGTCTTCTGCCGGTCACGAATGGACAACACCCGGTAATCGTACGCGACATCTTCCTGAACGGCGGTGTCCTCGAACGAACTTGTACCCGAATAGCCGATCGAGATGAACTGAAAATCCCCCGCAGTGCTGCGTTCGATTTCATACGCGGTCGCCCCCGCCGCCTTCTGCCACGTGACGACTACCTTGTCACTGTGGCGACCTTGCGTAGCGTGCACATGAGTTGGAGGTAACAAGCCTGGTTCAGCTGGCTGCACGGGCAAACTGGCGTCACCATCACGCAGCACATAAGCCGCGTACAACAACTGCGGTGCAAACTCATACGACACCCAGCCGAACCCACCGGTGCCGACCTGCGTGCCTCCCGAGTCCATCAGCTTAAAGGCACCGCGGTGGCCGCGAGGCGAAACCTTGCGGTCATCGTATCCGACCAGCACCATCGCATGACCCATGAAACGTTTCTGTGTGAATTGGTCGAATACCTCGTTATTGCGACAGCAATTGCGCCTGTCGACCCCGGTATAGACGCCAATAGCCATCGGGTTGCCGCGGGCCAGCTCGGCTTTCAGCGCTTCGACATTGTCGACGGGAACCTGCTCATAACTCTTGGCCCGGTATTGCAGCGCCATCTGCCGTTGTTGCTGGTTCGGCTGCGTGCGAAAATCGTTCGCGTTGTAGGGCATCACGCTCCAGGGCACTGCACCCTTCTGCACGAGCAGTTCGAGCGCGTGCGGTATGTGGGCACCACGGTCGCGGCCCTTATTGATCTGGTTATAGGTCCATGCCGGCGAGAAGATATTCTCATAAGTCGAGACATCCCACTTGCGCTTGCGCCGCTCATAGTATGTCTTGATCGCGTAAGTGGTGGCGAACCCGACACAGCTACCCTGCTTACCCTGGTTGCCTGGTGTAGGAAAGTCGCGCGACAGATCGACGGCTGACGGCAACCCCCGATGCCGCAAAAAGGCGGTATCAGAGACCGGAATCTTCTCGATCAATTCAAGCGGCTCGGGCAGATAACCTTCAGCGGGTTCGTCGGCAAAACCCGCTGAAGCCAGCGGAAAAAGTAATGCAAGCGTAAGGGTACGGCGGCACATGACAAACAAGAGGCACGCTTGCCCGCGACGAATCAAGCACTAAACGCCGGTGAGTCGCGGCGACAGTTGCTCTGTACCCGCAGACGTACATGGGATAATTCACCGGGAGAGGGTTTTCGCCATTCGGTATTGACGCAACACGGCTGTAACGCAGGTTCTGCCGCTATGAAAAACAGGATACACGCTCTTTTGGCCGCTGTGCCACTCTTGATCTTTGCCTGCAAGAAAGAACCGCAGCAACCGCTTGAGGCAACGACTATCGATAAAGTCTGTACCGAGGCATTCGGTCCATTTTACGATGAACGAAAATACGTACGCTACCACCGCGTCTCTTTCAGTGGTTACCTGCAAACACCTAAAAGCGCCATGGTCAGCGACACGATGTTTGTCGACGTGTACGAAAAACCCAATCGTGCGGGCGCCCTTGTCCGGTCTTCTTTCAAGATTGGCTCAGGCAAGAACAAGGTGGAAAGACTCAAAGATCGTTTTAAAGAATCAGATCTCAAAATTGAAAGCAACAATGGCGTGGCGCTGAGCAACGGTTCAAAAGTAACCATCCAGGGTGCAGTGTCACCAGGCGGCGTGCCCGGCAAGTGGATCGATGGCTGCTACGTCAAAGTCGAAACAGTAGAGGCTGCGCAGTAGTAGCTAACCCACAAACACACTCTCTCCCCTGCGCCAGACGCGGTATTCGCCTGGCCGGTAATGTTGCCAGTCTTCATTGCCGGTCAGCGGCCGCGTCGCAAGAATCGTGACGACGTCCTTTTCGGTTGTTGCCTTCTGAAAATCGACCGTAACGTCCGCGTCGAGCAGCTGCGCCTTACCGAAAGGCGCACGCCGCGTGATGTGCACCAGCCGGTTGCTGCAGTGCGTGAACAGCAGGTTCGAATCGCTCATCAGTATATTCGCCACGCCCCGTTCTGCCAGCTCGGCAAACAACTTCTGTATTTCTTTAATGAGCGCCGGCTGCACCGGCGGAGCTTTAAACTTCTTGCGCAAGCGACCGAGCAACCAGCAGAACGCAGCTTCTGAGTCGGTGGTCCCCACCGGTTCGAAACTATCGAACTTCACCTTTTTGATCCCCTTCAACTGCCCGTTGTGCGCAAATACCCAGTTGCGTCCCCATAACTCGCGCACGAACGGGTGCGTGTTTTTGAGCGCGACTTTGCCACGGTTGGCCTTGCGTATATGGCTGATCACCACCTCACTACGTATGGGGTATGACTGCAGAAATGCGGCGATCTTCGAGCTGCTGCTCTCTTCCGGGTCATGGAACAAGCGCAGGCCCTTGTCTTCGTAAAATGCGATACCCCAGCCATCCTTATGCGGCCCGGTCACCCCACCCCGGCGGATTAACCCCGTGAAACTAAAGACAATGTCGGTTGGGACATTGGCACTCATACCCAGGATTTCGCACACAGTAGCGGCAGAGCCGCCAGCACGCACGGCGCATAAATCGAAATTCTGTTTAGCCAATAAGTCGCTTACCAGTGCAGCCCGCAGATCGAGACTGGCACAGACATGTTAGCCGCCTACCGGGAAAAATATTGCCCCCCGCAGAACCTTCAGGTCACCGAGATTCCTGACCCGGTGCCGGGTCCAGGTGAGATACTGGTGCGCGTGCATGCCACCACGGTGAATCGCACTGACTGCGCCGTGCTCACGGCAAAACCCTTCATCATGCGCTTTTTCACCGGTCTCATCAAGCCAAAGCTGCCCGTACCCGGCACGGACTTCGCCGGTGAGGTGGTTTCGCTCGGCGCCGGTGTGAGCAACTTCAAAGCCGGCGACCGAGTCTTTGGTTTCAAAGACACGGGGTTGGGTTCACAGGCACAGCTCATGAGCATCAGCGAAAGCGCTCCGCTCGCAAAAATACCTGAAGGCATCAGCTATGCCGACGCTGCGGCAAGCCTCGAGGCAGCTCATTACGCCTATAATTTCCTGAAAAAGATGAAACTGGCGCCAGGGATGCATGTACTCGTCAACGGCGCCAGCGGCGGCATTGGCTCTGCAATGGTGCAGATGCTGCGGCAGAGAGCGGTCAACATTACCGCGGTGTGCAATGGCAAAAATGTCGAACCCGTTCGCACTCTCGGCGCCGACCGGGTGATCAACTATGAACGCGAAGACTTTACTCAGTCCGGCGGGCAGTTTGAATTTGTTTTCGATGCGGTCGGCAAGAGCAGCTTCGCGAAGTGCAGGCACTTGCTCAATCCCAAAGGCTGCTACCTGTCATCCGAGCCAGGCCCCGGCGGGCAGAATCTTTTTTTGCCCCTGCTTACCGCACCCTGGGGTGGCCGGCGCGTTCATTTTCCGATTCCCACTGACATTCAGGCAAGTATCACATTTATCTCAGGGATGCTCAGCAAAGGGACATTCAGACCCCTGATCGATCGAACTTATCCGCTGGCCCGCATTGGCGAAGCCTACAGCTACGTGATGACCGGGCAGAAAACCGGTAACGTCGTGGTTACGATGGAGTAGGGAAAAGATGTGACATAATACATGCGGCCTGGAGCTGAGCCGCGCAGTGGCTCTGCGCCATATTAAATTTGACGGCATGTCTCGGAGGCCACTTTTACCCGCATGACTGTTAAACTTCGCCTGCAGCGCTACGGCACCAAGAAGAAGCCGTATTACCGCATTGTCGCTGCATCTTCTACCGTCAAACGCGACGGTAAATTTCTGGATATCATCGGCCTTTACCACCCGCTTGTAAAAGAAGGTGAACAAATTCGCCTCGAAAAAGACAAAGTGAATGAGTGGCTCAAGAAAGGTGCACAACCTTCTGACACAGTAAAGAACATCCTGTCAAAAGCCGGCGTGTGGAAGCCATTTGCTGAAGCGAAAGCCCTGAAAGACGGCGCGCTGCAGAAGAAAGCCAACGAAAAAGCGAAAGCAAAACGCGCTGCGAAGTAATTTCGAGGCGTAGACAACTATGACCGAACAGCGCAACTCAGACCCCGCCTCACTCGTTGAATACATTGCGCGCAGCCTCGTGCGCAATCCCGACGATGTACAGGTACTGCCGGTAAAAAGCCCGGCATCGCTCATACTCGAGCTGCGCGTCAACAAAGACGACATTGGAATGATTATCGGCAAAGGCGGACGCATTGCGAAGGCAGTGCGCGTTCTGCTCAATGCCATTTCCGTGAAAAAAATTATCCTCGAAGACGGCCGCGAAGAGCGTTACCAAAAGATACTGCTCGAAATCGTCGACGAGGCGTGAGTCCGTCGCCGGTTAAATCCATCGATCCCGAAAATTCGTTTGTCGTATTGGGGCGCATCGGGCGCCCACACGGCGTGCGCGGCATGCTGCATGTCGATCTTGCAGGCAATCACCTGCGCGACTTTGTCGGACAGGGTGTAACACTCTGCAGCGCGGACAAAATTGATCAGCTCATTACAGCTCCCAAAATTCTTAAAACACTGATACTCCAGAAGGCCGAACCTGCACACGGCGATGTTGACCGCATCGCGTTTGCCGGCGTCGCCGACCGCGACGGTGCGGCACAGCTCACCAACCTGCTGATTGTGCAGCCGATTGCCCTGATGCGACAGAAAGCGCGCGCCCAGCACGGCACCCACCACGTACCCGTCGGCAACCTCTGGTACTTTGAAGTGTACGGCCTGAACGTTATCGACAGTGAAACGCATCAGCCCATTGGCTGCATCAGCCAGATAGAAGACCTCGGAAAAAACACCCTGGTGACAATTACCCTGAACGAGGCACACTCCCCCGGGCAGCAAGAAATTACATTGCCGCTTGAGTACCCGCATTGGGGCGAGGCGGATTTAGACCGGCAAGAGATTCAGCTTGCCGAGTGGCGCCACTTCACCGAAGGTTGAGACGTGCAATTTAACGTCGTGACCCTGTTTCCTGAGTTTTTTACGAGCCCACTCGAAGCTTCGCTGTTGGGTAAAGCCGTGAAGTCGAATACCATCGGCGTAAAACTCGTCAACCCGCGCGACTTCACGCCGTACAAGCACCGCAAGGTCGATGACACGCCGTACGGCGGTGGAGCAGGCATGGTGATGATGGCAGAACCGATTGCACTCGCGGTCGAGGCGATTAAGGCCACCGAAGCAGAGAGCCGCGTCATTCTGCTTTCCGCCCGCGGTCGGCTGTTTGATGCGCAGGTCGCGCGTGAATATGCGACACAGTACAAGAGCCTCACTCTCATCTGCGGCCACTACGAAGGTGTCGACGAGCGCGTGGCAGAACACGTCGCCGATGAGAGCCTGCGCATCGGCAACTTTGTCCTCTCAGGCGGTGAAATTGCCGCGCTCACGGTGATCGACGCGGTGGCCCGGCGCCAGCCCGGCTTCATGGGCAACGCAGAATCGCTCGCACACGAGTCTTTCGATGCGGCAAACCAGTTTGAATACCCGCAGTACACCCGGCCCGACGACTGGCGTGGTCACAAGGTACCAGAAGTATTACTTTCGGGTAACCACGCCAGGATCGCTGAATGGCGCGAGGAAGAGTCGAAAAAATTCGGATTGTCGCTCCAAACCCCACCCCTACCCTCCCCTGAATAGGGGAGGGCTTTTGAACGAACCAAACCCGTGGCGGCGGAATAAGCCGTATAATGTAAGGCTAACCGGCCGGGCAAGAGCGATGCGGCGGAACCCGACGTTCGCTGAAGCTCAACTGTGGCAGCTATTTTTGAAAAACCACAGGCCAAGATTCTACAGGCAGAGGCCGATCGGCAATTACATAGCAGACTTCTATTGTGCAAAAGCAAGGTTGGTTATCGAGTTAGACGGCGACGCGCACACAGCCGCAGATAGAAAAGCCTATGATCAGTGGCGCAGCGAAGTACTGAATGGATTCGGGATAAGTGTTATCAGGTTTTCAAATGGTGAAGTGATGCACGCATTTGAAGCGGTTTGTGCCTCAATCGCGGAGAAGGTCGCTGCAACCAAGCATCCCCCCTAACAGGGGGGACCGAGGGGGGTTAGCCAAACAGATTATTGATACCAAATCTGTCGCGCGCGATCGCCACGAACAGGTTCAGGTAGATGATCTGCAGAATGGCGTAGACAGCAAATTTCACGGGCGAAATCGCCAGGAATGTCCCGGGGCGGTTGTCCATGTCCGTCCATATCCTGAGGGCATAATGAACTCCGCCGGCGCAGGCACCGAGCGCAGTGAAACCGAAAAGCAGCCGCTTCAGCAGCTCGCCCGTAACACGTTCAAACAAGATTGCGCGGAGAAACGCGACAAGGTCGGGCGCTCCTAAAGAGATAAAGTACACCGCCGACACCAGGAAATAGAGCGTAATCGGGCGGGAGTTTTCATGCGGGTCAAAGAACCGGAAGGCGAAAACCGGAAAGACGCTGATCACGGTGAGTACCGCGAGGTATGGACCGCGTATCTTGATGATGTTGCGCGTGTGGCCAAAGGCAAGCAGCAGCCCCAGGGTTAGGGCCACTGCGCCCACCAGAGCCGGTACAAAAAGGCGGTGAGCGGTTACTTTTTGCAGAATCTCTTTCAAGTTACCGCATTCTCCAGACCAGCATCATAGCTCACGGGTGTGCCGCAGCGGTCACCTGTTTTTGAAAGCCTTGATACCGGGATAGAAAGCGTCAGCTCCCAGCATGTCTTCGATGCGCAGCAGCTGGTTATATTTTGCAATGCGGTCGGTGCGGCTCATGGAACCGGTTTTGATCTGTCCGGTTTCTGCGGCAACCGCCAGGTCGGCAATCGTGGTATCTTCAGATTCGCCTGAACGGTGCGATGAAATGCAGGTGTAGCCGTGTTTGCCGGCAAGCTGCATGGTCTCGAAAGTTTCGGTCAGTGTGCCAATCTGGTTCACCTTAATGAGGATCGAGTTTGCAATACCCTTGCTGATACCTTCTGCGAGGATCTTCTTGTTCGTCACGAAAAGGTCATCACCAACGAGTTGAATCTTGCTGCCGAGTTTGTCGGTCAGTTTTTTCCAGCCTGCCCAGTCCTGTTCGGCCATACCGTCTTCGAGCGAGACGATGGGGTACTTCGCGCAGTAGTCAGCATAGAGTTCGATAATGCCATCGGCGTCGAGAACCTTGCCGTCGTCGCCGTCGAGTTTGTACTTGCCATCTTTATAAAACTCGCTCGAGGCCGCGTCCATCGCGATGAAGGTATCGACGCCCGGCTTGTAGCCGGCCTTCTCGATCGCCGCCATGAGCAGGTCGAGACCTTCGCGGTTCGACTTCACGTTCGGAGCATACCCGCCTTCGTCGCCGACTGCCGTGTTGTAGCTCTTGTCGTGCAGAACTTTTTTAAGTGCATGAAAAATCTCTGCGCCCTGGCGCAGGCACTCGCGAAACGAGTCGTGCGCCACGGGAACAATCATGTACTCCTGGAAGTCGAGGTTGTTATCCGCATGCGCTCCCCCGTTGATGACATTCATCATGGGTACAGGCAGCGTGCGCGAAAACGGCGAGCCCAAATAGCGAAAGAGCGGCAGGTCAAGAAAACGCGCCGCGGCGTGTGCAGTTGCCATGGAGACGGCGAGCATGGCGTTGGCGCCGAGCTTCGACTTGTTTTCTGTGCCATCGAGCTGGAGCAGCACGCGGTCGACCTCGCGCTGGTTGATCGCATCGACGCCCACGAGGTGCGGGTTGATGATTTCGTTCACATTTGAGACGGCCTTGAGTACGCCCTTACCGAGGTAACGGCCCTTGTCGCCGTCGCGAAGCTCAAGCGCCTCGCGGCTGCCGGTAGAGGCACCCGAGGGCACGATCGCGCGGCCGGTATCGCCGCTGTCGAGGGTTACTTCAACTTCAACTGTGGGGTTGCCGCGCGAGTCGATCACTTCACGGGCACGAACATCTTCGATAGTAGCTGTCATGGGTTTGGCTTTGGTTTTGTGCTGCTCTGTAAAGAAGTTTGGCCTGCGGGTAAAAGTCCCCGCACGATTCCTTGCCACCCTGAAGGTGGCCCGCTTTTTTGTCCCATGCGCGCGCTGCAGAAACGCTGGACACTCACCCTGACCGCCATGGCGCTTTCTGCGGCAACCCTGCTGCTGGTGAGCATTCTGCTGGTGGGCAACCGCCGCGACACCGAAATGGCCGTCGGCAGGGAGCTGCAGGCGATTGCGGCGGGCATCGCGCCTGAAATTCCCCCTGATACCTACGCGGCACTTTTCTACCAGTCGGGTAAATTGCGACCCGATCTGCGCCAGGCCAGCCGCGAGAAGACCTTTGTACAACTCAGGGAGAGACTGCGTGCGGGTGCAGCGCGCTATGCATACCTGAAGCTGAGCAAAGACAATGTCTACAGCTTCGTGATCGACCCGGCTTCGGGCGATCTTTTCTGGGCGGTCATGCTGCACGAGACTGCATTCACCGGCGAAAAGTACGTGCCGCCAGCCGTGGTAAAGCAACTGCTGGCAAAACAGGCGCCTGGGTTTAGCCCGGTTTACCTCAGCACCGCCTCGGGCCGCGAATGGATTTCGGGTTATGCACCGATTGTGCTCGATGGCAAGGTTATTGGACTGGTCGAAGTGGCGCGCGAAGTCACCGAAGTACTGCAGGCCGCCCGCGGCAGCCTGTACCCGGCAATCGGTGTCAGCCTCGGCATCATACTCATCAGCGGCGCAGCGATGTTTCTGATCCTGCAGTTTGCCCGAAAGCTGCAAAAATCCAACAGCGAGCTATCTGGTGCGCTTGCGCAGCTCACCGCCTCGACAGCAATCTCGCGCCACCTCACGGAGTCGAGTTCAGACATAGTTTTCGGTCTCGACGGTGAGCTGAAAATCGTCTCGCTCAACTCGGCAGTGCGCCGGCAACTCGGCATTGACCCCAAATCGGCAGCAGGCAAAGATCTCACCGAGACACTGTGCATGAAGAAAGACGGCGAGGCGGACTATCTTTTCGACCCCGAACTGCTGCGGCGCGCGCTCGTTGCCCTGCGCGAGTCAGGTGAAAAGGTCAACCTGACAGCGACCCTGACCTCGCGGCTGACGGGTGAACCGAAAGACTACCGCATTCGGGTCGAACGCGTCTCTGAAGCCGCCGAGCTGCAGTTCATCGGGCGCGCATCAAGTCTTGGCGATATGATGGTTGCTTCGCTGCTCAACCGTACCCGGCTTGCGTTCACTCTGAACAATTCACTGCTGATGACCGAAGAACTGGCGACGTTTCTTTCAGGCCTCTGCCGCCGCTACGTCGACGAGCAGAAGGTAACCACCTATCGCATCATGCTGCGCGAAATGCTGCTGAACGCGATCGAACACGGCAACCTCGAAATTGACTTCGACAGCAAAACGCAGGCCCTGATGACCGAAACCTACTTCGAGCTAATTGACGAGCGGCGCCGCACAGAACCCTACCGCAACCGCGTCGTTACCGTCGATTGCCTGATCGACGCGCAGAAAATTGCCTTCCGCATTACTGATGAAGGCAGGGGTTTTGATCACCGCGCGATGATTGCGAAGCTCACCGACGAGCGTAACGACACCGCTCACGGCCGGGGAATCGTGATGACCCTGCAGGAATTCGACAAGGTGCGCTATAACGACAAGGGCAATTCTGTTGTACTGGTGAAGTACCTAAGTTGAATGCTGCAATTCTTCCGGCTCCGTCGGTGAAGTCAGTTCTTCAAAGGTAAACGGGATCACTTTCTGAAACTGTTCTCTGCGCAGCGGGCACTCCGCCACGTCGCATGCGTGGCAATACACACGGCGGCACGGGTCAACGTGAAAGTGGATTTCCCCCGCGTGGCTGTAGCGCTCCATCACTGCAGCCTCAAACGCATTGGTCTCTGAATGGGCCGTTGTGACATTCCAGAACTCGGGTACGACCACATGCGCGTCAATATGGTGGTACGCACCTGACCGGATAACCCGCGCATGGTGAATGCGTATGATACCCGGGCGACGCACTGCGCTGAAATGTCCGCCCAGCTCGGTAATGAGCGAGACATCCTCGGCATCCATCAGCGCGTGCACAGAATCACGCACCAGGTGAAAGCCGGTCCAGGCGAGCACGCAGCCGACGACAAGCGCGGATGCGGGGTCGAGCCATTGGATGCCGGTGATGCGAACGAGCAAAAGACCAGCAATGACCGCCACACTCGTATAAAAGTCAGATAACACGTGGCGACCGCTGGCGACAAGCGCAGCCGACTGGTTGCGTTTGCCGAGGCGCACGAGGTAAAAACCCAGCATTGCATTCGCCACACCAGCAGCGATGATCAGCAAAAGGCCAAGGTCGATGCGCATGACCTGCCGCCCCCTGATGATCGCGTCGATACTCTCGATGAAGATCATGATTGCAGCGAAAGAGATCAGGGCACCTTCAAATACCGAACTGAAGTACTCTGCTTTGCCGTGGCCATACGGATGGTCGCGGTCGGCGGGTTTGGTGCTGATGTGAATAATAAAGAGCGCCAGCACCGCCGCAGAGACATTGACGATACTCTCGAGCGCATCGGAGAGAATCGCCTGCGAGTTGGTCAGGTAGTAGGCGAAGAATTTCACCAGCAGCAGAAAACTGCTTACCGCCAGCGAAACCTTACCGCCAAACCTTACCGCGTTCAATGCCGGAATCTGCAGCGGCTTCACTTGCGCCATCCCAGCAGGTAAACACCCTTAAGGCCTGTGCCCGGCAGGTAACTCCACGTGCCGGCGCGCCATTCGAAGGCATCGCATTCGGGTATGCGGGTCAGCGCCAGCAGCTCGTCTTCGGTGTAGCCGCGCAGCACGCTCGCAATACTGTCCCAGAAAAACATAGCCGGTATTACAGGGGTCAGGTTGCACATGGCGAATGCAAAGGGGGAGCGATCACGTACCAGCGGGTAGAGCTGTGTGCCCAGGGTTGTACCGATGGGCACTGACAAAAGATGCCACAGGTCACGGTGAAATGGATCCATGATGCAGATGCCGTCGCTGTTTTGAGCGGCATCTGCGAGAATCTTCTGCGCGAACTGCGGCGAGAAGTGGTGAAACGCCGAAAGCAGCGTGCGCACGCGAAACGTGTCGTCGCGCCGGCTGTTCGTTGCATCGACGCTCGCTTCTTCGTAGGTAACAATTCCTGTATTCGCTGCCTGCAGTCTCCCGTAGACATCGGTGGCCGGGTAAAGATCGGTCAGTTTAATTTTCGCAGAGGGAACTCCGCCTTCGCGCAGCGCTTTTACAAGTGTCACACCCGGCCCACCCGCGCCCGAACAGAGGTCAAGAATCGAGGTGGCGCCGGTACGCCTGAGCCAGTCACTCACCACCGGCACGGCTGCCGCATAGACGCCGCCGAGATCCTGGTGCCATGAAAGTATTTCGCGAAACAGGACCTTCAATTCATCAGGCATCCACGAAAGTTCGTGGCTCTCAAACGTGTCAATCCGCTGCGGCAGGGCGAGCATGGTTGCGGGGTTGGCCAGCCTGACCCACGCGCAAACGTTTTTCGCAGGTGGGGCACAGAATAACAGAATTTCAGGCCTTTTAATATTTATTTAGGTTGCCGATGCCGCCCACGGCATATGCTTGGTCCATGAGCCGAATCAAGTACATACTCCTGGCGATACTCGTCTCGGCGGGTATCGCGCTTGCCCTCACCTTTCGCAAGACCTCATTTGTTATCGGGGGATTCTTCGCACACACGGGGTATGTGATCCAGGATTGGGCAGGGCGCTTCGACGACAGGCTGCACGACGACGACAAAGTCCACCCCCACGATGTTTTTAATGAGATAATTGCACAGAACAAGCTGCAGGCCGGCATTTGGAGACTGACACCCGCCATCACCGAACGCAGACCGAAAGCACTGCTGATCATGTGCATCGACCCGCGGCTCGACGACAACCGGATACTCGGCGATACACGCGGTTACTACGATATCATCCGCATTCCGGGATCAGTCATCACACCCGAGGTAGCCGAAGCTGTCGAACTGGCAGTCGTTAAACATTCAGTGAACCTGGTTCTTGTGGCAACACATACAGACTGCGCCATGGAAAAACTCGCGCAATCAAAGGCCGGGTACGAGCACTACCCGATGCTTTCAAAAGGTATCAATGATCATGCACTCCGCCTGAGAGATTTATCACACAGGCCGGAAATACTCAAGCGCCTGCAGAAACAGGAAGTCTGGGTAATTGAACGAAGAATAGATACGGCAACGGGAAAATTCTTGTAAGAGGCGATGAATCCGCGCCAAAAGTCTGGCTTAGCTCTTTACTGCCTGTCTCACGCCGCAACAACATGCAATGCTATCGGGTAATCAGGCCCGTAGCGAATTGTACGCGGTCTCTTGATACAGATCAAGGCAAATCCATAGTCTTCCATTTAAGAGAAGGCGATCTACAATGAACCAACGGGAGGAACAATGTATAATAAGACCCAGAAACTAACGGCAGTAGCCCTGCTTGTACTGCTGACGACTGCGGCCGAAGCGCAGAAACGAAAACCAGCGGCGAAGCCCATTGCAGAACCGGCAGCAGCCGTGTCCACTGCCCCTGCCGAATCGACACCAGCCCAACCAGCGCCAACTGCAACCGCGCCCGCTCCAGAAGAGAAATGGTATGAAAGTGTTAAAATCACCGGAATGGTGCGCAGCCGCCCTGAGATCAAAGAGAACTATGCCTTCGACGACAGCCAGCGCTACAACTTCGTCGGCAACAAGGTTTGGTTAACCGCCGAAAAAGAGTTCAAGGATAAGACAAAAGTAGTTATCACCCTGCAGGATGCTCGTGTCTGGGGTGGCCAAAACCCGACGATTACCGATACGGGCACCGAACAGCAGGCCACTGACATACGCGAGGCATATGTACAGCTGAAGAATTTCGCCTGGACACCTTTAGATCTGAAAGTCGGTCGTCAGAAGCTGGCTTTTGGTGAAGAAATGTTCGTGGGAGCTCTCGACTGGGCAAACGTGGGCCGATCATTCGATGGCGCACGCCTCATCTGGAATACTTCGGTCAATGACTTGAGTATCTTTTCCACCATTATCCAGGAAAACAACTCCAACGACCTCAATAACGTGCAGAGCACGAAGAATACCGAGGCCATGTATTTCAGCGGCCTCTATAATACCGCCAAGTTACACAAGTCGTTCTGGCTCGATGCCTTCATGTTTGCCCGTAACCAGGAAGGTGTCAACCGGCACGGTAACCAGCTCTACACTTTTGGCGCTCGTTTTCACAACCGTACCGAAGCGGGTAACAAGACGGCCAGCGATCAGCTGATTGATTACTCGATCGACGTGGCGTACCAGGGTGGCCAAAAAGCAGGTCAGCAGATCGAGGCCTATGGTGCCGTTGCATTCATAGGCGTGAACTTCAATGCAGGTCTTAAGATGCGTATCGGCGGTCAGGGTGCGTACGCCAGCGGTGACAAAGATGCAACCGACAACAAATATGAAACCTTTGACCCGCTCTACCCGACGCCACACTACCAATTTGGCCAGGCAGACATGACCAGCTGGCGCAACCTGGTCGGCGGTGGCATCAACTATACCATCTGGTTCACGCAGGAGTTCAACCTCAAGCTCGACTACTGGTACGCCATGCGGCAGAACGGCAACGACAGCTGGTATCAGATCAGCGGCGCTGCGTTCAATTCGACGGGGCTCGGCACCGAAAAACACCTGTACCAGGAATTCGGGCTCATAGCAAACTATCAGGCCCGCAGCTACCTGGCATTTCAAGCCGGTTACGCGTACGCGATGCGCGGCAAGGCGATGGAACTCGCGAACAAGTCGGGCGACTACCAGTTTGGTTACCTGATGTCGACGATCAGTTTCTGATGACCGGACGCTGCCCGTAAGGGCAGCGCTTTATTCACACCGACCTTCACAATCCTGCCTGAAGAACAGGCACTTCCCTCAAAAAAACACCGGTCCCTTGACCTAAATCAAGGAAATTTTTTTGATCTTATGCTAGGAATGTGTCATCGTCAGGTTTCCGCGCAAACGGTTAGGCTGGCATACTGCCTGAGGAGGCAAAATGGACCAAAACGAGACACAGAAACGCACGCTGGGCCAGAGAGCATTCGACAACATCTGGTTCTTGCTGATCATCGGCATGGCATTCCCGGGTATCTTCTACCTCGGGTGGGGCATGCTCGAAATTTTCGTATTCAATAACACCCAGTTGAAAGATTACCTGGCGCAAAGCAACCAGCAGTATCTTTTGCCGGGCAAATAGGAGCTTGCCATGCCTTTAGAAACACCCAAAAAAAACTGGTGGGAACCCTTTAACCGTGAAGAACGGATCTGGCTCTATATCTCGATTGCCTGGGGTATCGTCATGTTTATCATGATGCCGCTGGGTCATTTCTGGAACCAGAATATCTCTTCTGAAACCTACAAGACCAATCCTGAAGAGTACGGTCAGGTCGCCGAGAAATTCATCGCCAAATACCAGCGCAAAGATGCGCAGGGGCAGCCGGTGACACACAACGGCAAGCCCGGCGGCATTCCCGTGGTCGACGCCCCAACAAAAGAAGTGGGCGATACGTTTCTCGTCGCACAGGCCTGGCAATTTCGCCCGGCGCTGGTGCTGAAGAAGAACAAAACGTACCGCATTCACATGTCGTCGCTCGACTACCAGCACGGCTTCTCGCTGCAGCCGCAGAACCTGAACCTGCAGATTCTGCCCGACTACAGCTTTGTCATCACCCTGAGTCCGAATGAAACGGGCAAATTCTCGCTGGTGTGCAATGAATATTGCATGTTCGCGGGCGAAAAGTTCGGCCATGACACCATGGTTGGCCAGGTGATAGTGGAGGAATAACATGAGTATAGCTGATATAACCAACCAGTTCAGAACCTGCCCGACCACCGGACTCAAGGTCCACCTGCCTGCGCAGCGCCTGATCTGGATCAACGCCGTTTCGGCAGTGGTGTTTTTGCTCGTCGGGGGAGTTTTGGCTCTTCTGATCGCGCTGACCCGCTGGCCCGCAGTACACCTTTTGCCGCAGGATCTCTTCTACCGCTTCGTGACCGCGCACGGCATTACCATGCTCGTGTTCTGGATTGTCTTCTTCGAGATGGCAGGCGTCATCTTCGCAGCGCAGACGATTCTCGGTTCGCGTTACCCCGGCATCAAGCTCGGCTGGTTTAACTACATCCTGATGATTACCGGCGCGATCATGGTCGAAGTGGTCGTGTTCATGGGTAAAGCCGACGTGATGTTCACGGCGTACCCACCGCTGAAAGCACACCCGGCATTTTATCTCGGTATCATTCTCTTCGCCGTCGGCGCGCTGATTAACTGCTTTCAGTTTCTCTACGCGCTCGTCATTGCGAAGAAAGAAGGATGGCATAAAGGCAGCCTGCCTCTCTTTACGTTCGGTATTCTTGTCGCAGTCATCATCGCGATCTTTACCCTCGTATCGGGCGCAGCGGCGTTTATCCCGACGTTTCTCTGGTCGATCGGCATTATCGATCGTGTCGACCCGGAATACTTCCGCATTTCTTTCTGGGGCTTTGGCCACTCGGCGCAGCAGCTGAACCTCGCGGCGATGGTCTCGATCTGGTACCTGCTCGCAAACCTGACGACGGGTGCAAAACCCGTGAACCAGAAGATGTGCCGCTGGGCATTCGTGCTCTACCTGCTCGGTATCAACCTCGGCTCGATACACCACAACCTCGTCGACCCGGGCCTTTCGGCAACCTACCGCATTTTCAACACCAGCTACCTGTTCTACGCTGCGACGATCGGTTCGATGATCCATGCGTTCTCGATTCCGGCGGCAGTAGAAACGGCACAGCGCGCGAAGGGGTATACCCGCGGCCTCTTCCAGTGGCTGACAAATGCTCCGTGGGGCCAACCGGGCTTCTCTGGAATGGCACTCTCGATGGTGATCTTCGGCTTCTTCGGTGGCGTGACTGGTATCATCCTGTCGGTAGAGCAGCTGAACATGCTGTCGCACAACAACCTGCGCGTTCCAGGCCACTTTCACATGACCGTCGTGGGAGGTACCACTCTCGCGTTTATGGCACTCACCTACTACGTCATTCCGCTCGTGCTGCAGCGCAAGCTGATCGGCGAAAAACTGGCAAAATACCAGCCCTACGTCTTCGGTTTCGGTGTGATGCTGTTCGCGACCGGTATGCACTTTGCCGGTGTCATGGGCGCACCGCGCCGCCACTGGGATGTGACATTCCAGAACGCGGTGATCCAGGTGCCGTTTGACCCGGCGATGTACACGATGCTGGCATTGGTCGGTATCGGTGCCATTATGGCCTTCACCGGTCTCTTGATGTTCATCTACGTTGCGGTGCTGTCGGTCTTCTTCGGCGAAAAAATTCCGTCGAAGATTGAACCGTACTCACCTCAACATGCAAATAGTTGATGATTGGTGCATACATGGCGTTACAACAAACGGGGTTCTTAAGGGGTGGTGTTAACCACCCCTTAAACTGCCCTTTTCCAGGGAGGAAAAATGTCAAATAACAACAATCCTGGTTCTGCAGGGCAGAACCAAAAAGAAAAGATGCACGCGCCGGGCAGCTTCGTGCTCGCGCTGATCTTTCTCGCGTGGTTCATGGTCGTCTACTTCACACAGTGGCTGGCCCTGAGCAAAAACTGGACTGTTTACTAATATTGCTCCTGCAAGGCTGCCTGTGGCAGCCTTGCAGGACAACCCAAAAAAATGCAATTCCGCCGCCCCATATTTCAATCCTTTCTTTCTTTATTTCACCGCGCCGACAGCGCGTTTAACCACGTCTTCACCGAGAAGGGCAACTTTCTCTACTACCTCGGGGCATTGCCTGTTATCTTACTCTTTGTCCTTCTGATCACTGGTCTCTTCATGTTCATCTATTACAACATGTCGGTGCACCAGAGTTATGAATCGGTCAAATACATGACCGAAAGCGCGCTTCTGGGCCGCTTTGTCCGCAACCTGCACCGCTATGCCGCCGACGCAATGATGTTCTTCGTGCTGCTACACATGGCGCGCATGCTCTTCGAAGAAAAATTCCAGAACCACCGCACGCTCGCCTGGGTGAGCGGGCTCATCATTCTCGGCTTCATGCTTGTACAGGGGCTCACCGGTTACATACTGCCGCTCGACGCCAACGCGCGCTTCGTGATGGAAAAAACCTCTGAGCTGCTTGCAGGGCTCAGGGTTTTCGGCGATACGCTGCCGCGTTCGTTTTCTTCGCCAGCCCTGCTCGGCAAGTGGATCATGTGGGTGGTGCTGATCGTGCACCTGTTTATCCCCCTGCTCTTTATTTTACTGCTGTTTGTGCACCTCTTGCGTGTCTCACGCGCAAAATTGTTTCCGCCGCGCAAGCTCACGCTCGCGTTTCTGGGGGTACTGGTCGTTTACACGCTCGTATTTCCCATCAACATGGTCGGCAAAGCCGAAGCAGAACGAATGCCAGAGCTGTTGCAGCCCGACTGGTTCTATCTCTTTTTCGCCGCGGTCTTTGAATCTCGCTTTGGCTGGATTGCGTGGAGCACGATGGCGGTCGGATTTCTGCTGCTTCTGGCACTGCCCTGGCTGTTCAAAAAGCGCGAGATCGTCACGGCAGCCGTTATTACCGACAAGTGCACCGGCTGCGGTCTGTGCGCGATCGACTGCCCGTACCAGGCGATGCACATGGTTACGCGGACTGTGGGTGGCGAAGCCACCCACAGTCCGCACAAATTTCTCGTATCCATCGACACCGACCTCTGCTCGGGCTGCGGCATCTGCGCGGGCTCATGCACGTACGATGCGATCACGCACGTAAAACCAGGCGCCCCCCAGACAGAACCCGACTGGTCTGATGCAAGAGATAAATGGGTCGCACTCGTTTGCCAGGGTCGCGCGCACTCGCTGGGTTTGAATGCAGACGGTGGAGCTTTGAGAGATTACGAAGCGGGTACCGTTTTGGCAGTCACACCCTGTACCGGAAAACTCGGCGTCAGCGAAACAGAAAAAATCCGCGCAGGTGGTGCAAAGGGCCTTATCATCGGCGCCTGCCCGGACGGCGATTGCTGGTACCGCGAAGGCAACCGCTGGCTGATGGACCGTATCGAACTGAAGCGCAAGCCGAATTTTCGGCGCGTGCCGGGTGAGTTTCCGATTCTGGGATACAGGTTCAACGGACAGCAAAGAGACTCGTTTCTTTCTGAGCTCCGCCAGATTGTGACGGCACAAAAGACGGTGCCAAACCGTTTGTTTGCTTTACTCAAGCCCTCAAACTGGGCACAGTCATTCTCGGTCGGCACCCTGGTTTTTGCCCTCGCGACCTGGGTCTTCTATCTCGGTTCATCAGGTCGCTTTGGCGCCATCGAAGCATCAAAGAATACGGCGCTGCTCCGCCTCGATTTTTTCTACCAGAGCGATAAAGAGACCTGCTCTCCCGACAAGATACCGGCTGATGCGCACGAACAAGCCATAAAGCGTATGGCGGGCCTTGTGAAACTCGAGAACCTGACCCCCGAGGCGCGCGAGCGAATTCTCCAACAGGCCACGGACAGTGTCGCCTCGAAGTACTGCAGCCGTGCGCGCCGCGATCTCGATATTACAGTGACTATCGATGGCCAGCAGCATGCTAAGCGTACCTTCAGGCCTTCGGGTTTTCAGCGCGACGGTATTACCTACGTGATGATGAAGGTACAGACCGTGCCGGGCTCCCATAATGTGCAGGTCGAAGTTAACGAACGCGATACCGGTTCGGTGGGTAAACGGATCGATTTCAGCGAGAAGATGGACTTCGCAGCCGCAGAAGTCAAATTACTCGACTATGAGCCCAACCAGGCGAAACTGTTCAGGCGCACCCTGCAACCGTCAAAGAAGAATGAAACGGGTAAGGAGTGATATGCGTTACACAGGATTGATCCCCTTGCTGCTGCTTCTGGCCGCCTGCAAACCGGCCTCCGAGAAGGCGTATGAGGAGAGTTTCGCTCTGCGCTCTGCGCGCGACGTCGACAGCGCGGGCAATACCGCCATGGCGCGCTACTACCTGCAGAGGGCGATGGCCGAACCTGCAGCAAGGCCCGAAGCCGAAAACTTCACCCGCCGCATGGCCGAGCGTAAACTCCGCACAGACGACTGCCTCGAAGCAAAAAAGACCGATCTCGCGATTAACCAGTACCCGCGCATTCGCCATAAGCATCTCTTCCAGATGGGTATCTGTCTCGAAGAGGCGGGCGACACGGCGCGTGCGCTGAAATTCTATGAGATGGCCGAAAGGGCGAATTCCTCACAGCCGCAGCTCTACATTCGTCGCGCGCTTCTGCACTTCAGAACCCGTAACATCTCTGCGGCTGGCGCCGATTTTGAGCGGGCAGTGGCTCTCAACAACGAATACCCTCCGGCCCTGCTGAATCTCGCGCTGCACCGCGTGGCCACCGGCGAAAAGACAGCAGCGGAATCATTACTCTCACACTTGAAACCTGTGCGGCCAAACTACGCAGAAATCATCGGCGACGCTCTGCAGCACCAAAAAGAAATCGCAGCCTATTTCCGGGGGGATCATGCAACCCACTAAAACCACGCGCCTCTGGATCCTGCGCGGCATCGCGGTCGCACTGATGGCGGCTTCGGCCTACATTGCGTGGTATTCTATCTCGGCAGGTCGCCCGCGCGATTTCTGGCAGGACAAGCTAAACCCACAGCGGGCCAACCTGCTGCAGTTCGACGGCACTTTCGTCGACCAGGACGGCAAGCAGGTAAAGCTGGGCGACTTTGCCAACCACAACACCATCTCAACCTTCGTGTTCAAAGACTGTGGCATGTCTTGCCCGCTGATCATGAATGACCTGCGTCTCTTCCAGAACGACACACCGGAATTCACGAAAGATGGTCTATTCCTGGTATTCACGTTCGAAGACCACCGCGCGAACCCGCAGGGTCTGAAGGATTTTCTCGGCAAGTACCGCGTCACAGGCGACCATTGGCGGGTACTGACAACGGATGCGGCGACACTCAGGCGACTGGCAGACCTTTACTCGCTGCAGTACAACAAAACCATCGACGGCAAGCTCGTGTACGCCCACAGCAACGTCTTCATCGTCGCTGACCGCAAGGGCCGCGTGACGCGTGAGTTTCGGGGCTTAGAAAACAACAAGGCACGGTTCTTCGACGAGGTAAAAAAAAGCCTATGATCCGGCGCAACAAGGGTACTTTTATTGCACTGCTGATCGGCTTTTGGGGCTTAAGCGCTGCCAACGGCATCAAGGATTTTTATTTCGAGATGCGTGCCAAGACCCGGGGCGAAATTATCAGCTACTCTTCTCTGCAGGAATTCTGCGGCTGGACCGGCGAAAAAAAGCCCGGTGAAACCGAATTTGAATATGGCATGCGCCGTGCGCGCAATATGTTCTCGGCGTTGATGGCGATGAGCTTCATGTCTGTGCTTTTTTTTGGCTCGGTCATCGGCGTGATCTTTGGCGCCTTCTGGCTCGCAGGCGGTTTCAAAGACGACGAAGACGACAAAAACGGCAAGAGGATAGCATGAAGATATCCACCCGACTCTGGATCATTGTCACCGCGGTGCTGACCCTGGCGTCGCTCGCGATCAAATTCTATTTCCTGCCGTCGGCTGAGCGTTTTGTCCGCCTTTCGGTCGAAGAGCAGATCCACCGCGAGATGCAGGCGTTTGAAAAGATTATCGGTGTTGTGGTGACGGCAGCCAACGGCGACAGAGAATACGTCAGGCGTGCATTGTACGCGATCAGCGCAGATAAATCAGTACCGATTGAGCTCCGCCGCAGTAACTTTCTCACACAACAGTTCGGCTACCGTAAAGACCGCGAAGTGAGAAACGATTTCGAGAGCCGCGTCATGGAAACGGCGCAGGCGGCCTTTCGCGAGACCGACCAATTCATCGAATACGCATACCCGCTCAAGGCGCAGCCAGTCTGCCAGACCTGCCACGTCAAAGATGGCAAGGCGATCGCGCTCGGGCAGCCGGTTGGCATTGCGATACGCAGGCTGCCACTCAGCGCGCTCAACCAATCCCGCATCAGCTATTTTACGCTCGACCTGTTCTGGGAAAACTTCGGCCTGCTGCTGTTCTGTATTGCGGCGGTCATGCTGCCCGTCTATATCTGGGTTTTGAAACCCCTCGGCCGCCTGTCCGAAGAGAGCCGGTTGGTGCTCGAACAGCAAGAGACGGCAAATGAAGAGCCGCTGGCGCTCAGCGAAGGAGAAAAATATCCTGACGAGTGGCAGGCGATACAGAGAATAGTCGCAGATGCAAGAGACAAACACGAATAGGCCGATCACTACCTGGCTCTATATCTGCGCAGCCGTCGTCTTTTCGATCGTCGTGATTGGCGGTATCACGCGGCTCACGCGCTCGGGGCTTTCGATTGTCGAATGGAAACCCGTGAGCGGTGTCGTGCCGCCGATGGGTGAAGCTGAATGGCAGGCTGAATTTGAAAAGTACAGGGCAACTCCCGAGTACCGGCTCGTGAACCATAGCATGACACTGCCTGAATTCAAGAATATTTTCTGGTGGGAGTTCATCCACCGCATCTTCGCACGCCTCGTGGGGGTAATATTCTTCCTCCCGTTTATCTGGTTTCTGGTACGCCGCCGCATCGACCGGACGCTCGCACTCAGGCTCGGTGTCATCTTTGCGCTCGGGGGCTTCCAGGGTTTTCTCGGCTGGTACATGGTCAAAAGCGGGCTCGTTAATGACCCGCACGTGAGCCACCTGCGGCTGACGAGCCACCTCATGACTGCTGTGCTCATCTATGCGCTGATGCTGATGACTGCGTGGGGTCTCGACCAAAGGCCGGCAGTGCCGGGTTCACGCCGCGTGGCATGGGCAAATGTAATCCTGGTCTTTTTCATGATGGCAAGCGGTGCACTGGTTGCGGGCCTCAAGGCCGGCAAGATGTACAATACGTTTCCGCTCATGAACGGGCAGTATTTTCCGCAGGGCGCTTTGGGATTTTCCCCGGTCCTGGCGAATTTTTCCGACAACCCGATCATGGTCCAGTTCTTACACCGCAATTTCGCCTACATGCTGGGTGTGTTCTTCTGCTGGCAGCTGTGGCGTGAACGGAGAAGTATCAACCTCTACCATCCGCTGGCATGGGTCGTTATCGCCTTTCTGCTGCAGTTTGTGCTCGGTGTTCTGACGCTGCTGAAAGCCGTGCCCGTTTCACTTGGTGCACTCCACCAGGCAAATGCGCTGGTACTTTTTACGGCAACACTCTACCTGTTGGCCCGGAGGCCGAGTGCCGACTGAACTACCGCTTGTGTATTCATGTTCGGGCTGCTCGTCGGCGGCGCAGATGGCTAATTCGATTGCATTGCGCCTGGACCGCGAAGGGCACGCCGAGATGTCGTGCATCGCCGGCGTCGGTGGCGGCGTGAAGCCGCTCGTGCGCACAGCAAAAAGCGGCAGGCCGATTATTGCGCTCGACGGCTGTGCGCTCAGGTGCGTTGAACACTGCCTCGCTCGCCATGGCGTCGTCGCAGGCCGCCACTATATACTCTCAGAGTTCGGAGTCGAGAAGAAGAAACAACACTTGTTTTCGCCTAAAGAAATTGACGGCGTATACGAAACAGTCTTGTCTGAAATCAGTGAAAATACCGCGGCAGTGTAGCCTGCGCAGAACGTGAAAAATCCCCCTTGTGCTTACTGGTCGCGCAGGCGATAGGTTTTGCCGTTGGTCTCGAGCAACCCCTTGGCAACGAGCTGATTGCAGACCCGGCTGACCGATTCGGGTGTAAGATCGAGCAAAGCAGCGATTTGGTTTTTGGGAATATCGAGCTCAATCGGGCCCTTATCGGCGCCAAGCGACTTCAAATACGCATAGATTCGCCCCTCGGCATTCTTCAGCGTCAGGTTCTCAATCTTTTCTTTTAGCCGGGGGATTAGTTGGACACTCTTGGACACAAAAAAACCGTTCACCGCATCATCCATCACAAGCAGCTTCTTGAGCCGGTCATACTCGAAGGCAACGAGGCAGCCGTCTGACAGTGCCGCACAATATGCGGGATAATTACCCCCGAGAAAAAGCGGACCGCCGGCTATCAGCTCACCGGGCCGAAATATATGCATGATCGCTTCTTTGCCGTCATCGCCCAGCATATAGATTTTGAATTGCCCTTCAGTGACCAGAAATGGGCCGGCAAAACGATCACCCTCGCGGAACACCGCTTCACCCCTGCCGAAGCGCCGGTAGTGCGCAATCGTGCGCAGTCTTTCTGCGCTGGCGGGGGTCAGATCACCAAAATCGATGGTATTCATATGCGGCAGTAGTCGTCCATTGCTGAACCATAGCACAAAGATGAATCAGGATCAAAATCAAAATTGATCCAGATCAATCCCGCCATGTCATTAGGACGCGAGCAGAAAGGATGCCAATTCCACCGGCCGCTGAAAACCCTGAATTATTTGGTGCTGTCTTGACCCATGTCAAAGACAAAAAGGACTTTCTGGTCTATAAGTCGGACAGATTTGAGGAGGATTTATGAAATCGAAAAAAACACTCTTTTGCGGGTCAGTCCCAATGCTCTTGCTGGCACTCGCGGTGCCCTTCTTTGTCGCCTGCGGCACAAAGACCGAAAAGGCAGTTCTGACCCACGCACCCGAAGTTCCACCACCGATCGACCGCAGCGGCAACGCCAAAGTCATCATTGAACTCGAGACCAAAGAACTCAAAGGCCGGCTCGCGGACGGCGTCGAATACACCTTTTGGACATTCGGCGGAACGGTACCCGGCCCGATGATTCGTGTGCGCGAGGGCGACGATGTGGAGTTCACGCTGTCGAACCACCCAACGAGCAAGATGCCGCACAATATCGACCTGCATGCAGTCACTGGCCCTGGCGGTGGTGCAGCGGCTTCGCTGACCTCTCCCGGCCATAGTTCGAAATTCTCGTTCAAGGCAATCAATCCCGGACTCTATGTCTACCACTGCGCGACCGCACCGGTCGGTATGCACATTGCCAATGGCATGTACGGCCTGATTCTCGTCGAACCCAAGGGTGGAATGCCCAAAGTCGACAAGGAATTCTACGTGATGCAGTCAGAGTTCTACACGAAGGGCAAGAACGGCCAGACAGGCCTGCAACCGTTCGATATGAACAAAGCGCTCGACGAAAGGCCTGAATACGTGGTCTTCAACGGTTCTGTCGGTTCCATGACCGGTGACAAGGCACTCAAAACCAAAGTCGGCGAAACCGTGCGCCTCTACGTCGGCAACGGTGGCCCGAACCTCGTATCGTCGTTTCACGTCATCGGCGAAATCTTCGACCACGTCTATACTGAAGGTGGTACGGAGAAGAACCAGAAAAACGTGCAGACCACGCTCGTGCCCGCTGGCGGTTCGGCAATCGTCGACTTCAAGATGGATGTACCTGGCAATTATGTAATCGTCGACCACTCGATCTTCCGTACCTTCAACAAGGGAGCGCTCGGAATTCTGAAGGCTGAAGGTCCAGAAAACACAGCGATCTATTCGGGCAAGCAGGCTGATACTGTTTACCTCGGTGAAGGTGGTGCGACACAGACCATGCCGGCTGAAAAGGACAAGAAAATCGTCGCCAAATCAAAGGACGAGCGCATCGCCGAAGGTAAGCGTATCTATGGCACCACCTGCCAGGCCTGCCACATGAACGAAGGCCAGGGTGTGCCGAAGGCATTTCCACCGCTCGCAAAATCTGATTACCTGAATGCCGATAAGACCCGTGCGATCAAAGTAGTGCTCGAAGGCAAGAGCGGACCCATCGTCGTGAACAAAGAAAAATACGACAGCGTTATGCCGGCGCTCGGTCTCAGCGACGAAGACGTTGCCAACGTGCTGACCTTCGTGCTCAATTCATGGGGCAACTCGGGTGGCGTGGTCACGCCACAAGAAGTTGCCGCGCAACGGAGCGTGCACTGAAGTATAAACTGACAATCTTCAGCCTGGTGCTTTGCTGGGCTGCGCTGTCCGCCGGTGATGGCACAATGGTGCGCATACCAGCGGGCAGCTTTCGGCCGTTTGACCTGCGCAAAGATCAGAAGCCGGTGAAAGTCCACACCTTCGAGCTCGATAAATACCCGGTCAGTGTTGCCCAGTACGCTGCTTTTGTCGCGGCGCACCCGGCATGGGCCAGAGATAACACTCCCCCTATTAAGGCCGACCAGGGTTACCTGAAAACTGTGAACCTTGCACAGCCATCGCCCGGCGCAGTCATGACACAGGTTTCATGGTACGCAGCGCGGGCTTACTGCGCGGCGCAGCGCAAACGCCTGCCCACGCTCTATGAATGGGAGTATGTAGCAACTTACCGTGATTGGGACCAGCGCAGCGACGTGAATAGTAAGATACTTGCCTGGTTCGGCAAGCCGAATGACCAGACCACCGGCGGCACCATTGGCTCCGGACTCGTGAGCCCGCACGGGGTACACGACCTGCACGGACTCATCTGGGAATGGGTCGAGGACTTTAACTCCTCCACCGTCACAGGAGATTCGCGCGCCGATACCGACACTGAATCAAATCTGTTCTGCGGTGCAACTTCGCTCTCAGGCAGTGATTTGCGCAACTATGCAACCTACATGCGCTATGGCATGCGCAGCTCTCTCAAAGGAAATTACACCGGCAATAACCTCGGCTTCCGGTGTGCCAGGGATAAAAAATGAAAAAAGCAATTTCGCTGACGTTAGTCGCCGCGCTCGCGGCAAGTAACGCCAGCTGCAAGAAAGAATTGGACCCGCATGCCCACCATAAAATGGAAGCTGGTCAGGTATCCGGAGCTTCACTCTACCAGTTTCACGACATGTTCACCGACCAGAACGGCAAACAGCTGATGCTGCACCAGTTGCAGGGTAAGTATGTCGTCGTGGCGATGTTCTATACCACCTGCACGGCGATTTGCCCACGTATCGCCGCCGAGATGCTCAGGCTGGAAAAAAATCTCTCAGCAGCACAGCGCTCCAACACAACCTTCCTGATGATTTCATTTGACCCTGAGCGTGACTCACCCGCTCATCTGCAGAAGTTTATCACCAAGATGAAGCTGACCGATTCGTTCGTCCTGCTGACGGGTAAGGCCGAGAGTATCCGCGAGGTGGCCGCCGCCCTGGGAGTAAATTACAAAAGGCAGGATGACGGCGAATTTGCGCACTCATCGCTTTTCACGCTGCTTTCACCACAGGGTGAAATCGTTCTGCAGCACGCCGGCCTCAGTATCAGCGTTGACAATTTCCGTGAGAAAATTCGGCCATAATTGATCCTGATCAAGGGCGATGGCCGTGTCCTGCCCTAGCTTTCGGGTATGTTTCACTGGCCGGTTTTTGCCACCGCTTTCCGGATTTTTTTTCTCGCCACCGGTTTGCACGCACTGTTCGTCATTTCTGTCTGGCTCGCAAAACTAACGGGTAGCGACTTTCTGCCAACGGCCATTGCAGGCACCTGGTGGCATAGCTACGAGATGGTCTTCGGTTTCTGCCGGGCTGCAATTCTCGGCTTTCTTTTTACTGCCGGTCAAAACTGGTGCGGCCAGCAGATGCTCAACCGCGGGCCGCTGGCGCTTGTTTTTGCGCTCTGGCTGCTGGGGCGGGCGGCATGGTTTTTGCCGGCTCCGCTGTTTTTTTTCGCAGCTGGCGCTGATGTTCTTGGAGGAGCTTATGCATTAACGCGCATGCGACCGTTGCTTCAGCCCGTCCAGAAGCACAACCACAAGGTCGTTTACCTGCACGCCATCTTTATCGCATTACAGGCAATTACCGTAGCTTCACTCGCGTTTCCGCAGATCCATCTGCCGGTGCAGCACCTGGTACATGTCTCGCTGCTGGTCGTCCTGGCGTTCATAGTCATTATCGCAGGTCGTATTCTCCCTTTCTTCACGTCCCTGGCAATACCCGAGGCGAAGCCGCGCGTATCGCAGCGCCTCGAAAACAGCATCTTTCCTGCAACGCTGCTGGTCGTAGTACTATATTCCGTGCTGCCGCTGCACGAAATGCTGCGCTATAGTGTGGCCGCCGGTCTTCTGGCCTTTGCTGGTCTCAACAGTGTGCGCTGGATCTATTGGAATCCGCTGGCATCGCTAAGAAGACCGATTCTTGCGATCCTGTTCTCGGGTTACCTGTGGCTGCTGCTCGGCCTTGTCATGCTGGCCGCCACCACAGCCAGTGGTGCGCCCGCTTCACCAGCCTGGCATGTTCTGGGCATTGGCTCTGCCGCGATCTTTATCTTCGGTATGATGACACGCGTCGCCCTCGGGCACACCGGCCGCAGTATCCAGGCGGGCAGGCTCATCAACACAGGTTATGTGCTGATTCACGCAGCGCTGGGCGTACGGGTGGGTTTTGTATTCGCAGGCATGCCGCTCACGGCATACACCTGGTCGGCAGTACTCTGGCTGATTGCATTCAGCCTCTTTTTCTTCGTTTATGCACGCATACTCTGGCAACCTCGCATCGATGGCAAACCCGGATAGGAGTGACTTCATGGAAACCCTGGAATGGAATGCAAATTACGCGACCGGAATTCCCGAAATCGATGCGCAGCACAGTTACCTGTTCGAACTGGCAAACCGCTTTATTCGCGGCCTGAATAGTCTGCCAGATCCGGTTGCACAACGGCAATTACTTGCAGAGCTGACCTCTTACACACAGAGACACTTCACCTTCGAAGAAAAATGTATGGAAGAAGCCAGCTATCCTCATCTGGCAGAGCACCACGCGTCACACCAGCGTCTGCGGGTACAACTTGCCCGGTTCGCCTCTGAGGTTGAATCGGGCAGACTCGAACCACGCGAGTTCGCTCAGTTCCTCCGCAACTGGCTCAAGCTGCATGTGCTGCGCGAAGACATGCGCTATATTCCTACATTAACAACCACGGAGGATCGCGATGGAAATGCCTGAATGGCGCTCTGAATACACTGTTGGAGTGCCAGCCATCGACCGGCAGCACCAGTACCTGTTTAGCCTCGGTGCGCGGCTGGCTAGTGCTGCAGATATACACAGTAACAATGCTGATCTCGCCGCCATTGTCAAAGAGCTGGTCACGTATGCAAACGAGCACTTTACCTACGAGGAAAAGGTCATGGAACAGGCAGGTTACGACAACCTCGCCTACCACCGGGCCATGCATGAATTCATGCGTACCCGGTTAGCGCTCTTGCAGGCACAATTGGCGAAAGGTCTACTGAGCCGTGACGAGCTGACCGAGTTCATGGAAACCTGGCTCACCGAACATATCATCATGGAAGACATGCGCTATATCCCGTCGGTTGCCGCGCATTATTCACAGGGAGGCTATCCATGATGGATGCATAAGGGTCAGCCTGCCCCTGCTGGCGGTCGCATGACCAAAAGTGCTTTTCGCAACAGCGTACAGTCTCGCTGCGTGCGTCAATGCAGGATGTTGCGATCCCCCCGTTACCGACCGTGGTCGCGCAGGTAATCCGGTTCGATGCAAACGACCCGAAGAATGGCGCTGCCGAGCTTGAACAGCTCATTATACCCGACAAAGCAATCGGCGCCGATCTGCTGCGGGTTTCGAATTCCGCTTTTTATGGACGCTCAGGCAAGGTTAAGGCGCTCAAAGATGCACTCGCGGTTCTGGGTATCAAAGCAACGAAAAACCTGGTTGTCTACCTGAGCACGCGCACCATGGCCCCCAGCTATAAGAGCGAAGCTTTCAGGCGCTACCTGACGCGCTTTCCGATTTTTGCGGCACTCACCGCTCAGAATATCGCGCTCGCAACTTCTCTGAAAAGCCGGGCTGACGAAGCATTTCTTGCCGCACTGCTGCACAGTATAGGTATGAATATCATGGCGCTGCAGAAAGGTGGACACTACAGCGATATGATTGACGCTTGTGAAAAGAACAAGTGGGATCTCCTGAAGCTGGAAAAACAATCATACGGAATGACACATACTGAGCTCGGTAAACGGGCAGCAGAAACGTGGAAACTCCCACCTGTCTTTTTACGGCTCATGGAGATTTCGCCCGCCAGCGAGCCAGCGCAGCTGACTGAAGCAGTCGAGCAATTGACCTATACTGCAGCAATTGTTTCAGCCGTGCTGGTGGCTATACCTGTCGGTGACTCTGCGAAAAAAAGTGCGCAGGATTTTTACGCAACCCTGGGCGGCAATGGCGACCTGTTCGCCCGCCATGCTTCGCCGGATGCATTGCAGCGCCTGCAGAATCACCCGTTCGCTCAGCTCGCCATGACCTAGAATCACGGGTTTGTCATGGAAAGTATACTTATCGTAGAAGACGACGCAGCGCAGGCCACCGCACTGAGACAGTTTCTCAGCTCCTGGGGATACGAGGTCACGCTGCTCGACAGCGCCGCCAAGGCGATCACTTATCTCAGCGTCAATACGCCCGACATGGCGATCATTGACCTTCACCTCGAAGACCACCCGGGCATTGAAATTCTCAAGCACATCCGCGATACCGATGGGGCCATACCAATGCCCGTGTTCATGATCTCAGCCGAAGATTCACCCGAAATACGCATCGTTTGCATGTCGACCGGTGCCGACGACTTTCTGCCCAAGCCGCTTAACATGGCAGATGTTTCGATGAAAGTACAGCAGGCGTTTGAACGCGTCGCCTTTCGAAAAGAAATTCGGGCGCTGAATGAAAAACTCGAAAAAGAAAAACGCAGCCTGCAGCGCTACTTTTCCGACGACCTGGTAGAAAAAATCCTGAACGAAGAAATCAGTACCGAACTCGGCGGCACCCTGGTCGATGCCTCAATCATGTTCTTTGATATCCGGGGGTCGACCCCGCTTGCCGAGCAGATCGGACCGCAGGCATATGCCGAGACGATCAGCGAGCTCTTTGCCGACCTGATGGATCTTATATTTGGTTACGGCGGATCGGTCAACGAACTGCTGGGCGACGGCATACTAGCGACTTTCGGCTGTCCTTTTCCCGGAGAGCAGGATGCACAGAATGCGGTGCAGACGGCAATGGCTATTGAGAAGCATATGAACATGCTCAATAGTATCCGCAGGGAAAAATCAGAAGTACCTTTTGGATTTGGCATCGGAATCGCTACGGGTCGTATTTTTGCAGGCAATATCGGTTCAGTGCGCATGATAAAATATGCGGTTATGGGCGATCCCGTGAATACTGCGGCTCGCCTTCAGGACCTCACGAAAGATTTTCCGTTCCCGATTATCATCGATGAACAAACCAAGGAACTCGGCGCCGCGGGAATCGCCTGCGAAAAACTGCCGTTAACCCAGCTGCGCGGAAAAAAAGCGAGCGTCACCATGTATGGCCTTGGTACCCCACAGTCGCCGGGCGGGGATGCACCTTGAATCTGCAATGAATGCCGCCCATAAAATCCAGCCCGTTACGCGCCGCCGCGATGATATCATTTTCGCAGAAGGTGAAGCCTCGAACGGCTGTATGTACTTTATTTTTTCGGGCGAAGTCGAAATCGCCAAACAGGGACTAGGTATTTTACGTACGCTATCGCAGGGCCACTTCTTCGGTGAAATGGCCCTCATTCGGTCGATACCACGCACCGCAACAGCAACAGTCAGATCGGGCGAAGCGAAGCTCGGCAAAATCGACCTCCGGACGTTTGCCTGGCTCGCGAGAAGCAATCCCAAATTTTTGAGCAGCCTGATCGGCGTGGTTGCGAAACGCGCGGCACGCGCCATCAAGAAGGTCGAAGATGCCGCTGTTTAACCTGCTCACCGAGGCGCGCAACCTGCCCAAGCGCCACCTGCGCCAGGGTAGCTACCTCTACCGGTCGGGCGACAAGTGCGACAACAACATCTACATCGTGATCGAAGGTACCATGGTGCAGCTTGACCACAAAGAGGCTTTCAAGTTTGGCACCGACACCACGGCGGGCGGCCTCGTGGGCGACATCGAAGTAATGGCCGGTGCTGGCGAACGACTGCAGACCTGGAAAGCCAAAAGCGCCGATGTCACCCTCGCAATCATGGACAAACGCGCTGCAGATCTGGTAGGCAGCCTGCACCCTGAATTCTTTCTGACCCTGCTGAAAAGCTCTATTGATAACCTCAATGCTGCGGAGCGTGAGCTTATCCAGGGGCAGTCCCCGCAGTAAAAACAATCGTTCACTATCTTTTTGGCCCGTGGCCCTCTCAGGCCCCGATTACTTAGAGGAGCAATAGCCTCATAATGTCGAAAAAAATAAAGAACCTGTTGGTGATTTCCCTCTTCTTCCTCGGCGCCTGCCAGCAAGGGTTTGAGCGCTTCGCTCCGCCGGCAAACAGCATCTCGGGCCGCGGGGCAAAGCAAAACCCGAAAATTGTTTCGACCACACCGGCAAATGGCGGCACGATTTCGCCAGTCACCGATGTGAACGGCACGCAGATACGCATCCTCTTTGATATGACCATGCGTGTCGATACTACTCCCGTTATTTACACCTATGTCCGCGACGATGCTACTTCGGGCGGCTGGATCAGCGTGGCCAATTCGGGTTATACCTGGACATGGTCATCGACCAATTTCGCCAATGACACGCTCACTATCAACCTGGGCTGGGTTCGCTGGCCCGAGAACAACGTGGTCGCCTTCGACTTCAAGAACGACACATTGCAGAATCTCGACGATATGCCGCTCGCCAACGATGGCCGCCTCAGCTTCACTGTCAGCTGGAATCCCGGTCGTTACAAGGTTGTGCCCACGGGGCAGGAATCATGCTATTATTATTCACCCAACCAGGACAAATGGATAGAGCGCGTCGGCTGCGTTGAAGACGGCGGCGAACCCAAGATCGGAACCCAGGATTACCCTGCAGGACAAAACGGCTTCGTTGAACCCATGAATCCATCATTCGGCCCAACGTTTTACGGTGCGGGGCGTGGCGGTGTGGTCAATGGCCGGCGTTTCGTCACGGGAGCTCACCCACAGAACCTGATTGCAACGAACTGCAACAACATCAGCGGGCCAAACACGAACTGCCACCCTTACTCGATTGACAGCGTCACCACGCTGGTCTGGAAAACCTGCAGCCAGGGGCAGTATTATTTCACTGCAAGCGACCAGTGCATGAACTCGGGTTCAGATTTCAGCTGGGGCGACGCGGTAAATTCGTGCGCGAGCCTAAATACCATGAATAACGGCCAGGGTTATGGCGGCCGCCGCGATTGGCGCCTGCCGACGGTGTACGAACTGGAAACACTGGTCGACTACGGTGCGCGAATTACTTTCTCGGGTTCATCGCCAGAACCGGGAACAGAGGCCCCGGCGATACATGGTTATGCACAGAGTTCTGCACCGTTCGTGCCCGAAGGTCCTTTTCCCAACACCCCCATGACCAAGGGTTTCTGGACCTCTACAGGCATCGCGGTGACGCTCAGCGGGCAGAGCGGGCGCAGCAATGCCTACATGGTCGAATTCCGCAAAGGCCATGTCGGCAATGGCGGGCCACTGCTCAATACCTCGCGTGCGACCTCAAACCGCCACAAGGTACGCTGCGTCGCCGGCCCGGCGACAGAGCCACCGGCGCAAAATTTTACCGCGAGCATCGTGGGGGCCGGTGCAAACCTGGGTGGCAATGCGGCTGCATTCGTTGGCCCCGACAGTAACGCCACCTTCAACATTACCGGGGCAACTCCCAGCTTTAACGTCAACAACAACGAACATTCAGTTACCGTACAGTTTAACAAACTGCCGAATGCAACCCAGGCGGGCACGCTCGCGAACTACTGCATTGCCGCGGCAGGCGCTACAACCTGTGCGGCTTCGTCACCGACGATCAGCACAGCACTGCCTGCAGGCACCAATACTTACAAACTGACCCTCGGCTCGGCCATGGGAGCTAACACGGCTTATAAACTTTTTGTCAGCAATATACAATCGGCGAGCGATGTATGGCAGACTGGCACTGCGTACAATGCCGGGGCATACGTTATTAACTCAGGCACGGTGTACGAGGTATTGCTCGCGCACACTGCCGATTCGATCGCCAATGACCTTACGGATAATGAAATCATCGCAGTCGATGCATATGCAACCGGAACAGCATACCTGGCCAATAAAAAACTGTATGTTGCATCGCTCAAGCAGGTCGTCAATGTCAGTAGCAATTACACGTCCGGTACGTCTGCGCAAAACGATATTGACGGTGGTCTCCTGACGGTTGTGAAGAATATCATCGATACACCGCCTATGCCGCTGACGCTTAACCGTGCTCTGTTCAACGGCCCGGTACGCGCCGATGCTGCCGCGCCGGCCGTGGTCTTCAATGTCGCGAGTGCGACTGCAAGCAACCTGACAACGGTGCAGGTGAATTTCAATCGGCTGCCCAATTCAACCGAAGCGGGCAACATGGCCAACTACTGCATCATCAGTGCAACAGCGAACCCGTGGTCGTGCGCCACACCGGCAGCAACGATCACAGCAGTCAGTGTTTCAGGCTATACGGCGACGCTGACAACTTCGCTGACTGCGGGCACTCCTTATGCAGTGCTGGTAAACGGGGTAACCTACCTCGGTAGCCACATCGTCGACGACACCGTCAACAAGCTGCGCTGGCAGAAGTGCCGCCGCGGTGTATTTGACTCGCCGACCTGCGGCGACGACGGCATCGCCACAAACGACAACGACTACTGGAACGACGCACTCAATTACTGCGATCGCCTCAACCAGGAACGATACGACGGTCATGCCTACACCGATTCAGGCGTTGGCAGCCTGGTACAAGACCGCTACCGCTGGCGTGCGCCCACGATCAATGAACTCAAGAGCATCTCCAACCGTTCGCTCTTTGGCACGGTGGGGCTCTCAATGGACACGACGGTGTTCCCGACACCTAACCTGATGGGCGAAGACTTTCACTCGTCGACGAGCTATGCACTGAGCGGCCCTAACACCGGCTCGAATACCCCGTACTATGACCGTGCCTGGGCATTTAATTTCTTCTCGGGCTTCACGAGCATCTCGCAGCGCGACCACTCAGAACTTCTCTCGGCGATTGTGAAACCGCCCAAGAAGAACATCCGCTGCGTCAGGAGCCTGCCATGAAACGCCTGCTCGCCCTGTACGTTGTGACCCTCTGCGCGCACTGTACGCAGTCGTCGCAGGTTTTCGCCCCCGTGAACAATGTCGCCACAACAGGCACAACCACGCCACCGACTTACACGCTGACACTGAACGTTGTTACCGCCAACGCCAACCACCAGAATAAGGCCTATAGTGCACTGCTCTTTCGCAATGGAACCTTGTATGCCGCCCAGTATAATGCGGGTGCGCTAACCGACGGCAGCGGCGCGGCCACACTTGTTATCAACGGTGTCGATACCGGCACCGGCTGCCCGACGGCGACCCCTGCAGCACTTGAAGCAGGCACCTATACTCTGTATTTTGCCATTCAGTATGGCGCCGAAACGGTTACGGTTGCAAACCCGGCGAATGGCAGCTGCGGCGGTAACGGCTGGATCAACTCGTCGAGCGGCGGAAACCTGTATGGCACCATGGCTACGCTGAATATCGCGGCAGATGCTACCTACACGATCAACAGCACAAACCTTGCGCTGTTCAGGCAGCATACCTTTGACCTGCAGGCAGGCGCCGGCTCTTACAGCTGTGCTGTGACAGATATGTCGGTCTCCGCGTATTCGACGGCCATGCAGCCACTGGCAGTCTACAGCCGCAGTGGCAATGGCACCACCACGGGCAATGGTGTCGTCACGTACCTGCTCCCTTCAGGCACCTTCCGCTACTTTTGTACGCTGGGAGCCAGTAGCAGTACGGGCAACCTGACAGTTACGGGGGCCACGACAACAGCACTGGGTACGACGGATTTTACACCGTAGCTCCTTTGGGACAACTCGCTGCAGTTATATTTTTTCCCTTTTCGTCCTGAGAAACGTCCAATAGGGTGCAGGAGTACCTATGCGCACCCTATTAGCCACCCTTCTCGTCACAACGACCGCGTTTGCCCAGGAAAAACCGAAAGAGCTGCTCGCAGCCGCGCTTTCGGTTTCAGGCGAATGTTTCTATGAACGCGACGGCAAAACGCTGCCGGCGAAACCCAAGACGATTTTCTTTCGTAACGACCGGCTTTTTACCAAAAAGGGGAAGATGGACGTCCAGATCGGGCCCGTTGCTGTACTGCACCTGGCACCCTATTCAACGATTCGGCTGAGCGACCTGTCCGAACAGGATCGCAAGACGAACATCGTGGTCGACCTCGAGTCAGGCAGGGGCTATACGAAATTTGCCAAGAAGATGGGCCAGGGTTCAAAGTATACGATCAAGAGCCCGACCCTGGTCGCGGGCATTCGTGGAACCGAATTCGTGCTGAGTGCGGGCGATGAATCACCGCAGCCCCATGAAGATTCAGACATTCCGCAGGGAGTTTTTGTGAACACCGGCGTAGTAGCGGTTTCGCCTGCAAGCCGCGAGGACGAAATCATCGAGCTACAACCGGGAGAGCAGGTAACCGGGGTCGACAATGCCCTGGTCAAAGGCGTGATGGAAGACTTTATCAGGAAAAAGATGAAACTCTTCAAGCAGCTGAATGCCATGAAAGAAGAGCAGTACCGTATTCTGGAGCGGGAAAAAAACCGGCAGATCGAATTGCTCGAAAAGGTAAAGGGCTCCGTCAACATCGAGCAGCTGAAAGAAAAAAACAAGCAGCTGTTTAATAAATAATGCTCCACACTATTCAGGGCATAAGCCGCACCGGCTGCCTCAACCTGGTTCTTGCGCTCTGCCTCTCTGGTACTGCGCGCCTTTTCGCCGAAAAGACGTCCGTCCAACCCGAAGACAGACCGTGGTATCATTACATACGCGAAGAGATGCCCGAACCGAAGATACCCGAGATACAGCGGTTTCGCCTGAAGAATGGTATCGAAGTCTATTACCTGAAATCAGACACCGTGCCCCTCGTACATATGCAGATCATTGTCGACGGCGGAGGTTTTGAAGTTCCCGAAGACAAACTCGGACTGCACAGCCTGTGGGGAGATACAGTTGTCTTCTCGGGTTCAGAGAAATTGAACCGCGACTCGCTGTCGAACTACCTTGAGAGCCGCGCATCGGCGTTCAGCTTCACTGCCGGCACTGAACGATCGACTTTCAACCTGCGCTCGATGGCGCATTACTTTGAACGCGACCTGCAGACGGTGTTTGAAGTGCTGCAGAAACCGAGGCTCGCCGGCGAGGATTTTGAACTCCTGCGCAAGCGGGTGCTGCAAGAACTCGAACGCCGCGATGAAAACCCGGCAAAATGGGCTGCGCTGGGCATGAGCCGGCTTTACTGGGGCGACACGCTGCGCGGCCGTTACGCGACACGGCGCACAGTGACGGCGCTGAAGACCGAAGACCTGCGTGAATGGCATAACCGTATCTGGCGTGGCGAGCGCCTGAGTGTCGCCATCTCCGGTTCGGTTGAGGCTAGCCGGCTACAGAAACTGCTAAACGCAACCCTCGGCCAGCTCACAGTGCAGCCGAAAGAGGCACCTGACCTGAAGAAGATGCACGTCTCGCACGTTGCTAAGGGCAACGAGCTGCGGCTTTTGCCAAAAGAGATTCCCCAGACCACGGTGATCTACCGTGCCCCGGGAATGAAGCACACCGACCCGGACTACTACGCGCTGCGCATTCTCGATTTCTTGCTCGGGGGTGATTCGTTTAATTCTTACCTGACGCAGAAGATCCGTACCGAGAAGGGCTGGGCCTACACGGCGTATTCTTCGTTTGAGACTGACGATTTCACCGGCAGCCTCGTGCTCTTCACACAGACAGCCAACAACAGCCTGCCCGACGTCCTTGCACTGATGGATAGCATTCTCGCGCAGCCAAAACAGTTCATTGACGCGAAAAAAATTGAGCAGGCAAAACTGTCTCTGCGGAACAAGTTTGTTTTCTTGTTTGAAAATCCGGCGCAGTACATGAAGCTCTACCTGCAGCTCAAGTGGGATGGCCTGCCCGACACCTACCTGGCAAACTATGCAAAGAATCTCAGCAAAGTTACCGAAGCTGATGTCTTGCGCGTTGCGCGCAAATACTACCGGCCGGAAAAATTCACCGTGCTTCTCTGCGGGCCCAAAGATGTTTACCAGAAAAAATCTGCATTGCGACCGGATAGCCCGCAAATTCTGGAACTGGAGAAATGAAACCTTTCGCTGCAAAGCCTGCCGGCGCGGGTCTTAGGCTTTTTTTTCTCTTTGTTTTTGCTTCAGTCCATGCTGACGACCTGCAGCTCGAAACAAAGATCCCCCTTGGACTCGCTCACGACGGGCAGATACTCTGGATCAGTGACGCACAGACGCGCCAGCTGACCGGGTACGACGTCGCGCAGAAAAAGCGGCTGGCAACGCGCACTCTGGCGTACGATGTCCGCGACCTGGCATTCTGGGCTCCGAACCTCGTCACCGTTGCACCGAACTATGTTCTTGTGATTAACCCGATCAACGGCGACCTGGTGGACAAGATTCCCCTTAAAGGAATTGCGGACCCCGTCGCCATTGCTCTCGATATGCACCAGGCATATATCTATAACCGCGAAGATAAAAAGATCTACCGCGTGCACCTCGTCGATCGTATGCAGTTTGGCTCCTTCACGCCTGAGATTTCTTCTGACATCCGCAGCATGACCTTCTACAAGGGATTTCTCTGGGCAGTCGCAAAAGATGGCAAGGCCTACAAAATTTCTCCGGCAGATGGTGGCCAGGTAAGCTTCTTGCCCCTGCCCGAAGGTTGTTATGGCATCAGTTTCGTCGACGGTGGTATGTATGTCGCGCGGCCCGGGCAGGTTCGCTCTGTCGACTTCATCGAAACAGAAAGTTATGTGGCCGCAGCGCGCCGCAACTTTACGCTGGCGGCCGAACTCCAGCTCGAGTTACCCTGGAATGAAGAGGAGCGCGCCCGTGAAGCGCGTCTGCAGCTGAAGTATTCGCTACTGCCGGTGACAGCACACCAAAGGATCGCGGGCCTGCGCGCAGATCCGTTTACCCGTTTCGGTCGCTGGGAAGATGGCTCGCACACTGCTGAACTGACGCTGGAACCGAAAAGCTCCGAAAAGAAGCGCACGCACCGCCTTCAGTTTCAGGCAACTTTGTACAACCTGACGCATATTTTCAACGCGCAGCTCATCAAACAGTACTTCAAAAATCCCGAATTACCCGACAGCGTCAGGCCGTACCTTGATTCGCTCGCGCTCGATACAGCGCGGTCGGCCGGCATAGAGACCTTCCGCAAAGCATGGCTGCAAAAGAATGACGGCAAACACCCGGTTTATGCCATTGCAGCGCTTAAGGCCGACAAGACCATGGACGACCAAACCCGCTGCGGCGCAATCCGCTCGCTCGGAGTTCCCTGCCGAAAAATGGTATTTCTCGATCTCGACAGCAGTAAAACGATGACCTGGCTGCAGGTGTATCTGCAACCCACCGGTTGGGTGACCATTTCGGACAAATATGATGCGGCCAAACCCAAGGAGTTTCCGGTGGCAAATAACGAACTCGAAGTCTTTTCGCCAGACGACATTAGCCTGCTGCCTCGCCTGCGGCGCCCGGCCGGCGCACCTCCCCCCCCCCGCAACGGCCGATTTGCTGCAGTTCCGCAATGTCCAGGTGATCACGAGCAGCACTGAATAACCCCGTGCCGGTTCTGTGAAATCTACTTGAGCTAACGTCTCACAAACTCATTTGAACCCAATGCTGGCATGGCTCACCTTGCCGAACTTTCTCACGATCATGCGTATCGTGATGATTCCCTTTTTTCTGTATTACCTGCTTTCACAACATCCGCGCGACCGGTTAATTGCACTCGCAATATTTGGTGTCGCGTCGGTTACCGACTTTTTTGACGGCTACCTTGCCCGCAAGTGGAAGCAGGAATCACCCCTGGGCCGTTTTCTCGATCCGCTCGCCGACAAGGCGCTGGTGATTGCAACGCTCGTCATATTCATACTGCTCGACCAGGCTGTACCACTGTGGATGGTCATTGTTATCATTTTGCGCGACATGCTGGTAACTCTCATGCGCTACCTGGCGATACGCAAAGGAACCGAAATACGCACCACGCGCCTTGGTAAGGCAAAGACCATGTTCCAGATGTTCTCGATCGTCCTGATACTCGTGATTCTGATCATGCGGTCGTTTCATTTTGACATCCGCGCAACCTACAGCGAAGGACGCGCACAGGGCCTCAAGAACTACCAGATTGCCACAACCCTGCTGGTCAAAGCGACACAATCGTTTCGATCTGATGAGATACCCAAATCAGAGCGTAATAAGTACTTCGCTGAGTCAGCTCCCTATTTTCTGCTTTTGCTGACGACCATTATCACCGCAATTTCCGGCCTGCGCTACCTCTACACCAACTGGCGCGTGCTCCTGCCTCCGTATACTGCCATTCTCAGACCCCGGCCTCCGCGGGCAAAAACCTAACCAAAGGAAACCAATGAAACCAGTTCGCTTCGTAACTGCGACGTCGCTATTCGACGGCCACGACGCCTCGATCAATATTATTCGCCGCTTCTTGCAGCGCGAGGGTGCAGAAGTAATTCACCTGGGCCACAACCGCCCGGTACACGAAGTTGTGATTGCGGCGCTGCAAGAAGACGCCGACGGTATCGCGATCAGCTCGTACCAGGGCGGTCACAACGAATACTTTAAATACACGATCGACCTGCTCAAAAAAGCCGGCGCCTCGCACATCAAAGTTTTCGGCGGCGGCGGCGGAGTGATCGTCGACAGCGAAATCAAAGACCTGATGGCATACGGCGTCGAGCGTATCTACTCGCCCGACGACGGCCGCACTCTCGGTCTCGACGGCATGGCGCGCGATATGATCGAGCGCGCATCGTCGGCCCAAAGGCCGTCGGTGGACGCCGGAGACCTATATGCCAACTACGGGCATTTGCTATCGCGGCAAATTTCTTTGATCGAAGCACAAGGGACTGCTAAGCCTTCTGCTTCGCAATCCCCTGTGCCGGTTTTAGGTTTCACCGGTTCGGGCGGCGCGGGCAAGTCTTCGCTCATCGATGAATTTTTGCGCCGGTTCAAATTACTTTATCCCGATCTGAAGCTTGCGCTACTCTCGGTTGACCCAACGCAGCGCAAAACAGGCGGCGCGCTGTTGGGTGACCGCCTGCGGCTGAACTCGGTCAACGACGGGAAAATCTTCATGCGTTCGCTTGCGACGCGCACAGACAACGCGGCGATTTCGCCGACACTCAAAGAAATTCTCAGCTTCCTGCGCGCGGAGAAGTTTGACCTGATCATTATTGAATCGGCGGGCATCGGACAGTCTGACACCTCAATCACCGACCTGTGCGATTTTTCGGTCTATGTGATGACGCCTGAATACGGTGCGGCGACGCAGCTCGAGAAAATCGCGATGCTTGACTATGCAAACATGGTGATCATCAACAAGTCTGACCGGGTACGCGCTGAAGATGCGCTGATACAGGTACGTAAGCAATACCGTCGCAACCACGCACTGCTCACCCAAAGAGACGAAGAACTGCCGATTCACCCGACGATCGCCAACCGTTTCGGTGACATACTCGTGGACGATGCCTTTGCTGCGCTGGTGAAACACCTGCAGGCAAAACAGATGTTGCCCGCGTCACTCGCACGGGCAGTAAAGCTCGAATCTGCCTCGATTAAAGATGATTTTATACCTGCGCGGCGGACACGCTATCTTTCTGAAATCGCCGATTCGGTGCGCTCATACCACAGCGCCGCAGCCGGTCAGGCGAACCTGGCCCGTAAGCTGCAATCACTCTACACTGCACTGGTGACCATCGGGTACGAGCCGGAAAAATCACTGGGCGAAGCCCTGGAAATTCCGGCGTCACAACCCGCAGAGCCGCTCGTGACACAGTACAATGCGCTCTTGAAGGAGATCGATCCACAACTACTGGCTGACCTGCGTTCGATCGGCAAAACCCGCGCGAACTATGCGCAGGAAACCTACAGCTACAAGGTGCGCGACAAAGAAGTCAAAGTGCGCGCGGGGACAAAATCGCTGAGCGACACGCTGATCGCCAAGGTGGTGCCTGCACCATATGAAGACTGGGGCGAGCTCACGAAATTTTTGCTAAGTGAAAATATTCCGGGCGAGTTTCCCTATACCGCGGGCGTGTTTCCATTCAAGCGCGAGGGCGAAGACCCGACGCGCATGTTTGCGGGCGAAGGTTCGCCCGAGCGCACGAACCGCCGCTTTCACCTGATTGCGAAGGGGCAACCGGCAGCCCGTTTGTCCACGGCTTTCGATTCGATCACCCTCTACGGCGAAAACCCCGCCGAGCGCCCCGATATTTTCGGCAAGATTGGCAATGCAGGTGTTTCGATCTGCACAGTCGACGACATGAAGAAGCTCTACTCGGGTTTTGACCTCTCGGCGCCGACGACGAGTGTTTCGATGACGATCAATGGCCCGTCGCCGACGATCCTGGCATTTTTCATGAACGCGGCAATCGACCAGGAGGTAGAGGCATACCTGGCACGCGAGGGTAAGCTCGCCACAGCACAGGAAAAAATCCGCCAACTCTACACCGAAAAGAATCTCAAAGCGCCCGACTACCGTGACGGCAAACCCGACGGGCATAATGGCCTGGGCCTGGCTCTGCTGGGCGTAACGGGCGAAAAGGTTGTTGAGCCCGAAGTTTACGCAAACATTCGCAAAGCGACGCTATCGCAGGTGCGCGGCACGGTGCAGGCAGATATTCTCAAAGAAGACCAGGCGCAGAACACCTGCATCTTTTCTACGGAGTTTTCGCTCAAAGTCATGGGCGACATACAGCAGTTCTTCATCGATAACCAGGTGACGAATTTCTATTCGGTGAGCGTCTCGGGTTATCACATTGCCGAAGCCGGCGCCAACCCGATTACGCAGGTCGCTTTCACGCTCGCGAACGGTTTCACACTGGCCGAATATTATCTCAGCCGCGGCATGAAGATCGATGATTTTGCGCGCAACTTCAGCTTCTTCTTTTCGAACGGCATGGATCCCGAGTACGCGGTAATCGGTCGCGTTGCGAGGCGCATCTGGGCGGTTTCGATGCGCAATCTTTATAAGGCCGATGCGCGCTCGCAGAAACTCAAGTACCACATACAGACTTCGGGACGCAGCCTGCACGCGCAGGAAATTTCGTTCAACGACATTCGCACCACGCTGCAGGCGCTCTATGCAATCATGGACAACTGTAATAGCCTGCACACCAATGCTTATGACGAAGCGGTGACAACGCCGACACCCGAATCGGTGCGTCGCGCGATCGCGATACAGCTGATCATCAATCGTGAGCTCGGCTTAACGAAGAACGAAAATCCGCTGCAGGGGAGTTATTTCTTAACGCGCCTTACCGACCTCGTCGAAGAGGCAATACTCCAGGAATTCGACCGCATCTCTGACCGTGGCGGCGTTTTGGGCGCGATGGAAACGATGTACCAGCGCAACAAAATACAGGAAGAAAGTCTCTACTACGAAAAGCTCAAAACCTCGGGCGAGCTTCCCATCATTGGCGTGAATACCTTTTTGAGCGAAGAAACCGAATATTACCACGGCGAACTGATGCGTTCAACCGACGAAGAAAAGACACGGCAGATCGAATCACTCGCGCAGTTCCATGCCTTTCATGCATCGGAGAGTAAGGCAGCGCTCGACAAGCTGCGCAAGGTCGCGCTGCGTTCGGGCAATGTGTTTGAAGAACTGGTAGAGACAGTAAAGAGCTGCTCACTCGGCCAGATTACCGGCGCACTGTACGAAGTCGGTGGCAGTTACAGGCGGAATATGTAGTTTGTCCCATGGACGAACGCGTAACCGTCGAATACGTCTACGAATACTGGGACTGCGCCGCCTGCGGACGCCGGGGCGTCCGGGGCGATGCCCGCTACTGCCCGTCATGCGGCAAGGCCCGCGACAAGAACGTCCGCTTCTACCGCCAGGGCGGTAAAGAAGAAACCATCACCGAAAAGGCAGAACAGGATCGCCTTTCGGCCGGGCCAGACTGGATCTGTGCCTTCTGCTCGACGACCAACAACTTCCATGACCAGTTCTGCGGATCGTGCGGGTCACGTTCCGATACGAAAAAATCTCAACCTGATCGGGTGGGCGAGCATCCGGTACGAATCAAACCGCTGCCTGCAGCCGACTGGACCTGCCTGCGGTGTGGCGCTCAGAACAAACAGACCGACGAATACTGCGAAGGCTGCGGCGCTGATTATGGTTTGCCACCACTGAAAAGGCCGGCCCACCTTAAACAAACACCGCCCACAGAGAAGCGCATCGACTTTGCGGTCTATGCAATACGGGGATTGCTGATACTGCTGGCGACCGGAGTCCTGTGGTGCGGCTACCGGACAGTCTCTTGCGTTTCGAATCACTATGGGACGCACACGGTTGTCTACAAGGTCACGGAGCGCAAATGGAAAAGCACCATTGTACTGGAGAGCAAGAACCTCGAAACGCTGACTGCCTGGGCAAACGAATTGCCGTCTGATGCGAAAGTCCTGCGCCGTGAAAAGAAAATCCGCAGTTACCGCGACATTCAGACCGGCACACGCACCGAAAGCTACGAAGAAGAAGAGACTGCAGAGACTACGCGCAGTCGGGAAAAAACATCGGTTGAACGGGTGAAGACCGGCGAACGCGAAGAGTGCGCCACTACTTATGAAACAATAGGCTCCGGTGCGGCACGGAAGATCACGCGCTGCAGGAAAGTGCCGGTCTACGCTGATAAGACCATGACAACGAGCACCACAGTTCCGGCGACAGAGAAGAGAAAGGTTACGAAAGAACGGGATGTGCCGGTCTATGAAAAACAACCGGTTTTCGATACAGAAGTCACCTACCGCGCGTGGCGCTGGTCAGAAGTGCGCCGATGGGAAACCGAAGGCACCGATCTGCCTGTGAAACCACCGCAACCTGTACTCAAGCCGGCTGAGCGCGCGGCTAACTATAGACTGTCTGCGCCACGCACGGTTTTTGAGGTAACATTTGCACGCAGCGACAAGGGCGATGCCCCCGCTTCGACTGTGCAGCTTCTGAAAGAAGCAGAATTTGCGAAGATACAACCGGAGCAGAAGGTGGAATTTCTTTTCATTCCGTACAAGAATACCCTGGAGCGAAAGGCTAAGTGATTCTGTGATCATTCAGCTAAGGGCTTAAGCCCATAGCAAAAAAATCAAACACTCAGCACCAGCTCAGCATTTGATTCTGTAATAAATCTCTGCCGATTGGGCTGGTAGTCTGGTGAGAGTGGAAACTCCACCCTAGCGAGCGTCTTTTCGCGGTAGTCAGAGCGGATAGTGAAAAGATGCGGATCGATGTCCTGCGCTTTGAGCATCATCGTAACGAGTACGATGCCCATGCCGGCGCCTTCAGAACTATCGCCACCTTCCATGTAGAACTGCGCAATATCATCGTATCGCATCGCAGTGTGGAATTTTTCGCGGATACGCTTGTCTTCTTTAGGGCTGATCGGGCGGTTATTCATGACTTCGAGGATAAGGCGGTCGCGGTTAAAGTCGAAAAAAATGTCGACGTAGAGCTTGCGCTCCCGTGATTTCTTGCCGTATTCAAGTACCCAGTTCTCGTTCAGGTATTTCTTGAACAGCTCCATGCCGTGTTCATACTGTTCATCGTTATCACTGTCGAGGTTTTCGTCTTCAAAAAGTATTCGCTTGAAATTTGCCTTAGCTCCGTTCAGCGAAAGTTCTTTAACAGAAGTATAGACAGGCCCCACCATGTCAGCCCGGTTGTATTTGGCCAGTATCTGTTCGACAATGTAACTCAGGCCGGCCTCGGTGGCAGAAATGACTGCGTAGGCGCGGATGCGCACGAGGTGCTCGTTGGCAATCGCGTTGTCTATCGCGGCCTTGAGCCTGGGATCAATTGGAGCATTTTCCCGCATATATGGAGAAAACGCGCAATACACAAGGTTTAGCCCTGAATTGCTCGCGCGTTCGCGAACTTTCTTATTTTTTTTGACCTCACGTCAATACTTTGGAACATCGCGCATGGCCGAGGGCAAAAAGCCTGGGGTTCCGCACCAGGACACCTACACAGAGAATGAAGTGCTCGCGCGCATCGAGAGCATTCTGAAGTTCACAACGGATGAGCTGCAGAATACGGAAATCCGTGCCCAGGCCTTCGAAAAACTCAGCGAATTTGAAGCCCAGCTGCTGTACCAGCAGCGGCATGTCAGTACTGCACTGGAAAATGTGCAGAAATACCGCGACGAAATCGAGAAAGAATGGAACAAAGAGAAGCAGGTTCGCGAGAACACTCTCGACCTGATGGCGCAGCGCATGAAAGAACTACACCAGACGCTGCGGGCACAGGAGCTGCTGCTCGATTATGCCGCTGCCGAGCAGAAATTCCTGCGTGAACTATTGATTGAAATCCACGATAAGAAGAAACTGGGCGAAGCGGACGCGGAGCGCATTCTTGCTGCGCACGAACAGCTGCTTGCCGAGCTGAGCCGCAGAGCAAAAAAATAACCATCGAATGGCGCGCCCTACCGTCAAGGTACGTCTCAGGGCACTCGGCGTAACCCTCAACCGCTACCTGGCGCAACCCAGGTCTTTTGCAGAAATCAAGAAAGCCACGCTGCTCGGCTATGGCTTCACGCTGATTCTGTCCGTCGTGTTTCTCGCGCTTCCCCTGGTGCAGAAAATTCCCCGGTTTAATGCCGGCGATGTCGTGCAGACTGACCTGAAGGCACTTATGGACCTGCGTATTGAAGATGCCGCGGAAACAGAGCGCCTGCGCAAAGCCGCCTATGAACGCGAACGCCCTGCCTTTGACCGCGACTACGCGGTCTTCGAAAAGATTCTGCTGCAGCTGAAAACCGATTTCACCTGGATTACGCGAACTATCACCGAAACACGCGACACTCCGCTTTCCGGAAGGCACGAACTGCTGGTAGACCGGATGCCCTGGCTCTCAGGCTCGCTTTACCGTAAGGCAGACATTGCTGCCGTGCTCGCGGAAAAAAAGACCGAGATCCTCGAGCCGCGAACTTTGCAGATTGCCGAAAAAGTTTTTGCCGAGAGTGGTTTTCTGCGCAACCCACCTGAAACAGCAGTCACCGTCGAAATGATGGAAAAAGGTGCGCAGGTGCGCACCATCAACCACCCACGCGATGTGCCCGATGTCGTGTGGAGTGCCGAGCAGTTACAGACTGCTGAAACCGCAGTCAGGCTAATACTGCGGGAGAACCAGCTAAAGGACAATGAACTTTCGCGCGGTACGATGCGCGTCATACTCACACGTATCCGCGAACTGATGCGCGAAAACCCGGCGCTCGCCTACAACCCGCAGTACACCGAGCTTCGGCGCAACCAGGCCGCCAACAGGGTGACGCCGGTTTATCGCCCGATCAAGCGCGGCACAATACTATTCCGTGCAGGCGATGTCATCGATGACGAGAAGCTGCGCCTGATGGAGCAGGTGCGTGAAAATCACCGGCGCCGCAACGGCTCTCAGTTACTGGGAATTCTTTTTGTCATGGGAGTTCTCGCCGTCTCGATTGCCTATTTCACCTTCCGCTTCGCCTGGGAACAGGTGCGTGACTACGGGTCGCACATTATCCTGCACGGACTATTCGTCCTCATGTTCATGCTCGAACTTTTTATCATGGCTGTAAACCCGCTGCGCAATTATGAAGTGAACTTTGTGCTTTTTGTGCCGTTCGGTTTTTTTGGCATTCTGACCGGGCAGTTTTTCGGAGCACGCATTGCGCTGTCGGCCGGTATCTACCTTTCTATCTTCTCGTTCATACTAACGGGCTTCGACCGTGAGAGCCTGCTGCTGGCGCTGACGACAGCTATCGCCGGCCTTTATGCTTCGACGCGCATGCACAAGCGCAGCCAGATGTTCAAGGGCGGCCTGATCATCGCCGTTACAAACATAGTCCTCATTACGGGTTTTGAACTCCTGGCCCCCGCGGCGCGCAATTTCGAACTCAAAGTCGGTGCGATTGCCGTGAACAGCGTGCTGAGCATCTTGCTGACCCTCGGTGTGTTACCGCTGCTCGAATTTCTCTTCAACCTGCCAACACCCTTTCGGTTGATGGAACTCAATGACTTCAACCACCCACTGCTCACGCGCATGGCCGCCATTGCCCCTTCTACCCACTCGCACAGCGTCATGCTGGCTAATTTGAGCGAAGCAGCAGTGCGTGCGCTGGGGGGAGATACACTGCTCACGCGGGTCGGGTGCCTGTACCACGATATCGGCAAGATGGTCCACCCCGATTTTTACGCAGAAAACCGGCACCTCTACCCCAGCTCTGAAACTTTCAAGAAACTGGGGCCACAAAAATCTGCGCAAATGATCATTAACCATGTCACCGACGGGATTGCCATGGCGCGCGAAAGTCGCCTGCCCGAGAAGGTTATCAGTTTTATTCCCGAACACCACGGAACGACGACGATACAGTACTTTTACCACAAAGCGCTCGAGGCGCAATCTGCACGATCAAGCCATGCGCAGGTAGCACGCAGCCAGTTCCAGTATCCCGGTCCCAGGCCGCGCACCAAAGAAACTGCAGTCGCTATGATTGCCGACAGCGTAGAGGCCGCGTCGCGCACCGCCTCTACCGCTTCTGCCGAGGAGTTTGCAGCGATCATTGACCGCATCATTCAGAACAAGATTTCTGAAGAGCAGTTTCATGAAGCACCATTGACCCTCGGCGACCTGTCGACGATCCGTAAGGCGTTTCTCGACGTGCTGGTCAGTACCTACCATGAACGGCCGCAGTACCCGACAATGCAGGAAACCAAAGCATTGGAAGTTTCTGTACAGAGCATGCCGGAAAAAAGGTCAGTCGTCCGGGGCAAAAAACAGCGTAAGCAGAAACGCTCCGCCACGCTGCCACAGCTCATTGACTGATATGACTGCAATCTTCAGGCGCAATTTCCAGATTCTCCGCGACGGCTATAGGCAGGCAGACCAGCCGACCCGCCGCCGCCACTTGATACTTTTCGCCCTGAACTTTTTGACGCTCTATCTTGCCGGCGGAAACTTCAGTATCCATAGCCAGGCAGGCGGCCGAAACCTCGATGCATTGGTCTTCGCCGTCGCGCTTTCCGTCATTCTCCTCGGTTATGCGCTCGCCCGCTTTCTGCAAGCCCGCTCATACGGCCTTTATGCAACGCTTCCGTTCTTCATACCGATGCCGCTTTTTTCCCCTTTCGGCACTCTCGGCGTTGTAACGCGCACGGCGCACAGCGGTGCAGGCAGCCGCGCTCTCTTCGACGTGGCATTCTGGGGGCCCGTGACGAGTTTCCTGCTTTCAATACCCTGCCTCATCGCAGGCACTCTGCTCACCGATGTCGTAGCAGGCGTGCCGCAATTTGAAAATCCATTGCTACTCAGGGGGATTGCCAAATTTCTGAAAGAAATTCCCCATGGCTACGACCTGGCCGTACACCCCCTGCTGGCTGCAGGCTGGGCTGGACTTTTCTTCACAGCGATTAATCTGTTCCCGCTGGGTAATCTTGCCGGCGGCCAGATCGCTTACGCATTATTCGGTCAGCGCCAGCGTGACATTGCCTATATTTTCATGGCGACCCTGTTTGTGATGGCGCTGTGGTACCCCATGTGGTTTGCTTTTGTCCTGATCTTCATCTACCTGGGTATCGAGCACCCTGAGTTGCGACAGAACCGAAATCCCTTTTTCCAGGAGATGCCGCAGGCAACCACCAGGCAACCACTCGATCGCACGCGGCAATACCTGGCTGCGGCATGCGCGCTGGTCTTTGCGCTGTCGTTTACGATGCGCCCGTTCTCATCGACGCTCGAGCGGGTCGAACAACGGCCGCCTGCAGAACTTATGCCGCCGGACCACTACGGCACCCCGCCAGCCCCGCAGGAGCAGGCAGAACCAACAGACGAAAACTCGATTTAGGAGCTTGAACCGTCCATTACCGGTTCAGAAACAAATATGGCAGACGATAAAAAAATAATCTTTTCGATGGTTGGTGTCAGCAAGGTATACCCGCCACACAAGCAGGTACTCAAAGACATATACCTGTCATTCTACTATGGCGCAAAAATCGGTATCATCGGTCTTAATGGTTCGGGGAAATCTTCGCTTCTGAAGATCATTGCCGGGGTACTGAAACCCGACAAAGGCGAAGTAGTTTTTTCGCCAGGTTACAGCGTCGGCTACCTCGAACAGGAACCGCAGCTCGATGAAAGCAAGACCGTGCGCCAGATTGTCGAAGAAGGTGCAGGCGAAGTGGTCAAGCTGCTCAAAGAATATGAAGAAGTGAGCGAAAGCCTGGGGACCGACCTCTCCGACGACGACATGGAAAAAGCAATCGAGCGACAGGGCGAGCTTGGCGAGTTGATCGAAAAGGCAAATGGCTGGGAACTCGACAACATGCTCAAGCGCGCGATGGATGCGCTGAATTGCCCGGATGAAACCGCGATCATCAAGAATCTTTCGGGCGGTGAAAAACGCCGCGTTGCGCTCTGCCGCCTGTTGCTACAGAAGCCACAGGTACTGCTGCTCGACGAACCCACCAACCACCTCGATGCAGAGTCGGTGCAGTGGCTTGAGCAGCATCTGAAAGAGTACGAAGGAACCGTCATCTCCATCACGCACGACCGTTACTTTCTCGATAACATCGCCGGCTGGATACTCGAACTCGACCGCGGAGAAGGTATTCCCTGGAAAGGCAACTACTCTTCGTGGCTCGAGCAGAAATCGAATCGCCTGGCCAATGAAGAAAAAGCCGAGAGTAAGCGCCGTAAAACCCTGGAGCGCGAGCTCGAGTGGGTGCGCATGGGTGCTAAAGGACGCCAGGCAAAATCTAAAGCCCGTCTCGGCGCTTACGAAAAACTCCTGAACGAAGATGCCAAAGAGAAAGAGAGCAAGCTCGAAATCTATATTCCCGATGGGCCACGTCTCGGTGACAAGGTCATCATTGCCGAAAACGTGAGCAAGAGCTTCGGCGATAAGCTGCTCTACGAAAACCTGAACTTTGAACTGCCGCCGAACGGCATCGTCGGCATCATTGGTCCGAACGGTGCGGGAAAAACAACACTCTTTCGCCTCATCATGGGGCTCGAAAAGCCCGATGCCGGCAATTTCACCATCGGCGAGACGGTCAAAATTTCGTATGTTGACCAGCAGCACTCGGCCATCGATCCCAACAAGACAGTCTTCGAGGTCATCTCTGGCGGAGCTCCGGAAGTGAAGGTGGGTAAACTCTCGGTGAACGCGCGCGCCTACATCGCGCGCTTCAATTTTTCGGGGGCCGACCAGGAAAAGAAATGCGGCGTACTTTCCGGTGGTGAACGTAACCGCCTGCACATGGCACTCGCCCTCAAGGAAGGCGGCAACGTGCTGCTGCTCGACGAACCGACCAACGACATTGACGTCAACACCGTTCGGGCGCTCGAAGAAGGTCTCGAGGCCTTTGCCGGTTGTGCCGTGATTATTTCGCACGACCGCTGGTTTCTCGACCGCGTGGCGACCCACATTCTGGCATTCGAGGGTGATGCACAAGTGCGCTTTTTTGAGGGTGGCTTTTCTGAATACGAGGCCGACCGCAAAAAGCGTATGGGCGGCGAGCCCAAACGCTTCCGCTACAAGAAGCTGGTGAAATAACCGGGCGCAGTCCGGTTATTTCACAGATCAAAAAAATTTCTACCCGTTTGGGGCGAGTCCTGTGCTGTGGCACATGGTACGTTTCTTATTGCTTGGACTCTTGTTGGGCAGCGTTGTGCCACTGCCTGCTGCCAAGAACCTGATCCGCGAAGATGTATTTGTCAGAACTGGATTCGACCCGGCGTGGCTGAAAATATGGCCAGAACGTACGAAATCCGCCGCTGACTGGCGTCATGTCGCATCTGCCGCCACAGACAACCGCCCTGTGAAGATTGCCACCCTCGGTGCACCGTTCCCCGAACCTGGTATTTACCGGTGGCCAGCGACAAAGATCCATGAGTACACTGCTGTCACACGATTCTTTCTGACTCCTGAGGAAAAAAAATCGCTGCAGGCATGGGGACTGCGTCTCGGCAGTATTGCCGATAACTGGCAGATATTCCTCAACGGTACCGTCGTGGCGCAGGCGTGGCACCCCGATACTGCCAACGAAAAGATTACCGTACACCGTGCGATACGTGACGCAGTATTTGAACTGCCGGCGGCACTTCTCGTGCCCGGCGAGAACCTGCTGGCCTTTCGACTCGCCGGTGACGCGGGCAGCGCAGAGATCGGCTTCTTTTTAGGACAACCTTATGAAGTCGATTCTCTGCGAAGCCTGCTTCACAAACGCAGCGAGACTATTGTCCTCATTCTGATCTGCCTCTACCTGGCAGTGGGATTTTACCATCTGCTGCTCTATTCACGCCGCCGGCAGGAAAGCTACAACCTGTACTTTGCGCTTTTCTGCATTGGCCTGTTCGTCTACCTGTTCACAAGAACCAGTGTGGTTTTTGACATTTTTGCCGATTCGACGCTTATACAAAAGGTGGAGTACATCGTACTTTTCCATGTGCTTACGCCGTTCCTGGTGTTTATTGATAAACTCTTCTATAACCGGGTGACACTCTTTCCGAAAATTTACGGGGCTTTTGCCCTGCTGCTTTCCATCGCCGTAGTACCGACGACATCGCACTTCAATACAACCATCCTGCGGACCTGGCAGCTGGCTGCACTGCTGGGTATCCTGTACTTTCTTGCATTCCAGCTGGTGCCCGTTGTCGTGCGCGAGGTGCGCAGCCGGCACGCGGCATCACAGCGCACTTCAGCAGTTATGCGCTTCTTTTCTTCTGTACAGGGAACTCTGCTGCGCTCGCCGGCCGGCAACCTGCTTATCGGTATACTGACCATAGTCTCAACAGCCGTTTTCGATATCCTGGATTCTATCTTTTTTTCTACCGGCATCGCCTTCACCAAATATGGATTCGCCATGTTCGTTCTCGGCATCGCGGTAATGCTCGCGAATCGCTTTTTGCAGGTGCACAATGAAGTCGAAGAACTCAATGAAACGCTCGAGAAAAAAGTCGAAGAGCGCACGCGCGAATTGCAGGAAAGCCTGGTGCGGGTTCAGGATCTGAAGAACCAGCAGGATGCAGACTATTTTCTCACCGCCCTGCTGCTGAAACCGCTGGCAGCAAACACTGCGCAGAGCCAGAGCATCCACGTTGAATACCTGATCAAACAGAAGAAGACCTTCGAGTTCCGCAAGTGGAAGTCGGAAATCGGTGGCGACATTAACATGGCGGCGTCAATCTCGCTCAAGGACAAGCCGTACGTCGTTTACGTCAATGCCGACGCGATGGGCAAATCGATGCAGGGTGCCGGCGGCGCACTCGTGCTCGGGGCTGTCTTCCAGTCGACGATCGAGCGTATGCGCTGGACCCGTGAACTCTCGGATGTATTTCCCGAAATCTGGCTTCATACAACCTTTCTGGAACTGCACCGTATTTTTGAGAGCTTCGAGGGCTCAATGCTGATTTCGCTGGTGATCGGCCTCATCGACGAAAGTAATGGTCTCATGTACTACATCAATGCAGAACACCCGAGCATTGCCCTGTTGCGCGGTGGCGAAGCGCGCTTTCTCGATGCGCATATTCTGCGCAAGCTGGGCACACCTGGCATACACGGTTCGCTGAAAATCCACTGTGTGCAGCTCGAACCCGGCGACATACTGGTAATGGGTTCGGACGGTCGCGACGATGTGATTCTTGGACACAATGCCGACGGTTCGAATATCGTTAACGAGAATGAGCAGCTTTTTCTCGAACACGTGACTGCTGCACGGGGCGACCTGCAGGAGATCTTTAACCGCGTGCAGGGTACCGGGGAAATCATGGACGACCTTTCGCTGCTGAAAATTGAATACAATCCGGCCGAAAGAAACGCGAATGCGCCCGACCCGAAGCAGGCTGCAGACCTGCGCAATGAAGCTGCACGGCTGACCGAACAGGGCAAACACACTGAGGCGGCGGAGTTGTACATGCGTGTCTACGAGATTGACCCACAGGATATCGAAACCTGTTACCTAATCGCCCAGTGCCTGCGCCGTGAGAAAAAAATCAAACAGGCACTGCAGTGGGCTGAACGGTGTGTGTTGCGCGACGGTGAAAATCTCAAATACCTGCTGCAGGCAGCAGAGCTCAATATCATGATGAAGCGCTTCAACAAGGCAGGCAGTTTTATCCGCCGCGTGAAAGAACTCGAGCCTGAACACCAGCGCGCAGCAAAACTGGAGACACTCATACATGTATAAAGCAGCAATGAGAACCAGGTTCCGGATCTTCAGTTTCTTCATACTGCCTGCATTCACGCTGTCAGCAGAAGGCAATACGGGTGAAAACCACGAATACTATTGCCATGACGCGAAGCAAGACCGCTACATTCTTGCTGATCCCGGCCAAAAGGAGGAGTGCACAGAGATGGGCGGCCGTTTTGGCACATTCAGCCGAAAAGAACGCAAGTACTTCTGCAGATTGAGCGACTCAGGATTCTACCTCGGCAAGTCTTACAGCCGCAAAAAGGCAGAAGAGAAATGCGCCGAGGCAAGTGGCACACTACAGTAATGCGCAAGTGGTGAGGGGCTGCGCGTCAGGTTCCGGAGCCTGTTAGATCTCAGGTATTTCGCCGAGGTAGTCGCGGGCCTCTGCTTGATCGTCGATGCGCAAGAACTGTTCTTTGCCTATGGTCACTACCCTGACTTTGTGCAACGGCAGCAGTTTGCCGTTCTTCAGCTCGGCGACGTAGTAATTCCAGCCGGCTTCGATATCGCGCAGCACCTCGAAACGGTACTGGAAATGCGGCGTGTCCGTCCCGTTCGAGAGCTCAACCATGACGATCTCAGGAAATTTCTCAGAGTACTGCTGGCCGACGATGTAGCACGTGCCCGCGCCCTGGCGCCGCGGCAGGTCAACGTGCAAAAGCAGAGAAAAAGCTCCCCAATTCATGTCGCCTTGTTGTCGGCCACGGCAAAGCGTAAAGCGACTTAAAGAGCAGGTGCAACCGGCGGCCGGGCAACTTCGGAAAAAAATGCCTGGCCGGGCACCGCCGGGTCGCAGGCCGGTTGGACACATCTTTACGGCTCATCTCGACCCCATTTTTGGACGCATGTTCAACCACCGCATCCATAATTTCAGCGCCGGTCCTGCCGCAATACCCCTGCCCGTTCTCAAGAAAGCGCAGGAAGAATTCCTCAACTTCCAGGGCAGTGGCATGTCCATCATGGAGATGTCTCACCGCTCGAAAGAGTTTGAGGCCGTGCTGGCTCGCGCGATTGATGGAGTAAAAACAGTTCTCGGGGTACCCGACGACTATGCGATTCTCTTTATCCAGGGCGGAGCGAGCCTGCAATTCAGCATGGTGCCGATGAACCTTGCCTTGCCGGGCAAGAAGATAGACCTGATACAGACCGGCGCCTGGACGCAGAAGGCAGAAAAGGAAGCCAAGAAGGTTGGCGAAGTCAACATCGTAGCATCGACCGAAAATGAAAACTTCATGCGGCTGCCACGTGCCGACGAACTGAAATTCTCCGCCGATGCTTCTTACGTCCACATCTGTTCGAACAACACCATCTTTGGCACCGAGTATAACTCGCTGCCTGATACGAAGGGTGTTCCTATCGTTGCCGATATGTCGTCGAACATCGCTTCGCGTGAGATTGATGTCGCAAAATACGGCCTGATATTCGCCGGAGCACAGAAGAACCTGGGACCGTCGGGCGTGACCCTGGTCATCATGAAAAAGGAACTGGCAGAGCGCGCGGATAAAAAATTGCCCAGCATGCTGCAGTACCGCACCTACATCGCTGAAAACTCGCTCTACAACACTCCCCCGACATTTGGTATCTATATGCTGGCGCTGACCATGGAACACATTCAGGAAACCGGGGGACTGAAGGCGACCGAAGCACGCAACGTCGCCAAAGCGCAGACCCTCTATGATGCAATCGATAATTCATCGGGTTTCTACCGCTGCCCGGTCAACAAGGCTGATCGTTCACGCATGAACGTCAACTACCGCATCTACAAGAACGACGTTGCCGATGAAGCGCTGGAAAAACAATTCGTCAGCGAAGCAGAAAAGGCCGGCCTCTCTGGCCTGAAGGGACACCGCTCAGTCGGTGGCCTTCGCGCATCGATCTACAATGCTGTCGAGCAGGCGTCGATCAACGAACTCGTCAGGTTCATGCAGGACTTCGCGCGCAAGAACGGTTAATCGGAATATCGACCCGTTCAGCAAAGCATGAAAAAAACCGGTACGGCGACAAAGACTCCGGCAGGGCGCAAGGCCCCTGCCAGGGCATCAAAAGCTGCGGGGCAACAAAAGGCAGTCCTGCTCGTGAACCTCGGCTCGCCCGATTCGCCATCAGTGCCGCATGTGCGCAAATACCTGAAGCAATTCTTGATGGATGGTTATGTCATCGACGCACCTTACCCTATCCGCTGGATGATCGTCAACCTGTTCGTACTGCCTTTCAGACCAAAACGGTCAGCCGAGGCATACCACAAGATCTGGACCAAAGAAGGTTCTCCCCTGCTTGTGTTCACGAAGCGTTTTGCCGAGAGGCTGCAGAAATTCAGCAAGCACCGCATCTACTGGGCCATGCGATACGGGCACCCGGCCATTTCTTCGGTACTGACACTGATGCGCGATGCAGGTCATAAAGAAGTGTTATTGGCCCCCCTCTATCCGCACTATGCACTTTCGACGACGGTAACCGTGGTCGAAGAGGCTAAACTGCATGCGAAGGACCTGGGACTCACCCTCAGTGTGTTGCCTCCTTTCTATGAAAGCAAGGCGCACCAGGACGTGCTGGCGCGGCAGGTGAAGAAGGCGACCGCCGCACACGATTTTGTACTCTTCAGCTATCACGGGCTGCCCGTCAGTCACATCAGAAAGGCCGATGCGACCGGCAGCCATTGCCTCAAAAACACAAACTGCTGCGTGGTACACTCGGCTGCTCACTCAACGTGTTACCGGCACCAGGTTATCGAAACCACGAATGCAGTGGCACGGGGTGCTGGACTCAGCGCCGATAGATATGGTTTCGCCTTCCAGTCGCGGCTCGGCCGGGCTGAATGGCTCACGCCGAACACCGTCGACTTTGTGACCGACCTCGCCAGGAAAGGTATCCGCAGGCTGGCGGTCATCGCCCCGGCATTTGTCGCCGACAACCTCGAGACACTCGAAGAAATCGATATGCAGATACGCGAAGCCTTCATGGCTGCGGGGGGCGAGAAGTTCACCTACCTGCCATGCCTCAACGATGAACCCGACTGGGTAAAAGGTTTCGCAGGCCTGCTAGACAAAGCATGACGCAGACGCGTATCGTTTTCTGGGGTTCGCCCGGAATCGCCGCAACATTCCTGGCGCACATGGTGCAGAATCATGCCGACAGGTTTGTCGTGACAGCCTGTGTGACTCAAACCGAAAAGACGATCCAGCGGCAGGGCAAAACTACGACGCGTTCCGCCGTTCACGAAAAGGCCCTCTCACTCGGCATTCCCGTCTTCACGCCGCGTTCGGTTAAGAAAGAGGCGGAGCTTCTGCTCGGGGAGCTTGATGCAATCGGCTATGATCTTTTCGTCGTGCTGGCGTACGGCAAAATTCTTCCCGACAGCATTATTCATGCGCCCCGCCTGAAATCCGTCAATTTTCACGGCAGCCTTCTGCCGCTGCTTAGGGGGGCTTCACCCATTGAGCACGCCCTTCTGTTCGGCTTCCACGAGACAGGTTGGACGCTGCAGCGAATTGTGCCCGCACTCGATGCAGGCGATATAATTGCGCAGAGTCGCGTTGCCATCGACAATGCTGAAACGACAGGCACCCTTTATGGCAAGATGACCGAAGACCTGCTGCAATGTGGCCCGGCTATGCTCACCGCCTATGTCAACGGCACCGCGCAGATCATTCCCCAGGACCACAGCGCGGCGACACACTGTGGCAAAATATCTGCCGAAGATGGGCGGCTGGATTTTACCCAAAGGGCGGCACAAATTCTGAATCGCTACCGCGCGTTTACACCCAGGCCGGGTGTGTTCGCTTTCCTGCGCGACAAGAAACTCAAGCTGGCATTCGACCTGCAGGCAGAACCAGTATCGGCCGGGCAGGCGCCGGGCACTCTGCTGGTACCCGCGAAAGGTACTCTTTTGGTCGTCTGCGGCGACGGGCAAGCGCTGCGCATTGCTTCAGTGACCCCCGAAGGAAAAAAACCGATGCCTGTCGCTGACTTCATCAACGGCTACCGTATACTCGGCGGCGATGAGCGATTGCTGGGTGCAGCCAGCCATCATGCATCGCCATGACGCGCCACTGGCCGCGCATCTTCACCCACAGGTTTGGCACGCTGCGCGAGCTGACGCCCGTTGCGCTGCCGATTGTCTTGTCGCAGGCGATGGACGTCCTCATGATCTTCTGCGACCGGTGGCTGCTTTCGCAGGTCGGCAAAGAACCCATGGCGGCCACGCTTTCGGGTGGCATTCTCACCTTCATGATGACGACACTGATTACGGGAACCCTGGGCCAGATTAACCCCCTCGTCTCGCAGTACCGGGGTGCCGGGAAAGAAGCCCTCGCAACACGCGTCGTTCACCAGGGCTGGTTTTTCAGCGTTCTCTTCGCCCCGCTGCTCTACCTCGGTGCGCAACGTGCAGCACCCGCACTCTTCGAAAGTTTTTCCCATTCTGGTCCGCTGCTGGAAAACGAACTCGTATATTTCGAAATCCTGAGCCTGACCGTGTTCACGTCAGCGCTCCGCCAGGTTTTTGCGAATTTTTTCATTGGTATCGGTGAATCCATGATGGTCACGGCCGCCTCATTCAGCGCAGTGGCTGTCAACCTGCCGCTGGCCTATGGTCTGACATTCGGCAGTTGGGGTTTGCCGCGCCTCGAAATACGGGGGGCAGCGTACGCGACGGTAATGGCCAGCCTTCTGCCGATTCTGATTCTGGGTGTGCGGTTCTTTGCACGGGAGATCGAGGCGAAATACAAGACACGGTGTTTTCCGCGCTATGATTCCAGGGTGTTGTACCAGCTGGTGCGTTTTGGCTTACCTGCCGGCCTCGAAACCTTTGTGAATGTTGGCGGATTTTCTTTTTTTACGATGGTCATGTACTCATACAGCCCTGACGTCGCCGCCGCCACAACGATTGTGCTGAACTGGGACATGGTTTCTTTTCTGCCGCTGCTCGGCATCAGCCAGGGAGCTTCGAGCCTGGTCGGCAAATACCTCGGTGCCCGGCGCAGGAAGCTGGCACTGCGATCGGCGTGGTCTGGCCTCTGGGCGGGCTGGACATACTCGGCGTGCATTACCACGCTCTATCTTTCTGCAACAACGGCATTGATCGTGATATTCTCACCCGCCGACAGGCACGGTGATTTTTCCGGAGTCCTGCAGGCTGCGACGGTGATGCTGCGCATCTCTTGCCTTTACTTTCTTTTCGACGCCACCTACAGCGTGCTGGGCGGAATTCTCAAAGGTGCGGGAGATACCGTCTGGACGATGGTTGTTTCCAATTCGCTGATGTGGAGCACCGCAACCGCGGTCTATGTTTTCAAGGACAAGTATGGCCTGACGCCCACGGGCGCATGGATCTGCCTGACCATCCTGGTGTTCAGCCTGGGATGCCTTTTCTTCTGGCGGTTCCGGCAGGGCAAGTGGCTTAACCGACTAATGATCGCGGCTTAACGGGCCGACGACAGCACAAAGCGTGATTTTTTCTTTGCCAGCCGGTATTCAGAAAGTCTGAGCTCCCCCGCATCATCCCGAAGAATATCGCCGTCGACCTGGACGGCTTCAGCGCTTTCTAACATTACCTTCACGCGCCGCGACTGGTGGACTTCAACTTCTTCAAATTCAAGGTGGCGCGCGGTGCGTGCAGCCAATAGAATGCGGATCAGGCGCAGAAGGCCGCAGCGCCTGATTGTCACGACATCAAGACCTGGTCCATACCAATCGGCGCCCGGCGCGAAGCGCAGTCCCGATGCCCAGTGCCGAATCTGCGTCACCAGTATGACCGAGAATTCGCCCTGCAGAGTGGCAGAATCAAGGTTGATACCCGCGCGAACGACATCGCGGCGAAGCAGGTGGCTCACAACAATCGCGAAAAAGCCGATCAGGCCGGTCAATGGCCGCAGAAAGGGCATGCTGCGAAGCAGCGCACCCACCTGGCGGTTCACCGCAACGCCGAGTCCCCAGTTGGCCTGCCCGATAAAATCTTTTTGGCTTTTGCCCGCCGTGAGTTCTCCCAGCCAGAGCGTACCAGCCCGTGCCGCGCGCTGTTCGCGAATATCCAGCACGATGTCATTGACCGAACCGGCGGGCAGAAAAATCAGTTCGCCGTCGAAGCCGGCGGAAAACAATTCTTCCGCTGCAATGGTCAGTGATGAATCACCGCCGCAGATGCCGATGGTATCGAAGCGGCCGGCAAATGCGCGCGCGTGCACGCGAAAATCGGTTTCGCTGCTGGTAGTATAAGACGTGATTTCAAAGTCACCGGCCTCAAGCAGGCCTTCAAAATCGGGCCATGTCCTGACCGCGCGCCCGCCTGCCGAGGCGGGGTTTATCAGGACGCCGATTTTTCGACCGGGCACGCTATTTCAGCAGGTTCTCGAGCGCTTTGATCTCGCGGACAAACTGCCATGCCTGCAGGTCTCCCTTGATCTCATCGCGTATCTTGCGTGAGAGGTAGTAGAGCGAGCGCGTGTAGCCGCCCTTTGCATACGGTTCAACCCACTGCACCATGAAACCTTCTTCTTTTTCCCAGGTGTAGGCGCCACGGTTGGTCTCGCCCACGCTCGAACCCGTACGCTGGCCGTATTTTTCTGTCAGCTTGGTATAGAGCTCTTCAGACTTTAGCAGCGGGAAAACACTCTCGACAAAAAAGAATTTTGCCGTGCCGGCCGTTGGATCGTCGGCTGCGGGTTTTTCAGTGGGTTTGCCGGCGGTTGGCTTAGGCATCGATTCAACCATCTTGTCGGCTGGTTTTTTATAAAACACGTAGCGGTAATAAATCTCGCGGCGGCGAATCAGTATTTCACGGTCGGGGGTGTCTGAGACGATTTCGACGTTATCGGCCGCGTTCGCGTTAGCCGCCATGACACGAAAACGCTCCTTCATGTCTTTGTAAGTAGTGCCCCAGGCGACACCGTCGAAGCCTTCGATTTTCGACTGCTGCTGGTTACTGCCCTGCTGCCCGTTGGTCGGCTGCGCGCTGGGGCTACCTGCCGTGGCCGGTGGCCTGGTTGTCCCCGGAGTGGTGGCCGTTCCGGTGGTCGGGCGGGTCGGTGCCGGGCTGGTTGCCGTAGGGGCGGCAGTGGCCGGCCGCGCAGGGGCCGCCGTCGTCGGGGCTGCAGCAGGCGGCCGTGCGGGCTGTGCCCACAAGACGGCCGTCAGAGCCGTAACAAGAGAAAATCCCACGCGTAGCTTCACGGTTGATTATCGGTTTTTTGCAGCGAAAGCATAAGACCCGGGGGGGAGCAAAAATCACCTTTCCGTAGCGTCTTTATGCCATAAAGTATCGCCCATGTCGCTGCGCATTGTGCCCCTCAGCAACTCCAAAAAGGAAGTTAAAAAGTTCGCTTATTTCATGAAAGATGTCTACCGCGACTACCCGCACTTCGTGCCGCCCATCTATTCTGAGCTGATCAAGTTCATCCACTCGGGCCCGTTCAACCATATTGGCGAAAAGCAGCTGTACCTGGCTTACCGCGGCGACAAGATCGTGGCACGCCTGTCGGTGCACCGCAATTTCGCGCACAACGAACACTACAAAGCCAACCAGGGTTTTTTTGGTTTCTTCGAGGCACTCGACGACCAGGAAGCGGTAAACGCGATCTTTGCCGAAGGCGAAAAATGGCTGAAAGAAAGGGAATGTACCTCGGTTCTCGGGCCAATGAACTTCGCGGTCTATGACGAGATCGGCCTGCTGGTCGATGCCTTCGACATGGACCCGGTGCTCTTGTGTACTTACAATCCCCCCTACTACCTCAAACTGCTCGAAAATGCCGGTTACGCCAAAGAGGTCGACTGGTATGCATACCTGAAAGATACGACGATACCGAACTTCATGCGCCTTATCAACGGCCGCGTGATGAAACAGCCAGGCATGGTAATCAGAGAAGTGAACCGTAAGAACATTGATGCCGAAGCTGCAGCGGTTAAGCACATCTTTAACCAGGCCTGGGCCGAGAACTGGGGCAATGTGCCGTTTACCGAAGAACAGTGGCTGCACCTGGTCAAAGAGCTCAAGATGATCATCAACGAAAAGCTCGCCTTCATTACCGAACTCAATGGCGAACCGATTGCCTTCGCGATCAGCCTGATCGACGCTAACCAGGCGGTCAAGAAAGCCAACGGTAGCCTGTTCCCGTTTGGTTTCATTCGCCTGCTGCTCGAGATGAAAAAAATCAAAAAAATCCGCACGACCATTATGGGTGTACTCAAGGAACACCGTAACCGGGGTATTGAGATTGCGATGATCCATAAGACCATGGTGAATGGCATTGCCATGGGTATCACTGAGGCAGATTGTTCACTGATTGTTGAAACTAACCAGGCAATGATCACCGTCCTCGAAAAGATCGGTTGTATTCGGTATAAGACTTTCCGGGTTCTTAAGAAGAACATTTGATCCCTTTTGCTCAGGGCCGCGGACAGGCATTGCATCCCGCAGTGTGACCGCGCTTGCGGGTTTTCTGACTTGACGTTCGACTAAACCGATCTCCCGTGGACGACCGGTAACAGACAAATAGCCGGAACTCTCACCCCAGGAGCACACATGACAAGAACCGTAATTCTCAGCCTGCTCGCGCTCAGCCTTGCGCTGCCCGTAGCCGCGCAGAAGAAAGCACCGGCAAAAAAAGCTGCACCGAAGGCCGCGGCCAAAGCTGCACCAGCGCCTGCACAACCGGCCGCCCCCGCCGTCGCCGCAGAGACAACAGCAGAAGAACCGGCCATCGATACCGCCGCTGCCAATAAATACGGCGTATCAGAAGAGCTCGTCGAATCGCTCAAGCGCAAGCGCGTGCTCAACGACAAGGACTTTGAAAAGAAGAAAGAGGGCGGCTTCGTAACCGGTCTGCCACTTCTGAACTCAGACCCCAATACCGGTTTCGGTTATGGCGCGCGCCTCTATTATTTTTATAACGGCGAAAAAGAAGATCCCCTTTTCCGTCGTACCCCGTACCGGCACCAGGTCTACGCACAGTTTTTTCAGACGACATTTGGTTACCAGTACCACGAACTCAACTGGGATTCGCCCTACATTCTGAACTCACTCTTCCGGGTGCGCTCGGCGCTCGTATTCGAAAAGAACATCTGGGCAAACTACTTCGGCACCGGGGCGCGTACCATGGGTTCGCTGGGTTACGGTAATTCGACGTACGAAAAATACTCAGACTACAACGACTACCTGAGACAGGTCGACGCAACGACAGGTAAGACAAATTCGGCGTTCAATCGCTATTCGTTCGAACGCCCTGCAGCAGTTGCATTCCTGGAGCGCGACTTCTTCGGCGGCATCGTTCGGCCACAGTTTGGCGTCCATATCGGAAAGTACAACATCCGTGACCTCGAGGGCACCAAAGTGCAGGCAAACGGTGGCGAAGGCACGAGCAACCAGACCCTGCTAGGCCTCGAGAACCAGGCAGGCCTCGTGCGCGGTTACGACGGTGGTTGGCATAACCTGGTACGCTTCGGCATAGCGATCGACACGCGCGACTACGAACCAGACCCCAACAAAGGCCAAATGTTCGAGGCAATTGTTGAAACCTCGAACAAGGCGTACGGTTCACAGTTCAACTTCACCCGCTACACGGTCTCAGAGAAGTTCTTCTACAGCCCGTTTGAAAAGCTGGTCGACCTGGTAATTGCCGGCCGTGCTGCTTATACCCAGGCTGTGGGTGATGTTCCTTTCTACTCACTCGACCAGTTCACGAGCACCGAACGAATTTACCAGGGTGGCCTGGGCGGTCTGCGCTCACTGCGCGGTTACAAGGCAAGCCGCTTCATGGCGACGAACATGGCGCTGGCAAACCTCGAACTCCGCTGGACGATGTTTGACTTCACCGTCGCAGGCCAGCGTTTTGCGCCGATCTTCGTGCCGTTCTTCGACATCGGCAGCGCTTTCGACCAGCCAAAAGATATCTCGACCAGCGTATGGCGCTATGCCTATGGTGCAGGTATCCGTATCGCCTGGAACCAGGCAACGATCATCATGGTGGACTATGCAATGAGCAAAGAAGACTCGAACATGTTCATCAACTTCAGCCACATCTTCTAAAATTGGTTTGTGCGGGCCAGTGGCCCGCACAAATTTTGAACTTTGCAGCCCGCTGCGGCGTCGAAGCAGCATGACAACAAAACCATCTTCGGGCATTCTTCTGCCAGTTCTCTTGCTCTTATTGGCAGCATTGCCCCACTGTGCGCGCGAGAAAAGTGTTACGCCTGTGTCACAGGAAAAGAAATCTGCCGGAATACTCGAGGCAGAAGAACGGCCAGCAGGCGCAAGTGCCGCGGCACCCCTCGCATACCACGAAGAATCAGACCGGCGCACTGGCCACCCCGAGGTGACTCCCTTCGGTCCCGTCTTTAAGCCCGCCGTGAGCAACGAACGCCGGCTGGAGTATGCAGTGAATCTCAACTACCAGATCACTGACCTTAGGAGCACCCGGGCTTTTTTTAATCAATGGATTCCGCGCTATGGTTTTTTGCTCAGCGAAAGCGCTTCGGGCCTGAATGGTGGGCACCTTACGTTACAGGTTAAGGTGCGCAGCGCACAGCTCTACCAGGCGCTGAGTGAACTCGATAGTATCGGTACTCTGGCCTCAGAGCAGATCACGGTTACGGACCACACCGAGGCGGGCGTACTCCGCAGCCTCAGCGCGGCCCGTGAAGAACTGCGCCTGCGGCGTCGCAGCGCGGCGGTGCAGCAGGGAGGAGCGCAGTCAAAAAACTGGCAGGCGGCTGAAAACCTGCTGGCCGCAAGTGAAGAGAAAGATCTGCAAAACCGTATGGAAGAGTGGCGCATCAACGACCGCACGACCTGGGCAACTGTCAGCATCGTGCTGGCGATGCCGGTAACGCCGCAAACTGCCACGATCGATATGCCGCACTTTCGCAATGCCTTTGTGGGAGTTCTCAATGTACTGCTGCAGGTGTTCTACCTGAGTATCTACCTGGTTCCGCTGGGCTTTATCGCCTGGCTGCTCTGGCGCGGCTTTCAAAGATTACGGTCAGCCATCGGCTGACCGTAGTTATGCGTTGATAAAGCGCCGGCGGTAGATATTGATCAGGATGCCGACGCAGATAAAGCAGAGCAACATGTGCGAGCCCCCATAGCTCACAAAGCTCAGCGGAATACCGGTCACCGGCAAGAGACCGAGCGAAATACCAATATTGATAAAGACGTGCAGAAAGAAGATCAGGGCAATACCCGAGGCGAGCATCGCACCGAAATCATCTTTCGAGGTGACCGCAATATTGATTGCCCGCAAGATTAGGCCAAACAGCAGCAGCAGCAAACCGGTCACACCCCAGAACCCCATCTGTTCGCCCACTACGGAGAAAATGAAGTCATTGTACCATTCAGGCAGGAAGGGCGTATCGCCCTTGGTCATATCGCCCTTGAAAAGGCCCTTACCGGCAAATTTTCCGGAGCCCACGGTGATGAGGGAATGCCGCAGCTGGTAGCCGGCCCCCTTCTGGAACTTATCGGGGTTAACGAACGATACGATACGAATAACCTGGTGCGGTTTGAAGTTAATGAACTTGTTGAACATGAAGCCCGAGGTAAACGACAGGCCCACGATTAGCATGATATTTGCGACGCGGCGCATCCAGTGCGCACCGGTCATAAAATTGCCCAGCACGCCCAGGCCATAAAAGAAAATGCCGGTCGCCCCAATCGTGACCATTACGGTCGTATTGCGCAACATATCGCGCAGAAACGACGGACTATTTTTTTCAATTTCTGCTGCGGCCTGCCAGAATATCTTCAGGTTTTCGCCCGCAGCAAGAGTCTCTTTGGCCCAGGTGACGAGGTTGCGATCCTGCACGAGGCGCGTATTATAGTTCAGGTTCTCGGCAACTTCCCATACCTCGAAATTAAGAATACGGATTGCATCTGCGAGGCGAAAGTGGTCGTCCTTGAGAGCATTGTAGATGTCGTCGACGATGACATAACGCTCATACTCGAGGAACATCGGCGTAAACACGGCGAAAAAACCGATGATGGCAAAACCAAACAGCACCGCTGTGTTTGCCCCACCGATAAAGAGCATGCCGAAGAGAATTGCCATGAACATCACGGCACCACCCAGGTCGGGCTGGATACCAATGAGCAGCGCGGGCACGGTGGCCAGGACAGAAGGAATAATGAGCTCTTTCAGTTTGCCGATTTCTGATTCGCGCAGAACAAGATATTTGCTCAGCGTGATGACGATCACGAGCTTCATGAGCTCCGCCGGCTGAAAGCTAACGCCCAGGAAACTGAACCAGGAGCGAGCACCCTTGACTTCTTTGCCAATAAACGGCACCATCACGAGCAACAGGGCAAATATGCCGACTGCATAAATGATCGGAGCGAACGAACCCAGCAGCTGGTAATTGATGTTGGCGAATACCAGCATCACGATGACACCGAGAATAAGCCAGACCAGTTTCTTTTGTGCCAGGTCTTCACCTGTTACACCGCCGCCGTAGAGGGCAATTACTCCCACGAGTGTGGCCGCCACTGCCAGAAAAATCGAGACCCAATCGAGACGTGCAAATCTGTCCATTAGTCGATTGTCCCCGCCTTGAGCTTCTGCGAATACTTGAGAAATACGTCACGGGCAATCGGGGCAGCACCTACCGCGCCGCCCACCCCGCGCTCGACGATGACGCCGACCACGAGCACATCTTTTGGCTCGCCGTCGAAGGGGCCGTAGCCGATAAACCACGCGTGCTGCGAGGCTTTATTGAAACGGTCGCCCGAGCGGGTTTGTACAGTACCGGTTTTGCCGCCGACGGGTATCAACCCTGGCAGGCGAAAGAGCGAAGCCGCGGTACCCCGTGTGGTGACCGCGCGCAGGCCTTCACGCACTGACTGCACTGCAGACTTGGAAAGCGGTATCTGGTCTGCTACCTGCGGCTTAATTTCAAATTTGACCTGGTCGTTTTCGGCGAAGCGTACCTGCCTGATCAGGTGAGGTTTGTAGATGGTGCCGCCGGTCGCGACAGCTGAATAGAAGCCGATCATGCCCACGAGCGTGGTTTCGATAAAACCCTGGCCGATGGAGAGATTGATCGTGTCGCCGTCAAACCAGCGTGTGTTGAAGGTTTTTTCTTTCCATGCGCCGTCGGGTACAAAGCCGGCAATTTCATTCGGCAGATCGATTTGCGACTTTTCACCCAGGTGGAAATAGCGCGAATACTTTATCATCGGCTCGGCACCCATGCGGTAGCCGGCCTCGTAGAAATACACGGAACAGCTCTGCGCAATACCCCCAACAAGGTCATTGTCGCCGTGCCGGGCCCAGTCATTGAAGATTGCGTCGGGAGAACCCTTGTAGCTGCTCTTGAGAACAAACTTTCCGGGGCAGAAATAGTGGTCCGATTTATTGAGGCGCTTTTCTTCGAGGCCTGCCAGGGCGACGAGCGGCTTGAAGGTAGAGGCTGGCGGGTACTTGGTTGAGATGGCGCGGTTGAGCTCGGCTTTCTGCTCCTGAATCGTGCGTATATGCGCCGGGCGTTCAGGGTTATCGAGCGCGATGAGTATGTTGGGATCAAAATCGGGCTTCGAAACAATTGCCAGGATCTCGCCGGTGTATGGGCGAATCGCGATCAGGCCACCTGTCTTATCGCCCATGGCCTTCGAGGCAGCAACCTGCAAATCGGCGTCGATGGTGAGAATCAGGTTATTACCCGGCACAAAATTACGAAAGACCTTTTGTTCTTCAATATCTCCCGTCGCCGATTTTATCTGCACGATTTCGCCATCTTCACCGCGCAGTATAGTGTCGTATTGCGATTCGAGCCCGTTCTTACCCGTATACTGGTAGCTACGCACACCGGAGGCAATCTCGCGCTGGTTGGGGAGGCCGATATATCCCGTCAGGTGTGCCGCCGAGGCCCCAAGATTATAGAAGCGCCTCGACATGGGCCGGATAATGAACTTGGAAAAGGTGATATAGTAGTCGGCAATGACAGTTGTCTGCTCGGGCTTGAGGTTTTCGATAAGTATGATTTCTTCGTGCGCTTTGTACTTGTTGTCGGCAACTTTCTGCGTCAGCGAACCTTCAGGATAGCGCAACAATCGCTCCAGCTTAGCCACAGATTCTTTGAGTTCTTTCTTCTTTGGAAAATGCGAAGGTATGACACTGAGTGATACCGCGGACGAGTTGGAGACAATATAGGTGGCTTTTTCACGGCTCGTATAATTGCGGGCAAACATCTCGCCGCGCGGTGCGGTGAGGGCGACGACGCGGCGAATGACGCGCTGGGATTTTTCAAAGAATTCTTCGCCACGAATCAGCTGCAGGTCAACCAAACGAAGAAGCAATATGCCGAGCATGACCAACGTAAAGATCGTGAGGCCAGTAACGCGGCGGTCTAGTCGCTGGCGCAGCTGAAACTGTTGAATCGTCTGTGCCATTGCCTAACCAATGCGGCGGATAATACGCTGTCCCTCGGTTTTTTCGACAGTCGGAAAAGCCCAGCGCAGCAGCCTGAACCAGATAATCGACAGGATTGCCGTGAATAGTGCTTCAGGCAGTACAATAGTGATCAGCGAGGCAGCATGCGCACTGCTATGGAAAATCGCCACCGTAAAGAACATGATGATACCCTTAATCAGGCAGGCGACAAAAACAACAATAACAATCAGCGACGTCGCTTCTTTATTGATATCACGCGCTACCTTGCCAGCGACAAAGCCGATGATTGTTTTCGCCAGCGCTGAAGTACCGATATAATACTGCATGTCCTGTTTCACAAGGTTGGTGTATCCGCCCAGGTTAATATCCTGGAGCAGACCGCCAAAGAAGCCTATCCAGAGCGCCGAAAAAGCGCCGCGATAGAGGGCGAAGTAGACGGTCAGAATCAACAGAAAGTCAGGCTTGATACTGCCCAGTGCAAAAAAGTCGACGCTGGTCTGCAGAAAATAAGAAACAAAGATGGCGATGCCGATAACAACTTTTTCGAGAATCATGGCGTCTCCTCGGCTGGTTCGGCGTCGCCTGGAGGCGCTGCCGGTTTCGGCGTACCAGCTGGTGCATCGGCCTTAGCCTTGGGCTTCACGTCATCTGCTGCGTCAGTATCAGTCTTACGAGCGGGTGGCGCGGGGGCCAGCTTCGGCTCTTCGACGGTATCAGGTTTGAGCGGCAAGAAGTTTAGAGCTTCTGTCTCTACTTTTTTCTGGATCACAATCACGAAGTCGAGCTTCTTGAAATCGATGGTCGGCAGAATCTCTGCTTTCTGGAAACTGCCAAGGCGCTCGATGCGCTTGCCAACTGTCCCCACAGGCAGGCCACGTGGAAAGATACCATCCCCACCCGATGTCACAATTTCATCACCCGGTGAAATAAACACACCAAGGCTCAGGTAGTCGAGCAGCGGCGCATCCTGGTGCGGGCTTTGACCATTCAAGAGCGCCCAATGCCCGGTCTTCTTCACGTTAACGCCAATGCGGGAAAACTGGTCGGTCAGCGGCAGAATGCGCGCCGAGTGCGGGTTCACCTGGATCACCTTGCCGACGATGCCAACCACAAGTTTGGTTTCTGCTGGCTTACCCGCTTCAGCCGGCAGGGTGATTGTCTGCAGGGCGACAACAGGCATGTACGTCGCGATGCCATCTGCGCTGCCCTTGTTAATAATGATGGTCCGAAACCAGTTGTCTGGGTCCTGCGAAATGACTTCGGCCTGCAGCACAGGGTAATTTGATACAGGGGGTAGCTGTAGCGCCTGGCGGAGTTTATTGTTTTCTTCGCGCAGGCGCACCAGCTCGACCTGCAGGTCGAGGTTCGACTTCACTTTTTCGCGCAGCGCATCGCGTTCGGCGCGCACAGTTTCGTAGGTGCCGTAGCTGTCGACGAAGCGCGCCATACCTTTACCGAACGATGAAAAGGTGGTGGAGAAAAAATCCAGCGCCTGGCTCGCACTGTTCGCGGTACGCGACAGCAGGTTAGACTTCCAGATCAGGCAGCTGAGCGAAAAGACAACGGTGAAGACCAGCGATGAGCCGGTCTTGTAGCGGGATAATATCTCTGCGAGCATAGCTTAAACGGCAAAAACGACCGTAGGTATTATGTCTCTTCATTATACAGACGCTCCGTCAATTTATTTCAGGTTGGCGCTGCACGACCCGGGAGTTGAAAATCATTTACGCCCCGTGATCACCCCCCACCAGCACTCATGCCGACGACTGCGAGCTCTGAAATCGTCACCGAAGGCATTCGGGTTCGGGCCGAGCCGCACTACCTGCCTGAGAGGTCTGACCCGGAAAACGGCCAGTACCTGTTTACCTACCGCATCACCCTTAGCAATGAGGGCCCTGAATGGGCAAAATTAAAGGCGCGGCACTGGATTATCATAGATTCTGACGGCAAACGCGAAGATGTCTATGGCCCGGGCGTTGTCGGCGAAGAACCTGAGCTCGAACCGGGCGCAAGCTACTCGTACTCGAGCTTTTGCCCCTTGCGGACCAATTTTGGCACCATGGAAGGCACCTTTAGTATGGTGCGCAGCGACGGCACACCGTTCGAAATCCGCGTCGCGCGCTTCTATCTCACGACAAACCATTAAGCGAGCGTCGGAGCTCGCGCGAAACGAGCCTGATGCTCAATAGGCGGCTGCGCCCTTGTTACCGAGTAAGCGCCGCGGAAAAAACAGGAGCGCGCGATACAGAATCATTCCAAGAACAATGCCCACAACTACGTACATCAGCGCCTCGAGAGTCAGGGGGAATGCAGGCTGAAACTGCACGTTCTTGGCCAGTGACCAGTCGACGTGTTTGATGAAGACAAAGGGCCTCGTAAAAGCTGTGGCATTTTTCAGCGCTTCAAAAGCGCGCTTGGTATTTTCGAAATCTGCCAGCTGCTTCTGGTGCACCTGGCCTGAACTCTTCGACACCTTGCTGTCTGCTTTGAGCAGGTCGTCGATGAACTGCTGCACCGTCATGTCGAGCTCCTGCGCCTTCTCTGTCAGCGTCGCCACAGATTTTTCATGGGCGGCCCTGGCGCCACTCAAAACATTGAGATAGAGATTCATATACTGTGGTGCCTGACTCAGGAACAACGCGACGAAAAAGACCACCAGGCGCTCAGCCAGTGAGCCGAAAAAGGAACCGATATATCGCGTGATGCTGCCCATTTGCCCCGATGGACCACCCGAGCGGGCTGTAAAGCGAAAGGTCGGGCAAAACTACCAGCCGGGTGACTGGTTCATGCCCCGGCGGCAGAAAGTTTTTCCCACTCGGCCATGCGTTCTTCAAGACTCTTCTGCTTGCTGGCACGCTCTTCGGTCTTCGTACGCAACTCGTCCGGACCAAGAGATTGCACTTTTCCACCATCGGCAAAAAGCGCATCGAGAGCCTTAATGTCGGTTTCAAACTGCGCAATTTCTTCTTCGAGCTTCTTGATGCGCGTCTGCATCTTACCGGCTTCACTTTTCAGCCGCTTGCGCTCTTCGTAGCTGAGCTCTTTCTGCGGTGCGGCAGACTCGGCAGCCATGGCAGCTTCGGTCTTCTGCCGGGCAGTCGGCACCGGCTTATCTGCTTCGTCTTCAAAAATATCGAGCGCAGAAACACCACCGAGAAGCTCCTGCAGGCTGCCATTCTTGAGTTCAAAAACGCGGTTGCAGACACGCTTGATAAAGGCACGGTCGTGGCTGACCATAAGAACCGTACCTTTATAGTCTACCAGTGCATCTTCGAGTGCTTCGATGCCCTCGATGTCCAGGTGGTTGGTCGGTTCGTCGAGCACGAGAAAATTCGGCTTCTGCAGCATCAGGTCGGCAAAGACGTACCGCGCCATCTCTCCACCCGAAAGGGCGCTCAGCTTTTTCTTTTGTTCGTCGCCCTCGAAAAGCATGTGCCCAAGTGCTGTACGCACGTCTTTGATAGGCTTGGTCGAATGCTGGTCGTACAGGTGCTCGTACATTGGTGTCGGTAATTTGCGCAGGTCTTCGTGTACCTGCGCGTAATAGCCCATGCGCACCTCGTGGCCAAAGTGCACAGTGCCCGCTTTGGGCGTTAATTCACCGGCGATAATCTTGAGTAGGGTTGTTTTACCGTGACCGTTGGGTCCGACAATAGCCGCCTTGTCGTTCTTGCGCAGCTGAAACTCCGCATCGCTGAAAAGCATATCTTCTGTGAAGCTCATGCCCACGCCGCGGACGTTCAGTATATCACGACCAGGTTCACGTTCGTAGCGAAAGAAGAACGAGGGCTTACGGCGCGACGAGGGAATAATTTCGGGTACGTCGATCTTTTCGATCTGCTTAACCCGCGACTGCGCCTGTCGTGCTTTTGAAGCTTTCGCCTTGAATCGGTCGACGAATTCCTGCAGTTCGGCGATCTTGCGTTTTGCCGCATCGGCCTCGCGCTCTTTCTGCTCTGCTGCGAGCAGGCGCGCACCGACAAAGCGGTTGTAGTTCATGTTATAGAGCGTAATGGTCTTGTAGTCGACGTCGAGAATCTGCTCTGAGAGCGCAGACAAGAAACCCCGGTCGTGCGTGATCAGCAGCAGCATGCCGCGGTACTCATAAAGAAGAAAATGCTCGAGCCACTTAATACCCGGCATGTCAAGGTGGTTGGTAGGCTCGTCGAGCAGCAGGATATCGCCCTTGGCGAAAAGGGCGCGCGCAATGAGGACACGCATCATCTGACCACCCGATAATTTCTGCGCGGGTATAGTATGAACCTCGTTGGGTAACCCTAACCCCGAAAGGAGGCGAGCAGCCTCTGACTCAGCCCGGTAGCCATCGTGCGAAAGAATAACCTCTTCGATTTCACCGGCGTGCACGGGGTCGAGGTTGGGATCTTCACGCTCTTTCAGTGCCTTGGCGAGCGCCCGATCGCCGCCGATGACGATCTGTACAGCGGTCTCGGTTTCACCCACGGGCAGATTCTGCTCCAGAAAAGCAATGCGCGCGCCCTTCTGGATGTCGATTTTGCCTTCTGATGCATGGTCGCGGCCATCGATAAGTTTGAGTAGCGTCGATTTGCCAGAACCATTCGCACCCGTTATACCATAGCGGACGCCTTCCGTCAGGTGCAGTGAAACTCCCGTGAACAGTTCACGCGCGCCGAAAGACATCCCCAAATTTTGCAGACTGATCATGATGCCCTGCTAGTCAAATTTGCGGGGTCAGGCGCCACGGAATTTGGAATCATAGTCGGTAATCGACGCCTGAATGACGTTGAGTGCCTCGTCGCGTTCATAGACGGCCCCGATTTCGACTTTTTGTTTTCTGCCGGGAAAGTCCTTGTAGGTCAAAAAATAATGGCGTATGCGGTCGATCAGCGCCTGCGGCGCTTCTTTGAGCGAGTTAATGTTCGCATACAGCGGATCTTCAGCCATGACAGAAATGATTTTGTCATCGGCTTCTTCATCGTCGATCAGTCGCAATCCCCCTATGGGTCGTGCGCGCACCAAAAAGCCGTTGCCGGTAATGGAACGCTCTGTTAACACACAAATGTCGAGCGGATCGCGGTCGCCGCGCAAAACTTTTTTGTCACGCGCCAGCTGGCGGACGTTTTCATCGCAGTACGTCTGTGGAATAAACCCATAGAGCGTCGGGCAGAGCGAAGAATACTTCTGCGGCCGATCGACTTTCATCAACCCCGAGGCCTTATCGATTTCGTATTTGATGGTATCGGAGGGCACTATTTCTATGAACGCCGTAACGACAGCAGGCGCCTCAGCCCCCCGTGCGACTCCATGCCAGGGATGTGCCGTAAAGGGTGATGCTTGCATATGGCAGTATCAGCCTTCGAGACAGGGGGTAAAGAAGAGAGCGGAATCTGTCACTTCAGGCAGAAAATTTCTTTTGGTACCTACCAAAAAATTCCAAAACGGTGAGAAAATCCGCCTATTTTCTGGTATTTAATATATAGGATGCAAGATATTTCCCCCCTCGAATACCACTCCACTTCGATATCGCTTCGACCTGCCTCCAAGCGGCGGCTAACGGCCGCCAGAAAAATCCTGCTTCGTAATGGGATTGCGTGGTCCGAATCGGAGCTGCTGCGCCGCCTGGCAAAGGTCTACCTGCGACACTGGAGGGGTACCAGGCTCAAGTCAGCTACCGCTAGGCGCTACAATCGGTCTACAAAGGGCGAAAAGTACGTTCGGGTTGCCTGGTATGCTGATCGCCTGCTCTACTCTATTCTCTGGCAAAGAGCGATTCATTCGGGCGAGTCGATTTCGCGTATGCTGGACTTTTCTATACGGATGTTCTTACCCCGCCTTTTGGAGGAGTACCTGCGAACCCCAATGCCTGGATGCAGGCGCGCGAGCAGAAATTCAGCCTACTGGCAGAGGCGCTTCATGCGCCGTCCAAACCCCCAACCTGAAATTTTTATTACCTACCAATGCGAAACTGAGATTAATGCTCCTAGTGGCCTTAGGTATTGGCAGGCATACAAAATACTCCGAAAAAACCAGCTCTTCATCCACGACATCTCAACACAAACCGGACACACACCCTGAATAAACTTGACCGCCTGTTTTTTTTCCTGAACCTATCACATGGCGCGCAGCAGTTCAGCAAAGTCCTCGTCGAAAGGCTACCAGGACGGTTTTTCAGCAGCAGAAATTTTCGAAAAAGACCAGGGAATCACCTACAAGGACTTCCTGATCCTACCCGGGTATATCGATTTCGCCCCCCAGGACGTGAACCTCGAGACAATGGTTTCACGCAATGTAAAAACCAAGATTCCCCTGATCAGCTCGCCGATGGATACGGTGACAGAAAGCAAAATGGCGATCAGCCTCGCGCTGCTCGGCGGCATCGGCATCATCCACAACAACCTCTCGATCGAAGACCAGGCTGCACAGGTCGAGCGCGTGAAGCGCTACGAAAACGGATTTATCACCGACCCGATCGTGCTGTCACCCAAACACACCATCGCAGACATCGACAATATTGCGGAGCGTTACGGCTTCAGCGGAGTTCCGATCACAGAAGACGGTACGCTCCGCACAAGGCTCGTCGGTATTGTCGCGAACCGCGATGTCGACTTCGAACGTGACCGCAGTATTCCTTTAGCAAAGGTAATGACCACTGAATTGGTTACAGCTGCCAAAGGAGTTTCACTGATGCAGGCGAATGAAATACTGCGCAAGTCAAAGAAAGGTAAGCTTCCCATTATTGATAAAGAAGGTCGCCTCGTTGCGCTCATGAGCCGCACCGATCTCGTGAAGAACAAGGAGTATCCGCTCGCCACCAAAGATGCACAGAAGCGGCTGCGCGTCGGTGCTGCAACTTCGACGCACCCGCACGACCGTGAACGCATCGACATGCTGATCGCGCGCGGTGTCGACCTGCTCGTGATCGATTCGGCGCAAGGATACTCTAAGTTCCAGATCGACCTGCTCAAAGAACTCAAGAAGAAACACCCCGAAGTGGATGTTATGGCGGGCAATGTCGTGACGCGTGAACAGGGTGAGGCGCTTATCAAGGCCGGCGCAGATGCACTGCGTATCGGCATGGGACCGGGTTCTATCTGCATCACGCAAGATACCATGGCTTGCGGCCGCTCGCAGGCGACGGCAGTCTATTACACCGCACAGATGGCAGCGAAATACAAAGTGCCGGTCATCGCCGACGGTGGAATCGCGAACATCGGCGACATTGCAAAAGCACTCGCGGTCGGCGGCAGCGCCGCGATGGTCGGTTCATTGCTCGCGGGCAGCAAAGAAGCCCCGGGCGAATACTTCTACGAGAACGGTGTGCGCCTCAAGAAATTCAGGGGCATGGCCTCGATCGAGGCAATGGAAGGTTCTGGTGGCGGAGCTAAGCGCTATAACGTCGAAGACCAGAAGATCAAAGTCGCACAGGGTGTTTCTGGCGCAGTGGTCGACAAAGGTTCACTCTTCGAGTTTGTACCGTACCTGATGCAGGGCGTACGGCATGCGCTGCAGGACATGGGCTGCCGCGACATTGCCTCGCTGCACAAGGCACTGCACACACGCAAGCTGCGTTTCGAGCCGCGCTCCCTCGCCGCACAGGCGCAGGGTGGAGTGCACGGACTGTATTCGTATAAGAAGCCAATCATCGGCGCAGACTGAGGAGAGTAGCTGTGAAACTTTACGGTAGTATTACTTCACCTTTCGTCCGCCGCGTGCGCTTCCTTTGCCACCAGCTAGGGCAAAGCTTCGAGATGGTCGATTCGCTTACCGAAGAAGGCCAGAATGCCATGCGCGACAAGAACCCGATCTGGAAGGTACCCTGCGTCGAAATCGACGACATGGTCATCTGGGACAGCCACACGATCATTGACTACCTCACCGAAAAATACAAGGGCAGCCCGAAGCTCCTTCGCCGGCCCGACGGAAATGAGTACTGGCGCGAACGCAACCTGGTCACCGCGGCCGATGGCTGTGTCGAATCGGCTATTAATGTGTTCTACCTGAAAAAGGACGGCGTGGCAGTGCTCGATGTCGCTTACCTGAAAAAGCAGATGGCACGGGTTGAATCCATCCTTGCCTGGCTTAAATCGCAGCTCTATGGCCACTACTTCACGGTCGAAGAGCGCATCGGCATGTCGGAGCTGACCCTGTACTGCATTCTCGACTGGCTGCGTTTCCGCGAAATGTACCCCGTCAACGCAGACCCGGTCCTCAGGGGTTACCTCGAACACCACAGTGTAAATCCAGGTTTTGTAGCCACCAAATTGCCCGGGTAACAGGATGTTACAAGGTCGGCTGCGCGCACGGACGCGCTCTTCGCAGACGACCGCCTAGCCAGAAGGTCCAAAGGTCAGGTTTGAGGGATAAAAGACCGATATTTCTTGTGTACACAGCCGTTCCCTTTTTGGGACGGCTGCTCAGTTTTTGATCTGGAGAGCTCTATGAAGCGTTTTTTTGTGACCGCCGCAATTTTTGTTTCGTTGTCGGGTGCGCTCTTTGCAGCGGCCGATGGCCACCACGACCCAGTACACGACCTGCTCATGCACATCGGGCTGACCATACTGGTTGCAACGATTCTCGCATACCTGGGTCATGTCGCGAAGCAGCCGCTGATTCTGGCATACCTTGCCGCCGGTGCGCTGATTGGCCCCAACTTTGGCCTCGGGTTGATCAAAACCGAAAAAGACATCTCCACAATCTCCGAGCTCGGACTCATATTGCTGCTCTTCATGATCGGTATGGAGATCGACCTGAAAAAAATCAAGGCGTCGGGTAAGTCGCTGATCCTCACCGGCATCACGCAATTTGCGATCTGCGCGGGTTTGGGAATTCTCTTTTTTCAGCTGATCGGATTTCAACTGGGCGGAGGGAAGTACGACGCGTTCTACCTCGCCGTGTGCTGCGGCATTTCTTCGACAGCTATTGTCGTCAAACTGCTCTACGGCAAATTCGAACTCGACACGCTCGCCGGCCGGCTGACGCTCGGTGTGCTCGTCTTCCAGGATATCTGGGCAATCGTGGTGCTCGGCGTACAGCCCAACCTTGCCAACCCGGAGATTCTGCAGATTCTGCTCTCTTTTGCCAAGGCCGGTGTTCTCGTGGCAATCAGTGTCGCGATGAGCAAATACGTTTTGCCCGCGCTCTTCAGCCGCATCGCGAAAATACCCGAACTTACCCTGCTCATGTCTGTCGGCTGGTGCTTTGCGGTCTGCGCGGCAGCACTGGGCTTTGGCCTGTCGCTCGAAATGGGAGCGCTGATTGCGGGAGTTTCCATTTCCACTTTTCCTTATAACCTCGACGTCGTCGCAAAGACCATCACGCTGCGCGATTTCTTTATTACCATCTTCTTCGTCTCGCTAGGCATGAAGATCCCCAACCCGGTGACGCACATCAACCTGGTAGGCATTGCCGTCATCGTGGCAGCTTTTGTGATTCTGACGCGCTTTCTCTCTATATACCCGGTTCTTTTCAGCCTGAAGAACGGCAATCGCGTGAGTATTCTGACTTCGCTGAACCTTTCAAACGTCAGCGAGTTCTCGCTCGTTATCGCGGCACTGGGCCTGGCCTCAGGCCACATTTCCTCTGATATTCTCTCGATCATCATCTTCACTTTTGTTATTACATCGATCTTTGCACCGTACATGATCAAATACAACCAGCAGCTGCAGGGGAAAATTACGCGGGTATTCGAACTGGTCGGCCTCAAAGACAAACAGAAATTTGTCGAACCTATCGAACAAGAGCTCAACAAAGATATTGCCTTGCTCGGCTTCTTTAAGGTCGCGAGCTCGTTCGTTACCGATGCAGTCGAAGACACCGGCAAGAACAGTCTTAAAGAAAAAATTGTCGTGGTCGATTTTAACCAGACAGTGCACTCGAAACTCAAGAGCCTCGGCATACCTGCCGTCTATGGCGACATTGGGCATATCGACACATTGCACCACGTTGGCCTGCACCACACCAAGGTCGCGATTTCAACGATTCCCGACACGATACTGGTTGGGACAAGCAATACGAAGCTGATTAAGCAGATCGAAGATATTGCCCCACATGCGAAAATTATCGTGACGGCGGAAAACCCCGAAAGCGCGCTGAAAATGTACGAAGCCGGTGCCGATTATGTCTTTCTGCCGCGACAGCTGGCGTCAGCGCACCTGATGCCGATTGTGCGCGACATGCTGGCGACGACCGAAGAAGGCAATTCGCCGGCCGCCAAGTCGCGGCGTAAGAAGGCCGAAACGCGCCTCGAACAGCTACGCGAAGCGGCGATCAGTGAACTCAGGGAGCGTCACGAGATCATCGCCTGACCTCCGTCAAGTTCGCTCTCCGCCGTTGACGACAATATACCGGGTAGCTACCCGGTATGATCAGGCAGGACAATACCTATAAGCGTTACTTCGACGCGCTGTTACTGGGTTTTACGCTTTTTGCAGCAATTGAAGTCCCCCTCCAGCTTGCCTTGCAGTATCCTAAGGCAGGCTGGCGGCAAGTGGTTGGCTTTGTCTACCCGGTTATTTTTACCGTAGACATCATCGTGACGTTCTTCACCACCATTACGATCGATGGTGAAGAAATCACCTCGCGCAAGGAAATTGCCGTGCGTTATCTTCGGTCGTGGTTTATCGTGGATTTTATCGCTGCGACTCCATTTGACCTGATATTCGCGGGTGGCTGGCTATCAGAACTCAGCAATGCTGCCCGTTCCTTGCGACTGTTTTCACCGCGCTATATACGCATACTGCTGATGGTGCGCATGCTGCGCATTCACCACATACTCCCCTTCTTGCAGAGGACCAACAAGAAAGACCTGCTCAACCCCGGCATTGTCAGGCTGATATTCACTGTCTTCATCGTGCTGGTCATCGCGCACTGGATTTCGTGCGGTTGGATTGCCTTGGGCAAAATTGACGAAAAGGCCGATGCGGTAACGAATTACATCAGGGCGCTCTACTGGACGATTACGACCATTACGACGATTGGTTATGGCGACATCACTCCGACTTCAAACATACAGACGCTCTATACGATGTTTGTCCAGCTGATAGGCGCCGGTATGTACGGTTACATCATCGGTAATTTGGCGAGCTTGCTGGCAAACAGCGACCTTGCACGAACTCAGTTTCGTGCCAAACTGGAAAAAATCCAGACATTTCTGCAGTACCGCGACGTGCCGCAGGATCTGCAGGACAACATCCGTACGTATTACGACTACCTCTGGAATAACCGGCGCGGCTTTGATGAATCAGCCGTGCTTCAGGATTTGCCGCAGTCGCTCAAGCTACAGGTCGCACTGCATCTCAACCGCGACATCATTGAAAAAGTCCCCATGTTCAAGGGGGCTCCCGACGAATTGATACGCCAGATCGTGCTCAATCTTCGACCCCTGCTGTTTACCCCGGGTGATTACATTTTCCGCAAGGGCGAAATGGGCGACCAGATGTACTTTATAAGTCGCGGCAAAGTAGAAATAGTCTCGGAAGACGGGCAGACCGTCTACGCAACGTTAACTGACGGCGCGTTCTTCGGCGAGATCGCACTGCTCTTTAGCAGCGAGCGTACTGCGAGTGTTCGCGCGGCCGAGTACTGTGACCTGTACACTCTCGACAAATACACTTTCGACAATGTGCTTTCCAAATTTCCCGAGGTCGCTGAGCAGGTGAAGAGCATGGCCGAAGAAAGGCGCCAACGCACCATCGCAGAACGACCGGAAGTCACAGCGGTTTCACCGGAGAATGCGGTCATACAGAATGTGCAGGCAATCTACCAGTCGGGACGTGTACTCGTCGACTGGCGCGATGTCCCCGGGGCCAGCGGCTACCAGGTAACCCGCTGGGACGACCAGGGTGAACGCTGGGTGTATATCAGCCGTTCCCTGCTACTGAGCGAATGTCCTGACGTGCTGCCGGTACGCCGGCAGACCAATACGTACCGCGTGCGGGCAATCGTCGGTGAAAACTTTGGGCCATGGTCCAAAGCCGTGCATGTGAACGCCTGAGGTATTGGGTCAGGTCTCTTCGGTACTCTTTGCCTGGCGTATCTTCTTAACAAAATACTTCACCAGAAAATAGAGAATACCGAGTCCGATCAGGGCGACGATCGCCTGTTCGACATTCTTGATAACGCCGACGGCATTGTTAATCTGGTCGCCAAAAAAATAGCACGAGTAAACTATCGCTGGCACAGATATCATTGCCGCGAGGCCGTCGAATAACAGGAATACGCGAAAAGGGATTCCCAGGGCTCCCGACGACAAGAAGACGAGCGAGCGTACACCCGGCATAAATCGCGCGGAAAATATTACCTTGTAGCCGTGGTTCTGCAGGTTCTGCTTCACCGACTCGAGGCGGTCTGCGTGCATGATCTTCGACATCCAACGCCATTCGAAAACGCGGTAGCCAAATCGTTTGCCTATCTGGAACATTGCCCCGTCGCCGAGCATGACACCAGCCAGGCCAACGCCAATCATGACAAACACGTTCGCTTTGCCATAATAGGCCATCAATCCCCCGGCGATGAGGGTAATGTCTTCGGGTATCGGTAAACCAAAACCGCAGAGCAGCAGAATGCCAAAGACAATCAGGTACGTCCACGGTTCGTGGATCGACTGGATCGCCTGCACAATGCCGTCAATATTGATCATGGCACTGACGACCGGGTAATCAAGGGGCCGTGTCAATCAATTGCGCCCGGTAGCGGAGCGCCCTTGTTCTTCGGGCAAGAACTGGCTGAGCCATGCAACAGCCTCTTGCTCGTCGTTAAACAGCCTGACCGGGACACGGGGCCGGTTAAACTGGATAAAGATATTTCCGACCATTTTCTGAAACCGGGAATGCACGAGAAAGCCGAAGGCATTGACGAATGAACTCCGGTCTCTCGCCGCAAAATAAGCGCGTGCTTCCGAGCTGATGGACTGCAGGTATCTGAGGTTAATGAGCAGTGGCCGCAAACGGCCGCGGCACAGCTCGTTCACGACCAGGCTGTTTTCCACAGCGTGGCGGAGCTCGATGTCAATTCCCGGTTTTGCCTCAGTGCGAATCATGCCTTCAGCAGTGCGCCAGGTGATAAATGCCTCTAGATCATGCTTCTGCACCGGATGGGGAAATAGTCCGGATCGATGACCTAGCGGACAGAACTTTCAAGTCGTCAAATAACGCTTGCCGGCCCGCCCGGCGCGGTACAGCCTATGCTACTATGAAAAGAATTTTCGTTCTCATGCTCGTCTCCGTTCTTTCTGGCTTTGCGCTGCAGGCGGAAAAACCTGCGGGCAAACCGGGCCGCAAGGGCGCAGGCGGAATGCCCGGCCGTATGCTCGAGAAGATGGACACCAATCAAGATGGAAAAGTCTCGAAAGAAGAATGGCAGGCACACCACGAGCAGCGGTTCGCAGAGATGGATGCCGACAAGGACGGCTCCATCACGGCTGCGGAGGTAAAGGAGCACCATAGTAAGATGCGCGAGAAGCACGCCGAGATGTGCCCCGACTGCCCGCGCGGAAAAAAGGGCATGCGTAAAGGCCGCCCGAAACGACCTGGCGACGACGAAAACGAATAGGCCACTAAACGATGGATACCTCGCTTCCGCAAGATAACCAGGGGGCAATGGAGCGCCTGCTCGATACGGCGTATGCCCAGGTATTAAATGGCTTCGGAGTGTTTACACCCGCCGAGCGACTCGCGCAGGAATACCTCGCGCAAAATGCAGGCGATGCGCGCCGCGCGGCGGCCGACCTCATCGGCTGGCAAATGACAAAGGCCGCAGCATCAGGTTTCGTCACCAATCTCGGCGGCATCGGTACCTTACCCGTCGCGATACCGGCAAATATTTCCAGCGTCATCTACCTGCAGTTGCGGATGGTTGCCGCAATCGCGATCATGGCGGGTTATGACGTCCGGTCTGACAAGGTGCGTACACTCATCTACGTAACACTACTCGGTTCGGCCGCCGCTGAGGTACTCAAGGAAGCCGGCATCAAACTGGGCCAGCGCCTGACGACTGCGGCCATCATGCGGCTGACCGGGCAAGTAGCACGCCGCATGAGCAGCAGTGCTGCCGCGAGGCTGATGGCGCGCCTGGGCCTGGCGCAGGCCGGTAATCTCGCGCGACTGGTTCCAGTTGCGGGCGGCCTGATTGCCGGTGCCACCGATGCGGCAGCAACAAAGGCAATCGGACAAGTGGCTCTCCAGGTGTTCCTCCCCGTGACCGTAGAAAATCCCCCTGCGGCAGAGATTGCCACTGTAAACCAGGCCGGCGAGCAAATAGGTTGACGCTCCCCTCGGTTACGCTGAGGTGAGCCCATGAAAATCTATATCGCAGAAATTATCGGTACGGCGACCCTTGTGCTGTTCGGCTGCGGCAGCGCGGTTTTTGCCGGCGCTTCCATTGGTATCGTCGGTATCTCTTTTTCGTTCGGCCTTGCGCTGCTGGCGATGGCCTATGCGATCGGCCCGATCAGCGGTTGCCACATTAACCCTGCGGTGAGCGTCGGTGCCTACATTGCGGGCCGCCTCAGCGGGCGTCGCCTACTGGGGTACGTGATTGCTCAGTCCCTGGGAGCGATTGTCGGCGCGGCGCTGGTCTATGCGATTGCGCTGGGTGATCCGGCTTACAAACTCGCGGTGAGCGGCCTGGGGCAAAACGGCTTCGGCCCGGGCTACCAGGGGGGATTTAACCTGGAATCCGCATTTTTGTTCGAGGCAATCGCGACCTTCATCTTTTTGGTGGTGATACTCGGTTCAACGAGCAGCGGCGCGGCAAAAAAGTTCGCGGGGCTCGCGATCGGTCTTTCTCTTGTACTCATTCACCTGGTCGGTATTCGCATCACGGGTGTTTCTGTGAACCCGGCACGTAGCCTCGGCCCCGCGCTGTTCGTCGGCGGGCAGGCAATGGCACAGCTTTGGGTCTTTATCGTTGCACCTTTACTGGGTGCCGCATTCGCTGGGCTGATGTACCGCGGCCGCGTACTCGAAGACTGAGCGTATACACCGTGCTCTTTTTTCGTGCCTGCTGCGCCGCGGCGCTGCTTTCAGCTGCTGCTGCGCTATTTGCGCAGAAGCTTGATCCCGAAGCGGCGAAGAAGCCCACTGAGAATGCCGAGAAGGTGAAACTCGCAAAGCCAGACGAGGTCACGACCGATGAAAAAGGTTCTGATCTCGCGCCGGCCACCGCACGCGAGGCGCTGCTGCCCGCGCGCAAGCTCAAGAGCGATGTAGACAAAGAAGTCGACGACCTGCCGTTCGGCGTACCGCAGATTGACAAACGCGAAAACGTGTTTGGGGACAAGCAAGATAAAGATGCCATTCTCAAGCGTATGGAGTACCAGATTGGCTTCATCGCTGAAGGTGCAGGCTTCAACAATACTGACCTGCGCAAACTCGACGAGTCTACGGTGGCGACCATACAGAACACCGACGACAAAATGACGCTCGCCTTTTCGCGTTTTTACGTGAACATGTTTTTTCCGCTTACCGATGACCTCTACTTCCGCGTCGACATTTTCAAGAACGGTTTCTGGGGGCATGACCAGCTGGGCGGTTCGAGCTCCAACAACAGCTCGTCTTCGACCCCCGTGGGCGCCGATCCATTCAACTTCGGTGAACTGCACCTGCACTATGTGATTTTCAAGAATGAACGGCACGACCTGTCACTGAAAATCGGCCGCCAGTTCTTCGAGATCGGTGGCGAAGTATACGACTACTTTCTCAAGGATTATCTCGACGCAGTGACTTTCAACTACGCAAGTTCGCGGCTGGGTGGATTTCGCATCATGGCGTTTGATGCGTTCCAGCTCGGTGCTGACCCGACCCTGCACGCAAACTACGTACGCTTCTTCTCACATGACAACCAGCGCGTCCGCTATTTCGATGGCGATACCAATGTGCTGCGCGCGGGCTTCGTGTGGGATTCACGCAACCTGCTCAACTGGAAAGGCCCCCTCACGGGCGACCTGCTGCAGAACAAAATCTATGCCTTTGGCGCGCGCTACGGTGCGGTGAGCCGCGGCGGTTCTGACCGCTCGAACCTGGGTGCATCGGGCAACTTTGCCGACAACGACTACAACATGATGTTTGGCACACGTTTTCTCTTTAACCTGCCGCGCAAGCGCTACATCATCAAAACGTTCGCCGATGCGGCTGTCTCTACGGGAATCGACCGTCGCCTGCCAACCGCGGCGAACGAGAGCCAGGATGTCGACACGAACGGATATGCGTTTGGCGGTGGCGGTAGCTTTGAATTACCGCGGGTAATTCCCTCGCTCGATCTCGACCTGAATGCCGATGGCATGTACGTTTCGGGAAGCAAGTATAACGAGAATGGCATACAGACCTCGCATGGATTTACCTCGTTCAAGGGCAGCCGCCTCGGGGGCATCATCATGAGCCGCTTTTATGGCGTCAGGCCCTCGAGTTACACCGATTCCGCCGGTATCTCCGATTTTCCGCACGAGTACGAACGCAAGGCGGCAACCGCCTTTGCCCACCTTGGAGTCGGTACAACTCTCTGGCAGAAGCTGCGCTTCGGCCTCGATTACTGGCTCGCCGTCGATACCGGCTCGAGCGCACTCTACGCACAGGCGCGCGCCAATGGCACGACATCTTCCATCACGAGCGTCGTCCTGAAAGCGCAGGATCGCCTCGGTAAGGTTTTGGGACACGAGGTGAACTTCAGCGCGGACCTGGCAGTCAACCGCTACTGGACTCTCTATTTCAGGGCCGGTGTGTTTCTGCCTGGCAACTTCTACTCTACCCCGGGTATCATTACTGACACGCCCTTCGGCACAGACAACGCGATGGGAGTTCAACTCGGTTCGAAGCTGATTTTCTAAGGTATGTAGTTTTGCCGCGCCGCGGCAAAACTACAGTTTTTTCATGTGCTCTTCTATTTCTGCCCTGGTGTAATTGAATACATTCTTGCAGTAGCCACAGCGCACTTCGATTTCTTTCTGCTCGCCGAATATTTCACCAATGTCGCGGCGCGCCATGTGGGCAAGCCTGTCGAGATAACCCTGGCGGTGGCAGCGGCAGCGGTAAACGAGCGCCACTTCAGAGGTCTCAATCCACTGTTCACCGGGATAAATATCGTCGAGCAGATCCATCACGTCCTTGCTTTCCGTCGCGTCTGCTGCAGGACCGCCAAAGTATTTCGTCAGCGATTCGAGCCGCTCGAGGTTGTCGGTCAGGATAAACTTCTTGGCCTCTGAGACATCGGGCAATGCTTCAATGAGCAAACCAAAGCACTTGTCTGCTTCAATGTTACCACCCGAACCCTGCCGCAGTTTCATGCCGGTGAGCATCAGCGTCGCAATCTGCTCGCTTTCATGCAGGTACTGCTGCACCAGGTTGGGAATCGCTTTGCTGCGACTGCCTACCGTACTGCGTGTCGGTTCGGGAATACGTGCATACCGTTTGCTGACATGCAGCAGGCCGCTGCCCACATCTTCGTCAATCTGTGCGGGGTCGACCACGGAAGCCAGATCTTCACTGGTCTGGCACGTGGCGCGGAAAATACCTTCCGGGGTGGCTTCGACGACAAGGTTGCGCAGGTACTTGGGCGTCGTCAGGTCGAGCGTGATATCCTGCACGTCGCGAAACTGGCCAGCGAGCAGATTCGCACAGACGACCAGCTCGCTGAAGTGGTAGAAGGCCTTTTCGTCGACGTGTACCTGCGCAGTAGCCGCATTGATCGCCTCGGCAGCAGAGACAAATACTGCCCGAAAATCTGCATCGCGTGTGTGAAAAGACATCGAATAGGCGCGGTCAGAGAGAGGCATGTCTTATCGGGGGAGAAACCGGGCAGGCGTCAGTGCGCCAAGGAGAATTTCATCCTGTGCAGCCTGGCCGGTAAGCCATTTTGCGACCCGGTCAGCGAGAAACGGCGAATACGTCATGGCATGATAACCCATACCGGTAAAAAAGAACCTGGCGGGCTGTTCGTGCAGCAGTTCGCCCAGGCGCCCCTGCAGAACCGCACCCCGCAGCACAGCAAAATCGGTCACCGTGGCGGGCAGCGAAAAACCGACAAGCGGCAGGCGGTCGCGGGTCGTCAGCCGCGTGCCGTGCAGCAGCGCATGGCGATGGCCAGGGTGCAGGCCAGCGGCAAAGTCCTTTGCAGCTGCGCGTCCGGTACCGTTCAGATGAATAAATCCGGCGCGGCTTCGGTGGGTGAAATAATTGGTCCGCAGGTCGCTCTTCGCCAGTTCCTGTGCTACGGGTTTACCTGCCGCGCCAATGGCAAAGTAAGATTCCCATCCTGGTAGCGGTGCCAGAGCTGCTGACCAGGCAGCAGGCGGAGCGCTCTGCGCCGCGGCACCGGTAGCGATAAAAACGGTCGAGTCTGTCTTTGCGGGCAGAGGCGAGCGAACGAATTGAACTCCTACGGCCAGCGCATGCCGCCGCAACAGCTGCAGGTATGTGCGCGTGTGAATGGAGAAATATTCGCCGAACGGCCCGGAATGCCGCTCGAGCGCAGGCTGCAGCGCGTCATCGGCGTACCAGGTGCGTGCAAAAAGCGCTGCGGTCTGCCAGAGCGCCGAACCCGCCTTGCGCAGATTGCAGGCATGCAGCAGCGGTATACGCACGCCGCCACAGCGCGCAGGTTCATAGACCGTAACGCTCAGACCCTGCGCCGCCAGCGCCGATGCCAGATGCAATCCACTGGGGCCGGCGCCGGCGACAATAACGCGGGTCGCTGGAGGCAGCACGCCAAAGGCTTCACGCCACAGTGCATTGCAAATATCACGCCTGCGCATTCTGATTTTTTGTACCCGTCAACATTTCGCGTTTTCCGGCAAAGCCGGTAACCTTCTTCACACTAAAGCCTGCAGCAACCAGGTTGCGCTTCACCCAGCCGGCGGAGCTATAGGTGGCAAACGAGCCTTGTCCGCGCGTGCGGGCAAATGCCGTGGTAAACACGGAGGCGCTCCACATTTCAGGATTTTTCGCCGGAGAGAATCCATCGAAGAACCAGGCATCGGCGAAGAATTCAGCCTGCGCCAGAAATTCTCCGACCTGACCCGAATGGAGCCTGACGTGTACGTTGGAAAGTGTTATAGTTTCGCCTCGATTCAGTGCGTCGCGGTGCTGCCACAGTTCTGCATAAGCTTCCCGTGCACGGCCAAGCTTTGGCAACAGCGTGAGCGCGTCGTCCAGAGTGGGCAGGTTCTCTTCAACCGAATAAAAATGCAGGCGGCCGGAAAATTTTGCCTCGCGTGCTGCAGTGATGAGCAGTGCGCAGTTGAGGCCATAACCAAAACCAAGCTCCGCTACTGTCAGGTCGCCACTGCGCTCAAGGCGTGCCTGCAGGTTATTGCCGCGGATAAAAACGAAATCTTTTTCGGCTTCGGGATTTTCGTGATTAAAGTAGATATCGTCGTATTGTTCTGAGAAGAAGGCCTTCACAAAACCATTGTCACATCTTCGGTATGTTGCGCCCGTAGAATATCTCGTTCATTTCACGCTTGAGGCTCTGCTTGATCTTCTTTTTTTCACCAGGTATAAAATCTTTCTTCGCCGAACCGAAAAGGTAATTGTCGAGATCGAACTCTTTGAGGATCATCTTCGTGCAGAAGATATTCTCCTGGTAGATGTTGATGTCGACCATCTGGTACATCTGGCGGATGTCGTCGGAAATAAAGTTCTGGATCGAGTTGATCTTATGGTCAATGAAGTACTTCTTGCCATCAACATCGCGCGTAAAACCGCGGACGCGATAGTCGCTGATAACAATGTCAGGACTGAACGAATGCAACAGGTAGTTCAGCGCTTTGAGCGGGGAAATCTGCCCGCAGGTGGAAACGTCAATATCCGCACGGAAAGTACTGATACCCTGGTCGGGGTGACTCTCCGGGTATGTATGCACAGTGATGTGGCTCTTGTCGAGGTGCGCGACTACGGCTTCAGAATCAGGGCCCGGGATTTCGTTATCGGTATCGAAGCGGTTGCGTTTTTCGACCTCAAGATGATTCTCTGAGACGAGCATGGTCACAGATGCCCCCTGCGGATCGTAGTCCTGCGAGGCAATGTTGAGTATGTTGGCCCCGATAATCTTGGCCACGTTCGTCAGAATTTCGGTCAGCCTCTGAGCATTGTACACTTCATCGATGTACTCAATGTATGCCCGCTGGTTTCTCGGGCTATTGGCGTAGCAGATGTCGTACATGTTAAAGCTGAGTGTCTTCGTGAGGTTGTTAAAACCATAGAGCTTCAGCTTTTTCTTCAGCGGCTTTATTTTCATTTCGGGTTCTTGTCGCGTTGGGTCAGAAAAACAGGGGGTCAAACCTATTTAGGGCCAAAAAGATTGACGTCCTGTACAAATCGTCCGATGTAAAGCTAAGACGGGGTCCAAGACCCTGCATTTTGCGCAAAACACTTAAGAGGTATTGAATGAAAAAATTCTGGCAATCTCTCTTTTGGCAGGTTTTATCGGCTCACTGTTTGCACAGGCCGGTACGCAGCCAAGAGAATCACAACCTATCGTCGTAGAAGGTGGCGAACAAGGTCCTCAGACAACTCCGGTCGTCCGTACCATCACCACCAAGAAGGCATACGCGGTAACAACTTCTGTTCCTGAAACTGTTACAACCGTTCAGGCACCTGAACGTGTACTCGTACGTGAAGGCCTGCTGACATGGCTCAGCATCGGTCTCAGAAGCTCTGTAGACTATCACCTGACTCCAAAAGACGGCTCGCTCAGCTGCCTCTGGCTCTTCAGCGAACTCTATAACACATCGTGGGGTATTCAGGCAGGTATCGGTTACCTCTGGGCACCGGTTACCACCTACACTGATGCACTCGGCACAACCTACAACGGTACAGGTAGCCGCGGCGCCCTGAACCTCGACCTCATTGGCAAATACTACTGGTGGTTTGCCCGCTCATGGTGGATCGGCGCTGGTGTGAACTATGCAGCCCTGCTCGGCGGACAGCTGAAATGGTACAACAACGCTGCGACAAACGGTGGCACAAACCCAACAGACGCACAGACTCCTGCAACACAGGCTCGCTGGGCAGACGTTCTTCCTGGCGGCGGTCTCTTCTACGCACAGGTCGGTACTGGTCTTAAACTGGCCATGGGCAACGGCTTCAACGTTGTGAACTTCGAACCAGAATTCCGCGCTCTCATTCCACTGAACACAGTGAATGGCTACGGCGTAGTTCTGCGTTTCAACGTTGGTTTCTCATACGCTTTCGGTCTTTAATGGCAACATAGCTGCGTGAGCCCAGCTCGCGCAGCCAGGCAAAACGAAGCCCCGCAAGGGGCTTTTTTATTTGCGTGATGAGTCTTATCGGGCTCTTGGATGTATGGCGGATGAGCAGAGTCCCAACAGCGCGCCGGGCCGTTTCGGTGATGTCACAAGCACAAAGCTTGTCGCCGATCGTACTTCGGCAGTCTACAGTTCGCAGAAGGCCGCCCTCGAAGCTTCCGAAATCCGCAACCTGATCACCCAGGCTCACTGGCCGGGTGAACTTCGTGACGACCAGAAAGCATTCGCACTGAGCCCGCTCGCGAAAGATGGCGTCGCACCGTTTGCGACCGACCGGCCGACTCTCTTCACAAGGCCAGAAAACCTGGTGCGTGTGGTGGAGTTTCTGCGTTCCGATTCTGCATTCCAATTAGACTTCTTGCTCGACCTTACAGCCGTCGACCTGCTGGGCTCGCCGCGCGAGCAGGATACCCAGGAAAATCTCGGCAAACGCTTCCAGGTGGTTTACTTATTCCGCTCGATGCAACCCGAGCGCCGCGCAGCGAGCCTGCGCCTTTGCGTGCCTGTCGACGAATCAGAAGAAGTGCCGTCTCTGACCGCGCAATTTTCAGGGGCTGATTGGCCTGAACGCGAGGTTTTTGACCTAATGGGAATTCGTTTCAGCGGGCATCCCAACCTGCGCCGCATTGTACTGCCTGAAAACTACCGTGGCCACCCGCTGCGCAAAGATTTTCCCGTAAAGGGCATCGGCGAGGATTACCTGATCGAAGACCTGCTGTACAAAAGGCGCAACGTAGACTGACCATGGAACACGGAAGTTCAGGGGTCGGCGCTGGTAACAAGACCATCGGTGCGCCGACCATGCCGTCGCCTGCATACCGAGGCAAAGTGCGCGATGTCTATGATCTGGGTGACAAGATGCTGCTGGTTTCTTCCGACCGGCTTTCGGCGTTTGACGTGGTCTTTGAAGATACAATTCCCGGTAAGGGAAAGATACTCAACCAGATTTCTGCGCACTGGTTTTCGCTGCTGAAAGATCTACCGCACCACTTTATCTCCGCCGATTACCAGCAGTTTCCGCCACCCTTTAACCAACCCGAATTTGCCGACCGGTCGGCACTGGTTCGCCGCACCCAGCGCATCGATTACGAATGCGTCGTGCGCGCTTTTCTAATGGGTTCTGGCTACAAAGAATACCAATCGCAGGGTACCCTGGCATCTGTACCATTGCCTGCTGGACTGAAGAAAGGACAAATACTGCCAGAACCGGCTTTCACTCCTGCAGTCAAGAATGACCAGGGCCATGACGAGAACATCTCGTTTGCTGAACTGCAGCGGCGCATTCCGCAGCTCGCCGACTCACTGAAGGCCCGCAGCCTCGCGCTTTTTCAATTCGCCTTCGAGGCGCTGAAGCAGAAGGGCATCTACCTGCTTGATACCAAGTTTGAATTTGGCCTGCTTAACGGTGAGCTGCTGCTGATCGACGAAATTTTTACGCCCGATTCGTCGCGTTTCGTTGAAATCGGCGAATACGAACGCGCACTTGCAGCGGGTGCCGAAATACCCACCATGGATAAGCAGGTCATTCGTGATTATGTTGAGTCGATAGGCTGGAATAAAACCCCGCCGGCACCCCGCCTGCCGGCTGAAGTGGTTGACAAAACTCTGAAACGTTATCAAAAGATGCAGGATATAATTCTTTCTATCTCTCCGGCAGAAACGGGCAGATAGTCAGGGGAGCTAAAGGGATGAAGAAATTTGCTGCCACGGCCACTGTGAGATTCAAGAAATCGGTTCTCGAACCGCAGGGCAAAGCGATACAGCTGTCGCTGGCCGAAAAGAACCTGCATGAGTTTACCCTGGTCCGGGTAGGAAAACATATCGAAGTAGAACTGGAGGCCGCCGACCAGGCCGACGCGCAGGCGAAGATGGAAAAGATCGCCCGTGACTACCTTTATAACGATGTCATGGAAACCTGCGAAATTCATGTAGCGCCAGTGGCCACAACAGCGCAGGGTGCCGGGTAAAAGAGTGAAGGTCGCCGTACTGACATTTCCCGGCAGCAACTGCGATCACGACCTGGTCGAAGCGCTGCGCACCGAATACCACATCGAGGCGGAGCTTCTCTGGCATACACGCCCATTTACCGCTGACCATGATCTGTATTTTGTCCCGGGCGGTTTTTCGTACGGTGACTACCTGCGCACCGGGGCACTGGCTGCACAGAGCCGCTCACTCACGAGCCTGCGCGAAGCCGCGGCGCAGGGACGCCCGATCGTGGGTATCTGCAACGGCTTCCAGATTCTGTGCGAGGCAAAGCTTCTGCCTGGCGCGCTCATACGCAACGTCAACCTGCAGCATATCTGCGAGTGGGTAGGACTCAAAGGCGACGGCGACTGGGCAGGACTTTTGCCTGACGGCTACGCACTGCCTGTGTCGCACGGTGAAGGTAATTTTATCTGCTCAGAAGAAGAACTCAAGGCCATCCGCGACAACGGGCAGGCATTGCTGCGCTACACGAACAACCCCAACGGCGCGACCTATGACATCGCAGGGGTCGCTTCGGCGAACAAACGCGTGATCGGCCTTATGCCGCACCCTGAGCGCGCATTGCGTGTACAACCCGATGCCGCAGTATCGCGCGAACGCTACGGCCGGCAGTTTTTCGAAAAAATCTTTTCCATGATTCCGGGCTGATATGGCTAACGAGCGCGCACTGGTCGCAGGTGTTTTTGGCGCCTTCTACCATGTGCTGCTGTTTACCGAACAGAACGATCGGCGCGTCTATGGCGAACGCAGGCTGGCGAAAACGCGCGGCAAGCTGCGCATCGACTACCGGGAGAAAAATACCGGATACAATAAGCTGCGCGAGACGCTGCTGGCAATCGGCGACGTCGTTGAAGTCGGCGTTGACGCCAAAAATCCCGACACCATGGTCATAGTCGATGTCGAGAAGCGCCGCAACGCCATACACCGGGCTTCGTTTGGCCGGCAACAATGTCTTGCAGCGAACGTCGACGGCGTCGTGATCATGGCAAGCGTACGCTCGCCCGATTTTAACCTCGGATTTGTCGAGCGTTGCCTGGCAGAAGTTACCATTGCCCGCGCGGACGTTATACTGGTTGTCAACAAGTATGATCTCGCTGCAGACGGCGATGAAGAGACCGAAAAAATACTGCGCTATTATGATCGATGTGGCTTCAGCGTCTTTCGCGAGAGCGTACTCGGCGGCATAAGCGGGTCGCTGGCCAAGCGACTGGAATCAGGCACATGGCTTTTGCTCGGCCAGTCGGGCACGGGCAAGAGTACACTGATGAACCGTCTGCTCGGAGATGAACGACAGATTGTGGGAGAAGTCAGCCAGATTGATAAGGGCCGCCATACCACAACGAATCCCGCACTGCATTTCAGTCCACGCCATGCGCAGCTGGTGCTGATCGACGTACCAGGATTACGCGAATTCGGCCTGCACCACCGCGATGCGCAGGAAATCCGCATGGGATACCCCGACTTTCTTGAGCACCCCTGCCGCTTCGAAAACTGCCTGCACCTCAATGAACCCGGCTGTGGAGTCAAAGACGCGATCGCGAGCGGTGCGCTGCCGGAATTTCGCTATCGCTACTATGTTTCGATGCTTGATACGGTGCAGGAAAATTTTAAGCCGCGCAAGGGAGATTACTGGCGAGGCATCCGCAGGTAATCTGAAGGCATCACTGCTACACGCCCTATTGCACCTCAGCATTCTCGCGCCGGCGATAAAGCAGCGCCCACAGGATTATCTTGTCGCGTGGCACACCACCGCTTTCGAGCAACCACGCAGCCTGCCCCAGTGTAGCGCCGGTGGTTAACACGTCATCGCAGAGTATGTAACGCTCTGCCGGGCCAAGTTGCGTCGGGCTCCGCACCAGGCTTTCGCGGATTCGGCGAAAACGCGCTGCCTCGCCTAAATGCTTATTGCTGTCACCCCGCTTGCCCTTCTTCAGGACAAACACGCCGGGTTGTACCTGCGCAGCATTAACTGCAGACCGCAATAGCCCGCTCAGAAATGTGCGGCTCGAGGGCATCGGCAGAAATATTGTACCTGGCCCGGCAACCGCCTGCAGTGCAGCGCGCGCCATGCCGAAGATCATTGCCTGTGCGCGCCGCCGCCCGGAAAATTTTGCGGCCTTGAACAGGCTTTTTTGTACACCTTCATAAGGGTATACGTATTGTGTCACGTAGTGCGCCTCGGGGACGATACTGTTTTTTTCTGCCCGTGGTATTTCGCCCCGGCAGCACGAACAGATAAGGCCAAGCTCCGGCAAACGTGATCGGCAGTGCAGGCACGGTTCGGGAAAAATAGCCTGCAAGAGGTATTCGCCTATTGCAGGCAGCCTTTCCGATATGCGCAGGGCGGAGCTCATACGTTCAGTTACAGGTTGCGCAGGTAGAGCCTGATCCAGTCCTGCAGGTTTTCGCGCGACGCAGCAGCCGGCAGGTCAGGTAACTTACGGATTTTTTCACCTGCCTGATCAATTTCTTTCTGCGAGTAGCCGAGCGAAACAAGCGCCTGCACAAGCAAATCGTCCTGGGTCACGGTGGCTGTCGACTGCTTGCCCTGCTTCTCGCTGAGTTTATCAAGCCGTGCCTTTTTGGAGTTTGCTTCGAAGCAAAGCTTTTCGGCCCGGGTCTTACCCACGCCAGGTACTTTTGTCAGCGCTTTGACATCCGATTCTTTGAGTGCCTGCAGCAATTCAGAGGCACCAATCGTCGAAATCAGGTTCATCGCTGCCTGCGGGCCAAAACCGTGCAGCGAGCGTATGAAGTCGAACAGATGGGCTTCAGCCTGATCCAGAAAGCCAAAAAGCTGCGCGTTGTCTTCAGAGTATACGCTGCGCGTCACCAATGAAAAGGTCTTCTTGCCGGTATCGTACGATCCCGCGACAATTGCCTGGTAGACGTTCACCGGAATACGCGCACCATAGCCCACGCCGCCGCATTCAATCACAACAAAAAAGGGCTCAACATATACCGGAACGCCGGTCAGCGAAAAGATCATGCGTGTCTCTGCCGCTCAAATCAGGGAGGGCAAGTGTTTTTCGGATTACGTTTTGGGTTTGCGAATAATGCTGTCCAGGTTCGGCGGTAACTGCGACTCTGAAGCAGCTTTGTTTTCTTTCTGAATTTCCGCGTGTATCTCGCCGCGGAAGACTTTTACATCTTTCGGAGCTTTGACACCCAGTTTAACCTGGTCGCCCTTAATTTCAACGACAACGATTTCAACGTTATCCCCGATAACGATGGAGTCATTGACCCGGCGCGCAAGTACCAGCATCAGCCCTGCCCTGTACCCGTCGCACCTGTGGATGGACCTTCCACAAGATCCAGGAGCGGTGTGCGCACACGGTGCGCAGGGTCATCCGATACAAACTGCCCGCCCAACTTGCGTTCGCGGTTGATGAGCACCGGGCCCTGCAGGTTGATAGTCATTTGCTCGGGCTTTCCGGCCGGCACCGTAATGATACCCCAGATTTCTGTCTTTGCCGGGTCTGTCGCCTCGATCAGTGACAGGAATTCCGTTGCGACATTCGGACGGTAATGCGGAGCAATTTCAGGAATGAGCGTCATCAGGAAGGCGAGCTGCGCCTCTTCAAGGGACTGCAACCAGTGAAAAGTACTGCCCGATTTAGTAGGCAGCAGGGCAAAGTGCCTGTAATTCTCAAAGGCAAAAATTCCCTCTGGAAAAAATACCTGCAGAGATGCATCGATCTCGATTCTTCCCAGCGCACGTGTCTCAAAATGCATGTGACTCCTGAACCTTTACCCCTGCTAGGCGGCGACGCGGTTTACCCTTCACCGCAGAAAATCCATCAGTGTTTGTTTGATGATGCCGGCACCGACACGCAGAGCATATGAGTGCACGGCTTCAAGCCACTTCAGGTCAACGATCGCCTGCGTGACGTCGACGCTTTCGTTCTTGGCGAGCAATTCTTTGGTATATGTGGTATCCCACGCTATACGTTTTTCATGCTGCTCGAGGCGATTAACGCGCGCGCCCACTTCGGCCCGGTAGCGGAGCACGTTTTCGAGCGCGCTATCGAGTGCTTCGAGGTCGCGTCCACCGATCAGCTTGACGTCGCCTTTAATGAGGTCATCGCGGAGCATAATAACCGCTTCAAAAATGGAAAGACCTGACACCGTTGCCGTCGTGGCAAAGTTGTTCGGCGGTTCGGGGTTTGTTCCGTCGACGAGACCCAGGTCCTGCAGGACAGTACCGCCCTCCAGGTCTTCGAGCCAGATCTGGTGCGGAGACTTGCTGGTCAGGATAATGTCGTCCTGAGAGCCTTTGCTGGCGCGCACTTCTACGGGCGCAGTGTTGATTTTGTCGATGATGTCGTTGATCGTGTCGCCGGCCGATACCTGAATGCGTGTGCCATTGATCGCAATCAGCTGGTCACCCTGCGCCACATAACCAGACGAATCTTTGTTGGAAGCAATCGAAGTATTGGTGCCCCAGAAGACGCGGTTACCGGGCAAAGTGATATCCATCGCCTCGTTGCGTTCGATTTCGCGGTTCTGCACCTGGATGTCACCCTGGTACTGTACGCCGGTGACCGCGTTGCCCTGGTCTATACCGGCCGTCTGCAGGTGCGAATAGACCGGCAAGAAGGGATCGCGCTCAATGACGCTGCCACCAAAAAGTGTGCGACCGGTGGAATCCTTGGAATTGGCGATATCGATGAGTGCCAGCAGGTGCTGGTTGATTTCCTTGGCGACTGCTTCCTTGAGTTCAAAGCCGCTGTTGGTTCCGTTGGCGGCCTGAATGGTCAGGTAGCGCATGCGCTGAAAAATTTCTCCGACTCTGTCTATCTGACCGTCCATCAGGTTCAGGCGGTCTTTTGCCTCGGCAACGTTACGGTCATACTGCTCGAGCTCGGTCAGACGCGTCCGGTAAAGCATCTGGTTTGCGGCACCCACCGGGTCGCTCGAAGGCAGCTGGATTTTTGAACCGGTCGCCAGTTCACGTTCCGTCTTTTCCAGCGCAACCTGGTGACGATTGAGCGTCGAAAGCATCGTGTTATTCTGCATCAGGTTAGTGACACGTATCATCTTATCTCCTGGCCTTTATGGTGTACTGTAAAACCGCACCTCATAAATGGTTAATCAACTTATCGAGCAGTTCGTTCATCGTTTGCATCACGCGCGCTGCCGCGTTATAACCGTGCTGAAACTGCACCATCGCTGCCATCTCTTCGTCAAGATTTACCCCCATGACCGACTGGCGTAGGTTCTCGAGGTTGGTCAGAATCAGCTTCTGGTTATCAACCTGCTCTTTGGCGGTTTTGGATTCAATACCTGCTTTTGCAATAAGCGCGTTATAGAATTCGTCGCTGTTGCGGTACTCGCCCACCATCGTGGATTTATGGCGCATTGCCTGCGCGATACGAGTAGCGTTACCGCCATCCTTGGCGCCAAATGCCATGTTCGCATCGCCTGTACCGCCGACATCTTTACCGAGACCTGCAGCAATCAGAGACGTGTTGCCCTCCACCTCATTAGAGAGATACATGGCACCCGCCGGGTGTATCGTAGAGGTCAGTGTAATGCGGTCAAGCGTCGACTGCAGTTTGTTGATCTCATCAATGCGACGGTAGTCAAAGGCACCCGCGGTGCCGGAATTCTGCAGCAGACCTGCGAAGCCGGTAAGAAACTCCCCCGAATCTTCGACGTGACGAATCATGAAATTCGTCAGGTAGTTATCCGAGGCTTCTTTGCCCTTCAGGACCAGGTTATTATTATGGTTGAGATAAGCCACCACTCCGGCGTCCGACCGATTGATTGCATGAATGACATCCTGCAACGACATATCGGGTCGGTAGGTCACGTATACAGGGGTATGTTCAATATCGTTCTTCACGAAGGTCATCGTACCGGCAACGCCGATCGGACGATCAGCAGTGAGTGCGTTCTTACCCGCAATTTTGAAGATCGCACTGACATCGTCGATGCCGTCACCAGACAGGTCGTAGTTCCCGCGGATATTCCGCGAGAGTGGATCGATTCGGAAAAAGTTAATATTGGTTTCTTTGGTAAGGCCGAAACCGTCGCGGTGTACTTCATTGACTGTGTCGGATAGATTGATCGCGAGCAAATCCATCTTCTCGATATTTTCGCGGATCGTGATATCGCGCATCTCGAGCAGGCCTTGTGCGCTACCTGCACGGAAGAGTGTCTTCTGGCCATTGTGCTCCCAGACAGCTTTCTTCATGCCTTCGTTCGAGGCGTCGCCCTGCAGCTGTATCTTGTGCTGCACGCGCCCCTGCACGAGCATCTCGCCGCCAAGGTAGACGATGAACTCGTCCGGATCCTGCTTTTCGAGGGTAATATCGGCGAGCTTCGAGAGTTCCTGTACCAGGGCATCGCGCTTATCCATCAGGTCATTGGGCCGGTCACCGACGGCCTGGGATTTCATGATACGGTCATTGAGGTCACGAATCTGGGTGGCCATATCGTTGATGCGGCCGACGGTTACTTCAAACTCGAAATCCGCCTGGCGCCGCAGGTCAGACAACTTCTGGAAAGTGTCGCGCATGCGAAAGGTAACTTCACGCCCGCGCGTACGCACCAGCTCACGGTGGCTCATCTCTTCCGGAAATTGCGCGAGCTCTTGCCACGACTGCCAGAAGCGGTCAAGCCCGGCGCGCAATGAGTCGTCTGAGGGCTCGTTGTAGATGACTTCAACCTGGTGCAGGTATTTTTCGCGGGTCTCCCATTGCGACTTGGTCTGCTCGGCATTGTGGATACGACCGTCGACGAACTCGTCACGCACACGCTCCACCGCGCCCGCCTTGGGCCCTTGTCCGAGGTGGCCCGCGCCCGATGCGCGGTTAAGAGAGGGTTCGTAGAGCGGGTGCATCGTTTCCATGTCGACCCGTTGGCGCGCGTAATTTTTGTTATCTGCGTTGGAGATATTGTGGCCGGTGGTGGTAAGGGCTTGCTGGTGCACGGCGATCCCGCGCCGCGCAATTTCAATCCCCATGAAGGTTGATGGCATCTTTGTCTCCTTAGCAGTTCGCGTCGACAAGTACGGGGCGCGTACCTGCCTGGTGGCGATCGGCTCCTTTGCCCGCGAGGCTCATGATCATCGATTTAAAGAGGTCACGGCTATCAGCCAGCATACGGGTATTGACTTCGCTCAGCTTCTTGAGCTCGAGCAATGCTGCCTTGAGCGCCATCTGGTAACGGCTAAGCTCCTTTTTTTCAGGCGCTGCCACTGAATCGGATTGAATTATCAGGCTCAGGTTGAGGTTGCCCTGGCCGGGCAAAATTCGTTCAGCGAGCTTTTCGCGCCGGCTTTCGAGCAGGTCAATGCGGTGGAGCTCTTTTGCCTGATCGCCGGCCGAGGCCTTAAGCTTTTCCCCGTCGCGGGCGATGATGGCCTCTCGCTTGGTGAGTTCAAGCTGCAGAATGCGGTGGTGTGCCGCGAGTTCGTCGCGCAGCACTTCAACGAGTTCACTCACCAAAGCGTGAGTATCGCCAGTCAGCTGCCCGTGGCTCATCATCTGGGTTTTCATATTTTGAAGATCGGCGAATGGCTAAAAGGCATGAGCACTTATTCGATTCGGCGGGGTTTGGGAAACCCTCGAGGCACAGCTTTTCGCCAGGGCATGATTAAAGTATATTTTCTGTTATCCCGGCGGCGAAATACGAAGTTTTTTAGGGGGAGTTCCGCATTCGATAGTCTACATCTGCGATCGGGAGCGCGTTTTTAGGGTAGATTCTGTATTCCTGCCAATATTTTAGAGCTGAAGACGAATTTTCGCTCGTTTTGCATTGGTAGGTAATAAATATTTCGGATTGGGGATTATGTCGCCGCAAGAAGCGGTCCTGCCAGTAGGTGTAATTTCTTGCAGCTCTTGCACATCCCGGCATAGGGCTCCGCAGATGCTCCTCCATCAGACGGGGTAAGTAATGCCGAATTGCGAAATCCAGCATCCGGGAGACGGACTCCCCGGAATGGATTGCCCGCTGCCACAAGATTGCGTAGAGCATTTGGTCTGCATACCAGGCCATTCGGACATATTTCTCACCCTCCAAGGCCGGGCTATAACGCCGGGCGGTTGCCGATTTCCGATCCCTGCCCCGCCAATGCCTAAGGTAAGTTTTTGCCAGCCGACGCAGTAGCTCCGATTCTAACCAGCAAAGTCCCGATTTTTCTCATGGTTCGCGATTTTTTTTGACGGTTTTTGGTTCGCTCAATATTTTTTCGCCGTTGCAGGCATGGGAGCTTCCCTCGCTTGTGATTTTTTCTTCTAAGGAGGATTTTGTATGATTCTCAGAACTTTATCCCTATTGGCTGTGTTGGTTAGCCCAGCTATGCTGCTGGCTGGCCCGGTAAAGGGCAGCGCTGTGAGCGACCTGCAGCGCCTGTTGGCCATGCACCAGACCGAAATGCAAGCGGTCTTCGCAGGAGTCGGCTCGGGCAGCTCAGCAGCGCCGGCCTTTTTCACCGACGTCTCGTTCACCAGTGATCGGCAGGTCGAAAACTTCCTGCGCAATGTCTCGGCTTCGGGCCAGCCGGGGCAGGTGTTTAGCCAGGTGAGCTTCACCCGCATGGTGGCAATTGGTGGCGATGTGCGGAGCGTCTCATATTCATTGGTGAATGACGGGACAAGTGTGCGAATGGTGAAGAGCAGCAATATCAACGGGCAGCTCCTGAAAGCCGTCTACGACTATGATATTGCAGGCCGCAGGCTCAAAACCGGCGGCTTCGACGGAAAGAAGCCAATAAAAAACTCAGAATACTCCATCTAAGAGAGAAGGTGAGTACCGGATTGCGGTACTCACCTTCTCACATAACTCTCGACAATCCGATTTTTTTGAATCTTGCCGGTGGCAGTCTTGGGAAATGATTGAACAAATTCAATCACCTTGGGCATCTTGTAGTTGGCGATTTTTTCCCGTAAATACGAACGCACTTCAGCCGCCGTAGTGCGGACTCCTTCTTTCGTGATGATGAACGCTCCCACTACTTCGCCGTATTTCGTATCGGGTATTCCCACGATTGCGCATTCAAGCACCGGATCAAATTTATAGAGGACCTCTTCAATTTCTTTGGGATAAATATTCTCACCACCCTGGATAATCATTTCTTTTTTACGGCCGGTGATATAGAAATATCCTTCACTGTCACGATGGCCAAGGTCCCCGGTATGGAGCCAGCCATCGATAATCGTTGCCCTGTTAGCTTCATCTTTCTTGTAGTAACCCTGCATAACATTGGGGCCTTTAACGACAATCTCACCAATCTCCCCGTCTGGTAGGAATTCGTTGCGCCCCTCGATGTTGGCGCTGGCGATTCGCATCTCTTGTCCCGGTATTGAGAGACCAATGGAACCAATCTTGCGTTTGCCGCGAAGGGGATTCAGTGACGATACGCAGGTCCCTTCTGACAGGCCATAACCCTCGATGATCTTGCCTTTGAATTTTTGCTCAAAGCTGTTAAATACTTCGACAGGCATCGGTGCGGCACCGCAGATGCAGGCCTTCAGAAACGAGAGGTCTTCGCCTTCCGCTTCTTTCATTTCGTTCAAAAAGTTGTAAATTGTAGGCACCCCACTGAAAGTTGTGCAGCGGTACTGTTTGAGCGTACTGATAAATGACCGTGGCTTAAAACCATCTTCGAGCACGACGGACGCACCGGCCCAGAGGGTCGACATCATCGAGGCAATCTGCGCGTTCACATGAAACAATGGCATGATGCACAGAGCAGTGTCCTTCTCTTCGAGGTCGATCATCTGGTGCGTCACAAAGCTATTATAGAGTATGTTTCCCTGTGAAAGAATCACGCCCTTCGGATGGCCAGTCGTGCCCGAAGTATATATCATCGAAGCCTTGTCGCTGCCTGTAAGTCCGGCAGGTGCATATGGCTCGCACCGCTGCATTTCGGCGTGCAATAGCGTGGCCCCGGTATACTCGCTGTGCGCCTCAGTCATGACCACGTGCCTGAGCCTGGCCAGGGCTGGCATCACCGGTTCGAGTACCTTGCGAAAGGACGGCGTGGTTACCAGTATGCGGGCGTCGCAGTCATCGATGATATAGGCGAGCTCTTCTGCCTTGAGCAGCGTGTTGATCGTAACCGCGGTGAATCCACCCTTTATTGCCCCGAACCAGAGGAAAAGAAACTCGGGCGAGTTGGGTATCAGCACCGCCACGTGCTCCCCTTTTTCGGCCCCGAGGGATTTCAGCATTCCCGCAGCCTTTTCGGCCTGCAGGTTCATGTCTGAGTACGACCACGCGCGCTCACGAAAGTGCAGAAAGGTTTTGTCGGCAAACCTGCTCGCGCGTGCGTTCCACAGTTCGGCTATTGTCTGGTAGGGTACATCGGTCTTGATGTGGGCGAAAGCATCCATGAGCACCATACTTTTCACCGGCGCGGTGCTGCGTCAATGAGTTGGTATCTTACGCGAGTTAAACGCCGCGCGGTGCTATTCGCGCTCGGCGATCTGCTCTTCGAGCCACTCAGCAGGCAAGCCGTTCAGATCTGCCGTCGCGCGCAACCATTTCTCTTCGCTTTCGTCCAGTACGCCGTCGGCAAAGGCAATGTCGAGCGCGGCGCGCAGAAAGAGACGCGAGTTCGCCTGGCTTTCGAAGCGCGGCGGCACCTGGCTCACGTGCTTGTTTTTCAGAATGCTCTCGATGCTCTCATCAACAAATTCAGCGCTGAAATCGAAAGGCGAGATGGCATGCCTGATCAGTTCGCGCTCGGCGTCGTGCAGTTCACCGTCTGCTGCCATAACGAGCAGAAGACCGCGGAAAAATTCGCTTCTTTCGCGCAAAGACAGGCAATCGAGAGTCGCGTGTTGATCCATGCGTTACCTCCAAACTAACACAAGCAGAGCCGGAGGGCAAAAGAAGTCGTCAACCGTGTTTTTCCCCTTGCAGGTCTGCAGCCGGCACAGCAAACAAACGACTTTTCAGCGGCACAGCTTTCGCAATCGTGTGTTTAATGAACACCCGTATCACATTTTTGGGCGGCGCCGGCACCGTCACAGGTTCCAAATACCTGGTCGAACACGACGGAAAAAAGGTACTCGTCGACTGCGGGCTCTTCCAGGGACTAAAGACACTGCGGGTGCGAAACTGGAATCCGTTGCCGTTACCGGTCTCAGAAATCGACGCGGTCATACTCACGCACGCGCATGTCGATCATTCGGGCTATATCCCGCGCCTGATCAAAGACGGGTACCGCGGTCGGATCTACAGCACGCCTGCGACCTTTGACCTCTGCAAGATTCTGTTGCCCGATTCGGGTTACCTGATGGAAGAAGAGGCGGAATATCTCAATAAACACCAACGAACCAAACACAAGGTTGCATTGCCTCTTTTCACGCAACAGGAAGCCGAGGCGTCGTTGCGGTATTTCGAGCCTGCGGAATTTAACCACCGCGTTGAAATAACCCCGGGAATTTCATTCGAGTTTGGTTATGCCGGACATATCTTTGGGGCCGCGCAGGTCGTGCTCAATTGTGACGGCAAGCGCATTGCTTTCAGCGGAGATGTGGGTCGAATGGAAGACCCGATACTATACCCGCCCGCGCGGCTTTCTGGCGCCGATTACCTTGTACTCGAGTCGACGTACGGCGACCGGCTGCACGAAGCTGTCAGCCCGGCTGAAATTCTCGAGCGCGTCATTTGCGAGACCCATGCCCGTGGTGGTGTTATTCTGATACCCGCTTTCGCGGTGGGTCGTGCACAGCAGATCATGTACTACTTGTGGGAGCTCAGACGTGCCGGTCGCATACCCGAGTTTCCGATGTACCTCAATAGCCCGATGGCAGAGAACGCGAGTGCGCTGCTGACACGCTACGCCGACCTGCACCGGCTGACCCCCGAAATGGCAGAAGAAACCTGCGGTATCGTACACTATGTGCGCACAGCCGAAGAATCGCGTGCGCTCAACGAACGCAAGGGACCGATGCTGATCATTTCAGCCAGCGGCATGCTGACCGGCGGCCGGGTGCTGCACCACCTCAAGGCGTTCGCCGGTGATCAGCGCAACACGATACTGCTGACGGGTTTTCAGGCGGCTGGTACACGCGGTGAAGCACTGCAGCGCGGCAAGCGGGAGGTAAAGGTGCATGGCGAATATGTACAGATCAGGGCACAGGTCACTACCCTCGAGAACATCTCTGCGCACGCCGATTACTCAGAGATACTCGACTGGCTGGAGCACTGCAACATCGGTCCTCACAGGGTCTTTGTGACCCACGGCGAACCGGTAGCCTCTGATGAACTGCGGCAACGCCTGATCGACCGGTTCGGCTGGCATGCCATGGTACCCGACGACAGGCAGACGGTGGATTTGGCATGACGGCCTGAGCAAAAATCTGAGGGTTACCCATGGCTCTTGTCAAAAGCTCACAGGAAATCACGAACTCGACCATTGGCCCGAACTCCTACTTTACCGGCCGGTTTTACATCAACGGGAGCCTGAAGATCGACGGCAAGTTCGAGGGGCGTGCACTGCAGGCAGACCAGCTCTATATTGGTACCAGCGGCAAGGTCAAGACCAGCGTTTCGGCCAATTCAGTCTTTGTTGAAGGTGTCATTATCGGCAACATTGCTGCCAAGAGCCGCGTGATGCTGCTGCCAACGGCCAAAATCTTTGGCGATATCAAGACCCCAGAACTTATTATCCAGAACGGCGTCATTCTCGAAGGCCGTTGCGTCATCGCGAACGACCTGAAGACCTCAGCAAAAGACGTGATCGAAGCAGAATACCTGAAAGACAACCTCAACGAGAACGTGCTTTTCCCCAAAAGCGCGCGTCCTGACAAAGAAAAGGCTGAGGCCCGGTAGTCCCCGGCGTCGACTGGCATTCCATTAACGCGCCCGACCTACCACCCGTTATCATCTCGCAGGGCGATGCCGCCGGAGCCGGATGGCATGCGTTCAAAGAGATTGTTATTGCCCCGGGCAAATATTTTCCCGCGTTAAAGAAAGATGGCACGCTGCGGCGCTTTGTGCTCGTGGGTGACTGCTTTGAGAACGACGCTGAATTTATTGCAAAATACTTCCACGTCACGCCCTATTCGGCAAAGCCTGCAGACCTCGATGCACTGCTATCAGACAAGAAAATCCGCAAACCTCTCTTTTTGAGCGTACAGAAGGGCAAGCCTATAGAGCCCGGCAAAGGGAATGCGCTCGTCGCCCTGCGTTCATGGCATGCCTTCCAGAAGGCGATGAAACTCTTCCAGGCGCACCCGAATTCTGCGCTGGTGACACTGCCGGTTTCCAAAGAGCTGATCATGAAAGGTGGTGTCGAGTTCACCGGCCACACCGAACAGCTGGCGCAAGCATTTGGCCGCAAGGTGTTCATGTGCATGTACCATGCAAAATTCTCGGTGATTCCCCTGACGAACCACATACCGCTGGCGACCGTACCGCGCAAACTGTACGAACTGCCGGCCGAAGAGCTGCTGCAGGCGTTGCGACAGTTCAACGCGATCTTCAAGCCAAAAGGGAAAATCGCGTGGTGCGGCCTGAACCCGCACTGCGGCGAAAATGGCCGAGTCGGCACCGAAGAAGAATTTATCCGCCGCATGATTGAAGCACTTACGGCAAAGAGCATGCCGGTTGACGGCCCGATTTCGGCCGACGCGGTATTCACGAAACATGTACTCAAGGCGTATTCGCTGGTGATCGCCAACTACCACGACCAGGGCCTGATACCCTTCAAGTCGCTCAATGGAATGGCGGGGGTGAACACCACACTCGGTCTGCCGCGCCTGCGCGTTTCACCTGACCATGGTACGGCTTTCAGCCAGACAGCTGCAAAACAGGTAGACATTGCAGGTGTGCTGGCGAGTCTGCGATTTGCACTGAAGTTCGGAGCGACATGGCAACAGGTATCGGCATAAGTCTGGCTTTGGGAGCTCTCGCGATGGTCATACTGACCTTCCGCAGTGGAATATCGCTCTACCAGAAGCTCCTGGGCTGGCTCGCCTTTGCGGCACTCGCCTGGTTCTATCGCCCCGAACTCACCACCGCCTACACTACTCTCCTGGGCGGCGATTACCGTACCGGGGCGCGCGACTTTGCAAACCTGGTCCAGGTAGCAATGCCCATAGTCGCCTTCACCTTCGCCTGGCTGGCCTTTTTGGCGTCGTCGGCGATGGACGCGGGACGCATTCTGGTCTTCTTCTTTGTCTTATTCCTGGTCAGTGCGGCGGTAAAGCTCGCACTCTTACCCTGAAGAATCAGAGCCGGTTGCCCAGGATATCGTTATTCCACTGCAATGCGTAGCGGTCAGTCATTCCGGCGATAAAGTCAGCCACGACGCGTTCAGTACCCATGCTTTCAATGCGCTCGTAGAAGTCAGCGGGCAGCATGCGCGGTTCGCGCACGACAAAGTCGAAGATGCGCGAAAGAATGTCGTTTGCGCGTTCGTTCATGCGCACCACGTCGGCATGGCGGTACAGGTTGCGGAACAGGAATTTCTTGAGTTCGGCCACCTGCACGGCCATACCTTCAGAAAAAGCGATCAGGTCGGCATGCTGGGTATTTCCTGTATAACGCAGAAGCTCCCCGAACGTGGTGACACCTGAGCGGCGAATATTTTCTGCCGACTGCGTTATCAGGTCAGATACCATACCATTGATCATATCTCGTATCGTAGCGCGAATCGCGATCTTCTCGCGCAGCGCGGGGTATTTATGCCGCACAGCCGCAAAATGCCGGCGCCATAGTTCAACGCCGTCGAGCATCTGCAGTGTCAGGTGCCCGCTCTCGAGACCATCGTCGATGTCGTGGTTATTGTAAGCGATTTCGTCGCAGGTATCAACAATCAGTGCTTCGAGACAGTGACCCTGCGTTTCGCGCGACACGACGGCATCCTGCGGAATGCTGCTGTGTTTCTGCAGGCTGCGCAGAGTACCGCGGGTCAGGTTTAGCCCCGGAAACTCAGGGTAGCGTTCTTCGAGCACGGTGACAATGCGCAGCGTCTGTTCGTTGTGGTCGAACCCGCCGTACTGCTTCATCTTCTCATGCAGCGCGCGCTCCCCCGCGTGGCCAAACGGCGGGTGCCCCATGTCATGCGCGAGAGCCACTGTTTCCGTCAGATCTTCGTTGAGGTTTAAGCTACGCGCAACGGTACGCGCGATCTGCGCGACCTCGATGGTATGCGTCAAGCGGGTACGGTAGTTGTCGCCGAGGTGATTGACGAATACCTGAGTCTTGTATTCGAGCCGGCGAAACGAACGCGAGTGCACCACGCGGTCGCGGTCGCGCTGGAAAGGGTTACGGAGCGCGTGTGGTTCTTCGGGATACAGGCGACTCTCAAAATACTCCCCCTGTGCTGCGAGCGGCGACGCCATAAGAGAGTATCGACTTAAGTGGCCGTCGAATTGATTCGAGGGTAATTTAAGCAGCAGTTTTACCATGGAACAACACGATTTTTCTGCACTGGCTGCGGCGATGTTTGGCACTGAAGGCAAGGTTGACCTTGAAGCCGCCGACCGGCTGTGGGCTGCCGTCTTTGGGCTGCCCCTGTGGTACATACTGATGTCGCCGCAGAGCGCGCTCGATAACCAGCCGTCGGCGCAGCTGATTGAAGAAAAGGTCTGGCTACTGGCTTTCACCGATAAGGCGAAGCTGGCGCATTATGCAGCGCGCAATAAAAACCTGGACGAGCAGGGCAATGCGCTATCGCTCGATCTTGCTCCTGCGCAGTGCGTCGAGCTCGGCCGCACGCTGCAGCACAGCAACGTGTTTGGCTTTCGCTTCAATGAGGCGCAGCAGCATGGCTGGTATATCCCGATGACGGATTTTCTGCGTATACCGGACTACCTCGCAGACAAAAACCTCATCTAACGCAGGCGGCTGCGCAGCCCCCTGTGCTCCATAACACTTGACTGCCCGGTCAGGTGATCAGGATTACGCTATGAAGATTATCCGCCTGACCGCCGCCTTTATTGCCGGCGTTGCCTTGCTCGCGACATCGGTGCACCCGTGGTCGAACCACTACCTGTTCAACCGTGAGGCACTCGCCGCGCTGCCCGAAATTGCCGATGCGCCGAAAGTAAAAGTTGAATCGCTTGAAGACTTTTTGCTGAAGGAACAGGCAGGTGTCAGCGAACTGCTGGCTAAGGTTGAAAAAGAGGCAAAAGAATCGTATGCCAAAAAAGCTCCCCTGCCCGAGGCACTTGCCTTCAAAGGGGGAGATGCTTCGAACATTCGCGCAAACTTTTTGCGTGCAATTCGTATTAACCCAGGCACACCGCTCGGCTACTTTCTGCAGCAGCTACCCGGCAAGAAACTGCCCGGCAAGCCCGCCGACCCGAATAAGGTAAGTATCTTCGGCGAAAAAGACCTAAAGCGCAAGTACATCTACTACCAGGTCAAGCAGGGCGACATGGTCAGCCCGCTCGAAGTGCTGGCTGCGGCCGGCGATGAACCCGACTTTGGCATCGACATCAACCTGTTTGTGGATAACAACGAGAAGTTCAGCCAGGACTACGGCTTTGGCAACCAGTCGTTCGGCAACCCGAAGCTTTATTACGGCACGCAGGCGCCCTTCCACATCGGTTACTACCATGAGTCAGGCATCATCTTCATGGCTGCCGGTTTTCTCAAGCGCACTTACCCGCGCTACCGCGTGCACCAGTTCATGAACCTCGCGCGATATGCCTTCAAGACAGGTCACCCGTACTGGGGTTACCGCTTTCTGGGCTGGGGCCTGCACTATGTCGGCGACCTGACGCAGCCCTACCACGCGCGCGTGCTGCCCAACTATGGCACCATGGGCATGCTCTGGATCAATACCAAGGCGATGATCGGCTTTCCCAAATCGAAAGACGAGGCGATCGACCGCATTACCGCGCGCCACACGGCAATTGAAGAATACCACTTCAGCGTCATGGCAGGCGCCTACGCACAGAACAACCTCGAGCATCCCTTCTTACAGAACCTGCGCAACACCGGTAAGGATACCGGCTATGGCACATACAACGACGACTATATTGTCGAGAAGATCACCGAAGAAAGTTATGACATCTCCGACAAAATCGATACCCTGATCGACGAAGCTAACCTGCTGCAGGGCTTTTCAGAAGGTAACGTACTGCCTGAGATCAACAAGGCAGCACTCGCAGAACTCGACAAGGTGCTCGCGGCACACATGCAGGGAGTGGGAGCTCACCTGCGCAACTACGTCCGGGCAGGTCTGAAGTAGATTTGCCGATGGCAAATCTACTTCAAAGATCCAGTTCTTCTACTTTCTTTGCGTTATCTTCGATGAACTTGCGGCGGGGTTCGACCTCGTCGCCCATCAGAATCACAAAGGTTTCATCGGCGATCACGGCATCGTCGACTGAGACCTGCATCAGCACGCGGCGCGCGGGATCCATCGTGGTCTCCCACAGCTGCTCGGGATTCATTTCACCGAGACCTTTGTAGCGCTGGATGACGTACTTCGATTCACTTTTGAAGCCCTTGAGAATCTTGTCCTTTTCCTGGTCGGTGTACGCGTAGTGCTTGTCTTTGCCCTGCGTAATCAGGTAGAGCGGCGGCCGCGCAATATAAAGACAGCCCTGCTCGATCAGCGTACCCATGTGACGAAAGAAGAAGGTCAACAGCAGTGTCTGGATGTGCGCGCCGTCCACGTCGGCATCGGTCATGATGACGATCTTATGGTAACGCAGCTTTTCAATGTTGAATTCGGCGCCGATACCGCAGCCAATGGCCGAGATGAGTGCCGCGACTTCGCCGTCGCCTAGAATCTTATCGAGCTTGGTTTTTTCGACATTGGTAATTTTACCCTTGAGCGGCAGAATTGCCTGGAAGTGCCGGTTGCGCCCCTGCTTCGCCGAACCACCCGCCGAGTCACCCTCGACGATGAAGAGTTCGCAGTCTTTCGGGTCGCGCGCACTGCAGTCGGCAAGCTTACCGGGAAGCCCTGCACCTTCGAGGGCGCTTTTGCGGCGCACGAGTTCTTTAGCCTTGCGTGCAGCGATACGCGCGAGTGCGGCCTGCATGCATTTTTCAATCACGCGCTTTGCATCGCCAGGGTTCTCGTCAAAATATTCGCAGAGTTTTTCATACACGACAGAGGTGACAATCCCCTTTACTTCGCCGTTACCCAGCTTCATCTTGGTCTGGCCTTCAAACTGCGGGTTGGGTATGAGAATCGAAAGCACGAGCGTAAGCCCTTCACGCACGTCGTCGCCGGTCAGCGGCTCTTCGACCTTCTTGTCGTAGCCGAGTTTTTTCTTGTATTCATTAATGGCGCGCGTCAGCGCAGTGCGAAAACCCTCGAGGTGAGTACCACCTTCGCGCGTATGGATTGCGTTGGCGAAGGTAAAGATCTGTTCTGAGTAGGTGTCGCAGTACTCGACTGCAAGTTCAACCTGGATGCCGTCTTTTTGCTGAATTGCGTAGATCGGCTTCTTCTGCAGCGGGTTTTTCTTCTCCGTCAGCATCTTGACAAATTCGATGATGCCGCCCTTGTACTGGAAAACCTGTTCTTTGACGTTTTTATCACGACTGTCGCGAATCGTGATCTTCACACCCTTGTTCAAAAATGCGAGTTCGCGCAGGCGCGCCGAAAGAGTATCGTAACGGTATTCGAGCGTATCGAAGATCTGGCTGTCAGAAAGGAAAGTGACCGTCGTACCCCGCTTCTTGCTGGGTCCTTTGACCTTGAGGGGAGCTTTTGTTTTACCGCGGTTAAACTCGATGAAGTGGTGTTTGCCGTCACGGTGGACGTCGACCTGCACCCACTCAGAAAGCGCGTTCACAACGGAAACTCCCACACCGTGCAGACCGCCAGAAACCTTGTAGGCACCGTCACCGAACTTACCGCCGGCGTGCAGCTTCGTGAGTACGACCTCAACAGTCGAAACACCGACCTTCGGGTGAACATCAACGGGAATACCGCGGCCGTTGTCAGAGACGCTGATGATATTGCCCTTGCTGATTTCGACATCAATCGTATCGCAGTGGCCCGCCATCGCTTCATCGATACAGTTGTCGACCACCTCGTACACCATGTGGTGCAGTCCCGGCAGGTCGGTTGAACCGATGTACATACCGGGGCGTTTGCGCACCGCCTCGAGGCCCTCGAGAACGGTAATTTTTGAGGCGTTGTATTCTTCAGAGACGTGGCCGTGCATCGGCTGGTTCTCGGCCTCTTCGGCCTTTGCCTTGCCGGCGGGCTTTTTTTCGTCTTTTTTCGCAGGTTTTGCCATGGTTTGTCGGCCATTTTGGCAAAATCAGATATTATGTCGCCTTCTTTAATATAGCCACGCGCGCAGCCGGTACGCTCTACTCTACCGCCCCGCCGGCCGATAATTAATAAAGGCATGCCCGAAATCCGCATCAAAGACTACAAGGCCGGCACCGCGGTAATTATCCAGAACGCGCCCAACCCAGGCCTCTTCTATATCGTGCGCAAAGGTGTGCTGGCGATCGACACCGAGCACCGCCTGAACGACAAGGTACTTTCGCGCTTCGAAGCGGGGGACAGCTTCGGCCTCGTCTCAGCGCTGACGGGACACCATTTCCTGGTCACCATTTATGCCGCCACAGACGCCCAGGTCGCTGAAATACCGATTTCGATGATCGGCAGCTACCTCAAGAGCCAGAGCGACCTGGCGATCAAGATGCTGCGGCTCTATTCACGCGAGCTGCGCACGATACAGCTGCACCTTGCGAAACTCGACACGCCTGAAAACCGCATCATCACTCCCGATATCCTCTTTAGCCTGGCGCGCAAATACATCGACTGGCAGAAGCCACAATACGCGGCACAGGCGCTCAGGGCTTACATCGACTGGGCAAAGGACAACGAGGGAGTGTACCTGCACATGGCGCAAGACCTCTGGCCGCAGGTCGAATCGAGCTACCAGGAGCTGGAATTCACCGGTAAGGGCACGGTTGTACCCGCCGATACGATGATCTTCTCAGAAGGCGAGATGAGCCGTGACATTTACGTGGTAATCGCCGGCTCGGTGAAAATGATGCGCATTGTGCATGGCGACGAGTTTATCATCGATGTGCTCGGGCCAGGCGAACTATTTGGCGAAATGGCGTTCATCGAAAACGCTCCGCGCATGGGCTCTGCAGTGACCACGCAGGAGTGCACACTGATACGCATTAAACCAGAACAGCTGGTTTCGAGTGTGGCCGAAGGTGTACTGCAGAAAATATTTGAAAACATGGCACGGCGCATCTGGTTCTCACACCAGCGCCTGATTATTTTCAAGATACGAGACCCCCTCGTGCGCGTCTATGCATACCTCTACAACCTGGTGCGTAATCAGAACCTGCGCACCAAGAATAAATCAGCCGAGGACAAGTCTTACCGCTTTGAAATCACCATGACTGAACTGAAGACCCTTTGTGGAATTCTGCGGTTGACCGAAAGCAGCGAACGCGCACTGCACGAAAACCACAACCTGATTTTTGACGACACGAGTATTACTATCAAGAGCCGCAAACGCCTGGAAGACCAAATCGCGTACTACCGCGCGAAATCAGGCCAGATCATCGCCGAAACAAAATGAGCTGGGCCATAATGAGTTCCCTGCGGGAACTCATTATGGCTCTTTCCAGGTGGTGCGAACGTCGAGTGACAATAGCAGAATCGACGAATTATAAAAATCTCCGACCGAACCGAGATAAAAGTAGTACCAGCGGTGGCTGACGGTAAACGTGATCGGCGCGGCAACAGTAAAGATGACCGAGTTGGCGATTTCAATCCGGTGGCGCCAGAAGTCCTGGTAGGTGCGTGAAGAAAACGAATCGAAGCTAAGTTTGTACTGCATATTGGTATAGAAAGGCCACAACACCCCGATACTCGCCTCAAAACCCCAGTTGGGGTCATTCACCGGGTCGAGTATTTCTTTTTCGAGACCGCCACCCAACCTGCCGGTAAAAACCTTGTAGCTGAACTCAGCGCCGACGGTTTCGCGCAAGAAGCTCGGCCGCTGGCCGTTCACGGGAACAACCACCGTGTCGAGCCGGTTCTTCTGGTAAGGCCGCAGGTACCACTCGGTATTGAACGTGTAAGTGACGTCCACGCGTAGCAGGTTGCGGATGATCTGGTCCATCTGCCGCACGTAGAAGATGTACGGGTTAAACGAGAAAGAATGCCTGCGGTTATAGAGAAGAAAGTTCACGTCGTTTTCGAGGCCCCATTTGAAATACGAGTCTGCTGCCTGGCCCGGCGGCGTATCGATATTACTCGTGTTGACCACTTTGCCGGTTTCGTACACATTCGACAGGTTCAACAGCGCCAGAAACCGGAAGCGACTGTCGGCATACTTGTCGGGTTCGGCGATCTTCTGTTCGAGGGTGCGACTGACTGCATCACTGATACCCAGCCATTGGTTTCGCCCCGAATTCCGCCGGTCGCCGCTCAGGGCGTACTCCATGCCGCGCTGCGTTGCGCAGATGCGGTAGCTGACATTATCGCGTATGGCGTAGCCTGTGACGGCCTGTGCATTCATGCCGGAAAATACCAGGTCAGGGTTTTTCTGGTAGAACTGTCGTAACTCGGCGCCCGTCAGCCGAAACGTAAAGATATCATAGTCATTCTGAACTGCATAGCGGATGTCCTGTGCTTTTTTTACCTCTGCCGATTCGTCGGCATCGAGATCGTCATCCTCAACGAATGCGACGTCACAGCCAAATGAGGCTCGCAGCGATGCCGCGGCAAACTGCGGGGTTAGCCGGAACGGCGGGAAGGCAACCTTTCCTGTACCTGCGTCGTCTGAGGCTGCGTACCACTTTTGCCAGAGACCCAACCTGCGTTCAAAAGTTGGCGGTACCCTTAACGACTCTTCCGTGTTTTCGAGGTCGACAATCTCTCTCTCGGCGAGCACCCAGCGCTTGCCTTCCTGCCGCAGCACGATGCGCATGAGCGGATGTTCTTTCGTCATCGCGATGACCCGGCGGCCGTCGGGAAGTTCGACCTGCCGCACGGCCTCTTTGCCGAGACTGCCCTCTGCGTCGCCCCCGCAGATCAGGACATCGATCTGCGGGTTCTTGGACAGGATCACGATGCCGTCGCGCAGCGATACGCCGCTCATAGCTATAGTCAGGTCGGGTTTTTCGAGCGCCAGCTGCGCCAGTGGTGCGGCGATGGTTAACTCGGGAGGGTCAACGTGCAGCGCCAGCAGCTGTGCCTCGGCATATCCCACGAGCGACTTGTTCGAAGTGATGCCGAGAAGCGCTGTCTTGACTCCGCCCTTGTTGAGAATCGCATAGGGCTCGAAGAACGGCGACTTGTCACGGATAATGTTGGCCGAAAGCAGGCGAATACCGCGCGCCCGCCTGATATAGTCGAGGCTTTCTGCACCGATGTTGAGGTCGCCGGCAGCGACGAGACCCGCATCGAGTCGCAGCATCTGCAGGTAGTCAGCTGTCAGCGAACCGAAACTGAAGCGCGACAACCTCCCCGGAAAAAACGCATTGCCGAGGTCAAGGTGGTAAGCAGCAGGATTTTTCTGTTTGGCGCTTCGCAGGTAGGCCGCGAGCCGCATCAATTCGTTTTCCTGCAGATCATTGTCGAGCGGAAAGCGCCCACCCGTATTCGCCGTGAGGTAGAATGTCAGTTCTTTACCCGCTGCGCCGAGCGATAGCAGCGGCAACAGCAGAAACGCGAAGAACTTCATGGCTTGCCTGGTGCGCCACCGAGCTTCTGGCGCAGCTCGTTCAGCTGCTGCGTGAGCTGCGCTTCAGCCGCGCGCAGGTCGGCGACTTTGCGCCGCAGGTCGTCAGTCTCTTTTTCTTTTTCGGTGAGGCGCTGCTTGAGCTCCTGGATCTCTTTACCGAGCGCAAACTGCTTTTCCGCGTTCTCGCGACCCAGCTTCTCTTTTTCCTGCGCTGCTTCCATCTGCACGCGCGCCAGGTCTTCCTGTGCCTTGCGCAACTCATCGGCCGATTTTTTAGCCTGCTGCTCGTTGAGCGTGACCAATTGGCGAATCTTGCCCCCGCTTTCTGATTCGAGTATGGCAATCTTTTCGTTTAGATTTGCAATTGAGCCTTCGGCGGATTTTATCTGTGCTGTGAGTTTATCCCGTTCGGCAGAGAACTCCGCCTGTTTCTTTTGCTGCTCGCTCTTCAGCAGCTCGGCGTCGCGGCCCAGCGCCAGGTTTTCTTCGCGCAGCACCTGGTTCTCACGCTCGAGCAGGGCAGTCTTCTTGCCCATCAGGGCAGCTTCGGCCGCGATCTGGTCGGGCGTACGCTCGCGCCGCGCGAAGGCACTGCAGCCACAGAAGACTGCAAAGCATACCGGCAGCAGGGGAAGAATGAGCTGGTGAGGCATAAGCTCCATGCATTTGCTAAGCTTAGGCCAGCGCGTCAACTTTTCGGATATCTGGATACTTTAATTGTCGCTAATTTGTAGGGGGTGTCACGGCACGATTTGGCATTGTTCTTGACGCGGTGTGCAAAAGTGTCCTTCGAGACGTTGCAATGGAAAATAGCGGAAAAAAGTCCCTCAAAGAGGCGATGGCGAACAGCGAAACTATCCGCATGTTTAAGTGGGATTGGATGGAACGCCTGTCGCATGTACACCCCGCGACACCATTCGTCATCTATATACCCGTAGTGGCAATTGCGATGTACTATGCAGTGTTGCAGGGCAACCTGACGGTGGCGCAGATGGTGGCAGCCTTTGTCGGTGGTATGCTCGTCTGGACACTGATGGAGTACCTGATCCACCGTTTCCTCTTCCATATTCCCCAGACGAACCGTGTTTTTAAGGCGATCTATTTCTACTCACATGGTATCCACCACGATGCTCCGAACGATGCGACCCGCCTCGTCATGCCACCCAGCGCATCTATACCGCTCGCGATCGGGTTTTATTACCTGTTTGAGGCAGCTGCCGGCATCTACAACCTGCCACTCTTTGCAGGCTTCCTGACTGCATACATGTGGTATGACTTTATCCATTTCTCTACGCACTTCTTTAACTGGAAATGGGCCTGGTTTCGCAAAATCAAAGAGAACCATATGCGGCACCATTTCCTTACGAATAAATACAATTTCGGCCTGAGCTCACCCCTTTGGGATTATGTCTTCTTTACCCTGTTCAAGGGAAAAGCCAGCCTCGGCGACAAACAGTAGCCCTTCAGGACGAGGCCCTGCGAATCAGCAGGGCTTTTAGGCAAAATAAATTGACATTCTGTGCATGAATTGTGGCTCTGAGTTAAGTCTCAGGGCCGCGGGGGTCGATACATGAAAAGAGTAAATCCCCCAGGTTTTGAATTTGCAAATTAGAGAGGAACCTATGTTAGTGAATATGAAACGCACCATTAAGATCGGGTTCGTGATGCTTGTTGCCTCAGCTTCATGGCTGATTGCACAAGATCTGAACCAACCTGCGCTTGATACCGCAGATAAAGCTGCTCAGGACGCAGAAAAGAAAGTCGACGAAGCGGAAAAAGCCGCGGAAGGCAAAGTTGAAGTACCTGCTGCTTCAGAACGTGCCGCAGAAAAACCTGCTGGAACACAGCCGGCAACAGCCGACAACCAGGTCGGTAACATCTACAACGATGGCAAGACCACGTACGCCACATCGCAGGCTAAGTTCGAGCTGACAGCGACTGACAATATTTCGAACCTTGACTTTATCGAGTACAAGATCAACGAATCATACCAGTTCAGCGTCTATGGCCATCCATTCTCACTCGAAAAAGAAGGTCCTCACAAGATTACGTACCGCTCGGTTGACCGTGTTGGTAACCGCGAAGAAGACAATATCTTCAACGTGATTATCGATAACACTGGTCCTTACATGAACTTTGCACTCAACAAGGCACCCATCGTGATCGACGGCAAGCGTTACCTCGCACCGGGTACCAAACTGGAAATCCGCGCGACGGATAACTTCAGCGGCGTTAAGAGTGTCGAGTATTCAACCAATGGTTCTGACTGGCAGCCATACAAAGACGGCATCGTCCTGGACAAACCGGGCGCTGCACAGCTGAAATACCGCGCGATTGACAACCTTGGCAACAAGTCAGAAAACCTCAGCGGTTTCTCTACAACAACTCCTGGCCAGGGTGCAAGCCCAGAAGACCTCGCAGTTATCAACTCACTCTACGTTGAAAACACTGCTCCGATAGTGATGATCACTCCTGCAAAACGCTGGATCAACGTTGACGGCAAGAAATATGCAATGCGCGACAACACCTACCTGGTAGAAGCGCAGGACGCTGAGTCAGGCGTTGCAAACATCTTCGTCAAGGTAGACAATGGCGCTGAGTGGCAGATTTACAGTGGCAAACTGGCATTCCAGACAGAAGGCCCGCACAGCATCGAAGCGAAAGCTGTGGATAAAGTCGGCAACGAATCGCAGCCGGTTAAGGTTGAGTTCATCGTCGATGACAACCCGCCAAAATCAACCATCCGTCCGGTTGGCACAACTGCTGAAAAAGCAGCTGAGCCAGCAGCAGCTCCTGCGCCTGCTGAAAAGCCCGCAGAGCCGGCAGCCCCTGCACCGGCGCAGTAAGGTTAAGACCTTGCTGCCAAAGAGCCCCGCACTCGCGGGGCTTTTTTTTACCTTCATAAATCTTTCGGCTGGCGAAGCACCGCAGCTTTCGGCATCGGGACAGGCCTATTTTCGGCGCTTTGTTGAACATTTTACGCCGCTCGTGGTGCGCAACGAAAAGCACAACCGCCGCCTGAATTTCCGCTGGGATTCAGCTAACCGGGACTGTGCGGGGCTCGTCCGCTACGTCTTCCATGAAGCCCTGTCACAGCACCGTGAGTCCTTCTTCGAGCACTACCCCGAAATGTCGCGCCTGGGCAACTATGCAGGTGGTGCGGAGCTATCGAACGCGCTGCGGTACTGGAACGCCGGCAACCAGACGGCACCTGACCTGCTGCGCCATGCCCGCTACGTCGGGCGCATGACCGAACTGCAAAAGCTGAAAACTGGCGACATACTGTACTATGAATCCGCTGAGTGGCGCATCAGGCATGTCATGCTGGTCGTACGATCGGGCAAAGGGATTTTTCTCGTCTACCATACTGGCGACGCGCGCGATGAATTGCGCCTGCGGACGCTCGAGGACATGCGCAGCCAGGACCAGGCACAATGGCATCCAGACCCGGATAATCCGGTTTTCCGGGGTGTTTACCGGCCCGCATTTCTCCAATAGCTGTTTTCTCCGCCCACCCCTCCCCCCGCGATGGGAATTTTATCCCAGGAACCCAGCTGCAGAACCAGCAATGGCAGCAACGCCTGCCGCAAATGATTGCCGCGCCATGTCAGTCTGCAAAGTGAGATTATGCTGAATATGCGTGCGGCCACCCTTGCCATGGCAATACTGGCTTTTGCGGCATGCGGGGCAAAAAAGCTCGAGACCCCCGAAGCGGCGCTGGCGGCAGCGCAAGAAGCATACCTCAAGCGCGACCCCAAAGCATTCATAGCCGTGCTGTCAAAGGAAACCCTTTCTGAACTCGAGGAAAAAATTGAATCCATGCGGACCATGTTCCAGGCCATGCCGGAAAACCCGCAGGCAGCAAAGGCTTTTGAGCACATGGCAAAACAGATGAACATGCCGGTGTCAAAGCTCAAAGAGCTGACCATTGAAGATTTTATTGGCTATATGATGCAGAATGAAGCTGCGAGCGGCAGCGAAACGACTCTTTTACCCAAAGAGATGCTGCCACCGGCCAAAGTTGTCCGCCGGACAGAGAAAGGGAATAAGGCGACGCTCTACTTCGAAGAGGATGAAAAACTCTCTTTTATCAAGACTGACGCCGGCTGGCGCGTCCACCTCGATGCCGAAAATGTCACTGCGAAGGGCATGCCCATGCAGAACAGCGAAGAGCGCGAAGAGTAGATCCCCAACAATGATGGCGCGGACAGCGCAGCAGCTTTAAAGGAATTCAGGGGCCTTCAAGCAATTCCAGCGTTATTGACCCGTTGGTATAGACGCAGATTTCGGCGGCAATTCTCATGGACTCAAGACAGACTTCTTTTGCAGAAAGCTCTGTGTTCTTAACCAAAGCCCGCGCTGCTGCAAGCGCGTAGTTGCCACCCGAGCCGATTGCGACCACACCCTCTTCGGGTTCAATGACGTCGCCATTTCCCGTGAGAAGAAAGATCTTTTCGTGGTCTGCCGCGATCAGCATTGCCTCAAGCCGGCGGAGCATTTTGTCGGTGCGCCAGTCCTTGGCCAGCTCCACCGCCGCGCGCGTCAGGTTGCCGCCAAAGGCCTGCAGTTTTTCTTCGAGTTTTTCCAGCAGGGTAAAGGCATCTGCTGTAGCGCCGGCGAAACCGGTCAGTATCTTACCATTCAGCAACTTGCGAACTTTCACCGCATTACCCTTAAGAATAGTCTGGCCTGCACTTACCTGGCCATCGCCGGCCATGGCAACCTGGTTACCGCGTTTGACGCAGAGGATGGTGGTCGCATGTATTTGCATGGGCATGAGTCAGCTGCAGACTACCAGAGGGCCAGATGGTCTTCGGTTACACCAAAGCCCGTGAACTTTTCGGTTTCTTCACCGATCTTGATCTGGCCATCGAATGTGCCGTATGGCTGTACGAACTGGCTGCGCAGCAAACCCGCATTGAGATTTTCGCTGCGCGCACCGAACGGTCTGAAGCGAGCTTCAAAAATGTTATCACGCGTGAGTATCCGCCAGATCGATTTTTCTGCCGGGCGGATATAATGAAAATGAGCGGTACTGAGCGCCATCGGTTTGCCATCAAGCCAAAGCGCATTTTCGATACCCTCGTTGAACTTATCGACGAGGTTTACGGCAAGCGACTTGCCTGACTCGGTCTTGCCGACCATAGACAGCCAGTTCCACTCGGTGCGGCGCGGGGGATATCCCTTGCTGTAATCCAGGATACCAAAATCCCCGGAGAATTTCTGGCGGCGCCCGTTTCCAATAAATTCGCCTTCGACGGCCATTGCCATCTCTTTGTACGTGAAGTGAAAAGGCCGCATGCTGTCAGAAGGAGCAATAGTACTGAGCCCGTTATGGCGCAGTGTGAAGCTCGCCGTCAGGTCAAAAGCTCCGCGCATGTTAAAGACAATCTTGTCCTGCGTGGGCAGAATCTCATAGGGCCCGAGGCGCCAGGTGTCGCTCAGTGTCCCGTCAAAATCATGGGCAAAACCAAACGGGCGCGTCTGGCGATCTTCGATGAAGAATTTCTCCGAAGGGATATAGACGTAGCTGAATGCGGAAGATAGATACCCTGCATCGACAATTGCCATGCCCGCATAAAAATCGCGGCTGAACACCCCCAGATAGATCCATGCCTTGCGCTCGGTGCGCCTGCGGGGCATCAGCTTGCTGTTGAAGTCCCATTCGCGGGTTGTTGTGTCAGCTATAGGACCTTCGTACAAACCGAATATGCCCGGCTCACCGGGTTGAGGAAGTCGGGCACGTTGCGGCTTGAATTCGGACATAGATTATTTCTGCTGCACCAGGTACGAATGCACTGCGTTGGCGCACTTCCGCCCTTCGGCAATTGCCCAGACGATCAGGCTCTGGCCACGACGAATATCGCCTGCAGCAAAGACTTTGTCGATACTGGTACGGTGTGCGCCGCTGTGGTCACCGAAATCTGCTTTCACATTGCCGCGGTTATCGAGAGTCAAGCCGAGCTTTTCAAATTGCTCAAGCATTCCACCCTTCACAGGCCCGAGAAAACCCATGGCCAGTAACACAAGTTCTGCCTTGATCTCAAAATCTGAGCCTTCAACATCGACAAACTTGCCGTCTTTCATTTCGACTTTTTTGCACGAAAGCGACTTCACATTGCCTTTGCCATCGTCGTTGAAGCGAACGGTATTGATTGACCACATCCGCTCAGCGCCTTCTTCGTGGCTTGAAGAGGTACGCAGCTTCATGGGCCAGTAAGGCCATGGTGTCGAGGCTGCGCGCTCCTTCGGTGGCATAGGAAAGAGCTCGAGCTGCGTGACCGAGGCCGCACCGTGGCGGTTCGAGGTGCCGACACAGTCTGAACCTGTATCACCCCCGCCAATCACTACCACATTCTTTCCGGCAGCAGAAATCGGATTCTGCACTTCAATGCCGGCATTGCGCCGGTTATTCTGTGGCAGAAATTCCATCGCGAAATGCACACCTTTGAGTTCGCGGCCGGGAATAGGCAGGTCGCGCGGGGCTTCGGCTCCACCGGCGAGGACAACTGCGTCAAAGTCTTTCACGAGTTGTTCTGCGGAAATATCTTTGCCGACTGTAACACCAGTCTTGATGAGCAGGCCTTCAGCTACCATCTGTTCGGCGCGGCGGTCGATCTGCCATTTCTCGAACTTGAAATCGGGAATTCCGAAACGGATGAGACCGCCAATTTTTTCATTTTTCTCAAACAGGGTCACTGAGTGCCCCATGCGCACCAGCTGCTGTGAGGCAGCCATACCTGCCGGGCCTGAACCTACGACAGCGACTTTTTTGCCAGTCTTGTGCGTGGGTGGCTGTGGCTTTACCCAGCCGTTCTTGAAGCCGGTATCGATGATAAAGCGCTCGATACCTTTGATGGCAACCGGCGGCTCATTAATACCGAGCGTGCAGGCACCTTCGCAAGGAGCCGGGCAAAGGCGCCCCGTGAACTCCGGGAAGTTGTTGGTAGTGTGCAGGTTCTCGAGAGCATCCTCGTAGCGGCCACGGAATACCAGGTCATTAAACTCAGGTATAAGGTTATCTACGGGGCAGCCTGTATCGCCGTGGCAGAAAGGGATACCACAGTCCATGCAGCGGGCCCCCTGCACTTTCGCGGTATCGGTTTCGAACGTGTGCTCGAACTCTTTATAGTGCTTCACCCGATCTGGAACAGGATCGGATTTCTGCGTAGCGCGGGCGTATTCCTTGAAACCCGTTGGCTTACCCATTTTTAGCTCCCAATTTCAGTTTGCTTTCGTCTACCATCTCGTTTTCTTTCTGCGCCTCATCGGCCAGGGCTGCGAGCGCCTTCTTGTATTCACCGGGGATAATCTTGCGGAAATTCTTCAGCTGGTTCTTCCAGTCCGCCAGAATCTCTGCGGCACGTGCCGAACCGGTGTACTCTTTGTGGCGGGTGACCATGTGCAGAAGTTCGTCGACATCTTTCTCTTCTGTTACTGCTTCGATATCGACCAGCTCCATGTTGACGTACTGCGTGTGAACGTTCTTAGGATCCCAAACGTACGCAATACCACCCGACATGCCGGCGGCGAAGTTACGGCCAATGCTACCCAGCACCACAACCCGACCACCCGTCATGTACTCACAACCGTGATCGCCTGTGCCCTCGACAACTGCATGGACACCTGAATTGCGGACGCCAAAACGTTCACCGGCGCGGCCATTGAAGTAGGCTTCGCCCGATGTTGCACCGTAGAGACAGGTATTGCCAATAATGATGTTCTCTTCTGGCTTGTAACCGGCCTTTTCGGGAAGGCGAACGACAAGCCTGCCGCCCGAGAGCCCCTTGCCGCAATAGTCATTGGCCTGGCCTGAAAGCTTGAGCGTAACACCCTTAGCCAGGAAGCAGCCAAAGCTCTGGCCGGCTGTACCGGTCATCTGTATCTGTATCGTGTCATGCGGCAGGCCTTCGTCGCCGTACCGTTTCGCAACTTCACCGGACAGCATTGCCCCGACAGTGCGGTCGACGTTGGTGACCGGTAGCTGTATGTTGACCGGTTCTTTGCGATCGAGCGCAGGTTTTGCCATCTCAATAATACGGTTGTCGATCTGCTTGTCGATCTCGTGGTTCTGTGCCTTGGTGCGGTAGAGGTCGGTCTTGTAGACCGGCTTTTGCATCGTGAGCAATTTCGAGAGATCAAGGCCACGGGCCTTCCAATGATCTTTTGGCCGCGAAGGGATCAGTTTTTCGGTGCGGCCCACCATATCGGTCAGCTTGCGGAAGCCAAGCTTCGCCATGTACTCGCGCACTTCTTCTGCAATGTAGAACATGAAGTTGACGACATGCTCTGGCTTGCCGTTAAATTTCTTGCGCAGTTCAGGATCCTGCGTCGCCACACCCACCGGGCAGGTGTTCAGGTGGCACTTGCGCATCATGATGCAGCCCAGCGTTACCAGCGGAGCTGTGGCAAAACCAAACTCTTCTGCACCGAGCAGAGCGGCGATCACCACGTCGCGGCCGGTCTTCATCTGGCCGTCGGCCTGTACATAGACACGGTCACGCAGGCCGTTAACCACCAACACCTGGTGAGTCTCAGCAAGTCCGAGCTCCCACGGTGTGCCGGCATACTGGATCGAGCTGATCGGTGAAGCACCGGTGCCGCCGTCGTGACCACTGATCAGAATGTGATCGGCGTGCGCCTTCGCAACACCCGCTGCCACCGTACCAACGCCACTCTCGGAAACGAGTTTAACGCTGATGCGCGCACGCGGGTTGATGTTTTTCAGGTCGAAGATCAGCTGCTTGAGGTCTTCGATCGAATAGATGTCGTGGTGCGGCGGGGGAGATATGAGCGTCACACCCGGGGTTGAGTGGCGCACTTTACCGATGATGCGGTCTACCTTGAAGCCAGGCAGCTGACCACCTTCACCGGGCTTTGCGCCCTGTGCCATCTTGATCTGCAGCTCGTCGGCATTGATCAGGTAGTTGGCGGTGACGCCAAAGCGACCTGAGGCTACCTGCTTAATGGCGGAGCGTAAGCTATCGCCGTTCGGCAATGTCACAAAACGCTCGGCACCTTCGCCGCCCTCGCCGGTGTTGCTCTTGCCGCCAATACGGTTCATTGCAATCGCGAGGTTGGTATGTGCTTCCCATGAAATCGAACCGAAACTCATCGCGCCGGTTGCAAAGCGTTTGACGATTTCTTTTGCGGGTTCAACTTCTTCGAGCGGAATCGGGTTGGCTGCATAGTCGAATTCGAAGAGCGAGCGCAGGGTCACACGGTGCTTTGACTGGTTATCAATCGCGGCAGTGTACTCCTTGAATGTCTTGTAGTCCGAGTTGCGTGTACTGATCTGCAGCTTGGCAACGGTTGTGGGATTCCACAAGTGCGCCTCGCCGTCGACACGGTAGTGGTACAGACCGCCACTCGGCAGAATACCTTCTTTCAGCAGGCCAAAAGCCTCTTCGTGGCGGCGGCGGGCTTCTTCTTCGAGCATCTCGAGGCTGACGCCTTCGACGCGGCTCGGTGTACCGGTGAAGTACTGCTCCACTACTTCGGTGTCGAGACCGACAGCTTCGAAAATCTGCGCTCCGCAGTACGACTGCAGGGTAGAGATACCCATTTTGCTGAATATCTTGAAGAGGCCCTTGCCGATGGCCTTACGGTAATTTTTCTCTATGTAAGCTTCTTCTTTCAATTCGGGCATGAAGCCGATCTTGTAGAGATCGTGCAAAGTTTCATACGCCAGGTAAGGGTTGATCGCGTTGGCGCCGTAGCCGAGCAACAGCGCAAAGTGGTGCACATCACGCGGTTCACCGCTTTCGAGCACGATACCCGTGCGCGTCCTTAGACCGGCGCGTATCAGCGCGTGGTGAACTGCGGCAACTCCAATCAGGCTCGGAATCGGGGCGACTTCGCGGCTAACACCGCGGTCGCTGAGGATCACGATATTGGCCCCCTGGCGCACTGCATCGCAGGCGCTGGCACAGATCTTGTCGAGCTGTGTGCGCAGGTCGTTCTTCTTTGCCGGGTTAAAATGGAGCGAGAAAACTTTTGCCGAGAACTGGCCCTTGGCAATCTCGATCAGCTGCTGCAACTGGTTATTTTCCAGAATCGGGTGTGGCAGCTCGATACGGTGCGCATGCATCGGCGTTTCATCGAGCAGGTTCTGCTCGGGACCGATGTATGTAGTGAGCTCCATGACGAGCTCTTCGCGTATAGCATCGACCGGCGGGTTGGTTACCTGCGCAAACAGCTGCTTGAAATAGCGGAAAAGTAACTGTGGCTTCTCTGAGAGCACAGCGAGAGCGGCGTCGGTTCCCATTGAGCCGACAGCTTCCTGTCCTGTAACCACCATCGGCTTCATGACGGTGAGCAAATCTTCTTTCGTGTAACCGAAAATACGCTGGCGTTCGAGCATTGTCTTGTGCTCGGGGGTATGACCGTCTTTCGGTGCAGGCAGGTCGGCAAACTTGATCATGTTTTCTTTGACCCATTTGCCGTAGGGCTGCTGCTTGCAGATCTTGTCTTTTACTTCATCATCAGAAATGATGCGGTGCTCTGACAGATCAATCAGGAACATGCGTCCTGGTTCGAGCTTGCCGCTCATCACGATGTCTTCGGGCGGAACAGTGAGAACTCCCACTTCCGACGCCATGATCACAATATCGTCTTTGGTCTTGATGTAGCGCGCAGGGCGCAGGCCGTTGCGGTCGAGCGTTGCACCGATCACATTGCCGTCGGTAAATGCCACAGCGGCGGGACCATCCCAAGGCTCCATCATGGTGGCGTGGTATTCGTAGAACGCCCGGCGCTCCTCTGACATCAGGTCATTTTTCGACCACGCCTCGGGGATCATCATCATGATCGCGTGCGGCAGGCTACGCCCGCTCATCACGAGCAGCTCGAGCACGGTGTCAAAGGTAGCCGAGTCAGACTGGCCTTCCATGACAATCGGCAGCATGCGCTTGAGATCCGGCCCATAGTGCGGAGATTCCATGACCGCTTCGCGCGTTTTCATCCAGTTGATGTTGCCACGCAGCGTGTTGATCTCGCCGTTGTGCGCAATCATACGGAACGGGTGCGCGAGATCCCAGGTCGGGAAAGTGTTGGTCGAAAAGCGCATGTGGATCAGCGCGAGCGCTGATTTCATTTCAGGATGCTTCAGGTCTTTAAAGAAGGCTGGCACCTGTGCCGCGAGCAGCATACCCTTGTAAACGATGGTGCGGCTGCTGAATGAAGGGACGTAGTACTGTGCGCGGTTGAGCTTGAGCTCCGCGCGAATGCGGTGGTCGATGACGCGGCGAACGAGGTAGAGACGGCGCTCAAAGTCATCGGCGCTGCCTTTGAACTTTCCACGGCCAACGAATGCCTGCACCACGTAGGGCAGCGTAAGCTTGGCGCCATAACCGGGTACGTTATCGTCTACGGGAACTTTACGCCAGCCGAGAAATTCAAGATCTTCATCGACGACGATCTTTTCAAAAATATTCTCGACCTGCTTGCGAATCCCGGTGTCCTGCGGCATGAAGATGAAGGCGACACCGTATTCACCTTCGTTGGGCAGGGTGATCTTGGCTTCAGCGGCCGCGATCTTCATGAAGTCATGTGGCATCTGGATCAGTATGCCAGCCCCATCGCCCGTTTCAGGGTCTGCCCCTACCGCACCCCGGTGCTCGAGGTTATTGAGCATCTGCAGAGCCTTTTCAACGATCGTGCGCGACTTATTGGCCTTCAGGTCGACGATAAAGCCGACACCGCACGAATCTTTCTCAAATTGCGGGTCATACATTCCCGTTTGTCCGGGGATGTAGGCTGTGCCCATCTGCAATTGAGGCTCTTTTTGTATTTTGCTCATGTTCCCTCCCTCAAAGTGGGGTCAAACCTTAGCATAAAATGGTTTTTAGACATCGCGTCAATATAATGCACAGCAAAACACGGACCAACCAGCTTTTTTAGCCCGAAACCTGAACAGTCTGTTTATTTTTCGAGCAAAAGCCGGGGCTCAGCGGAACAGTGCCTTCACTGCGAGGGATGTCAGCAGAGACAGGGGAATTCCCACGGAGAGCATGGCTGCCACCAGCGGGGGATTCAGATTCTTCTGCATGGCTATGATGCCACCGGTAATCATGGGGCCCATTGCTGCCTCGAGCACGACAATCTTGCGCAGGTCGGGTATATACCCCGCCGAACTGTAGATGAACCAGATGATGAGTGGGGCAAGCACGAGCTTAAACCCCAGACCGAAGCTGAGCTCCTTCGCGAAATTCCTGAGGGAGCTCGACTGCCACTGCAGCCCGACAGAAACCAGCGCCAACGGCGCCAGGGTATCGGCTAACCGGTCGGCAACCGCATACACCAGCTCTATCGGCCGCAGGTACTGGAAGATAAAGGCCAGCAGCAGGGCAATAAAGGGTGGAAAAACAAACAGGTTGCGAACCGCGACGCGCAGGCTGAATTCACCGATACGCAGGAAATCCACCAGCGGTATCACAACCAGCGAGACGAGCAGGAACGTACCCATCTGGTCGATGATGACCCCCACCGGAACGTATTGTTTGCCGTAGAGTGCTTCAATTACCGGTATGCCGACGAACGAAGTATTTGCCAGGCCGGCCGTGATCATGAGCGCCAGCGCGGTGGGGCGGTTGAAAACTTTCAGTCGCTCGAGCGTGAGGAAGATTATCGCCGAAATAAGAAACATGATCCAGGGCATCAGTGCTGCGCTGAAGTAGGCCGGTGTCATGGGTATGATGCGCAGCGACTTTATCACCAGCGCCGGCAGCGATACATAGATAATGAAGTTGTTCAGAACCGTATGCGCATTCTCGGGCATGACGCGAAACCGCCTGAGCAGCGCACCCGCAACAAAGCTGACAATGATGAGAATCATGACTGGCATGCTAATTTCCGAGTGACTCGTATTTCGCTGTCTGGGCAATCATAAACTGGTCGACGAGCACGAGCGCAAGCATCGCTTCAACGATCGGCACTGCGCGCGGCAACACACACGGGTCATGCCGGCCCTTGACTTTCAGGGTGACATTCTCTCCGCGTTCGTTTACTGAAGGTTGCTCATGGCTGATCGTTGCGGTTGGCTTGAAGGCAACGCGAAAGGTCACCGGCATACCGTTTGAAATGCCGCCCTGAATACCGCCCGAATGATTCGTGCGAGTGGTGATTTTTCCATTGTGCGCTTCGAAGATGTCATTGTGCTCTTTGCCGGTCATCGTCACGGCGGAAAAGCCGCTGCCGATTTCGATTCCTTTTGTTGCGGGAATCGCGAGCATCGCCTGCGCAATGAGCGCATCGAGACGGTCAAAGACCGGGTCACCCCAACCGGCGGGCACACCGATTGCCGCACATTCGACGATGCCGCCGAGTGAGTCACCTGCCTGGCGCGTATCCTGTATCAGGCGGTACATTTTTTCCGCGAGCGCGGCGTCGGGTGTGCGCACAGGGTTTGATTCAATGCTTTCCCTCAGTTTGCCGGCATCGACAAGGGGGAGCTCCCCCTCAAACTTGAGGTCTTTAATCTGTGAGACATACGCAACGATTTCTACGCCGGCTTTTTCGCGCAGGATTTTTTTTGCCACCGCACCTGCAGCGACTATACCGATCGTCGCGCGCGCCGATGAACGTCCCCCACCCCGCCAGGCCCGGTGGCCGTAGCGCGCGTGGTACGTATAGTCGGCATGGCTCGGGCGAAAGATCTCCTTTATATCGCTATAGTCTTTCTCGCGCGCATTCTCGTTGAAGACCGCCATCGCGATCGGGGCACCGATGGTCTTGTCCTCAAACGTGCCTGAAAGGATCTTTACCCGGTCGGGCTCGTCGCGTGGCGTTGTGATGCGACTCTGGCCCGGCCGGCGGCGGTCCATATCGGGCTGTATGTCGGCTTCGGTGAGCTGAAGGCCTGCAGGGCAGTTCTCGATGACGCAGCCGAGTGCTTCGCCGTGCGACTCGCCGTAGGTGGTAACGCGGAAAAGCCGCCCGAATGAAGAGCCCATGGGCTTTACTGGGTATTTGAGAGAGGCTGTAAAACAATCCCCGCAGAGAAAAATCGCTTTGCCAACCTGCACGTATTGCCTATCAGGGCGGTCGACCCGGTTCGTGCGATGCGATTTATACTGATTAGCCTTTTGCTTGTTTCAGCAACAGCGCTGGCTGCCGCCAGTGATCCGGCCCCCTTGGTTACCGGAAACCATAGCCTGGGCCGTTGGCTGGAATTCCGGCGGGAAACGGGAAATGGCCAAAGCATAACGGAAATTGCAAAACGCACCTTCGAAACCAACCTGACCGGGAAAGAAGCCATTAACTTTGGCTACACAAAGGACCATATCTGGGTGCGTTTTTCCGTCACCAACGTAACCGCTGCAGGCCTTTGGTACCTGCGGCTAGGCACGCTGGTGGATAAGGTCAGCCTGTACGAAGAGGAATCGCCGGGAAAGTGGCGGGAACGGAAACTGGGCCGGTTTGAGCCCTTCAGCCAGCGTGAGCTGACCCACAGAGACCTGGTATTTGTACTTTCGATTGCACCGCAGGCGACCAAAACGTTCTATCTCGAAATCGCCAGTGCGGGCAACGTCACCGTACAGCTCGACATCACCGACGCACGAACGTTTGCCGCAGCAGACCATGACGCACAATTTGCTTTCGGTCTGTACTTTGGGTTGATGCTCATCATGGTCGGTTACAACCTGTTCCTGTTTCTTTCGACCAGGGAACTGACTTATCTTTGGTACGTGAGCTATGTGCTGTTCTTCACACTGCTCCACCTGAGTATCAACGGCTATGTTGCCGAATATCTCTGGCCGCGGCATTTACCGGTACTGCCATTTTTGACACCACTCTTTATCTCGGTATCGGGAGTCTTTTCGGTGCTCTTCACCAGGCAGATACTTGGCCTGCGCGGTTTGCGCGGACATATGGAAACCTTGTCAGGTATCCTGCTCGGCCTCTTTCTCATAGCCGTGCTGGCTGCGCCACTTGCCCCTTACACCGTCGCGATGCGGGCCGCGACGTACAGCACCCTGATTGCCATACTCGGGCTTACCTATTGTGGCACGAGGCGGTTGTTGCAGGGACAAAAGAGTGCCCGCTTTTTTCTGCTCGGCTGGCTCGCGCTTTATACGGGTATCGCGGCGATGCTCTTGCGCAATCTCGGTATCCTGCCGCATAATTTTTTTACGGCTTATGCGATGCAGATATTCTCTGCAGCCGAAGTCACCCTGTTCTCGCTGGCACTGGGTGACAGGCTAAACCAGTTGCGCGAAGATTCCCTTAAATTGCAGCAGGTGCGCAAAGAACTCGAGATTGCGCGCAAAATGCAGCTGGCGCTCGTACCGCCGGTCGTACTGACTGCACCGCGCGTTGACATCGCACACCGCTATATTCCGATGCTCGATGTCGGCGGTGACTTCATGGATATCCGCATTACAGAAGACGGAATTTCGATGTTCATCGGTGATGTCAGCGGACACGGTATCGGCGCTGCAATGATCGCGACCACCATGAAGCTTACTCTCGATACCGAAGGTGATCGACACCGCTCGCCGAACGCACGTATGGAACGGCTGCGCAGCAATGTCGGCGAACTTCCGGACAGCGCATTCGTCACAGCATGCAGCGTCTATTTTACTCCTCTCACGGGCGAACTGACGATTGCCTCGGCCGGGCATCCACCACTGATCATTTACCATGCGCGCACACAATCGTGCACCCGGTACAAACCGCGCGGCATGCCATTAGGGGTCAAAGATTCCTCGCCCGAATACACGCTCGAGTACGCCGCGGTAGAAGCAGGCGACATTGTACTGCTGTACACCGACGGTCTGATTGAGCAGGGCGTGATTCTGGGCGAAGAATTCGGCCTGGACCGCATCGAACGCATCATGTGCAGCTTTGCGAATCTGCCCGCGCACGAGATATCGGAATCTTTGCTGGCAGAACTCGAAAAGCATGCCGGCAGGCTGCGCGTCCAGGGTTTCGATGACGATATTGCTTTCGTACTGATGAAAATTACCGAAGAGGCAAAGAAACCCATAGATAAATAATGAACGATTGTTCATAAAAAAGTTGACGAAATGTTCGCTTTTTTGCTGTGTCAACTGAGTCATGTGGTGCGCTGCACTGCTGACTGCAACCAGGTACTTCATGTACCTAAGGAGAACAAGATGAGTAGAGAAAATGTGATAAAGATGAACATGCCGCAGGTCAGGCGCCCTGAATTCGGCCTCGAACAGAACTTCAGCAAGTACTATGCTGACGGAAATCCGTTCCTGAGCCACCTGCTGAACAGCCTGCATGTGGTGTTTCCCGAAGGAGAAAAACTCTTCATCCGCTCAGTCAAATTCTTCCAGGACCAGATCGAGGACACCCAGCTCAAAGCCCGAGTGAAGGGCTTTATCGGCCAGGAAACCCAACACATGGCACAGCATGAAAAGATCTGGGATACGCTCGAGAGCCAGGGCGTCAAAGTACGCGAGTATGATGCGTGGTATTCGAAGAATGCCTATGAAGTGGTCGAAGGCACAATACGCAAAATTTTCGGCGAAGAGACCTACAAGAAGCTGGCGCTCGCGGTGACCTGCGGGCTTGAGCACTATACAGCGACACTGGCTGAAGTCGCCATCGACCCCGAAATCAACGCGATGGAGGGTTTCGACGAGAAGATGAAAGCTCTACTGATGTGGCATGCCGCTGAAGAGATTGAACACAAGGCGGTTGCCTTCGACGTGATGCAACTGGTCGACGGTAGCCCGATCACCAAGAATGCAGGTATGCTGCTTGCCACCTGGGCGCTGCTCTACTACGGCGCAATTGGCACGGTCAAATTTGTAATCGAAGATAAAGAGATCAAGTTCACCGATCTGCCCGGTATGCTCGCACAAAAAGCACCGAAACTGGGTAAAGTTGTCGCGGCGATGGTTCCTAAACTGCTACAGTACTTCAGGCCCGATTTTCATCCTGACCAGATGAACAACGATTACCTTGCAACGGAATACTTTGAAGCAAACAAGAAGTACTTCCAGAAAGCGGGATAAAGTTTAGTTGTCGGGGGCAGAGCCCCCGACAACTGACCACAATATGCAGTTAGACAAACGAGCGGCAAAGCTGCTGAAAATTCTCAAGCGGCAGACACCGATGCCGCAACAGACACCGCAGCAGGTGCGCGAAGCGATGCTCAGCAGTGGCAACCCGTTTGCTGCCCCCCAGGCGGAGCTCAACTACACACGCGACCACTACGTAGAGACAGGCAATACCCGTCTGCTATTGAGAGAATATTCCGCTATACGTGAAGCTCAAAGTTCGCCGTGCATTCTCTTTTTTCACGGCGGCGGTTTTGTCATCGGCAGTGTGCCGGAGTACGATACAATCTGCGGCCAACTGGCACAGCACGCACAGGCACGCGTGTTCTCGCTGGAATACCGGCGGGCGCCCGAGGTAAAATACCCGGTGCCGCACCAGGACGCCTATGCTGCATACAACTGGCTTCTCGAACACCGCTTTAACCTGCACCTGACAAAAATCGCTGTCTGCGGCGACAGTGCCGGCGGTAACCTCTCGGCCTCGCTTTGCCTCTATGCCCGCGACCACGGCATCGAGCTGCCTGCGCTACAGGTACTCTGGTACCCCATGACCCATGGCGATACTGAATTTCCTTCGCGTGTGCAGTTCGGCAGCGACTATTACATCACGCGCGACGACATGGCATGGTTTTCAGAACAACTGCTCGAATCGCATGACCACGCAAAAGATATCTACTTTGCGCCTGGACTGGCCGAAGACCTGTCAGGCCTGCCCTCTGCATTGATACTCACGGCAGGCTACGATGTCCTGCGCGATGAGGGACAGGAGTATGCGCGGCAGCTGGCTGCGGCCGGCGTGAGGGTCGAGCAGGTTTGCTACGAAGACATGTTCCACGGTTTCATTTCGTTTGCCGGGGGATTAACCCAGGGTATGAAAGCCATTGAACAGACGGCGGCTTTTTTCCGGCGTGCTACAGCAACCCCTTCTTCTTGAGGTAATCGGGAAAAATAAACAGGTTGCGCACCGGCGAGAACCAGCCATGGTCCGCACCTTCGTTGAACCGGACGCCTCCAATCGGAGATTTTTCATACTGCTTCAGAAACTGCAGGGCCTTGTCAGGCGCCATGGATACGAATAGCGCGTTGCCCTTTGCATCCAGGTTCTTGTTCTGCTCGGCGTATTTTCTCAGCAGGCCCGTATCAGTGAACACCAGCAGCCAGCCCTTTCCATCGATAACCTGGACCGAAGGCTGCTTGCGCCGGATACTCGCCGGCGTCATGAGAAAATGCCACTCAGGCAGTTTATAGAGTTCGGCATAGAGCTGATCGCCGTATTCCCGGTTAATGCTGCCGTCAGCAGGAAAAGCTTTTCCCGCAAGCTCCACGAAATCAACGTTTTCAGCCATAATGCCTGCCTGAAATGCGGACAGCAAGAGGAAGAAGCTCAGTCTGCGCATGGTATACAGTTGATGTATTCGGTGTCGGTGTCAATTCAGAATCAGCAAGGCGGAGGCTGCAAGAATTACTCCGCCGCTCATGGCGATGTTTATGCGCCTTCTGGCCGCAGCCGCGGCAATACCCAGCGCTGGAAGAGAATCGGGGTGATCACCGTGGTGACAACGCCCATCAATACCAGCACCGAGAAGAGCCCCTGCCCGATGAAACCACGGTGATAGGCAATCGAGGCAATGACAAGCTCCATAACCCCCCGCCCGTTCAGGATAATGCCAATACCCAGTGCATCAACCGGCCGCAGGCCAATCAGGCGGGCGCCCGCCCAGCCCGAGGCAAGCTTGGAGACTATAGAAACACCCAGTACAGCCAGGGCAAAATCCACAGACTGTATTTTGCCGGCCTGGAATTCCAGGCCAATGGTTGCGAAAAAAACCGGGCCCAGGAAACCATCGGTCACAGAGCGCAGGGTATGGTCGAGCTCGTTGAAGCGGGAAGCCAGGAAAAACTTCCGGTCGATCAGCAGGGCGCCGAAGAAGGCGCCGATCACAAAATGGAAGCCGAGCGCCTCGCTCACAGAACCGAACGCCAGCACGAAGACAACGAGGATGCCAAAGAGGGCCTCTGGCCCAACGACTTCGACCAGTTTTTCTGACCAGCGGGGAATCCGCACCCCGCGGTGTATCAGCAGTTCTACCAGCCAGTTGAACCCGAGAATGAAGAGAGCCAGTACAATGAGTTTGGAAGCCGTTATAAGTATAGAAACTCCCACTGCGCCGAGTGAGAACTGCGTCGGCAGATTGAGCAGTACACCGAGCGCGAGAAGCGCCGTGACATCGTTGAGAATCGCAGTCGCGACGGAGTAGCGGGCGATATCTGAATCAAGCAGCTGGAATTTTTGCAGTATTCGCACGGCAACAGGCAGTGCTGTAATCGAAACGCACAGACCGAGAAAAATCATGCGCATGGTGTCGAGCCCATAGAAATAACCCACACCAATTCCCGCAGACATCGGCACCAAAAAGCCGAGCGTCGCGATCACCAGCCCTCGACCACGCAGTGAGTCAATCACCGAACGGAATTCCATCTCCAGCCCTGCTGACAGAACGACGAGAAACACTGCCAGGTCAGAAATACCGTGCAAAGCTTCGTTGGGTTCGAGCAGGTTTAAGGCCGCCGGGCCCAGGATAACTCCAGCCAGCATTTCGCCCACAATTGCCGGCTGGCCAAGGCGCTCAAACAGCCGCCCGAGCAAGCGGGCGACAACGATCAGCAGCAGTAATTTGGTGAGCAATGACATGGGCGGCCCCGGCCGTCAGCCTCGAAGCTCAAGAGAGGTCGTCGAGGCAAACTTGGGCAGGGGGTTGTCAGGGAGGTGCCTGGTATATCTCTACGGATGACAGAACCATAATTTCGAGCGGATCGAGTACTCGCGTGAAGATCATAGTATCATCCATACTACCGGAAAAATGATTCGTGTCGTCTGTTGTGCTACCTAAGCGCAAGGCACTAGGACCGGTGGCAAAGTTCGGCAGAACTGAGCCCGCTCCGTAAGCCAAGCCGTCAACATAGAACATGACAGACTCGCCGAGACGATCAACGGTGACCGCGACGTGATGCCATTCTCCCGTCGGGAACAAATCGAAGCCTGGTGTTGCCGCCTCGGCAGCGGTTCCTGAACCTCCGCTACCTGTTTCCAGTACCAGCTTCACATTGGTAGTGAGATCAATATAGAAGCGAAAACCATTTGAGACCGCACCAGAAGCTGAATTTGCCGCAACCGTGTAACTGCCAGAACCAGAATTTAATTTCACCCAAGTGGCAATCGTAAATGTATCGCCAACATTGGCGCTGGTGAAACTCACGTTACTGCTCGTACCGTTGAATGACGCCGCATTTGTGCCTGTCGCCTGTGGCGTTACATAGGTAACTGAAGCCGCCGTGGGTGTACCCCACAACGAAGGCTGCAAGCCTGTGACATTGAGATTGTTATCGAATTCAAGTCGTATGTCTGCGTCAGGCATCGGCGGCAAGAACTGGTCGAAACCAAAAAAGCCCGTGGTGTTCCAGAGTTCACCGGCGGTGTGCGAGGTGACCACATACATGTCATCGCTAAACCCGTCGTTCGCGGTAAACAGAACTAGGTCATTGCTGGCAGAGCTGGTAAAAAAGCTGTTGATAGTTTTCAGGTAGAGACTGCTCGTAGCGAGCGAAAGATCCAACGAGGCAAGCGGACCGATAAACATATCTTTACTGGCAGCAAAGGTAAAAGCTGTGTACGAGGCAAAGTACCCGTCTTGCAGGCCAGAGTTTTCCTGCCTCACCCCGACCGCAGAAGCTGCATAATCGATCGCCGCAAGTCGCGTACCCTGGTTGCTCGCTGCTGGATCAATTTCGTATGCCTCAAAAGTAGCATCATCCAGCACCACAAGGCGCTTGCCCGACCCGTCGACACCAATCACGGTTGAGTATGAATGAAACGCGTTATCGATGGCCACCGGAGGCGATGGAATATTGCCCGTATTGTTGACTTCAGCAACCATGATCCGGTAGCCATCGCCAACGGTGTTGGCATAGATCTTCAGTGCAGACCCCTCGAGCATGGCCACGAAATTCACAGGCATGGTATCGTTTACCCATGGACTTCCGGAATACTCAACAACTGCGGGAGCGCTGAAAAACGGCAGGGATTGGCCGTCAAACGGCGTGAGTGACATAGAAACAAAAATATTATGACCGCTGCAGGTGAGTGCGCAACTTCGGTTTGAGCCAAAAACAAGCGCCAGGTAATTATTCGGCCCCAGGATCAGGTGAGGATTATATTCGTCGCTGCCCGGCTGTGAGATGGGAGCTCCGTTGGCCAGGCGCAAGGACAATTTGCCTTTTATCGGCCCATTGAGCTCAGTCGGTTTACGAGCGCAATTCACCGCAAAGAATACGGCCAATACCACCACACCTATGCGCGGCAGACAGATCGAAGTCATGGTGCAGGCCTTAGTAAAGAAACATCACGACAAGAATTTAGGATTTCAAAGGCATTACAAAGAGAAATCCCCCGCCGCGACCGGCGGGGTTAAAGCTTCTGCATGCGGTATTAGTTGCACTTCCAGGCGCTTGCCTTGGCGACGTACTGCTTACCGAGTTTCGGGTGGTTGTACGAAGTGACGTCCAGGAACACTTTGTTCGCGTTCATGGCCTTTGCTTCTTCTTTCACTGCCTTGATTGCGGTTTCGCGATCGAGGCCTGCGAAGCGGTCACCTGCCTGTACTTTACCCAGGTTTTCACAGTTGGTCAGTTTTGTGTCTGCGGGTACTACTTCTACCGAAGCCAGAGCTCCTACAAACACCAGTGCTGTTACAGCGAGAATTGTCTTTTTCATTTTCTTTTACTCCCCATCGAAAGGGTTCTGCCCTTTCGATGGGGAGAACATAGCCCATATCTGCGCGTTTGTCATCAGCGCCGACACCGGAAAATCTGCGTGGTACTACTTAGTTTAGGGTGAGCTGGAGCCTTTCGCGGCCGCTTTTCGCAGTTTGGTAGGTACTAAGGGGTCAACCAGCTGCCAAAACCAGCCAGTACGGACCTGCTCTGGAATTCCATAGCTGCCGGGCCGGTGCGGGGGATTGTAGTAGGTACTAAAAACAAGATCCATCAACGGCGACAGGTTTGCGTAGTTAATGAATCCCCCTTTGAGTTTATCATGGTGCCAGTGGTGCAGGTGCGGAGACCCGAGCAGCGGCTCCAGAATACCCAGCCGGATATTTGTGTTGGAATGAATAAACAGCGCCCACAGGCCACGAAAGGTCACAAAACCCGCAATGGTGTTGAGGTCAAACCCGAGCAGAACAGCCGGCAGCGTTTCGAGCCCCCTCGTGTAGATGTTATCGAGAGGGTGTTCTCGGTACGCGGCAAGGTAGTCGACAGCTTCAGCTGTGTGGTGCACGCGGTGAAAGCGCCACAGAACAGGTATTGTATGCTGCGCCCGGTGCCCCCAGTAAATCAGAAAGTCGCCGAGCAGGACGACCAGTACCACCTTGGGCCAAAACGACAACTGCAACCACCAGGCGGGCAGGTATGCGGCGGAGTTTACCCCGCGAAAAAGAAATCCCAGCACAACAAGAGTGAGCGCATTGAACAGCAACGCCTGTCCCAGGTAAAAGCAGAGATCGTTCAGCCAGTCGCGCCGCAACCAGCGAAAGCCGGGCATCGTACTGAACTGGTCTGCACGCCAGAAAAATTCGAGCGGCATGAACACCGCGCTGATCGCGAGCAAATACAAGATCGCCTGATTGAACGTCGCGAAAAGATCCATCAGCCATCACTACCGGGCGGCCACACATGGTTTTCGTCTGCTGAACCGCCATCGTGCCAGGCCATGTAGTTCGCATTCCACTCGAGCGCCTGTTCCAGTTTTGCCGGCGTGATATTAAGCGTCTGCGCACACAGGTCCATTACCTGCGAGCGGGTTAGCTTGCCCTGGAATTTATTTCTGGCCATACTGACGGTCGATACAGACAACCAGGTCGAAGGATCCTGCGGACCATGCCAGTAATTCGACCGATTGTTCAGCTCGGCAAAATCATTTTCCGTGAATGCGCAGCGTACCCCGCCACCAGCCGTAACGTAAGCCTCGCGGTTAAAGTAGAAGAGTGATTTTTCGGCATCTTCCACAACGGCAAGACGCCCGGCTTATTCGGGAATATACGACTTGCTCGAGGGCATTACGCGCGGCCCCTTTTTTTTGCGCGGATACTCTTTAGGCTCGGGCCACTTGTCTTCGGGCTGGTTATTCTGTTGCGGATTTACCTGCGGCTGTTCGCCCGCTTTTTTCTTTCCATGCTCCTCGTTTTCCCGGCGAATGCGCTCGCGTTCTGCGTCGCTGGCATCTATCGGTGTGGGAGTTCCGGACTTGCTGGTATCAAACACCGGGTCGCGGCGCGGCTTTTCACGGCCTTGCTTTTGCGCATACAGCACAGCTCCGGCAAGAGCAGCGAGGGCGAGCAAAACGGAGATCACTTTTCCCAACATGCGATGATCCTCACACAACCACCATAGGATGAAAAGCGTAAAATAAATGCAAACGATTGGCTTTACGCGTCAGCAGACGATTTTGCCCGCTTCCTCAGTGGTTGGGATTAGCAGAAGAATATCCGATTTTTTGTTGGGACCGAGTCGGCTTTCTTTTGAACACAGGCAGAGCGTGCTGGTGACAAGCTCAGGCAGCATCATCGCGCTGGTCGCTTCAATCATAAACTACACCACTGGTCAGCACGTCGCCATGACCCTTCTCGCAGCTGCGAGCGCCGTCGCATTACTCCTTCTGCGCAGGCAATTGCTGCGCGAGCCCGTCCTGTTGCCTTACCTGTTGGTGGTGACAGCTATCGGCCTTGCGCTGGGCATCACCGGCTGGCTTACCTCTGACGGATTATACGGTTCAGCTCCCTATATCTTTTATCTCACTCTGGCCTGGTTGTTAGCGATACGTGATTCCCGATCGCATTTCAGACTGGTAATGGCGACGGTTGTCATCATATCAATTCTCATCATTCTGCAGTTCCAATACCCCTCGCTGGTGATTGCATATCCCAGCAGTCTCGCCCGGAATTCTGACCTTATCACCGGAGTCCTGGGCACGTTGGTCTTTCAGGCAATATTTATCAGTGCTCTCCGGCGACAGTTTCAGCATGAGCGTTCGATGCTGGCAGCGAGAAACGAAGAACTCCAGACATTGAGCGAACGGTTCAGGCAAGAAACCGCGAATGCAAGGACAGCACTCGCCGACAGGTCAGATTTTCTGGCCGCTATGTCACACGAACTAAGGACTCCGCTCACTTCTGTTATTGCAGGCAGCCGGCTACTGCGCGGTGAAAAGGGTGAAGAAAGCCGCGAAGAAATCATGGGCTCAATTGAGCGTTCGGCGCAATCCCTCCTTCGGCTTATTGATGACCTGCTGGTGCTGCGTTCGTCCGAAGCCGGCGAAATATCCATCATCAATTCGCCATTCAGCATTCGTGAACTTCTACGCGATATCACGCGCAACTACCTGCCGTTATCCGAGTCAAAGGGACTGAAGTTCAGAGTCGTCCTGGATGATGCCGTGCCGGAAATCGTCAGCAGTGATGCGGCCCGCATTGAACAGATGATTGCCAATTTACTTTCGAATGCGATAAAGTATACCGAAGAAGGTCAAGTGTCGCTCTCGGTATCCGCAGATCCCGACCAGGATTTGCTGGTATTCGAAGTCACCGACACGGGGGTTGGCGTCTCAGAAGCTGATCGCCCAGGACTTTTTTTACCGTTCACCCGGGCACGCGAAACCCGGCGCCAGGTGCGAGGTACCGGACTGGGTCTATCAGTGTGCTCACTACTGGCAGAAAAAATGGGAGGCAGCATCAGCCTTGCCGAATCAAACTCTGCGGGAAGTACCTTCGTATTGTCATTACCTCTGCTGACGGCTGCAAAGATCGTTGAGCGGGACACCAGAGATGACAGACCGGACGGTTTTGCTGGCATGAAGATTCTGGTTGCCGAAGATGACGAAGTTAATGCCCTCTTACTGACTCGCATCATCGAGAGGCTCTCCGCTTCCGTTCACCTGGTACGAAACGGTCGTGACCTGGTGCATCAGGCAACCCACAGCGAATGGGATTTCATCATTACCGATATACAAATGCCCGGATTGGATGGACTGGAAGCCGCTCGTCAAATTCGCGCCTGCGACGGGCGCAGCCGATCTGTGCCCATTATTGCCATCAGCGCTTCCAACATCGATGAAGAACAGAGTCGTGCCAGGAATGCGGGCATCAGTGACTGGATTACGAAGCCGTTCGAGCATTCATCTCTGATGATGACACTCAGAAAGTATCTAGACCAGCCCGTGTAATTATTTACCGACAGCCTACGAAGCCGTCGCCAGGTTCGGCCGCGCGACTTCGAAGATATTGTCCCAGCCGAAATCGGTCTTGGCGCGAATTTCGCGGTGCCAGCGTTCGTCCTTCCAGCCACCCTGGAGCGATTGCGCGAGCAGGTATGCAGGTGACAGGCCCGCACTGTCGGCCGCATACGTCACCTCGGGTGCGCCACCGGGACTGTCGTACACGATGTGCAGGCCGTCGATCACCTTGAAAACTTGCCCCGGTCTGACAATGGGGTCAGCAAAGCCGTCAATCGTCCAGGGATACGTAACACCAGGCGGAACCGGGTACACCCGATCGGAATTTTCTCCTTTTACCCAGGTGACGAACGGTGAATGGTTGGTGTAGCTGCCGCCATTGACACGGTCAATCGGCAGTACGATTTTCTGAAAGTCGATGATCTTGCGTACGGGCACAGATTCTGTAGTTTTGGGGTCGTCCTGCGGGACAGAGTGCGGTTTTCGCGAGTCCAGGGCAACAGGTTTCTCCGTCTCAAAATCCGGAATACCTTGCATACTGCCAACCGAATCAGCACGCGAAAACTCCGACCCGGCGACGAGGGTTTCACCCGAAGGCACATCCGGCTGCAGAGCCGAAAGGGTCGTGGCCCCGGTCACAATCACCATGAGCAGCAACACACGGAATGCTGAGACCAGGTGACCGGCGGGTCGTGAGTGTATAAACGAGCGGAGTAGGTACATCGTATTCATAATAGGACATTTTGCCCGTCCTGTCAAATTTTTTGGCCTCCCCGCGGAATACGAGGCGGACGTTGGACCCTGTCCATTCAGAATCCGTAGCCAACCGAAAGCATGAATCCCGCCCCGGTAAAGCTCGCCGCGGCAGCACGACCGCTCTTCTCTGTCGCGGTAATGTCGCCACCGACCGGTCTACCCTCTGCCCAGAAAACCGGTATGGCCGCGACCAGGGTCACAGGCCCGGCACGCAGCGATAGCTCTGGCCGCAACACGAGCATGGGGGCAAAACCGCGGGCCTCCTCATAGCCACTGCTGCCGCCAAAATTGCGCGTCACCAGCACCGAAGTAAACAGAGCTCCGCCACCGGCGCCCATGTGGAGGCCGAAGTTGCGGTCACCCCAGAGACGATAATAGACAATCGCCGTGACGGGGACGGCATAGCCATCGACGTTGATGGTTTCCTGCCCGCTGTAGGCCGCCGAGCTGACAACGGCGCTGCTTTTCGGAATCACGGTATAGCCTGCGCCGAGCCCGAGCATGTAATCGCCGCGCAACCAGCGGTACTCGGCAGAAAAAAGCGCACCCAGGCTGCCGGCTTCGAGGCCCGGCTGTGCGACAAAGCCGGCAGGTGTTAGCCGCGAGTTATAGTCTGCTGCGAGTGCGCCGGCGTAGTCGCGGGCAAATGCGGTCAAGGCGGAGTTATCGCTGAGCGTAACACCGACACCGACAAGGAGCAGCGTCTCTGTCTCAGACTGGGAGGTATTCTGCGGTGCAGCTGCAGGCTGGCTTCCTGCGGGTTTCTCGTCCGGAAAAATGAACTCGTACGCACCCTGCGCGCTGCGGATGAAGATGACTTCGTCCAACGGCAGGCGCTTCTCTTCAGCAGCACCCGGCAATCGGTAGATGAGTTCTTTCTTGTCGCGTCTGATGATGTTCGCTGCGAAAACTTTTCCTGTGGCAAGTCCAATTTCAGAAACTTTGGTTTCCTGAAGGCTGCCTGAAGCTTCACTCGCCTGCTGCGCGGGCAGCCCGCCCGCACAGAGCAGCAATAAAGTACACAAAAGGTATATTCGCCCAGGCATTGCCAAGTTGTCAGGTACCCGACAAAAGGTGGCTCTGTCAATTCGAATCACTCCTAACTCATGGGCGACAGACTGGAACCCCCTCCCGGCTACGCCGTACTCCCCCTTAGCAGGGGGAGAGAATATGTCTTCTGCGACCATTGTCCCAGAACAATTCTACTCCCCTCCTTGGCAAGGAGGGGAGCCCCTCGCCATGCCTGGTGAGGGGCGGGGTGGTGAGGGCGAGGGGGAGACACCGAACTCGCTTTAGCTTGCTCCCAGCGCGCTAAATCCCAACCGTGCGCATGCGCTCGCTTTTTTTCAGACATCCTAAATTCAGTATTTTTTTCGGAGCACTGCTCTTACCAGTGGGCTGTGCGAGCCTGCGACCTGACCCGCGCAGTCCCTCGGATAAGAGTGCTGTTGTCAGCGAGGCGCGCTCGACACTCAACAACCTGGTGCTGGAAATCACCGCCGCTAACCTGCACGCTGACCTGCCCTTCTACCCCGACCGCCGGCAGCTCTACATGCGACTCTTCGACGGCGAGACACCGCTCATACTGTACTCACCGCTCGGCATCAGGACCAGCGACGCCGACTTCACTCTCGACCTGAAAGTGGAGAAAGTCCAGGTCTCCGCCACCACGCATGACTATGTCCTGGCGCACGGCAAACAAAAGAAGATCAACAAAAAGGCGGAGCTTTTCCAGGTCGAAATACTCAATCGCGAAGGTAAGCGGCTCACGCTCGAAATTGTGATGCTGGCAGATGCCGTGGCACTGCGCTACGTGATACCCGGCAGCGGCAAGGTGCGCATTGACCAGGAGCTCACGGGCTTTCGCCTGCCCGAAGGAGCACCTGTAGTCATGCAACAGTACCAGGAAGCGAGCAAGGTTTCTCCAGCGTACGAGTACTACTACGAGCGCACGAAGGCAGGCGCCTCTGATGACGGTAAGGCTTCCATACGGCGCATTTTTCAGCCCATCGTCGGCTTTACCGGGCTAGTGATTTTCGGTAGCGACGGCTGGGCGATGCCGGCGCTCTTCGAACCGCAAAAGGGCAAGTACATTCTGCTAGCCGAAGCCGGCGCCGATGAACGCCACGCGGGCATGCACCTCTCGAACCCAGACCACAATCTCTACACGATCACACTGCCCGCAGAAAAAGAAGGCAACGGCGTGGGAGCCATAGAGCCTGGCGGGGCATTACCGTATGCGACGGCGTACCGTGTAGTGGTCTGCTGTGATCTCAAGACTATTGCGCAGAGCACCGCGATAACTGATCTCAGTGCACCGCTCGACAAGAAGTTTGGAGGTAAGCTACCGCAGTGGGTGCGCCCCGGCAAGGCCAGCTGGGACTGGCTGAGCTACGTTTCGACCGGCGACGCTGAACGGCAGAAGAAATACATCGATGCCGCGCACGAGTTTGGCTGGCAGTACACGCTCATCGACGCCAACTGGAACAAATGGAACAATAAGAATGCCGAACCAACCGTGCGCGAGCTGGTGAGCTATGCGCAGAAGAAGAATGTCGGGCTGTGGTTGTGGTATAACTCCGGTGGGCCCAACAATACCGTCACCGAAGAGCCGCGCGACCTGATGCACATCCGCGAAGTACGGCGCACAGAATTTGCGCGGCTGAAAGCGTGGGGCATCAAGGGGGTCAAGATCGACTTCTGGCAGAGCGATAAGCAAGCTGCGATGCAGCAGTACATCGAAACCCTCGAAGACGCCGCCGAATTCGAGCTGATGGTCAATTTCCACGGCAGCACGATGCCGCGGGGCTGGCAGCGCCGCTTTCCGCACCTCGTCACTATGGAAGCGGTCAAAGGTGCTGAGTGGTACCAGTTTCCGGTGTTTCGCGGCCCGGCACCGCGCGACCACGTGTTCTACGCACTCACACGCAACGTGGTCGGCCCCATGGATTACACACCCGTTGTCTTTGAGCAGGCGTTAAAGCAGCAGAAGGCCAGCTATGCACATTCCCTCGCGCTGGCGGTCGTATTCGAATCGGGCGTGCAGCACTTTGCCGACAAGGCCGACGACCCGGCGCAGGGTTACCGCAAGATCTTCGCACAGTACCCGTTCGTGCAGGAATTCTTGCGTACAGTGCCCGTGCACTGGGACGAGACGCGGCTGCTCTCGGCAAACCCCGATACACACGTCGTATTCGCCCGGCGTAGCGGCAATACATGGTATGTGGGAGCGATCAGTGCCAGCGAACATGACCTCGAGCTGGAAATACCGCTCGAAATGTTGCAGGCTTACAATTACGAACAATGGACAATTTCTGAGGGTTCTGCTCCTGAATCTTTTCACGAAAGCAGAGTAACTTCTGCAAAGCGCACATCGTTGAAGTTAAAACTGCGGCCAAACGGCGGCGCGGCAGTCAGGTTCAGCCCATTGCCCCCGAATTAATTCGGGGGCAATGGGCGATTGAGAACGCACTTGCCGCTGCGATTCAGCGTTCGAGGCCGAACCATGAGCGCCGCAGCAGCACAGAAGAAGATCCCGGGGCCACCCGGTTTACCCGTGGTGGGCAACCTGCTCGATGTCGGCAGCGATATACTGGCTTTCTTACAGAAAGTTGCCAGTTATGGCGACGTTGCACAGCTCGGCTTCTTCAACCGCAAGATCGTGCTCGTCAGCCACCCCGACCTGGTACAGCAGGTGCTGATTCGTGACAACGACCAGTTCGAAAAAGATTCGGGAACAAAGCTGCTGGCCAAGTTCGTGCTCGGCAAGGGCTTGCTCACCGCCGAGGGCGAAGAGCACAAGCGCATGCGCAAGAATACCTCACCCGCGTTCAACCGCCAGCGCATTCTCTCATACGGCAAGATCATGACCGACCTCGCCGATGCTCAGGCTGCGTCGTGGAAAGACGGTGCGACAATTGACATGCACCGCGAAATGATGGCAGTCACCTCGGCGATTGTGGCCAAAGCCCTCTTTAATATGGATGTCAGTGAAAAGGTGCACGCGATCGGCGAGGCCCTGGAGAAGGTGATGCGTATCGTCGATGTCATTCGTATGCCATTCTCTGACCTGGCGATGCAGCTACCGCTGCCGGCAACGCTCGAGATTCGCGAAGGTATTGCAACACTCGACATGATTATCTACGAGACAATCGACGAACATCTTGCCGATAGCGAAGACAAGGGCGACCTGCTTTCGATGATGATAGCATCCAGAAAAGAGGCGGGCGATGACATGAAAAAAGCGCGCAAGCAGTTGCGCGACGAAGCAATGACGCTCTTTCTCGCCGGGCATGAAACCACGGCAAACTCGCTCACCTGGACCTTCTATTTGCTGTCGCAGAACCGTGAGAAGTACGAGACGCTGCTGAACGAAGTCGATGCCGTTCTCAAAGATCGTCCCGCGACGATTGATGACATTCCTGCGCTGACGTACACGCGACAGGTGGTCGCTGAATCGATGCGCCTCTACCCGCCCGCGTGGGTCATTGGACGCACGGTCATGAACGATTACGAAATCGGTGGTTACATAATTCCGAAGGGCAGCGAACTCTGGCTCAGCCAGTATGTTGTGCACCGTGACTCGCGCTGGTATGACCAGCCGCAGCAGTTCATGCCCGAACGCTGGGCCGAAGGCGAGGCCGAAAAGCGACCCAAGTTCAGTTTTTTTCCGTTCTCCGCCGGGGTGAGAAACTGCATCGGCGAGCAGTTCGCGTGGCAGGAGGCAATCCTATTGCTCGCGACAATCAGCCGACGCTGGCGCGTGGCATTGGCACCGGGCTTTCATGTCGAGCCACTGCCGCAGGTGACACTGCGCTCAAAAGACGGGATGTCGATGGTGTTGTCGGCGCGGTAATCAGCGCCCGAGCCGGTAGCCGCTGTGGCAGCTGACGCATTTTGACGTCAGGTTCACGAGCTCGCGGTGTATGTCTGTTGCCGGCGCTTTCTGGCTGAGCAGGTCGGCAAGGACGTCAAAATTGCGATGTGTATCGTGGCCGAGCTTTTTCATCTCGATCGGTATCTTGAGCATCAGGCCGGGCTGCGCATTTTCAACGACAGTGTCATGATTGCCCATACCAACGCGACGAGCAGCTTTCATTGCTGCCTGCGTTTCGCCGGTTGCGAGCGCCGCGTGAATTTCATGCACGGCCCGCAATAACTCGCGCATTTCTGTGAGAATAAACTCACGTTCGATCGGCTTCAGATCGACAACAATACGCACATCATTCCCGATCTGCGGCGCTCGGTTACCTCGTACAAAGAGAATACCCAGAACCCCAATCGTGATGAGCCAAAGAACCAGGGCGCTCAGGGCCAGTTTGTTGCGCATAGTTACCTGCGAAAAAGCCGACCATGGCGGTCAACGCTAAAGAGCCTACGCGTCAATGGTTCACACCAGGGCCCTAAAAGGTTTACGCGAGTGCGGCAGATTCAATGCGGTCAGTTCATGGGATTGTCTCCGGTTACGGAAAAAGGTACGCATAAAGAAGAAGCTCCCTCTGCAGGTGGGCTTACCCCTGCGCAGGTCAACAACATCCTGAACAAACTGGTAAAACTGTACGAAACGCGCATCTACCCTGCGATCTCGTTTGTACTGATGCGCAAGGGAAAGGTGCTGCTTGCACGCGGCCTCGGTTTTTCGCATGGCCACGGGCCCGGAGATCACCCGCAGGCAGAGCGACGCGAGATGGCAGTCGATACGCCGGCCTGCCTCTTTTCGACTTCCAAAGCGGTCACGGCTACGGTTGTCCACGCACTGCACGAGCGCGGTGCGCTCGACATTCACCGGCGCGTCGCCGAGTATATACCTGAGTTTGGCAAGAACGGCAAGGCCGACATCACGGTGGCCGACGTGCTGGGCCACCGGGCGGGCTTTTCGGGTTTTACCCGTAAGGGCATGTCGTCTGAAATTTTCGATTTCGATCATGTCGTGCGCGTTCTGTGTGAGCAGCGCGCCGAACTGCACACCAAGGGTGCTGTGGCATACCACGCCGTCACCGGGGGCTACATTCTGGCCGAAGTCGTCAAACGCACCACCGGCAAAGACATCCGCCATGCGTTGAATGAGCTGATCAAGAAGCCACTGGGGTTTGAGTGGTTCGATTACGGCGCACCGGGCAAAGACACCAGCAAGGTGGCTCAGAACTATGTGACCGGCTGGCCAAATATCTTTCCGTTCACGCAACTGGTTGAATACGCCATTGGCAGCTCGTTTGACACAATCGTCGGGCTCGCGCGTGACGAAAGATTCTACGATTCCATTATCCCCTCAGCAAACATGGTCGCTACCGCACCCGAAGTCGCACAGTTCTTCCAGATGCTGCTCAACGGCGGCGAACTGAACGGCAAACGCATACTAAAAGAAGAGACTGTGCGGGCAATGACGCGCGAGACTGGCAACACCTGGTTTGACCGCCGGCTCATGATGCCGATGCGCTACAGCCAGGGCTTCATGCTCGGCAACAGCCCGCTCGGTCTCTACGGGCCCGACACGAAGCAGGCATTTGGCCACCTCGGCTTCATGAACATTCTCTGCTGGGCCGACCCGCAGAGAGATATCTCCGTCGCGCTGCTCAACACCGGCAAGAGCCTCGGCGGCAGGCACGTGCTGGTTTTTGCCGACCTGTTGCGCACCATCGCCGAAGAATGTGCGTGAGGTAAGCACCATGTTGCGCGTACTGCAAGTCTCATTGCTGATCCTGCTTCTGGCAAATTCTGCCTGCAAAAGCTGGGGAAAATTCTGGCAGACAGAAATTCAATACCCGGCGAATCCCCTGCTCGTGACGCAGAATGTCGCGATGACCGCGGCAACTCCTACTATGCCCGGTGCGGCAAGATCATGCAGCATCAGCCCGGCATTGCCCGAGGGCCTCTCGCTCGCAAGTGACTGCACGATTTCTGGTACGCCTACCAAGGGACAGGGAGCGCTGCCTTACAAGGTAACGGCAGACATTGGGTCTGACACGGTTTCGGGCGAGCTGCGCATTCGCGTGCTGTTTCAGCCGAGGTTTGTTTACGCGACCAATATTGGCGATACAAACATCAGCTTGTTCTCGATCGATTCTGCGACGGGCGCGCTTACTTTTCAGTCCAACTATGCAACCGGCAACTCGCCCCGCTTTGTGGTGCGCGACCCCGCAGGTAAGTTTATCTATGTGGCGAATTGGAATGGGTCGAGCATATCGGCTTTTACAATTAACCAAACTACCGGTGCCCTAACAGCTGTTTCAGGTTCGCCGTTTTCCACCAGCGCATTTCCGTATTCGCTCAGCTGTGACCCTGAAGGCAAGTTCCTGTTCGCCGGTCATGAAGATGCGGGCGTCGCAGCGGTGTCCGCCTATACCATAAACGCGGTCACCGGTGCATTGACGGCGGTAAGCGGTTCACCCTTCGCCGCTGCCGCGGGCGCCACACCGGTATCTGTGTATGTGTCTCCCGATGGCAAACACCTGTACGCCGGGTCATCACAAGCCTTAGGTAACCCGAATACCTTTGGTTATGCAATTAACCCAGAGACAGGAGCGCTAACCCAGCTCACAGGTTCACCCTTCGGGGAGTTGAACAATGGTATTTCTGTCTTCGTTGAGCCGACAGGTAAACACGTGTACTTTGCCCAATACAATGGAGACACCGTTGGTTATGCCCGCGATTCTACCTCGGGGACCTTGTCTCTGCTCGCAACCTCACCTTTTGCCACGGGTGCTGCGCCGACTTTCATCACGGGTGATGCAAACAGCAGGTACATTTTCGTCGCCAACAGTGGCGATACAATCGGAACCTCAGGGCTCACCGGCTACTCGATAGGCGCCAACGGCAGCTTGTCAGCACTTGCCGGCTCGCCATTCACAACGGGCAAGAATCCGGCGAGTATTGCCATAGACGAAACCAGCCGCTTCATGTATGTAGTGGGTACGGGTGAGACGAATCCGACTGTTGACCCGATATTCGCGTATCAGTTTCAATCAGGCGCACTTTCGTTCATTGCAACTTACTCAGCCGGTGTCGATGCAGCGAGCTTGACAATAGCTGGCAGCAATCCTTAGCGCGGCATCAACCTTCAGACGGTCATGCCCACGCGTAGGTTCTGTTTCTTCCAATAGCGACGGTATAGCGGGTGAAATGCACCGCGAAGTTTGGCGGACTTCACCCGTTCTGTCCACTTGACCAGCAGCTGGTCTGCCTGGTCCCAGGCGGCACGGGAGAATTTCTCGCGCTCAGCTGCGGGCTTTTTGTAAAGTGAACGCTCCGCACGCACGAGCTCGTCTTCGACCGCGTTGCGTTCTGCAAGAAAACATTCGCCGCCCGCGGTGAGGTTCTTGAGCGCCCGGCGGTGCAGCTGTTCATGCCGCCACCACAGCGAGCTGTCGCTCTCGGCGGTTGGCTCAACAAATGTGCCCGCAAGAAATTTTTTCCCGGGAATAAAGAGCGGCTTGAAGAGCGAAAGGCATGGTGCGGCAGTACCAGTAAACCAATACGTCGATTTGCCAGCAGGCCTGAGCTCCGCCACCATGCTGCCGGTCGTCTGGCTCGCTGTCGTCATGCCGGCGGCGTGCATGCAGAGCGAGTGCATACCCGTGCGCGCGGGGTCGGTCTTGTCAGCGTGGTGTGAACGCAGAATATTCATCGCGGTCTGCACGTCGTAACCCCTGGCACCTTTGCGGCCGAGTTCTGTCGAAAGCGCCTGCCGCACCTTGCAGTGTGAGAAATACGTGTAGAAACGATCAGAGAAAACTTTGCGAAAGTTAAAGTCTTTGCCGCGCGTCAGGCCCTGCTGCTGCGCAAAGTCTTTAAGCCCCTCGCTTGCCAGATCAAAGCCTGTTTCAATCGTGAGCCCGTTCGAGATCGAACGAAATCCTTTCACCTTCTCTGCCACCCAGTGCCGGTCGACAGTCTCGAGTACCCATGCCTCTTTGGCATCGGCGATGATGTAGCTGTTAAAATAGAACATGTCCTTGTTCTCGTAGCCACCGCAGGCGTCCTGTCCGAACTCCGCCAAGAGTTCAGTGATGCACTCGAGTGCCGCCGTCGCAGACTTGCTGCGTTCGAGTGCGAGGCGCAGCATGTCCATTCCCGTGAGGCCATCATTTTTCTTCGGCGGAGTGATCTTTGTGAACACGGCCTCGTTGCCGATCGCAACACCGTGCTCATTCACACCCATCTCGGCGCCCCACATCTGGAACGGCTTAGAAAGAATGACCTCGTACGTCTCTTTCACCTGCGGAATCTGGATAAAGGTCGCCTTGAGGCCCTTCTGCTTCTGCCGTGTGCGCGGGTAACGCACGACCACCTGTGCCTCGTTGGGTTCGCGGTCTGAATTTTTCGCGAGGATCATCGTTCCCGATGCGGTGTAGTCGGGTGTCGCTACCAGGGTGTCGCACATGGGGTAGCCGTGGCGCGTGGCCGTGCGCGGTCAATTCGGTTGACGAACGGGAGCGGTAGCTGAAATCTCGGCAGTGGCTCTATTCCGCGGCCAGTATCGGGTCGAATCAGCACGACTGCCAGGCTATGATTACGCGACCCCGGGCACATATTTCGTCACGATTTGCACCAGGCATCGCCAGTATTTTTTTGGTAACATCGAAAATAACCAGGTGCAATATGCAGAAGCTGGCGCTATCGCTGCGAAAATCTGGGAGAAGATACCTGGGCAGTTTCCATACGTAGAATTGGACGAATATATCATCATGCCGAACCACGTGCATGGCAGCCACGATTCTATGACCACATCATCCGCGATGAGAATTCACTCAGCCAAATACGGACCTATATCAGACAAAATCCGCAAGATTGGCTGAAAGATGACCTAAAGTGAAAAACAACCATGCCCGCAAGCACCGCCGACCACATCGCCACCTTCATCCACACCCAGGTCGCCGCACGCACTAGCCCCGCCCCGCTTTTCGTCGGCCTGCAGGGGCCACAGGGCTGCGGCAAGACGACTGCGTGCAATGCAGCGATTGCTCAGCTGCACGCTGAGCACAACCTGCGCGGCGTGACGCTCTCGATCGATGACTTCTACCTCGCACACGCTGAGCAAGTTGCACTCGCCGCACTACACGCGGGTAATCTTTATCTCTCTCAGCGCGGCTATCCGGGCACGCATGACATCGCCCTGGGCAAAACAATTCTGGCGCAGCTTTACTCGATTAACGACACAAGACAAACGGTCATGATACCGAGCTACGATAAATCATTGCATGAAGGCGAAGGCGACCGCAGGCCAGAATCTGCATGGCCGGTTATAGATGCCCCGCTTGATTTTGTCTTGCTCGAAGGCTGGTGCGTGGGATTTTCTCCTGTTCCTGGGCCAGAGATAGCTGATGTACACCTGGCCGAAGTGAACCGGTTACTTGGTCCGTATTCTGCATGGTACGAATATTTTGACGCGTTCATTCAGCTGCGTACCGAGAACATTGCGAACACGATCGAGTGGCGCATCGAAGCAGAAGAAAAAATGCGTGCAAAGAACAAGAACGCCATGTCCCCGGAAAAGATCCGGTCTTACATCGAACGTTTCCTGCCCGCTTACAGGCTCTACCTACCCGGTCTGGAGCGCAGCATTGGGATGTTCGGCCCTGTGCTGGTGATTGAGATCGCTGCCGACCGTAGCGTATGCCACGCCAGTTTTTCGACCGGCAGCCGGCATTAAGCGAATACGCCCATGCCGCTAACCTGAATTCGTCTCCGTTCATCAGCTCGATTGGGCTTTACATCGCAGAGGCAATTGCAGCAAACAGGGCTTTAGATGGGGAGACCAAACGGGCAAACTGTAATACGGCAATAATTCTATGAACTACCACAAACTGCAAACCGAAATCGCACGCTGGCAACAGCAGGGCATCATCAGCAACGAACAGGGTGCAAAAATTCTCGCACTCTACGAACACGACGTACCGGTCTACAAGACGATGCGGTTCTGGCTGATGAGCCTGGCGGTGGTACTGCTCGGCTTTGCGCTGTTTCTCGTCATCTCTGCGAACTGGCAGCGCTTCCACTGGGCCGCACAGTCACTCATCGCGCTCACTCCGCTCATCGCCGCGCAGTTTTTTGCCATCCGCAGCGAACAACGCGACGAGCGCCTCAATGCCGACCTCGGCTGGTTCGCCGCTTCGATCGCCCTCGGCGCCAACATCATGCTGCAGGCACAGATTTTTCATATCAGCGCCTACTATCCGAACGGTGTACTGTTCTGGGTCATCGGCATGCTGCCGGTATTGTGGTGGCGCCCTTCTACCATCAGCTACCTGCTCGCGAGCGCACTGTTTGCGGCCTACATGGCCATGCAAATGGACCACCGCCAGTTCTCATTCATTGCTTTTTTACCGCTCGTGGCACTGGTGCGCGTCGCGCTCGTGCGCCAAAATGCGATCAATACTCTGGCATTGCAGCTGAACATCTACCTGTTCGCGCTCATGCTGATGGTTCACCGTGATATGCGGCACCCGGGTATGCTGTGGGAGCTTTCTCAACTTGCTCTGGCGCTGGCACTCATGCAGCGACTGCAGCAGTTGCGTGACGGTAGTTTCGCCGTGTTGCTGCTTTTGGTATCGCTGGGTCTGCACCTGTTCGCGCTGATAGCCACTTTCAAATTTGGAGCCCGCTTTCTTATTGGTCAGCACACCTGGTGGGCAGCGCTCATTGTTGCCATGGTGGCAGGCGGTGCGCTCTGGCGCCAGCGGAAAGACCTGCGCGAGGCGAAGCTGACTCTCATCACAGTCGCGGCCTTGGCAGCACTTTTCGTCATCGGCCTGCTGGCACGTGCAGTAGACAGCGCAGGCAATGGCGACGGCCAACTACTGGCACGCATCGGCGCCAATGTCGTCTACCTTGGCAGTCTTGTGGGTCTAATCTTTCACGCCATCGCGATGCGCACCAAGCGTCTGTTCCTGGCTTCGGCAGCGGGGCTTCTGCTCTGGACCTGGATACGGTATCTCGATCTGTTCCAGGACTACCTGGTTACGGCTCTGATCTTTGCGCTCTCCGCATTCGCGCTGATCGGCCTCAACAAAATGTGGGAGAGCAAATATGAAAAATAAGAAGCTCCTGATACTGGCACTCGCTGGTATACCATGGATCGTTCTCGCAGGCATGGTGGTAAAGGCCTACCTGCCGATATTTACCGGTCGCAGCTATCTTTTGCCCGTCAAAGCACGCGACCCGCGCGATTTTTTTCGCGGCAATTATGTCTCGCTGCAATATGATTTTTCGTCTGTGCGTTTCGATGCCATCAGGCACGACCTGGTCCCGGGCAAAGACTATCGCTTTGGCGACATACTCTATCTTGCCTTACGCGAAAAAGAGGGAGCGCTTGCTGTTACCGGAATTTATGCCGAAAACAAGCCTGACTCCGCAATTTTACTGAAAGTTCAACCCGCGCACAGTTTTCGCCTCGAAGATAAGGATGCCTCGCTTTCAACCGGACTAGAATCATTCTTCGCCCCCAAAACAGACGCACTTGCATGGGAAGACGCGCTGAGGCAGGGCCAAGTCTTCGCCCGGGTATCCATTGACCACTCAGGCAATGCAAGGCTGACGGGGCTGGAGCTACGGAGCGAAACGCGGTAAGAAAGATACAGGGGAGGAGGACTTCAACGCAACTGATACCCCACAGCGAGTGATAAACCGAACCCGCTGAGGTTCGGTGAAATTACCTTCCCGCTGTCACCGTTCACAAGGGAGGTAGAACCAGATTCTACTTTGCGGCTCTCGGCAAGATAGACGGGAATACTCAATGTTACCAGCAGGCGGCCTGCTGTATAGACGAGTTCTGGCTTGAGCATTGCCGCTGCATTTACGCCCGTATACTTTTGAGAACTATCCACAGAACTGCTTTTTTCATTGTAGTCAATGGAAGTATAAAGCACACCGCCGCCAATCCCAAGATTCAATGCGAATGAATCGGAGAGAGGAACCTGGTAATAAGTAATAAAGAACATAGGCAGGAAATATCCATCCAGGCTGATGAGGTATGGCGAGTAATATGGTGAGCTGACGGTACCAACAATCTTCGGGAATGAGGCGTAACCGAGGCTCAGACCAAATTGAAACCTCCGGTATGCAACGCGTGGTTCAGCAAAATACTCAAACTGGAGGGCGGTCGCGCCCGATGTGACGGAACTTGTAAATCCCTTAGGGTTCAGTTGCTGATTGAAGTACCGGGCTGCATACGCTGAAATGCCGGCAATATAATCCTCTGTATCAGAGTTATTAGTTATGTGTGTTGCGAGGCCCAGAATCAAATAAAAACGCCATTTTTCTTCCGCTGCTCCGACAGGTCGCTCTGACTTAATCTGCGAAGCCGCAAAGAAGCGATAGTCACCATTGCCGGTGCGCGCAAACTGCACGCGCCCGACAGAATATCTGCCTGGTGCAGCCGCACCTGATTCCTGAAAAACAACCTCAGTATCAGTAATCTCGAGGATCCGGCCCTGAAGAACAAAACCGCCAGAGAGACCCAGTTCATCCTCAGTGTTCATTTTCGCATCTGGTATAGAAGCTGGAGCCTGTACATTTTCTGGCTGCGGGCTAGACGAGGGTTCGCCCTCCTCAGATTCTGCCGCATCATCGGTTTCTTTTGCCTGCGCATGAAGTTGAACAGAAAAAAGCAGAAAAGCGATCAGCAGGCTGCGAACAAACATGCTCACCTGGAGACGATCATGGCGCGCGCCGTGCCAAACGCAATGGATTTCTCCCCTACATTGCCAAAATCCACCGTGCGCAGCTTTCTGGAATTCGTACCACTTCCCGCAAACCGGTCTGACCGCCAAACATCCCGTCCGCTTGCAATATCGATGGATCCGATGCGCAATCCATTGGAATTGCTTTCCCGGTACAAGGCCAGAAATCGCCCACTTGCCGCGACCGTATCGTCCGGTGCAATTTGCTGGATCAACCGGTCGGTGAATGGATGCGTGTAGAGCGGCAAATCGAGATTGTAATCGTAGACGGCGACCATGTTCGTGGACCACTGTGAATTCTGCGGTCCAATGAGTATGACTTTTCTGCCGTCCTGAAGGCTGCCCAGGGCTATTTGCTGCATCAGGTGCTGGCTAGAAACCCGGGAAATTGTCTTTTTGTGCGTAAATTGTGTCCCTGCCTGTTCGTAGACCGATGTCTGAGTCCCAAGGGCTATGAGAATATCAGGCAACCCATTGGAATCGAGATCCGTGATTGCAAGATCAACGACCCCGTATCCGGTTGTGAGAATATTGGAGGTCCATAGAATAGCAGAATTGCGTACATCAAAGATAAGCACCCGGCCTTCACTGGTCCCCGCAATTATATCCTGATAACCGTCCCCGTTAAAGTCCCGGTAGTCTACCACAGACCCTGCGCCAATGTTGTTGGGAGAATTCCATGCGATTGAGAAAGAATTGAGTCGACGCAAGGCAAAATATGGCGTATAGAGTGCTGCGGATGCGTAAGCCACCTCGTCTTGTCCATCACCATCATAATCAAAAACTATTGATGCCCCAAGCGATGACCAGTTGGTATCGACCTGCGCCGAAATAGTGGTTTCATTTGCCGTTGTATCCCACGAAATCAGGCGCGAGCCTTCGTATCCGCTGTCAGTTCTTGGCGAAAGGAAAACGAGACGACGCCCCTGTGCAGTATTGGCCAGACCTGCGGCATAAAATGGACCATCCAGTGATTCTGCAGCGTTCGAGATAAATTTTATGTTGCCTGAATTGAGCGGATCCATTATGATCAGGCGGTCAGCGGCTGTGCTGGAAAGATTACTACCGACCAGCAAGTCTAATTGGCCATCGTTGTCGGTATCCCCGACATAGAGGAAGCTTGTGCCGTGAGTGTTGGTTGACCTGGACCAGATCGTTCCACTGCCCGCAGCAACATCATCAATCAAATATATTTTTTCCCACTGATTCTGCCCAATCAGGATTTCATCATAAGAATCACCGTCTGCATTAAAGGTCGCTATGGTGTCCTTGTAGATTGTATCGCCGCTTGAATACAGCAAAGCACGCGCGTCTGCATCGTAGACTTTTCGGCCACCCCACCTTTGGATAGTCACGATCTCTTTGCGGCTGTCACCTGTTACATTGGCCAAGACGAAATCTGTATCAAATCCTGAGGCATAAGTCCACTGGTTGGTAAAATTCGCGCCGTCGTACACATAACCCGCTGATGTAACGATCTCCTGCTGGGCATCGCTGTCCACATTACCGACGCGCAGCACGCGTCCATGGTCTAGCGTTGAGGACTGCCAAAGGACGGAAAAAGCAGGTAACTGGTAAACAGTAACCTGTGAGGTCGAGTTGATGGCTCTCAGGCAGACCAATTGCGTACTGGTGTTCCCTGACAAGTCAGCCAATTCACAATTGAAATCATTGCCAGCCGTAACGTAATCTCGTTTCTTTCTGAGAGTCTTGCCATCTATGACCGTGAATCCCTTGTCTGTGGAAACTATAATCTCTTTGTATGTATCTGCATCAAGATCGTGTGCAACAAGGCCGGTTATGACAGAAAGACCGTATGGGTATTGCCAGACAACCCGGTAACGACCCGTTGCCGGTACATGCTGCAGCATTTGCACAGTATCAGAATTATTGGTTACGATAATCTCATTTTTACCATCCTTGTTAAAATCATCAACGATTACGCTCTTCATCGCTGCGGGCACCATTAAGCCTCCGGTAGCCAGAGGATAATTGCGCGTGCTATCAGTAACTGTAATGGTACCTGTATAAGAAAAAGTGACACCAGTATAGACAACTTCAATTCTCCAAAAAAAATCTACCGCCGAATCGAACATGAAATCCTGCGCGTTCCAAGAAACGAGGCCCGCATTGGACACTGAAAACCCCGCGGGCCCACTCTTGAGGCTGTAGGTGATTGCAGCCGATTGAAATTCCGTGGCCAGCAGGTGTGCCGACATGGACTGGCCATACGAGATTGCGGTGGGGAAGGCCGCATTAGGCGCCGGCGGCTGAACTCCTGTTGTGTTACCTCCCGTTGTGTTACCGCCTGTTGTGCTGCCACCCGTTGTTCCGCCACCTGTGGTCTCTCCGCCGCCCGAACCCGTTGAGCTGGAGCAACCAGTCGCGTTACATTGCCACGCGGTGGCAAAACCACCATTACTGCGAGAATTGTCAGGACTGCATGCAATGACTAGTACATTCACCAGAACCGATAAGACCACACGGCCCTTCAGGCGCACATAGATCGACATTGTTCAGAAACGCCTAAGAATTTTACAGCCGTCAACCAGAAAAATTTGCGGAAAAAAATAATTGCAGAACGAGCGTTTACGCAAAGTTCTGAAATCCTCGCGAACAACAAGTTAATGAATTGGCGCAGCATCGCGACTGTCACAGCCCTATTGACTGCTCCGCTTTACCCCCTGTCTAAACCATCTGCACTGCCCCGTGCACGTCTCTGACGAACACTTCAGGTACCCCCGGCAATACGACGCGATCGTTGTCGGCGCGGGCCATGCCGGCTGCGATGCCGCGCACATCTGCGCGAAGGCCGGACTCAAAACCCTGCTGGTGACGATGTCGCTCGACACGATCGGGCAGATGAGCTGCAATCCTTCTATCGGCGGCGTGGCGAAAGGCCACATGGTGCGCGAGGTCGATGCGCTGGGCGGTCTCATGGGTGTTGCCACCGACCGTACCGGCATCCACTACAAGATGCTCAACCGCAGCAAAGGCCCCGCCGTCTGGGGCCCGCGCGCGCAGGCCGACAAAAAACTTTATCAGAATGAAGTGAAGTTCATTCTCGAATCAACGCCGAATCTTGATATTCTGCAGGATAGTGTTGCAGATTTATTAACCGAAAACCATGGGGCGGGAAACCGCCCCATGGTTTTCGGAATTGTAACCCAACGTAACTTAGAAATCCTCGCACCCGCTGTTGTCATCACCACCGGTACATTTCTGCGCGGGCTCATTCACGTCGGTGACTTCCAGACGCAGGCCGGCCGCTATGGCGACAAAAGTTCGCAGGAGCTCTCACCATCTCTCACGCGCATCGGCTTTGAACTCGGGCGGCTCAAGACCGGCACGCCGCCGCGCGTGCATGGTGATACGATCGATTACTCAGTGATGCAGGTTCAAGAACCCGACGCAGAGCCGCAACCCTTCAGTTTTTCGTTCGAGTATGCGAAAGAAAAACTCTGGCAAAAGCAGATCGACTGCCATTTGACTTATACCTCCGCCGAGACGCACAACATCATTCGGGGCGCACTCGACCGTTCGCCGCTTTATTCAGGCAAGATCAAATCGGTCGGCCCGCGCTACTGCCCGTCGATCGAAGACAAGGTTGTGCGTTTCGCCGAAAAAGAACGCCACCAGATTTTCTTAGAGAAAGAAGGTCTGCGTACCCACGAAGTTTATGTGAATGGCATTTCGACCAGCCTGCCCGAAGATGTGCAGTGGGATATCGTGCGTTCTATCAAGGGCCTCGAGAACGCGCGCATCATGCGCCCCGGTTACGCGGTCGAATATGATTTTATTCAGCCGACTGAACTTTACCCGACGCTTGAAACCAAAAAAGTGCGCGGGCTCTACCTCGCGGGCCAGATCAACGGCACGACAGGCTACGAAGAAGCCGCCGCACAGGGGCTTGTCGCCGGTTACAATATCATCTACCGCGCGCAGGGCCGCGGCGAGTTTATTTTAAAGCGCGACGAAGCTTACATCGGTGTTTTGATCGATGATCTCGTGAATAAGGGCGTTGATGAACCGTACCGTATGTTCACGTCTCGCGCAGAGCATCGCCTCACCCTGCGCCAGGACAACGCCGATTTTCGCCTGATGAAGTACGCGGCAGAACTCGGCATCGATGGCGGGCTTATGGCGCAGTGTAATGAAAAATATACGCGCTACGAAACTTATAAAGAGGCGATTCGCAAAAAAAAGATCAGCGTCACCCTAATTGAAAAACTGGAAGCGCAGCGAGTCAGTGTTCAGAAGGGCTCGGCGTATGAGTCGCTACTACGGCGACCGCAGCTTACTGAAGAGTCTATCCAACTCGTTTTTGCGGATATTCGCGAGACATCGCCGGCGCTTGTGCCTGTGACTGCCGAAGAAGAGTTCAAGATTGCGATGGAAGTCAAATACGACGGCTACAACGAGCGCGAATCGAACCGCATCGAGCGCCGCCTCGGCAGTGAAGACCGGCCAATACCCGAAGATTTTGACTATGACCAGCTCGACAGCATCAAGTTCGAGGCGCGGGCCAAGCTAAAGAAGATTCGGCCGCGCACCGTTGGGCAGGCCGCGCGTATCTCAGGGGTTGATCCAAGTGATATTGACATCCTGCTCATTGTGCTCGAAAGCCAGCGGCGCGCGAAAGCCGGATAAACTGCCCATGAATACATTATAGCTGCTGCTAATATCTGGGCAAGCTTTCAACAGGTTTCCATTGACATAAGGTTTGCTGATTGCCGAGACTCATCGCGCCGCATGAGGCAAGTTCAACTGCGGAGAGGCCGGAGCACAGACATGACCATTCAGGAAGTTATCAAGGGAACAACTATTGATGCCGTTTCGTATCAGCCACGCGAAGAAATTTTTGCGGCAGGAGCTCCCAGCGATCGGGGCACGGCCCTGGTGCTTGAAGGGTCGGTCGAAGCATTTCATAATGGGGCCGACGAACTTTCGCGCCCGGTAGCGATCTACCAACCAGGAAATTTCTTTGGCCTTGCTGCAGCGCTGTCGTTGCCACGTATGGAGCGCGCAGTCGCCGGCTCATCAGGAGCCAAAGTGTTGTATCTGAATGAGGCTGCTTTTCTGCGCTATGTGCGCGAAAACCAGAATTTCTTGTCTAAGCTGCACACCCTGATGCTGGGCAGGCTCAGGGAATTATCGACGGCCAAAGTCGAAAAGCCTTCCGAAGCCATTGACGTCGATGCTCTTTTCGGCGCAGGCAGCAAAAATCGCCTCGAAACAATTCGCCACACAAACCTGAAAATTCCTGAATACCTGAACAAGATGCGCAATCGCTTTTTGTCAGCCAGACAGAAGCTCTTCGAAGCCGAAGACGCGAACGATTCGCTGGTCTACCTGATAATTGAAGGTGAAATAGAGCAGTATTGGAGTGAAGCCGGTACCGAATCTCTGGTCGTAGCGATTGGCCCTGGCTCTCTGTTCGGTTTTCTGCGTGGTCGTGTTGGCAAAGGACATCTGCTCACAGCGAAGGCAGGTGCAAAGGGCGCAAAGCTCATTGGTCTCGATGATGATATCCTGGCCAGGATTTGCCACGTCGATGGACACCTGGCATATTCGGTTTTCCAGAATATTTTGCTCACAATAGCGGTTATTCAGCAATTCATGATGCGGGGTTCGCACATATAGCCGCCCATTGAGGGTTAAGAATTTGCCTAATGTAATCTCACGGCACCGGCTTATCCCAACTCGGCCCGACACAATTCGCCGGCGTCGCCTGGCCCGGCGCAGTGCTGGCACAAAACGGCCATTGCACATCTGTCTTGAACAGATTCGGGGTTGGCGTTGCGCATGAGCTAGTTGCTCCCGTGATGAATGCGGCCGTGCAATCTGCCGCCCCGGTTTCAAAGTAGCTGCTGTTGATGGTTCCGTTCGAAACGCCGACCGGAGTCGGTGTACCTGTCAAAACGAATGCGACATTTGCCTCCGATTCAGCATCCGAAGCGGCTTTCTTAAAGACACTGTTGATAATGGTGGCAATATCATTATCGGTATCGGTTGCATCTCGGTTTTGGCGAACATATAGGGCCGAATTGCCGGTCGCATTGTCCAGGTAGTATTCTTGAAGTGAGGTGAACGCAATCGCGGAACCCGCTGTGTTAGTTGTATCGACGAAGACCGCGGCACCTTGTCCTGTGGCCGAGTTTCCACGGTACCAATTATAGCGAAGGCCCTTGGTTTGCAGACCTGAGCTGTTTGAATACAAGAAGACCGCACCACCATTACCTGCCGTCGCGTTGTTTTCGAAGTAACTGTGAGTGATGACATTCGCGCCAACACTATATGTCCAAATCGCGCCCCCATTGCCCGATACGCTATTTTCAGAATAATAATTTCTCAGCGCGACACCTTCGGCCTGCCCACCACCGAAGGTGACAGCGTAATTTTTTACGAAGAAGGAATCAATAACAGAGTTACACGAACCGACGCCGCCTCCCCCTTGTGAAGAACTATTTCCGATGAAGAAACTATTGGTTACTTGATTACAGTTTCGTAGGCCACCACCATGGACCCAGCCTTGGGGGGCATTCGACGTGTTATACTCGAATGTAGCTGCGCTAACGCTGGTTACACCCGCAATGCCTGCCAGGCCACCACCACCGCTTCCCGTGTTGTTTTGAAACGTGGCATTCGTAACGACTGTTTTGGTAGGCCCGTACACTGCCAGCGCCCTGTTTAAATTTTGTCTGAAGAAGACGTCATCGACCTTTAAATTGACATCGCTCCTAAATTCTGCTCCATACTCATAGTAGATGTGGCGCAACACGCTACCATTGGCGTAATCATCAGTCGCACCAGCGTAGGCCGTAGGACTCGCCGTCGACTCCAGTGCTACCCCAAGGTGTGGAACTGGCGGACTTGCGTCACTGATTGAAGTAATGCGCGTCATGCCGCTGCCAGTGTCGGCAGGCAAAAACGCCGCAGCGTTGCGAAATGTTAGGCGTCCGGTACTCGACATCAAGATCAGCGCACCGCGCTCGATTTCCAGTCGCGCACCGGCATCAAAGATTACCGAACCCGTGATGCAATAAGGCGAGCCTGCGATGGTCCAGCTCTGGTTCGTTGTGTAAGTAATAGCTGCGATATTCGTGACGCACCCGCCCGTACCAAAGGTAGTTGCGCTTGCTGTACCCTGTAAAAGAGTAACGGCCGCGTTATTTTTTATCGTCACCCTGTAAGAATGCGTACTGGCCGCCGCGAGCGCTGTGTGGTAATAATAATGCAGGCTGCCCGAAAAATTGGCTATCTGGGCATAGTTTCCGGGCGTCAACTCTTCCTCCACGATGACATCAAATGCCTCAGGAATTCTTGTCCAGTTTATACGTATCTTGTTGCTGGCAATGGGTATCGCCATCACGCGAAAGTTCGCAAGCGTGGCCTGCGCCGCTGTCTGTATGTTCAACGGGCCAGACTCGCCTTTGATAGCTGCATCTGATTGCAGCGCAACCCTTACTCTGAGGGCAAAGACTGCTATGTTATACGAAGCCGAGACGGTCAGAACCCCATTGACAAATCCCGAAGCAGGCGAAGTGACCGTCAGAGTGCCCGATGCGCTCGATGGGGTCATCAACACACCCGAATCGTTGGGAGTGCTGAACGAGGTCAGCGTGGCGCCGTTTACATCCTTTGCTGTGATCGTGACGTTGAACGAGGTGTTTATTTGCGCTGTTGTCGGTATCGTCACGTCAAAATGGTGCAACGTCGGCTCGTTGTACACAGATATCTTGTTCGACGAAGCAGTGATAGATGTGCCGGCGGCAGCGAGCTGCAGAATGATCGTGTCAAGGCTACCGACACCGACCGTCGTCGTGTAAGAAAGCGTGATGCGCGTTTTCCCGTGCGACCATGCCTCAATGCTACTAACATTCAGGGTACCAGCACCGCTGGATGTCACCGATAGCTGGTTTTGGAAACTCAGATCGAGGGTGTTTATATTTCTTTTACGTGCCGCGACGGTAACCACAAAGTTCTTGCCCGAACTCACGAGTGATTCCGTTTCAATCGCCAAATAGGTATCAGCTTTGATGAAGGCAATTTCCAGCAGCTGCGAGGTTGATGTGCCGGAGCAACCGAGAGCATACAGAAGTCCAAATATACTCAGTTTTGAATGATGTCTCTGCATAAGTACTTCACGCCCTTCGCAAGCTCTGGGACGCGAAATACACACAGAATACATCAAGCGTCGAGAATATTATGAAAGGCTATACCCCCTGAACAGGGGGGGAGTTACACCTGCAAAGAATTGACGGGTAATTTTTTCTTGCCGATATACCCTCCACCGTGTCGAAAACTGCCCCTGCATTCGCTGTGCTTCTTCTGCCCTTGCTATTGACCTCCGCATATGCTGAAGATAAACCTGCGGCCAGCCCAGCATCACCCAAGATCGGTACCGTGCAGCGCCGGGTGCTGATTTTCGATTTTGAGAACCAGACGGGCAAGATTGAATTTGACTATCTCTCTGGCAGCATCTCGGACGCGCTCGCCGACTCGATCAAAAAAACCGGGAAGTTCAGGCTCATGCTGCGCGAGGATACGCGGGTGAATGCTATCGCGGACGGGTCACCGGCACCTGCTAATGCCGCCCCAGCCGACGCAAATTCGCCTCAGAGCACGAGCAGCGAACCGACTATGGCAAACACCCCACCCAAGGTGAACGTAGCGGTGAACCGTAACGATGCCATCAAACGCGGCCGCGATGCCGGTGCCGATGTCGTGGTGCTGGGCAAGTTCAGCGAACTGAACGGGGTCCTGCTGATGAGCGCGCAGGCCTATGAAGCAGACACACGGCTGCTCAAGGTTGCTGAAGAAATACTCACCAAGTCAGACAGCGAGATGTTTAATGGCATCAATATACTCGCCAACAAGATCGCCGAATCGATGGCGCGCGAATTGCCGATGTTCGATGCCGCTGAGGCCGCACGACGCAATGCAGAAGCCAACCGCAACAAGGCCGAAGAGCGTGATTGGGAGATACAAATTTTCGCTGGTATGCCGCTGCTACATCCACTCTACAGCAGTGACGGTACAATCACCTATGATAAAGGCATACCAGTGCAAAAACTGACGGGGTATTCCCTCGGCGCGGCTGGTTATTTCACCGGTCTCTCGCAAAAATTGTTCTTCATGCCGAAAGAATCACGCGTGGGCCTGCAGAGCAAGATCACGCTCTTGAGTGGCCAAAGTGACATAGTGGGAGCTAACTCACTCATGCTGGTTCAGTCCGCATCGCTGAGTGGCGTCTTTGTTTCGAATCATGCAATATTGGGAATACCCTACCTGCAATCGGGACGCTGGCTGGCATTCGCCGAAGCAGGCCCGGGGCTTGTTTACACCCGGCTCGCGACAACCGACAGCACTGTCTTTTCAAGCTGGCAGCCGAGTGCCGTCATCGGCACCTCGGGCGCATACCACTTCTCTTACTGGAGCCTTGGCCTCAGTTACCGCGCGCAGGTCACCATGTTCTCTGCCAATCAGGTGTTCATGCAGCACGATCTTTGGTTTTATGCGGGGGTGAGGTTGTGAAACTCTTGGGCGCGATGATATTTCCGGTTACGCTTTTTCTTTCCTGCACTGCGATGGAGCAGAAGGACGCGTTTCTCGACGGCCTGCCGCGTGTGGCTGCTGTTTCTAATGTAGTGTTCAGTGAAGGTTTCGATAGCGGCCTCGGCAATTGGACCCAACTGGCAGGCACCTGGACGACGGGCGCACCGGGGGCAAATGGTGTAGCACTCATCAGTCCTAGTGGCACATCGGCGAGTCCGTACACTATCTCAACCACGAGTAATATTGATCTGGCAAACCGCTCAAATTGCCGCCTGCAATATGACGTGCGCTACAGTTTCAGCGCGAATCCTGGCATTGGCTCGGGCGCGTCTGGGCAGATACTCTTTGCGGGTAATCTTGTCGGCGAATTCAAGAATACCTGGGGCGCAAGTGCTCTGTCGAGTTCCGGACAATTTCTGACCCGGACGGCGTTATTAACCGCGGGTACTTCTGGCAAACTGACAATTGTCGTCACCGTACCTGCAAGCACGACAGTCGATGTCCGGATCGATAACATTTCTGTCAGTTGCAGTAATGCGGACAATGGAGCCTATTCTCTGATCCTGGATAATTTTGAAAGCGGTACGGCAAATTGGACTTTGAACAACAACTGGGCGTTAGCGGCCGCAGCCGGTGTCGGAGGTTCAAACGCCATCAGGGCAACAAACAACTTGGCGAATAACCCGATGATTGCCACCTACCAGCCAAATATTAATCTGCAGGGTAGAATCGGTTGTAAGCTGAGTTACTATTACAGTCAGGTCGGCTCGTCACAAGCGGCCAATTCTATCGATCTCTATTTTAATGGCTTATGCATTCGCAGGGATTTGGCCTCTACCGCTTCTGCGAATGTTACACAATTTCTGACTGTATTTGAAGGCAACTCTGCCAACAGCATGTACTTCGCCTGCAACATACCTACGAACAACGGACAGAGCGCGCCTTGTACGATTGACAATGTAGTACTCAATTGCCAGCAATAAAATGAACCGATTTGTGCCGCACATAACTCTCTTGCTAGTCTTGTGCTCCTGCACGGCGATGGAGCAGAAGGACGCATTTCTCGACAGCCTGCCGAGACCAGTGGAAAATGTGATCTTCAGAGATGATTTTGACAATGGTCTTGCCCAGTGGAATCAGACCTCGGGTACCTGGTCGACCTCCGCACCCGCCGTGAGCGGACTCGCATTGCAGGCTCCTTCGAGCGCTACGGCCTTAACCTTTACCATCGCGACCGTTGCGGTTATTGATCTGACGGGAAGATCACGCTGCTTTCTCGAGTACGACACACAGTATTTGCTGAAGGGTGTTGTGGGTGTGTCTGCCAATGTCTTGTTCGGGGGTACGGTCGTTGGCACCTTGAAGCACACCAGCGGCACTTCCGATATTTCCAGTGCGACGAGTTTCGTTCGCCGCAAAGTGCTGTTACCCGATAATGGCAATGGGAGAATATCGTTCGTCTCAAGCGTGACAAACAACACCACTGGCTTCGCCGATTGGCGCATCGACAATGTTGTCGTAGGATGTAACGACAAAGTTTCGACAACGACAACTGTGCTCGATGAAAATTTCAATGTCTCAGCGGCCAACTGGTCTCTAAACAGCTTATGGACCTTTAATGCGACAGCAGGGTTCGGTGGTACAGGGGGACTCGTGACCATTGGCGGTGGTGGCAACGCATACACAGGAACAAGCAACGCAACATATGTTCCGTCGATTAGTCTTTCTGGCCGCTTCGGCTGTGAATTGCAGATGTTCTACAACCATTCGAACAGCGCGGCCGAGAACTGCCTGGCGATCAACTGGAATAGCAATCGCATCTGGGCGCAATGTGGTACCGGTACCGCCGGTACGCTGAGGTTACTGTTGACGGCGAACGAAGACACGACGGCAAATACCCTGCAATTCCGCTGCATCGATGCCAACGGTGCGCTCGGCGGCAATAATACCTGCACCGTCGACCAGCTGACGCTCACCTGCCAGCAGTAGTCACGACTCGAGCCAAACCGTCACCGGCCCGTCATTGACCAGGCTCACCTGCATATCCGCAGCGAAGCGACCAGTCCTGATCTCTTTGCCCAGTAGCTTGCCGAGCTCAGCGACGAAGAATTCGTAGAGCGGGATTGCAAGCTCGCTCTTCGCGGCATCGACGAACGACGGCCGGTTGCCCTTCTGCGTGTCGGCCATGAGAGTGAACTGAGACACGACCAGCACTTCGCCCTTGATATCCGCGACGCTCAGGTTCATCTTGCCGGCCTCGTCGCTGAAGATGCGCAGCGCTGCGGTTTTTTTGGCAAGAGCGGCCGCTGTATTTTCGCTATCATCATGACCCACGCCGAGCAGCACCAGCAGGCCAGGGCCGATTTCTGAAAGGCGCTCACCCGCAATATCAACCGCGGCGTGGCGAACCCGCTGCAACAGTGCAACCATCGCGTGCAGAGAGAAAACTCCGCCTGTGCATGCAATGCGAAATTGCGGGGCTTTGCCACATGCGCATCGCGCCCCGCCTGAGGGAAAACCGAAAGCCCAGGTTGTGCAGGATAATGTATTTACCGTGCAGTCCTGAAAATGTCGGTGTCGACCAATGGGAAAACGGTTAGTCGCCAACGCTGCAATCGCGGCTGCTTTCCTGGTTTCGTTAGGGCTCGACGCGCAGGAGAATAAGACGGAGCGCCAGCCTCTTGTCGTTAAAATCGCAGGCGAGAATCGTTCGCTCTCCCTGAATCTGAGTGACCAAACACCCGAAGGGCAGATTCCGGTATCGTACGAACCCAATACGCCCTTTTTAGCAGGTTTGGGAGTGAGCTATGGAGATTTTGGGCTCGCGGTCGATTTTAAGGTTCCGGGCATCGATAAAGACACTTCGCGATACGGCACCACACGAGCACAAGATCTGCAAGGCTACTATTACGCAGACCGGGTGGGGCTTGATCTGTTCTACCAGAATTACTCCGGCTTTTATGCCGAATATCCTAATGGCAAGACCGACAATAGCCTTGCCGATATCCGCAGCGATCTGCGCGTAACCAATCTTGGCACAAACGTTTATTTTTCCGTTACCGATAGTTTCTCGCTCAAACCTGCATTCAGGCAAGCGGGCTGGCAAGACGGTTTTCACCTGGGTTTTTTGCTCGGCGCTTCGGCGAACGCGTTCACCGTGAGCAGTTCAACGACAATTATTCCCTCAACGCTGGAGACCCGGTTTCCCCAGTATGCAGGCTACCGGGGTGGCCAGTATCTGAACCTCTCCGTGATGCCCGGTCTTGGCCTGTCGTACGCAGACAAGGGAGCTTTTTTTATCACGGTCATGTTGATGCTGGGGGGCGGTGTTACGCACGCGACGATGGATGTCAATGCTGGTAAATCGACCACAGTGACAGATAACTTCAAAGGCAATGCCAAGATCAACCTCGGTGCCCGCACCGAATACCTCGTCGTCGGCATTGCCATGATTGCAGATTTTACCGGTGTGAGCGCCTTTTCAGGCAACACCTTTCAGCTCGGCGCGGCGCTTGCACTCTTTAACCTATACGCCAGCTACGCCATATTCTGAACATACCATGGCTCAGGCATCCAAACTCTTCATCGCGATCGACCCCGCGAGCGAACTCGAACCCCAACCACCCTCGCGCTGGGGCCTGTGGCGCGAGGCCTCAGTCGCACTCGAATTTGCGCAGCTCGCACTACGCTACCCCTCACTGACGCGCGACAAAAGAACCTTTGAGCACCCGGTCGTACTTTTTCCGGGTTTTGGCACGAGCGAAGCCGCGATGACGGTGCTGCACCATTATCTCAAATCGATCGGCGCCGAAGTGCACCACTGGGGCCTCGGCCGCAACCACGGCTATGTACCCGACCTGCTCGCGCAGGCACTCGAGCGCGTGCGGCAGCTCGCGGCGGCACAGAAGCCGGTGCACCTGGTCGGCTGGAGTCTCGGCGGTTATATTGCCCGCGAGGTTGCGCGTGAAATTCCTGGCCAGGTGGGCCGTGTCGTCACGATGGGAACTCCGGTAGTCGGAGGTCCCAAGTTCACGGCGGTGGGCGCCCTGTACAAGAGCTGGGGCTTCGATCTCGACGCCATGGCGCGTGATGTCGAAATGCGCGCAGCCGTGCCGATAACAAACGAAGTGCTCGCGATCTACTCGAAAGCCGATGCGGTCGTTGACTGGCAGGCGTGCATCGACAAGTCATCACCGCGGGTCGTGCACGCAGAGGTTACAGGTTCGCACCTGGGGCTCGGCGTCAATGCGAAGGTCTTCGAACTGGTGCGGGATTTCCTGGTTAACTGATGCGAAACTTTAGAAAACAATCACGCATCGCTGCGAGTGCTGCCCGCGTCTTTGCGTTCCACGAACGGCCCGACGCCTTTGCCCTGCTGCAACCGCCGTGGCAGACGACAGAGATCATTCAGCCACCGGTCTCGCTCGCCGTCGGCACACGCGTTATACTGCGTACCAAGATCGGCCCTTTGTGGCAGACGATTGAAGCAGAGCATGTTGCCTATGAACCCGGGCATATGTTTGCCGACCGCATGGTCAAAGGTCCATTTCGCCACTGGCTGCACCGACACATTGTCGAGCCGGTTTCAGCGACCGAATGTCTGCTCACTGACGATATCGAATATGCACTGCCGCTGGGCGCAATGGGCCAGCTCTTCGGTGGCTGGTTTGCGCGCCACGAGCTCGAGCGGCTGTTTGAGTATCGTCACCTGGTCACACAAAAAGCTGTTTTGGCTGGGTAAAAGCTGTTGTCTGAGAAAATTGTGCATATGTCATCCGCGATGGCATATTCCGCTATCACGATAAGCCCCAGGTGCCGTGAGACGCCGAGTTCAGGCTTTAAGCGTCCGCAACTTCTCATACCGTTTTTCGAATTCACTGTTTGGTGCTCGGTCGTGGCCTGGTCGCTGCAACTCTGGTAATAGACCGAGCACAAAATACATGTCGATCTGGCCCTTGTTCTTCGCCGGCACAGCTCCCCGGTATTCGCAGGTAAAGAAATCCTTAACAAGCTCAAAGGTTGCGCCAGAGATGTTGATCTTCCCAGATACTCCGGATGATTCGCAGCGACTGGCGGTATTGACGGTATCGCTCCAAACATCGTACGCAAACTTCCTTTCGCCGATGACGCCCGCCACGAGATCGCCTGAATGAATGCCCAATCTAAGCTGCCAGTAAGGCAGGTTCTGTGCCGCCTTGATTTCCTTCATTTGATTCATGAACGCCTGAATTTCCAGGGCGGCCATCACACAATCGACCGCGTGGGTTGCATTGGTCTGAGGAATTCCGCCGGCGAACATATAGCTATCCCCAATAGTCTTGAGCTTCTCTAAATTGTGTCGATCCATCAGGTTGTCAAAATACGAAAAGCATCGATCCAATTCCGCCACGAGCTCTTCGGGCTGAAGCGTCTCTGCAATTTTGGTAAAGCCTTCAAAGTCAGTGAAACAAACTGTCGCAGAAGGAAAGTGGCGCGGCTTACTGGTTCCGTCCTGTTTCAATTCATTTGCGACTTCACGCGGTAAGATATTCAATAGGAGCTTTTCGGATTTTGCATGCTCGGCCGCAAGTTTGTCTTCAGCGCTATTCACTGCTTTAACGAACTGGTATGTGATTAAAATGAAAAATACAATCAAGAGCGTGAGCGGAGGCATGAGATAGTCTGCGGGTACAATCAAATGGGCAGGGCCAAAGATTCCCGATTTTCCCAGCGATCTGTAATAAAATTGAAAAAACAAAAAAAGGCCCATGGGCAGAATGACGAATAGCCAACGCGTTATGACAAGTTTACGGGGTATCATAACGAATGACAACATGCCGAAAAGCAAGAGGGCGAGAGGTGCCGGATCATCCGCCTGCGCTATAGACAGGGCTACGATGTGAAAATTGGCGGCCACCAGCGTAAGAATTGCCGCCGCCGCAAGTTTCTGCTTGATGAGCAGGAAGCGAGCGATGACAAGGGGCACGACTAACGGCAGATAAGTAGCATAAGTAAAAATATGGGCTTCTGGCGGCTCTGTAAAATACGTGGGCACAATAAGTAACGTTGGCAGAGCAAACATGATGATCTGTAACCATGCGGTTGTGCGCACGGCTCGGGCATCTTGCTCGCTCAGACCTCGGGTTGCTCTGGTGGCCTTAATCCAATCCATAAATTTACGGTCTCTTGTCATAAGGTAAATAGCTTCGAAAAACTGTGTTATGGCAAGCTCTTAAATTGAAATTTTGCCTGGCCTGCCAGGGGGATGCACAATACAACTACCAGGCAGACAAGCAAACCACTCATGGGAAATTTTGGTATGAATCGTGCTCTTTTATCGGTAACGCGAGTTCTTTCCGTGGCGCCCGGCCCTCGTAGCCCGGCTCCGAGGCGCAATTACTTCAGAACACAAGATTTACGAGCTGCGCTCCTTGCATGCTCAGGCCTGCGCGGCAACGATGTCGGGTAAATTCCACGTTGCGCAGTTTTCTACACAAGGCCGGCGAGGTAGCTGCGAAACCGGTGCATTACCCACGCGTGAAACGGCGCCTGTGAATTGGCATAGACCAACCACGGCAATGCCGGCTCAAAATCGTGGATCGCTGCGAGCGCCTGCAACCCCGAGGGCAAGAGGCGAAATTCCAGCCGGCCCGCGCGCGAAGTTTCTTTGCGTGCCAGCGCGCCGCCGGTGATATAGTAGAGGGCGCGCGTGCTTTCAGACCTTTCCGCTGAAAAATCGAGGCGCAACAGCTCGACGCCATTCGCGGTGAACACCAGGTTGCGCTGGCTGCGCGTCACAACTATCACCCCGCGAAAAAAACGACCGAGCCACAAGCCGTAACGCCGCGCAATCCAATGGGCGTCACGCCCCGGCGGCACGTCAAGGCGCTGCACCGAGCGCACACTGCGGTCTTTCGAGGCGGCGGCGCGCGGCATGGCCAGTGTCACGGGCTTCAGCTCCTCTGCGTTCTGCAGCATGACCTCGAGGGTTTCTGGTTCGCGGCCGAGCAGTTCGGGCAGGCCGTTGGGCTCGGCCAGCATGTCGTGCTTCAGGCTCTCAACGAGGGGTTCGACCAGGGTCTTCGACGCACCCGAAAAGAAGCGCACCCAAAGCTTGCTGAGCGCGTATGAATTCAATGGAACTGTAAGCACCGCAAGCACGCGACGGTATACACGTGCGGCCGTCTGCATCAGTTCGACATAACTGACGATACGGCGTGTGCCAATGTTGAATACCAGGTACTTCTCGTTCGCCGGCCCGTTAGCGGCTTTCGTGTGCAGGGTCACCAGTCCAGGCCAGTCTCGCTCGCACGCAGAAACGAGTGCCGCGGTTGCATCGGCCAGACTCACCGGGTTTGAACGCGAGCGCGTCCACGCGGGGCAGACCATCACCGGTAGCCGCCTGACCAGCCGCGCGAGTATGCGGTACGAAGAACCGCCTGCACCGATGACGAGACCTGCGCGCAGCGCCACCAAAGGTGTCCCGTATGCCGCGAGCGTGCGCTCTACCTCGAGACGACTGCGCAGGTGCTGCGAAAGCTCGCCCTGCGGAATAATACCGCCGATGTAGACAATGCGTTCGATCTTGTTCTTACGGCAGGCGCGCGCGAAGTTGTCGGCGACCAGAACGTCGAGGTCTTCGAAGTTTGCCTGCGTCATGCGGTTGTTCGGTAGCATCGAGTGGATGAGGTAGACGGCGCGGTCACAACCCACGAGCGCTTCATCGACCTGCTTCAGCGAAAAGACATCGCACTGCCGCGTCTCGAGATTGGGCTGTGGGGTTCCATTGGCGACAGAGCGCGCCAGTATACGGACCTTGTGGCCACGGCTCAATAGTTCGACAGCAAGAGCCTTGCCGGCAAAGCCGCTGCCGCCGGCGATGGCAATCGTCAGGGGGATGTGGTTTTTGGTTGCTATGCTCTTACCTTCGGGTGCACCATACTCAGGCCGCCGTCGACGGCGATAACCTGGCCAGTGACCCAGCTGTTGCGCGTGTCGAGCAAAAAGCAAATCGCGCGCGCAACATCAGCCGGCGAACCAATTCGACCCAGTGCATGCATCGCTTCTGAAATTTTGCGGGCCGCAGGGTTCGTCGTGAGCTGCTGCGTCAGCGGGGTTTCTGTGAGACCCGGAGCTACGGCGTTAAAACGCAGGTTGCTCGAAGCATAGGTGGCTGCGGCAGCGCGCATGAGGCCAATGATACCCGCCTTCGCAGCCGCAATCGCCTCGTGGTTGGCGTAGCCTGCCATCGCTGCAGCCGAAGAGACGAGAACCACTGAACCTCCGTCACGCATGTGTTTGCCCGCGGCGCGCACGACACCGAACGCCGTCCTGAGCGATGCAACAATCACTTCATCAAACTGCCCGGCAGTCGTCAGGTGTGCGGGCTTCAAGAGCAACGAGCCCGCGCAGTTGACCACGCCGTCTATTTGGCCCACCTGCTCAAAGACGTATTCGACCGCGTCAAAGTCAGACGCGTCGACCGTGAAATCCGGTTTGATTTTTGCCGCACTGCGGGCAGTCGTGATGGCCTCATGGCCATCAGTTTTTAGCTGCTCTACCACAGCCTGCCCGATGCCGCTTGAGGCAGCGAAAACGAGATATTTTGCCATACGGGAAAAGTAGCACACGGAAGCCCTGTCGTGTATCAACTTTGATTTAAACCTTGGACAGTGTTAAGAGAGGTCAAACTCGGCCCAAGGTGATCAGACAGTGCAAACCTGAACAAAGTGTCACTTTTGACTTTGCGCCCAGTCGGAGAAGCGAGAAACATCCGCCATGAAGAACTTCCAGGGCCGGGTGGCCGTCATCACTGGTGCAGGCTCGGGCATTGGCCGCGCGCTCGCGCTTAATCTCGCCGAAAAAGGCTGCAAGCTCGCAATCAGCGACATACGCCTCGAAAGCGTTCAGGAAACCGCTAAATTGTGCGAACGCTTCACGCGCGATGTGATGGTCGATGCACTCGACGTCGCCGACAAGAAGGCGATGCAGGCATATCCCGAGAAGGTGGTGCAAAAATTCGGCGGAGCTCACATCGTTATCAATAATGCCGGCGTGGCAGTTGCGGCTACCGTCGAAGAAACGAGGATTGAAGACTACGAGTGGCTCATGGGCATCAACTGGTGGGGTGTTCTGTACGGTACGAAATTTTTTCTGCCGCACCTACAGAAGGCCGACGAAGCACATATCGTGAATATCTCGAGTGTGTTTGGCATCATCGGTGTGCCTACGCAGTCGGCGTACAACGCGGCGAAATTTGCGGTGCGCGGCTTCACCGAATCACTGCGGCAAGAGCTCGAAGGCACGCACATCGGCGTCAGCTGTGTACACCCCGGCGGAATCAAGACGAACATCGCGGCGTACGCGCGCTACAAAACCGGCCCGAATGGCGATACAAGCCACGCCACCGCCGCGGAGAAATTCGCCAAGCTCGCGCGGACGACGCCCGATGAAGCTGCTGCGACGATCGTTAAGGGCATTGAGAAAAAATCACCGCGGGTGCTCATTGGTGCCGACGCGGTGGCGATCGACGTCATGGCGCGCTCGCTGCCCGAAGGTTATACGACCGTGCTTGGCCAGTTGCTGAAGCTGGGCTAATTTTCTTAAGTACGCGCGCAAGGGCTTCATATACAGGCCCGGCGGCGCCGAATCGCCTTGACGTGACAGGCAAATCCTGCCTTCACCGTTTATGCTTTCACCATTCTGGGGCGAATTCTTCGGCACGTTGGTTCTGATTGTTTTGGGCAGCGGCGTCGTGGCAGGCGTGCTGCTCGAAAAGTCCAAGGCATTCGGTTCAGGCTGGATTGTCATCACCGCCGGCTGGGCGTTTGCCGTTACGCTCGGAGTCTTTACCGCAAAGACCTTCGGCAGCGCCGATGCGCACCTAAACCCTGCGGTGACGCTGGCGTTCGCCATTAAGTCCGGGTCGTTCGAAAACGTACCCCACTACATCGCAGCACAGATGGCAGGAGCATTTAGCGGGGCCGTGATCACCTGGCTGCACTACCTGCCGCACTGGTCTGAAACCGAAAATCCAGAACTCAAGCTCGGCGTGTTTGCCACGAGCCCAGCCATCAGGCACCCGCTGTCTAACCTCATCAGCGAACTTTTCGGTACGCTGATTCTTGTGATCGGCATCTACGCCATCTTCTCGCGCGGTACGGGCGGCATTACCGCGGGCATGGGTCCGTTTCTGGTCGGCATTCTTGTCTGGGCCATTGGCCTCTCTATGGGCGGCACAACCGGTTACGCGATAAATCCCGCGCGCGACCTGGGCCCACGCATCGCGCATGCGATCTTACCCATCGCCGGCAAGGGTTCTTCAGACTGGAAGTATGCGTGGGTGCCAGTCGTCGCTCCCCTTATCGGCGGAGCCCTGGGCGGTCTGTTGATGAAACTCGCTGGCTAAAGCAACACCCTGCTATTTCCATCCCGGTACAAACTCGTCGCCTTTTGCCAGCTCGGCAAATGCCACGATGCGCGTAGAGCGGGTCACTGCGCATTCGAGTTTCACCGTGCGCAGTTTATGATCGGCGATGCGTGTGACGATGAAGTGTTTTTCGCCGTTGTGCGGGTGCACCGCTGTCCACTTGGAATGGAGAGCCTTGTCGAAAGTTCGTCCCGTCATATATCGCGGCGCAAGAGATCTTCAAGAAGCCTATAGGCTTTTTCGGCAAGTATCCTGCTGCAGCTTAGGGATGCAGATTACGGGATACTCAGCACGGCAAGGTTAGCGGGCGTATAAGGCGCATCCATGATGCAGTACATTTTGCCCGCATTACCCGCCGCAAGCCAGCCAAACGTATTCGATTCGGTTGCGAGAAAGCCTACGTCAACCCATGCTGCCCCCGTCCATTTGCGGACCTGCGAGGCGTACGGGTCACTACCGGTGAAGACTAAATAGGGCGTACCTGTTGAATCCAATGCTATGTTGCGCGGACTTCCGGTTGAAGCGGCGCCGGATCCGATAGTCTGCCAGGTTGTCCCGTTCCACTTCTTGACCATGCCACCGGGCTCGCTTGATCCGCTTCCCTGATAATAGACGTAAGGCAGGTTCGAGAGAGGGTCAATCACCATCGTCACGCTGGCTGTGCCGTTCATGTAATCCGCACTCACGGAGCCGAGATTATTCCATGAAGTACCGCCGGCCCAGGAAAAACTTTGCAGGCGCTGACTTCCTGAACTTTCCGATGCGACAATGAACACAAGACCAACGGAATTGACTGCAATAGCTGAACGATAAGCCCCCACAGCGACGGTTCCCATGTCAGACCACGTTGTGCCAGATTGCCAACGCAGGACTTTGTTCTTCAAACCATCTGCGTTATCGCGAAACACGACAATGGGGCGGTTGCTTGAATCCATGGCTGCGCTCAGATAAGAACTGGTCCCCGAACTTGCCGTGCCCAGGTTGACCCAGGTAGTGCCAGAGCTCCATTTTTTGGCGGTCACCCGGTACGAATTCGACAAATCTGTGTAAACAACCACGGGCTTATTATCCGATCGGTCAATCAGCAGGGTTCCGTCGTATCCCTGGCCTGTGCTGACAGCGCCCAAGGCGGTCCAGCCAGACCCGCTCCATTTCGCCACCTTCTGCTGGTAAGGCGACGCAAGATCCTGGTAGAGAATGAACGGCCGGCCATCAGAGGGATCCACTGCAATACGGGTCCAGTTACCAGAGATTGCAGCATTAAGGTTTGTTACCCCGTTGGTCACGGTATAAACCTGCTCGCTTACGGCAGAATTTACTGAACCGTTCGTGGCATATGCCTTCAGGGTTGATGTGGACGAAATCGTAATCGGCGAAGAGTATGTTTGCGCCGTCGCACTACTGACCGGATCAGAGCCATCGAGGGTGTATCTTATGGTAACCCCACTGCTGGGACTGGTCAGGGTAACCCTGGGTTGGACCGCAAATGGAATAGATCCACCCGGTGAAAAAGCGGGCGCACCCACGGTCTGCACGTAGGTCACAGAAACAACCGCCGAATTCGTGTAGCCCGATTTTGTGGCCACAGCCTTGAGAGTCTGTCCTGCCGAGACTATTATTCCACTGATATATGTCTGTCGCGTACCACTTCGCTACCGTCGAGCGTGTAATAGATTACGGCACTGTTTGTCGCTGAGGTGAGATTCACCCATTGCGACGCGTTGTAAATATTGCCAGACGGCGGTGATGCCACCGGGTCGGCGGCAGAGGTCGAAAACTCAAATACACCCGAAATAGGTTGTGAGGCGAGGTAGCCATTCTTATAGCTATACGCCCTGATCGTCGTCGTGCTGCTCAGAGGTATTCCACTTGTATAAAGCTGGCGGCTTGCGCTTGTGCGTGGGTCGGTGCCATCGGTCGTATAGTAAGTCGTCGCGTACGAATAGGAATAGAGGTTCAGAGTAATGGGATTATAGAACTTACCGGGCTGGGTTCCAAACATAGCGTATGCCGACCATGTATCGCCAATAACCTCAAAGGCCCGCACACCGGCAGTACCAGCCGAGAAGAGGTAGTATCCGTTACGGTAAGCACAGGAATAATATGTGAAACCATCGGAAACGGAAACCATTTTGACCGGTGATGTGGGGGTCGTCACATTATAAACCGCGAAGCCATTGCTTCCCAAAGATACAGCTATTGATGCGTAACCATAACTCACATCCAATACAGGTGCTATGGCGATCGAATGAACCAACTGCGGATTTGCCGGTGTCGAAAGGGAAAAGATGTGCACGCCAGTGCTTGAACCGACATAAAGATAAGTGCCATTCAGCATAACACTGGATACATCACCCAGCCCGGTAACAAAGCGCACATGCGACGGCGCAGTCTTGTTCGAAACATCAACGACATGTAAACCGTTGCCCGATTCAGCCAGAAACGCGGTGCTACCGGATACGACTACCTGGTTAATCTTTTGCGTAGTTGAAAAGACCGACAAGCCATTGATTGCGGCAGGATTTGTAAAATCCCAAAGCGTCAATGAAGAGTTCGTCGCGTCATTTCCAGTGGCAACATACAGGGTATTGCCGTCCACAAATGAATCTTTGGGCTGTATATTGCCCGTGTTGTTGTGCAATAGACCTGCAATGGGTGTATAGGATGGTGCACTGGCGATATTCGATACGAAAACACGGTTCGAACTCCCGGCTGACGACAAGACATAGCTTCCCGCAACAGTTGAACGCAGCGACTCACCTGATTGGGGAATCGTTGCTGCAGAAATAATGTTGTGCATATTGCCAACGTTGAGAATAGCAAGATTCGAGTTATTGAGCGACAGGAATGCAAAATTGCCTGAAACGCTCAGGTGTCGTGCGTCAGCACCGCCTGTTGAAAATGTACTCTGCAGGGTCGCGTGGTACGATTGTGTATACGGCTGGGGCCCCTGGATTCCCGGGAAATTGTATCGCTGCTCGGTCAATGCCCCCTTTGAGCAAGCGCCGGCAAACAAGCCAAGGGCCAGGATACTGATCAGCTTACGATACAACATAGGCGGGCACATACACCCCTGGCATTCTGGGCTGTCAATGCCTTATAGATTCCTCGGCTTGCAAAAAATGATACTACGTTCATTTTTTTGCAACCTCTCTTTTAGTGTCAGCGGGCTGACCCGACCTGCCTCAGGCAGATGCCTTTGCGCGTTCGATCAACAGCGCCAGCTTTCTGACTGAAGGATAACTGGCATCAACCGCCCTGAGCTCGTCAAAGATTTGCCTGGCCCGCTCAAGGTTGCCCCGCAGTATATGCATCGCCGCGAGGTTTGTCAGGTTGCGCGTGTCGTCGGGTTGCCGCAGGCGCAGGCGTTCGGCAAGATCAATCGCGATTTCGTAGTTTCCCGCAAGCCGGTGGCAGCGCGACAAGAAGCGCATGAATTGTGTATCGGCCGGGCTGCGGTTGAGATACTTCTCCCCTTCGGCGATTGCCTTCAGGTAATTCTGCGCCCGGTAATACGCACCGGACGCAGAGCGCATCGCCGTCTTTTCGGTTTCGGGCATGCTATCGCCAAAGTATGCAATCTTCAGCAATGAATAGTCATCGGTAATTTCACCGCGCTGCCTGCAGGTCTCGTAGACACGTGGGAGCTCCCCCTTTGCTGAAACTACGGCAGAAAGAATCAGGTCTTCGTCTTCGTTCATTTTCGGGCGACCGTCGGGGGTATGCAGCAGTATGTCGTCACGACCGTCCGAACCGCAAATGAGCACATCACCCGGCTGCATTTCGAACACCCGCACCGTAATGCGCCCGTCGACTGACATGCCGAGTTTGCGCAATGACAGTTCATTCTCGATGAAGCTGGCAGAATTGCCACGGTAGAGAATAGACCACGGGTGCTCGGCATTCACATAATAGAGAAGGCCCGTCTGCGTATCGACCAACCCCAGCACCAGCGAAACAAGCATCGAACCGTCAAAGCTCTCGAAGACCTTGTCGAGCTCGAGAAAAGCGTTCTTGAGCCAGCGTTCGGGCGCCAACTGCTGCATCGAAGGTACAGACCGCGTGCGCTCAACGATAGAATAAAAAACGGCACCCAGCACCAGCGCGCCACCGGCACCCTGCATCGACTTGCCCATCGCGTCGGCATTGAGAAATACGACGTACTCACTATCGCGCAGGCGCACCATGTGCGCGCTGCAGAGGTCGCCGCCGAGGTCATGCGAGACACCCTTAAATTCGAAATCTTTTTTCTGCCTCAGGAAAAACTCCACCCCCACGCGGTCTGACTTCACGTAGTTGGAGTTCAGGGGTTTCAAAAGCAGCGTCGTGAGAAAATAATCACCGTCCTGATGGCGCTTGAGGTGGCGCACCTGCTCAAGTGTCTGGTTGAGCTCTGCCGTGCGCTGCTCGACTTTCTGCTCGAGGGTTTCATTGAGCTCATTCACTTCACGGTACATGCGGCTGAGGTCAAGCGCCACCGCACCGACAAGCTCTGCCTGGCGGCCGAATTCATCGGTCGTGGCGCGCGCGCTGTTGACCGCGAAGTCGCCCTTACCCAGCTGTTGTAGTACATCGTTGGTGTCGCGAATGCTGAGCCTGACCGACTTTGCCGTGCGGTAAGCGACAATTACGATCGCCGCGAGCGCCTCGAGCGACAAGAGCACAATGTGCACTTCGGGATGTTTGAACGACAACCGGCCCGAGACCGTGGTGTAGAGCATGAAGCCGAAAATCGCGATCGGGGTGATAGTGACCGAAGCAATCGTGATCAAAAGCCGCGTAAAAAAACTCGTCTCGCGAATACGCCGACCAGCCGCTGGCAGACCAGCAAAGAGAGGGTCCTGCAGTACCGGGCGCAGCACGCTCTCTGACATGAACAGGTACATAACGTACGAGATAGGCAGAACGAAGAGCAGCGAATACGCTTCGACGAATAGCGCGTAAAGGGGGACTTCCTGCATCTGCACGATGTAGATCAGCGCACCGGCGATTACTCCCACCGACCAGCGCGCGATGATGGTGCGGCCCTCACGGTAAGGATACGCGAGCAGGCGATGGCGCAGCTTGATCTTGTCGGCGATGGGTGCATCTTCGATCGCCTTGAGCCGGGCCAGCTCTGTCATAAGTTTCTTCAGTGCGAACCAGCGATAGATGAGCCCCCAGGCAACGGTACCACCGCCGGCAATCAGTCCCGCAATACCCACAGCCCAGATGCGGGCCTCACCCTCGAACGCACCCGTAACCATTATAAAGTAGACAAATGTCGGAATCGGGATAACGCTCGTAAAGGTCTCGAGCCGCCAGCTCAGCTGAAAGAAAGGCGAACGTCTGAACTCCGCCGAAAGGAAAGCCATATCCACCACGGTACGGTACCGAGGGCCACGGTAAATCGGAAAGGAACTCACCCCCCGGCGCCTCTCTTTCAGAGAGAGGGGGAGGAAAAGCCCACACGCTCTGGCGCAACGGGCGACTTCTTCAGTGTATTCCTAATTTTCCGGTAGCGTGAAGCCAGCACTGCGAAAGAGCGCAAGGCATGTATTCACCACATCGGGGTCATACCAGGTGCCGCTACCGCGCTGTATTTCCCCGAGTGCTTTTTCGATACCGAGACCCGGTCGATACGGTCGATGACTCGCCATGGCCTCGACGACGTCGGCAACCGCAACGATGCGCGCTTCGATAATAATCTCATCACCCTTTAACCCGCGCGGGTAGCCCGACCCATCGAGGCGCTCGTGGTGCGACCGGGCGATTTCGGCCACCGGCCAGGGAAAGTTGACCCCTTTCAGAACATCGTAGCCCGCCTCTGCATGTGAGCGAATAATCTGCATTTCAGCGGCAGTCAATCGGCCGGGCTTGCTCAGTATTTCGGCTGGAACAACAACTTTGCCCACGTCGTGCAGGTGGGCACCGACGCGTATGCCCTGCACCTGCTTTGTCTCAAGCCCCAAATGCACCGCGAGAGCTTCGGCGATTGCGGCGACCCGCCCCGCATGACCAGCTGTGTAAGGGTCACGCATCGCAGATATGGTCGTGGCAACTTCGACTGTGCTGAGCATCGCCTTCTCGAGTTCGCGCAGGTTTGCTTCGAGCGCTTCGCGCGCCTGCCGGGCTTCAGTTACATCCCACACCATAGAGACGACCATATCCTGGTCGGGCAGCAGTATATTGCGCGCCGTAATGTAGCGGGTCGCCTGACCCGTGCGCTGGATCGGCACCTCGTGCCACACCATGCGCTCTGGATCACCGCTCATGGTATCGGCAATCACTCGCTCGCGCATTGTGCGCCTGAAGTTGCTGTCTTCGTAGACCGCTTGCCAGAAACTGTCGGGTTCGCGCAGCTTATCTTTATCGGTGGCATAGAACCGGGCAAAGTTGTCGTTCATATAGCGAAAATTTACGATTGGCTTCACCGAATTGATCGCAATGCCGATGGGCAGATTATCAAGCGTCGATTTGATGATATTCTGGCTCTTGCGCAGCTCTGACTCGGCATTCTTGCGTGCGGTAATGTCACGTGAGACCACAATAAAGCGTGGTTCGGGCGATTCTTCGCTGTCGACACGCGCCACCGAATATTCAAAAAAATTTGGCTGCTCACGCCCGGGCATCTTCAGCTCGTACTGGTGCCCTGTCGCAATACCTTTTTCCTGTGCCTCTTGCAGCGCAAGCATGGTCGTCTGTAGCAGTGATTCGGGCACAATTTCCTGCACCAGTTTGCCGATCAGTTCACCTTCAGGCACAAGCAGCATCTCTTTATGCCCTGCGTGAAAGCTGTAGATACGGCCCTGCAAATCAACTTCAAAGACCAGGTCGGGCAGGGCATTGAGTATCGCCTTCTCCCTGGCGCTGTCTGCCGGCTTGACCGGAGCGAAAGCCCCCAGGTTCATCGGAAAGAGTATACAGGCAGGCCTGTTGCGGTATGTGGTCGCGGCGCAGGCGACGCGAACGGTAATGACCCGGCCATCGCTCAGACGATGGCGCGTAACGCCGCTTAAGTTGGCAATTACCTCTTGCCCGCCCTGTGGGCCTTGCTGCAGGTCACCTTCAGTATAGAGCTGCTGCAGCTGCATACCCAACAGCTCGGCCTGTGGGTAACCATAGAAGGTCAGTGCTTCAGAGTTTGCATCGACGATGACGAATGTCTGCAGGTCGACGACCAGCGCCGGCACGGGAATCACCGGCAACGGCAGCGAAAAATTTTCTCCGGCACCCTTCGGGGGAGTGTTTTCTACTTCAGAAGAACCTTTCGTCATTCACACTCCCCCTCTTTTACCCGACAAAACCGCGCGAGCGCCTACGCCACCCGCGCAGTGCCAATTTTGCGACCAAACTCCCCATACCTTAGCGACCCTCAGCAGGCAAGCAGATTTAGATACATGGTATTATTTTATGATACTGTATATTATGCATGACGGCAGACTGCCACCAAACGGCGTTCGCCAGGCAATTTAATGATGTGACATAATTCAGCGAGGGGTAAAGATCACGCTCGGTATTGCCCGCTAATACAGGCCCCACCATTCATCGATCGAGGCCACACGATTCTCGCTTTACGATGAGAAATTGCCGGCACGATCGCTACAAGAAGGCAAGATGGACGGGAGAACACGAAAAGATATCGCTCGCACGCTGATTTTGACGCTGCTGCTCTGCCTTACCGGATGTTCGGCGATCAGCAACTGGCAGCTCGTCAATGATTCGGGCGATACGATACGCGTATCCATACAGTTTGCCGACCGGGAATATTTTCCCGAGGATATTGAGTTCTTCAGGATCAACGGCCTGCTCGACAACGACGTGGGCACGCCAGACCTATTCACCCTGTTCAGTGACACCCCCATCACAAAGCACGTGAATACCGACAAGGCTCAAAGAACGGTCTCTTTCGACTTAGCGCCGAAGGAATATGCTTTCGTATTGCTCTCGGACTTTGCCCCGGCAAACCGTGTGTCAGTGCGCATACAGGGCCCTACGGGAAAATTCACCGCATTCAGCGGCACGGTTGCACAGGCCAAGAGCGCCTACATCGACGCTTCGCATACACTGCTGACCAAAGGCACTGCCTGCACCCCCGTCTACAATGCATACCGCTGCGTGACGAAGGTTAGGGCAGATATGCTAACCGAAGGCGGTGGGTGAGCGGCAAAGCTGGCTTGAAGGCCGATGGTTGTAGGTCTCCATAGCCACGTGTCGACGGCGTTTTGGCTTGACGGGCAAAGTCGGCCGAACCTACCTTGAGCCATGAAACTCAAGGTTGTTGTTCACGAAGCTGAAGAAGGTGGTTTCTGGGCCGAAGTGCCTGCAATACCGGGCTGCGCAACGCAAGGCGAAACCTTTGAGGAATTACTGACGAATCTATACGATGCTGTAGAGGGCTGTTTAACAGTCGAAGTCGCCCCAGTCGATTCAGCAAAAGGAGACCGCATACTCGAAATTGCCGTATGAAAGCAATTTCGGGTAAAAAATTCTGTAAGATTCTCGAAAGCAAAGGCTGGGTACTCAAGAAAATTACCGGCAGCCATCATATGAAGGTCGCCGGCATCTCCGAAGAAGAGCTCTGAGCCTGGCTCTCCAATGCCGCAGCGAGTCACCCGATATTGCCGCCATCTACGTCACGAAGGTCAGGGCAGATATGCTGACCGAAGGCGGTGGGTGAGCGGCATGTCCCCACCCCCTTACCCCTCCCCGCTTGCGGGGAGGGGGGATTGTCATGTGGGTTGGTGTGAAGTTGTGTCTTGCTCGCCGGCTCACAGAGTCAGCGTCGGGCAATACGAAGCATTTCAGTTGGCGCAATAATCGAAATTTCCGCTAATTTTCCGTAAGATACGAAATCCATATCGCCAGTTACAATATATTCCGCCTTAGCCGCAATAGCACAATCGATAACAATGTGATCATCCTTGTCCTGTAACTCAATTGCTTTATTTCTTGCTGGATTGACCTTTGTTGCCAAGTCGAGAAGCTGTGCCACCAGTAACGAATTCAGCGGGCCTCTCTTCTTAAATTTCGGACGCTGAAGAACTTCCATTAGTTCAGTAATCATATCATCTGAAATGAATAGCCGAAGGCGATGATCAATTGCAGCCTGTAGTAGTTCTCGCGGAACACCCCCGAAAAGTGCTCCGGAAATGATTACATTCGTATCAAATACAGCACGGATGCTCAAAATGTAATGCCTTATTTGCGGCTTGCCTTTTCTTTTCGGTAAGCCGCAATTTCAGCAATTACTTCCTGTTCGGTAAGGAGATTCGTCGCATTTGAGGAATCATAAGCGCTAAAAAGCTGCTGCCAGCGCTCTTTCTGCTCTATATAGCCCCGTACTGCCTCACGAACAAGCTCAGAACGGGATCTGTGCTCCTTCTTCGCCACACCATCAATCGCTTTGAGTAGATTCTTCTCAAATGCAATGTTGACGGTTGCTACAGCCATGCATGAATATACAATATTTGTATATCTCGTCAAACTAAAAAAGAGCGAGTTGCCGGCGAATTACAGACAAGGCATCTTTGGCGCGTAGGACCGCGACCCGTCTTCGGAGGAGCCACCGCACCGAGCAGCAGCACGCTCGCAAGCGTCGACTCGAGGCCGCCTGCCAGAAAGAAGCCGATTGCCGAAAACACCAGCCGGTAGCGTTCAGGGTACTGGCCCCGGTCCATCGAACTCACGATCGATTCGCGTTCAGCCCACGTTTTGGTTTCCAGGTATTCGTTGTACTCTTGGGTTTCTTCTGGTGTCATGGGGTTGCGGGGGGGACTCAATCACTCAGCCCTTTCGTAACGGAAAGTGCTCCACAAAGGTGAGTAGACCAACCGTCACTGCAGCGGCATAGACGGCAAATACGAGCAAGGCTGAAACCCACGACGCCGCATCTTTGTGCGCCTTGTGGTGTATCTGCTCGACGCGGTTTGCGACGTAGGCAAGCTTTGTGTTGGGTTTGGCCGCGATGTTCTCGACTTCAACCAGCACGTCGCCGATTGTCTGTGCCGTATCTGCGTTGAACTGCTCGCCGATGGTAAGGCCCCGCACGCGCAGCCGGTCGAGTACCAGCATGTCATTGTACGTGAAACGAATCTGCATCGCGATGATGACTGCGACAAAGATGAAGAAGTGGGTATTCAGCTCGTAAGCGAGGTAGAGTAACCCCAAGAGACCCAAGGCCTTAAAAGCAATGTCGGCGACCACTGCGCGATTGAAGAACAGGCCCTGAAGAATCTGACCTCCATCCAGAGGAACCAATGGCACCAGGTTAAAGATATTGATGATGAACGAGAGGCGCGCCAGTTCAAGGTAGGTAGCCGACCAAGTCATGTTAGACGCCCAGAGAAAGATGTACGCCGACGTCAGGCCCACCACCGGCCCCATGAGCGCCACTATGGCTTCTTTGAGGCTGTTGGGCGCTGGCGGCTTACCCTGTGCCAGGCCACCAATCAGAGGCAAAAAGAAAATGCGCGTGTTCTGGTACCTGAAGACCTTCATGGCCATCAGGTGGCCGAATTCGTGAATCAGCACCACGGCACCGAGCAGCAGCACGCTCTCAAACGTCGACTCGAGGCCGCCTGCCAGAAAGAAGGCGATTGCCGAAAAGACCAGCAGGTAAACGGGATTAAACTTTTTCTTATCGCGCTCGGTGACCGATTGCACAATCGCCTCGCCGCTGAAGGGTGATGCAGGTGTGGGCTGTGCCCGCACAATTTCGAGCCTTTCAGAAACCAGCCGGTAGCGTTCAGGGTACTGGCCCCGGTCCATCGAACTCGCGATCGATTCGAGTTCAGCCCGCGTTTTGTTTTGCAGGTATTCGTGGTACTGTTGGGTTTCTTCTGGTGTCATGGTTGGTTCTTTTCCTTACCGGGCGGTTTTCGATCGGTGTTTTGTCTTTGCATTGAACGTGCAGCTCACATGCTTGGTCGGCCTCAATACCTCGTCATTCGGAAGTTCGGAATAGGACATGGTGGTTGCGTCGGCATTGGGCGGCCGCACGCAGCGCAGCAGGTATGATTTATTGAGTGCTGTTCGCGCCTCGGAAACGCTTATGCGCCAATAGATTGTGAATGATTCTTGTAGGTTGGCCAAGTCGGTTGATAGGTATTCGCTTGGTTACCCCACGTGCTCCAGCCTGTTCGTGAGCCTCGCGCAAATAGCTCAATATAAGGACCCCAGCTACAGGACTCTATTATCTCGTATTGCTCGTCAGGCTTTCTGCTATGCTCACGCTTGCGTGATGCAATGATATTAGGTTGACTACGGCCAGGCCGTAAGGTACGCGCATTTTTCCCTCTGATGCCAAAGAGCAATACTTCTGTAACATTCCGAAAATAGAAACCAACACCCCGGCGATCAGGGCCATTGTCTTTCCGGATTTTATACCAAATGATGTTTGTCTTATATTGAAAGCCCCACGCTTTCATTACTTCAAGGCCGTCACCCAATAAGGCATTGGGTACCCATAAATATAGATGTGCTCGATCAGTTGCTATTTGTGAGACAGGCAATTCTTTGATTTCCTGGATTGGCATAGTCTCATATCGATTTAGTCTCTTGTGCCCTGGCGCAACCTTACCTGTTTTGTTTGAAAACTGCCAAGGCGGGTCCGCCAGGATCGTCCCAAATTGTTTGCCTTTCAAATCGTGGATGAAGTTCGTTAGTGTTTCCATCTTTGCATTCCCTGACTACTTTTGCTTTAATAGATTCGTCGTGATACCAAAGACAAGAATAGGACAACCACCCCCTCTTCCTGATTCTATTCGACTGAGCAGCTTTCCCATGTGTGTCGTACTGGCACCGAATTTATCCTTATATTTTCTTTGAACACCGTGTTTGTCGCGATATGTGCCTAGCTGTTCAAACCATGGGTCAAGTTCGTTACTACGCGTGACCAGAATACCCAAGCTTATTCGATCATATTCAAAAAAAGCTCGAAAAGCGTAGAGATCTCGATCAAAAGTCTGGTCTTTGCTGTTCCATTCAAGATCAAAAGCAACACGGCCCTTTATGTAATCAATCTTATGCGTGTCAGTGCTTATTTCCTGACCATCTACTATCAGCTTTGCGTTGAGCTGCCTCTCAGCCCAGCCCATGGGCCTAAGGATATCGGAAAATGCCTTTGGAATCTCGCTTTCATTCCCACCCGGGGCTTGAACCATTTCTTTCGTGAACCGAAATTCTTGTAGAGCCTGACACACTTCTTGAAATTCGATGGGGAATTCTTTTGCTAGAATCGCTGCCGCATGCTTATAATCACGAATTTCGTACAATTTCTTCAGTTCCGCCGGCAAATGGTCTTCCCAAGTCACGATTATGTCGCATGGTTCTTTACCGCGGCACTGTAAAGTCAATATCTATAGCCGCTGGCTCTTGAATGTGAACAAGCGAAGGGCACGAAGAATCTCAGACATGTCTTGATTTTGTGAGCCCGAATGGCAGCTGGCGTTTGGTCCACGGAATCAAATATGACGGAATGTTCATTTTTTTCCTGAAAGGCCACTCATCGCTGCTTAATGCATCGATGCCATCTAGCTTAGAGTGTAAAATGAACTTATGTGACACGAGGCGGCACTGCAGAGGTCACAAGTATTGTCGGGAATGTTAACCATCGCCAAGAATAACCCACGCTGGATAACAGACAAGAATGGCGCGCGCAGGGGATACTCTTTATTGGGCGAAGTCACCAGATCAGAATGGAATATCATCATCGTCAAACGAAACCTTCCTTTCGGAAAAATTTTCGTAGGCAACTTTAATCTCTGGAATATGAGCATCTCCCTCGATCAACGCTTGATTCATCGTGACGATCTCGTAAATTACCTTATCACCCTTTTCCAAACCATGAACAATGCAATGCAGGAGAGCTTTTCCCAGTTTCTTATGCATTTCATAAATGTATTCACCGAAATAATACTGGATGTAATGTTTACTCCAAGTGCTGCTTGAAGATAATTTGTTAACGAGTATTCTATCAAATTCCGCTATATCTTGAATGTGGGGTAAAATATTGCTCAGCCAAGTGCCCAATGCACCTTCTTTGCATATACTTTTATTTTCGTCATATTTGCCAGCTGCTGCACTTTTGAGGAGCTTATTCTCTATGCGTATTCGGGCTAAAGGTGACAAGGAAAGCCATTTCTCTTTTTGAAACACTTTAGTCGCTAACCGAATTATTTTTTCGTCTGTTGTATGAGCCAAGAGATTTGAAAATTCTTCACAAAAATCCGCCTGTTGCTTTTCATTCATTCTGCCTTGAATCGATTGAATTATTAGCCTGGCCCGCGATACAGTTATATCGGACAAGACGACCGATTTCAAAACCTCTTCAATGCGTGAGCTTGGTATGTCTTTGGTGACGAGGTCCGAATACTCTTGCGTTTCAACAAAGTCCTCATCTAAAACCATCATCATGAACTTATCTAAGGAGAATCTTTCAGTAGAAGACTCAACAATGTTGAGTGCATAATTTACGATTGCGACCACAGAATGACAAGTTTCGCGATTATCACTGTGCTTTTCGTGACTCCTTGGATTCCTGATACCTTGAAACACGCCGCGTAGTAGATGTTCAAAACCTCTTTGTGCATTTTTCTCCGACTCTGTTCTAAGCGAATTGATTTTTAGAACGGGTTCTTCTGACCCAAATGCCTTGCCAATTAAAGCAACCCCATCTAAGTCAAGATTTGCTCTGTTTCTTATGGTCGAGCTGAGAAAAATAATCGCATCGGTGATGGTCTCAGTGAAATTGTTCTTATCGTAATTCCCTTGGATTGCGTCCAAAAGGTCTTGCCGCAATTCAATATTTATGCTCGACTCCATAGTATCTGGCGATATTTCCCGGCAGTACCCCAAGACAGCTTAACCTGCTGCCATTGACCGCCTGTATTCAACCGCCGAACCCATCTTCAAGCCTTTATGGGGTGCATTGTGGTTGTAGACCTGCATCGAGGCAGCGATCCGCGACACAACTGTCCTCGCCGAATCAAGGCGATTGATATACGCATGATCGCGCTTGCAGGTCTTCACAAACGCTTCGGCCGTGCCATTACTTGCACGGCCGCGACCCGTCTTCGGGTCTTTGCTCGCAGGGCACGCGCGACGAGTCTTCGCGACTGGTCTTGCTGTCTCTGCTTCAGAGTCTCCGTCTCCGGAGGAGCCACGGCACAGTAGAGAGCGCAGCGCTACACGATGTTGTGCGCCGTGCATCATTCGGCAGGACCCTCGATTTGCTTAATTGATTTTGTAATTTTTCGTATTTCTTCATACTTTTTTGACACGACAAGTTTCAGTTCCTTTTGATCCGGAACTTCGTTTATTACGCCCATTTGGCCTTCTTCTTGGATGAAATTAATGGTTCTTTCAACCGCTTTTGCTAGGTTTGCTTTCACCTCATGGTATTGACCATCAGTTTCAGACCATTCGAATTGAACCATAATTTCCTCGGTAATGCGAACAGATTCTGTTACAACTTCAATAGTTTCACTTTGCCTGAAATTCTCAAGAATTGCCTTTTTTTGCGGCGTTTCAGCCATTATCTTTTCCGTCTCAGCTCGAATTTTTCTTATTTCTGCGGCTTTCTTCCTTATGTCCAAGATCTTGTCGGCCAAGCTTAAAAAAGCTTTTGCGACGGCATAAGCTGCGCTGGCGATTACAGTTAATGATCCCTTTTGGACAGTTTCAATCTGAAAATTGGTATCAGTTGTCTTAGCAACTCGAGCCAGTGCAATTAAAGTGAAATTCCAATTTCGGGAGACAATTGCCAATTCTTTTAGACCATAAGCCGTAACTGAATTAGTATAATCGATAGATAGAAGAGCGCGATCTTTGGCTTCAACATATTCACGCATTGTAGGAAAGCTAGTTATGATCGCCAAGAATTGCTGTGCTTTGACTATATTGCTTAAACCTTGTTGCAGACCAGAGATAATCGCCGCTAGGTTGCCTGCTTGATCGACAAATAGGCCATTAAAATATTGGTTACCTTGTTCACCAATGTATTCGATGATTTTAAGCTCTTTATAGATCATGTTATCAATACTGTTCATGTGAAAATCAGCTGGCAGCTGTATGGACTTGAACAGTTCTGTTCTGTGACCATTGATCTGTGCCAATAGCTGTTTGGTTGCATTATTATTTGGGGTTTGAGTAATTTGAGAGAATATGTGAACCAAATGCTGCAGAGATGTAATGAGGGGCCATTATTGATAAGGTGTTGAATTTTTTGAAGGCTCCGATAATAATGTTTTATTTCCATATGAGTCTCCTTGATTTAGGGCGTAGAACGCGGAAATTATATGACGTTTGGCGACCCTTTTCTCATTAATTGAATCTGTACAGCCATTTGGATCACCAAATGCACTCGAAGCGCCGGCCTGACTGAGCCCGAACCGGAGTTAATTTTACTCGGCGAGGTCGTTTTTCTTGCGTTAAGCCACGCTCACTACATGTCCTGGTGCACTGGTAAGCAATGGATCCTGCACATTTCAACACTTACTGCAACTCAGACGCGAGTATTTGCATACATAGCAGCCCCAAAAATATCCGGAAACAAGGTCTTATGATTGATATTCATAGTCTCGAGCATCTCTAATGCCGCCACTCGTTCTTCTTTTGGGATTTCAACGCGGAGCAAGACAGTATCCGTTGTCCCGGCGTGCTTTCGGGCGATATGATCTTCAAGTGGCAAGTCTGTTTTGTTTCGCGTGAATAATCCATTTTGGTTTAGCAAACGGGGGTTGTCATCTGTGTCTGGTATATAAAATTCTATTTCTGAATCAGTCGTCATCCTTTCGCGATTGAGACCAAAGATTACTCTCTTTTTGGTATCATCTTGCTTTGTTTCAAAGAAGGCAAAATAAGCTGCCAGGAAAGGCGAATATGTCCAATCAAGCAAGGGGGTACTGAGTCCGTGATGCTGACCGAGAGCCCACCAATCATCATCATTTTCATAGTCTACAGGATTATCTCCGCGACGACCACGGGCTGCCATTTTGAAACGATCTAGGTGCGCCTTGACGGCTACCTCTTTATCATTTCTGCCGCGAAGGCGGCGCTCTAAGGTTGACTCTAACAAGTATGTCTCTTTCCTATGACCACGAAACACAAACTGAGCTACGTCAGTCCTCTTTTCATAGATGTAATCTATGAAATATTTGAATTTCCTAAAGTAAACTGACTCAATTCCGTCTTTAATGCCGGCAGAAGTCCATCTCGGTCTATTCCCTTTTCCCATAAGCAAATCCTATTGCAGTGACACTAAACTCCAAATCCCCTACCCCCCACCAAAAACCCCCGGTGCCGATTACGGTGGGCGAAACTATATGCTGGCACCGGGGAACACAACCGCCGCCGGCAGACGCATTCCGTCAAGCAGTATCGGTTTTATAACACTATATTAAATATTAATATAGTATTACATTATGTCACATCCTGCTCTCGTTGGCGCTCTTCCTTTTCCAACTGTGTGATTTACCTCAGCACCTGGCGTTGCATTTACCCCGGCAAATAAAGCCTTTTTTTGCGCAGGACGCCACCCGAACTGCCCGAGCCAGCACCAGAACGCCTAAACTCCCCCTTTGTGTTCTGCCCGTTGGCTGGCGCGTGGGTGATGTATTAATGACCATGCTATAGAATTTCTTGACAATGGATCAAATCAGGCCCCGCTGTGCCGTGCGGCGTTGTGTGATCACTGGTATCGGCATCGTTTCGCCGATCGGCATTGAGAAAGAGAATTTCTGGCAGAATCTGCTCGCGGGCAAGACGGGTGTGGGCCCGGTCACGCGCTTTGATGGCAGTTCATACCCGCGTGACCTGGTCGCCGAGGTGACAGACTTCGACGAGACGCAGTTCATGTCGACGCGGCAGAGCAAGTACTTTGGCCGTGCAAGCAAGTTTGCCTATGCGGCGGCGAAAATGGCGATGGCCGACGCCGACCTTGAACAGCCCGACCCATTGCAGACCGATGTGCTGCTCGGCTGCGCCGTCGGTGCATACGAGGCGCTCGAGAACGCGCTCGTGCGCAGCAAGAAGGGCCTGCTCGAGTTTGAGGCAGGCCTCATGGATATGCGAGACCTGCTGCAGTCGGTGACGTACTCGCCGGCATCGGCGATTGCGCTGCTGGCGCAGGCAGAAGGTTATGTGTCGACGGTTTCGTCGTCGTGCGTCAGCGGCCTGAACGCGATTGGCCTGGCGAGCGAGCGTATTCGCGAGGGCAAGTCGCGCGTGGTTTTTACAGGCGGTGTCGATACGCCGATCAGCCGCATTGTCATGTCGGCGCTTGCCGGTGCTGGCATGACGCCGGGTGATGAACCCGAATCAGCCGAAGACAGCCTGTGCCCGTTCGACCAGCGGCGCACCAAGTCGGTGCTTGGCGAAGGTGCGGGAGTTTTTATTTTAGAAGACTATGAGCACGCGCGCGCACGCGGTGCGCGTATCTATGCTGAAATTGTGTCGTTCGCCCAGGGCAGCGAAAATATCAACGAGCTCTTCATGCCCGACCGCTCGGCGAAGAGCTGGTCGCGCGTGGTGCAGAAAGCGTTGCAGGCCGTCGCCGGCGGTGTTGATTACATTAACGCACACGCACCGTCTGATACGCTGCTCGACAAGCTCGAGGCCGACATGCTCGTGCAGACATTCGGCGACGATGACATTCAAGAGACACCCACGTCATCGATTAAAGGTGCGGTCGGTTCGCCCTTTTCGGCTGCCGGTGCATTCCAGGTTGCTTCTTCTGCGCTCGCACTCTTTCACGGGCAAATACCGCCCAACTACAACTACAAGGTGCCCGACCCCGAAGTGGGGCTGAACGTGACCGACCGCGCGACTGCAGCGCCCAGGCTGCGCCAGGTGCTCGTGAACGGCCATGGGCTGGGTGGCCTCAACACGGCGATAGTTTTAAAGAAGGTAAAGAATGAATATTTCTAGTTCGCTCACATTGATCACGGTCTTCTGCGCTCCGCTCGTCGCGATGATCGCCTACGCCTGGGTGCGGCTGCCAGAAAGGCGCACGCGCTGGCTGTTCGTCGCCATGGCTTCGGCGCTGATGGTCTGGGCGGTTCCGCTGGTGCTGGTGCGTGCCGATTTCTTAGACGCGGCATCTATCGCAACTGCCAGCCGGCTCACCTTCTTAGGGGGAGTTCTGGGCGTTCTGGGCCTGTACCTCTTCTTTGAACACTTCGCCGGTTTTGCGCGCGGCCGGGTACGTTATGCAATTCTCATCAACAGCGTCGTTCTGCTCGCGGCCACCTCGCTGGGTTATGTCGAGCAGGGTGTGCAGCCGTCACCTGTGCACCTGATGCCGGTACGCGGGCCGCTACACCGCTACTACGTCCTTTCGCTCGTGGTGACGATTATCTATAGCTTCTTTATGATTGCGGTCGCCTACCGCAAGAGCGAAAGCGCGCTGCTGCGCTTTCAGCTGCGTTCGATTGGCGGTTATGGCTTCCTGGGCTTTTTGTTCCCGATTCTCAACAACGGCCTGATGCCGATTTTGGTCGAAAATTACCCATACCCGGCGTTCGGCGTCATCGGCGTGCTGCTGTTCCAGTTCGGCATCTTCAACATGCTCGTGCGCGGCCAGTGGCTGTTCATTCGCAATATCTTCGGCCGGCTGCACCAATCACTCGCCTGGAACCAGCGCGAAAATATCGTTTCGCTCTCGCGCCTTGTCGAGCTTCTGAACTCGATTGTCGCGGGCAACGTGCGCAATTTTCGCGAGGCATTTGCGTTCGTCAGCGAGCGCGGCGAGGCACGTCAATTGTTTGCGCAGAGCGACACTGAACCCAGCGCCTATTCGACCCCGGCAAAGTTCCAGAAAGAAATTTTGCCCAAATGGAACCAGGGTATTGTCGACAACCTTGTGCGCCTTGAAGCCGACAACAAGCGCCTCGCGCTCTACCTCACCAAGGCCGAAACCCTGGTGCACGACAAGTGGCTGAACGCCGCGGCAAAATCGCTCAGCCGGCCCTACACGCTCGAGCTGCCGCAACTGCCGCTCAACCTGTATGCCGCAGAGCATACAAAGTCGGTGCACGAATACCATGAACTTTTCGGGCAAGAGCTGCTGGTCTGTTCGACCGAACTTTTTACCGTCATCGAAAACCTGAAACGCCTGAAGAACAGCCAGCTGCCCGTGGTGTTTGAAGGTGAATCGGGTGTCGGCAAAACGACGCTTGCACGCGCACTGCACTACCTGCGCCTGCAGCGTGCCCCGCTCTCGCTCGAATGCACCTACCAGACGCGCCACATCGTTGGCAGGCTGCAGCGTCTGTCGCAGCAGGCGCAAGCGCAGGGGCTCGGCGGCGTGGTGCTGCGCAATATCGACGCGATGCGCCCCGAAGAACTCGTCGTGCTCTTCAGCTTCGTCATGGGTGCCGCGCAACTGCCGCTACTCTACCTCACGGTGCGCTCGCTCGAAGGCCTGGCAGCCAAACTGGGTGAATCGGCGCAGCGCGCGTACGCCGATGCGCTGCCGCAGCTCAAGATTTCGCCACTGGCCAGCCGGCCCGACGACCTGCGTGGCCAGCTGTTCTACTTCAGCGAGCGGCTCTGCCGCGAGCGCTCGATGCCCTACACCGGTGTTGCGAAAGACCTGCTCGACCGCGCTCTGCAGTACTCGTGGCCCGGCAATACGAACGAGCTTAAGGTGCGCGTCGAACAGTCACTCTTGCTGCAACCGTCGGGCACAATGCTCGAGGCGAAATTCCTTAACCTGCGCGAAACGCCGCGCGCGGTTGAGGGTCCACGCCTCAGCGCGCTCGAAAAAGCCGAGCGCGACGTCATCTGGGAATGCCTGCAGCGCCGCCGGTTCAACCAGCGCCAGACCTCGATCGAGCTCGAAATCACGATCAACACCCTGCGCGCCAAAATGGAAAAATACGGCCTGCAGATACCTGAAGAGAATTAGGGCTGCTGCCTGCCGGGATTGATTTTGGTGCCTAATCTGCAGGCAGTACAACCCGAAACACAGAACCCTCGCCGGGCGCACTCTGAACCTGCAGGCGGCCGCCATGTGCATCGACAATCTTCTTGCTGATCGCTAGCCCGAGACCATGACCTTTGTTACCTGCAGCCTGCAGACTGCCCTTGCGAAACGGGTCGAAGATGTACGCAAGCTGGCTTGGATCTATGCCCGGCCCGTTGTCCTTTACCTCGAACCAGCATTCACTTTCGCTGTAACCTGAATTAACCAGAATCTCGCTGTCGCTGGGTGAAAACTTGATCGCGTTGTTGATCAGGTTGTTGCATACCTGCGCCACTTTCAGGCTGTCGAGATGGGCCGAATGCTCACCGGTATCGAGGTAGGTCGCAATTCTGACCCGCTTTTTCACGGCCATCGGCGTATGTAGCTTGATAGAGCTTTCGAGAATACTCGTGAGCGATACATCTTCGCGTTTCAGGTGCAGGTTTCCTGATTCGATCACCGTAATGTCGAGCAAATCACTGAGAAGCTCCATCATGAATTCAGCCAGCGCTTTGATTTCCGTTAGGTACTGCAGAAGTTCAGCATCGAGTCTGTCCGCCTCCAGCAGCGCGAGATCACTAAAACTATAGATGTTGGCGATCGGCGTTCTCAGGTCATGCGCGGCCATGCCGAGAAACTCATTCTTGAGCGCATTCAGCTGCGACAGTTCGGCATTCTTTTTCTGGATTTCGCGCATCGCGTTACTAAGATCATTGTTCATGCGAATGATCTCCTGCTGCAGGCGCTGGATGTCGTCGATGACGGGCTCGAAAATCAGAAAGGTTCTATCTTCGCTCTTCACCGCAAATACGTCGTGGCTGATCGGGCTGATATCTTCTTTGTATAAGTTGATGCGCGAGCGCAGCGTAGAATTACCCAATAAATGAGCGAGTGGCAGATTCGGAAAAGTGAGCTGCACATCGTCGCCCGGTATGAGACTGGGCATACGCATCTGAAGTGCCTTGCCAACTTGCAGTACCTTTTGCTGCGCATCGATTTCTATAATCGGTATGTTCTCTGAATGAAAGAGCGCTTCGACTGTCAGGGGCATAGTTTTACACCAATTCCGTTTCAATGACTCCTATGGGTCGAACAAGGTCGCGAATGTCCGTGAAGTCCTGCGCCTCACCCGTGTAGGCGGCCTGGCCGCCAATAAGCAGTTTTACCGCAGGAAATTGCTGCCTGATCTGTTGCACAACCTCGGCAACCTTTGGCAGGTTCCTGGTCAGGGTAACCGAAAGACCCACGAGCTGCGGCTTCATCTTGTCGATAGCCGCCGGCACTCCGTCTGAGGGGGTGTTAGACCCAAGAAACGAGCTATCCCAACCCCGAATTTCGAGCCGATCGGCGACGATCTTGGCGCCGATCTGGTGCATTTCATTTTGTGTACAGGCAATGATCGCCTTGCGCGGCGAGGGCCGTTTCTGAAACAACCGCTGGTGGATAATGACCAAAAGAAATTCCGTGATACCCGAGGCCAGGTGCTCCTGCGCCACAGAGATCTTGTCGGCAGCCCAGAGTTCACCGACTTCATACAGCGACTTCTGGACCAAATCGGTGTAGATGGACGCGTAAGGCATGCCGCTGTCGAGGCACTGCCGAATCATGTCTTCGCAGGCCGACCGGTTCCCGTCAAGCAAGGACTTCAGGTAATCTGAATATAAGCCATCCACCGTCTTCATCGGCCAAACTGATTGCACCCTGTGGGGTATACGGATGCATGAAGACCACTTCGGGTATTTTTTCGGCCATGGCAAGCGCGATATGCGTAAATCTACCGTGGCCCGCGCACAATCAGTTTTCTGCCCGGCTCAAGCCAGGCCTCTCCCGCATCTTTGAAATCGACGACACGGCTCGTCACGCGCGCTGGCTCGAACTTCTTCGCGGCCACCAGGTCGAGTAACTCGGGCGTCTGCTCGCGCGCATGCGTGCGGCTGATCGTGAGGTCGATGCCCTTGTTGTACATCTCGATAAAGGGTATCGGCACGTTGTTATCAAAGAAGATACTCACCGTGATCGACTTGCCATACGGTCGTGCGGATCTCAGTGCCATTCGAAAGCCGTCGACCGAACCCGAACAATCCACCGTGATGTCGAAATTGCCCGCAAGGCGCTGGGGGATTTTTTCTGCAAACTCGGGCACGGCGCCGAGGGTAGCGGCAAAATCGCAGCGTGCCCGGTCGGTATCGAAGTAGGTGATTTTGCCCGCGCCCAGGGCCTGCGCCTCGAGTATCGCATAGCAGGCAATACTCTCCGCCACGCCGCCGACAATCAGCACGCTCGCACCCGGCTGTGCCTTGAGGTACGGTGCGACCGTGCGGTACGCATCGGTCATATTATCGCTGAGACTTGCGAGCGCGACGGCATCAAGCCCCGCAGGAATCTTGCGGAGCATGGCTGCCGCATAAGGTACCTTAACGAGATCAGAGATAGCTCCGCCCCACTGCACTGCTTCACGGCCGAGGCCATAGTTTGAAGCAAACGGCACGGTTTCGCACGCGGGCGAATGCTGCGCCGAACAGGTGGGGCATGTACCGCAGACGATCTGGAAATTCACGACACACTTGTCCCCCACCGCAAGGCCGCTCACGTCTTCGCTCAGACTGACAATCTCGGCGGTCATTTCATGACCGACGGGAAACGCGGGGCGAAAGAGTGTGTGGCCCTGGATAATCGGCAGGTCGAGGTCGCAGCGAGCGATCGCGAGCGGGCGCACAATCGCCTGGCCGGGCGCGTCGAGTTTGGGCTCGGCGACTTCGCGCCATTCGAGCGTGTTTTTTTTGGTGAACCAGAGTTGTCGCATGGGCCAGATTCTATTCGCGGTCAAAATCGCTATCGCAATTCGGTTGTTCTATAAGACCTCGCCTCTGCGCGAATTTTATTTGGCCACGGGTTAGAATCTTTCATTTGGGGCCATGCTCAATGAGATTCAGAACCACCTGGCGCAGGTCGACTTCTGGTACTGGTTTGCCCTGGGGGCAGCGTCGCTTCTAAAGCTCATCTTTTGGACCAAGTTACCATGGTGGCGCTTTGCCTTGTTGTTGGCCGTTTACGAGCTGCTAACCTTAGCCGCGTTACAGGGGGGCACGGTCGTCTCAGCTGTCGCTATGTTGATCCTAGGCGCCGCATACATATTTCTTTGGCCAGTTTTTTTCGTGTTTTTGTTTACAGCATCTGACCCCTACTATGATAACGCGCGCAATAGGTACGAAAAACAAGTCAGCAGGCTGCAGAAAAAGCTAAAGGACACCTACGAAATCTATCCGCTTGAGGGCAGTTATTTTCGCCTGCGCCTGATTCGCGGCGGCAACGCGCATCCCAACCTTATTGATGATGCAGGCAACCGCGTCACCGACTTACAACCCCTGACATTTATTAGTCGCAAGGGCAGGGCTTATGGCGAAATCTTGCTGCGTGGTTTCTGGGACTGTGAGAAGTGCTCGCAGCAAGCAATCAGCAGTGCGAACAATCAGTGTCTGCGGTGTGGCACCCCGGTGCACAGAGATTTTGCATACTATACACCTGATAAGTCAGGTACCTGCATTGCGTTCACTGAAGCACAGCCCGATGAAATGGCGCGCTGGCCCGAATGGACCTGTGCAAAATGTAGCCGTCACAATCGGGATCTCAGTGACTCGTGTCCGGGTTGTGGAGCGATGAGACCTGAAGACGCGTGGCACCCCGTCGGCGTTGTCCGCAATCCGCCTCCGGGGCAGGCCGACTGGCAAAAGCTCTGGGACCTGGAAAAAGCATTTGAAGACTTGCCATTCGACACACCGGAGAGGACGAAGCGATCGGTCTACAGAAGCCTGTGGATTCTCGCGGCCATTATCACGGCGTATTTCGTTTACATTAAACTTCGCTAAGAGACATGAGATTGAAGTTTACACCCAGGTTGGGTGACGCACTCTCGTCAGCTGTACCCCCATGGCGATAGAAATCCACCGTATTGCCGCGACCAACTGCCCGCATTGCGGGGCGCCCCTGAACCAGCCGGCCCGCTGCGACCGTTGCGCGGCGACGTTCTTTGTTCCGCAAGAAGACCCCGAGGCGCTTGCGCGCGAGCAACTGGCAGGCACCCAACGCTTCTACGTCCGGGCTATTGTCGCGCTGAGCCTTGCGCTGGCGATTCCCGTGCTCTACCTGCAACCCTGGCTCAGCAAATCCATGCTGCTCGCGCTGGCATATGCCGTATTTCCCGCGCTGGTTGCCAGCATCTGCGCGGCGCTGGCGACTGATTTTTTACCGCTCGCGGCACACAAGACAGGCCGCGAAGCACTGGTCGAGGCCTTCATGACCTGGGCCAACGAGCGGCGCACCTGGTGGTATCTTCCGAAACTGCTGGCGGCATTCAACTTTATCTGGGCCGTGGGAGTGCGCAATCCACACGCGTATGCCGCGACGGGCTTTATGCTTGGGTATGCCATCGCAGCCCTGGTCGTTTATTTCGGGGGCATCACATGACGATGGCTGCGCTTCAACCACATTGCCGCAACTGCGGCGCCGTGCTGGTAAATGAGCAGCAGCGTTGCGCGTATTGCGGCTCAGCACAATATTTCGAAATTACACGCATCGTGCGCTACCTGGTGCAGAGCCGAGAGATCCGGCGCAAGGTCTTTTACCCGGCTGTCATGCTCCTGGGAGCACTGTCATTCCTGGTGATATACCTGTTCTTCTTCGAAAAGATCAGCGAGACCAATCTTATTCGTATTGCTCCCTTCTGGGTATTCACTTTTCTCTTCGGCTACTTTGGTTATACGGCAGAACAGTTCCTGCAGGATTTTTATTTTCGCAAAGCCGGCAGCGTTCGCGCGGCATTCGTCGAATGGCACTGGAAGCATTTTCCGCTCTCCATCTTCTACCTGCCGGTGCCAATTCTTGACCTGCGTAACCCCCTTTCACACGCCGTTTGGGGCAGCCTTGTCTATGCGTTGCTCTTTCGTGCATTTTTCGTGTTCCTGTGGCGCCTGCTCTGAGCACCCCGAGAGCGCGTTATCATTTTCATAATAACGACCCCGTGACACGCCGCTAGAATATCTTGACGCCACCAATGCTCGCCGGCGGTTACAGCCGAGGCATCGGGGCACACTGCCGCCAAAGAAACTGATGGAGCGGTGGCCGTAATTCGAACATGCAGGAAATTGATATCGTCTACCAGCAAGATGCATATACCAAAGACGGGGTGATCGTCAGGGCAGACGAAATTGTCACCTACTCTGTTGGCCCGCGTGATATTGGCGGGGCAAACAGCTTCATGATCGGCACCTTTCTCGAAAACCCACCCGACTATGTGCCCGCAGGCGTGGTGCGACAGATCGAAGAAATCGTGTCGGGGTTTAGCGACAAGGAGCGCGAACATATTCACCGCCAGCGCAGGGCCGAACGCAACCGAACCGGGTTAGCCAGAATCGAAGCAGAACAGGCGCGCCGTGAAGCAGAGGCAAATGCAGAGCGGCGCAAGAACATCTGGAAACTGCCCGACCCCTGGCGGGCTCAACCCGCCGAGGCAGAAAAACCCTGGTGGAAATTCTGGTGAAACCGACCAAAAAGAGGACAACCTGATGAAAAAACACAAATTCCACCTAAGGCAGCTCGAACCTGCAGACTATGCGGGCTGGCTGCCGCTGTGGCGGGACTACCTCGTCTTTTACAAAACCGAACTCTCTGAGAAGACTACCCGCACCACCTGGTCGCGCCTGACCAATGCAGAGGAGCCCATGTTTGCGCTCGGGGCTTTTTCCGATTCAGGTGAGCTGCTCGGCATTGTCCACTGCATCTACCACCGGTCGTGCTGGACTGAAGGCGACTACTGTTACCTGCAGGATCTCTTCACCGCCGAGACCGCGCGAGGTCGCGGCATAGGTACCGCGCTCATTGAGGCGGTCTATGCACGCGCCAAAGCCGACGGAGCTTCGCGTGTACACTGGCTGACACACGAGAGCAATACGGCCGCACAGAAGCTGTACGACAAGTTAGCCCTGCGTTCAGGCTTCGTGCAGTACCGCAAGGTATTGAGTTTGTAACTAACCCCACCTGGCTCGTCGGGCTGTGTCAAGACCCTGGCACCTGAGAATTTGAGCCGCAGAAATATACCGGACTATTTTATCCTTATTGATAAGGTAGGGTATGCAGCATCGTATTCTCCTGCTTCTCGTCTCAGGCATCTTCACTTATCGCTGTTCTGGCAACAGTGCCGGTGCAAACTCGACCGGTGATGCGCCTGCGACCGGCAGCACAACCACCAAGCGGCGCATTTTCGTCATGACCCCCGACACAACGCAGGGCAATACTGGCGGTGCAGCAGGCGCCGATACTAAATGTAACAATGCCTCCAACAAACCTTCGGGCGCAACAACCTTCAGGGCGCTCGTTGCTGATGCAACACGCCGTGCGTGCACCACGGCAAATTGTACTGCCGCAAGCGAAAACCTGAACTGGATCATGCTGCCCAATACCAAGTATTACCGCGCAGATGGCACAACGGAAATCCAGTCGACCAATGGCGCCGGAGTTTTTGCCCTGCCACTCGCCGTGGCAGTCAGTGAAAATTCGCATTTAGTATACACAGGCATCCATGCAAACTGGACAAGTGATACCACAAACAACTGCGTTAACTGGACGAGCAACAATGCAGCACAAAGCGCCAGGGCCGGTTTTTCAGACAGCACAACTGGCAACCTGTTGGGTCAGATCACAATCGCCTGCGACAGTGGCATGCATCTTCTCTGTGTCGAACAGTAGAAGACATTATATTGAGCCTGTGGGGTTAGGTCGCATCGAGGCGGGCCATGCCTTGCATTAGGCTCGCCAAAAAAGCAAAAACGATCAAGTCGCCCTTGCCTCTATGATCTATCCTTCTCCCTACCAGGTCGATGGACCTGAAAAGGGGGGAATTATGAGAATCAACACGGGTATCATCACCCAATGCATTGACGAAAGCCGCATTTTTTACAGGGATCGTCTGCGGTTCAGGGAAAAATTCGTATCGGAATGGTTTGTCCTATTGTGCTCTGAAGAAAATCCGCAGAACGAACTGGCCCTGATGCTGCCTGGCATGCCGCAGGTTCGCCTGGCCGGCTTCCAGAAACCTTATACGGGCCAGGGCATATGGCTGATCATGGAATGTGAAGATGTCGAAGCAGAATACCATCGGCTGCAGTCGTCAGGCCTGACCATCGAACTGCCGCTGACCGCAGAAGAATGGGGTGATTACCATTTTGTGATCAAGGACCCAAACGGAATTCTGATTGATTTTGTGCAACACCGCGAGGTAGACAATGAAGCCTGAAAAAAGTCCATTGGAAAAACTACCAAATATCGGTAAGAAGCTGGCTAACGAATTAAAGGTAATCGGTGTTCACACACCCGGGCAACTGCGCAAGTTGGGACCCGTTGCCTGCTACGTGCGGCTCTCGATCGAACACAGTCCTCGACGCCTGCCACACTGCTATTACTTGTTTTCGCTGCAGGCTGCGGTGCAAGGCCGCCATTGGAGACACCTTGCCGCAGAAACGAAGCAGGAACTCGTCCAAAAAGCCAGAGACCAGCTGGGACGAACTGCATTCCGTGTTTAGCAGTATCGAAAAATCTCTGCCGGGAAACGTTTCCCTGGCAGAGCTCGCTTTTCTTTCTGCCTCTTCGTATTTTCATTTTCACCGCCGGTTCAATGCGATTGCCAAAGAGCCGGTGGGAAAATACGTGCGCCGCCTTGTCCTGGAAAGAGCAGCGTACGAAATCAAGATCTCTGACAAGGGTATTTCAGAGATCGCCTTCGAATCGGGATTTCAATCGCACGAAGCGTTCACCCGGGCATTCAGGCGCCAATTCAACCAATCTCCGGCAGCCTACCGGAAAGCCCTGGGTTTAAGGCAGCTGAAGCGATCAGAGTTGAATACTCGCAGCGACTCTTTGCGCTTTGTTGCGGTACCTGATTTTCGTATTGTCTATACTCGGTACGTCGGGGATTACGAAACACTGCCCGGGCCCGTCAGTTCACACGCAGTAACCCAACAGCTTGAGCAGACGGCCAGCGATCTGCGTCTGACGACAGCACGCTGGGTAGGCGTACCAAACGATGATCCGGAAATTACCGCCCGCGGCAAAATACGATTTGATCTTGGCGTTGTCGTACCCAATAAGCTTGATACGAAGAGATCACCAGTTCGCACCATTTCAGGCGGTCGTTTTGCCGTTCACAGGCACCATGGTGCGTATAGCCAACTGCCGAGGCTCTACGACCACCTGATGAATACCGAAATCCCCCGCAGAAAAATCAGGCTTCGCAATGAACCACCGTTTGAAAGTTATGTACGGCGTGCAGACGATGAGTCAGCAATCGTCGATATTTACCTGCCGATTCGAGGTTGAAATATCTCGCAGCAGCTTCGGAAACTAATCTCTCGTCAGCGCTGCATCGCCCGTGATCGGAATTTTCTCCCCAAGAAATCTCGGCTCAGGTCGCGTAACATTCACCTGCAGCCATGCCTTGATCTTCGAGAAAAACTCACGAAACTTTGACCAGCCGTGAGAACGGGCGGTGTACGGGCGGCGATCGGCCACGTAGCCGTAACAGTCTAGCCCGAGTCTGCGCGCGGTGTATACGGAGCGCGGCAGGTGAAATTCCTGCGTGACGATCACACAATCTTTCACGCCAAAAATATCGCGCGCCCGGTACAGGCTGTCGTACGTGGTAAACCCGGCATGATCGAGAAAGATATCGCCTTCGGGTACACCGAGACGGCGCAGGTGCAGGCGCATTGCTTTGACCTCGTCGTATTCTTTATTGCCGTGATCTCCCGTGAGCAGGATCTTACGAATCTTGCCCTGTTTGTAGAGTTGTGCCGCAGAAACGACGCGGTCTTCGAGCATGTGCGACAACCTGCCATCGCTGTAAACGCGGGCGCCCGGTACAATCCCGGTGTAAACCGCCGGCACTTTGTGTGGGGATTTCACGATGTACCCGTTGTAAGCACCGACGGCGCGGCCGATGAGTAGACCACTGGCGAGAATTGCACCGCACGACAGCACTACAGCGATGAGGATGTTTCTCAGGCGAAAATACCTCAACCGGGTCTTCACAGCGCAGCCTGCAGTTCGTGGTGTGATTGCCGCAACCGGTGCGCCAGGATACGCGCCAGGTTGCGGTAGAAAACTTCGCCGAACTTGTGGTGGTGCGTGCAGAAGGCTTCAAAATCGGCCCGTTTCAGCGAATAGAGTATCGTACCCGCAGCCGCGATAGCGTCGGCCGAACGCTCTTCGCTGTCGAGAAAGGCCATGTCGCCGAAAAAGTCACCTTGCGCAAAGGTACTGAGCCTGCGCGCGGGGCCGTCGTGTGCGGGCAGAACGATATCTACCACTCCGTGGCCAATGAAGTACAGCTCTTCGCTGTGACTGCCCTGCAAGAATACCGGGCGCGAAGCCTCGTATTTTTCTGTGGTAACGATCGATGAAAGCTCAGTGAGCGCAGCCGCATCGCAACCCGTGAATACATCCATTTCACTGAGGGCAAAGGTGAGCTTTTTGTGAATACCCTGGCCGTGTTCGCTGAGTATTTTCTCTTCGAGGTACATCAGCGAAGTATTTGCATCGGGAAAAATACGCCAGTGCGACTCTTTATGCGCCACGGCCGCGTGGCTCAGGTAACCTTCGAAATCCACACCGCGCGTCAGCTCACCGACAAGAGAACAGAGCAGCAATTCGCCGCCCTGTTTGTGCACAACGCTGTCGAGTAATTCGAGCATGTGCACTGCGGTAAAGTCGATCGAGTGCACCTCTTTAAACGACAGTACCACGTTGCGGCTCGTTTTGAGTTCTGCTTCAATGTCGCGGTAGAGCTGGTCGGTGGTACCGAAAAAAAGATTACCCCCGAGTGAATAGATGATGGTCTCGTGCCCGTGATCGCGCAGCACCTGCATCTCATCAGGCATGCGGCTCTTGTTCGAGAACTTGCGGTCGCCGCGGGTTTTGCTGCGAATCACCGTATCGCGAATCTGGTTACGCACAAAGAGCAAAATCGAAAGCGCGATACCGGCACCTGCCGCGACAATGAGATTGTACGTGATTCCCGTAATAATCACAAGCATCGCCACGGCAAAATCGAGCCGCGTGCTGCGCTTCTTGAGCAGCTGAAAGATACTCGTGTCAAACAGCCGAATCGAGCTCGCGACCAGAAGCCCTGCAAGCGCAGCAATCGGTATGTATGCGGCATAATCTGAAAGAAAAAGCAGGATCACCATGGCAAAAATGCCCGAATAGACCACTGACGACCAGTGGTTTGCACCCGAGTTCATGTTGATGAGCGAAGAGTTGGCAGAGCCAGAACCAGGCATACCTCCCAATAATGATGAAACAGTGTTGGCGACGCCGAGACCTCGCAGAACTTTGTCGCTGTCGGCGCGCACGTGCTTCAGGTTATCGAGAATCACCATTGTCTTCAATGTATCGACCGAGAGAATCATCGCCAGCATTGCACCCGAGGCGAATATTTTTGGCCAGATTGCGGGGGAGATAGAGGCGATTAACTGCCATGGCGGCAGGTTGATAATCTGCCCGCCTGTTCTGATGCGGCCAACCAGGTAGGGGCTGTTCGCCGTATCGAACAGTGAACCGTCGGTGAGGCCAATCAGAGCAAACGTCACCATACCTCCGCTCAGCGCAATGATCGGCGCCGGCACACGCTTCGATATTTTTGCCGCCAGGAAAACCAGGGCGACGGTGACTACCAGCACCGGCAGGTTCACCCAGTGAAAAATCTGCCACGAAAACTCTGACCAGCGCGAAATATGCAGTTCGGGAAAAGCGCGCGCGATCTGGCCGAAGAAAATGATAACCGCAACGGCACTGAGATAGCCTGCAATCACCGGGTATGGCACAAACTTGATGAGCCTGCCACCCTTGAAGAGCGCGAGCAGCAGCTGCAGCAGACCTGCGGTGATGCCCGTCAGCAGAAGAATGAGCAGGAGTTGTTCGCGCGAAAGTCCCGTGAACTGCCCCTTGAGCTGCAGAACCATCGCGGCAAGGTATGCCGTCGCCGCAGCCGAGGGCGTGCTGATCAGAATGGCGTTGCGCCCGACAGAACCATTGACGATACCCAGCACGATGACGCCGAGAATACCCGCGATGGCACCGGCGCCCGACAGAGACGGGTCTATCGCGACATAGACAGTGACACCAAAGGCTATCGCCTGCGGCAGAGCCACGAGTGCCGCTGAGAAACCGCCGAGCAGATTTCTGATTTCGCGCACTGCGACTGTTTGAAGTATTTTCACACCGGGTAAACCGATTACTCTGCCGCCAGGGCGACTTTGATTGCCCGCCGCGCTGAGTTTCGCAAATCAACCGTATGCGATTCAAAGACCAAAAGGTCACAGTCACCGGGGCGGCGGGTTTTATCGGCCGCAAGCTCGTTGAGCAGCTCATCGCCGAAGGAGCAAAGGTTACCGCCGTCGACCTGCCGGGTGTGCAGTTTCCTGCCTGGGCTGGTGTCGAATGCGTGAATTCTGATCTTTCCGATGCAACAGAACTCAGACAGCTCTGTTCACAAAAGGACATCATCTTTCACCTGGCGTTTCCCGTCTCTGACTGGGAAAAAGAAGAAAAGTTTCAGCAGGCGCTAAAGCACAGCGAAGAGATCTGTCGCCTTGCCGCCGTCGCGGGCACGCGGCTCGTGATTACCACGTCAGTGGTCGTGTACGCCGACCAGATCGGCAAAGGCCCCATAACCGAAGAAACTCCTTATGGTAAAGCCAATGGCCACTACATGGCGTACAAACAGAAACAAGAACGCATCGCGCTGCAGTACGCGCACGAGCATAAGGCTGACATTCGCATAGTTCGCCCCGCAAACGTCTATGGTGCTGGTTCGAAACCGTGGGTCGTTGAAGTGGCACGCGTGCTCGCGAAGGGCGTGCCGGGCCTCATCGACGGCGGTAGGGGGCGTGCGGGCCTCGTGCTCGTTGACAATGTCGTCGAGGTGTTGCTGCTCACGTCAAAGGCGGATATACCCCGCGGCGAAATCTTTCTCGCAGTCGATGACATCACCGTGACCTGGCATGACTATTTCAGCTCGATCGCAGACTTTATCAAAGCTGACGCTCCCAAAAGTATACCACGCTTTCTCGCAGAGATCGCAGCAACCGGCGGCGAGCTCACCTGGAGAACACTGGGCCTCGCAGGCCGTCCGCCGCTCACGCGGCAGGCGCTCGTACTCGTCGGTGCCGATAACGATTTCAAGAACGACAAGATCAAGCGCGTGCTTGGCTTCAAGCCGGTGAAGACGCACGAGCAGGGCCTGTGGGAGATCGCGGCTTTTCTGGCGAAAAATACCTGGCAGGAATAATAGTCCTGGTTTAACCGCGCTGTCGGGTAGCTTCGTAGAGAAAAACCGCGGTCGCCGCCGCGACATTGAGCGAGTTCATATGACTCGGCATCGGTATCTGCACCATTTCGTCGCAGGTAGCAACCACAGCCTCGCTTAGGCCCGGCCCTTCTGCCCCGAAGACGATACAGCAGTCACCGCGCAGATCAACGGTAGAAAGTTTTTTCGCGTCGGCGCTCAGGTGAGCAGCAAAGCAGCGCACACCGCTTGCCTTCAGTGTTTGCAGTGCTACGACGAGATTCTCGGTTTGAACGAACGGTTGCTGAAAAATCGTGCCCATCGAGCCGGAGACCGCACGCCGCTGCAGCGGGCTGACGCAGGTCTCCCCAACGATCAAGAAGTGCGTACCAAACGCGGCGGCACTGCGCACGAGCGCGCCGAGATTTTCTGTACTCGCAATACCTTCAGCTGCCGCGATCAGCAGGGGCCGGGGTGAACGAGACAAGAGTTCGTCGAGTGTCTGCTGACGCGGAATTTTGCCGACCGCCATGGCGCCCTGGTGCAGGTGGTAACCCGTTATGGTCTCAAGCAGCGCCTTTTCTCCGACATAGACGACGATCTCTTTTTCGCTCCGCGACTCGAGCGAGGGTTTGAATTTTGCGAACCAGTCAGGCGTTAGCAGCGCCGAGACAACTTCGAAGTCGCTGGCAAACAAGCGCTGCACAACCTTCACGTTCGTCGCGACAAAAATGCCCGCGTGTTCGTGCTCTTCGACGCGGCGCAGCGTACGGTACGCTTCGAGCTCGGGGGCGTCGAGCGATTTGATGGGCCTCACAAGCAGCGTCGCCATGTGCCGTTGAACTGGCAAGCTTCGCGTCAGGCCGTCAACGCGGTTCAAAGTCGCTTTACGCCGAGTTCAGTCTGCACGGTTTCTTCGGCTTATGCCAAACCAACGCCCCTTCGCTCTTGTCACCGGTGCCTCTGCCGGCCTCGGCAAAGAATTCGCGCTGCAGCTCGCCGAACGGTATAACCTCGTACTCGTCGCGCGGCGCGCTGACCTGCTGCAAGACCTCGCGCACCAGTGCGCCGGACGCGGAGCCGAATGCGAAACGATGACGGCCGACCTGCTCAAGGCTGAAGACGTGGCGCGCGTTGAAGAGCGCGTGGCAAAACACGATGTTGCTTTGCTGGTCAATAATGCAGGTTTTGGTACCTACGGCGCCTTCGCCGACCTGCCGCGCCAGGGCGAAGCCGACCAGGTGCAGCTGAATATCCACACGCTCGTGCGGCTGACGCATGCAGCGCTCGGCACCATGACTACACAGGGTCGCGGTGCGATCATCAACGTCGCGTCGGTTGCTGGCTACCAACCCGCTCCCTACTCGGCCACGTATTCGGCGACCAAAACATTCGTGCGCTACTTTACCGAAGCCATCGCCGAAGAAGTGCGGCCCAAGGGCGTCTACCTGCAGGTGCTCTGCCCCGGCTTCACGCACACCGAATTTCACGAGAAGGCCGATATTGCCAAAGGGGGAATTCCCTCTTTTCTTTGGATGGAATCGAGCGAGGTAGTCACAGCATCGCTCGCAGCGATGGAACGCCGCGAAACCGTCTGTGTACCAGGTGCGGTGAACAAAGCGATCACTGCCGTCGGCGGCGCAACACCGAATGCCATGAGCGCGAAACTTGCTGCGCTGGTCATGCGTGTCGGCATGGGGGCAAAATAGCAGGCCAGAACCATGCCCACATTGCAGTGGCTTACTAACGACACAGAAGCACTCGCCGAAGCCGAACGCTCGCGAAAACCCATAGTGCTGCAATTCATCCGCGAGAACTGCGCGGGCTGCAGCAAGATGGACCACCACGTGTTTTCCGATGCCCCAACGGTCACGATGTTGGGTGAACAGTTCGTGCCATTGAGACAGAACATCCTGACCGACCGCGCGGTGCGCTCTCGCTACGCGGCCCTTTGGACCCCGTCTTTTTATTTCCTCAACACTGACGGCAAACTGCTTTGGTTTTCCGAGGGCCCGCTCGACTCTGCGGATTTCAGAACGGTCTGCGCCCTGGGTCGTTCGCGCTACCTGTTGCACAAGGGCCGTTACGAAGAAGTCATCGATCTCATCGATGCCCGCCTTAGAGCGCGCGAGAATGACCCGCGCGGCCCGCAGCTGATTTTTACCCGCGGCATGGCGTATTACCTGCGCTTCGGCGACAAAGACGCATTCCACGCGGCGATGGAAGAGATTGTCGAGCGCTACCCGCACAGCCCCGAGGCGCGCATGTGGCCCTGGGAGGGGCAATACCCGCTGCCGCCGGGCTATGAAAATCCATAGCGGGTGGTGCACATTGCCCCGGACTCCCCGCTATGGAATTCCATAACAAAGGGGCGCCACCAGGCCGGCCGGCCCATTCACTCGGCATACCCCATCACCCAGCTATGGAATTCCATAGCAAAAGGGCGAAAACCCTACTCGGGCCCACCACCCTGACTAACTATTCAAGCCGACTCTATTCTATCGTATATTTACGATATACAATCTAACTCCGCCACCCGAAGCGCCGCTCATGAAGAAGATTCTTGTTTTGTGTACCGGCAACAGCTGCCGCAGCCAGATCGCGCATGGCTACCTCGAGCACTTCGCTAAGGGCAAAGCTGAGATCTACAGCGCGGGCGTCGAGACGCACGGCGTGAACCCGCGCGCGATCGCGACGATGAAGGCCGACGGCATCGACATCTCGCACCACACCTCGAACAACGTGAATGAATATACCGGTATCGATTTTGACCTCATTATCACGGTCTGCGACAACGCGAAAGAGCGCTGCCCCGTGTTTCCTTCGAAGGCGCAGAAGTTCCACCACAACTTTCCCGACCCGGCAAAGGCGACAGGTAGCGAAGAGCAGATCACTGCAGAATTCGCGCGCGTGCGGCAGATGATCAAAGAATACTGCGAAAACTTCGTGAAGCAGAATCTCTAAATGGCAGGCAAGCGACTTTCTTTTCTCGACCGCTACCTCACGCTGTGGATTTTTCTCGCGATGGGTATCGGCGTCGGTATTGGTTATTTTTTCCCCGATGCTCCCAAAGCGCTGGGAGCTTTCCAGAGCGGTTCGACAAACTACCTGATTGCAGCGGGCCTCATTCTCATGATGTACCCCCCGCTTGCAAAGGTAAAGACCGAGAAACTCTCTGAAGTATTCCGGAACCGCAAGGTGCTCGCGCTCTCGCTGGTGCAGAACTGGTTGATCGGGCCGATACTCATGTTCGCGCTAGCGGTCATATTCTTGCCCGACAAACCCGAATACATGACGGGGTTGATCCTCATTGGCATTGCCCGCTGCATTGCGATGGTGATTGTGTGGAACGATCTCGCGCGCGGCGACAACGAATACGTTGCGGGCCTCGTCGCTTTCAACAGCGTCTTCCAGATTTTATTCTATAGCGTCTATGCGTATGTGTTCGTGACTGTACTGCCGCCGCTCTTTGGCCTCAAAGCAGTCTCTGTCGACATCACCATGAAACAAATTGCAGAGAGCGTGCTCATCTACCTCGGCATTCCATTTGCGGCCGGCGTCTTAAGCCGCAAGGTGCTCATTCACCTCAAAGGGAAAGATTGGTTTGAACAGGTATACCTGCCAAAGGTAAGCCCGGTAACACTCGTGGCACTGCTCTTCACGATCGTCGTCATGTTCAGCTATAAGGGCGAACTGATAGTGCGCATTCCGGCGGATGTACTGCGTATCGCGCTGCCGCTCTTGCTCTATTTCGGCATCATGTTCTTCAGTGCATTTTTCCTCGCCCGCCGTGCAGAGGTGGACTATGAAAAATCAGTCTCGCTCGCGTTCACGGCAGCCGGCAATAATTTTGAACTCGGTATCGCGGTGGCGATCGCGGTCTTCGGCATCCACTCGGGTGCCGCGTTTGCCGCGGTGATCGGTCCGCTGATCGAGGTGCCGGCGCTGATTCTGCTTGTCGGCTTTGCGTTGCGGTACAAAAGAAAGCTTGAGGTAACAGCATGACAATCAAGGTATTGGGACCGGGTTGCGCCCGCTGCAAGGCCACAGTCGAAGCGGCGAAAAAGGCCGTGGCCGAACTGGGCCTTTCGGCAGAAGTAGAAAAGATCGAAGATGTCGAGCAGATCATGCGGTACAATGTGCTCGCAACACCGGGGTTAGTGATCGACGAAAAACTTCGCGTATCTGGCCGCGTGCCGACAGTCCAGGAGATCAAAGACCTGGTCAACAAGGCGTAACACAGTGTTTGGCTGGGCGCAGAATTTTGCCGACTGGGTTGTTTATAGCATCTTTGCTGTGGCCCCGGGGCATTTTGCGGCATCGCTCAACTTTTTTATTTTTGATACGATCAAACTTTTTGTTCTCCTCGGGGGCATCACGCTCCTCATGGGTACCGTGAATTCGTATTTGCCGGTCGATGCTGTGCGGGACTTTCTGACGAAGCGTCGCCTCTACGGCCTTGATTACCTGCTCGCCGCGCTCTTTGGCGTCATTACCCCGTTCTGTTCATGCTCGTCGGTACCGATCTTCATCGGCTTCGTCAAGGGCGGCATTCCGCTGGGCATTACGTTCACCTACCTCATCACGGCTCCGCTCGTAAACGAAGTGGCGCTCGCGGTCTTTGCCGGCAGCTTCGGTATGCGTGTGACCGGAATCTATGTCGCAACCGGGATGGTGATGGGCATTGCCGGCGGCTACCTGCTCGGTCGACTGCAACTCGAGCGCTATCTTTCTCCGTGGATCCAGCAAATGATCGGGGGCGGCAACGGGGCAGAGAAACTTGCCGCAGACGAACGTCCGTTCGCAGCGCGGCTGCCCGGGATTGCGCGCGAGGCCTTGCACACCATCAGGGGAATCGCTCCTTACATCGTGCTCGGCATCGGTATCGGCGCAACAATGCACGGCTTCTTGCCAACGGGCTTTTTTGAGGCCTACATCCGCAAAGACCAGTGGTTTGCCGTGCCTTTGGCGGTGGGCATGGGCGTACCGATGTACAGCAACGCGGCCGGTGTGCTGCCGGTGGTCGAGGTGCTGGTTGCAAAGGGTATTCCACTCGGCACCGCCATTGCATTCATGATGGGGGTGATCGGCTTGTCACTGCCCGAGGCGCTGCTGCTAAAGAAGATCATGACCTGGCGGCTGGTCGGTATCTACTTCGGGATAATCGCATTGCTGATGATGGTCTCGGGCTTTCTTTTTAATGCATGGCTATGAAGATATTGTGGTCGCTTCATCGTAAAAATACGATAATGAAACTATGATCAGCAAGAGCGTCGAATTCAGCCGCGATGAGCAGCAAATCGCCTCGATGGCAAAGGCTCTTGCACACCCCGCGCGTATTGCGATTCTGAAATTGCTGGCAGCAAAGCAGGATTGTATGTGCGGCGATATCGTCGAAGAGCTGCCGCTGGCGCAGTCGACCGTGTCGCAGCACCTAAAGCAACTGAAGGATGCAGGGCTCATCAAGGGCGAGATCGATGGCCCCAAGGTCTGTTATTGTATCGATTACAAGGCGTTGGCAAAGTTTAAATCTCAGCTCGATGAAGTCTTCACCGAGATTGAAACCATGCGCGAGGAAAGCGGGTGTTGCTGACAAACCAGGGGTTCGCTGTACGGCGCGCAGAGCTGGCAGACGCCGCGGCGATTCACCTGCTTCTGGCCGAGAACAGCCTACCGACGAAAGACCTGTCCGGGGGCCTGTTAACGCATTTTCTTGTCGCGACCGATGAGAAGGGCCTCGCGGGAGTCATCGGGGCTGAGGTATACGGTGAGCATGCACTCTTGCGCTCTTTATGCACCCGCAGTGACCTGCGCCAGCGGGGAATCGGCAGCGCGCTGCTGAAAGGCCTGCTGCAAGAGTTGCTCAGCAAGGGCGTGCACCGTATCTTTCTGCTGACGGAAAATGCCGAAGGCTTCTTTGCGCGTCACGGGTTTTCGCGCACCGAACGGAAATCAGTCCCGGCCGAAATTGCTGCAACGGAACAGTTTCGCCTGCTCTGTCCTGCTTCGGCCGTCTGTATGGCGGGGGTTATACCATGAGCATGCCTAAACTGAATGCCGAGTACCTCAATGAACATTGCCACTGCTCGACCCTTGACAAAAGTAAAATTGAACACGCGCACTACTTTAGCCAGCATCCGCACTTTTTGTCGTTGAATGACCTGCACCAGATGCAGGCCTTCATCGAGGCGCATGAACGGCTTTTAGGGGTAGGTTTAAACCTACCCCTAAAAGCCGTCGAACGTGGTATCTTCAATTCATACGATTTTCATATCTCTGATAACGGCCCGCAACTGATTGAAATTAATACAAACGCTGCTGGTGCATTGCTGGGGCTCCATGCTGAGAAGGAGATGATGCAGTGCTGTGAAGGCCTGCCCGGCTACTTGTCGCACCCCGGCTTTGCTTTCGACAGCGGGAAGATTGTTGAGATGTTCCGCCGCGAATTTGCGCTGCGTTTTCCCGGTCGGCCGCTGGGGCGGGTCGCAATCGTAGACGAAAACCCACGTGAGCAATTCTTCTATTCGGAGTTCGTGCTCGTGCAGCAGATGCTGCAGAGCCATGGTATCGACGCAGTCATCGTTGCACCCGAGGCACTCTCGATCAGGGAGAATATTCCGCACGCGAATGAGCTCCCCTTCGACAATGCACCGCTGCGGAGACCCGATGACGGGTCACAGGGCAGGCCCGTTGATTTTATCTACAACCGCCTGACAGATTTTGCGCTTGAGCAACCATCATCGGCGACACTGAAGCAGATTTATGATCAGGGCCTCGCGACAGTGAGCCCGAACCCGGCGGTGCATTCGCTTTACGCCAACAAGGCGAACCTGACGCTCTTTTGGTCTGACGCTGCGACCAACATGGCGCAGACCGACCTGGCGACAGTGCGCGCACACCTGCCCGAGACAGTTTTTGTCACAGCCGCGAACGCCGATATGTTGTGGTCACATAAGAAGGAATGGTTTTTCAAGCCGGTTGACGGCTACGGCGGCAAGGGTGTCTACCGAGGCGACAAGCTGACCACAAAAGTCTGGCAGCACATCATTGCAGGGAACTACATTGCGCAGCGCTACGTTGCGCCGCGCACGCGGCAGGTGTCGGGGGAGACAAGCCTCAAGTATGACGTGCGTGTCTACACGTACGCCGGCGAAATTTTGGGGCTCATGGCGCGCTATTACCAGGGCCAGACAACGAACTTTCGCACCGAACACGGCGGTCTCGCCGGCGTGCTCGTCATGCGATAAGGTTTATTTGCCGGTGACTGCCGGCCAGCCCTGCGATTGGTTCGTGAGAGACTCGAGCGTGCCTACCTGGCTCGCACCGAGGCATGCATAGTGGATCTTGCGCTGCGCCATCTTTTTGACTGACTTGTTGCGCAGGGCTGCTAGAGGCTTCGCCAGGGCAACTTCGCAGGATGCATTACTGTTCTTTTTGGATGCTAGCTCCGCTTCAGCGCGCGACGCTTCAATAACCTCGAGCGATTGAAAATTCCCGTTGGAGAAATAGACGAGCACGACAAATAACATTTCCATGCGACAGGGCATCTGGCTGCAGTCAGGCGTTCAAATGGTATTTTGGGCAAGTGCGTACAGGTCGCGCCCCTGGCCCGGGCTCACTGCCCGTTTACTGTTGACATTCTACGGCCTGCAGGGAATAGTCGACGCATGATCGAAGTCACGCGGCAGGGAAGTGCGGTGGTTATCCGCGTGGTCGAGACACAACTGCAGATGTACGCGATACCCCAGTTCAAGGCGACGGTGACGAGCCAGCTCATCGACAAACCAAAACTGGTCGTGTTCGACATGACACTCGTCGAACACGTCGATTCATCGGCGATGGGCGCGCTCTTCCACTTCCAGAAGGAGCTCAAGACATGGGGCGGTGAGCTGCGTGTGGCCCACCTCACCAGCAAAGTGATGCAGATCTTCAAGATCACCAAATCAGAAAATGCCTTCGAGATCTGCGATACAGTCGCCGAGGCACTGAAGGGAGCTTAGCCCCTTCAGCTGAACTTCAGCGCGTCGTCGGTGACGGGCGTGAGCTTTAGCATCGCACTGTCTGACAGATAATCATTTGTCACCTTCCATACACCGGTCTTGCCCTGGCGTGGCAGCTTGTTCGCCGCGCGCCGAATGTAGCCCGAACTTAAGCCCCCCATGACAGTGTCTTCGGTGCGGATGTCGCTCGGCGCATGGGCTACAACGGTATGCAGCCGGTTTTTTTCCATGTGCTTGAGCAGGCGGCAAATGTATTCGCAGGCAATATCGACCTTGAGGGTCCACGAGGCATTGGTGTAACCAAAGATGATGGCGGCGTTTGGTACACCTTCGACCAGCACTGCCTTGTAGGTCACGCGCTCGGGCACCGGTACCTTCGCACCATCGACTTCTACCTCGACACCGCCCATGAGTTCGACGTTGAGGCCCGTGGCAGTGACGATGATATCGGCTTCGAGTTCTTTGCCCGACTTGAGCTTGATGCCTTTTTCGGTGAAAGTTTCAATTTGGTCTGTGACAATCGAGGCACGGCCCGATTTGAGGGTTTCAAAAAGATCTCCGTCGGGCACTACGCAAAGACGTTCGTCCCACGGGTTATAGCTGGGAGAAAAGTGTTTGATGTCGACTGCATCGCCGAGCTGCCGCTTGGCACCCGCGAGAATGAGCCGGCGAATCGCACCAGGACGCGCTTTCGCGAGCATGAAGATGAGCCGCTGCAGGGCGACGTTGCGCATGCGCGCCATCTGGTAGACCCATGACTTGGGCAGAAACTTGCGCAGGGTTTCTGAAAGAAAGTCGTTCGAAGGAATCGAAACAATGTACGTCGGCGAACGCTGCAGCATCGTGATGTGCGCCGTCTTCGGCGCCATGGCAGGAATGAGCGTAACCGCAGTAGCTCCGCTGCCGATCACCACGACCTTCTTGCCGGAGTAATCCAGGTTTTCAGGCCATTTTTGCGGGTGGATGATCTGGCCCTTAAAGGTCTTTTCACCGGGAAATTCTGGCCGGTAGCCCTGGTCGTAGTTGTAGTAGCCCGTGCACGCAATAATGAAGTTCGCTGTGTAGACAGATTTTTCGCCCGTCTTTTCGTTCACTGATTCGATCGTCCAGAGCGCATCGCTGCTCGAGAAGCGCGCGCTGGTCACCCGGGTGCCGAAGCGGATATGGCGAAAAACGTCGTACTCGCGCGCGGTGTCTTCGACATATTTTTTGATCGAGGGCCCGTCAGAAAGCACGCGGGTTTCGGTCCACGGGCGAAAGCCGAAGCCAAAGGTGTTCATGTCCGAGTCGGAGCGAATGCCTGGGTAACGGAAGAGATCCCATGTGCCGCCGACGGCCGCACGGCGCTCGAGTATCGCAAACGACTTGTGCGGCAGTTCGCGCTTGAGGTGGCAGGCGGCCCCGATTCCCGAGATGCCGGCACCGATGATCAGTACGTCGAATTTCTGTGTCTCCATGTTCCCTCCTGCCCGGGGCCGCTCGCGGCCTCCATGCTATGGAATTCCATAGCCGGGCATAATGCGGCGCATAAAGAAAACTGAACAATTCGTCAAGTTTTGTTGAGTCATCGCCCGCTGTCGCAGGGCTTAATGCTCGCAGAAACTGCGCAGGACAGAGAAATCGCCTATGGCGCAACTCAAAGTCGACCGGCGCACCGCAATCTTCATGCTCACGCTTTCGGGCATTCCTGCAATGTGGTTTTCGCTATTCTTTCTCAAGGACTGCCTGCTGCTCTACCGTGCACAGGCCTGGCAACAGGTCGACGCCGTCGTCCAGGCAGCCGAGAAAGGTTCGTTGCCTGAAGACGACGGCGAGGCGCATACCCCGCATGACCTGAAAGAATCACTTGCCTACGGTTACGCCTTCAACGGCCGCGACATAGTTGCGCACCGCTACGGGCCGTTCCAGACGTGGAATGTCGGTTCAAATCTCAGGGGATTAAGTACCGGCAGAAGGATCACTGTGTACGTGAATCCGGATAAGCCGCACGAAGCCGTGATCGACCGCACGCTGCGCTCAGGCTTTGGGATTGTCCTTGTTCTGACAGTGCTTGCATACCTCTGGCTCGCATGGGCGCTGCTGGCAATTTTTCGCGATAAAAGATTCACGCGCGGTTTTATGGGGCAGCTGATGGTATTTGTTTCGGCGCTGGTTTTTGTGGCTGCGCTGTTGGCTTCTGGCGATGAGCGTGGTACAAACTGGTGGCTTGTCGCAGGTGGCTTTCTCGGCGGTTTTGCGCTGGGCGGATTTTCTGTAATCATGGGCCTGTGGTCGCAGAAGACCTCGGCAGCGCTGGCATTAATAGCGATACTGTTTGGCATCACCACCGGGATTATCGGCATTGTGCGCGGCGGCGTGCGCGGCTGACGCCTTCTGAAGATACTTAACTATTTCTTCATCGCCTTTTCGAGCAGCCGAATCTTTGCCTGGTCTTTCTGCGCACGCGCATGGTCGAGTGCCGTATCGCCCGAACCATCTTTCAAAAATGGGTCAGCCCCTTTATTCAGCAAGAGCTCCGCCGTCGCTGCATCAGCGAGCATCAGCAGCGTGAGGCCCTTCATGAAACCCTTCACGATGCGTGCATTGGGGTCGGCGCCGTGCCGTAGCAGCATTTGGCGCACCCGCACATTCTCGGGGGTGTGCTTGAGCATGTTCATGAAGAGGTGTATCACCAGTGGGTTGCCATCGGGCATCGCCTCATTGAGGTTCACGCCACGCTTCAGTATCTGTTCGATACGATGACTATCCGCAAAATCACGGGAAGTCTCTTTCATAAGATCTTCAACGTTTCCGGCAATCGCGGGTGAGCTCATAAGAAGTAAGAGGGAGCAGACCCGGGAGGCAAAGTATACTCTCCGCACTCCGAGATGAAAACCGCACCGCATGACATGTAAACAACTTAACCGGAGTTTAGCTTTTCCGCCAGTGAAGGCTTCGTATCTCTTCCCTATGCAATTCACGGGCACAGCCAAATACTACCTCTCAGACGAGCTCGCGCAAATCGTCGATATGGCGCTCGCGCTCGAGAAACCACTGTTGCTGACCGGCGAACCGGGCACCGGCAAGACGCAGCTCGCCTTTGCGATCGCTGAATCGCTCGGCCTGGGCATGGAAATATTGCGTGCGAAGTCGACCTTTCGCGGCGAAGAGGCGGCGTACACGCAGGATACAGTGCTGCGCCTCAACGATTCGCGGTTTCCCGACGCCGCATCGGGCCGCAACGTGCAGAACTTCTACGACTACATCATCTGGGGGCCGATTGGCCGCGCGTTCCGTGCTGATCAGCGCAAGGTACTGCTGCTCGACGAGATCGACAAGACCGAGTCTGACGTGCAGGATAACCTGCTCGATGTGCTCGAAGACACCGAGTTCACGGTACGCGAAACTAACAGTGTTGTGAAGGCGAAACACAAACCCGTTATCATCATCACCTCGAACGCGAAACGCGAGCTCTCTGACCCGTTTCTGCGCCGCTGCTTCTGCCACCACATCAGCTTCCCGACGATCGACGAGATGCGCCATATCCTGGCGCTGCACTTTCCCGATTTCGGTGGTCCCGTGCTCGAAGCCGCGCTCAAGGTTTTCTACGAGTTGCGTGCCCGGGGCTATGAAAAAGCTCCGGCCACCAGCGAGCTGATTGCGTGGATCGAAGCAATTAAGCGTAAGGGTTTTACGCCAGAAGAGGTGGAGCGCACCCCGCTACCGGGCATTCTGCTCAAGCGCGCGGCAGACCTGCTCGCATTTCGGGGCGAGAAGAAAGTCAGGGGATAATGTTCTTCAACTTCTTCTACTCCCTGCGCGACGCAGGTCTCGCGATCGGTGCCGACCAGGTGCTCGAGTTCTACCGCGCACCAGAGAAGGTACCGCTGGAAAACACCAACGACCTGTTCCTGCTGCTGCGCTTGATCTGTGTGAAGAAGAGCGAAGACCTCGACACCTTTGAGCGCATCTTTCTAAACCACTTCTACGACATGGATATTCCTGCAGTCGCCGAAGATGACTACGCGCTGCTCGAAACCCGGCAGTTTCGCGAGTGGCTGCGCCAGGCACGTGAACGCGGCGAAGTGCCGTTTCGCCAGCACGAACTCAACCTCGATGAGCTGATGAAAAAGTTCTGGGAGACGCTGCGCGAACAGATGAAGGAACACCACGGCGGCAGCAAGTGGGTTGGCACCGGTGGCAATTCACCGTTTGGTCACAGCGGCTGCTCGGCGGGCGGTGTGCGCGTCTTCGGCCAGGGGCGAAACTTCTCTGCCATGAAGGTCATCGGCGAGAAACGCCATATCTCGTACTCTTCGCGCCAGTCACTCAGCGCCGACAATGTACGGCAGGCACTTGCGCTGCTCAAGAACATGCAGAAGCATGCGGCGGCCACCGAACTCGATATCGAAGAGAGCGTCTACCGGTCGGGCAAAACCGGTGACATCGAGCTCGTCTTCACACCGCCGCTCAGGAACCAGCTCAAGGTCATACTCTTCATCGACAACGGCGGGCACTCGATGCTGCAGCATGTTCCGCTGACTCGTCTCATCTTTCAAAAAATGTCCGCGCAACTCAAGTCGCTCAAGACGTACTTCTTCCACAACACGATTTACGGTTATGTCTATAAAGACGACACGCGCACCGAGGCGGTGGAGCTCTCACAGATTCTAAAAGAAGACGCCGACACGCGGGTCTTCATCATCGGTGACGCGAGCATGGCACCGTCTGAACTCTACAGCCGTTACGGCAACATCAACTACGGCGAAGAAGAGTACGAACCTTCGATACAGCGCCTGCAGGCGATACGCGACCGCTTTCGCCGCTCGGTGTGGCTCAACCCGATTCCCGACAGCGAATGGAACACACCCTTCGCCGCCTCGACGCTGCGCTCGGTGGCTCAGCTTTTCCCGATGTTCGACATGACGCTCGCGGGCATCAAGAGCGCGGTGGAGCGGTTGAATCGGTAGATCTACTGCTTCAACTCTGGCGGGACCTCGTATTTCTTTCTCACCTCGGCAGTAATTTCGTCGATGAGTATGACGGGCAACTTGCCCTTTGCGTATTTGCGCGAGAAGACGATCTCAATCCCCAGGAGTTTCAGAGCCGATTTTTCATTGAGGTAGTAGTCCTGCTGGCGAATTTTCTGCGGTACGGGCAGCACCATGCGCCGCCAGCCGCGAAACTGCAGATCACCGCTGTCGATAAAATGGCGTACACCCTGGCGGTCTTCGACGATCAGCGTCAGGCGGGCATACGGTTTTTCGACGTTCAGCCAGAAGGCAAACGCGCGGCAGTGTTCGCGCACCTCGAGCGGCTCTTTGAATTGCAGGCGTACGCGACGCGTGTCGCTTTCGGTGAGGCGCACGCTCACGTAACGGCGCGACTCGAGCACCGGCGGTGCGAATTCTGCCGACAGCACAACCTCGGCACCCCGCAGTGCAGGTTCGAGAATTTCCGCGAGTTCGCCCTCCTCGAAATTCTGCAACATTTCGGTGCGGTATATCTTGCTGTCGATCTCGGCGAAATCGGCAACTTTATTGGGATTACTTTTTTTGACCGGTTCAGCCGCGAGCAAGAAGATGAGCGCCAGGAGCATTTTACGGTCACTGAGCGCAGTCGAAGTGCCCGTAAAATCAAATAATCAGCATCGCATCGCCGTAAGAGAAAAAGCGGTACTTCTGCTGTATGGCCTCGCGGTACGCGCGCTGTGTGAGCTCCCGCCCTGCGAATGCCGCAACCAAAAGCAGCAGGCTCGACTGCGGCAGGTGAAAGTTGGTAATCAGCCCTTCGACGCCGCCGATCGCGTCACCGGGTTTGATGAAGATGCGGGTTTCTCCCTCGTTCTGCTGGTAGGTGTGAAATGAAAGCAACGCGCGCAGCGAAGTGGTGCCGAGTGCGATGCGGCGCTTGCCCAAACCCGAACGCAATAGCTCAGCCGTTGCCTGCGGTACGAAGTAGTGCTCGGCATGCAAGGTGCCCTCAGAGAAATTCTGCTCGGTGAGCGGCGCGAAGGTGCCATAACCGATGTCGAGGCAGAGCGGGTAGAAGCTGATGCCCTCATCGCGCAGACGGGCGAAAAGATGCTGCGTAAAGTGCAGCGCAGCAGTCGGCGACGCGACCGAACCCTGCACCTTGTCCTTTTCGGAAATCTGCCGGCTGAAGAAATTCTGGTAGGTCTCGCTGTCTTTCGCCGTGGCGGCGCGTTTCATATACGGGGGCAGCGGCATTTCGCCGATGCGGGCAAAATCGGCGGGGCCGAGGGAGCGTTTCGCGGCAACAAATATCTTGTCCGCATCACAGCTGAGCACGAATTCGTACGATGCGTCTTTCACTGCATGCAGCACGGTCCCGTCTTTGAGCCGGCGGATGTTGCGCATGAGAACCTGCCAGCGCACGCCTGACTCAGCGCCTTGCGGTGAGTCAGGCGTGCGTGAAAGAAAGACACACTCAAACACTTTGTCTGAACCCGCGGGCTGCAGGTAAACGCGCCGCTCTTCGACCTGCGTCGCGTTGTAAATAATCGCATCACCTACGGCCAGGTGCTTGCCCAGGTTGTAGAAATGGTCGTGCGTGAGCGACTGCTGCGCACGGTTTATGACCATCAGCCGCGCATGATCTGCCGGCTCGACCGGGTGTTTTGCGATGAGCGCTTCAGGCAACTCGAAGTCCAGATCGGCATATTGTGATGGCCAGGATCCAGAGGGTACTTTGGAATCCTTTGGCTCAAGGCTCGCTGAACCGCTCATAGACATTGCCCGCATTCCACAAAAGATAACCCCGCCCACCGGCTTTGTTTGAACCGCGAATCTGCTCGGTGATGTACTGCGGCGAATAGTTGCTCACGCGCCATTTGAACGCCTGCACCCAGGGGCGAATGGTTTTGTTGGGTGCAATTTCGCGCAGCTTCGCAACTCCCTCTTCAAGAAAAAGCGCAGGTTTGTCGGCGGGATTTTTGATACCGCCGAATGAAAAGCCGAAATGGGAGGGGTAAAGCATCGGCGAAATCACATCGGCGGTCTGCGAAAGAATGTGCATATTCTGGCCGGTGCTCTTGATATCCAGTGGCTCTTGCCATGCGACGACGCCAAACACGTCGAGCGAAAGATATGCGCCGTAAGATTGCGTCAGTGCATGCACACGCTGCAGGTATGAACCGATCACTCGCGGCTTTTCATCAAAATCATTAAGGCCGTGGTATTCAGCGATCTTCCAGTCGCCTTCTGCGGGGTAGCGCACGTAATCGAGCTGAATCTCGTCGACTCCCGCCTGCAGCACTTCGCGTATGATCGCAAGATTGTAATCCTGAACCGCTTTCTTGTTCGGGTCGACCCAGACGGTTCGGCCTTTCGTCTTCAGCGGCCCACCCGATTGCAGCTTAATCTGCCGCTCGGGAAACTTTGTCGCCTGCAGTTCATCCTGGAAAAGCGCGACGCGCGCGATCGTGTAGAATTTCTTTTCTTTGTAATACGCGACGAGCGGCGCGAGGTCACCGAGCGGCGGCTGCGTCTTGCCCTGCGTTGTCTTCACCTCGGGCAGGGCGGAGCGATAATTGACGAAGCCATAGACGTCCTTGATGTCGAACACAATACCCGTTAGCCCCTGCGCGCGGCTGAAATCGAGGTATTTGTCGACGCGGCCCGCGCGCGCAGAAGTGCCGGTCAGGTAAATGGCAGATATGTTTTCGGGCCCGCGCGCAGATGAACGCCCCCGGTAGAAATCCGCGCGCTGGGGCAGAAACTCACGCAAATAGCGCACCGCGGGCGGCGCGTTCTTGAGAGCGGGAAATTTTTCTTTTTCGGCTTTGAGCGCGGCCGTGAATGCAGCGAAGCCGCGCTCTTCTTTTACATGAAGTTCATAGTGGCGAATTGGCGAAGGCAGCAGGTGCTGGCAAAAGTTGCGGCTGCAAAAGGCGTCGAACGAACGCCATACCCGGGCCGATGCGGAGTTGTTTTTGTCGAGTGCCGCATACCATGAAGCGAGCGGACCAGGCAATACATGGTGCGCCAATACCAGAAGCGCGAAAGCTCCCCCGAAGAAAGCCAGTACAAGATTAGCTCGGCCAGCAACGTAATTCAGTATTGACTGCAGCGCAACACGCAGCAGCACCAGTACAACCCGGACCATGCCTGTCAGGTACGAAACGAATTCAGAATGCACCCGTCTGTGTAGTGAGCCGAGACAGGTGGTAAAGTAAAGAGAAACTGGGTTACTGACGGGAGAAAGACAACGCGCGTCAGGCCGCATACCGCATCAGGTGCAGAATGTCCGCGGGCGAAAGGCCTGTTTTGGGTATGATTTCGTATCTTTGCACGTATTCAAGGGCGTTTTGAGAATTTTCTCGTGTTTCGCATGAGTAGGTAATAAACAGGTCGGGTTTTTGATTGTGTCGGCGCTGGTATCGCGATTCCCAATATGCACGATTCCGCTGTGCACGCGGATGGCGCGCATACGGGTTCCGCAATGTTTGCTCAAGCAGTCGCGCCAGGTAATGGCGAATAGCAAAATCGAGCATACGCGAAACCGACTCCCCGGAATGCAGGGCGCGTTCCGCCAGCACACGGTAGAGCACCTTGTCGACATACCATGGCATACGGCAATACTTCTGATCAGCCAGAGCCTTATTGTATCGCCGGGCAGTAGCTGTGCGTTTGCCCCCGCCGCGCCATGCTTGCAGGTACAGCTTTGCCAGCCGGCGCAGGAGTTCCGATTCTGACCAGTCAACTCCACTGCGCTTGAGAATTCTTAACGCTGCCTTGAGACGGCGCCCGCTTTTAGGGCGCAGCGAAACAGAGGTGTGGTGGTATTGTAGAGAGTGTACTGATTCCATTCTACATATTAAATACCAGGACCTTGCGTTTTTTTCTCACCGAATGGTGATTTTTTTCTTTAGCAGAAGATTTTTTTATCCGGGTTGGCTGCGAGGCGATATCTGCACCATTGCGGACAACAATCTGCCAATTTATTGACGGTCTGTTCAATTTTTAATTCTGAAGCACCATGAGTTATTTTGAAGGCAAAACCATTCTGTTGACTGGCGCTTCCGGTGGGTTGGGCAGCGAGTTTGCTACGCAGCTGATGGACCAGGGAGCGCACCTGCTTCTTTCGGATGTGAAACTCGAGGCCCTCGATCGTTTCAAGTCTTACTCTGGCAAAGGCAAAGTCATCGGCATGGTAGCCGCCGACCTCAGCAATAAAGAGGGTACTGAGCGTTTTCTCGCCGAGGTGAAAAAAATAACTCCCTGCCCGGATATGATTATAAATAACGCCGGTATCGCGCAGGCTGGTGCATTCGGCGACGTGCCGCTTGACCGCTGGGAAAAGCTCATGAACATCAACCTGATCTCACCCATGCGCATCTGCCACTATTTTCTGCCAGATATGAAAACACGCGGCAGTGGGCACATCGTCAATATTTCGTCGGTAGCGGGCATCGTTCCACTGCCGGGTGGTGCTCCCTATACGGCGTCGAAGCACGGAATCAAGGGGTTCTCTGACGCAATTCGCGAAGAGTACCACAAGCACGGTATTCATGTTTCCACCGTACACCCGTTCTTCACGCGCACGGCCATTCTGCAGTCCGAACGCTTTGGGCTCAACGTCGATGTCAGCGATTACCCGCAGTTCCTGATCGAAACTCCGGAAAATGTCATTCGCGAGACCATCTCGGCGATCGCCAGCAAAACTGACTTTATTCTGCCTGGTCCCACCGCCAAGGTGCTTGACCTGGCGCGCCGGCTCACTCCCGGCCTTATGGGCCTCTTTAGTAGAGGCTTGCTGAATTAGGCCCGTTATGTAAGATGGCGAATGCTGGCATTCGCCAGGGCCTATAAAACAACACTGATCTTCTGCCTTGGCGGAGCTATACTTTTACCACAGATTTTTGCCGCGACGCTGACAATTTCCGAGTCGGTACGCGTCTTTGGCGAATACGGTAAACTGCAGACCCTCGCCGTGTCACCCGACGGTAAGCTGCTCGCGTTCAGCTCTGACTACCGTGACCAGAAGGGTGATATCGTGGTCTACAACCTCGAAACCAAAGAAAAACGCACTGTCACCAAGACGCAGTACCTCGAATCCCAGCCTGTCTTCTCGCGCGATGGCAAAGAGATCTATTTCTTCATCAACGAAGTGGGTTCGGGCTCGATTAAGAAAGTCAACCTGGCCGACGAAAGCGTTACGCAGGTAACCGACCGTCGGTTCTGGTGCGAATTTCCCGCGCTCTCGCCTGACGGCAGGCATCTTGTCTACTACTCAAAGCGCGACAATAAGTACAACCTGTATGAAATGAACCTGGCCGACGGCAAAGAAACACGCCTGACCAGCGAGCAGAATTTTGACTTCGGCCCGGTCTATTCGTCTAACGGGCAGAGCATATTTTTCTATTCGAACCGCGCGGGCAGTTCCTTTTCCCTCTTCCGTTACGAACGGGCGAGCCAGAAGATTTCACCGCTCTTTGGCCCTGGCGGATTTACCTTTCAACCGACGACCGATGTCCAGGGACTGATCGTGTTCGCCGTATCGAACGTTTCGGGCAACAACGACGTTTATGCCATTTCACTGGGCAAGAACCGCGTCGACCAGATCACTACCGCAGCCGGCAACGACCTGTTCCCGGTTGTCGACCCAAAAGCCAGCAAACTCTATTTCATCAGCCAGCGCGAGGGTGACTACGCCATCTACGGCCGGCAGTTCAAGGTGACCCCATAGCCATGCAGAAAAAAATATCCTCGCAGAAAAGAAACCAAATAGTCGCTAACTTGCCTTATACAGCAGAAAAAATACATCCCACCTGCTTCATCCATGAGCGGGCGACCGTCTTTGGCGACATTGAAATGGGGGAGCTTTCTTCGCTTTGGCCGGGCGTTGTCGTGCGCGCCGACATGAACCGCTTTGTTCTGGGAAAGTACGTCAACATACAGGATAATTCGACCCTGCACAGCGATTCAAAGCGCGGCATCACGATCGGTGACTATACGCTGGTCGGTCACCACGCGATGATCCATGGCTGCACCATAGGCCGCGGCGTGCTGATTGGCATCGGCAGTATCATTCTCGACGACGCCGAAATCGGCGACGGGGCAATGATTACCGCCGGCTGCATGGTACGCGGCGGCACCAAGATACCCCCGCGCGCGCTGGTCACGCCCGACGGTTCATCCATCAAGATCTTTGAAAACAAGGCAAAAACCGCCTATACCATCGCCGGCTGCCTCGAGTACATAGAACTCGCAAAGCGGATGCAGCAGGGCAAGTGGGGGCCTTTCAGCGCCGAAGAAGAGGCGCATTTCTTCAGCCGCGCCAAAGAGATCGTGGCTGAGATGTTTGCTTAAACGGGTGTTGAAAAGACCCCGTGCTCGCGGCTAGCGCCGGCGCCTAAAGACCAACACCGCGACGACAAATGCGCTAAAAAGGAAAAAGGCCACCAGAATCGGATAAAGCGTGCCGCTGCCCGCCAGCGCGCGCTGCTCTAGGTAGATGTCGACGCGGCGCTCGCCTGTCCGGGCCTTGCTCAGGCGCACAGGGCGACCATCGAGCACGATGCGCTCAAATTCAATGCCCTGTTTTTCAAGCGCAATGGCGACCTTCTGCGCCCTTTCTGATGCCAGCTCGCTGTTCTCTTCGACACCCCGGCGGCGATCAGCATACCCCACCAGTACGACACGAAAACCGGTATGACGGCGCTCCTTGATGCGCTCTGCCATACGCGCCAGGTCAACCGCAGCAGCACGAGTCAGCTGCGAAGAAGCAGTCGAAAAGTAGATGCTGCCGACAAATTGGTCCCGCGTGGGCAGGGCCGGTCCGCCATACTCACTGTTGTACCGGGCCCGATCTGGCGCATCGTGGTAGGTTTCGACGCAGGCCGGCAATAAGGACAGCAGCCCAAAAGCAGGAAGCAGAAAGCGCAGTCTTTGCAGCATGGTGCGATGATACTTCTTTTTTGTCGTTGTCAAGCAGTAAGCCTGTCGTTTTTAAGTGGCATGAATCCTTCGCAGAATTTGCCCGGCGACAACAAGATCGAGATACACCTTGATCCTGAGATTCTCAAGGGCACGTTCGCTAATGTGACCAATATCGGGCATGCGAAAGAAGAATTTATCCTCGACTACCTCTTTATTCAGCAGCACCCCGCCCCTTTCGGCAAGCTGGTTTCCCGCATTATACTGACGCCTGGCCATGCGAAACGCCTGCTCCAGGCCCTGCAAGAGAATATCCGGCGTTACGAAGAGCAGTTCGGCGCCATCGACACCGGCGTCGCTGTCCCCACCAACCGTACACTGCAATAGTGAAATGAGGTATGGACGCTTCGCGTCCATACCTCATTTCAAATAAAAAAAGGGGCTAGAGACAGTTACGTCTAAAGCCCCCTAACCAATGATCCCCCTGTAGGGGGATATCACACGAGAAGTTACTTCTTCTTCGCGGCTTTTTTCTTAGCTGCTTTTTTCTTAGCAGGTTTTTTCTTTGCTGTCGCCATTGTTTTCTCCTTTGTCGTCTTCTTCTTAATTGTCGTCTTTTTCTTCGCTAAGCTTGCTGATTTCTTAGAAGATTTTTTCGGTTTTGCCTCTGTCTTCTTCTTCGTGATCACTTCGCTTTTCGAAGTTCCCTTGCGGGAGGTAAGGTCAGTAGAACTTGTTTGTTGCAGCACATCGAGCCGCGTCGCATTTTTCCAGACGTCTTCAAGGTTATAGAAGCTCCGCTTCTCATCGTCGAAGAGGTGGATGACGAAAAAACCAAAGTCATAGGTCACCCAACCGCTCTCGAACTGTGGTGATTGCGGGCGTGGGCGCTCGATACCGCGCTCGACGGCGGTTTTATGAACCTCGTCGAACAGGGTTTTGAGGTGCGCCTTCGAAAGTGCCGTTGCGATCACGAAATAGGTGAGGTAAGAAGACTGGTTACGAAGGTCCAGCACGACGATATTCTCTGCCTTCTTGGCGTCGAGTGCGTGCGCGATCGCGGTGATATTGGCCAGGTCTTCTGCGCTCACCGTATTACCTCTTCGCCCTTCAGCTTGTTGTAGTCTTTTCCGAGTACGAGCACCAGGTCGGTAAAAAGCGACCGATTGACCGCCGCGTAAGATCGCTGGACGCCCATGATGCGGGCAATACTTTCGAGGTAGAAGGCATTTCCGCTGGTGCCCAGCAATATCGTCTGGTCGTAGTCGTTATGGTCCGCGTTGGTGAATTCGAGTATCTGCACTCCCTTGCGGGAAAGCTCGGCCCGCATGGTGCGTGCCAGGTTCGGCACATGGGTACCGTTTTTCACCTCCATTTTGGGAGGTTCATTGATAAACGGGTGCTCTTTTTGAGTCAGTTGCTTGGTTAGGTTACGAAAATACAGCGCGGCCGAGTCTTTATCGACATAGAAGGCATCTTTCACCCTGCGCACGGGTACCTCGAGCAAGATCGGCACCCAGGACTTCTGTGTGGCAAACGTCTGCGCCAGGACGAAAAGATCGTGGGCTGAGGCGTTGGTCTCTACATTGCGCACAGCGAGCGCAAAAGACTTTTCATCCTTAATTACTGGCCACAGCCGTGTCCGCTGGTTCCAGGCGTTGAGCATCAGCGAGTAGTAACGGAAGAGCTTAAAAGCAGGGGTGTATTCGTTCTTTTCGGGCGGGTTAAGCAGACGTGGAACCAGGCTACCGTCTAGGATAAACTGGCCTTTGGGCAGGTTTTCATCTTTCAACAGGTCGCCGGAGGGCAGGAAATAGTCGATTCCGCCCAGCACGTCGACAAAGTGAGCCAGCGCAGTGTCGCGCAGCTTGACGTGTATGCCTACCCGGTCGCCGAGAAATTCGGAAACAGCGCTGTTGATTGCGGCCACTCCCCCCGATTTGTAGATCTCTTCAAGGCTCGGCTCATTGTCTTTGAGGCGAATAGCCGGGTAAAACGAGATTACCCCGATGCGCTGCGTCGCGGGAAAGATCTGCGCGACAGAAACCACCTGGACTTTCTTGTCGTCACTGGCCGAAGTGACAACGAAGGCGACAGAGAAGCCGTCTTTACCGGCGAGCGCCTTCTCAATATTGGCGCGGTTGAAGAAACGGAAAAGGTAAATCGTCGCAAAAATGGCGAGCGTGACGGCAGCGCCGATGACGAGCAATGGACGAACCTTACGAAAGAGTTCCATCGTATTCTTAGGCGAGCTGCCTTCCGTTCGTCGAGCCGACTGTATTATGTCTCATCAGCGAAGTTATGTCACATCGTATCCAGCACTCGTACGCCGTCAACTACTTCCTTGAAAATTTTTTCCTTGAAGAAAATGCCGATCACATTTTTTTTGAACTGCTTGCGCGATTTTTTCTACACACCAGGAATGGTGTCACGCTTCTAATGCACAGTCTTCTGTACCGCGATCTCGTGGCAGTCGTCTTTGCGCAGGCAGAAATTACAGACCTCGTAAATTTTTTCCGGGAACTTGTCTTTCGTTGTGCGTTCGTAGCCGCAGCGCTCAAAAAAATCCGGCGTGTAGGTAAGCGCAAAGAAACGCAGCGGTCGCTGCAATGAATGCTGCAGCGCTTTTTCTTCTGCCGCTAACACGAGTTGCCGTCCTATGCCCTTACCCTGCAGTTCATCGGATATAACGAGCGCCCTGATTTCGCAAAGAGTATCGGAAAAGAAGACCAGGCTGGTCGTACCGAGCAGCCGGGTACCTTCTTCGTAAACGATGGTCTGACCAAGATTCTCCCTTATTTCTGCCGGCGTACGGCGCAGGACAATCTTCTTCAGGACATAGGGCTCGAGCAGCGCCGCGATGGCGTCTTCATCGCCCGGTCTGGCATCGCGTATCACGGGATTCTTTGCGCGGAGCATGGCTGACGGGCGCTGACGGCTGCTGCGCCCTGCCGAAAAGACTATTTACGGTAGAGAATTGCCCCGGTGAACTCGGGATTTTTCTTCAGCTGGCCGAGCGCTTCGTAAGCCTGCGCTTTACCATCGATAGGGCCGACGTAGAGTTTCACCTTCTTGCCGTTGCGAGCCATGAAGGCCTTCATGCCGCTGCGCTTGAGATTCAGGCCAGCAAGCGATGCTTCTTTTTCATCCGGGTAGATTTTGGCCAGGATGAGAAAACTGCCCTCGAGTCCCTTGTCGGAGCGCGCAGTGCGTACACTTTCCTCGGGGCGCGTGGTGCGAATGGTTTCGGGCGCCTTTTCTGCGTCGGGTGCAGGGCCTGCCGCAACATTGGCGGTCACCATGGTGCCATTCTGCGCGCTTTCCGGAGCCACGCGGTTTTCGAGCTCACGCATCATCTTGTTCTTTTGTAGCTGCGTGCCGCCAATAAAGCCGATCGCGAGCGAAGAAAATGCTATCGCGAGGTAGAGCGAGAGTTTATTCACCGGGGCGCCCGGCTTGCGCACTTCAGGCGCCTCGGAAGCCGAATACGTCCGCCGGCCTTTACGGTAATAGCGACTGAAATCTATGTCCTGCATATAGTATTTTCGAGTGAATAGCCGCAAATTTGTAGCATTTATTCTGCGTTTGCCGCGCTGTCTTTCATCACAATAAATACCGTGTTGTCCCGCACTGACCGCCACCCCAAAGCCCGCCGGGCACATTTTCGGCTCTCCGCAGCCTTGCTGCTGCTATTCCTGTTCACACCGTTTTGCCCGGCCGCGGCAGGACGACCGACTGCCGACTATGGCCACCTTTCCCTGCGGCCTTTCCACCAGGCGCTGGCCGGGCAGATGACCCAATCGATGCCCGTACAGGCAGGTGCAGCGGTCAACCCGGCACTCCTGGGTTATGGCGAGCAAAACACATTCTTTGCGGGTGGTTTCTATAGCCCGGGTCTCATGGGCTTTTACGCCGATGGGGCACTCTTCAGCCCCTTTGGTGGTCTGATGCTTTCTGCCGAATATCTGCAGGCCGCTGACAAGACGGCAAGCCTCAGCTTCGGCTACGGCAGTTTTCTCTCGCGGCGCGTGGCAACAGGATTCAGCATCACACCGCGTTATACCACGGGTGATGCAGGCAACGCCTTTGGCCTCGGGCTTGATCCGGCCCTGCTTTTCGACAGCAAGTGGCACACGAGCTTTGCCGGCAATGACGGCTGGGGGCTCTACTCACCTTCGGTCTTTTTCCGCACGCAGAACCTGGCGATTCCTGTCGGTGAAAGTTCGCTGCTGGCTTCACCTTCGGCTCACGTGGGATTTCTCACGGGTATGTACCAGAGCACGAGCTTCAACCTTGCACTCATCACTTCAACCTACGGCACCGAGCGCTTTGACAAGCTACCGTTGCTGGTAGGTGTGCAGGCACAATACCGCTTTGCCATGCTCTCGCTCGGCTACGGTGCCTCGAATTTCCGGCAGGTGGGCAATGGTTTCCACCTGGGTCTCGGGGCGATGCTGCCCGCCGATTTTGGCGACACCTATGTCTTCTACGCGCTGGGCTTTGCCAACAGCGAGCGCAGCGATCTGCACAGCCTGACGCTGGGCGTGCGGCTGGGCGGGGTCGACCGCGATGCTCCGGAAGTGACCGTCCAGACCGAAGGAGACTACTTCTCTCCCAACAACGACGGCATACAGGACCTGGTGGTGTTTAACCCGCGGGTGCGTGACAAAAGCCCGATCGTCTTCTACGAGTTCCGCGTGGTCGACAGCAAGGGTAATCTTGTCTACCGCCAGCGCTCTGATGAACGTATCAGGGAAAAAGATTTCAGCTGGTCACTATTTGTCCGCAGTTTTATCGCTCCCCGCACGCGTTCTGACATACCCGAGCGTCTTACCTGGAACGGTCGGGTGCTGGCAGAGCAGAAGAAGCCGGTGAAAGATGCTGTATTTGAAGAAGAGACACCCGACCGGCCGCTGCCCGACGGCGCCTACAGCTGGGACTTTCGGGCTATCGATGAGAAGAATAATGAAAGCGCGCCTGCCGCGGGACAGGTCTATATCGACACGCGCGCACCTGCGGCAGGCGTTGAACTGGGCGACGACCTGATTTCACCCAACGGCGATGGACGGCGCGACGTTCTGGCGATCACCCAGGATACCACGCCGTCTGACCGCTACGAAGGCATCATCATCAATGCACAGGGCGTCAAAATCCGCTCGTGGAAATGGCCTGATAATGCGCCGGCACGCTTCGATTTTGACGGTCGCATGGATAACGGGGAGCTCACCGAAGAAGGGGTCTACCGCTACCGCCTGGTCGGACACGACGCTGCCGGCAACAGCTCACATGCCGAATCAGCCAATTTCTATGTGTCCAGGCGCATCGACGAAGTGTTCCTGCGCAGTTCGGCACTCGCCCTCAACCCCAGGAACCCCCGGATGGCCGCAATCAGCTTTAACCCGTCGGTCGCGTTCGGCGATGGTTATAAAGAAGGAGAAATTCTGATCAGCCGGCAATGCGCAGCGAAAAAAGAAGAAATCGTGTACCGCATCGTGGTCACTGCCGTAAAGATCGACGATGCGAAAAAACAGCCGCGCAAGGACAAGCAGCCGGCTTATAGTTGGGCAGGTGAAAGCCTCGCAGGTAAACCCACCGCCGACGGCGATTATTGCGCGCTGTTCCGTGCGCGCTATGAGAACGGCAACGCACCCGAATCGCCCCCGCTGAGGCTGAGTCTCGACAGCACCGGCCCTGAGGCCGAGATTACGGCCGACCTGACGACGCGGCAGTTTGCCCCCGACGGCGACGGCGATAACGAAGAGCAGGCATTCCGTATCGTGGTACATGACCAGTCACCGATCGAGTCGTACCAGCTTACCATCAGTGAGGTCGCCCCCGAAGCGAACGGCGTGAGGCTGATACCTGTCCGCCGCTTTTCTGGGCAAGGGGAAATCCCCCAGACTATTTATTGGGACGGCAAGACAGAGAGCGGAGCGCTGATCGAATCGCTGACACAGTACGAATACACGCTGACAGCAACCGATGTGCTCGGCAACAGTACGACGACTGCGCCTCGCCGTTTTGAATCGGGTGCGCTCGCGGTCGCCACAACCAGCGGTTTCCTCGTGAGACTGCCATATGCCAGCCTCGAAGACCCGGTGACCGACCGCATGCTGACGGTCTTCCGGTTACTCGAGCGCTACCCGAAGTACCGTATCAAGGTTGAAGCACATACCGCGCTGCAAGGCAAGATCGAACAGAACCTGAACCTGAGCGAAGCTGCCGCCCGCAAGGTTCGGGATTTTTTTGTTGAAAAGGGTGTTGCTGCCGACCGCATCAGTTACCAGGGGTTCGGCGACACTGCACCGCTCTATTCGGCGAAACATGTCTTCGCCGGCAAGAACCGGCGTATAGACGTCTACCTCACGCGATAACCCTTTTCGCAAGCGGCTAACAGGTTCCGGAAAGACACCCGAACCGGCTAATGGCTCCTTTTGCAGGGGCCTGCTAGATGTACCTGCCGTATTCCTGTACCAGCCGCTGCACAGGCATGACACCTGAAGTGCGGTGGACAGGTTTGCCGTCCTTAAAGAGGATAAGTGTCGGAATGCCCGAAATCTGGAACTGCGCGGCTATCTGTGGCTGCCGCTCGGTATCGACCTTGATAATGCGAATGCGGTCGCCCCAGGTAGATTTCAGGTCATCCAGGATCGGCGCCATCATGTGGCAGGGGCCACACCAGTCGGCATAGAAATCGACGAGTACCGGGGTCTCGCTCGAGGCGATAAAATCGGCAAACTTGTTGGAGGCAGTAGTTGTTTCCATATTGCTATACCCAGTATAGTATATAGAAAAGCCGGCGCCCAGTAATTTTGACGCGATTGCGGGTTGCCGCATGGCAACCCTCAATCGTGGATCAGCAGTTTCTCAACCTGGGTGCGCAAAAAGAAGGTGTAATAGAGCACACGCTGCATTCCGGCTTTGAGGTCTTCGCGCTCGTCGTCGTCAATGATACCGTCTTCGACGACCTCGGCATAGCGCTTGAGCAGGGCGACAATTTCGGGTGTCAGCTTATTGTTGTAGATTTCCTGGAAGTTTTTCACCGGTTTCACGAAAAAGTGCGGCACCGTGCCGCTGGCCTCCCACAGGCCATTGCGCTCGTTGATCGTCATCAGGAAGTTCACATTCTTGTTTTCAATGATGATGGTGTTGTCGTTGCGCATCTCGAGCTTTTTCCAAACGAGAATCAGGCCATTCATAAAACGATCAACCTGTATCAGTATGTCGGTGCGCTCTTTGCCGACAATTTTGCCGTCGTTGCCTACTGCCTTCTTATATTCACGGTCGATGTTCTGAAAAAGGCCAATCGCTTTCGAGATGCCCTGCGCGAATGTCACGTTGCCAATGATGTTTTCTACTTCAAGCAGCGCCCCTTTGCCTGTAAAGGTCAGGTTGGACTGTATATTGAACCACGTTTTAGCCATCGGCATCCTCCCCGGTTTTGTCCCGGTATTTGACACGTATTACCTTCAGGGTCCTCAGCGCGTCATTCAGTTTTGCAATTTCGGCCTGAATCTTCTGCAGGTCGTACGAACGGGGCGAGCCTGACGCCTCTTTCATTTTCAGGTCTGCCAGCTCGTTGCGCGCTTCTTCCATACCGGTCAGAATGACGCCGATGAACAGGTTGAGCAGGACGAAGGTACCTACCAGGATAAAAGAAATGAAGAAGAGCGGCGCGATATAACTGCGCGCGGGCGCCGTGCAGAGCTCCCGGAATGCGTCATAGCCTACCTTATCGCAGCCGTGCAGCTGTATGTTCATGAGCTCCACCCACCCTTCGAGCGTGACGGTCTGGAAGAGCGAAAGCAGAGAGCTGTTGAGGTTGCCGAAATGCACCGGGTCGTTCTTGCCGAACAGTAAGACGCCAGCAATGGCATAGACATAGAACAGCAGTCCCATGAGCAGTGACACGTACCCCATGGAGGGAATACTCTTGAAAATCGCGCCGACCAGTATCTGCAGCTTCGGAAAGGCGCGCAGCAGGCGCAGAACCCGCAGCAGGCGTATGAGCCGCAGGACCGTTATGTACTGGTTCTCAAACGGCAGGTAACAGGCCGTTACGATGACGAAGTCAAAAACGTTCCATGGGTCGCGAAAGTACCTGAGCGGGTGACGGCCTTCGGCGCCGATTTTGATGATCACCTCGAGGGTAAAGATACCGATGATCAGCAGGTCGAGCGTGTGCAGCAGGCCGTGGTACTGCTTTTCGATTTCCGGGTAGGTTTCGACGCCGACGAGCACACTCGCCAGTACAATGATGACGGTAATGAAATTTTGGAACCAACGGGCTGAAGCAATCTGGCGGAGCATGGTTGTTTTTTCACCTGCAGTCTTGTAAACTCACATTGCCTGTCATGCAGGAAAAACCGTTCGCGCTCCTTCGCCGACGACCGCAGAAACCCGCAGCGACAAGCCACCGACCAAAATAAAAGAATAGTAGACGCGCTATTCTGTTTTAGGCGCATGTACCCATGCGCGTATATGCCCGTTTGGTTTTGCTCCTGCTGACTGCGGGTGCACTCGGTGCCTCGAACAGTTCAGAGTCCTCTTTCCAACTGGCACCGGCGCCCATCCCTTACCCTTATTTTGAACCGGGCGCAACGGACGGCAAAATCGACTTCAGTTACCTGCGCCTTGACTTTGACCAGTACAGCTTTAATGGCATGAGCGCGTTCGGCAAAGGGCGCCAGGCATTTACCGACAGCATCGCGATCGATGCGATGGCGGGCCTGATGTATCTCTCGGGCCAACTGCCTGGGGTGGGCCCGATTTCGCCGCTGCCAGCCTATGCAGCAAACGGGAGCTTTCTCGGTTACTACACACCCGTACCTGCAAAAACCGGCACCGCGAGCATTCTGAATCTTGCGTTTTCAGCGAACCTGGAGCTGCAGGTCGTACGCTCACCTCTCTTTAACGCAATCCTGTTTGGCGGGCCTTCGCTCAATGTCACGAGCCTGACGCTCAAGACGCTCTACAACAAATATTACGCCCCGACCGCTACGACTTACGCGGGCTTTACCGATACGCTCACAACCACGATGATGCTGGGGGGATTGCAGGCCGGTATGCAGATCGATATTCCGCTGGGCAGCATGGTGCGCATGAGCCCGTTCTTCGTGGTCTCAACCATGAGCGGCAGCGCCACGATTACCGATGACCCCGGTACGAAGACGACGAATGCGTATTCGTCAAGCTTCGAGGTGCCGGCGAGTACAACCACTTCACTCGGCTTTGACATCTTCATCAACGAGATCAGCATTGGGGCCATGGCACAGTCCGGCAAATCGACGCAGACCGGCAGCAACTCGAGCTACCTGCAGCTGAGCGTTGGTTATGTTTTCAGCAACCGGGCGAATACGGCAGAAAAAAAGGCCGATGCCGAACCCGACGACGCAGCGGCCGAAGCGACAGAGGAGGCTGCACCTGCCGCCACGAAGCCGGCAGCGAAGAAAGCTCCTGCAAATAAGCCACGGTAAGACGGCCTGCTACCAGCTGCGGAGTTCTTTTAGACCCTCACCACCTGCGCTGCCTCGTGTGCGACCACCGAAAAGTACAATCTCTGCACCTTCGTTCGATCTGAAACTCAGCTCGACCAATTCACCCCGATCACCCGCGGGATCGCCCTTGAATTCCGAGAGCCAGCTGTTCGCATATTTGCGGTCTTCGCGCAACCATTCGCCATAACCATAATTGAAAGTACCTTTGCCCGCGACATAAATACTGTCACCGATTTTCACGTAACGACCGGTCTTTTGCCAGGCGCTGGTGAGGCGCAGCGTCAGACCCTTACTTTCGGCGATGTACTGCAGCTGCTTGCCCGACGGCAAAAGCACAAGCCGCTTCTTCGGGTGCAGCTGCGCGTGCATGCCGTTATTCATGCCCTGGGGGCCATAGTACATGACCTGTTTGCGGCGAAAACGCCTCCTGCACGCCCATGTCGGTAACCGCCCCGTCGCCCGTAAGGTAATACATATGCGAGTAGTCATTCTGCCCCGGCGTTTTTGCGGCCAGAATTTGCGACCCTGTCGCGTCCATCTTGAGTACAGCAACCGCAGCACCACCGGCAATCACCGGGCGTGTCCAAAGCACCTGGCGCGCCTGCACGTCGAAGAGCGAAACGTTGCCGTCGTTGTCTCCTACTGCCAGAAAGCGCCCGTCCGGAGTCATATCGGTGGCAGTGATCTTCGCCCCGAATTCGGTAAAGCCAGCAACTGTCCAGGTGGTGTCGCCCGCTGGTTCAAATTTCACCCGCACATTATCGACGAAGGGTAACAGGGGCGCCTTCTGGGCAATGAGCCCCAGTGGCGAAAAGAAGAGGAGCAAAAGCATACTGCGCATTACCTGCGTTCGCATGGGGTTGCGTGGCCGTCAAACAGATTCAATGCCCATTTGGCTCGACGTCCTGTTCAATTTCCCGTAAGCGCTGCAAATGTCCAAGCTACTCGATGCCGCAAAAGCCGGCCAAGCCAAATTCTTTCTCCAGTTCGGAGGCCAGGGCGCCCCGTACCTCAAAGAAATGCAGAAGCTCTATGCAGAAGCTTCGATGAAACCCTACTTTGACGTTGCTGTTTCGGCCATCGAAGCTGCCGCCAAAATGGTAGAAGGTACAGCAGCACACCCGGAAAAAGTCGATTTCCGCAAATGGCTTACCGAACCAGACCACGCTCCCTCTGATGACGCGATGTCGATCGCTGGTATCTCGCTCGGTCTGATACAGGCGACGCAATTTGCGCACTACGAATACCTGCACCAGCAGGGCTTCGACCGCGCTGAAATGCTGAAACACACCGTCGCAGCGAGCGGCCACAGCCAGGGGCTCATCGCTGCGAGCTTCACCGCGCTGGGCCTCGAAGGCAAAGCATACTACGACGCTGTCTACAAATACATCCAGTACCTGTTCCTGATGGGCGTGCGTGCACAGGAAGTTTTTCCTCACATCCACGCCACCGCCGATGAATCAGCAAAGAGCGAAGGGCTCGGCGCCAAGGGCCCTGCCCCAATGGTAGCCGTACTCGGTGAGAGCCATGCGACGATTGAAGCCTGGGTGAAAGAATTCAACGGCGCGGCGAAGAAACTTTTCGTGAGCCTCTACAACACTCCCAACAACCGCATTATCTCGGGCGCACGTGCCGACCTCATCGCGTTCCACGAGCGCTACAAGGCGGAGTTTGAAGCCAAGCAGATCAAATTCGTCTACCTGCGCTCAACCTGCCCTTTCCACTGCGAGCTGATGATCCCGATTCTCGAAAAATTCAAACCCGATCTGGCAAAAATCGGCTTCGACTTCAAAGGTTCAGACCTGAAGTTCCCGGTTTATTCTTTCTGGAACGGCGACAACCTGCAGAACGAAGCCGAGCTCGGCATGCGCATGACCGACGACCTAATGGTAAAAACCCTCTACTGGGAAAAATCGATGCTGCCGGTGAAGAACGACAAGTCAATCACGGCAATACTTGACTTTGGCCCGGGCAAAACCAGCCAGCGCCTCAGCATGGATACGCTCGCAGGATTAGGCCACGAAGTTCCGGTCTACGCCATCGCGTTCGCGAAAGATCTCAAAACGGTGCTCGAGTAACCACCCCGTCACTACGTGACACCCCTCCTTGGCAGGAGGGGAGCATTTCAAAATCTCCCCCTGCCAAGGGGGAGTACGGCGAGGCCGGGAGGGGGTTGCTACGCGCTGGCTTTAAAAGCAAATCGAAAGCGGCACGCGGGACAGAGGTAATCACCCGCGACCGCAACCCTTAAAACACTCTTGCAATTCGGGCAGCTGATGAGGCGTTTTGCCCCGGTGTTGAGTTTCAGCTCCTGTGCTTCGGGCATAGCTACAGCCTGTGGTGGGCTTGCAGGACCAGCCTGCGCAGGTGCGGCCTCAGGGGACTGTGGCGCTTCGCTGACTGCCACGGGCTCTGCTGCAGCAGGTGCTTGAGCAGCAACCGTCTCGGTCTCTGCGTGTACAGGATGCAGTCCTTTTTTTTCTGCAGCAAAATGCTCTTCAACCAGCATCTCATTGCCCTGCGGTTTGGGTGCAATCGCAGCGGCGGATACTGTTTCGGTCGCGGGCTCGGCTGCAGCGGCAGGCTGTGACTCTGGAGTGGCCTGGGGTTCTGTATTCTGGTCGATGATACGCAGCTCTTCAGGTGCAACGATATCCGATGCGGGGATAACACGGCGATAGCCCGTGAGTGCAGCTACTGCGTCGTCATAGTCATTGACGATGGTGAGTTTGTCTTCCAGCTTCAGAAAACGCAGCAACTGCCGGCTTTCGGTCGCAAGCTGGAAAAGCACCATTTTGCCGCCGTGCGCCTGCAGCTGTGATTGAAGATCGATGATTGCAGCAATACCCGCAGAAGAAATGTATTCGAGGCAGAGACAATCGAGGGCGAATGCACGGTAACCCGCGCCCGTCTTGTCCTGAAAGTAGCGACGGAAATCGGCGGCACTGTGTGAATCGAGAGCTCCTTCGAGCTCTATGACCAACACATCCTTTTCGAGCGCTGTATTGAATTCGAGCATTTTAGCCTGGTACCACCATTATTTCGCCGGCTCTATGAGAATGGCGTCGAGTATATCGGCCTGGGGCCGTGCCTGCGGCAGCGCGGCCGGCTGATTGACTTTCTTCTCAATCTCATTCAATTTGCCGCTCAGCGCCTGAAAACCATGCGTTACTTCAGTCTTGATGACCTCGTTCTCCCACAGGTAGGTCAGCGCGCTTTTCCACTCCCGCTGGATCGTGCGGGCACGCAGCCAGAAAGCAAACAGGATTATTCCCGCGACGAGAAAGCCGGCAAGAAAGACCATTGCAAAGAGCAGCAGGTATTTTTTTAAGATAGCCGCAAGGTAGTAGTATTCACCGAGCCGGTTCATGATAACATGCAGCGTGGCGTATGATTTTTCTTTACCTGTTTTTGGATCCTTTTCTTTCAGCGCGACACTGAAGTCAGTTGAGTAGTGCACGTCGGAGCTCATGAGGCTGTCGACGATGAACGAATTTTTTCCGTGAAAGATTCCTTCGGGCTTTTCGAGATTTTGCTGCTGCACACTGTTGGCTTCATAATAGAGCGACGAGTGGTAGAACTCGTTATTGTACTTGGCGGAAATTTCGTTAGCGGCTTCGCGGGTACCGACCGTAACCATCGAGACGTCAGAGTGAGCGAGCACCCGGCCATCGCGCCGTAGGATAAAAATTTCTGTGATGGGACGTTCACCTTCGAGATACTGGTTTTTATTGACTATACCGGCAAAGACAGCACTCAGTCGGGCAATTGCCTTCTGCTCTGCCATGGCAGCCCCGGTTGAGACCGATAATGCAATCTCGCGGCCGCGTTCGGTATAACCCATCTCGAGCTGCCGGGCCGTTTCGCGCAGCGAAACGAAGCTGAAGGCGGTCAGCGACGATAAAAGAATCAGCTCCACCAGCAGGAACACCCCCAGCGCGAAGCTGAAAGTAAAACTGCGCACGTGTATCTTTTCACCCTTGAGCGCGTGAATACCCGTGCCCGGCAAGGGTGTCTCAGATTCGGCGGCCTGTGGAACCATAGTCTGTTATCGGAAGCTTTCGGACAAACTTACAGAATTTTCCCGGCACGCCTGTCGAATTTTCCCCTTGGCAAGTCGGTCTTTCTGCCGAAAATAGCACATGGCCGTCAGCGCGGAAGTCACCGCATTTTTGGAAGATTTGGGCGAAAACCTGGCAATCATCGAGAACGCGCTGGTCCGGCTTGAGGATAGCCCAGGCAACCAGGAATACCTGCACGAAATTTTCCGGGCAGCGCACACCATCAAGGGCAATGCGGCGATGATGAATCTCGGCAACCTGGTGGCACTCGGCCATGCGCTCGAGACCGCACTGCAGGAAGTATTGGCCGGTAACCTGGGGGCCTCACCGCATACCGTGGGAGTTTTCCACGAGTGCCGGGCAGCAATGCTGATGATCGCCGATGCCCTGCGTAGTGGAAGCGACAGCCGGCAGGTTTCCATAAGGCCGCTGACAGACCAGATACAGGTCCTGCTCCTTTCCACGGCCCCGGTACAGAATTCAGGCATGGGGCGTACCGTCACAGTGACGCTCAACATTTCAGCCGCAGAGCAGGCACCCTCTGTGCGGGCCTTCCTGGCTGAAACCAGGCTCACTGAGTTCGGTACCATTATCCGCAAAGAACCCGCCGATGACGTGCTCGAAACGCCCCAGTTCGCCGCATCCGAGCGAAAGCTTACCTTCGTGTTGCAGACGGCTGCCGAAACCGACGAGATCAGGGCCAACCTGAATATTGACCTTGTGGAAAATGTGCAGGTGAGCGAATCAGCAGCGCGCGCACCGGGTGCCGCAGAACCTCTGAAGGTTGCGCGCGAGACCGCGGGCGGTGAAACGGGTACAGGCAAAGCTTCTGCCCAGCAGGAGATTTCTACCGGTACCGCCGATACGATCAGGCTCTCGGTGCATACCCTGGACCAGCTACTCAACCTGACAGGCGAGCTGGTAATTGCCAATAGCGGGCTTGTTTCTCTTTCTGAACGCGCGGCCCGTACGGGCACCGATGCAGATTTTGCGATCGAGCTGTCGGACAAAAGCCGTGAAATATTCCGCGTCGCAGCAGAAATACAGAACATCGTAATGAAATCACGCATGCTGCCTCTCGAACACGTGTTCTCACGCTTTCGCCGTTTCGTGCGCGACTATTCGGATAAATCAGGCAAGGCGATACGCCTCGAAATTGCCGGTGCTGAAACCGAACTTGACAAACGTGTCATCGACGAAATGGTCAAACCCCTGACCCACCTGATACGAAACGCACTCGACCACGGCATCGAAGAAAGTGCCGAGCGTATCACGGCTGGCAAACCACCCGAAGGTACATTGCGGCTCGCCGCTTCGCAGTCAGGCAGCAGTATCCTGATCACCGTCGAGGACGATGGCAGGGGGCTTAATGTGGCGCGTATTATCGAGCGCGCGGTCAGCCGTAACCTGGTGAGTCCCGAGCGCGCGGCATCACTTTCGCTGCCCGAAGTCTATGAGTTCATATTCGCTCCGGGATTTTCGACAAAAGAATCTGCCGATGAACTGTCAGGCCGTGGATTCGGCATGGATATTGTTCGCGATTCGATTCACAAACTTTCGGGTGATCTGCAGCTGTTTTCCGAACCAGGCAAAGGAACCCGCATGGTGGTCAAATTGCCCCTCACGCTGGCAATACTTACCGCTCTCACGGTACGGGTGCGCAACGACCTCTTTGCTTTTCCGCTGAGCACTATCGAAGAAAGTATCGAAATTCCGTCGGGTAGCGTCATGCGCGTCGATGGCCGCGACATACTCCACTGGCGTGATCAGATCCTGCCGTTTCTGCGCCTCGACAATGTGCTCGGGTACCCGCCGATCGAAGAGACACGGGAACACTTCTACGCGATTATTGCCGAAATACACCGAACGCGCATCGCAATCGGGGTAGATGAGTTCCTACAGAAGCGCGAGCTGGTTATTAAATCCCTGGCCGAGCATTACCAGCATGTACCCGGGTTATCCGGTGCGTCAATGCTGGGGGATAATGAAATCGTGTTCATCCTGGACGTTGAAGAAATAGCCCGTATGCATGCGAACAGGTATACGCGTATTACCGAGCCTGCCGCTACACCCGCGTGGGAAAAAAACGATCGCCAAAGCGAAAGCCTTAGTGAATCCGCAGTGCCTGCCGCTACCGTAAGCGCGGAATCTGATGTCACTGCAGGTAACCCGGAGCCCAGTATGAAACCCCTCTTCGATTTCAGCGACAAAGAACTGATGCGGAAGTGGATCGCGCAGAGCAACAAGACCGCCGTGCAAGGCATACAGATGCTGACCGGTAACCAGGCGATTTCAGTGAAAAAGAGCCGGGGCTCGCGGGTAAAGGCTGAACGTTCAGGCGACACAATGGCAAAAATCACAGCCCGGGCCGACGACATACTTCTTATACACCTGCCCATGCTGCCAGCGGCGGGCGCAATCGACCTGATCATGGAAAAAAAATCGGCCGAACGCATGGCAAGCCTGCTCTTCAAAGCAGCCGGCTTTGAAAGCATGGAAGAATTTGACCCCAGCCCACTGCTCGAGATCACGAACATCCTGGGTAGCGCCTACACCAACACGCTGACATTCCTGACTGAGAAAAGCGTCGAACCCGCTACCCCGAGTCTGCTATCCACGCGCGAAGCAATCGAAGAACTGATGGATGAGCGGCGGCAGTCCCCTAAATCGGAGATGCTGGTTGTGGAAAACCAGTTCCACATCGACGATGAAGATATACAGGTAGAACTGATGATCTACCTGACGGGCGAGTAACGCTAGCGGTTCTTGCTTTCCTGCAGAACGTAGATCTCTTCGGGCTTGCCGTTCATCTCGACCATACCGAAAATCGCCTCGCGAGCTGCCTCGACAGTTGTAAAGTAAGGTACTGAGTACTGCAGTGCCGACAGGCGGATCTCAAGCGCATCGTTACGTGTCTTGATGTCGGTCGGTATGTTGATGATCAGCTGTACATCCCCCGACTTGGTGCTGTCGACCACGTGGGGCCTGCCCTCGTGCACTTTGTTCACGCGTTCAGTGGCAATGCCTGCCGCATTCAGACTCAGCGCAGTCCCTTCGGTTGCCAGTATGCGGTAACCGGCCTTCTGCGCCGCCTTGAGGGCATCCATGAGGGGAGCTTTGGACGAATCGTTAACCGAAACGAAGATGGTACCTTTCGCCGGCAGCTTCTGGCCCGCCGCAATCTGAGCTTTGTAAAAAGCCTCAGGAACCGTGCGGCCGATGCCCATTACTTCACCCGTAGATTTCATCTCGGGACCAAGAATCGTGTCTGCACCCGAAAACTTCTTGAAAGGCAATACAACTTCTTTAACGTAATAGTGCTCGGGCAGAATCTCTTTGGTCAGGCCGAGCGACTTCAGCGTCGCCCCGAGCATGACCTTTGTGGCAATTTTTGCCAGTGGTACGCGAATCGCTTTTGAGATAAATGGCACTGTGCGCGATGCGCGCGGGTTGACCTCGAGTACATAAACCACGTCGTCCACTATGGCGAACTGGATATTGATACAGCCAATCACGTTCAGCTCGAGTGCGATTGCCCTCGTGACACGGCGGAGTTCAGCGAGTATTGTCTCTGAGATATTCTTCGTCGGCAGAATGCACGCACTGTCACCCGAATGCACACCAGCCTCTTCAACGTGCTCGAGAATGCCGGCGATAAAGACGTCTGTCCCGTCAGAGATTGCGTCGACGTCAACTTCCTGCGCACCTGACAAGAACTGGTCGATCAGCACCGGGCGCTCACGGCTGACCTCGACGCTGGTCTGCATGTACTGCCGCAGCTGGTCTTCAGTGTGCACGATCATCATGGCGCGCCCGCCCAGTACGAATGAAGGCCGGGCAAGAACCGGGTAACCGATTTCCTGCGCTGCAGAGAGCGCCTCTTCGAGTGAGGCGGCCATTCGCCCCCGCGGCTGGCGGAGCTTAAGTTTTTCAATGAGCTCGTTGAACAGCTTGCGGTCTTCGGCGCGCTCGATACTCTCTACGCTGGTACCGAGAATCGGCACACCACGCTCGCTAAGCGACTTGGCAAGCTTGAGCGGGGTCTGTCCGCCGAACTGCAGAATCATGCCGCGCAGCTCACCCCTCTGCTTTTCCTGCTCGTAGATGTGCATCACGTCTTCGATGGTCAGAGGTTCAAAGTAGAGGCGGTCTGAGGTGTCGTAGTCTGTCGAAACTGTCTCGGGATTCGAGTTAACCATTATGCTTTCAAGGCCAATTTCCTGCAGCGCGTAACTCGCATGGCAACAGCAATAGTCAAACTCGATACCCTGCCCGATACGATTGGGACCTCCGCCAAGGATAATGACCTTTTCGCGGTCGGAAACTTCCGCTTCGTTTTCGGTTTCGTAGGTCGAGTACATGTAAGGGGTAAATGACTCGAACTCGGCGGCGCAGGTATCAACGCGTTTATACACGGGTGTCTCGCCTGAAAGGTTGCGCTGATCAGAAACCGCGCGCTCCGACTTTGAAAGCAACTGAACGAGTTCGTGCATTTTGCTCATGAAGGCCGACGACCCCTGCTCGAGGCGTGAAAGTTCTTTGGCAATACCCTGCGCTGCGTCGAAGTTTGCGAGGTACGCTAGCTGGCGGTCATGAAAGCCCATCTGCTTCGCAGAGCGAAGCAGCGTAGCGTCGAGCGTTGCACCTTTGCGAAAGGCTTCGATGAGCCGCTGCTCCATATCGAGAATACGCTTAAGCTGAGTCAGAAACCAGGGGTCGATAAAAGTGCGCTGGTGTACTTCATCGAGCGAAAAGCGCAGCAGCGCTTCGCGCACGTAGAGTATTCGCGTGTCAGAAGGCACGCTGATTTTTTCAAGGATGTGGCGGCGCTGCGTCGTTTCATCGCCCATGCGCAGTATCTCGAGTTCAATCTCAAGGTTGCCGTCTGCCCCCCAGCCGTAGCGGCCGGTTTCAAGCGAGCGCATCGCCTTCTGGAATGATTCAGGCAGCGTGCGGCCAATCGCCATGGCTTCGCCGACAGAGCGCATCTGCGTATCGAGCACGCGCGGTGTTTCGGGAAATTTTTCAAAAGTAAAGCGTGGAATTTTCGTGACGACGTAGTCGATGGTCGGCTCAAAACTCGCGGGAGTTTTTTTGGTGATATCGTTGGCGATCTCGTCGAGCGTATACCCGACCGAGAGCAGCGCTGCAATCTTGGCTATGGGAAAACCCGTCGCCTTCGAAGCAAGCGCAGACGAACGCGACACGCGCGGGTTCATTTCGACCACCATGATCTGGCCGTCGCGCGGGTTCACCGCGAACTGTATGTTCGAACCGCCTGTTTCGACGCCGATTTCGCGGATAATTTTGATCGAGAGGTCACGCAGGTTCTGGTACTCGACGTCAGAGAGCGTTTGCTGTGGCGCCACGGTGATGGAGTCACCGGTGTGTACACCCATCGGGTCGAGGTTTTCGATACTGCAGATGATGACAACGTTGTCGGCCTTGTCGCGCATGACCTCGAGCTCGTATTCTTTCCAGCCGAGAATACTCTGGTCGATCAATACCTGGCTCGTGGGGCTTTCAGTCAGTGCCTTCGAAACCATCGCGATAAATTCTTCGCGGTTGTAGCAGACACCGCCCCCACTGCCACCCAGGGTGAAAGATGGGCGCAGAATTGCCGGCAAGCCGATAGTCTCGAGCAGCGCCAAGGCCTCTTCGAGTGTGTGCGCAATACCGGAACGCGGCATCGCGGCACCGATTTTTTCCATCGCCTCTTTAAAGAGTTTGCGGTCTTCGGCTTTCTTGATCGCGGCTTCGTTTGCGCCGATCAGCTCGACACCGTATTGCTTGAGCACCCCGGCCGCCGAAAGAGTCAGTGCTGCATTCAGCGCCGTCTGGCCACCGACGGTCGGTAAGAGTGCCTGGGGCCGTTCTTGCTCGATGATGCGCGTGAGGTAGGGCAATGAAATCGGCTCGACGTAGACCCGGTCTGCCAGCTCAGGATCAGTCATGATCGTCGCGGGGTTGGAGTTAATGAGGATTACTTCATAGCCTTCTTGCTTGAGGGCTTTTACTGCCTGCGTACCCGAATAATCAAATTCGCAGGCCTGGCCGATGACTATCGGCCCCGACCCGATAATCATGATTTTCTTGATATCGGAACGACGCGGCACGAGTCATTGCCCGCTTTCGAGATATGCGGTCAAAGATAGTGGCATCCCCCCGGCGCGAAGATACTGTTGCCATTTTCGGCCCGCGCGCGTCTAATTTTCCATGGTAGCCCACCGCAGAACCCTTGAGCTCCCCCTTGGGCTGGTGGTTCTGCTCGCTGCGCTGGTACACGTAACGCCTGTTAATGCCTTGCGGCAGGAACCGTACGAATCGCGTCCCCACCTGTTTTTCGTCGAAGGCTCTCTGGGCGGCGGCTGGAATGGAGCGTTCGATCGTGAACTTTCGCTCGTCGATGCGTATGGAGATTTCTACTGGTATTCGGGGGGCAACTACTACAGGTACCGGCCCTCGAACCTGGTGCTGACCGCGGGCCTGGGCTACGAATACCTGCTTTTGCGCTACCTCGGTCTGCGGGCATCGTATAGCTATACCTCGTACATACACGACTGGACTGCCACTCGCGGAACCGGCCGAAACCGGCGGAGTTCGAGTGCGGGCGGGCAGGTCGCAGAAACAGGAGGGTATTTCATTGGCACTGTCCTGCGCTATCCATTGCCATGGATTGGCGGGTTCTACCTCGAAGCACCCGTTCTCTGGGGCATACACCGCGGCAGTTACTACCCCTTGCCCGCCTATAGCGAATTCCGCAATGAAACCGGTCGCCTGCCGCAGCATCCCGATGAATTCACCAGCCAGCCTTTGGTAGTTACTAAATGGCGCTACGGGCTGGGTATCGCGTTCATGCGCGAGGGATTTCCGCTGTACGCAAGCCTGCAGTTTCTGATGGAATCAGGCCGAACCGTTACGGTCAATGGCCCGGAACAGGCACTGCCCGCCAGTTCAGCCTGGGATGCCTTTATCGTGACTGTAGCTGTCGGCTGGCGACTCTAGCAGGTTGTTGAAAAACAACCGAAAAGCAACGGTTTTAGGCTCGCCAGAACCTGCAAAACTTGAACAATGGTTCACTATGAACGACCTCGACCTGATGACCGAAATCGAAAAACTCGCGCACGTGCTGCGGGTCACGCCCGATCGCATCCAGTTCCTGAAGAACCTGTCACTCGACGATTTCCGTTCGCTGAATGATTCGATCTCCAACCGCCTGCTGACGGACAGTTCTGACGTCTGGGCACGCCTCGCCGGGGTCGCCAAATTCATGCCCAATTTTATCAACGCACAGGTCGCCAAGTCTCTGCTCGGCCCCAACATCACCGCCAATCTGACATACCACATCGACACCAAGCAGGCCGTTTCGATCGCGAGCAGCCTCAACATCGAATTTCTCGCACAGGTGGCAGAAAACCTCGTGCCCGCTCGCGCCAAACACCTGATCGAAGCTTTTCCCATGGACGTACTCGTGAAGCTAACGCGCACGCTGACGCGCGACAAGAAGTTTTTCACGATGGGAGCTTTCGTCGATTATATGGATCGCGAGAAGATACTGACTCTTTCGCGCGAAATTCCCGATACGGAATCACTGCTGCGCGTGGGCCTCTACACGCAGAACAAGGAGCACGTCGCCACGCTCGCCGACGGCTTCAGCGACGAGAAGGTCATCGACATGATCGAGACCGCGCAGCAGAAAGATTTGTGGCCATCGCTGATCGGCCTGCTGGCGCACTTTACCGAAACCCAGCACCGCCGGCTTGCAGGACTGGTAGGCCGCGTCTCGGTCGATGCACTGCTCGGCATGGTACCGTTCGCCATCGAGCACGGTGCACTCGTGCACATCTTTGCCTTCTTGCAGTACCTGAACCCGGACATGCACGCGCACATGGCGACAATTGTCGCAAAACTGGATTCAGAAGCCCTGTCGCGCATCATTCACGCGGCCGATGAATCGGGCAAACTGCCGGTCGCCCTCAAAATTGCCGATCACCTCGCCGAGCGCGACGTCGATCGCCTCGCCGCGATGTCGCACCGCTTCGACGACGAACTCCTGAAGCGCGTCATCGTTACGGCTCACGCCGAGGGGCTCGTACCGTTCGGCCTGCGCCTGCTTGCCCTCTTACCAGAAGGTGAAATACCGCGCGCAGAAAAAATTGCGAGGACGATCGACCGCAAGGTCATCGCCGACGCGCAGGCGCAGATTGACCAGAGCCTGCTGAAAGAACGCCTGGGTTGGCTGAAGCAGCTTTGAATCTGCAGGCGATAACTCACTACTCAGGCATTTGGATTCCCGCCTTGCTTCAAGGCGGAGTCATATTTCCTTCGGAATCTTCAGTTACTGCTGTATGCAATAGATTCGCAGCGGGCTCGCACAATTATCGCTCCAGCCGGCTGAATACCACCAATTGTTGATATCATAGGTTGTTCCGTACAGCGTACCAATTCCGTCGTTGGTGGCCGATGTCAGGTCGACGCACGCCGTGTTGCCAGCAGGCGCGGTTGAAAAGACACCACCGGTTGTGGTGATGGACCTGACGGTTGTTGAAGCACTGATACCGGCTTCGTTGTAGCCGATACCAGTACAGATCGCGTTGCCGGCACCACAATTAATTCCGCCGCCATCCGCGTTGAGCAGATTATAGAGACTCGTCTGAATCGATTGCCCGGCAGTATTGAGCACTGGCGTCGAAGTGTCGAATGTCGGCGCATAGGGCAGGCCGCAGTTCGCGGATTTTTTGCCACTAAGTCCAATAATGTTGCAGGCAGCGTCGGTCACCTGCGTGGAAATATAGGCCTTGAATCTGCCGGTAAGCCCAGCGGCCGTCGCAAGACTCTGGCAATTGGTGTTCGCACTACCAATGCCGCCGATGTTGCCCGTGTAACTCGCACTCGAAACGAATATGCGCCTCGCCGCGGCGGGCATGCCCGAAACCTCGGCCGATAGGTCGCTCTCACCACCGGCATTGACTGCCGCAATCGCGTAATAGTAAGTAACATTGTTGGTCAATGCTGTGTGAGAGTAAGGATTGCTAGTGGTATTGATTGCTGTCGCCGTTGACTTGGTCACACCCGCCGTCGTCGAAAAATACACCACGTAACCGGTGGCATCACCGACGTTATTCCAGGCGAGCAGGTTACTGGCGCTGCTGCTGTGAGCCCAGGCGAACTGCGGAACTGCAGGGCGGGCAGCAGTTGTGGCAATTCTCTCTGTTGCCCATTTGAAATTGCTACAGGCAACGAAGCAGCATAAGACACCGATGCTGGCCTGCAACCTCATACCAGATGCTGGACACGGTCAATCGGCGCGTCAAGAGTATTCGTTGTACAGCAGAAGACCGCCTGCTGCGCAGGTGAAAGTTATCAGGGATTCTTTTGATGCCGAGGTAATCTGCTCACCCGAAAAATTGCGGGCGAAACTCAGGACCATGGCAAAGCCCCGGTTCGAGGGTAGCTTCTTTACCAGCCAGTCACTTTCTGTTTCTGCATCGGCCATCGCGGGTGTGCAGGTGGCGATCATGTACGTCACCGACTGGAAAAACCAGATCGGTGTGTACGTTGCTGTTGGTGGTCAGCTCGCGCCATTGACCGTTGGCGGTGGCGGCAATATTGGCATCCAGTTCTACCCGGGCACGCGCCTTGCGGATTTTGAGGGTTACGGTTATGGCATCGGGGCCTCGGTAGGCACTCCCGTCGCTGACGTGGGTGTCGGCATAGACTTTGCTTATCCGTTTCCGCTTGATCCGAATAGGCTCGTGCCGATTGGTTATGGCATCAACACGGGCATTGGCGCCAACGCGGTACCCACGCCGGTAGACGGGTCAATCGGCCTTTCTTACTCCTGGAAAATCTGGGCAACACCTCCGTAGGTTTGTCCCGGGAAAATCATTCGGGGTTGGTCAACAGCGAGGCCCTCAGTCGCTTCTACACCCATGATAATAGTTGACCGAACGTGGGGATCATTAGTGTACAGGAATGCGCATCGTTTCTGTAATCCTGTTACTCTCCGTCAGTATACCCCCCGTGGTTGCGCAGGAAAAGCCGGCTGCTCCTGATAAAAAAATCTTTTCCATCAATATAAATCCCCCGCCTGACACCAGCGCGACCGAGCTGGAGTTTTCTGAAATCGATCTCGCGAAAGCAACACCCGAGCAGGCGGCACAGGCACGCACCAACGTGATCAGGACAGCAGAGAAGACCTACCGCGAATACGTTGCACCCGAGTTGCGTTTCTTCCGTGTGCGCTCGATTCACAAAACCGGGGTGCCGGGAGCTTTTGGCAAAACGCTGCTGGTGCAGGATTACCTGCGCAAACCATACCGCGAGCCGCGGCTGCCACTCGTACAGCAGGGAAAAACCGAATACCTTCTGGGTAGCCGCATTGAGCTGCCACAACAACCGGGCCTGGTGACGCGCTACCGGCTCGATGAGGGCGAAAGCCTCGAATATAAAGAGCCGCTCGTGTTCGACAAGCCGGGCACATACCGCATGCAGGTCAGTATCGAGAACGATGCCAAAGAGGCGGTGCTTTCGCGCACCTATATCTTCAAGGTTGAGCTGAACGCCCCGACAACGCGCGCGGTCATCAGCGACCCGGTACATGGCAAACGCGGCATCAAGCTGGGCAAAGACAGCGCACTGCTGTTTCTCGCGACCGATGCTGAGTCGGGCGTTGCGAAGACCTTCTATCGGCTGGCACCGATCGGCAAGAATATCGAAGAAGTAGCCTTCAGGGAATATGGCAAACGACTGAGCTTTAGTGAAGTTTCAGCAGGCGGAGCGGTAAACCTGCTGCAGTTTTATTCCGTCGATGTGGCAGGCAATAAAGAAGAACTTCGCAGTGAAGTGATCTTTTGCGAAGCAGGGCCCGAAGCGGCCACCGCTACGAAGGATACTTCTCAATAATGGCTGGCTTCTGCTGCATTTGCGGCTGAAGAAAGAGACCGGCGCCCAGTACGAAAAAAAGAATTAGTACGGGACTCAGGATCGCGAAGATCAGCCAGAACGGGAAACTCAATACTACCATAGGCCAGCACCCCGGGTTCGCGACAAGCGGCAAGAACTTTGCCGCGCACGCCTCACTGCAGGTACTGTGCCTTCAGGCGTCCCTGCTCGCGGCGGGCGTGGTCGGCACCTAACCCGAGCTTTTCTGCAGTGGCATAAACGCCCATCGCGCCGGCGATGTCATGCCGGCCCTCGAGAAAACGCGCATACTGCGAGTAGAACTGCGCGAGCGGCAGGCTGTTACGCCCGGCTTCAATGATGGCGAGCTCGCGCTTCTGTCTTTCGAATTCTGCTTCCAGCTTCAGGTATACGTTGAGGTCCCTGCTGCGCACGTCGTCGAAGAGGCTCTTCTTGGCTGTCTGCATTTCCTGGTAGGTCTTCGCATTGCGCGCGCGCAGGTCGGCAATCAGAGTCTCGAGGTCGGCATGCGCGGCTGCGGCTGCCTGCATGCTCGTAAGAACCTTTTCCTGAGAGTTCTTCTTGGAGTACATGTGAAGCAGGTAGCGGTTCGCCGTGAAGCGTTCTTTGATCCACTGTGTACGGTCGGTGACGTCGGTGGGGTTTAGCGTCGAAATTTCCTTGAGGTAACCCTCAAAAAGTTCGGTAGCACGCTCGTAGTTACCGGTCTTTTCGACATGCAACTTCGCGAGCTGCCAGCCGAGATTCTGCTTTTCTTTGTTGTCGCTGGTCGTTGAATAGGCTTTCTCATAGAAGAAGGCAGCATCGACGAAACGGCTTTTCGAATAGTAGAGCGCCCCCAGGGAAGCGTGCGACTTGCGAACCTGTTCATCTTTCAGTTCAAAACCTGCACGCGGTTTTTCGTTGGCGGCGAGCGCCCTTTCATACGAATCAATGCTGCGCGAGACATCCTGCGAGGTGCGGTATTCTTCTGCCAGCTGAAAATTGGTGACGGGGTTTTCCGGGTCAAGCCGTGTCGCGGCCTCGAGTATGTTGGCGTATGCAGTGAACTGCCGGTTCTGGCTGTAGTCGTGCTGCAGTGTCTGGTTGAAGTTGGTCTTATAGAGCGCCTTCTTATTCAATACCTTTGAACGCTCTTTGATGGCGTCTTCAAGCTGGCGCACCAGGCCCGCCATTTCAATCAGCATATCTGCCGACTTGCGGTTGTACTCTTTCGCGTGCTCAGCGTATTTCTGCTCGGCCTGCTGAAATCCGGCCTTTGCCTTATCGTATTCGCCGCGAACACGTTCGAGTGCCTGGCGGCTCTTTTCTTTCTGGTCGGCAATCAGCTGCTGCTGTTTCGCACGTTCGACTTCGACATTCGATGCGGCCGTTGCCGGGCTCAGGGCCGGCGAGCGGCTGCGGTCGTCGAGCAGTACCAGCTCCTCTTCAAGCCGCTGCTTCTCGCGCGCCTTTTCAGAAAGTTGCTTTTTGCTTTCGCGGTAGTTGTCGGCGTCGGCGATTTCTGCGGCCCCCGCCTTCACGAGCTGCAGCCGGTCGCTGTTAGTATAGATCTCGTCGTCCATGCGCAGGCTGCGGTAGCGCAGCGACTGCACAAAATGAAATGCCGCATGGTAGGGTTTTTTGAGCTTCATCTGTGCCAGTGCATAGTTGTAGTGCAGGGCAGCTATGTTGGGAGCTTCCTTGATGATGAAAGATGGTTGCGTTTTGGCAAGCAGGTCACGCATGAAGAGGCGTTGCAGGTTGACATTCCACTCTTTGCGGTACCAGGCCGCGTTCGAGTCGTTATCCTGGCGGTTGGCGATCTTTTTTTCGGACGGGTCGCTCAGGTAGAACTGGTTGAGCTTTTGCCCCAAGTCTTCTGCTACGAGCCGGGGGTTGAAGTTGATCGAACCGGCCGATGCCTCGATTTCGTCAATGCTGTACGGCAAGTAGCGTTCAAGCCGCTTCTGCACGGGGTTCTCGCGGATTTCTTTTGCATAGTTGCCCCGCAAAACCAGGAGACATAATACAGTTACGGTGAAATGGCGCAGCAAAAGTGTAAATCCCCCGTGGTCTTATTATCGGCCGAAACTTGCAAGTCAGGAAGCAGTATTAGCAGGTTCCGGAAAAGCTCCCGCGACGGCTGCAGACGCCGCGATTTGCCTCGCAAATCGCTTGCAAAACGGCCATGAATGGCCTGTCTGCAACCTTACGCGGTTTCCGAAACCTGCTTTCGGCTCCTTTTCAGGAGCCTGTTAGAACTTCAGGCCTATCTGCCCGGTGAGCCGACAGCGTTCGTGCTCGCGCTCTTCGCGAAAGGCGGCGTAGACCTCGTGGTAGCAGGTGCCGCAACCCGTGGTGGCATGGGTCTTTGCAATCAGCTTCGGAAACGTGTCAGCCCCGGCACGCACGGCCGCCTGGACATCGGCACGCGATACACCCTTACAGAGGCAGAGTTTTCGCGGACGCATCAGGCATGAAAGGTCCATCAATGATTAGGGTATTATAGCACCGGCAGGGCGGCAAGTATAAATGGGTTACGAGCCTCTACCAGTTGGCGCCGGGCCTCTTATGCTTTGCCTTGTGGGAGCGATATTCGATACGTGAGTATGAACTTCATTTCCGGCAAGCGCGCTGCAACCCGTTACGGTGTCGTCGGCCTGCTATCGGCGATCTTTCTATTCAATGGCTGCGCAAGCCCCGAGATGGTTTCAGTCTCCGACGAGAGCACACAGCGCTCACCGGTATCGGCCGCCGAAGCGACCCGGCGTGCCGGGCCGCACCTTGCGGCCGTCTTTCAGTTGCGCTGCCAGAAGCGCATCGACAAAAGCTGGTGTACGAAGCCCGCGCGCGATCACGTGCTGATCGTCGGCGACTATTTTCATGTCACACGCGAGAGCTACCCCTACAAGACCCTGCAGGCATATGCCGAGCCGGCAGTGCGCGTGCACCGGCAGACGGGCGAACTGATTCTGCCCAAAGAACTGGGCGCTACTTCTTCCGATTGATCGATTCACTGCCCGGCATGCCGCCGGCTTCGAGCAAACCCTGAAAGCGGTCTGCACCACCCTTTTCCGGATACTGTGCATACATGACCAGGTCTGAAAGGTTCACTGATGCAAGCGAAGCCACATCATGGTTGAGCGCTACCCTGACGCCGGTCTGCGATTTAACATAGTTGCTGAAGACGGCGCGCGCGCCCTTGATCGGCAGCACCGACACCCACATGCGCATCTCGGCAATCTTGCCTTCTTCATCGAGGGTGAAAAGGTATGCATCACCCGGTGTCGCACCACCCGATCTGAACGACACCAGCAATTGCTGGTCACCGACCAGCGCACGTTCAGCTCCGGGTGAGCTGATGTGAAATGCAGGATTCAGCCAGAAGGTATGGTTATAGAAACGTTTAATCGCCGTCTGTGTCATTTCGGCGCAATCGTCCGTAACGCGCCGTTCCTCTTCAAAGCAGATGGATTTTCCCGAGACCTCGCTGAACTGCACGAGTTTCTTCTTTATCACAACCTCTGTCAGCTTGCGCTTGCGATCCCAGAAGATTTTGTCGCCACCACGAAAAGTAAAAGAGACAGCCGCGGTCGCCTGCCACTTCTCAAAGTCAGCCCCCGCCAGCATTTTCTGCGCGAGCTCTTCGGCACGCGGGCCTGGTGTTCCCTTGGGTAAACTGCTGCAGGCTGAGAAGAAGCTCCCACTGATGACGATGACCGCGAGACGAAACGAACGCATGTGTAACGCTTCTTCCATTCGATGCGCCGGCAACCATAACTGCACAGGTCGCTACCCCTGACAAAAATCAGCTTACAGCGCCGGGCCATGTCATTCATGCGGTCATGCGGTCGGCCGACTGGCTGAAACTTGCTTTCTTTTTCGCAGTGGGAGCTCTGGCGAAACTCGGCGCGGTATTCGAGATAGACTGGCTCTACCGATTGTTTCTGCATATACCCGCGGGGTTACTGGCTTTATCTGGTCACGGAACATACAGCGAAGCAGCCGGCGTTTATTGTTTCGAAAGCTTCATTCTGGACTACAGCTGCGCCGGGATAAATTTTTTTCTGCTGGCGCTCGCCACCGGCACTATGGCCCTATGGGGCACGGGGCGCATCAGCTTCGTTGTCCTCCCTTTCGCCTGGCTACTCACCGTGGTCGCCAATTCGATGCGGGTGGGTCTCTACCTGAAGGTCAGGTCGGTCACAGGCGACCGGCCCTGGCTGCACGAGACACTGGGAATTTTGGTCTTTTTGACGCTACTGATCGTCTATTATGAGTTACTACGAAGGAGACTTCATGCAAGAAAACAACCGCCGCTCTAGCGGGCTGATCGCGCTGGCAGCACTGGTGCCGGCAGTGATCTGCCTGGCAATCGCCGTACCGATGCTGTGGATTGTCTGGCCTGATCTCAACGCGCGGCAGATCGACAGTGTTTTGGGTGGCCTGGTGCTGACACTGGGCCTCGCTGGCGCGATCGGCGTTGCGGCCCTCTGGTATTGGTGGCGCGGCAGGCAATTACCTCTCGGTCTGTTGCTGGCGACTCCCCCATTGCAGTTTCTGGCATTCTATTCGTACCTGCGCTGGCTCAAAGAGCTGCTGTCGCAGCGCTGGCTGTTTGACGATGACGCATACATGACCCTCGTTTTGAGTGGCATCATACCGCTGTTCTATACGACACTGGCGCTACTGGCGCGTCGCTTTGCCATAAGCGATCGCCGGTCACTGATTGTTTCTGCCGCAGGCAGTGTCATTATTCCGATCGGCATTTATGCGATGTTCCAGCTCATCAGGTACGCGCGCTGGGGTTACGGTGCCGATACCGTAGCGATCACCATTGTCGCCGGCCTGACGATAGTTTTTTCTTTCTGGATTCTGCGGCTGATGTTCTACCTGGTCGACCGAAAGGCCAGCGTGCTCGATGCGCCGGCCGGTCGTTTTGTCCTGCGCGTTGTCTTTATTGGACTGCTGCCCCTGCTCGGTCTTTTGATGAACACAACAGGGCCTGTCGCACGCGAAAGCCGCGCAGTACTCGGTGACTTCACAGGCAAAACTTTCTGGCTGCTCGCGCTGATCAACGCGATGGTTTACCTGCTGCCGCGTAGCCGCCACCGCGTTGCGAATGCGCTGGTGGTCAGCCTGCGCGGGGCTGGCCTGTGCTACGTGCTCTACTTCTGCATCGTCTTTCTGCTCTACCTGCCACTGGCAGTATTGTTGATCGCGGCAATCGGCCTGGGTTTGCTGCTGCTGATTCCCTATTTCGCGCTGGCAATCCAGTACCTGACTGTCAGAGAAGATTATCGCGCGTGGAGCGAGCACGATAACCCACGCACTTTCTTTTTAATGTTTGGTGCAGGCTTTCTGCTTCTGCCAGCGGTCGTGCTGGGCGATCTGCTGCTTGAACGGCGGCAGTTGCTCGCAGCGATCGACTACGTGCAGCACCCGCCGCTGGCACTCAACCATGAATCGCCCGGAGTCGGCCACCGACTGGCAACCATGCTGCAACCACCGCCACGGCAGAACCGCGGTTGGCTGAACGATAAAGAGTCCGTACCGCTCTATACCCCGCTGCGGCACCAGGTAGTTTTCGACGGTATCGGTTTGTCTGACGCGATGCGCGAACGGTTGCTCAGGGTATTTTTTGGCGAGAAGCGCCAGTCTGGTCGTGCCGCTAACCGCACTCCCTCTGCCCGCATAAGGACCATCAGGGCTGCTACAAGTTACGACGGTGAGCGCAGCAAAACAGAATTACGCATTCGCATCGAGAATGCCGACCCGCAGCGCGCGGCCGAACTCGACCTGAAATTACACCTACCGGAATATGCTTTTCTGACCGGGCACTGGCTGGTCATCGACGGGGTTGAACAACCGGCCCAGATCACCACACGCAGTGCTGCGGTCTGGACCTACAACCGCATCACGGAGCAGCAGCGCGATCCAAGCCTCATTTGGTTCGAGGCAAAGAACCGGTTGCGCTGGAAATTGTTTCCCGTACCGGCGAAGGGTTATCGTGAGGCCCGGCTGCAAATCAGCCATTATGGCGCGGGCGAGCTTGTCCTGGGCGAAAGAAAGATACGCCTGCAGGGAACGCCGGCCCAACAGGACCCTGGGCATGCAAAAGCAACTGCAGCCAAAGCGCTCTATCTCCACTTTATCGCCGACTGCAGCCAGCAGGGTAAACAGGATTACTCCGCAGCGGTGGCAAACACCGTGCAGCGTACGCAAATACCGCTGAGCGGGGCACGCATCAGCTACGTGAATTCGGCAATCAGCACGGTTGATCTGCCGGCTGCCAGTCAGGCAAAATGTCCTGAGCTAAAGGAGGGATTTTTCTCTGACCTGGCTTTCCGTACCCTCATGGCCACAACGGCTCACGCTGCAGCTGGCAGGGCACCACTGATGGTGGTGCTGAGTCCGTCAGCGCCCGATGCGCAATGGGATGAAATTTCGTACTTCACGCGCTGGTATACTGCAGTGGATTTTTTTCTCCATGCGAATGAGACAGAGATTCGTGCTTTTGATTTCTACGGCAATGCCAGGCAGTTGCCCGACCTTTGGGCAATAGCGCCGTCAGGCCCCAGGAAAGCACCCGCCGCGGCAACAGAACTCGAGAAGGGCCAGGTGGCATTTGAACGCTGGCTGCTGGGCGAGAAGGCAGCACGCCATGAAGCGGTACGGGATGCCATAGAGACAGGAGTACTAAACCCCGCGACGGGCTCGATAGTCGTCGAGACAGAAGCCCAGCGACGCAAGCTGGCAGAAATGCACAAGAAAACACTCGCCAGTCAGCACGAACTCGAGATCGGCGACCGCCCGCGCATGTCTGAACCCGCAGCCTGGCTGATACTGTTATTGCTGCTGCCGCTGGTGCTGCGCCCGAAGATGAGGCGGAGCGGTTAAGAGAAGAACCCGGCCTGGCAGCAGCGCTTAGGGCCGCCGCAGAATGATGTGACATAATCCTAAAAAAAATCCTGTGAAGGTGAGAAAATTTCCCGGTTCTTTGGTATTTAATATATAGAGGGCTTTGGAAACGGAGCCGGATTGAGGGATTTATCCCGGGAGGACAGTTGTCACTGGTAAACATTTCTTTCGCGCTTTCGGCGCCAGCAAGGCGTGCATGGGCAAGCCTGCAGAATCATCGCCAATTCGATGAAGTTGCCGATCTCTTTTTCGATTCACTGCGCCACGAGCGCTACCGGAATTTTGCCGTTGAGCCGGTGTTCTTTACCGGGCTGCACGGCAGGCGCAGGGCACGCAAGAGCTCCCAACGACCGGCAGGTGAAAAACTCTACAGCACCAGGCTGACGCTCAGGCTACAGACCCTGCAGCAGATGAAGCGGCTCGAATCGATGGGCCTGACGCTGAGCTGGCAGGTTGAAGAGATTCTCTATTTCGGTTTCCTGCGGGGGTACGTCCAGCCGCCTGCAGGCGGCGCTCATCAAGCCGCTTAACAAACGGTCGCTGGGCAATGTTTCTGCAGAACTTTTCGCTGGCACAAAACTAATGACACCAGTGTCATATATTAGCTCGACGCCCTGACTCTGAACTGAAAAAGTGCGCCATGCAGGTACAACTCGAGAAAGCGAGGGCAGCAGCCAACTTTACCCGGTTCCGGGGTGAAAAGAGCGGCGGGCACTATGAAAGTTATTTCATGCGCGCCAATAACGCTGACACGGGACAGGCCTTCTGGATTCGCTACACGATCTACCAAAACGAGACAGGCAAGGGTACCAAATCACCCATGGGCGAACTCTGGGCAATCTGGTTTGAAAAGGGCAAGTTGCCTGTTGCGGCCAAATCGGAGTTTCCGCTCAGCAAGGCAGAATACTCCAACCTGCAATTCTCGCTGAACTTCGATGGCGCAAGTCTCGATGCCACAAGCCTCAAAGGCTCAGCAAAAAACTCGGGCGAAAACGAAATCAGCTGGGACCTGCAGATGAACCCCATCGCCTCAGCGCGAGACACACAGCCGATATTTCCCTTACCGCTCAGCTCCTATGATACGCCACTACCCCGCGCCAAGCTGTTGATTGCACAGCCGTTCATCAGCTTCCGCGGGCACCTGCAGGTAAATGGAAAAAAGATTTCGGTTCAAGACTGGCAGGGCAGCCAGAACCACAACTGGGGCAGCCGGCATACCGATGAATATGCCTGGGGCCAGGTGGCGGGTTTCGATAACGACGCCGATGCCTTTCTCGAGGTTGCCTCGGCGAAACTGAAATTTGGCCCGGTCATGACGCCATTTCTGACGCCGATCGTACTGCGCTACCGAGGCAAAGAATACTGCCTGAACAGCTACTGGCAGGCATTGCGCAACCACGCGGAGCTAAACTATTTCGCCTGGAAATTTTCTGGAGAGAGCAAGGATCTCAGGATCGAGGGGAGCGTTTCAGCCGACCGCAACGATTTTGTGGCGCTGAACTACTATAATCCGCCGGGGGATGTCAAGACCTGCATCAACAGCAAGATTGCCGCGTGTGAGGTCACTTTGACAGAGAAGAGCCGTATAGGGGTCAGTGCCCGCCTTTCAACCAAAAACCGGGCCGCATTTGAAATACTGACCAGCAAGACCGACCACGGCTTTACGCCGCTTTTCTGAGTTCCAGCCTAGTCACCTAACCGGGTCACAAAAGAGATTGAACGCTTAAGGGCGTTCAGCACCTTATCGCATGATAATAAAACTCATAGTGATGTTTGCGCTGTTTTGCGCGCTGCTTTACCTGCTCAACAAGGCCATGCCCGATTTTCATATCGAAATGGGTGCGATACCTGTCGTGGCGCTCGTCCTCGTGGGAGTCAACGTTGTGGTCGGCTTTTTGCTCGGCGGCACCGCCAGCGTCCTCAATATTCTGACACTCGGTATCGTGAAGTGGATTCTGCAGATTATTACGCTTGGCCTCTTCGGTCTGATCGTCAGCTTCGTCTTCAATGTGATTATCTTCTGGGTAGCCGACAAGCTCACCGATAAGTTGACCATCAAATCTGTCCGGACCCTGCTCGTCAGCGCAGCAGCGCTACAGTTCACCAATTTCCTGCTGAACAAGGTATTCTGATGAGTAAAGCCGCTCTTTTGTGTCTTCTTTTCGCGACTGCTGTCCTGGCTCAATCGGCACAAAAGGGGAAGAAGACAGAATGCCGGCTGCCACGCTACCAACCGCAGGCGCCTGCACTCGCAGATCTCAATCTTGACGAAGCCGAAAAGAGAGAAATCGTCCAGCTGGTGCAGGAAGGGCGCAAGATTGATGCAGTGCTGATCATGCGCAAATGCCGCGACATGACTCTGAAAGAACAGAAAATGATCGTCGACGCAATTCAAAAGAGCTTCTGACACCTGCTGATTTTCAGGTAGCGCCCGCAGACAGCAGCGCTTTGCAGCGGATCTTTGACCTGGACAGGATTATTTTCCCTGGCGGTTGCTGGTCGCTGCAGCAATGGACGTCGGAGTTTGCCGCAAATGGAGTAATTATACTCCTGGTGACGCACAATGGTCAACCCTGTGGTTTTTTGAGCTCCGGGATTGCCGGCGACGATCTGGAAATCCGCAAAATCGGCGTACTGCAGAATTACCGGCAACACGGCCTGGGGCGACGGTTGCTGCAGCACGCGACTACACTAGCCACATCGACAGCCAGGCGATGCCTGATAGAGGTTTCTTCAGCCAACGCTGCGGGCCTGGCTTTCTATAGAAGAATGGGGTTTGCTGAAATTGGCAGGCGGAATAACTATTACGCCAATGGCAGCGCAGCCATCGTGATGGAGAAAATTCTGTCCGCGCCATGAGCAAAACCTTATATTACCGTCATGATCCGGAATCCGTTTGAAACACTGGGCTCAATTGTCGCTGATGAAGAAGAAGGCGGCAAAAAGAAAGAAGAGCGCCCCCCTGCCCTGCGCGAGCGTATTGCAGAGCGATTTCTTGATAAACGGCAGATTTTTCTCTGGGGTGCGGTCACGGATAAATCAGCAGAAATGATCGTTGAGCGCATGCTGTTTCTTGAGGCGACAGATCCCGGAAAGCCAATCTATTTTTTCATTAACTCGCCCGGAGGTGTAATTACCTCTGGCATGGCGATTTACGATGTCATGCGCATGATCTCTTCACCGGTCTACACCATCACGATGGGCATGGCCGCTTCAATGGGTGCCATTCTCCTCACAGTCGGAGAAAAAGGCCACCGCTACGTATTTGAACACGCCAAAGTGATGATTCACCAGCCGCTGATCAGCGGGCAGATTGTCGCCCCGGCGATCGATATCAAGATTCATGCAGAAGAAATCAAGAAGACGCGTGAAGAACTCAATCGCATCATCGCCGATACCACTGGCCAGCCCCTGACGCGCGTGGAAAAAGATACCGACCGCGACTACTACCTGGATGGCAAAGGAGCCGTCGCATATGGCTTGGCGGATAAAGTACTCACAGATTTTTCAGAATTGGGCCTGTTCGACACCAAGCCAGTAAAGGCAGCAAAACCCAAAAAGACAAAATAGTCAGCGACTATTTTTTAGCCCAGCTGTTTCATCAGCTGTTCAAATTCCATGTCGAGATTGAGGCCTGCGTCTTCGGCGTACTTGGCTTTTGAAATAAACTTGTCAGAAGCGTAGAGCAGGTGCGCGAATTCCGGCTTCGTCGGGCGCTGGTTTCTGGCGTCACGCAGAACCCAGACAATGGGTCGCATGGGTTTGCCTTTCACGGCCGAGACTACCATACCGGTACTGCCATCTGAAAGTTCCACAATGGAACCGAGGGGGTAAATGGCATGCGAATCCAGAAATGTCTTAAGGTAGACCGGGTCATAGCGGTAGATGCCCAGTGTCAGCAGCTCTTTCATCGCGTCGTACGGCAGGCGATTTTTGCGGTACGGCTTGCGGGCGATAATTGCAGCGAATGAGTCAATGATCGAAGCGACGCGCGTGTACTCTGACATTTCTGCGCCCTTGATCTTGCGGGGATAACCCGAACCATCAAAGTGCTCCTGGTGCTGCAGAGCCACAGAGGCGATCGTGTTCTTGATTTTGGCGATCTGGGTGAGCATCTGGTAACCATGTACCGGGTGCGCGTGAATGATCTGTAGTTCTGTTTCGTTCAGCTTTTCAGCTTTTTCGAGAATCGTTTGTGGCACCTTGAGCATGCCAACGTCCATCATGAGAATCGCGAAGATCATTTCGACGATTTTCGGCCGCGAAAAATCCAGCGCGAGGCCGAGGCGCACCGCATACATCGAGCAGCCAACAACGTGCTTATATATGTCCGCATCAATAATGTATTCTGCAACAAAGGTCACCAGCAGCGGGTTGGCGGTTACCAGGTTCGTAATCTCTTCGGCTTTGCTGCGCACTTCGTTGGATTGCGGGTTATTGTTGCTGTTCAGCCGTTCGTAAAAATTCTTCAGCACCACTTCTGTCGATGAAGTCAGGCTGTTGAAGGCGGGCTTAGCGCGAATCAGGTTCTTGAGTTCTTTTTTGAGATTTTCAATATCCAGCTTCTGCTGGCCATCCATGAACTCCGCCTCGTCTTTCTTCGAGGCATAGAGGGGCTCGCCGGCGGACAAAACCTCTTCGATCTTCCATTTGTTGAGACGGTCGAGGTCACTCTGCGTAATGATGACGTTGGCCGCGGCCAGCATATTGGTCGGGTCAATATAGACGGGTTTGGTAAAAGAAACACCCGGGCGCAATAATTTGACCTGGTACCGGGTCATAGTCTATTCTCGGAACAAACTTGCCCAATTTCAAGTGGATTTAATTTTTTTCGCGAAATATGCGCTCTGCGCCTCTGTTTTGCCGTGCGGTGCGCGGTTGCTAAGAGACACATTGCATTAGAACTTACCGCGAGCTGCCGTTTCGTCCGAAAAATCATGTCAGGTCGGTCTCTGTGTTCCCTGTGCGAGAATATAAGCATAAATTTTTGCAACTGCCAGATAGATTTCGCGGGGAATGCGACTGTTCAGCTTAACTCCCCGCAGCGCAAGCAAGAGCTCTTCAGCCTGGTCTTCTTCGATACGGACGCCACGTTGCCGTGCGAGCTCGAGCAGGCGCCTTGCGGCATCGCCTTCGGCATACCAGCGGACAACCGGGGCATCATCTCCCCGGAACTCGAGCGCGCAGGCCCGCAGAATTTCCTGAAGCTTACCCTGCCCCGGCGGGTTCAAACCTAATTGACCAGAGTTCTTACGGCATCTGGTCTGAGCTTACTGAAGATGCCTTGCGTCTCTGAGAAATCTTTGACGATTTTAGAGTTATCGAGTACGGGTTCCTGATCGCTCTCTGCTGCTGGTTCAAAGAGCCCGGCAGACAAGATGTTCTGGATCTGGATTTCTTTCTTAATGAGGTTATTGCGAAGGCTGCTGACAACCTGCGCTGCCTCAGTGCGAAACTCGTCAATGTTCTGCCCTTCGCTCAGCTGCATCTGGATTGTTGGAAACTGCTCGTTCATGAAGCGGCGGAGATCTTTCTGCCACGAGCCACCCTCATTCACCTGGTTCAAGAAACCGAGTTGTATCTGGCGCATCGATATGCCTGTCTGCAGTTCACGGATTTCCTGCTGCAGACTGAGAATCTTGCTGCGCATCGAGTCAACGCTGACCTGGCCGGGCCGGTCGGTACGCACTTCGGCGGGCCGGTCAGAGGCCTGCGAGTCGCTTGCCTGGGTGCTCATTTGCGCATTCTGCGCCCATTTGAGCATGTCGCTGCGCTTCACTTCCATACGCACTTCTGTTGCGCTCCGCACAGATTGTCAATCTTTTCGACAGCATACCGGCAACTGGCAGCACCAGCGCCAGGTTTGCCCTGAAACCCCATTGAACTTGACGGCGAGTCTTTTCCCGCACCGCTCGCCGGGTCAACGGGATGTGGCGCAGTGGTAGCGCACTTGCTTCGGGAGCAAGGGGTCGCTGGTTCAAATCCAGTCATCCCGATATTCTTTCCAACACCTTCTATTGTCTTGACGCTGTGTTTCAGGCCCCTGTTTAGCCAGCGACAACGGGATGTAGCGCAGCGGTAGCGCACTTGCTTTGGGAGCAAGGGGTCGTTGGTTCAAATCCAATCATCCCGAATTTTTTAGCGTATCCGGCAGAGGCCTGGTGCGGTATTTGGAAAAAGCGCACGTAGCGATCGTAACCAGAACAATTAGCTTCGGGGCGCGAAAGAAGCGCACGTAGCTCAGTTGGATAGAGCAGCAGCCTTCTAAGCTGCGGGTCAGGGGTTCGACTCCCTTCGTGCGCGCAATTGAGGATATCCCGGGTTTGTGCTGCGCTCAAACCCAGGTTGACGATAGAGGTGATCGTAGCACCGAAGACGGAGGCCGAAGACGGCCACAGCTGGCAGAGCACAGCTGACTACGATAAAAAATATGGTGATCGTAGCACCGAAGACGGAGACCGAAGACGGTCACAGCTGGCAGAGCACAGCTGACTACGATAAAAAATATGGTGATCGTAGCTCAGCTGGTAGAGCACAGGTTTGTGGCACCTGAGGTCGCGGGTTCAAGCCCCGTCGATCACCCAAAAGCAATCATCGCGCTTCGTCAGTATACCAAATAGCGACGGAGCAGCTTCGGAAGCAGCGTAGCGCTTTAGCAGCGATTTGGCAGAGCCAAATCGCGAGGCTTCCGAAGCCGGGCGCGATGGTTGCCGGTGTAGATGTGTGAGCAGGTCAGCCAAACTGCGAGGCCTGTGAACGCAGTGCGCCAGTAAGTGAGAAAAGTAAACGCTCCTGCAAAACACAAAAGCGTTTACGCGACAGCGAGCGTGGTGAAACTGGTAGACACGCGGGATTTAGGTTCCCGTGCTGAAAGGCGTGGGGGTTCAAGTCCCTCCGCTCGCACAGTTTATATATGCGGGAATAGCTCAGTGGTAGAGCATCTCCTTGCCAAGGAGAGGGTCGTGGGTTCAAATCCCATTTCCCGCTCATTTTTCAATCCCATGCAGTCAATGCAGCATTACCACGGGGGTTGAGTCTGCGAAAACTAATTACAATCCTGAGCCTGGCGGCGATCCATTTTGGCTGCGAGAAGCCGCAGCAGAGCAGTTCAGCGATTACCATTCCGCTCAAATACCGCGCCGAGGTACTCGATCCGCTTCAGGCCGTCGATGAGTCAACGGTGCTGGTCGTCAATTTCCTACATAGGCGGCTGTTCGCCTACTCTCCGGACGGCAGGCTCGAAGATGACCTGGCGGCGCGCACAACGCTGAAAGGTCGCAGCGCTTTTGTGACACTTCAGCCAGGCGAGGCCACTGCAGAGGACGTCGTTTATGCGCTCGGTCGTGTACAGAAAGACGCCAACCAAAGCTGGGTAATGGAGCAGATCCGCGCAGTGCGGAGAATCGACGGTCGCACTTTTGAGATCGAGCTTGCTGCGTCAGGCCGACCGGCTGTGGTCGATTGGCAGCTCGCACGCATCAAGCTGACACTGCCGCAATGCGCGATTTTTCGTGCCGACCGGCATCAGGCAACCAGGGAGTTCGTTCCTTTTTCGCGCTACCGGGTTGCAGAACAAACCGGCGACCGCATATTGCTCGCTTCCCGAGATGGCACCCCGCCGGTTGAATTCATCGCGATGCCAGACGAGACTGCCCGCTATTTCGCGTTTCGCGAGGGAAGGCTCGATGCTTACGAAGCCCTCGGCATTCACAGGCGGCTCGCACAGGATAACGATCTCTATGAGCCGAAAACAATGTACGACCTCGTCGTGCTTTATGCCGGGTTCAACGTGGCACCCGACTCGGCGCTTGCCGATCCTGCGCTGCGCCGGGCCATCAACCTCGCCTTTGACCGCAATGCACTCTGCAAGAATACCCTGCTGGGCGCCTGCACCGGAGCAGATTATCCCATACCTGCAATACTCTCGCCGCCGCCGGCAGAGCCTTTTCCGGCGGCAGGCAATTACCGTATACCCCCTGCAACCGAGACGGTGATTCTTTTTACGCTGAGCGACAAAGAACGCATGTTGATCGCCGAGTACATGCGGCATATTTTCAAAAAGTTCAATATCCACCTCGAGTTTCGCATCGTCGATCTGCCGAGTATGGTGCGCGAGAGTAACAAGGGCACACGGGGAATATACCTGATGAAATGGTCAGGCGATTATCCGCACGCGGAAAATTTTCTGATGCCGCTATTCCATTCGCGAAACGCCGGCGTGGGGGGCAACCGCGCGCACGTCAGGGATGCTATACTCGATCGTATGCTCGACAGCTCTTCTTATACCGTTACGGAAACTCAAAAGCTGCAACAGCGCATTCGGTTTCTGTCCCCCTGGCTTTTTATTGGCTTTCAGAACATGCAGTTCTTCAGGCTAAAAACCTCGCGACTGCAGATACCGACCATCTTTGCTGGCTGGGGCGAACGCACCATTCGCTGACCGCGGCTATTTTTTTGGCAGATTCTTGCGTGGTGCTGCCGGCTCGGGGGATTTTTCTTTTTTACCCGCCTGTACGGCGTCTCGCAGGTCATTCTCAAACTTCTGGAAGATTGCAGCGAATCGCGGAAAGAGATCGGCGGTGATGTACCCGGCGTTGAACGCAGAGGCAGCCAGGGTATCGAGCGGCCGTACAAGCTGGTTCTCAGCCTGGAATTCACGGCGGATGTTTGGCCTGACTCCGGGGGCAAAGACCGCGTAGCGAGTCAGCAGTATATCCTGCTTGTCGGTTTTTTTCAGCATCAGGCTTCCGGAAACGGCGGGCTGCACCTGCTCAGCCAGGCCGAGTGCAGTATTCAGGTCTTTGAGCTGCGCGTCGGGCCCGAGCGCAGGTTGTGCGAATGCTGCCTGTATGCGCATTGCCATCAGCAGTTGTGCAAACTCTGCAGCATGCGATGGCTTGATGCTCAGCAGGTTCTCGACATGCCAGACATTCACAGGAGCCGGACCGTCTTTCTTCACGAGCATGCGCAGGCACATGCGTCCACCGGTTTTTTCTGAGAGCAGTGGCAGTTTCTGCAGCATCGTGGGGTCGATGGTCAGTTCAATGAGATCGAAAGCATCTGCACCATATGGATGCAGCAGCTGCTCGCGCTGCGCAAAGATATTGTTCAGGACGCGACGCACGGTATAATCGGGGGTGATTAGCACCTTGTCTTTTGATTGGTCAAGAATGTAACGCCGCGTGTCGCCCTGGCTCTGCGTGCCAATGCAGAAACTGCGCTCGTCAGCCCTGAATTTCAACTGGAGCGAGTTTTCACAGTTCTGCAGACCATACTCATTATCCCTGGCCGCTTCGTGCGGCAGAATATAATAGAAGTCGAGCGCCGACCAATCCTGCACGATGCTGCGTATCAGGGCGCTGGCTGGAAAAGATCTGGCCTGCGCGAGCTCTTCGACGCGCTTCTTCAGTGCGGCATCGCCCGTCGTGATGCTGTGCACCTGGACCCGGTACAGCGGCTCCCTGGGTTTCACAGGGTTTTCTTCCCGCAGTATCTCATAGTCTGCCGCTGCTTTACTCTTATCCCCGAAACTCATTGTACCGCGGTAGCGCAGCGACAGCAACTGCGAGACGTCTCGGCTGTAGTACTTCTGCATTTCCCCGGGTTTTTTCGGCTCTGGCCAGAACAGGGCCGCGAGCAGCACGACGGCCGCAGCGAAGAACAGCAAAAGGATTCGGTTGCGTACGAGGAAGTTCATTCGGCTATCCCTGCGGTGGCTCTGTGGGCGGAGCGGGTGGTGCTACGGGCTGATTTGTTTCAGCCGGGGCTACCGGCACCTGCGGTTCCTGTGGAGCGGTGGAGTTTTCAGCCGGTGCACCCGAGGGGTCAAACTCCGTTGGTTCGGTACCGCGGATGAATGCCTGGTCGAGCACTTCGTCTTCGCAGGCACCGGGAAAACGCGATAGTAAACCCGTCTTGCTGCAGAATGACTTGCGCACAATGCGATCCTGTTCGAAGACTTCGGCGAAAGGACGCGGTTTGTTATCGTAGCGCGTCGAACGCAGGTAATCGGCGTAACGGGGCGCACAGAGGCCGCTGCCCGAACGACCTGCCCCAAGTGAAGTGTTCACATCGTTACCAACCCACATCACGGTGGCCTCGTCCGAAACCATGCCTACAAACCAGGCATCGACATACTTCGAAGTTGTCCCGGTCTTTCCGGCAACCTCAAACGCGAGGTGCCCTTCAGCGTTGCGCAGGGTTTTCATGGCAGGTTGGGCTGTGCCCCCACCGTCGACGACTGCCTGCATCATGGTGACCGTCACGTACGCCGCTGCAGCGTCCATTACCTGGGGCTGTGTGGCTGCCTCTGGTGCCTCCCAGATCTGGCGACCCTGGCTGTCTTCAATACGCAGAAGGTCACGTGGCTCAACACGCCGCCCCTGGTTCAGCATCGTCGCATACATCTGCGCCAGCTGCAGCGGCGTGAACGATGAGCTGCCGAGCGCTACGCCCAGCTCGCGCGGAATCTTTTTCTCCAGCTCGCTGTAGGGCATCTGCAGCACTTCGTGGAACAGCCCGCGCAGGTCGTCAAAATCGAGTTTCTGCAGCGCCCTGATCGCCGTGGGGTTGCGGCTCAGCTTCAACGCATCGAGCAAGGTGATTTGCCCGAGGAACTTACCGTCGTAATTCTGGTATTCCTGCAGCGGTTCGTCAGCAATCAGCGAAGCCGGTGTCAGTATCTGCCTCTGCAGGGCCAGGTAGTAGATGAGAGGTTTGATAGTCGAACCAATCTGCCGTTCGGCTTTTAATGCCCGGTTGAACTGGTTCTGAGACGAAAATTCGCCGCCGCCGACCATCGTCAGAATGTAGCCGGTTTTCGGTTCGATGCTGATGAACGCAGCGTTTGTTGTCGCCAGGGCTTTTTCGTATTCCTGTATCTTCGCCGCATTGTTCTTCTTTCGCGCACCGGCGAGCAGCTTCTCGTAGTGCTGCTTTTGCAGCTCGACCGCGGCCTTAACCGCCTTCTGAGCAGCGATCTGCCGGCCAAGATCAAGCGTGGTGTAGATGCGCAGGCCGCTGCGGGTGAGGGCATCCTGGCTGAACTGTGCCGCAAGCTTCTGTCTCAGGTAATCGAGAAAAAACGGGGCGTAGTTCTTGCCTGTCATGCGGTCGGGAAAATCGCCGATACCCGACTGCTTACTGTCTTTTGCGGCGATGCGCCACGTCTGAAAAAAGCGCCGCCGCTCGTTCTTGAGTTTGTCTTCGGTGAGTTTTCCGATGACAACCATACTACGCATGACGGCAAGTTGCCGCTCGAGAAATCGTGGCAGGTCACCCATCGGTGAATAGGCTTTGGGGTTCGGTATAACTCCCACAAGAGCTGCGGCTTCACCCACGGTCAGCGCGCGCGCAGACTTATTAAAATAAAACTGCGAAGCGGTTTCGAGCCCGTAGATGCCGTGCCCCATGTAGATGAGGTTAAAGTACATCTCGAGAATTTCTTTCTTGCTGTAGCGCTCTTCAATGGCGCGCGCGCAGAAGTATTCGAACAGTTTGCGATCGAGCGTCTTTTCCTGGTTGGTAAAAAGAACCTTGGCGAGCTGCTGTGTCAGCGTCGACCCTCCCTGCGCGAAACGCAGGTGCAGCAGGTTGCGCACCACCGCGCGCATGATGCCTGCATAGTCGATACCGTGGTGTTCGTAGAACCTGCGGTCTTCGCTCGCCATCAGTGCATCGGTGACAAAGGAAGGAAAGTGTTCGTAGTTGAGCAGGCTGCGGCGTTCGGTGTAGAACTCCCCCACCAGCTTGTTATGACGGTCGAAAACCTTCGACGGAATTGCCACGGCGCCGGGTTCAATCGAGGCGACCGTGTCTTCAGAAATCGCACCCGAACGAAGACGGTCTAGCTGCTGCTTGTAAAGGGTGAGTTTCTGCAGGACCGCGGGTTCTTCGTCGTTCCAACGGTTGTACGCCAGGAAAGTCCGCACTCCCAGGTAGGCGAAGATGACGACCAGGTAGAGCGTGATCTTGCCGCGAATGAAGATTTCGTAGAATCTTTTCAGGTAGTGGACAATTTTCACAACCGTGCCCCCGGTATTAGCTGCAACACAACCGTCACGCTAGAGAGCGTGTACGGGCAGAAAAGTAGAAATGCTGGTTAAGTGCTGCGCCAGGGCGCAGCGTGAATGGATCAGGCTTTGATTGAGGTAACTTGCAGCTTGTGGTACTTCTGCCGGTGGCCCCATTTGCGGTGGTTATGCTTCTTCGTACGATAGAAGACGCCAACGATTTTCGGGCCTTTAACTTCTTCGAGTACCTTCGCTGTGACTGACGCGCCTGAAACAAACGGCTGGCCGATTTTTACCTGGCCGTTATTGTTGACAGAGAGCACCGAGCTGATGGTAAGATCTTTTCCGGGTTCGGTTCCGGTCAGCTCTGCGAAAAAAACGGTGTCCTGAGCGACCTTATACTGCTTGCTCCCGACTTGAATAACTGCCTGCATGGGGTCAAAGCCCGAGTTTTAGACATAGGGTCAAACTCTTCTGTTGTTGGGAGCTTCCCCGGTTCTCGCACCTCTCCGCCCTGGTGGCCGACCGGGATTCAACCTGGTCAGGATTATGTCACATCATGGTGCCTTGAACCTTCCCGGGCTGCAGTCTTTTGCGATAAACAATGCGCCGCGGGGGCCGATAATAAAGTATGGAGCGTACGTTTCTGCAACACCTGAGGTATGCCGGCAGTGCGCTCTTGCTGCTCTCGACGCTGCACTGCGCTGCCCGGCAGGTGCGCAACGAGATCGAGCTCGAAGAAGCGGCACGGCGAGCCGCCGCCAATGAAGAGAAAGGCTGGCAGGCACTCGAGCGTACTATACGCCCGAAAGACGAAGAACCCGACGTCGAGATGCAGAAGAAAGCGCTGCTCGAAGTGGGCAAGATTACCTCTCCGCGTTCTGAAGCCCTGCTGACCGAAAATCTCACCAACCGATTCATGCGTGCTGAAGCGGTGCAGGGCCTGATGCAGCAGCGCAATGACAGTAACCGCGCTCAAATCGAGCAGGCTATCATCAATGCTGCGCGCAGTAACGCGCAGGAATACAGCGGTCTCACGCGCGAAGAGATACGGGCGCTCGGTGAGTCAGACAACCCCGAGGCGGTGCGGCTGCTCAAACAGCAGATCGGTCGCGACCCGAATAAAGACGAACTGGTCGTTGAATCGCTCGGCAAGATACTGCGCCGGCAGAAACGCTCTTCGTATTCACCGCTCGACTTCACGCTGCCTTTGGGCCAGGCCCCTGGAACGGGAGCGCAGCTGCAATTTGAAGATATCTCCGGAGCCAAAGAAGAAGCTCCTGCTGCTGCAGCGGCAACCGACAATACAGAAGATACCGACCCCGAAAAGGTTCTGCTCGAATTTCTCAGCACTGACGGTGCCGCAGAGACCAAGGACAAAGCGGTGCAGAGTATCGCCGATGCGCATGGTGGAAAGACAGACTACCTGCTCAGTCTTGCCGCCAGGAATTCGCTGCCAGCCGCAGCGCGCATTGCTATTATCGATTACCTGACAAGATACGCAGTCAACAACCAGGACAAGGGAATGGTCGGCCGGTTTCTCGCGCTCAAACGCCGCACTGCAAGCCGCGAAGTGACCGCTTCGATCGATCTTTCGATACGTATTCTCGCGAGCGCGTTTGGCACGCCGGTTGCGACTGGCGGCAGGGCAAGGCGGATTGTCATCACTGACGGCTACGACCCGCTGCCCAAAGAAGCGGACATCATCACGCTCAGCCAAAAACCCTACCCGGAATATTCTGCCGCCGACGTGAAGACCAATCTGAAGAAGGCGCTGCGCCACTACCGCCTGGATGCCGGTCTGGCCGAGCGCATGCAGAAGCGCGTCAGCGAACTTCTGAACCTGCCAGAGAACCGGCAGTCAAGCGAGCGCAACCTGGTCTTTGCAGCACTCGGAAGGCTCTACCCGCAAAAAGACTTCTACGTGCTGAAGGAACAGGGTCAGGATGCTTTCGCCAAACCCGGCTATTTCACTACAACGCTGCGACTGGTTACTTCTTCGGCGCGCGGCAGATCATGGCAGATCGCCGCGCTGCAGCGCGTCTGGGGACTGACATACGCAGAGGCCGACACCCTGCGCCAGATCTACCTGCGCGACGGTAAACTGCTGCAGCAGCGTATGCGGCTGTGAACTGACTCTTTCTTTGCGGCCTGTCGGCCGAAGCCACACCGGCGTGAATGCGGCTGCGGAACGAACTGCTCCTTGTTTTCGCGATGGTCATCTGGAGCGCCTCGTGGACCTCTGGAAAACTGATCGCCGGCTCTGCTGACCCGAGCACAACGCTCTTCTGGCGCTTCGTTTTTTCCGCATTGGCACTGGCCCCGCTGGTGCGCCTGGCCGGCGAATCGTTTCGCATCAGTGCAAGGCAGGCAACGTGGGCTGCGCTCGGTGGTCTGATCATCACGGTTTACACATTCCTGTTTTTCGTGGGTCTCAGGACGGGTTATGCCGGGGCAGCAGGTGTGCTCGTCACGTCGATGAATCCGATATTCACCTATTTCCTAACGCGGATCTTCCAAGGCCAGAACCTCAACCGCCGCGACGGCTTCGGGCTGTTGTTCGGGGTTGGCGCGGGTATTATACTGCTTGAACTTTGGGCCGTCTCGCCGGAAAAACTTATGCTTTCGGGCAACCTGCTGTTTCTTGTCTGCGCGATGATCTATGCATTTGTCACGATAACGACGAACACGGCAACACGTTCGATGTCGATTCTCGTCTATTCATTTTACGTCAACCTGCTGGGAGCTCTCTTTGTACTCCCCCCTGCGCTGCTGCACTGGCAACAGACACCGCCCTGGGGCGACACGAATTACTGGTTCAATATTTTTTACCTGGGCGTGATTTCGAATGCATTTGCGACTACGGTCTATTTCTACGCGGTCAAGAAACTGGGTTCAGCGCTGGCAAGTTCGTATATTTTCATCGTGCCGGCCACGGCACTGCTGATAGCCGCACTCTACCTCGATGAACCCGTTCGCGCAACGACGCTGGTGGGCGGTCTGATGGCGCTGGTGGGAGTTACGCTGTTACGCAGGTAAATCTGCCAGCCTGATCATGGCCTCAGGCATCGTCCTGGTCCATCAGCTGCTTGATCGTTTCGGCCATTACCTCTGGCTGGTTCTTGAACTTCACGCCGTTAACGGTGATTTCATCTTTGCCGATCTGCACCCCGGTCTTACGAGGAATAGAGCTTCCGGTGGAAGCAGGTCCGCCGTCTGAATTGTAGGCGTCCATTCTGCCGCCTTCACCGGCGTATTCTTCATTTTCGAGTGCGAGCTCGCTACCGCCCGTTTCACCTTCAGGAAAATCTTCGCTGGGCGGCATATCGCTGATGTCGGCGGGCGGCGCTTCGATTGCCTCAATAGCTTCAGGTACTTTTTTTGCCAGCAGGGTATACAGGGCTGTGCCGAGCAAGAACATCAGCAGTCCGCTCACCAGCGGACGAAAGATGATCGCAACAACACCACTGTCAGAAATAATCGTAAAGACCAGTGCGACAAGGGCACCCAGTACCGACAGCAGCAGGCTGAGCTTCAGATGCGCCGCGGTAAAGAGAGAGGGCATGCTCAGACAACAGGGCTAAAGATTTTCCGGAAGAATGCGCCCACGCCCGATTCGTGGCGCTTGGGCAGCTCCTGCTCGAGTATGCGCGAGGCGACGATGTCCAGGCACGCAGCGGCCTTGCAGTTCTGGAAGAGCTGGTAGAAAGGTTTCTGCCGGCGGATCGATTTCGGGACGTTGTCGTCGTCGTAGATGAATCCGAGGTTTTCCACCCGGACATTGAGAAACTGGCTCGAAATGTTGATAACACGCTCGGCAACCTTCTTGCCCTCGAGCGACGAGGTTGCGCGGTTTACCAGGAGCTTGATGTGCTTATCGGGCGCAACGAGCACGATGGACTTGATGATTCCGTATGCGTCAGTAATCGCCGTTGGTTCGGGTGTGGTGACAACGATTACCTTGTCCGCAGGCAGGGTGAATCCGACGACGTTTGAAGAAACGCCCGCACCGGTGTCGATGAGCATGATATCGTAGCCTGACAGTTTCTCGAAGGCCGATACGAGGTTATTGCGCTCCTTGTCAGAAAGGTTCGCGAGCATGCTGTAGCCAGATGCACCAGCGATGATATCCAAACCCTCAGGCGTACGAATAATGATGTCTTCGAGTTCTTTATGGCCTTTGATGACGTGGTAGAGGTTGAACTTGGGCACAACACCCAGCAGCACGTTGACATTGGCAAGGCCCAGGTCTGCATCGAAGAGCAATACCTTCTTGCCCGCAGAGGCCAGTGCCAACCCCAGGTTGACCGAGATCGTCGATTTACCGACTCCCCCCTTTCCGCTGGTCAGAGTGATGATCTGCGTAGTCGTACCGGGGTCTGACTTACCCACCATCTGCCTGAGCGTGCTTGCCTGGTCCATTTAGCCTCTTTTCTTATTTTCGATCAATTGACTCAGATTCATCAAGCCATTTTTTCAGCAGTGCGTCGGCGATCAGCAGGCGGTCGGCGTCGAGCCAGTCTTTGGCTACATCCTGGCCGTTCGTCAGCATCGAAAATGGCCGGTGCCAGGTATCGGCCATTTCAACAATTGGTGCAAAACTGTAGCTCTCGTCGATCTTGCTGATGATCACGCGGCTATAGTTGAATAGCTCAAAGCGGTCAAAAAGCAGCTTCGCATCCTGCAGGCGGGTTGTTGCAGGAATCACCAGGTGCGTCTCGATTGCATGCTGTGCATGAACCGCGTCGAAAAATGACTTTTGCCGCGCGAGAAAATCGCGGTTTGCAGGACTTGAACCGCTCGTGTCTACCAGGATGAACTCGGCCTCGCTGCTGTCGATGGCGGTCCGCAGCTCATCGGGGGTACGGCAGACCTTGCAGGGAATATCCATGATGCGCGCATAGACCTTCAACTGCTCGGTCGCGGCAATACGGTAGTTGTCAATAGTGATCAGTTCGACCCGGCGCTTCTGCATGACGCTCAACCGGGCGGCGAGCTTGACCAGTGTTGTCGTTTTTCCTGCACCGGTTGGCCCGACCAGGGTCACGATGCGCTGCGAAGCGCAGGTCGTTGTGCGAACATGCTCTGCCATAACCTCGCGTGCCTTCGCATGCACTTTCTTGCGCAACTTGTAGTCGGTTGAGGCCACTTCAGCCCGGGTGCGCATCGCAAGAGACTCGGCAAAGGCGGAGCTAAACCCGATCGCGACGCAGTGCTCATAGAGCGAGAACAGCTCACGCTCTTTCACCAGGTCAAAATCCGGGCCACCCTTGCTCTTGAGCGCCTGCCGCAGCTCAGCAACTTCTGCCTCGAGCCGCCGTATGTGCTCGGCACTGGGTGGCACAACGCCAATCGGCAGGATTTCTTTACGCAAGTTGGGCTCGAATTCACGCACCAGCGGCGAGCGTTCGACTGCGGGTCCCTGCGACTGCGCCTCGGCAGGCTTTCTGAACGAAGTCCGGTTGAGCATTTCTTCGAGCAGTTTCAGTTTGTTGTCGATCGTCTCGTCTTTCTTTTTAGGCTGAACCTGTTTTTTTTCGAGAATAGCTCCGCTGATTTCCCAGCGCGTTGCCCGGGTAATTTTTCCCCAGACACTTTTCACCGGTACTTCGCGCTGGTGTGAAATCAGCACTTCCGGTCCACTGCCGTACTTGCTGCGGACTTTCGCCAGCACCTCGGCGTGCGAGTCACCGTGTTCGGTAAAGTAATGCATCAGGCATTCACCTCACTTTCTTCCATGATTACTTTGGTCAGTTCAACGAACCGTATATCCCGGGGAATTTCTTCGTAGGCAATAACGGCGAACGAGCGCGTGGATATTTCGCGCGAAATGATTTCAGCGATTGCCGAACGGATTTCAGAACCGCAGACAAATACCGGGAACTTGCCGCCAGTCTGCATGGTGTTGTACGCGTTGAGCAGGGCAGCACGCAGGCGTTCACGGTAGTGCGGATCAAGCGCCAGAACGCGACCGTCACGTTCGTCAATGGTTATGTTCCCGCGCACGTCATATTCTATCTGCGGGTCAATCACCGCAGCAAAAAGGGCCTTGTTTTTGTCCTGGTATGGCGCAACGATCTGGCGCGCGAGACGCTGACGCACGATATCCGTCAGTAACTCAGGGTTCTGCACTCGCTGTCCGTAGTCGGCGAGAGTTTCGAGGATGGCAGGAAGGTTGCGGATCGAAACATTTTCGCGCAGCAGGTTGTGCAGGATAGTGAGAAGCACGCCCGGGTTCGGGAACAATTTGCCGACTTCGTCGACGACACTCGGGTACTTTTGCCGCGTCTTGTCGAGCAACAGCTTAACTTCTTCGCGGCCCATGATCTGTGGCGCGTACGCGCGGAAGGTTTCCTGCAGGTGAGTAATGATCATCGTACTCGCATCAATCACGATGTAGCCTTTCTCTTCGGCTTCGCGCTTTTTCTCGGGATCGATCAGTATGACGCGCTGCCCGAATGCGGGGTCAGTAACGACAAGCTCTGGTGATACCGCCTTTATTTCTTCCCGAACATTCGGGTTAGAGAGTGCTCCGAGGTACTCAGGATAAACCTTGGTGCGTGCGACTTCTATGCCACCGATCAGAATAACATACTCGTTACCGTCGAGATCGAGGTTATCGTTGATACGGACGGGCGGCACGATCATGCCGAGATCAGAGGCCATCTTCTGGCGCAGGTTGGTGATACGGTCAAGCAGTGTACCACCCTGTTTACGGTCGAGCAGCGGCACGAGGTTAAAGCCAATTTCAATCTTAAGCGGATCGACCGCCAGTTCATCAAGAAAACGCTCGGTGGAGCCAACCTTCTGCTGTTCCTGGATTGCTTCCTGTTTTTGCGACTCTGCCTTCTTCTGCTGGCGCATGTTATAGGCCAGGAAACCGAGAAACAGACTGATAACCCAGAGAGAAATCTTTGGAAAGCCGGGCACAAGAGAAGCAGCAAACAGCGCTCCGGCCGTAATGTACAGGGCACGCGAATTCTGGAACATCTGCACTGAGAGTTCGGTAGTCAGATCGTTCTTCGCTCCCGCGCGCGTGACGACCATACCTGTGGCGGTGGTGATCAAGAGTGAAGGTATCTGCGCAACGAGGCCGTCACCGATGGTCAGCAGGGTATAAGTTTTAAGGGCCGTGGCAAGATTCTCACCCCGCATCGCCATACCGATGATCAGGCCACCAATAATGTTGATACTGGTAATGATTAAACCGACGCGCACGTCACCCTGCACGAACTTGGTTGCACCATCCATCTGTCCGTAGAAGTCGACTTCACGGCGCAGGTTCTCGTTGCGGCGGCGCCCCTCCTCTTCGGTCACGCGGCCCGAGGTAATATCGGCTTCTATTGCCATCTGCCGGCCTGGCAAAGCGTCGAGAGCGAAGCGGGCAGATACTTCAGAGATCCGCGTTGCACCCTTGGTAATGACCATCATCTGCACGAGTACCAGGATGATGAACACGACGAAACCAATGACGTAGTTGTTACCGACAACAAACTCGCCGAATGCCCTGATCAGCTTGCCTTCAAAGGCCGGACCTTTCGCCAGGATAAGCCGTGTAGAGGAGACGTTCAGCGCAAGCCGATAAACCGTTGAAACGAGCAGCAACGTGGGAAAAACCGAGAAGTCGGCAATCTCGCGGTTAAACATCGCCGTGAGCAAAGCGACGATCGAGATCATGATACTTACCGCGAGCAGGAAGTCGAGCAGCATCGCGGGCAGTGGAATAATCAGCATCGCCACAACGGCGATAACCGCGATGCCAAGCATGATGTCGCCCTGCTGGTACCACTTCTTCATCAGGCGACCCTATCCCTCTGGAACTTTGCACTCAGGCTTGGTATTGCAGCAACGATGCGTGCAAGCAGCTCGAGCAGCTGACCAGGTATCAAGTGGTTCAGCTCGACATTGTCATAAAGAAAACGCGCCATCGGTTTATCTTCATAGAGCGGCACGTTGTTACGCTTTGCCACCTCGCGTATAATACGGGCAATTTCGTCCTCACCCTTGGCGACAAGGCGTGGTGGAGTACCTTCCTCTTCAAATGCAAACTTGATCGCGACTGCGTAGTGCGTCGGATTCGTAATCACAAGGTCTGCCGTGGCAACTGCCTGTCTCATCGAGGTGCGCAGGGCTTCTTGCATGCGCTGGCGCTGGCGCGCTTTGATCTGCGGATCGCCTTCCTGTTCCCGGTATTCCTGCTTAATTTCCTGCTTGGTCATTTTCAGGCTTTCGATGAACTGTGACCGCTGGAACAGGTAGTCAGGCACTGACATCGCAAGCAGAATGATAATCAGCACGAGTGCCAGCTTGAATGCCATGTAACCGATCGATCGCAGCGCTTCGCCGACACCCATGTTGCCGGTTTTCATGAGGGCAAGAAAATCGTCGCTGATGATCAGGTAGCTCGCGACCCCGATCAGCACGATCTTGATAATGGTTTTCGCAAGGTTGACGTATATTTGTTTAGAGAAGAAGATCCGCTCAACCATGCGGTTGAAAGAAAACGCGATATTCGAAAGTTTGGGCCGCAGCGGTTCAAGCGAAAACAGGAAACCTGTCTGCGTCAGGTTGCCGACGATGCCCATGACCATCACGGCCGCAAAAAAAGGCGCAAGCATCAGGAAAAATTCGCGCGCGACAGCGAGCATCATGGGTATCATAGTCGCTTCGTGTACAGCACCGAGACTATTAAAATTGCCGATGTATAGTTTGATGATGCGGGCAAGTGACGAGAGAATCCAACCAGCGCTGGCAAAAAGCACAATGAGTCCACCCAGCGTACCGAGCGCGGCGGGAATTTCTGCACTTTTGGGGACGCGGCCTTTTTCGCGTTCGCGACGGCGGCGCAGTTCGGTCGGTTCTTCGGTGCGGCCCTCGTCTTCGGCCGCAAGCATGACGAGCGACTCCAGATCTGTATAACCAACACCAGGTGCGAATGCCGGTACAAGCAGGTCAGGCTGGGGTAATAGGTGGTCGAGACCGGAGTTGATCCGGAATAGAATTAAGCGCCAAAGCGCAATAAAGGATGAAATCGGCGCCGCAATAATGCGACATAATACGGGACAGCTGACCTGTCAAGACTTTAGCCGGACTCACGGTCCGCTGACGCACCGGGCGAGGTAACTATTCGATCCGACGCTGGCATTGCCCTTTGTGTCCATACCGGCAATCTGCGGGATACTGAAATTCAGCAGGTTCGAATAATTCGCATTGTTCGGCGCGGTTGTAGCGCTCCAATAGTGGTATTGTGTAGCCCCGTCTGCCGGGGCGCCCGGAAAGTTTACGAGGTCTATGTAGGGCGTCACCGTCCTTGTAAGGTCAACCAAGGCGACGAGCTCGGCAATGTTGGGCAGGCGCCATTTACGACCGGCCAGCGTCAGGCCGTCGCAGTACGCCAAGGCATTCTGCCAGGTGACTGGTGCGACCGTACCCGAACACGTTGCGTCGTTGTTCTGCCCGTTACTGCATTTCTGGTACACCAGCCCCGAACGGTTATCGCGCACCGTGCCATCGCCATTATCATTCCATTCTGCAGCAGGATAAGCACCCCCGGCAACACAGCGAACCGCGTAGTTGGTGCCTGAGCTTATCCGACCCATCTGCCCGTTCACCCGCAGGCCCTGTGTTCCGCTGGGTAGGACCACCGATGACGACCACCGGTCAGTGAATGCTGCAGGTCCAGGAAATAGCGCAGCGTCAAGGGAAGTCGTGGCGGAGTCATATTTGTAAAAGCCGATGAGCTCGCGGAAATTCGGCAGCCTCCAGTCTGTTCGGCCGCCGTAACCAGCGCCGCCATTGAGGGCATTCAGCGCCGTGCAGACACTGGCAGCCGCAGGCTGAAACATCGTACTCGTTGTGCCCGTACAGGTTGGCCCGGTAAGGCCCTCGTCGCAGGCCTTCCAGGTCAGTCCGGTCAACGTGTCGTCATTGAAGTAGTCGTTGGGGTAGAGCGGATTTGCCGACTGCGCCTGGATGCCACGCGCTGCAGGAATATTCTGGTACTGGGCATCCTGGCCGGGAAAGGTTGCGCTCACCGCGCTGCAAGTCTGCTGGGCGCTGTTGTTATAGCAGTTGCTCTGCCCGGTGTCGCTGATCGGGATGGTCGGGTAGACAGTCACCGTGTAGGTGCGGCTCTTCCCGCCGGGCAGCATGAACCTGTAGGTCAGGGGGGAGCTAAAATTATTCACTGTCTTGCCGCTGGTCTGCAGGGTGTCACCCACGTAGACGGCGTCGGCCCTGGTCTCAAAGGTCGCCACCAAGGTTGTTGTGGCAACACCGTACGGCAGCTGCACGTTTATCTGGTCGCCGGAGATGGTAGCGGTGACCGAGCGGCCCAGCCGGGTTGCCGAGGCTTCAAAACTGAATCGCGTAACCGCGCCATCCAGCCAGAATTTGTCCCAGCTCTGGCACCGGGGATGGATCAGAAGAGCGAAGGAGATACAGGAGCACGCCGCATAAAAACGTGAAGATAGAGAAGCAGACTTCAGGTACATTATCGTTTCGACGGCTTAGACGCCGAGACCGGCACATGTACGACACAATATTTTTGCGACTGCGCGACGCGCAGCAGAACGGCTAGTTAATCACGCTCATCTGCTTCCACTTGCCACCGACGAAACGCCGCCAGAAGACTGTCGCCTGGATGATGCTGAAGCAGGTTGCCGCTCCCCAGGCAAGGTAGACGGCACCCGGCTGATCTTTCAGCAGGTAGGTCGGCAACACCATGAGCGGCCAGGGCAGGAGGAATGCCACGATGGTGACAAAACGTGTGTCACCGGCGCCCTTGAGCGAGAACGAGAAGATCAGGTTAATGCTGTCGGTGGTTGTGAAAGTCGCAACGAACATCAGCAGGTAAGGCGCGATGACCATCACCTTGGCCCAGAGCAGCGGATCTTTCTTGTTCTCGAACCAGCCGAGATAGAACCCCGGGAACAGCACGAAGGTCACCCCGAGGGTCAGGATGTACAAGATCGTCACCTGCCAGCCCGCCCAGACTGCCGATTCAGCGTCGTTGGGCCGTTTCTCGCCGAGGTACTGCCCGACCAATACCGCGGTTGCCTGCGCCATGCCCAGCGCCGGCAGTATTGCCAGCATCATGATCGTCACCACGATCGACGAGGCCGAAAGGGCTGCGCTGCCATCGACCATACGGCCGATGAAGATAAGAAAGGCGCTAAAGGCGAGCCCCTCGAGAGCCCACTGCATACCCGCGGGAACTCCGAACCTGATGAACCGGCGCATCAGTTCGCCATTCCATTTCCAGCCGGAGTGCATACCGTACTCACGGCGCTCGTTGTCGGTGAAAACACGCCACAGCCCGTAGAGCGCGGCCACCGCCGTGCCGATCGCTGTCGCGTAGCCCGCGCCGGCGATTCCCATCTGCGGAAAGCCACCCTTACCCAGAATCATGAAGTAGTCGAGCACGGCATTGGCGACGAGACCCACGCCGTTGATCTGCATGATCACCTGCGTGCGGCCGAGACCCGTGAAGTAGCCGCTGGCTGCAGCGACGATGGCCGTCGGCAGCGCCGAATAGCACATCGCGACAAAATAATCAACTTCGAGGCGCTGCATCGAAGGCGCATGCCCCATGCCGCCGAAAATGGCCACCGCGGCAGGAATCAGCAGAAGGAAGAGAAATCCGCCTATGACTGAAACCCAGAGCGACTGCCAGACAGCCGGCCCGATCATTTCTTTCTTGCCCGCGCCGAAATACTGCGCCACGAATGTCGTTACGTACGATGCTGTCTGCTGCAAGAGCGCCATCGGCGTCCAGAAAACACCCATCACCGCGACCGCGGCGCCCATCGCCTCGGTGGAAAACTCGGCGAGGAAGAGCCGGTCGATCGTCATTTGCAGGTTCCAGAAGCTGTTCGCCACGATGAGCGGCCAGGCGATCGAAAGCACCATCTTCCAGCGCGCGGTGCGGCCTGCGGGAAACTCGGGTGCGGGTTCGGCGTGGTGGGTAATTTCAGACATCAGGTTTCCTTCTTAGGTTTTCTTGGGTGGCCTACTTGGCCATGTCAAATTGATACGATAGTTGCAGGTCGAAGCGGTCATATTTATCGAAGATACGCAGGTCGGGATCACCCGAAGCGATGAAGACGCCCGTATACTGCACGTATGCCGCAATGACATCGGTAAGCTTATAGGTTACGTTGAAGCGAAAGAGTATGTTGCTGTACTTGAGGAACGTCACGACAAACGAGTTGAAACTGAGCGTATCGCGCACGAAGTTTTTGGAATAACCAAACGCATACGAATGCAGCGGGTCGTCGCGCAAGAGTTGTGGGTCCTTCTGTGTGGGACCTGCGACAGAGTATTCAAGAATGAAACTGCCGTATTCGATTGTGTTGTAATCGAGACCAAGGGTGAATCCTACCTGGTCGACACCCTTCGCATCGTACGGCATCGTGATCGTGCCGCAGGTTTCAGGACATTGTGGGTTCGGCAGCTGTGTCGCCGTCTGGCTGAGCCGCTTGAACTGGTATGCGCTGTCAAACTTGAGCAGCATGCCCCAAAGCGGAAAGTTGGCAGAAATGCCGGTCGTTGCATACGGCGCATGAACCGCCTCAAAGCTGTAATCGGGGCGCAGGCGAAACAAGGGGTCGCGGTTGTAGAATCGCCCCCCAAAAACAGAGATCGCTCCGCCGCCCAGGTACGCTGTGTACTGGCCCCCGCCTTCGACCTCACGGCCATAGGCAGAGGCCTTGTGTATTTCAACACCGGGCAGAAGCGCGTAAGGATGATCGCGGTCGGTATAACGCGTGTTCACCGGGTAAGGAATGAAGAGCAGCTGGATTTCCTGCTTCGGCAAGAACCAGTCGACGCGCACGGTATTCTGCCCCAGGCGCGCCTCCTGCGGCTGCGCGAAAAATGCCTTGGTCGCATCACGTGCAGAGATGACATCCGATACCGGCAAGATATCGGCCTTACCCCAAACCGTAATAATCTTGCCAGCCGAGATGCTCACATTCTCGAACGACTTGCGCCAGTAGAGCTCGGTGGGAATAGCCTCGAACTGGTAGCCTTCGCGTGTGTACGTCGAATCTTTCTCAATCGCGTACGCGGCATTGTAACGGAACGCCGATTCGCCGAAGATCTGCCCCCAGCTCGACTGGTAGTCGAGCGTCAGGCCCACAAACGGACCAAGAAAGACCCAGCGGTTGTCGATCTGCCGACCCACCTCTGAGACAATCTTACCGCGCACGGGCAATTTCAGGCGTGCAGAATCTTCGTGTTTGGTTGCAGGTGCAGCCGGCTCTTCGAACTCAAATTCCTGCGCAAAGAGCGCGCCCGCGCAGATTATGAAACTCGCGCAGGCGAGTTTCATAATCTGCACTATCTTACGCTCCCCATCTGGCTTTCACGGAACGCGCTATCCTGTACTGCGCGCGTGTCAAAGAGCGCGTCGGGAATCGCCACGTTGATCTTAACCTTTTCGAGTTTCATGAGACTCATGCGCCGGTTCTTGTGGTTCACCACGATCAGCTGCTTGGCGACGGCGACACCGCCGATGACCTCGAGATCTTTCGAGAAGAATGTCTTCACGAGGCGGTTCTGGCGGTCGTATGAGTCAGATTTCAGAACCAGGTAGCTGGCCTTGTCAACCCAGAGGACTCCGCGGCCATACGATGACTTAGGTGCCCGGTACGCCGTCGGAAAAGACTCGAGTATGTAGCAGGGTCGGCCATCGACTGTCTCTTCACCCAGGTACGAATAGTTGTAGTCGCTCATACGAACCTTCTCGATATCTTCGTACGCAATTTCAGAACCGAAGAGCGTCCCGGTCTTGGGTGCGTTGGAGCTCTCTGCCACGATGCGCTTGAGTTTGCGCAGCGCCGGCAGGTACATCCACTGTTCTGTATCTTTGCCCGGCACCTCGTAGTCCTTCTGCAGGAACGCCGAACCCTTCTCATCAGCCGGGTCGTCGATCACGCTGAGGCCGATCGTGTCCTCGAGCTGCGGCCCTACATCTTTCGAAATTGACTCAAACGACTTGGTGCGGGCCTGGCCTGAGCACTTGCGCTTACCGCCCTGCTCTTCGAACGCGCAGGTGATGACCTTGGTGCGGTTATACGACGTCTTGCCGTCGTCGCGCTTAATCATCTTGTACGCGATCTGTTTTGCCTTTTCAGGCTCTTTCAGATTCTGCGCCGCAAGCGGCGCAGAGAATAATAGACAGAATATAACCCGTGCGCTGCGCGCGCGGGTTATATTCTGCAGTAAATTTCGCTGGTTCATGAATGAGCTCCTTTAACTTTATTCGATTTACCGAACACCGTGAGCAGCGCCGGCAGAAAAAACAGGTCGGCAAAAAGTGCGCTTGAAATGGCGATGGCCGAAAGCATGCCGAAGTTTCTGAACGGTACGTAGACCGACGGCAGAAAAATCAGAAAGCCGACCGAAAGAATCACTGAAGTAAAAATCATCGCCTGGCCGACCTCTCTCAAGGTAGTCTTGATGGCCTCGAGCCGGTTATGGCCCGCGTGCAGTTCGCCCCGGTAGTGCGTGAGAAAATGGATGGTATCGTCGACAGCAATACCAATCGCAATGGGCAGGACGAGCAGAGTATCTGAGTCGAGGGGAATTTTCGCCCAGCCGGTCACGCCGACCGTCAATAAGATCGGAAAGATATTCGGCAGCATCGCGATCATGCCATACCGAATCGTACCATAAATCAGAAACATGATAATCGTGATTACCACCAGCGCCAGGCCGAATGACGATATCTGCGACTCGGTCAGAAAGCCGGTCAGCCGCATCATGATCGGAATTCCTCCCGTTGCATAATAGCTGAGTTCAGCGTTGCTTTTCTTGAGAGGTTCGAGGTATTCCTTAAGCCAGCTTTCAACCTGTTTAAGAAATTCGACGTACTCAAACGAACTCTTGTTGACGACCTGCAGAGTGATACGTCCCTTTTCCCAGTCGTCGTCGGCGAATAACTTACGCGATTCCGGGTCGGCCGAATCGTAGAGCAGCAGCACCTGTTTAAGCTTCTGGTTATCAGCGGGTATGGAATAATAGGGCGACTCTGTACCCGGCTTGTTCGGCCCCCGGCTCATCAGGTTCTTATGCGCGTCCTTTACGGCATTTACGAGCGAGGTTGTTTTTGTTACAAAATCAGGTCGCTCTTTTTTTGCCCGTTCGGCCAGCTGATCCATGGCAGTTAGAAGCTGCACATCTTTCAGCCCGTCGTTTTTGCCCGTATTGATGACAATTTCGACGTTGGTTGTGCCGCCAAAATGCTGATCCAGAGTTTCGAAGGTTTCTTTAAAGCCGTAGCCGGGCTTTACCGACTCCAGAAAGTTCGTATCGACGATCACGCGCGGATACCCGGTGAGGCTGAGCACCATAATGGCGCTGAAAATGCCAATAATAACCCTGGGATTACCCTGTGTCGTGTTCATGACAAAAGTTATGAAGCGCTGAATCTGGCGCTCAAACATCCCCTGCATTTTTTCGCCGGTTGTCTTATCTCGCGAGGCACCCGGTGCCCAGATACCCAACAAAGCGGGCAATAAGAATATGGTACCAACATAAGCGAACAGAATGCCGCATGAGGCTGCTACCGCAAAATTCCTGATCGGCACGATGGGCACGACGATGAGCGAAAGCATACCCGCGAGGGTCGTCAGCGTCGCGAGCATGATCGATATACCCGACTTTTCATAAGCTTTAGTCAGCGCGGGCCTCTTGTCGAGGGTCACGTTGAAGTATTTGTAGCCCGAAATGATATGCACCGAACTCGAGATGCCCACTGTTAAGTTAAGAATCACGACAATGTTGATCATCATGGTCATGGTCACATCAGCGAGCCCGATAAGGCCGAGAGTCCAGACAACCGACAACGCAATAATCAGCGTCGGCCAGAGCATTGCCGAAAGGGACCGAAACGCAATCGCGAGAGTTACGAGTATGAGGAGCAATGCAAGCCCCATGATCATTCCCATTTGGGTCATCATGATGTTCATGAAGAATGACGCCACCCAGGGGCCGCCGCCAATCAGGTAATCCATAACCTGCGACGAGGGTTCGCCTACAGTCGGGTTTGCCCAGTTGTGGGCCTTCAATACCTTTTCGAGTTCGGCGTTGAACGCCAGATAGTCCGTGGGGTCGGCACTCTCCATTTTTGGCACTTTGTTGCGGTCTTTTTTCGCCGCCTTGCTGTCAGAAAAGTCGAACTCTTCTGCGGAGCCAGCGGCCTTCTGCGGATCTTTGCTTTTCTGGATGCGGGCACCATAGTCGGTCAGGATCATGATCGCCCCGAACTCAGAATTCTTCGAGAAGAAACTGCCAGGAAAATCCCGCTGCGCGAATGCGACTTTCTTGATTTCTGCCAACAGCTTATTGTCCGGAATCGTCTGCCCGATAAACTTACGGTTCTTCAGTGTGTCATTCTTTGACTCGAGAAAGTCAGCGCTAACAATCGTGCGAATGCGGGTTATGCGCCCAAGGGGTGAATCTTTCTCGATACGCTTTTTGTTGAGATCGTCTTCGAGAGCCTTAACTTTCTTCAGCGTGTCGGCATCAAAGACCTCTTTACCGGCGGGCTTAAACATGATGAGCACATATTCGTCCGAGCCAAAGAAGTAGCGAAAACGATGGTAGTCGAGCAGCGAAGAGTCACCGGCATCGAGCCACGTATCAAAGGTCTGGTCGACCTTCAGATTGCCGAGCCCAAAGCTGAGCGCAACAGTAAGGGCCGCAAAGAAGCCAAGAATGCTCCAGCGGCGGCGCTGGGAGAACTCGGGTATCGCGGTCATAAACCTGGTATATTTGTTCAGCCAGCGATCAATCATTCGCTCTTTCTGTTCGGTATTGGTGTTCATAACTCCCCCTGCTGGATGGACCTTATAGCCCAAGCAGCCCAACTAAAATAGCTTACACCGTAAGCCTGTAAAGTAAAAATCTTGCCCCGGTTTATACTAACCGGGGCATGCATCGTAACGCACCACCTGGCAGTCGTGCTCACTGGATTTTCTGGCTGAGCCAGTGGACCTCGTTGCATTTACTGTTTCACCTTCTGCAGATAGTCTTCCAGCCGGATGAACATGTTCGACCATCCGCCATTGTTTGCATCGCGCTGAGAAACCGCAGTGAAGGGCGCTTGCCGAAAGTGCATGCGCGTCTTGCCAGCTTCATCGAAGAACCGTATGGTGACGACATTCTCAACGCCCATGTCACCCTCGGCCTCCCACACAAACGTGAACTCGAGCAGATCATAGGGTCTGACTTCCCGGAACACCCCGTTCTGCCACAGGTCGCCGCCGTGAACCTGTGAATCGAGACAGCAGCGCCATTTGCCGCCGGGCCTAATATCCATGTCAACCTGCTTCGATGGGCAGAAGGTTGGCCCCCACCATTCGAGCATGTTCTCAGGCGTTGTCCAGACCTTGAAAACCAGCTCACGCGGAGCGTCGAAGACACGTTCAATGATTAGCTCTGAATCAGCTACCGACATCTTTCCGGACTATCAGAGCAGAGGCCCGTTAAAGCGCCGGCTCTCAGGGCGCAGTGCCCAGGAAATCGCCAGGAACGGAATCATTGTGAGCGGTGCGATTATCTCTTTTGCACCCAGCCCTGAAACGTAGTTCGAAATTGAGGCCGCGGTCAGGTTAATGAACATGCCGGCATAGGCCCATTCTTTGATGAGCGGGGTTCTGGGGATAATGATCGCAAGAGCACCGGCAAGCTTCCAGTACCCCAACAATACCATGAAGTACAATGGGTATCCGAGCGCTTTGGCGCCTTCCACTACCGGCTCACCCTTGCTGATGTACATTACCCCCGCGAAAGCGTAATTTGCTGCCAGCAGGATCGTCGTCACCCAATAGGTAATTAATTTTGATTTGCTCATAGCTATCTCCTTAAATAGGTAATTACTTTTGGAAAATCGGGTTCTGCATCAGGTAGAGACCTGGTAGCCGGGGCATTTACGTAAGGTCTGCCCGACGGGACCTGAAAACAATCGCTATGAGAACCGAAGGCAAATTTAGGAAAAAAAGATAAGGACGTCATTTTTTTCTCAGGGAAAGTCCGTTTTTTTTGAGCGCTTCCTGAAGCCTGGGGATGGTGGTTGGTCCCACGCCGTGGAGCGCCAGTAACTCGGTTGCGCTCCAATCCGCGAGGTCGCTGACACTGCGAACGCCGGCGCGTTCCAATGCCCGGTGTGCTGGCCCGCCGAGCTTTGGCAGATCGGGGTTATGTTGTTTGGCGCACTCGCAGACCGGGCACGTCGGGCAATCGCTCGACTTCTCAAAGACATGGCCGTTTGCACAGGTTTTTTTCATCGCTGGGGAATAACTCCCTTCGTGAAGGCGGCACGGTATTCAGACGGGCGAATTTTCACCCTGAGCAATTGCACAAGAAAATCGAGTCGCTTCTTGCGGGTCTCGGGCGTCCGGGCGGATTGTAAACGGTGTAGAAAGGCTTTGCGCATAGATGGAGCCAGGCTATCGAAATGTTTACGTAGACTCGCCTGCTTCTCCAGTATTTTTGCGAAATCCCCGGGCATCACATGGTTTTCAGAACCGTCGATTTTCGACCATGAGCCGTCTTCTTTGGCCCGGGTAACTGCCGCGAGCCCCGAGGCGTGCATGAGTTTTCTCTTCGTCAATTCTGCGACTTTCTCTTTGTTGCGCTTTGACCACTCGCTTTTCGCTTTGCGACGGCTGATATAATAACTTGCCTGCGTCTCTGATACCTTGCGCGGCTGGCTATCGATAAAGCCGAAGCAGAGACTTTCTTCAACGATGTCGTCATAGGTCAGGTGGCGTTTCCCGTCCTTAACCTTGTCGTAAACCAACCAAAAGGAATCAACCTGGGCGTGATTCTTGATGAACCAGGCCCGCAATGCCTTTCTATCGGCAATGTAGATTCTTTCTGCGCTTTCGATTTTCGACATCAGTTCACCGCAATATCGTAATGAAAGACATCTTCCCGCTCACCCAGCGACTCATAGAGCTGCCGCGCGGGCAGATCATCCTCGTCTTTATCGGCCTGCACATAGATAACCCATGCCCCAATTTCTTTGGCAATCTTCCTGAGCTCGAGAATAAGACCCCTGGCAATGCCGCGGCGGCGGAATTCTTCACGCACTGCCAGGTCGTAGATATAGACCTCGCTGCGCTCCTGTTCAAACTTGTCGAGTACGTACGCAACGAGACCACCGGCCATTTTGCCTTCAACCTTCGTCACAAGGACGATCACGTGCGGCTTAGCCAGCAGGCCCTGCAGGTAAGAATCGGGTGGCGGCGCCTGCTGGTAGTGGACGGCATCGTCAAAGGCCTCGGCAAAAAGCTCATTGAGCTCGCGGAATGCATCGACGTCACCGGGCACCAGCCGGCGGACGGCAAAGGTTAAGTTTGTGGTCGGCATTTTACTCATAGACATTGGTCGTCCGGCAGCGGAATTAATTACTCGGAATACTGATCATCCAGCCGATCCCGAACTTATCCCTGAAGCAGCCCCAGTAATCGCCCCACGGCATGTCAGCCATCGCCATCTCGACGCTGCCGCCGGCTGAAAGCTCTGCGAAAAGGCGGTCTGCCTCTTGCTTTGACTCGGGCGATAAATTGATATAGAAGTTGTTCCCCTGAACAACCTTTTGCCCCAACGATTCGAGCGCATCGGAAGCCATGAGGGCACTGTGACTGCCGATCGGCAGCGCGATGTTCATGATCTTGTTACCCTCGACCTCAGATAGTGTTGTGCCCGGCATCGGCATGTCTTTGAAGCGCACCAGTGAGTCGAACTCACGCTTCAGGACAGACTTGTAGAAGTTGAAAACTTCTTCGGCGTTGCCGGCAAAGTTCAGGTAGATGCTGTTGAGTCTCATGGTTTTTTCACTGGGAGAAAATTGCGCAATTCCGGCACGCGCAAATAAAGCCCCAGCCAGATAAGAATACCGAAATAGACCGGGAAAAGTATGTGGCTTGGCCATGGATTCATGATGCGCACGTGCGCTGAAACCGCCCCACCGAGGTACCCCGTGAGAAGAATCGCCCCGAGTATCGCGGTGCGCGGTACCGCATAGAGCAGAACACAGACCAGTAGCGTCGCGCCGATACCCGGCATGATGTTCATCGGGTATGCGAGCTTCGCCGAATCGGCCAGCGCTTCGGGTGGCATCTTGTCGAGAAAGAATTTGAGCACGCCGTCAAAGGTGAGGAATGCAATCGCGAGGCCGCTCATTATCCAGCTGGCCCAAAAAGCCCTTCTTGTCGGTGTTATATTCATTGGTGTTTCTCTCTTATGTATGATCAGTATCTGAAAAGACGGAAAAGCCCCCGAAAATCAGGCGGGCACCGCTGAACGGTAGCCCCCCGGCCGGGGCCATACGCGGGTCATTCATGATTTTCTGGTTACCTGCATCGCGGGTAGCCTTGTCGGGCCATTCAATCCAGGAAAAAACAACACCCTCGTCTGCTTCGGCAATCACGGCCGTGCGAAAGTCGTTGATCTTGCCTTTCTGCAAGTCATCGTTCCATGCCTCGACCACGCGCAGTGCACCGCATTCGAGATAGAGCGCCTTGGCCATCCTGGCCATTTCGAAGTAGGCATCTTTCTTCGCCAGCGGCACTGGAATAACGAATCCGTCAATGTAGCTCATCTAAATCCCCCTGCTCCGTAATTTGTCTGCGTATTCGACCATGCGCGCAATGTGTTGCTGCTGGCCTTCAAGCGCACCATACTTCTCCATCAGCAATTGACGGTACTCGATCGTGCTGAACACGGCGCGCATCGATAACCGGGTCTTTCCACCTTCATCGGTGAAATGCACAAAGGTGCGGAATGATCCACCATCTTCGGGTTGCGCGTGATCGTAAATCAGCCGTTCGTTTCTGATGACTTCCACGAAGCGGACCGAGTTCGGATAATCTGTGCCGTCGGGGCCATGCATTGTAAAGATCCATTCACCACCGGGTACCGGGTTGAACTTATGGATCGAATTGGTGAAGCCATTCGGCCCCCACCATTCCTTGACATGTTCGGGTTCAGTCCAGATTTTCCACACCAGCTCACGTGGTGCATCAACGAGACGGCTGACGGACATTTCGCGGTCTGATGTGTCTTCGACATGTTCGCCCAGGCGATCGAGCGTCTCGGCCCAGCCCTGGTCCATGCCTGCCAGTGCACCTTCGAGGCCAGGCCCCGCTTCGAGAATTCCTGCGGTCAGAACCATGCGCGTCTTGCCCGTCCCTTCGTCGCTAAAGAGCAGGACATTGTGTCCGCGCAGCTGCGGTTTTCCCTGGTCGTTGGGGAATGCAGTCGTGCTGAAGACAATCTTGTCGAAGGGCAACACCTCATCGAAGATCCCGCTCTGTGGCATTTCACCGAAGTCGGGGTGGTATGTAACGACAGTGAGCTTAGAGCCCGTCTCTGCACGGCCGGGCGTCCTGGTTGAAGAAATTCTGCAGACGGGATTGGTGAATCCGCGCGGCATCCACCATTGTTGCAGGTGCTTTTCATCCAGCCATGCTTCAAACACCAGCTTGCGGGGTGCGTTAAAAATGCGGGTTACAGTAATAGACTTGATGTAATCCATATCACAACCGCATGGTCTTCGTATACGCCACGAGCTGGTCTGCTGCCACCGCCCAGCCATCATAGAAGCCCATCTTCTCATGCTGCTCAGTTGCCTCAGGTGTCCAGTGCCTCGCTATACCGCGGTAATTGGTCTTGCCATTACCCGAATCTTCAAACTCGAGCACGATGGTCGTCAGCATGGGATTTGCCCCCGGGTTCGGAATCCAACCCGTCTTGAAGGCATTGGTCCATACCAAACGCGATTCGGGCACGATTTCGAGGAACACTCCGTCGTTGGGGAATTTTTCTCCCTCGGGCGATTGCATCACATTATAGAATTCGCCGCCCGGCCGCAGGTCGATACGGCAATCCACCACTTTCCAGGGTGCGGGGCAGAACCATGGCATGAGGTGCTTTGGTTCGGTCCAGCAGCGCCAGACCAGGTTTCTTGGCGCGTCGAGCACGCGCTCCAATTTTAGTTCGAAATTCTTCATAGTCCCCCTCCGCCCTGATGGGCACCTCCCCCGCTTGCGGGGGAGGATGGGTGGGGGAGCTTCGCAACAAATGCCGCCAGTTTGTCGAGTGTCTGCATGCCGAATTCGACCGCGCCGAAACCAATCACCGCAGCGCGCCGCTCGGCAGTTGGGTGCAGCTGCCGCAGCGAAACTACGGTCTTCTTGTTCTGCTGCTCATCGAGCGTAATGGTGACAAAGAACCGGCCGGGGTCGTCATCGACGTCAGAGCCGTGGTGAAAGGCAATGCGGTCGAATGGTGATATTTCAGCATATTCAATGCGGTTGCCGTAGATTGTGCCATCGGGCCCTTTAAATTCAAAACGCCAGCGGCCGCCAACCTTGAAGTCGAATTCAAACGTGGTGGTCGTGAACCCAGCGGGGCCGAACCATTCGCCGAGTGCTTCTGCCGATGCGAACGCGGCAAAGACCATTTTTTTTTCTGCGTCTATGACGCGCGTCAGGACAACTTCGCGTTCGAGTACTTGCCTGTAGTTGATTTCGTGGTTCGCCATTGTTTGTTCCTTAATATCCTTGCCCTCGGCCGACGCACGGACGCCCGCCGGGTCGTCGGGTCAGCGACCCTCCATGGCGACGTCGGCCCTAGGCATCCTTGCCCTCGGCCAACGCACGGACGCCATCCATGGCGGCGTCGGCCCTAGGCATCCTTGCCCTCGGCCGCCGCTTTCAACGCTGCGATATCAATTTTTCTCATCTTCAGCATGGCCTTCTGCGCGCGGTCGGCAATTGCCTTGTCCTTGTGCGAAATCAGCTTGAGCAATATGTTCGGTGTTACCTGCCAGGAAAGACCGAATTTGTCTTTCACCCAGCCACACATGCTCTCTTCGCCGCCGTCTGCCGTGAGTGCATTCCAGTAGTAATCGACTTCCTTTTGCGTTTCCACGCTAATCATGAACGAGACACCCCAGTTGAATTTGAAATTCGGATGATCGCCGCCGTTGTACGAAAAGAACCGTTGGCCGTTGAGCACAAAGTCTGCCTGCATCGGGTTCGCGCTGAGGATCTTTGAATTCTTGAAGATCTTAGCGTAGAACCTGGCTGCCTCTTCGGGGTTCGCGTTGAACATCAGGAAGGGTGTAATCTGGTGAGCTTTCGCTCCCACATACTTCAACCCCGTGGCGCCGCTTTTAGACTTAGGTGCCGCCACTTTTTTTGCAGACTTTTTCTTTGCCTTTTTCGTTGCCATCAGTTTGCCTCCGCGTATTTTTTAAAATTATCCAGGATCGCCTGCCAGCCGCCCTTCTGCATCTCGACCGGATTTTCTGACTCAGCCTCAAAAACAGTGACAATGCGGGTTTTGCCCCCGACCTCGGCGAAATCGGTTTCGACCTTGCGGCCGTCGGCGATGGTATACACGATGCGTTTATGGTCGATGACTTCATCGTACGTCGCCTCAAAGTCGAAACCAAAACTGCCGTCTTTGGCCTCCATGCGTGATTTCAACTTACCACCTGCGCGCAGGTCATTCTCAGCGCTCGGGCATTGCCACGATTCGTGCGCAAAATTCCATTGCGTGATATGCTGCGGCTTGTTATAGTAATCCCAGACTTTTTGCACCGGGGCAGCGACCTGCACCTCAATGGTGATTTTTGTTTTGTCCATTCTTTACTCCTTCTTTGCGAGCAGGTGTAGCGCACCTTCGCCCATGGTATGCTCAATTTTCGTAAAACCCAAAGCCGGCAGATCAAGCCCCTGCAGCAGGTTCTCTCCCCGGCCCAAGAATACCGGCGAGAATGCAAGGTGCATCTCATCTATCGCGCCTTTCTGCAGATATTGCCTTACCGTCGAAACACCACCACCGATGCGCACATCTTTATTGCCCGCAGCAGCTTTGGCCTGTTGAAGCGCCGACTCAATGCCATCGGTCACGAAATAAAAAGTGTTATTGCCGGCCATACGCAGCGGCTCGCGCTTGTGGTGTGTCAGCACAAAGATCGGCACATGATAGGGAGGATTTTCACCCCACCAACCCTTCCAGTCGTCATTGAGCCATGGGCCGCGAATCGGTCCAAACATGTTTCGCCCGAGAATCCATGCGCCGACGTTTTCAAAAGATTTTTCAGCGAAGCTATTATCTATACCTGTTGTTCCCTGGTCTGAACCGGCATGCATTGACTGGAAAGTACGCGTGGGAAAAAACCAATTGTGTAATTCTGGGCCTCGCTCCCCGAGGGGATTCTCCAGACTCTGGTTCGCGCCAGCTCCGTAACCATCGAGAGAAACCGCAAATGCTGCAACCTTAACCTTACCCATTATAGCTCCACCTAAATACCTTCACCTTCAGCGCTCTGTTCTCTCGCAGGCTGTGCGTCCTTTGCCTGCAGCTTCTGCAAATAAACCTCAAGGCGGTCAAAACTGTCTTCCCAGAATTTGCGGTACCGCTCGATGAATTCGTTTGCTTCCTTAAGACGCTGAGCTTTTATGCGGCAGCGACGCCACTGCGCCTCTTTTTCGCGCGTGATCAACCCCGCCTTTTCGAGCACCTTGAGGTGCTTGGTGATCGCGGGCGCGCTGATCTTAAAGGGCTTCGAGAGTTCGGTGACGGTGGCAGGCCCTTTACCCAGGCGCGTCAGCATCGCACGCCGCGTCGGGTCGGCGAGCGCAGCAAAGGTCAGGCTCAAATGATCGCTGCTGGAAGTTGACGTGGTCATTGCAGGGGCCTCGAAGTAATTTCTTCAATCACAAACGAATGCAGGCCGGCGTCAAACTCGGGCTTGATCGCCTTGAAGATACGCCGTTCGCTCTGCACGCGCGACTCTCCCCGAAAACTGTCGTCGACAATACGCAGCCTGTAGTGCGTTTCGCCGCTTTGGCCATGCGCATGGCCTGCATGCTCTCGCGAGTCGTCGAACAGCTGGAATGCGGCAACAGGAAAGGCCTCGCGTAGTAGCTTCTCGAGGCGAACCTGGCGGCTCATTGGGGCGGCGTTTTTCATAACTTTTGAGATCCCACCTTATGAAATGGCTTGTTACGCGGCGACATGGACTTTATAAATTAACCTACCAGTTAATTAACCTAAAGGTGAATTAGCTATTGTATTGGTGCCGTCAACAGAATTTCTTTTTATTCTCTATGCTCCCCTCTGCCCGTCCTTATTAAGATTGCGGTATTGTGGTTGCCTGCCTGACGGAGTGGGGGCTGCATGGGCCGGCGCTTGCGCCAGGAGATGAGTATGCGTGCCAGACCTTGCCTGCTTGCAATGCTTATTCTGGCAGGCTGCCAGAATGTCCCGACGGACGATTATCTCTCTGGCGCGGCAATCAAGACGCCCCTAAAAATTTCGCCCGCGGTTGTAACCGTCGCTGTTTCAAAAACTGTGCAATACACAATATCGGGAGGATCTCCGCCTTATACGCTTAAGCTATTTAGCGGCAGCGGCACCGTGTCGGGCTTGGTTTATACAGCGCCCAGTTCGATCGGCTCTGCAGTTGTCACCGCGAGTGACTCAAGCGGAACAAGCCTTGCTTCTCTGATTACCATCGCTACAGACGCGAACTGTCCCGCGAATTACATTCCGGTGTCGGCAAACAATGCCGTAGGCACCACGGCTGATTTTTGCGTCTCGAAATACGAAATGAAGTGCAACAACGATGCTACCGGTGCCGCCTGTACAGGTTCGCCTGTCTCAAAGGCTGCCGATCAACCTTGGGTGAACATCACACAGGGAAATGCAAAAAATGCGTGCGCTCTTCTGGGCACACAGTACCACCTGATTACCAATGCAGAATGGATGACCATCGCGCGCAGTATCGAGGCCACCACCACGAATTGGTCTACGGGCACTGTCAGCTCGGGAACGCTCAATCGCGGTCATTCAGACAACGTACCACCAAACACGCTGGCGGCCAGTACCGACGACAGCCCGTGCGTCGGCACTGGCGACACCTGCTCGCCAACGGTACACCATGTACAGCGCCGGACACATGTTTTAGCGAATGGAGAGATAATCTGGGATTTTGCAGGTAATGCGAAGGAATTTATCGATTGGTTCCTGCTCACCGACCGGGCGGGCACAAGCTCTACGTACGTCGAGGTGAACGCACCGACGCCGACTACATCCATGCCGGCAAATACCTTCAAGAGTAACGATACAGGCCTGCTGTCAACCAATGGCATCGGCATGTACTGGCGCGACACACAGGGCTCGAACGGCTATGCGATGCGCGGCGGACATCTGTCGAACGGATCAGACGGCGGAATCTACAACCTCGATTTTGAACCCTCGAGCTCCTACACGAACTCCCGCGTTGGCTTTCGCTGCGCTTATCAGTGAGAGCTGCCGCGACGCCAGACCTGTCAGGGTTATAAGGCCAGGTCTTAGCGCACTCCTACAAACTCGGCAAAAACCCAACCTGTAGAAGCCCGGCAGGACCGCGATTCATCATCGGGCACAGACACGTAATACCAATAGTTCTCCCACTTATTGACTTTCACTTTGTCTTTTGTTCTCGCAATAACAGTAAACCCGTTCACCAGCGGGCTACGCGACCCCACAGCACCCTCGTGATCGCACACGATTGAAGCAGCTTTGATGCTGGGTTTTGCCCGATAGACTGCTGCGGTGGTCAACTTACCATCTTTTGCTCCCATAAGAACGGATTTCTGGCCACGAATCGTCACCTCATCGCCTTCAGGGCGGCGCGTCCTCACGTTATAATAGATTGTGCTACCACATTTGAGCTCATCCGTGACTACCAGGGACCGGGATTTCTGGTTGAGCACGCATGTCCTGCCACCCTCAAGAACGACCTTCTTTCCCTTGATTTTATAGGTACCGGTCGCCTCAACACCACCTGGCCAGCCAATTATTTCGTAATTGTTGGTCCCTGTGCTGGTGAAAGAAATGTAGCTACCAGGGGCCGAGGTGGCAGCATCGGGAGATGCCAATTCGGGTCCGAATTTACCTTCAAGCAGGTAGCTTTCCAGGTCATTGCCAGCAAGCTCGGCACGAAGGCCATAATTCAGAACGAGCAGGAGCGAGAGGTATTTCATACAATGGTCTCCTTAAAATAGGGTTAGCAATCGATGAGGATAATCGCGGCCGGTCAACAGATTCTTTTTCCATGCACAGCCAAACGCGTTTCCGGCCGGCCCCTGAAAACAGAGCCAGGAGTAGACTCCGGAACCCGCCAAAGCCAGCTCACCGCGAAAAAGATAAACAATTGTTTACATTATATTTAACACCGTTAGATTGGTCTCGGTGACGCTGCCGCAGGCAACAACACCAGGAGGACTTATGGAAAACACGATCCAGACGCACTTGCTCGATGCCTTCCAGCACATCGAACGGCTGCTACCCAACTATGCGCGCACAGGTATCTTCAGTCCTTCGGCGCAGCAGTATGTCGTTGGCCGCAGTGGTAACTACCGTCCCGCGGCGCAGGTGATCGCGCGGCGGCAAGAGACCGCAGACACCATCAGCCTGGTACTTCAGACGCCGGCGGGTTTTCCAACATTCCGCGCCGGGCAGTACATCGATGTCGCCGTGCAGATTCGCGGCGTGCGCCATGTGCGGCAGTATTCCATCACCTCACCGCAGGGCGATAGCGCCCTGCGCATCACTATCAAGCGGCAGAGCGGTGGCCTCGTTTCAGACTACCTGCATGAAAAGGCCGCAGAAGGTACAACGGTCGAGATTTCACAACCGAAAGGTGATTTCGTACTGCCGCAAAAGACCTTTGGCTCTTATGTTTTCTGCTCTGCCGGCAGCGGTATCACGCCGGTATTCGCAATGGCGCAGAAGCTACTGGCAGAAAAGACACAAACACCAATACACTTCCTGCATGCCGCGCGGTCTGAAGAGGCGATCATCTTTCGCGCAGAGCTCGAGCACCTTGCCGAAAAACACTCCAACTTATTTCCCCATTTCTTTTTAGGCGAAGCAAGTGACTTCCAGAAACGGCGCCTGAATGCAGTGGGAGCTTTTTCTCTTCTGGGGACAGAACACGAAACTGCGGCTTCTGCCGTTTTCCTCTGCGGCCCGGGAGAATTTGTCCGCGATCTCGAAACTGCGTTTCGTGACCGGGGATACTCCCACATTGCGACCGAATACTACACCCTGCCCGCAACCAGCAGCACAGAAGAAGGTACGGTACAATTTGTGCGTTCGGGCATTGAAGTGAAAGCGAACGGCAACCTGCTCGAAACGGCAGAAGCAGCTGGCCTCAAACCCAAGCATGGCTGCCGGCGCGGCATCTGCCACGAATGTAAGGCACACAAAAAGACCGGCAGCGTTATGAATATCCTGACGGGCCAGTTGACGCAGGGCGAAGAGAACATCCAGCTCTGTGTCAGCCAGGCAATAGGAAGAGTAGAAGTAGAGATTTGAACCCCCTCCCGGCTTCGCCGTACTCCCCCTTAGCAGGGGGAGAGTCTTGTGCGCAAGGCTCCCCTCCTGCCAAGGAGGGGTGGCACGAAGTGACGGGGTGGTCACAAAGGAGAAAACCATGAAAAGCAAAACACTCACAAAAGAAGAAATCGAATCCTTCGGCGCAGAGCTCGACCAGGTGCGTGCCGAGACGCTCGCCAAAGTGGGCGAAGAAGATGCGCAGTATATACGCGATATCATACAATTGTGCCGGGACTATGAGATCCTGGGCCGCGAGCTGCTGAAGACCGACGGGCAAAATCCGGTTTCATGGCTTAAGGGCGCGTACTCACTTGGTATCGCGAAAATTCTCGAGAATATGGAAATCGGGCACAACGTGATGCACGGCCAGTACGACTTCATGAACGACCCCGACTTGCATTCGCAGACGTACGAATGGGACACCGCATCGCACTCAGACGGCTGGCGCCATTCGCACAACTACATGCACCATACGTACACGAATATCGTCGGTAAAGACCGCGACCTGGGCTACGGCATTCTGCGCCTGACCGACGACGAACCATGGAAGCCACAGCACCTGCTGCAGCCGATCTCAAATACTGCGCTCTCGCTGCTGTTTGAATACGGTGTTGCTCTGCACGACCTCGAAACCGACCGCATCAAAGACGGCGAAAAACAACTCGCGCTGAAAGACGTCGTGCCGGTGCTGAGGAAAATTTTTGCGCAGGCTGCAAAAGACTACGTCTACTTTCCCGCAACTGCCGGTTTGAATGCCGTACCGGTGCTAACGGGAAATATTGCGGCAAACCTGATGCGCAACGTCTGGGCGCATGCGATCATCTTCTGCGGGCACTTTACCAGCGACGCAGAAACCTTTAAGCAAGAAGAGGTGACCGACGAAAGCCGCGGTGCCTGGTACCTGCGCCAGTTACGTGGTTCGAGCAACCTCACGGGTGACTGGTGGTTCCACATTCTGTCGGGCAACCTGAGCCACCAGATCGAGCACCACCTGTTTCCTGATATTCCTGCCTGGCGCTACGCCGAAATGGCACCGCGCGTGCGCGAGATCTGCGCGAAGTATGGCCAGCACTACAACACGGGCAGCTTCGTGAAACAGTACGGCGAGGTATTAAAGCGCATTTTTCGTTACTCGCTGCCCGATGGGTTGTTCGAAAGAAAGCGATCTATCTTACCGGCGTAAGATTTGGCTCCAGGTTGCCCCGCGTAAATTTGTTCGACTACCTATCAGCCTGGACAGCTCATACTGCATGAAAACAACAAGAATCTTGCTGCTCTTGGCGGTTTTTGCCAGCATCTATGCCGATGACGCGGCGCGAAAGCAGCTGTTAGAAACCAAAGAGTGCATCAATTGCAATCTGCGAAAAGCCGACCTGTCGGGTCAAAACCTTGCCGGGGTACAATTGGGTGTCGCGAATCTAACTGGCGCAAATCTGTCTGGTGCGAACCTGGCTGAAGCAAAAATTTCCGGTGCAACGCTGATCAAAGCGAACCTGGCGAATGCCGATCTGACCAACGCGTACATACACCGAACAGAAGGCCAGGGGGCCAACCTGCGGGGCGCAAACCTGACAGGAGCAAATCTATCGCGTTCAAATTTTCAAGGCGCCGATCTGACAGGCGCAATCTTTGATAAGGGAGATTTCTTTCAGACAAATTTTCGTGGCGCTAAGGGCCTCAGGTCTTGCCCTGCCCAGGCGTTCTGCGACAAGAAACTGAAAAAATAGATTTACGGCAGCCCGGTAGCAAGGTTGGGCTGCCTCTTACTGTGCCTAAGAAATAAACTTCTCTACTAACTCATTCACCAACTGCGGGTGCGAGCGTTGCACCCAGTGGTTGGCATCGACGTAGTGCAGCTGCGCCTGCGGGGCGACGTCGGTCACGTTGGAGTAGATTTCAGGGGTGATCGCGAGGTCGTGGTTCGGGATTATCACCTGTACCGGGATATCAATCCGCTGCGGCACTTCAATCCATTGCCCCTGTAGCATTTCGCGGTAGAGGTTGAGCGGGTTCACGACGTTGCGTGAAATTTCTTCCTGGCTCGCATCGAGCAGCGGGTCGCCCTCGGGTACACCGCCCTGCATCAGCGCGCGTGGCCACACGAGACGGCCGAAGTTGTTGAAGATGAAGTCGGGCACGTGCGGCAGCTGGAACAGGTAGATGTACCACGATTTCGCAGTCTGCTGCACACCCTCAAGCATCTTGCTAGGGTTGAGCGAGCGAAATTTACCGAATAGGTTTTCGCGCGCAAGTGCGGGGTGCGGGCCGCTCACAGCTGTGAACGAGGCGATCTGCGACGCATACTCGGGCCGCGAGGCGAACACCCAGCTGATGATCGCACCCCAGTCGTGCGCAACGAGGTGAACCTTTTTCGATTTAAGTGCTTTAACAGCCGCCGATACTACAGGCAGAATGTTGTCGATATGGTAACCGCTGCGCTCGGCCGGCGCATCGCTGCCGCCGACACCGGGAAGGTCCATCGCTCCCACGCGGTACTTCGCTGAAAAATAATCCATCTGGTGCGACCAGGTATCGTGCGAATCTGGCCAGCCATGTATAAAGAGGATTGCGGTGTCAGACTCGGGGCCTGCGACCTGCATGTTGATCGAACCGTAAGCAACGGGGACTGAAATATATTCTGATTTCATATTACCTCTTTAACGCGTGAATACTGGTGCGACGGGCTCACCACCAGATTCAGCGGCCAGAGAGCTTCTTACCGGGTCAAGAAAATGACGGTTTGTTCATTTTCTGACAGGATAAAGCCCTGGAAATGTGCAATCTACAGGGCATTTTCGATTGACGTCGCCAGCTTTTTTAAGGTGAGAAATTCATGTTTTTTGGGCCGAAGCGGTTGAAGGTGGTTGTGCCCCCCTAGATTACCCTTATCCTGAAAGTATCTACCATCCCTGTGGTAACGGCAGTGGCTTCCACTTTATACCACGGAACTCACAGACGAACTGGATCGGAAGCACAGCAGCCCATATCGACCTTGAACTGCTGGCGCGCGAGCCAAAGCCGCTAATTTTTGAAGGCTTGCTGGTACAATCGCAGGTTCTCTGCATCATGGCAGACAAAGCGCACTTCTTCCAGGAACTTTGCGCCTGACGCAAACTCTGCCATGACCTTCGCGACAATCTTAGCCGCACGCTCTTTAGGAAATCCATACACCCCCGTGCTGATGTTAGAGAAAGCAATCGTGCGGAGCTCGTGCTCTTCTGCAAGTTGCAACGCCTTGCGGTAGGTTGACGCGAGCAGCTCGTCTTCGCTCTTGCTACCGCCATGCCAGACAGGCCCAACGGCGTGGATTACATACCGGCACGGTAGTTTGCCCGCGGGCGTTATCACCGCCGAACCCGTAGGACAGCCGCCTTCAAGCGCGCGCACCGTGTCGCAGAACTGCATGAGCTCCGGCCCCGCTGCGCGGTGAATCGCGCCGTCGACACCGCCGCCACCCATGAGCTGCGAGTTGGCCGCGTTGACGATTGCGTCGACCTGCTGTTCAGTAATGTCGCCCTGGACGACCGAAATGCGCATATGCCAGGCAGGCGCGCGCCCGGCCGCTGTAAACCAAATGCACTGCGGGTCGCCTTTGTGGTTGCTTTTCGGGCGCACGTACGCAGGTTGCACCATGGCAGCACACGTGCATTACGTCAAACTGCTTATCCTGATTCTGCCGTTCGTGTCCTGCAGCGGCGAATCTGCTTCATCTAAATCTGATCTGGTTGCAGGCAGACCCGAAGAAGTTTATGGACATGCAGCGCAGCCGCAAAGAGTCCTGAAGGACGAACGCCACTATAGCCGCACAATGAACTTCGGCGTCACGCCCTGGGGCGAGCTCGAAAAGATGCAACGCGCCTACGAACCACTCACCGACTACCTTTCCGAAAAACTGCAGGTGCGAATAAGACTGATGATCGTGCAGGAATATAGTGAACTGCTCGGTGACCTTCGCCGCGGTCTCATCGACATCGCATCTTTTTCACCGGGCGCATACGCAGACGCGCTCGATGTCGGCATCGAAAAAGAATCGCTCTACGTGGCGTCGGCACAACTCGGCGGCAAAAACCATTACCAGGGTATCATTATCAGTAAACCCGAAATCCGCTCGCTCGAGGCGCTGCGCGGCAAATCCTTTGCATTTGTCGAAGAAGGTTCATCTTCAGGTTACAAGTTTCCTCTGGCGTTGCTGCTGGGTCGTCGTATTGATCCGTATAGTTTTTTCTCGCGGGTGTATTTTTTAGGCTCACATCCCAACGTCGTTGAAGCCGTCATCGGCGGCAAAGCGGACGCCGGCGCAACATGGGATGGTTATATAGAAGAGAATTTTCCGCGGCAGAAACCACCGGTGCATATCTTGTTACGCACCGAGCCTATACCGTACGATGCGGTGGTGGTCGGCAAGAAGCACGGTGACCGCTTTGCGCAGAAAGTGCGGCGACTGCTCGTTGGCCTTAGCCGCTCAACCACGACGGGTGACGGCAGCAAGGTACTCGGCGGCGATTCGGGTTTCCCGTACTCGGGTTATGTGGTTAACAGCACCCGCATGTACGATGTCGTGCGCAGAACCAGCAAACTCGTTCGCACCTACCGCCGTCCCGAAGGAGCTACACCGTGAAGAAGCGGCACACTGGGCTGACACGCCTCCTGGCACTGCTCGACGAACGCATACGCACCCCACAGTTCATTCGCAAGCGCATTGAAAAGTACTCAGTCGCATCAAAGATAAACTTCATCATCCTGGTCGCAGTACTGCCCATGCTCTTCATTCTTTCGCTGATTTTCCTTGTGTTGTTCTTCCAGATCAGCGGCCAGATTGAATCAACACTGCTGCAAAAGATGGTCGCCGCCAAAAACGCGTACAATTTCTACGAACGCAGCACGCTCGTGTACGCCCAGATGCTTTCTGAGAATGCCGCTATCAAAAAAGAACTGCTCGCCGACACAGTCAATGTCGGGCCCATATTGCGTATCTGCCGCCAGGCACAGGCAGGTACCCTGCTGAACCGGATAACGATCTACGATCGCAAAGGTATCGTGATCGTGCGCAGCCATAACCCGTCTGAATTTGGCGATGACCGCTCAGGTGAAAATTTCGTCGCGAAGGCGCTGAAAGAGGGACAATCAAGCCCTGCCCTGGTGCACGAGAACGGCAAACTCGTCCTGCAGAACACTGTGCCGATACAGTTTGATGACGACCGCATCGGGGCTGTCACGGCCGGCTATGAACTCGACCACCCTTTCGCGCGCACGCTGTCAGATCTCACGCAGTCGGGAATTTTTGTCGTGCACGCTGGCCAGTTAATCGCCGCGTCGTTTGCTCCTGATACAGCAAGCGTGACACAAACCGGCTACGAATCGCAGAACCAGGATTACTCCGTCTCGCGCCGTGTGACTTATACTGACCGGCTAAACAAGCAGCGTAACGAGAATATGGACTTTCGGTTTATACCGATTGCCACACCTGCCGGATCGCCCGACCTGCGCTCACCGGGCCTCGCCATCGCACTCAAACCCTCGTACCCGAGGTTTCTGCTCTACACGCTGTTCTGGGGCGGTTTCGTTCTGATACTGCTCGTCATTTTCCTGGGAATATTGCTGTCATTCAAGATCGGGCACAAGATCGCCAACTATGCGAGTTCGCTTTCAGAAGCGATGGAGAACTTTACAAAAGGAGACCATGACGTCCGCGTCAGCGGTGCATCTGATGATGAACTCGGCAAGGTGGCCCGCGCGTTTAACCACCTCGCCGAAGAGCTTCAGCGACGCATACGGTATATTCACGATACGAACGAAAGCCTCGCTGCGCTGATTGCCGAACGGACACAAGATCTGGGCGAAGCCCTCAACCGCGTCACGCGGCTCGAAGAGATGCAGCAGGGCGACTACCTGCTGATGTCGCAGCTGTTGACCCCGCTAGGAGCTTCAGACATCTCACTGGGAAAACTGCAGGCGAGCTTCTTTGCCGAGCAGAAGAAGCACTACAGCTTCAAGGGCCAGTCAGGCCAGATCGGGGGCGACTACACACTTTTTGCACCGTTGCGCTTCCGCGGCTCACGTTCGCCCTGGCTGTTCTTCTTTAGCGGCGACGCCATGGGTAAGTCGAGCCAGGGTGCCGCAGGTGCGTTGGTGTGCGGGGTTACGCTGCAATCCATTCTGGCTCGCACTGTGGGCACAAACCCGCTCGCCGCTAAACCCGAAGTTTGGCTTAAGTCGGTCTTCCGCGAACTCGATCACATCTTCAGCATGTTCAAGGGGTCGATGAGCATGACCGCAGTACTGGGGCTGGTCAATAGCCAGACAGGCAAGGCATTCTACCTCAACGCAGAACATCCCCCGCTGCTGCTCTACCGCAAGGGTAAAGCACGGTACCTCGACGACAAGAACCGGTTGCGCAAGTTAGGGGGAGCTTCGGCCGTTACGGCACTGCGACCGCAGGCGCTGACGCTGCACCCAGGCGATACATTACTTGCTGGTTCGGACGGCAAAGATGACCTCGAAATTGCCGGCAGCATCGACTCGGCCGAAGAGAGGTTTCTGAAAGTGGCCGAAAAAGCCCGGGGCGACCTCAAAAAAATTGATGCCGCACTGCGGGCTGCCGGTCGTTACAGCGACGACGTTTCGATGGTGCGCATTGCCGTCACCTGACGGCAATTTTTCGCAACTTTGGGCCTGTATCTGCCATCATATCTATATGATCGCCTTTCCAGGGGATACTTATGCCACCCCTACTGACCAAAAAACCGACTGGCAGGATTTCGCACTCTTGCGCTCGCGCTGGTGGCTGTACGCGAAATTTGTCGGCACCGTTTTCAAATCGCGCAAGCTGATCGACGAAAACCGCTACGGCAATGAGAACTGGGCAGAGACCTCGCTCGACGTCATGCGCGCCATCGAATCTGTCGGCGGCCGGTTTGAAATCAGCGGTATGGATAACCTGCGCAAGGCCGAAGGCCCGCTGGTCATCGTCGCCAACCACATGAGTGCACTCGAAACCTTCGTCCTACCCTGCCTCGTAACCCTCATCAAACCCACGACCTTCGTGGTAAAAGAAAAGCTGATGCGCGGTGTGTTTTTCGGTAAGATCATGAAGTCCCGCGACCCAATCGTTGTTGGCCGCGAAAACGCGCGTGAAGATATGGAGATCGTGTTGCGCGAGGGCGAGAAGCGGCTTAAAGATGGTCTCTCTGTTATTTTGTTTCCCGAGGGCACACGCCAGAAATCATTCGTGCCCGAGAATTTTAATTCATTGGGTACCAAACTCGCCAAACGCGCGGGTGTACAGGTTCTACCCGTCGCACTGAAGACCGACTTCTGGAGCAACGGCAGAATTCTCAAAGGTTTCGGCCCGCTGAAACGTAAACGGCGGATTCACATTGCCTTCGGCGAGGCCATGCCCGTAGAAAAGAAAGAAAAAGAGACCCACCAAAAAGTCGTGGAATTTATCTCGACGCAATTCGCTCGCTGGAAAAGCGACGCGCGCTAACGGCCCCGAGACCACGACTCAGCGTATTTTTCCGAGTATCCGCGGAAACAGCAAGGAACTTTCGATTTCCATGTGCTCCTGCAGGTCCTGGTTCAGCTGCTTGAGTTTGTAGGCGAGCCGCGCGAGCACAGGCGCATAACCACCCTTCTGCGAAAGTTTATCAGCGAGCACTTTCACTTTCTCCATATCTTCTTCATGGTGCTTGTGCTCTTCGAGCATCTGCTTCACCGACCCTGAATATGCCCGCGTAATTTCTTCACTGGTTTTTCCCGACTGGTCGAGCTGCTCGATCCACGGGAAGAGAATTTTCTCTTCGTCGTGCAGGTGCATGACCATCTCTTCATGGTACCTCTTCCACATCGCCGCCAGCTCTGACAGTTCGGCGGGCGGATCAATCAACTCGAGACCGGCTTCGTGGATCAGCTCGCCAATCTCGTCCATGATGTTTCGGGTGAATTCGTGGTGAGTCGTTATCAGGTAGCTCATGACCTGCACGTTGGTCATATCTGGTATACTTTTGCCGATAAAATTGGGATCTGCTGTTTTCATAACATACTCCTGTGGTCGGACGCTCTGTGAACGGCACGATACGACCGCAAGCCGGGGCAGGCTGTCAATTAATAACAGATTACAGGAGTGATTTATCTTTATTAGGCTTGACGGACTGACTCTGCAGTCATGCGAAGGCGCAGGGGCAGGCCTGCGATGCGGGTGCCGGGGGTACACATGGCGAAACGTATGACCATAAAAGAAGCTATGGAAAAAAGCGAGACTATCAAAATGTTCGACAACCCTCTGCTCGAACGCCTGAGCCATGTGCACCCGGCGACACCATTCGTTATATACTTACCTGTCATCGCTGTACTGATCTATTTTGCCGTGACTGCCACTGCCCTGACGGCGCTCGAAATTCTCGCAGCATTTGCTGCCGGCATGCTGTTCTGGACTTTTGTCGAATATTTTCTACACCGTTTTATCTTCCACATTCCGCAGACCAACAAGCTCTTCAAAGCCATTTACTTCTATTCTCACGGCATTCACCACGATGCACCGCGGGACGCAACGCGACTCGTGATGCCGCCGGGTGCCAGCATACCCCTCGCGGTCGCTCTTTTCTTTCTGTTTCGTTATGCCTTGCCCGTCTACTATCTGCCGTTCATGGGGGGATTTATAACGGGTTATGTCATCTACGACTTTCTGCATTTTTCAGTGCATTTTTTTCAATTCAAGAACTCGTACTTCAAGATGATTCGCCGCAACCACATGATGCATCACTACCGCGCACCGCTGAAGAACTTTGGCTTCACCTCGCCGGTTTGGGATTACGTCGGCGGATCCTATTTTGGCAGCACGGCAGAAGATCGTAATGTCGATGATCACAGTGGATTAAAGCCCCTGTAGTTTAACCTGTCATGCTGAGGAGCTTCTGGCTACGCTTCGAGACGAAAAATCCGCGCTGCGGATTTTTCCCTCAGCGTGACGCCAGAAGCGTCTCGAAGTATGACTCGGCAGCCACCCACGATTATGTGTCACCATACGATGAAAATACCTGAACTTCTGATGCCCGCCGGTAGCCCGCACAAGCTTCGGGTTGCTATTGAGTACGGTGCCGACGCAGTCTATTGCGGCGTACCCCGCTACTCGCTGCGCGCGCGGGAAAACGAGTTTCGCCTGCACAACCTGGGCGAGGCGGTCGAATTCGTGCGCGCGCGCGGCAAGAAGATCTACTTCACGGTCAACGCGATACCGCGCAACTCGAAGGTACCCGGCTACCTGCGCTACCTCAAGGCCATGGCAGACCTCAAACCTGACGGGCTCATCATGGCTGATCCAGGGCTGATCATGATCACCCGCGATAATTTTCCCGACCTGCCGGTGCATATCTCGGTACAGGCGAACGTGATGAATTTCGCGGCGGTCGAGTTCTGGCACCGGTTCGGGGCCAAACGCGTGATACTCTCGCGCGAGGTCACACTCGCAGAAGTGAGGGAAATCCGCCAGCGCTGCCCCGACATGGAGATCGAGGTCTTTGTTCACGGTTCGATCTGCATTGCACACAGCGGGCGTTGCTTCATGAGCAATTACTTCAAGAACCGCGACGCAAACCAGGGTGCGTGCAACAACGCGTGCCGCGACCAGTACCAGGTCTACCTCAAGAACCCCGAGAAAGACGACGCGCAGATGGAGCTGATCAGCTCTGACGAAGGCACGTTTCTCATGAATTCAAAAGACCTGCGCGCGATCGAATTTCTCGATGAACTCACAGAAATCGGCGTCGATTCGATCAAGGTCGAAGGCCGCACGAAGAATGACTATTATGCGGCGATGATCGCGCGCACGTACCGCCGCGCGCTCGATGACATTCGCGACGGCAAGTCGTTCGACCGCCAGTTGCTGACTGAACTCGACAAGGTCGCGTCGCGCAAGTATTTCTCAGGGTTCCTTACGCGCGGTATGGAAGATCGTGTGCCTGAAGAAGAGCGCGATTTTCAGAACGAAGAAGGCAACACCCGCTACCAATCGCACTACTACGCCGGATGCATCAAACGCCAGGATGCCGACGGTATCGCGTGGTTTGACCTGAAAACCCGGCTCACCGAAGGTGACGAACTCGAAGTTTTTTTTCCGGGGCAATTTGAATCAAAGTTGGCAACGGCGGGTAAGATTCTGCGCAATGGCAGTGAACACACTGTGCTGAGCGGCGGCATCGGCGAGGTGGGTATGTACCTGCCGTTCGCCGTACCCGAAAATGCATTCCTCGCCCGGGTAATTGCCATGCCGGCAAATGCCTCTATACCAACAACTGTTCCAGCTGCGCAACCAGTAACGGCGACTTGAACTGCGCCTGGTGACGGTAAAAACCCGGCCTGTCTGCTGGGTGCGCATTCAGAATACGGCATTCGACCACCAATTGTATTTCGGGCAACGCCAGGCTGACTGTACCCGGAGCGACCATGGTATCGAGTATAAACGAGATACCGCCCTCGCCGATATCAATCGAAAAACCTTTGACGGTCTTACGAACGACGGTTATCTCTACCGGCTTTACGCATTTGTAGCGCGGGTGTGCGCGCCGTTCATCGTGGGTTGCTGTTTCAGGCATTCCTCTTTGCTTCCGCGTTTTTTGCCAGCGAGGTCGGGCTGGCAAAAAGCTGGCGGAGGCGCTCCTTCCATGTCGGTGCATTCCAGGCATCACGGAACATGTCGGCAAACTCGTGGAACTGGATGGTGACCCAGTTATGGGTTGCGAGGTTCTTGGTCAAGCCATAGCGGACCGGTGCCTGCTCGGGCACGAAGGTACCAAACAGGCGGTCCCAGATGATAAAGATGCCGCCATAATTTGTATCAATGTATTCGGGGTTTGACCCGTGGTGCACGCGGTGGTGAGAGGGAGTGTTCATCACATACTCGAGTGGCCCGAGAGTGCGAATCGTCTCTGTGTGTATCCAGTACTGGTAGAGCAGACTGACTGACATCTGGATCAGAATCCAGTGCGGGGGAAATCCCACGAAGGCTACGGGTAGCCAAAAAGGAGTTTCGATGATCGGCGCGGTCCATGACTGGCGGAGCGCAGTAGCGAGATGGTAACGCTGGCTCGAGTGGTGCACCACGTGCGTACCCCACAAGAAGCGGACTTCGTGCGCCAGGCGGTGCATCCAGTAGAACGCGAGATCATCGAGAAAAACAAGAACAATCCATGCCGCCCAGAGTGGTGCGTGAGCGAAAAGTTTCGGGCCTGCGTCGTAACAGAGCTTAAGCAGCCAGACGAAGGCGACGTTCCAGAAGAAACGCACGACAAGACTGCCGAGACCACCCGAAAGGCTCGCAGCAGTGTCGGCGACTTCGTAGGCGCGTTTCTGTTTCCAGAGCACGAGGTTCTCGATGCCCATGGTAATGATGTAGAAAGGAATCGCGAGTATGGTCGGTTCTTCTTTGATGTAATGTATTACCTGCTCCATGGTGTTCTCCTGGTTTATTGTTTGTCCTGTGACGATGAAGATGCTTCGATGAGACCGGCAATGTTGCGCACCAGCTGCATGATGTCGCGCTCGATACAGTTGTCACGCAGAAGATGGCGTTCAGTCGCAATACCCTGCAAAAGATAAATCACCGCATGCGCGGCCGTGCGCTGCACACCCTGCTCTGCCGCCGGAAACAGCCGGCGAATCAGGTCGTCTGTGTTCTTCTGGTGCTGCTCGACGATAGGTCGAATGGCCGCGCACAACTCGGCGTCCGCCGAAGACTCGGCGAAAAGCCGCGAGATCGCAATGAAATCCCCCGAAGCGAACCAGGCTTCGAGGTTGTCGACCATCTGCGTCAGGCCAGCGCCCTGCTGCCCCATCAGCTCATCGAAATCGGCCATCACCTTCGCAAACAGGTGATCGGTCGCCGCGACGACTGCGGCGGTCTTGGTCGGGTAGTAACGAAATAACGCGCCCTGCGAGACGCCGGCAGTGCGGGCAATCTCGATGGTGGTGAGGCGGCTGAAGCCGTTATTCACTATGCATTCGACGGTTGCGTCGAGCAGCTTCTGCTGCGTTTCGTGACGGCGTTCGGCCTGCGAGCGGGGCACGGGGCAATTTATTAACTATTAACATAGTGACTAGTCGCTTTTTATAATTTCTCAAATCCTCCTTCCGGGCTGCCAAGGGCCTGGCCGAGCACGAACACCTATTTTTCGTCTCTTGCCCACCTCCAGGCGTCTAACCTGCATGAAGAACCACACAATCATAGCAGGAGCTATGCTCCTGACGTTCCACGCCGCCTGTTCGCCGAAAGCAACCTCACGGAAAGAAATGCCGCACCTGGCGAAGTTGAGACCTGCAAACCAGTATTTTCGCATCAATCCCGCGGAGAAAAACATTCTCAGGGCCGAAAAGGGCTCGGTATTCAGCATCGAGGCCGACAGCTTTGTTCTGCCCAAGACCTATACCCCCGGGGAGAGAATCGAAGTGCTGCTCATTGAGGCAACGAAGTCATTGGAATTTGCCGCGCTTCCCGTGAGCCTCGAGTTTCGACACCGCGACCGCGATACGCTGTTTGAATCGGCAGGCATGTTCTTTGTCGGCGCCAAATATGCAGGTGAGGAGCTATCACTCAAACCGGGCACGAAGATCAAGGTCAGGTTTCGCACCGATGTTTCGGGCGATAAATTTTTCGTCTACAACTACGATGCACAGAAGGGCTGGCAGAAGCATGGACACAACCAGGAGGTCATGCTGCCACCGGTGCTGATTGCGCAGACGAAGAGATCAAAGAGCGAAGAATACAGCGAAGATTCAGAGCCAACTGCGGTACCCGCGTACGAAGCACCTGCGGGTACGCGCGCTCGCAAAAGACCTGCTGCACCAGCGGCGCCAGCCATCGCAGCACCCGCTGTCTCCAGCAAAAAGGCTCGCAGAAGCGACCGCGTGAAATCAGAACTCTACCGCGTCTACGAAATCGACCAGCTCAGCTGGTGGAACTTCGATTATCCGAAGCCGAGCCTCACCTGCCTGAAAGGTACCCTTGCCGGCTCTGCGTCTGAATATGCTTCGGTAACGGTGTTCTCGAAATCAGAACTCGGTGCGTATACGCTCTACGAACCGAACGAATTTCGCATCAGCTTCTATCGCAATACCCGCGCGCGGCTTTTTGCAATCGATGAGCGGGGAAACATCGCGCGCACTGCGACGTTCGAAACGCCCGACACGAAAGGGCACCACAAGCGCACCGATCTGCCATGCTTTGATCTCGGTACACTCAAAATGGAACCTGTGCCCGATGCAATTGCAAACGATGCGGCAAAGCTCAGGAGTTATTTGCTGAAGGGGGAGTAGGGCGCCTACTCCACTACTTCACCCCATACCAGCCACGAATCATAAATGCCTGAAAAAACTGCACCGGTAATGGAATGCCGCTGGCCCTGAGGATCTTCTCCGTTTCAGTAGGCGGTAAGACCGTCAGCATTTCACGCAGTTGCACCTCAAGATTCGCCAGAGATTCGGGCATGGCGCCCATCAGCTGCTGCACAGCCTTCCAGTTCTGCAGCATTGGCGGAAACTCGTTCGAATCGAGATCGAAACTGATCTCCGTATTGACGAATATGCCCTTCGCGCGCAGGCGATCGCACATGGCCTTGTAGAAATTCAGCCGGTCATCGCGTTTCACGAAGTGTGCGACCAGCACGCTCAGGGCGATGTCGAAGTCCTCGCGCAACGGCAGCTCGTGAACATAACCGTGCACGAGTTCGCAACGACTGAGTATGCCGGCTTCGGCGAGGCGTTCGCGGCAGACTTCGAGCATTCCCTGCGCAGGGTCGACACCCACGAAAGTCCATTCGGGAAATGCCTGCGCCAGGGACAGGATCTCGGCCCCTGTACCAACTCCGACACAGAGCACGCGCGCGCGTAGCGGTGCATCTTTGAGAACCAGCCGAATAAGAAAATGCATGTTCTCTGAAATGGCTGCGAGCTGCTGGTTGCGCTCGTCGTAGAACTTAGCCGTGCTGGAGAAGTGCTGGATAACGGGGTCGCTCAATTTCTTACCCTGAGTGCAGAATCAAAACGCTCACCAAAAAGGCTAAAAAAAGAGCGCCCCGCATTTTGGTCTACGGCACCTGCCAGCGCAATATGATGTCGACCAACGGGAATTGCGACCGATCGTTGTTCGGGTGGTACGGTGGTAAGCGGGGAATTGGCGAAAATCACCAGGGTCATGAAAAGCAGTGTATGGTCGACAGGTTTCATGACGTTGTGCTTACAGCGCCAGTACGTTTGTCAATACGTAATTATACGTTGCCTTTTGCATTTTTTCAAAACGCCTCGAGGTTAGCACTTTACGAGTCGATAGGCCCGCATTCAGCGGTCAGGTCAGATGGAGATCTTTGTAAACGTTTTTTTTTCTGGATCTGCACAATGAACGTCAATGCCTATGAGGCTTTGGTCGAGCAGTCCCCCATACTGATCTGGCGCGCTGGCACAGATGGCATGTGTAATTATTTCAACAAAACCTGGCTCGACTTCACCGGCAAGAAGCTCGAACATGAACTGGGCGACGGGTGGGCAGGAGGAGTACACAAAGACGATTTTCAAACCTGCATGGATCATTACCGCACCAATTTTGAACAGAGGACGATATTTGAAATGAAATACCGTTTGAAGCGGGCCGATGGCGAGTATCGATGGCTGCTGGACCGGGGATGTCCTTATTTTGATGACGACGGCAAGTTTGCCGGTTATATTGGCAGCTGCATTGATATCACGGAAAGAGAAACACTGGAAATGGAAAAGGAGAAAGTCTATAAGGCGACGGTTCGGGGTACCAACCACATATTAAGAAACATGCTCAACCAGCTACAGGTTGTGGAGATGGCCTGTGAAGACTACCCTGATCTGAACAGAGTTATAAGACCGGAGATTTCATCTATCCTCAGAGAAGCTACCGGGTTGATTGAAAAACTCTCCTCTGTCGAAAGCATCAGCGAACAAAATATTATCGCTGCTGTCATGCCAAAAGAAAGAATATGAATATACGCACGATATCTGCCTGGGCCGTTGAACAGTTCTACCTCAGATTCAGCCAGCTCGGGCGCCTGCACCCGGTATGGAACCCGCTCGCGCAAGGCATACAGGTTCTGACCGACATTCCCTATCTGCCGTCGGGCTCGAGCTTCCACACGCTCGACATCTATCGCCCGGCGAATCTCACGGGACACGCTCCCGTGGTGCTCTATATTCATGGCGGCGGATTTACCATGCTGTCAAAAGAATCACACTGGATTATGGCAATGATGTTCGCGCGCGCAGGTTATGTCGTGTTCAATATCAACTATACACTGGCGCAGGAAGCGCCTTTTCCGGCGGCGATCGAAGATTCGCTGCATGCGCTGAAATTTGTCGCAAAGAACGCGGGGCTCTATAAGGGTGATTCGAGCGAGATTATCGTCGCGGGTGAATCGGCCGGCGCAAATCTGGCACTCTCAGTCGGCCTCGCTGCAAGCCACGACGATGTTGCAAACCCCGTCGCTCATGAAGTTTTTTCCCTCGGCACCCGCATCAAGGCACTGATGCTCGGCTGCGGCCTGTTTGAAGTCGGCCACATCGACCGGTTCAGGGGAAAGATTCCAGACGCATTTATGCCTGTGCTCGAACATATCTCTGAAACCTATATCGGACCAAAAACCGCTGATCCTTTGCACCGTCCGCTCGCTAACCCGCTTTCGCTTCTCGAATCGGGTGAGAAGATGGCGCGCGCATTGCCGCCGGTGTTCGTTTTCTGCGGGGGAGCTGACCCTATTCTAGATGACACGCTGCGGCTTGCCGCGGCGCTCAAGCGCCGCTCAGTGCGCACTTCGTTACGCATCTACCCCGACAGGCACCATGCATTCCATGCATTTGTGCCACTCGACGGCGAGGCGCGCCGCTGCTGGCGCGACCAGGTTGCCTTTCTCGAAGAAATAGAACGCGAATACGGGACAGCCTGACTATTTCCGGTTAAAGCTCAGTGTCGCTATTTGCCAGGCTGCGTGGCCGACGCTCCACGCCTGGTCTTGAACCAGTGGCGAAAAAATGCCGCAGCTGCCACGAGAACCAGCGCATCGAGAAACATCACCTTGACCAGCGAGACCAGGTAGGTTTCATCGCCTTTCACGATACTGCGCTCTGGTCTTGACTTGTCTATCAGCAGATCTATGCGTTGAGAGAGCTTCGCACGGGCGAAGTTGTGGCGTTCGACTTCGAAATCCGCCTGATAAACGCGGCTTTTTCCAGGCAAACTATACCGCACACTGATAGAATACGTATCGGTGCGCGCATGTGTTTCCACGGACGAAACAACCTGGGCAGTTACGGGCAATCCATCGGCAGTCAGCATTTTTGTTCGCCGCCATAATCCGATAGCATCGTAGTTGAAGTACAACACTGCTGCCGGTATTGCCGAAAGCAGCAGAAAGAGAACGCCGCTGCCGAGAGCCCGCTTCAATATGAATAGCTTCCAGAAATCGGCCAGGTTGATCTGGTCAGCTGTCTTGATTTTCGAGAAGGCGCCTGAGATTTGCCAGGGCGGTCGCTGATTGCCCGGCAATGCGGGGGCGTACTACGAGCGGCTCGAAGTAGCGCAATGGCCCCTTAACTTCGTAGGTAAGGGTGCGCACGAAGCGTGTACCGCCATCGTGCGCTTCGAGGTCGTAGTGTATCGTCAAATCGAACAGGGATGAACTACCCTGCACCTCAAACGCATCGGCGCGGCGGCTTAACGTTACGCGGTAGTGCGTCGGCCGCTGCACTTTGATGAACGGGTAGGTAACGGTGATGATCTCATCAAACTCGTCGCCCTCGTGCAGGGGTACACGCGGCAATTTAGCCGAAGTCGACGCCGGGTGCCACTCATGCCACAGGTCTGGGCGTGTCACATAATCAAAGACGATGCGTGGCTTGACGGCGATGAAAATTTCGTTGGTGAGTTGGGGCACGGCGCCTGTTAGCACTTTGGCAGCGCCACGCCAATCAGAAATTAGCCCCCACGCAATCTGGGTCTGAGGGTGCAGTTTTGCACAGCGGCCACGCGGTGCCCACTGCACCTGAAGCGTCGATGTTACCCGAGCTCGTCGAGCACGCTCCACCCGCGTTGCTACTGTCGCAGATACCCATCGCTGTTTGGCCGCTCGTGGCGCCACCCCAATAATTGTTTGTGAAATCGAGTGTGCCCGACCCGGCGAAATAAACGTTAGCACCATTCGTAGCGGAGTTCGAAAGAAAATGGTTATGGTTCACTGTCGCGACCATAGCCTGTGAATATAGTGCTCCACCCTTGCCCGTCGAATTGGTGGTGAAGACATTGTAGGTCATCGTGTTGCTGTTGCCCAGCCATACAGCGCCGCCCTGTCCCGAAGCATTGGCGATCCAGTTGCCCGAAATTGTATTGCGCGTGACAGTATTGCCAAATCCGGTTAGAATTATTGCACCGCCGGCAAGATTCGTGTTATTGCTAGTAAGGAGATTGTTGGTGAATGTGTTGTTGTTGCCAGCAACGTGGATACCAGCTCCCTGACCCGAGTTATTCACTATGATAAAATTCCCCTGGAAGGTATTGCCCGCAACGGTGTTCAATGAACCGCTGATGTAAATAGCGCCTCCAAGGTGGCCACTGGCGAATGTGCCGGTATTCAGATTATTATTGATGAATTGCGTCGAGAAAACGAGGCCGCTGTCGCCGACAAGATAGGCGCCGCCGCCGCGCAAATTATTCGCAACATAGGTCACAGAATTATTTAGAAATTTGGATGAATAGATTGCGGCGCGCTGAGTGGCGTAAAGGCCGCCACCGTAGAGGTTTCCGCTCAGCGTGTTATTCAAGACTAATGTGTTCTTCATGACAATTTGCCGTCCCGCCGGCTGGTTCGCCGATATGCCACCTCCATGCGTTGTTGTCGTACGGTTATTCTGGATTGTACAGGTATCGAGATAGAGCGACTCGGCGGTCGTGATGCCTGGCCCGGCGTATTCTACGGTGGTGTATTGCAGAACACTGCCGCCGCCATAGTTATCAGAGCTGATCGTGCTACCGACGGCGCCAGCGGCAAAGATGATACCTCCCCAATCGCCGGGCGCTGGCGCAGCACTAGAAGAAGTCAATACGACCGGTAAGGCCTGGCTACCTTGCGCGAGCAAAGTGCCGCCGCTGGCAACCGTTAGCGAGAAACCGGGGTTGACGAGTAAGATGGTTCCGGCTGCCAGAGTCAGGGTGCCGGTGATGGATATGTTACCCGTGACGCAATAGGGGCTTTGTGCCGGAGTCCAGGTAGCGGTCGTCACTGTTCCTGAAATAGAACTGACGCAGGCGCTTGGGGACGCAGTTGTCGTCGCCTGATACTGCAGCGTGGCGAAGTTGTCTTGCGCGACGACTCTGTACGTATAACTCTGGTTCGCCAACCCCGTGTCAGAGTAGTATGCTGTTGGGGAAAAGAGCGTTGCCACCAGTTGAAATCCAGCTCCTGAGTCGCGATACAGCAATGCTTGTGTCGTACCGGTCGGATAGTTCCAGAGCACGCGCACGCTCGTTGCCGACTGTGCAAATGCCGCAAGAGCGACACTGTCAAAGTAAACCTGGAAGTTATTAGAGATGCCTGTCAGCGTCGCATTCAGACTGTCGACGGCTCTAATCTGCAGGTTCGTGTAAGACTGCGAAAGCGTCACCGAAACGGTCGCCACACCATTCACAAATCCAGTAGCAGTGTTGGGTGTAATTGTGCCCGCTACGAGATATGTACTTAGGTTCACCGTGCCATTGTACGCCGTGTTGGTCGTATTATCTGAATTTGTCGCGGTTATCGTCAGGTTGAACGGTTGGCCTTTGAACGTAGTACCGGGAGCCACAACCTTGAATTGATTGAAGACCACCTGCGAGGTTGCGGTGATATTGTTGCTCACAGTGGTGAACGAGGCATCGGTTGAGTCCGTTACGCGCAGCAGAATAATTTCCGTAGAGTTGAGGCTCAACGACGGATTATTATACACAACGGTAAAATTCTGGGTGCCCAAAAACCATCCGCCGCCGGTGACGCTCGCCAGCGTGCCACCGCCGACCTGCAGCGTGAGGTTTACCGGGTTCTGGTATTCCTGCTGTATGCCGTCAGGCCGCACAGTATTGGTCGCTGTTACCGTGATCGTGAAGGGTTGCCCGACGGTAATCGGTGAGGGTGCGGTAATTCTGAGCCCTCTGGTGCCACCGGTGGGGAATTTCAGGCTGAGCAGGTCGGTCGTGGAGTACTCCTTGCACCCTGCACCGAATAGCATTGCGGCGCAAACACCCGCGGCGAATAGTCTTCGCATCGCTGTCGCCATTGCCCGCATCAGAAATTAGCCCCCACGCAATCCGGGTCAGAAGGTGCAGTTTTGCACAGCGGCCACACGGTTGCACGGGCACTGGAAGCATCGATTGTGCCGCTGCTGGTTGCACAGCTGCCGCCAGTATTGCTGCCATCGCAGATGCCCAATGCGGTCTGCCCACTGGTAGCCCCGCCCCAATAGTTGTTCGTGAAGTCTAGTGTACCCGCGGCACCGTAAAATACGTTGTTACCGCTTGTGCCCGTATTAGAAATTAGCTGGTTATGGTTGACGGTCGCCGTTGTACCGTTTACGAATATCGCACCACCCCTTGTCGCTGCGTTCGTTGTGAAGAGATTATACGTTGCGGTATTATTGTTTCCGAACGTGAGCGCTCCGCCGGAGCTGTTCGAGCCAGTGCTGGTATTGCCAGAAAAGGTATTGCGCGTCAGCGTGTTACCGAAGCCGTTGATCACCAGCGCTCCGCCGAATGAGCCAGCTGTCACGGCTGTCGCCGTATTGCCTGAAAATATGTTATTGATGACATTGTTGTTATTGGATAGCAGGTAGGCTGCAGCTCCGTGAGCAGTATTTGTCAGAGAAATAAAATTACCCTGAAAGGTATTACCGGTCATCACATTAAAATCGCCCACAATATAGAGTGCGCCACCCTGATGATTGCTCTGCGCCGAACTCAATGAGTTGTTGAAAAACTGGGACGAAGTGATGAGATTGGCGTCGCCGGCAAGATAGGCTGCACCACCTCGAAGAAAATTGGCCACGTGCGCTACAGAGTTGTTAAAGAATTTTGAAGAGTAAATAGCTGCCCGCTGTGTGGCGTACAAACCGCCGCCATAGAGAGTCGTGGCCACGGTGTTATTCAGGATGAGCGTATTTCTCATCACGATTTGTTTGCCCGCCGCCTGGTTCGCCGAAATCCCTGCGCCATTTGTAGTTGTCGTGCGGTTGTTCTGAATGGTACAATTGTCGAGATAGAGCGACTCAGCCGTCGTAATGCCGGGACCGGCGTATTCAACAAGCGCATATTGCAGCAGACTGCCGCTACTGTAATTGTCTGAAGTTATCGTACTGCCGACGGCACCTGTGGCAAAAATAATACCCCCCCAATTGCCCGGCGTGGGTGAGGCATTCGCTGATGTGAAGACGACCTGCGCGCTCTGAGTGCCTTGCGCGATTAAAGAACCACCGCTCGCCACCGTTATGGAGAATGTCGGGTTTACCAGGACAATCGTACCCGCCGAGATGGTCAGGGTACCTGTAATCGAGACATTTCCCGTGACACAGTAAGGGCTCTGGGCTGGTGTCCAGGTTTCTGAAGTCACTGTTCCCGCGACTGAGGTCGTACAACCGCTGGGTACAGCAGTCGTCGTCGCCTGGTACTGCAAGGTACCCAGATTGTCCTGCACGATGACCCGGTAGCTGTAAGTTTGGCCGGCGATTAGTCCGGCGGTATCTGTATAGTTGGCCGTTGGCAGGTAGATGGTACTCAGAAGCTGAAACCCACTGCCGGAATCTCTGTACACAAGTGCCTGCGTTGTCCCGGTGGGATAGTTCCAAGTCACGCGGATTGCCGATGCTGACTGGGCAAATGCCGCGAGCGCTACGCTATCGAAGTAGACCTGGAACGTATTCGACAGTCCGCTGAGAGTTGCGGTGACCGAATCTACGGCTCTCAGCTGCAGACTCGTGTAAGAATCGGATAGAGTGATCGAAACGGTCACCACACCATTCACAAAACCGGTAACCGAAGAAGGAGTGATCGTTCCAGCGACGAGGTATGTGCTGAGGTTGACGGTACCATTGTACGCTGTGTTGGTGGTGTTGTCCGAATTCGTTGCCGTTATGGTAATATTGAACGGCTGCCCCTTGAACGCCGTACCGGGCGCAACAACTTTGAACTGATTGAACACCACCTGCGAGGTCGCGGTGATGTTGTTACTCACGGTAGTGAATGACGTATCCGTTGAGTCGGTTACCCGCAATAGAATCACCTCTGTCGAATTCAGGCTCAACGACGGATTATTATACACGACGGTAAAATTCTGCGTGCCGAGAAACCATCCCCCGCCGGTGACACTTGTGAGCGTGCCGCCGCCGACCTGCAGCGTCAGGTTTACCGGGTTCTGGTATTCCTGCTGTATGCCATCAGGCCGCACCGTGTTTGTCGCCGTTACCGTGATCGTGAATGGCTGCCCGACGGTAATCGGTGAAGGCGCGGTGATCCTGAGTCCCTTCGTGCCGCCCGTGGGAAACTTCGCGCTAAGAAAGTCATTTGTAGAATATTCTTTGCAGGCAGAAATGAGCAACAAAACAAGAAAGACGAGAATGTGACATAATGTTCTACCGGGCATATCGCAAATTCTCAGCAGAAGCGCGAACCGCTCAAGTCGGAGCGTCAATCGATATGAATCAGGCCCTACCCCCCTGAACGGGGGGGGGCCACTAACCCGCTTTGCCCCTGTGAACCAGAAGTGCCGCTCCCGTTTCAGACCAGGCAACACCCAGTGTCACAATGACCGCACCCACAACCGCCCTCTGGCCAGCTTCTTCCAAACCCAACAGGACTGCATAAAGCATCGCGAACACGGGCTCCAAAGCAAAGATAACTCCCGCACGTGAGGGGGTTGTGAGTGGCTGGAAGCGCATCTGCAGCAGAACCACGATCACAGTGCCGGGAATCGCCAGGTAGGCGAGCGCGAGCCAAAGCTCAGGCCCGGTGGCAAACTGGGCGTTCTGCAGATCGAGACCTGGTAACGAGAACGCGGCGACCGTGAGGCATTGCACTGTCGAAAGTATACTACGGGTTTCGGGGCCGCTCCACGCGCCGACACCGATGATGTATGCACTAAATGCGAGCGCACAGCCGAGCGTAAGCCAGTCGCCGCGGTTGAGTGCCAACTCACCGCCCGGCGAAGTGAGCAGAAACAGCCCGAGCAATACAAGGACGATACCACTGGCCGTAAAAACAGAAGGAGTTCGCCGGTGCACCACAAAGTAGATGAGTGGAATAAAAATCACCAACATCTCGGTGATAAAGGCAGAACGTGAGCTGCTGGTAAATACCAGGCCAAAGGTTTGCAGGCTGAAGCCGGCGAAAAAAAACAAACCAAGTGCCGCCCCGCGAAGCATCACACGAGAGTCGGCGCGCGCGAGCTGACGCCGGTAAATTACCGCGAACAGCAGACCGGCAACGGTGAAGCGCAGGTTCACAACTGTCCACGGCGAAATTTTTTCTAACGCAACCTTAACGGCGGGAAACGTGCCGCCCCAGATTACCGTGCAGAGCACGAGCATCAGGTCAGGCAGAACGAAAAAGCGCACCGGAGTTCAGAAAGCAGCGTCAGCCCGCTGTGGTTTTACTCAGTTCAACACTCAGCAGGGTGCTGACCCCGGGTTCATTCATCGTAACACCGTAGAGTACCTGGGCCTTGCCCATCGTCTTCTTGTTGTGCGTGATCAGTATGAACTGCGTGTTCTTCGCAAAGTCGTCGAGCAGCGTGAGAAACCGGCCGACGTTCTGCTCGTCGAGCGGGGCGTCGATCTCGTCGAGTACGCAGAACGGCGACGAGCGCACCATGTAGATCGCGAACATCAGCGCGATTGCGGTCATTGCTTTCTCGCCACCTGACATCAGCCGCATCGACTTGGTCTTTTTGCCCGGGGGAGTTGCCTCGATTTCAATGCCGCTCGCGAGCGGACGTTCTGGCTCGAGCAAATCGAGCTTGGCCTGCCCGCCATTAAACAGCTTGGCAAATATCTCGGCAAAGTTGTGGTTAATCTGTTCGAACGACTCGCGAAACAGCGCCTCAGACTTACCCTGGATTTCGGCCATGACCTTCTTGATGTCTTCCTGCGCTTTGAGAATGTCGTCAACCTGCGCCTGCTGGTGGTCGTACATCTCCTTGATATGGCGATGCTCTTCGATCGCCAGCTGGTTGATCTGGCCCAGGGCAGAAATGCCGCGCTGAATTTCGGTCAGCTTCTCTTTCTCGTCGGCAAGAATCAGCTTACCAGAGGTAAACTGGCCGGAGAGCTCTTGCCAGGTGAGCGAATAGTCATTGTAGATATTCTGCAGCAGCGTATCACGAGTGCCACCCAGTGCGCCGATTTTACCCTCGAGCTCGTTGATCGCGACAAAGACCTCGTCGGTTTTGCCGCTCTCGCTCTTCATCGTCAGCACTAGCTCGCGGCGCTTGTCGTCGGCCTTTTTGAGGTCGCGCTCAATGCCTGCGATGCGCTGCGTTTCTTTTTCGATGCTGGATTTAAGTTTTTCGACTTCGCGCGTCAGGTTCTTTTGCTCTTGTGAGAGCTGCACGAGCGAGCGGTCGATTTCGGTGAATTGCGAGCGCACGAAACCCATGTTGGTCTCTTCATTAACAATCTGCTGCGCGAGATTCTTCTCTTTTTCTTTGACGCTGGTTATCTGCACGTTGAGCGATTTGATGTCGCCATTAAGGCGCTCACGCTCTTGCCGGCTCGCGGCAGATTCTTCTGCCAGCTGCTGTTTGCGCGTTATCAGGCGCTGCGTCTCGCGGTTTGCCGCCGCGATGCGCTGCTCGAGCGCGGCGATTTCTTCATCGAGCTCTTCTTTGCGGGAGTGCACACCACCCTTCTCGAACAGAATTTCGTAAAGGCCGCGACTCATTTCTGCCAGTACATGCGCCTTCTCGGAAATCTTACCAAACACCTTGCTGTCTTTCAGGCGCTGCAGGTCTTTACGCATCTGCGGCAGGTGATCGTCGGGTGAAGCGAGAATAGCTGCCAGGGTAGCTTCGGTTTCGGTGCAGTATAACTCGATTTCTGTGAAGGCCTGCTCGCGGTTCTTGGCGGTTTTTTCCCAGCGGGTTTTTTCGGTCTTGAGCGAGAGCAAAAGCTCACGGATTGTCTCTTCGTACCGGCTCTGGATCTCAGAGAGTGACTTTTCAGCAGAGCTTTTTTCAGCCTCAAGCCTTTTCAGTTCTTCATCGGCAGCCGCCGATTCTGACGCGCATTCATCGATGCGTTTCTGCAGACGCGCGATCTCTTTTTCGATGTCTGAAACCTTGAGATCGAGCTGTAGCGTAAACTGGTTCTGTTCGGCGGCCTCTTTCTTCAGCTCTTTGATGCGCTTTTCGAAACGCCCGATCTGCTCTTTGAGTTCAGCGAGCTGCGTTGTGAGCCCGGTTTTTCTTTCTTCTTTTTCAGCAATCGCCTGGTTATGGCGGGCGATCGTTTCGTTTGCCACCTGGCTGGTAACGTCTTTCTTGTGTAATTCTTCTTTAAGATTGCGTTCTTCTTCGTCGAGCCCCGTCAGGCGCTCCTGCATCTGTATCAGCTTCTGCTGTATCTTTTCTTTCTCGGCGTGGCGCCGGGCGAGTTTTTCTTTCAGGTCTTCGAGCTTGTCATTTGCATCCCGCACCATCAGGTAGCGGATTTTCAGGTCGTGCTCTTTGTATTTCGTCATCAGCGCGTTGTACTCGGCGGTCTTTTTCGCCTGCGCCTCTTTTATCTTTAGCTCACGCTCAAGCTCTCGCTGTATGTCCTGTATGCGCGTCAGGTTGAGCTGCGTGTTTTCGAGGTTTTTTTCTGCCTCTTCGCGCTGCGCCTTGAAGCGCGATATGCCCGCCGCTTCTTCAAAGATCAGGCGACGGTCTTCGGGCTTGCTCGACAAGATCTGGTCCATGCGGCCCTGTTCCATGAACGAGTAGCTCGACTTGCCAATACCCGTATCTCGGAAAAGGTCTTCAATTTCTTTGAGTGCCACGCGGCTGTCGTTGATGAAATACTGGCTTTGGCCGTCACGGTAGAGGCGGCGACCCACCTTGACGTCATCGGTGTCGAGTTTGAGTAACCGCATGCGGTTATCAAACGTCAGTGACACCTGCGCAAAGTTCGCCGCCTTGCGGCTCGAGGTACCGGCGAAGATGACGTCTTCCATCTTTTCGCCGCGCATGGTTTTGACCGATTTTTCGCCCAGCACCCATTTCATGCTGTCGAGCACGTTCGACTTGCCACAGCCGTTAGGCCCGACGACGCCAGACACGGAAGTGGAAAACGTGATCTTTGTCTTGTCGGCGAACGACTTAAAACCAAAAATTTCGAGCTCTTTGAGGGTCATGGTACCAGGTTTTCTGCCGTTACATTCGCGCTTGCTTCGCTGTAGGGAAAAAAATATTCATCACTGAATGGCCACGGGCGACCTTACGGGAAAGTATGCCCAATACCACTTCGGCTATGAAGAAGGCCGTTTTTCGATTTTCGCCGACACCGAAAAGCTAAAAGGAATTTCGCTCGTTTCGACCCGCGACCCGGCCCGCGAAGCCGAACGCCATATTGGCGCATTTCGGCTGAAACCCGGCATGCTGGCCGTCGTGGCGGGGGTAGCACACCTGCCAATGCTTGAAATGCTGGCCGAACAGCTTAGGTCCCCCGAAGGCAAAGGGGGAGTTATCCTTGCTTTCGAGGCTGACACCGAGCTGTACCTGGCACTCCGAAAAGCGCGGCCCGATATATTCGCCGACGTGGCGGTTATTGTACCCGAAACAGTTGCGGTGCTGACCGAACTGGTGGAAAAAATCGACGTCGAGAACTTCGTCGGGTACCGCGTCTTCGAAAACAGGCCGAGTATCGATTTAGCTCCCTCCTTTTACCCGGGGGCCATTACTGACTTTAAGAAGAAACTGGCATCACGCTTTTCTGACCTGTTCACGCGCCTGGAATTTGAAGAGCGGTGGGTGTTCAACAGCCTGAGCAAGTTACCCGCATTGCAGTCGATGCGGCCGGTCTCGGCGCTGTTCGGCCTGGGCAAAGGAACGAAAGCGCTGGTTGTTTCTACCGGCCCTTCGTTGCGCGATTCGCTCGCCGAAATCGCAGAGAACCGTGAACGCTATTTCATCGCCTGCGCCGACTCGGCATACCGGGTGCTCGTGCGCTACGGCATCACGCCGCACCTGGTCTTCTCACTCGACAGCCAGGCACACACCGCGAAACACTTTGGCCTTCTGCCACGCGGTGAGAAGGGTAACTTTCCCATTCTGGTCTGCGACGCGGTATCAAACCCCGTGGTAGCCCGCGACTGGCGCGGAGAGATGTGCCTTTCGTTTACCGCACAGTACCCGGATGACCGGCGCGTGGTGAGCCCGGGCTGCGACTATCTCGAAGAAGAACAGTTTTTTGCCGGTACACCGGGTCATGTACCAGGCGATCTGCAGTCGGGCGGTTCTGTCGCAACATCCATCTTTGACCTGATGCGCCTGATGGAATTTGATGAGATCATTCTCGTAGGACAGGATCTTGCGTACACACGCCGCGAAATACACACGCCCGGCACACACCACACCGACGAGTGGCTGAGCAAAACCACCAACCGCCTGCAGCCGCTGGAAAACATCAACGAGCGAGTGCTGCGACGCCGCCATACCAAACGAGAAGTTTCACTCACCGGCCGCCCGATCGTGACCGACTATATTCTTTCGCTTTACCGCGACTGGTTCACCAACGCGATGCAGGCAGTGCCTGGCAGAACTTTTAACGCTACGCGCGACGGGCTGCAGATTCCCGGTGCTGCGCCTCTCTCAACCCTTGCCGCGACCGCTGAAGGCAATAACGCGGCTATACTCTCAGCGCTTCTGGGGGCACCGGCAATGCAGCCAGATGCACGGCGTATTGCCACGTTAAAAGATAAGCTCCAGCAGGCAGACTGGAGCAACCCTGCACGCGGCCTTTCGTTCCTGCGCTATGTCGGGCGCAAGTTTGCGATTAAGGCGCTGCGCTCACCAGAACAGGCAACGCGACTTAAAGAGAAGCAGCTGGTGAAACAGCGCAATTTTCTCCGGAAAATAGCTTCGAAGCTTCAGCTTTCGGCGGCGGCAGGGGGAGCGATTGTCTGACATGCGCCCGCGCTTCTCTGCGCTGTTCTGGCCCTTCTGGCTCTACCATATCAGAAAACATGCCTGGCTGATGCTCGGCCTGTTGTTTGTAACAAGCTTCATCGGCTACCGCTATGGCCGTCGCATCCGTGTCGACACGAACCTGCTGAACCTGCTGCCCGCAGAAACGGAGTCGCTCGTTCGCCTGACACAGTTGCGCGATGCCAGTGATGTAAAAGGTTTTCTTGTCGTAACCTTTGAATCGGATACGCCGCGCAGCGAACGCGAACTGACGGCAATGGCCGAGCGGCTCGAAGCGACAATTGCCTCGCAGGACTTTCTCAGGAAATCGACGAGCAAAGTGATCTACGGAATTCCGGGTGAGTTCCTGCTGCGCTATTCACTCTGGTACGCGGACTATGGGGATCTCGTGAAGGTCCGCGACCGCCTGGACAACAGCATCAGACAGGCGAAGCGGCGCGAGAACCCCTACTTTGAAGACCTCGAAGAATCTGCCCCCGCGCCGTTCTATATCGGTGACGTGCTGAATAAATACCGCAAGAAATACCTGAGTAGCGGATCGTTCATCGACAACGACCACAAACGTATCGCGGTACTGCTCTCGCTCAGAGAGCCACCCGACAATATACAGTTTGCACAGAGTTATCTTGCAGCTCTCAGGGACAGTATTCGCAGCGAGGCGGAACGGCGACAGTTTAAGCTGCACCTTTCAGGCCGGTACGCCTCTGACGTCGAAAAACAGCGTCGCCTGGCTGAAGACATCAGCCAGTCGACGACCATCACCCTGCTCATACTGGTCGCCTCGCTGGTGATATTCTTTCGTTCGCTGCGCGTGTTGCTTGTCGTCGGCCTGCCGGTCATGGCCGCACTCGGCTACACTTACTGGGCTGCCTGGTATTTCATCGGTGAAATCAGCATCATTAGCTCTTTCCTGACCTCAATCCTGCTTGGTCTCGGTATCGACTATGGCATTCACCTGTTCGCCCGCTACAAGGGCGAGCGGGTCAAAGGGCATGGCATGACCGAATCGCTCGAGATCACGATGCGCAACCTTTTCAGGGGCCTCAGCTTTGGCATGATCAGCACGGCTGCTGTGTTTCTGACGCTCAGTTTCTCGCGCTTTATCGCTTTTGCGGAGTTCGGCCGGATAGCGCTGGGCGGAGTTCTGTTCTTTTTTGCGGCATTCGTGCTCTACTTTCCGGCCTTGGTGTTTCTGACGGAAAAGTTTTCGTTCGGCACCACAGAAGCCTCACACATACTCGAAAAGACGCGCCGCATTCGTGGCTGGCAGATGGCGATCATTGTTTTTGTGGCGGTCTACGGTGCAGTGACTGCATTCCGTCCGCCGTTCGAATATGATTTTTTTGAGCTCGAATCGACAGACCACCGCCGCATATCAAAGGAAGGACAACACCGGCAAATACGCATCATCGAAAACCGCGAGCACATGGTGATATATGAGTTGCCCAACTGGGAAGCGCTGCGCGCCACAGAACAAAACCTCCGTGCACTGGCTACCGGTTCGGGCCTCGAACTGCACAGCGCACTCGATCTTGTGCCCACCGATGTTGCCCGCAAGCAGGTGGTAATAAGGCAAATGAATGCCCTGCTCAAGCAGGCTGAGCTCTACGCGTTCATCTCACTCGATGCGGCAACACTGGCAAGAATCCGCCAGGGCCTGCGCATGACAGAAGGCCGGCCCGTTACTCTCGAAGACATACCCGAAGCCTTCAGGCAGCACCTGATACAGGACGGTCGGTATTACCTGTACGCGTTTCCCCGCGCGGTGTCAGAGCTTCGCCGGGGTGCGCTCGATTTTGCGGCAAAGGTACGCGAGACCTGCAGCATAGTCCTGAGCGACAGCCAGGCCTGCCCTGCTGGCAATAAGGTGCGCGGCATTTCGGACCTGTACGTACTCGACGACATTCTCGATACAGTGATGCGCGATTTCGCCAAACAGATCGCGCTGATTGCGGTCGTTATCGCAGTCATTGTTCTTTCGCTGACACGCCGCCTTGCAGGCGTCACGCTGATCCTGGCACCTCTTGCCGTGGGCATACTGGCCCTGTTTGCGCTGATTGGCATTTTTCACCAGCTTTCAGCGACGTGGCTTTTCGAGCTCAATTATATCAACCTGCTGGCGATTCCGATTCTTCTGGGTGTTGGTATCGATAACGGCATCTACCTCTACTCGCATGCGCGGGAATCGGGCCTGTCGCAGGTAAACCAGATTATGGCGAGCACCGGCGGCTCAATCTTCATTTCAAACTTCACCACTTCAATGGGATTTCTTTCTCTGACGATTTCGAGCCACAGGGGCCTGGCTTCATTTGGTTTCCTGACATTCGCCGGAATGTTGTGTATTTTTTATGCGTACCGGTTACTCTTTCCCGCCCTGGCGCGCTGGTTCCAGAAGGCAGAAGTGACAATCTGATGCGGTACCTATTCGCGGTTCTGATGAGCTCTGCCTGCTGGGCGCAGACAATTGATCTCAAGCGCGAGAAAGAATCGCTCGCGAAGATAGACGCCGCGATCAAGGCTGGTGATGATGCGGCCTTTCTGGCCGAATGTGATCGCCTGCTCGAAGTACACCAGGTGACCGCACTTGCCTGGTACACCTGTGGCAAGTACCTGCTGTCCATAAAAACCACGGACGAAAAACAGTCACTCGCCCATGCTCGCAAAGCATACAGCCGGTTAACCCGGGCAATCGCTGATTTTTCGCGTACCGGCAAACAGACCTACTACGCGCTCGACGCACTGCAGTACCAGGGACTCGCGGCGCTGCTCTTTCACGACTTCGACCGGGCCCTGGTGCATTTTCGCGCCGCCCTGGCACGCGATAACCGGGTTCCAGCAGCCTGGTACAACCTCGGGGTACTCTATGAGATGCGCGGCCAGCAGGAAGAGGCGATGCGCGCGTTTGACCGCTACCTGAGACTCAAGGCCACGGCCGGTGCGCAGGATTTCTGAGACAAAAGTCACGAGCTTATGACCAGAATTTCCTGCTCCGGAACCTGCCGTGTGGCGCAATTTGTGCACACCCTGTATACTTCTTGACAAAGTGTTACAAAATGTAACAATTGCCTATGAAGGTACTGAGAAGGCAGAAAAACCTGAGTTTCGGTACCAGCCCCGACAACGAACAGGGCCTGAAACTCGACCTGCGCTTTGACGAAGACACCAAAACCGCTTACGGCGAGATTGTTTTACCCGTACATTTCCAGGGCAACCAACCTGACTGCGTTCACCCCGGTGTGATCGCCGTGATGCTCGACGAAGTCATGATGAAGATCAACCAGGCGCTCAACCTGAACGTCAACACGGGCGAGATCACCATCCGCTACCTGCAGCTGGCGAAAGTGAATGAACCGCTCTACCTGCGCGGCTACTTCGTGAAGAAGAACAAGCGTGTAATCGAAAACCGTGCCGAACTCGAAGACGACATCGGCAAGATCGTCGCCCGCGGTAAGGGCAAATACATCGAACAAGATCTATAAGAAATCAAAAATAATGACGGGCTATGCCCATCATTATTTTTGATCATAAGCCGGAGTGGTGAAATGGTAGACACGCCGCACTCAAAATGCGGTGGGGGCAACCCCATGTCGGTTCAAGTCCGACCTTCGGTACATTTCAATTTACCTGTCTGTTGCGGCCTGAGCCTCAATAGCCAGGCTTAAGCTGCATCGAGCATCGACATGCTCAGCACCACATCTGAATAGTCCCGTTTTGTGATGAACTGGTTAGCGTCACGCTCAGCCAGTCGCTTGAACTCGGCCAGGTTGTGGTGGCTCAGTGCAAAAATTTCACGCCGCAGCGATGCGGCCTCAGCTGTTTTGCCTGACGCCGCTGCCGCGCGCGCTGCCCAGATTAAGGCCTGCGCTTTGCGGTACGGTCCTTTTTCCAGCTGCACAGCTTCCATTAGGTGGCGGTAAGCGCGCTCGGTCTCACGCGCTTCGAGAGCGAAAACTCCCTCAACAAATTTCAGCGAACCGTCTTCGACCGCAAAAGCCGACGCCTTGCTCAGGTCAGCGCGAACTTCGTCGAGCGAGCCACAGTTGAAGTCTGCCAGGAAGGCATTCTGAAAACGGCGGTATGCCTCAAGCGCCTGCCCCGAACCGTAACTGGCCGTAACAGCACTCAGCTGCTCTTTTGCCGGGTCAACAATACGCAGTGCATCGCCTGACCAGTTGATCTCATGGTTGATATAAGGGCCCCAGCCTGTTGGAGCTTCGCCGACCGAAAGAGAAATAAGGCCCGATTGCAGCTTGAACACTACTGATTGTACAGACATCACATAGCCGATAAGCGAGCCCATCATGCGCGGGCTGCCCGGCGCATCGACTTCATAGTCGGCCCCCAGGATATTCTGCATATCGGTGAGTGTCGCGCCACCTTTTACCTGCATCTCAGCAAAAAATTTGTCGAGCAGGCGCAGGCGGTCGACAGTGTACGATGTCCAGCCGTTGCTGGTGGCAATCTCACCGGGCACCATGTCGGGGTGCTGGTAGTGGTTCGTGTTGCCCAGGTAACCGTCGCGCGCCCAGGTGACGCGCATTTTTTTTGCGGTCGTTTCGATGATCGCGGCATTTTTTTCTTTGGCGGAGGTCACCACGATTCCCCAGGTAGAGGCGACCTTGTGGCGGCTCACGATATCGATCGCGTCATTAATCGTGCGCGCCTGGCTGATGATCTCGTGGCCGAGATCGATGACGCCGGTAGCGGCAAAATCGACGTCGCGGTGGAAACGCGTATGAACGGTTACGGTGATACCTTCTGCGTTAAAGGCAGTGATACCCGGCACGTCAGCACCCCTCGCACCGAGGTAACCATATGGAATGCCGTGGTCGGGGCTGCAGTAGACAATGGTCGGCGACTTATCCCAGACGGCGACGCCGGGAAAATCGAAGTTGCGCGCATGCATCAGTTCGCCGTCGGCTGAGTGAGAGTTAAAGACGACAGCCGAAGTACAGGCTCCCAGCGCATGCACCATTGGCTTATCAAAAACGTCCAGGGCTCCCAGCCGGCCCAGTACACCGATTGAATTCTGGAACACGTCCATCACGAGCAAGTGGCGGGCCATGGCGGGCGGCATGTTCGCCGCGCGTGCCATCGCGTGCGCGCGCTCGGTAAACTGCGGCAGCCGATTCTTTGCCATCGAGTTGACCGCCCAGTTCATCAGCTGAGCAGCCACACGGCGCACTGGCCCTTTGCGCAGGCGACGCGGCATACCGGAAACCAGCAGAGACTCGGCCATACGCGGGTAAAAGTCGAGCAGCGACTCATAGCCCCCCTGCGAGCCGACGATTTCGCCGTATTGAGCTCCCATTTGAGCCTGCGAGCCCTTCAGGCGAATTTCGAGTAAAGGATTGGTAATGATTCGATCGGGGACCATGGTCGAAGTCTGCGGCTTGTGTGCGCCGCGTCAAATCAAAAAACCAGCAGGCATTCCTAGAAATATTCCCGCAGCAGGTCATTCGCCTCTTGCCGCACAATGACACTCTGGCTACGCGTCAGTGTTTTGATGCGCACCTGTGCCTCGCGGGTTTTGGTGCGGGCCAGTTCACGCATGACGAGAATCAGTTCAGAAGCCGACTTGCAGTGGTAGCTTCGCTTAATCATATAAGGCCAGGCCGATTCGTCGTCATACCAGACAAGCGTGCGGTAGATCTCTGCCACCACCGAGGGATTTTTTTCGTTCAGGCGAAAGAGCACAGTGTAAAAATACGTCCGTTTTTTACGCTCACTGCTGAACGTGCGCAGCACGCGGTAGGCAGTCTCGCGCACCAGCCACTCTTTGTCGCCGGTGAGCCTCGCAACCTGTGGCAGTACCGCTTCGTTACCATTGAGCTTCTCGATCAGCAGCAGCGCCCGCCAACGGATGATTGCGTCATTGTTTTGCAGAAGTTCTTCCGCACGCGGCAAGTGCTCCTTGAGCGAAAGCGTATGGGATATTTCAAGTGCCTTGACAATGACACCAGAATCGTCGTCAGCCAGGGAATGCGCTATGATACGATCGTCATCACCGCGAGTACCACGGTTGGCAACCTGCTCGAGGTATTCAACCTGCCGCTGCCAGTCGAGCAGGATAAATTCTTCGAGAGTCAGGCGGCGATTCTGTTCGCCGTTCGCAGCGGGTACAGACCGGCAGGCGGGTGCAGAAATAATCCCGATGACAAGAACGCATAAGGCGGGCAGATTTTTCACTGCAGTACAAAGACCCTTTGCAGGACGAGCCTGCGCTCGTCGCCGTGCTGTGTCGAGTTTGAAGTCATATTCAGGTGCACCACGCCATACGCAATAGTTGAGCCGACAATGGCACCGGTCAGCACGTCGGTAAAGTAGTGCTTGTCTGCAGCGATGCGCAGGTAGCCAGGCAGCATCGCGACGACTATGGCGACTGAGTATATCAGCGTCGAATATTTTGGGTAACTCTCGGCAAGCAGCATGGCACTCGAAAGCGACAGGGCAAACGAATAAGAGGTATGACCGCTGAAGAAAGATAGCTTGCTGTCGGGATTCGAATAATCATTTCCATAATAGGCATAAGGCCGGGCGCGGGCAAAGGAGAACTTCGCCATCTGGGTGACCACCCCGGTCATGACGGCAGCCTCGGCGATGGTGAGAGCGGCGCGCGAATAGTCATGGTTTGTTGCCAGTGGCAGCAAGAATGCCGTCGTCGGCATGACGCCATACAGCATCACATCGCTGAGCGTGCCCGCAAGGCGGGTGTTTGACCAGACGAGGCCGCTGCGAACCGAGGCATCGATGGCCGGCGGCGTTTTCCAGCGGGCTTCATCGGGTACGAGGTCTTTCTTATAGAGTTCGGTAACCCCAATGCCAAGAGCACCGGTCGCCACACCGGCTACCTCCCACGGGGCTATGGCCGCGCGGGCATGCGGAGCTGCGGCGAGCGCCCAGAAAACCGTGATCAAGGTGAAAAGTCTTCGCATGGGTCTAATTTCTTGTGTCCGCTCTGAATCTCAAATGGAGCTTTTCCCTCAAAAAGCAAACCTTATGTCAATACAAACTCCGCGCTTTATCGACAGCCTTGAACGTCGATTCCATAAATTCGGCATCGAAAACCTGGGGCTGATACTCGTCGTGATGCAGGCTTTCGGCTTTCTGGCATACCAAATCTCTCCGGCGGCGAAGGCCAAGTTCATGCTGATACCCGAGCTGCTGCTCAGGGGTGAAATCTGGCGGGCCGTTACGTTTATTGCGCTACCGCTGAGCAATGACTTCTGGATCATTATCGTACTTTTCTTCATTTATTCGATCATGCAGATTATCGAACAGGCTTGGGGACCTTTCAAAACGACGCTCTACTTTTTGATCGGCCTGGGCCTGTCGGTTGTGTATTCGGTTGCCACGGGCCTCTCCATTGACACCTTCATGCCGCTCGAAATGTCCCTGTTCTTTGCCGTAGCCGCCCTATACCCGACGACCGAAGTGCTCTTGTTCTTCTTTATTCCCGTACCGATGTGGATTCTCGCCGCGTTCCAGGCGCTTATCGTCGTCTACCTGTTCATCGTCAGCGACTGGATCCAGCGCGGTTACTATGCTGTAGTCTACTTGAACTACTTTTTGTTTTTTGGCCTGCACCACTTTGGCCAGTTAAAGACCTGGCTGCACCGGCGGCAGTGGAGATAGAACATCCATGCGTGGCGTGAAATTTTTCACCACGGTTCTTTTGCTGGCATCAGGTGCTGCTACTTGGGGTGCCGGCAAGACCTACTGGTACGAAATCGACACGAACAAATCACAGATCGCCTTTCTCGCGAAGTCCCGCATCGCCAAGGCACAGGGCCTGTTCCGCAAGTGGGAATTCAAGGGGAAGATCACCTCGAATTTTCATGTGGTCGGTGACCTTAATATCGACTGCGCTTCGATCGACACCGACAACGAACGGCGCGACAACCACCTGCGCGCGGCAGACTTCTTCGACTGCACTCAGTTTGCGCGCCACACATTTCGTATTCTGTCGGTTAAAACTGACGACAAGTCGCCGGCTAAAGTCCGGCGCTTTGACGTGTCGGGTGAACTGACAATCCGTGGTAAAAGCCAGCCTGTTTCGCTCGAACTCCGCCGCGAAGGCGATGACAAGAGTTTTGTGCTCACCGGCAGCGCCTTCATCGATCGCGAAATATATGGCATTACCTACAACAGCGCACTGAACCCAATTGAAAAAATGGTACGCATCGACATACGTCTCACGCTCGTGCGCAAGGGCGACCGGCCATAATGGCGGGAAAAAAGCTGAGCCACAAAGGCCTGCGCATCGTTGTCAGCCTGCTGATTGTCCTGGGTGTCATCACGTTCTGGGTATTGCGACCCCTGACCGAAACTCCGATGACCACCGGGGAGTTTACGCCGTTACGCGACGATGCGCTCGCAGCAAAATTCACTCCCCGTTTTTACCCGCATGCTCTCTATGGCGCCCCCACGCGCCTTTTTTACCGTATGGCGGTGAACCGCGACGGCAACGTATACATCGCCTACCATCCGTTCTACCCGCATGAGGAAAATCCGCATGAAGGAACCGGGGCCACCCTGAGCCGGATTATCTATACCGGTGGCCTGCACATCAAAGACATCATGTTCGGGCCGGCAGATATTGAGCTGGTGGAAGTTGTGCTGGATAAATCGGGCAGGCCCGTCGAACTCAGTTATGAAGATGCGGGCGATTATAACCCAAAGGCCTTTTCCGTTCGGCATGTGGTGAAACTGGTAAAAAAGCCCGAACCGCCGTTCTGTTTCACGACCAGTTCCTGGAACCACATGTTCGCACTTGCTAAGGGGGATCTGTGCCGTTCTGTTCAGGGGCCCGCGCCTGAATATTTTACCGATGCCGATTGGCAGAAATTCCGGATGGTAAAAAAAACCGAGGCGATGCTGCGGCGCAACCGTATGCACCGCATCTACGAACGCGTTGCAGCGCCGTGACGCTACAGAGTGTTACTGGACGCGAATCGACTGAATCGCTTCCTGCGCTGCACTCTTAACATCTTCGTCATACCGTGACTGCAGCAGCTTGAGCAGCGGTATAAACGACTTTCGTACCTTCATGACACCGAGCGCCTGGCAGATTTGCCTCAATGCGCGCTCGTCTGCTTCGCTGTCCTGAAACTCCGTCAGGTACTTATCGAGCCGCACGAGCAGCGCGGGCGCTATGACCGCAGCCTCTTTCGGGTATTGCCGCAGGCTGCGCGCGCACGCTTCGATCACCTGCGGATGATTTTCCTCTCGCAGGGTCTTCACAGCCGTAGCGACCATCTGCTGCGCCACCGCAGATTCGGAAAAGACGACGAGTGCAGTGCACGCAGCCTCGCGCACATCGGGGCTCTTGTGCTGCAAGCCGGCGCTGATGCCGTCCAGGTAGCGCGTGGCCACCGATTCGCCTTCTTTGCCCGACTGACGATAAATTACCGACATTTTTTCGAGCGCCCGTACTTTTGCATAACGCAGCGTCTCAGGGTCTTTGACGATTTTCACCAGCAGATCGCTGTGGCGCATGTCGTAGTCGCGAATGCGATCGAGTATTTCAGGCCGCGCGTCGGCCATCAGTCCGGCCAGCGGCAGACAGGCGAGAAACGCAAAACGGAGTTTCATGGGCAATTGTTTACCCCTGCCCGTTCTCCGGACGGCGGTCGTTGTCAGGGCGGTGTTCGTGCCTGTGTATCGCGTGATTGATCAGGCGCGCAACATCGTCGAGGTTGTCACCTTTTCGCAGTTTGATGTCGTTATATTCACCCGTCGCGAGGTAGTGGTTGAGTACTTTCTTTATTTTGAAAATGGGCCCGGCAACCTTATGGGAAAAGAATACGCTGTAGATCATGATGATCAGGATGTTCAAGAAAGTTACGACAACGACCGGCCACAGGTACAGGTCAAATGCGTTATAGAAACGAAATCCGCCTTTCGTCACCTTGAGAGGGAAGTACTCTTCTCCTTCACCTTCGGGAACAATTTGCCAGTTGCCGTCTTTGTCTTTTTTGAGGGATTTATGGTTATCAACGTCCATCTGGGCGAGCACCGAGGCTCCATCGGGCAAAAGACTGTAGGCCTTATTTTTCAGTGCGAAAAGGGCCCCCAGAACGATCATTGCCGAAATGGCGACGACAAAGGAATAGCGCAGCACAAACTTGCCCTGGAAGCGTTTGTCAATAAAGTACTTTCGCTGCCAGAAATAAGGCTTTTTGCCCTGTTCCATTGTTCCGTTTGCCATTGTGCAGAACTACCTGAGTGCGCACGCGCGTCGGTCAATCATGTTTTCCAAAATTTTCCGCTCCACCTGATGAGACATAAACTAGCCACGGGAGAAACTGCCGCCGCACATATCCGGGTGGCTATGCCGGTTAGGATTGCCAATACAGGCTGATTACCGGCATGGGTTTCCATGCTCGAGCCCGCCAAGCTGGAAGCTAGGCTGCGTGAAATACAGCTTCCCTTTCAGCCACAGGTTCTGGCCGCAGTGCTCCAGTTGCGTGACGACACGCGAATGGATTTTATCGAACTTGACAGGCTTATCCGCTCGGACCAGACCATTGCATCGCTGATACTCAAACTCGCGAACTCGTCGTTTTATTCGCGCGGCAATGAAATCCGCACGCTGCCGCAGGCGATCGGCATGATTGGCTTTCGCACGATTGTTTCCATCGTTACAGCCGCCTCGGCGAAAAATATTTTTTTGTCGGGTAATTACGCGAAGTTCCGGCGCTATGTCTGGCAGCACTCACTCGTCACTGCCATCATTGGCAAAATTATCTGCGAAAAGATGCAGTGGAAAGAGGCGGCCGAAGAAGTTTTCATCGGTGGCCTGCTGCATGACATCGGCAAGGTGATCCTAAACCAGATCGACCGCAAACTATACATCGACGTGATGAACACGACGCTCGATTCAGGCAAGGCCTTCCGCCATGCTGAAAAGGAATTCTTTGGCGTCGAAAGCCCGGTTGTAGGCCAGCTGATTCTGAAGATCTGGAACCTGCCGGTCATCTACCGTGAAGTCACCGTTTTTCTCGATAAACCTTCTGACCCTGCTATGCAGCGGCTACCGGTTCACGACCAGCAGATTGTGCGCATCGTGGGGTTGGCAAACCTCCTGGCAAAAATGCACGAATTTGGACACCTTGAATCTGATCACCCGACACTCGAATCGGAGTACCTGCAGCCTTTAGGCATAACGCCCGACGGAGCCCTCATGAGCATCGACTGGAAAAAGGCCGTCGTGAACGATACCTACTACCAGGTCTTTTCGGTAATTGGCTGACATGAAAACAGATCAGGATACCGAACCGCACGACCGCCTTTTTGAGATTACGGCATTCGAGCTGTATTCGGGCATCAAGAATACAATCCGCGATGAAGTTCGCCGCGTGGTAACAGACCTTGGCCGCCGCCAGCTGGCTGGGCCTGTGACATCGATGGTTTTTGAACTTGCCGACAATGCGCTCAAGGCGCTCTACCGGCATGTCTTCTACAAGTATGCTATTGCAGAAACCGGCCTCGGCGATCTGCCCTACGATGCATGGCTAAAAGTGTTCCGCGATGAAATTGAGACGAACAGCGCGCGCAATTTTGAACGCATTTGCCGGCAAAAGAGTCTCGCAGTAGTTGTGCGACTGACGCTGCTCGAAGAGGCGCTGCGTATTGAAGTCATCAACGATGGAGTGCCTGACAAAACAGAACATGAGTACCTGCGCAACCTGCTGAGAGAGTCGGCGAGTGCACATAACATCCAGGGGTTTGTCGACGCCGACAACATCGATGCTGCCGACACTGAAAAACCTGGTCTTGGCTGGACCCTGCTCTTCCTGACGCTGCGCGGTATGGGTTTAACATCCAGCCAGTTTCACTTCATCATCGGACACAACCAGACCACAGCGCGCATTGACCTGCCGCTGAGCGTTTTCAGAACCACCAGCGAAGCGGCCGTCAAGGTCGTCGACCCCGGAAAAGTTGCGGATGAACTCTTTGCCCGCGTGGCGAATACGCTGAATTTTGGCATCGTGATCTTCGACCGGAAAGGAGACCTGCTGGAAGTGTCGCGCGCAGTCCTGGACCAGGTGGGGCTGAAGCCTGAACAGGCGGCGGATTTTCCCGAACTACTGAAGGCACGGTTCATTGAGGATGTTTTTTCCGGGCCCTTTAATGTCGCATCGGTCTACCACTTTGAAAACTACCGGCTAAAGGTCGAAAGCAAAGATGGCCGTAAAGAGGTGCTCTTCAATATCAGCGGTATACTGAACCGTGAAACCCAGCGCGTCGAGACCATCTGGCAGACCATCAACCTTGAACAGGATATCAAAACACTTTCCGAAGGTTCGGTGTTTGAAAACATCCACATACAGAGTATCGTACGGCCTTATATACCGAATATGATTCTCGAAAAGGCGCACGAAACACTGCGCCACGGCCTGTTTAAACTGCCAAACGAGCACAAAGAACTGACGATCATGTTTCTTGACCTGATCGGGTTTACGTCGAAAAGCGAGCACCTGGACCCCGCCGGCGTGATCGACCTGCTCAACCTTGCCATGGGTATTGCGGTGAAATCAATTGAAGTCCACCATGGCGTTATCGACAAGTTTCTCGGCGACGGCATTATGGCGATCTTCAGCGACCCGCTCGAAGCTGTTGTCGCTGGCTTTGAAATCCAGAACAATTTCAAGGGAGTTAACGAATATCGGCAGGTGAATGGCGAAGAAGCTATTGAAATGCGCATCGGTATCAACACCGGTATGGTGATACTCGGCAGCGTCGGTACAAAACGCCGCATGGACTGGACTGCACTCGGCGACGTAGTCAATACTGCATCGCGCATCGAAAAGGCATCGCGTGCAAACAGCGTCCTTATCAGCGAGGCGACGCTCGATAAAATTCGCGACCATGTCAGCGTCAGTGAATCTTTTTCACAGAAAGTTAAGGGAAAGCAGCAGGAAATAATGCTGCACTTTCTGAAATCAGTCGACTATGCCAGCGCGGGCCAGAAGCGCCGGCTAGAGCTCTGATACTCCTGATTCAGCGGCTCGAATTATCCGACGCGACGAGCAGAAAATAAGCAGCGGTCGCAACACCGAGCAGCATCAGTAAGATGCCTGCAAGACCATAAAGCAGAATACGGATATCTTTCTGGTACCCGGTGAAGGGATTATGTGTGAAGATATACTTCAATACCCTCGTAATGCCCGCGTCTTCGAGGAGCGATTCCACCTCGATTGCCTTGCCCGAAAGTTTACCGGAGATAATGACCAGCCACGCACCGAGGACAAAAAACAGAATCGCAAAAAACAGCATTCGGCCCGGTAAACCCGGTCAGGGCCCCGGTAAAGTTTTTTTCTGCAACGGAACAGGGTTCCATTGCATCTAAGTGACGTTGAAGAAAAAGAAGATTGTGAACCGGGTAAAAAGCAGCCGGCAGCCAAAGAAAAAAGCGACCAGGCCTGAGGCTAAGCGCCAGTCAGCACGCGCTAAACTGGCAGATGCGCTCAAACGGCGCGCGCACCATGCGCGCTTCAAACGCGCCATGCGCCACGAGATCGCCAACCTTTTAACCCACGGTATCGGTGCAGGCCTGGCAATTGCGGGCACCGCCTTTCTCATCGTTAAGGGCACCGCGCTGCATGATCCCTGGCGCACTGTCAGTTACAGCCTGTTCGGCGCTTCGATGATTTTCCTCTACATGGCTTCGAGCTTCTACCATGCGCTCTGGCACCCAAAGATCAAGCAAATACTCCGTCGCATGGACCACAGCGCGATATTTCTTGCGATCGCCGGAACTTATACACCGATACTCCTCGTAACCCTGCGGGGGCCACTGGGCTGGACATTTTTCGGAATTGTCTGGGGTCTCGCAGTGATCGGCATCACTTTCAAGATGCTCTTTGGCCACCGGTACGAAGCTGTGTCACTCACGACATATATTCTGATGGGTTGGCTGGTGATTTTTTTCGTGAAGCCCGTCTATCTCGGTCTTTCAGCGGGCGGTGTCTGGCTGCTGTTTTCGGGCGGCGTGGCGTACACGGCAGGCACGATCTTTTATTCGATGGGCCGCCTGCCCTACCACCACATGATATGGCACCTGTTTGTACTCACAGGAAGTATACTGCACTTTCTCTGTATCTATCTCTATGTTTAGCGAGGGAATGCCGGAAAAAGTCTCGCACCGGGCGACTTTTTCCGAGTGTTCCTAGCCAAAATACTCGCGCCAGCGCCTGTCGGCATCTTTGCCAAACAGTATCTTGCAGGCCTCTTTTAGGCCCTTCGAGCGGCGGATTTCTTCTTTTCTCATTACCAGGACGATTTTCGACCGGCGGCGCAGAAAATCCTCGAGCTTCGTGATCATCTCGCGCGCGGCCGCCTGCTTGATTTCACAGCGGGTATACTCAGCTCCCTCAATCAGCAGCTCTGCTTCGGCAGGATTTTCGCGTATTTCTTCAAGCAGCTCCAGCGCATGCGAACCATAGCGACGCCAGAAACGCGTCGAAAGTTTCTCTGATGAAGTTGGCGCCGTGTAGCTGTCAAGGTCCATGAGTCGCGCCTGGTGAAAAAATTCATCGCGCACCGATTCGTGCGGTTCGCCGTACCAGCGTCGTTTGGGAAAGCCCAGCTTTACACCCAATTCTTCGGCAAACTCACTTACCTCATCGCCGACATTGAGGCAATCGGTGAGTTTTCCGCCAAAGATAGTGATCTGTTTGCTCTCCTGGTCCACTTCAATTTCGTGTTTGCGCGAAAGCTGTACCCAGTCTTTGCCGCCGCCTTTGCCTTTCTTTACTACCAGCGGGCGTACACCGCATCTTTCTGCAATGATGTCTTTTTCGGTCAGTGGCTGGCCTAGTTTAAGGCGCTTATTGATATTCTGCAGTACAAATGCCCGGTCTTCGGGAGTCACATGCGATTCAGGTTCTGAAACGCGCGTGTCGGTTGTGCCGACACAGGTCTTAGCTCCCATCGGAATGGCGAAGAAGAGCCGGCCATCGTCAGCAAAAAAAGTAAGCACACGCTGCTCTTTCGAAAGCCTGTTCACAATGAGATGAATTCCTTTCGAGAAGACGTGCTCATGCTCCGTGGTGATTTTTGCTGTCTTATTCCATTGGTCTGCGTACGGACCGCAGGCATTCACCACGACATCAGCTGTGATGCGAAATTTTTTGCCATTGACCGTATCTTTCGCCGCTATTTGCCACTTGCCGCCTTTCCGCTGCGAACCGGTTGCCTCGACATAGTTGGCAGCGATGCAGCCATTGTTCATTGCCGTGCGCACAAACGAGAAAACAAAGCGCGCGTCGTTGTCGTGCAGGTATGCGTCAGAGTACTCAAACCCCCCGGCGGCATTTGCGGTATTCACGATCGGTTCGAGCTTGTTGATACGGCGCTTGCTCAGATAGCGGGGAGTTTTGGTGAAGAAACTGCCGATCAGCCAGTAGAACCATGTACCCAGCCAGATGAACCAGACCGGGAAACGAAAACCCTTTTCGATCGTCGTAAAAAACCGGATCTCCTGCACAGTAGAGGGATAATTGCGGATCAGGTGGTTTCGCGACTTGCAGAGTTTGCGGACAAGCCCAAACTCCAGCGTTTCAAGGTACTTGATGCCACCCCAGGCGAGGTTTGAAGATTCCTGGCTGACAAAGGACGCAAAGTCGGCCTTATCGATCAGCGCCACCTTCGCTCCCTTGCCCGAAAGCGCGGCCGCCGACACTGCCCCGTTAATACCACCGCCGATAACCAGCACGTCGAAATGCCGGGTTTGCAGCTTCTGTATATTGCTTTCGCGAAGGTTCATGCCGACGAACCCGCATTAAAATACGCGTGGTCAATTGGAATTAGGTTTCGGCAGGTTGCTGGTCGTGGAAGCAGAGAAGCCGCTTTACACGATAGGCACGCATGGTCGGTAGGGCGCGATGATCCGCGAGCGGCATCTCCTGGCAGCACCGTTGTTTCTGCTCTTTCTGGCGGCGAACGCCTGCCAGCATAACTATTTCGAAGAGGCTATTGCACGCGAAAAAGACACCGAAGCTCCATCGATCCAAGGCAGCGAACCAGCAACCGCAGCAACTATCAGGAGACTCGAAACTCTGCGTATTACTTTTAGCGAACCGATAACCGCTGCGGCACTGGGCAATTTCACTCTTTCAGGTGCCGGGCTTGGGACGCTGGCGCTCAGCGGCGTGGAATCCATTGATGAGAAGCAGGTGAGGCTGCAATTTTCCGGTACAATGGTTGATGGGCCGGTCGCAGTGCAGGCTTCTGGCATCAAAGACAAGGCAGGCAATGAACTCCCCGCCACGACCATTGAGTTCACTTCGAGCGCAGTGCCCAAATGGCGCTATATCGGCCGGGCCGTATCCACCAATACCATCATCACGAGTTCAGCACCCTCGCTTGCTGCCGACAGCCAGTACCTCTATGCAGCGATCAACGAAATCGCTTGTGTCAATACGTTCAATGATATTTCGGTGGTGCGCTATGAGTTTTCCACCGGCATCTGGTCAACCGTAGGCAATCGCTGTATCGCCGGTAATACTTCGACGCAGAATTCAATTAACCCACACCTGCTGCTACACAATGGCCAGCTCTTCGTCGCCTTTACCGATGGCAGCGTCTACGATGGCGTCGACCAGTTTGTCCAGGTAAGGGTTTTTCGCAATAACACCTGGGAGCTCATGGGCGGCAAGATTGGTGCCGATACGCGCAACCCATACCTCGCAGCTGATGGAGACAATATTTACGTATCCTTGCGCGATCTGAATAATGGCAACCGGCTGGCAGTTTACCGTAACACAATCACCACGCCAGGCGGGTGGTCGTTAATGGGTACGAACGGCCTCTCCGTTGGTAATACCTTTCGTACCTCGCCGTTGGTTCTGTTCAATACAGAATGGTATATTGGCTTCAGGGATGGTGGCAGTACCGCCCCCGCCAGCAAGCCTTCGGTTCTGAAGTGGGATGGCTCATCGAGCTGGTCAACCAGCTGGCAGATCGACACACTTGCGGCTGACAATGTCAATATGCTCGTAACCGGTAGCGAGCTCTGGGCGATATACCAGCAGGGTGGCACGAGCCAGGTAGCCGCGACAAAATTCTCAGCCGGCAGCTGGTCGGGCGCGATCAGCAGCAATCTCGTGACAGAGGGAACTCCCAACTACCTTTCTGCCGGTCGCGCGGGCAGCAATACCTACGTGGCATACCAAGTAGGTACAAGTTCAGCCTGCTGGGTTAAACAACAGAATGGCACTACATGGAGCTCACTCGGTACTTCTTTCAACTGCGGAAATCCTACCATGCTGCTTATCAATTCTGTGGTCTATGTGGTTTTCAGAGATCAGGATACAGGCTATATGGACAGGTTGTCTGCGGCCTATTTTGAATAGGCAGTGAAAGTTCGCAACAGTCTCAGGTATTTCGGGGCATGGGTTTTGCTCCTCCCCTTCTTGTTGGCGCCCAGCGCTGCGGCCGCGGTCATGCTCCAGTCTAAACAAGAAATAGCGATCGGCGCAGGCCCCATATTTTTTCAGCCAGTGGATTATTTTGGCAGACAATTCAACGGGGGATTCGGCGGTATATTACAGGCCAAATTTCCCGGCCTGCTGTTCTTAAACACGCAGCCGTTTGGTGCGTTCACGGTGTTTCTTGATTCGGCCTTTCTTTTTTCGACACAGTCGCTGGCAGACCGCTCGACGGGCAGCATGACGACATTTTCCCTCACCGCCGGGCCGGGCCTGCTCTATCCGCTGCACCCGCTTTTTCAGCCCGTTGCGTCGCTGCAGGCGGGGCTCTTCTACAATCGCCTGACGCTGGGCGCCCGCGATGAGGTCTACCATGCGTACAACCCGGCGCTGCGACTGCAGGCAGGATTTCACAGCGTCATCACCGGTTCGCTATTTCTCGAGTCGAGGGTGGCACTGCCTTTTTATTATCTGGGCGAACGGAACCTGGCCGGGCCGGAAATAGCACTCACTGTCAACTACCTGCTCAGGCCGGGTGAGATCATCATGACCCGTTCGGATAAACATTTTCTCGAGGGCAAACGTCTCTATGAAGCAGGTAAACTGGCAGAGGCTGACGTGGAATTCTCGAGTGCTCTGAAATCTGACAGCGCGCATCCAGGCGCTCTCAATTACCGGCGCATGATCGGCGCGCAGGAACAGCTCGTCCGCGCCCGGGCCGCGCGCGAGAGGCAGGAGACCTGGAGCGCGCTGGCAAACTACCAGCAGGCAGCGGCGCACCTGTCACAGGCAGAGCAGGAATTGCGCGAGTACCGGGCAACGCTGGCAGCAACTGTACCGGCAATGGTGACCGAAGCCATCGCGCACTATGAAGCAAGGCGTTATGCGGAATGCGAGCGTCTCATGGAACATACATTGTTGATACAGCCTGACAACGAACAGGCGCGCATCTACCTGCCAAGAGCCCGCAGCCGCAGGCAGGCGCTGGAAAAATTGCAGTAGATCAGCCTCCGGGTGAATAATCCATCAATACAAAGGTCACGTCGTCATCGAAATAGGCAGGATTGTGCTCACGTAGCTGCTCCATGATCTGGTCGGCAGTGGCCTCGGTATCGAGGCGAAGCGTTTTGCGGATTATTTCCCGGAGTTTTTCCGATCCGAATTCAGTACCAGATCGCGAGCGACTTTCAATAACACCGTCTGTAATCTGCAACAAGCGCAGGCCATCGTGTAGCTTTTCCTCGCCCTGTTCGTGCACCATATCAGAGAAAACTCCGAGAAAACCACCTTTTGGCTTCTTTTCGTTGATTAGTCCACCGTTGCGTTCGACAAAGTATATCGGCGGATGACCGGCGCTCGCATGGTACACCTTCTGCCTGCGTGTGTTCACAAAGTAATAGCTGGCGGTGACAAAATGGTTATCGACTTTATCACAAAGCACCTGGTTGAGAGCGCCGAGAAGCCGCACAGGCTCGGCAGCTAGATGGCGGTTCAGAGAAAATGCCATCTTCACCATGCTCGCTATCAGGGCAGCCGGAATACCGTGACCCGATACATCGGCAATAAGCACGCCGAGCCCGTCTTCGTGCTCAATAAAGTCGTAAAAATCACCACCGACTTCTGCCATTGGATGGTAGCGCGCAGCAATTCGAATACCGGGCAACGACGGGTATCGCACCGGCAGCAGCGCCTGCTGCACCTTCTGCGCGACCGAGAGCTCGCGCTGCAGACTTTCGAGCATGTCTTTTTCGCGCACAGATTCTTTGAGTGAAATTGCCGTTCGCACCCGCGCGAGCAGAACTTCTGACTCGATCGGTTTAGTTATGTAGTCATTGGCCCCGGCTTCAAAACCCCGTATGACATCTTCGCTGCGGTTCTTTGCCGTGAGCATGAGAATCGGCACCTCGTAAGACGCATACTTGTTACGGAGGTAACGGCTGACATCATAGCCCGACATACCTGGCATCATCACATCGAGCAGAATCGCATCGGGAACAGGTGAATGCTCCATGTAGTCGATTGCCTGCTTGCCACTTTCTGCCACATTCACTTTATAACCAACGAGCGAAAGCTGGTTGACCAGTACCTGCAGGTTGACAGGTTCATCGTCAACCAGCAGGATGTTGTAGGTCCGCTGGGGAGCTTCTGCCCTTTCGCTTCTCTGGATCTGCGCAGCCGCGCGCGTCTGCATTTCCTGCGCGATCGACTCTGACAGCCTTTCGAGGGGCAAAACTCCCGTCTCGGGAATTTCAATGGGTGGCTGAACCTTGGCGGTTGTCAGTTCAAACCAGAATTCACTGCCAATGCCCGGCTCTGATTCGACATGAATAATCGTGTGGTGCAGCTGCGCAAGCTGCCGGCTCACTGCGAGGCCAAGCCCCAGTCCGCCGTAACGCCTGGTATCTGATTTTTCTACCTGCTCAAACGAGTGAAAGATACGTTCCTTATCAGCGGCCGCAATGCCGATACCACTGTCACGCACGCTGATGCGCATTTTGTCAGCCCGCATCGCCACGCTGATCTTCACTTCACCCTGGTCGGTGAATTTGATCGCATTGCCGACAAGGTTAAACAGAATCTGTGTCAGACGGTCACGGTCTGCCATGACCGCCGGTACTCCGGGTGCGACCTCTATAACCAGGCGGAGCTTCTTCTGCTCGGCCGCGGGCGCCATGAGAGTCCTGATTTCAGCCAGCAGCTGCTCGATATTTACCGGCATGGGTGTAATGATGACTTTGTTATTTGCCAGCTCGCTGACCTGGAGAATTTTGTCGACTAACCCTGCGAGTCTTATACCACTCGAGCGTATCGCCTGTATATTGTTGCGCAGTGAGTCCGAGAGAGGGCCCGCAGCTCCGTCGAGCACCGTGCCCGAAAGACCAATGATTCCGTTGAGCGGGGTCTTGAGTTCGTGCGACGTTACTGCGAGAAAATCGTCCTTGAGGCGATCGAGTTGCTTCAGTTCTTCGTTCTTTTTTCTGAGCTCACCCATCGATTTGTCTATCGTCGATGCCATACGGTTAAAGGCACCAGCGAGCTGACCGAGCTCGTCATGTCCGGTAACCGGTATTTCGCGGTGCGGCCCTTCTGTGGCAAGGTTCTGCACCCCGAGCATCAGGTCCGCAACAGGCCTGGTGATGCGATGTGCAATATAGAAGCCGACCGCCAGCATCAGGAGAATCACGAGCGCTACTGTCACATAAAGAATACTGCGCAATCGGATAATCGGGGCCAGCAGTTCGTCGAGACTATACAACAGCTCGACGTACAGAAGAGGGGGCTTACCCGGCGGCCCGGCTTCGGCCGAAAAACGCAGACAGCGTTCGCCATGGGCGCCGCAATCAGTCCGCGCGAAAGCCGCTGAATCCCACTGGGCGATTCCTGCCCTGAAAACATCGGGTAACGGGTTGTCGGCCCTGTCAAAGCCCGCAACAATGCGCCCGTCGCGCGCGGGGTCTTTTGCACTCAGCCAGGCGAGCGCGCGCAGCAGACCTTCGCTCTGTAACCCCCGGAAAATTGTGCTCAGCTCCCGCGCATCAACCCGGGCTGAATTCAGGTCACCTGCATCCATCAGCAGTATATTCATCACGCTACGGGCATAGAGCCTTGCCTGAAATTCGCCGCGCGCCTGGGCCGACGCAATGCGCTCATTTTCCTGCGTTTGGACTATGTAGAAAGAAACGGGCAGAATACCCATTAGAATGATTGCTGCAAGTGTAAGCGAAATTTTGTAGCGTAATGGCACGAACCTATACGCGTAGGCGCAGACAGACTACAAGCAGAATCATAGTTTCTTCAGCCGGTCGGCGAAGAATCTGAGATCTGCGTCGTGTTCGGGCGTCAGCCGATGTTCAATAATGCGGGAAAGGTAATCCTTCGCAAAATCAGTCTCAAAACCAAAGCGCAGTGCAGCTTCGGCAGACAGGGTTTCCTTACGGACACTCCACTTCTGATAAGCATCTTGCAGTATCGGTGCAAGCGCAGCTGATTTTTCGGCCCTGCAAACCCACAGGGCATAGACAAACCCGTGGTGAAAAAGAGAAAAGTATTCCTGCTGCATGTCGTACGAAGGCCGCGTCCTGTGCGCGAGCGCCGTATCGCCAATGGCCAGCAGTGCCTCGCCGTCCTTGAGGCTCGCGATACGGTCACCCGCGCCCGTGACCTCTTCCAGTTGCGGGGAAAGGCCAAGCTCGTGCAGTATCACCTGCAGCTGCGCGACTGAACTGCGCGAGGCCACATCGGTAAAAATGCGGCGGATTTTCTGCACGTGGGTAACAAAATTCTGCCTGGCGTCCGGCACGAAGAGCCGAATCGACCATGACTCGCGTGTCGTGGCAATGCACAGCTGCGTGTGATAGACAAAACCTGCGGGGTGCCGCAGGTACTCAACTGAAGAGATCAGTGCCGCATCCAGCTTGCCAGCACGCAATTCGAGCGCCAGGCGCGAGGGCACATCGGGTACAAGCTGAATTCCGGGCTCATGCTCCAGCGCGGCCCAGAGTGGGTACGCATTGAGAAAATTGACAACGCCAAGTCGGAAAGGTTGCATCTGAACTAGCCGTCAGCTCTGCCTTCGAGCAGGCGCGCCATCGGTGCCGTAATCTCGCTGCGATCGAGCAGTATTTTCAGCACGGCAGTGATCGGTACTGCAAGCAGCATCCCCGGAATTCCCCAGAGAAAACCCCAGAGCAACAGCGACAACAGCACAACAACAGGATGCAGCCCAAGCGATTCTCCCATTATTCGCGGTTCGATGAGGTTTCCGATGGTAAACTGTATTAACCCTGGCAGGGCAAGCGCCAGAACAAATTGCCATCCAACCCCAAACTGCAGAAAGGCCACAGGCAGCGGCAGCAGCGTTGCGATGATTGAACCGATGCTCGGGATAAAATTCAACAGGAAAGTCAGCAGGCCAAAAAGCACCGCGAGGTCCACGCGGAGAATTGCCAGGACTATGCCAACCAGCAATCCGGTTACCAGCGACGTGAGAAACTTAACTCCCAGGTAGCGGGCTATTTTGTCATTCATTGCATGGCCAATGCTCCCGGGACGGTCGGTCACCGGCCGCTTCAACCGCGTACCGGCGACCAGGAAGACAAAGAACAGCGCCACAAGAATCATTTGACCGAAAAACTCGAGCAACCCTGTAGAGACGCTGCGCGCCCAGGCGAGGAAAGGGAGTTTCTTGAGCGAGGCCGTGAACGTTGACGGATCTACAGAAACCTGAACGGGCAAGAGCCAGCGATTCAGCAACTGCGCTCCGTCATGAAAGAGATCGAAGATGCGATGGTGGTACTGTTCAAGACTGCGAAAGGCATCGGAAAGCGACACAACCGCCAGGAACACCATCAGGCCGGCAATGAGCAGCGCCGAACCCACGGTCAGCAAAGTGGAAAACCAGCGTGGTATCTTCAGCGAACTTTGCAGCCGCTTGACAACCGGCGAGATCGCATAGTTGAGAAAGACAGCAATCACAAACGGCACAACTATATCACGGGTGACATGTGCGATTGTCAGAAAGATGCTGGCCGCAATAAAGAGCAGGCTTGCGACTTTCAATCTCTCCCAGCGCGCAACCTGTGTTGCTGCAAGGGGGAGCTCGGGTTTACTCTGGACGCGCATGCTACGCGATGCCGGCATAAGCACCGCGCATTTCGGGCGGCAGCAGTTCGGCAACCTTTCGGCCGATCGCGTCCATGGCATCGTGCTTGCGGGTTTCCCTTGGAAGGTTGTCTGCATCGAGATGCTCAATTGCTGCCGGTGCAATGGCAGCAGGCCCCACAAAGACGGGGGCGCCGATTGTCATGCTGCCGTCGGTAATATCAAACGTAAAACTGTTTGAATGCAGAATTTTGTCAGCGCCGGTAATAGCGACCGGCAGCACGACCGTGCCCTCGAGGTAGTTATACAGCGCCGCATGGAACTGTCCCATGCGGCCATCGCGGCTGCGCGTACCTTCGGGGTACAAAACCAGGATATGACCATGCCTCTGCCGCTCTTTTCCTTCTTTAAAGGAGCGTATGTTGAGACGGGCCAGCTCGCGCTTGATCGGTTCATTTTCCGCCATATCGCGCGGTGAAGCAACCAGCATCGAGTGAAACATTCTGCCGGCGACACGGCTGTAATCCGACGTGAAGACGAGCCTGCCTGCTATGAAGAAAATCTTTTCTGCGTACTGCTTGAGATGCGGTTCGCGGTGCAACAGGCCATAGACCACGGCTGCGTCGAACAGGCTGAGGTGGTTAGACACAATCGTGACGCCGGTCGTGGTCAGCGCAGGAATAACCTTCTCAAAGTTGCTGAGACCGTTCACCTTGTAACGACTGAGCAGCGGTGTCACGATCGCGAGCATCAGGTCGTGAATTTCCTCATCGCGACCAAGGTAAGGCGACGCCGTCGCAGCCAGCTCGGGGTGGTGTTCAAAGTCAAGCGCCTCGGGCATCGCCGTTGTCCTGGCAAGGCGAATGTAGTCATTCAGCAGCTGGCGTGCGCGCTCTTCGGTTTCACCGCCCGCCACGATCGCGGGTATACTCTCCATGAATTGGTCTTCCCAGGGAAGCTTCGACATGAACCGCTCTTTCTTATAGCTTCAGCGTGACGAGAATTCTGAGTTTCCGGGCCGTGCAGGCCATGGCCAACTAGGGAATAGCATAACAGTAGATACGCTTAGGAGCATCGCAGGGACCGCTGGCTTTGTTTGTCCAATTGAAATCGCTCGTATCGGACTGACCCGCCAGACCTTGAAATGCATTCGTTGGGGACTGCCAGTTCGAGCAGTTCAAGGTGTTGGCCGTGCCGTCCTGGGCGGTTCCCGTCCAGACATCATCCGTTGTGATCGGTACCGGAGAGCCTGCTTCGTTCAGGCGTATGGGCCGGAAGAAGGCCGGTGTCGCAGTGAAGAGGCCGCTCATGTCAGTAACCACCGGCTGGAAGCTTGTGTCATACCATGTAAAGACCCCGTTCGGTGTACAGCCGTTGCCAGTCAGCCCCAGAATGCGACATCTCATGGTATTGTCAGGTGTGCCGGTTTCAGAAAGCCAGGCGACAAACCGGCTGCCAGCGTTCAGGCGCCGGTTGTATTCTTTGGCTTTCGCCTGGCAAAAGCAGTCGGCCCGCTGTATGCCCGTACCCGAACACCCCGAAGCGAACAGCGCTTCCATGTTGCCGACCGTTACACTGCTGGAGACAAATACAATAAGCCGGTCAGTAAATTTCTCCTGGCCACCGGGATTTTCCAGTTGGTCGCGTAGATTATAGTTGTTGCATGCTTGCAACAAGATCAGACCCAATGACAGCAACCACGCGGTGACTCGCACAAGTGGGAGCTAACCCGGCTCACCGCTCGGTCAAGCGAATATTGTCATCGGCATCTTTAGTCCGGGGACATATGTTACAGTGGGATTGCTGAAATAAGCGCCCGCCCTTAAGCGGTTTTTACGACAAAACTGAACTTGAAGGGACGGGCAAATGTACGATTACCAGGAAATCTATCG
>JBMOPL010000009.1:0-10948 GCA_049323535.1 Spirochaetota bacterium | reverse complement strand
ATCTGAAATGGTACAACAGGCGACGCCCTCACTGGTCATTGAACGGTTTGACACCCCATGAGCGGTTCTATGGCATCCGGCTGGCAAAGATTGCTTAGGTGTACGATATCTCCCCGGACTCTACAAACCATGGCAGCGCGCATCACGCTCAATCTCGGTGGCGGCGCAGCCCGCGGCTTTGCGCATATCGGCGCGATTCGGGCATTGGTCGAAAACGACATCGTCTTTGACCGCATTATTGGTGTTTCGATGGGGTCAATCTGCGGCGCCGTGTACAGTTTCATGCCCGATGTCGATTTTCTCGAAAAGCGGCTGAAACAGCTCATCCATTTTGAAGCGTTCAAAGATTCTGTTGTGGGTTCATGGACTGCAAACCAGGATCCCGGGGCAAAAAGTATCGTCCGTCGCGCACAGAAGATCTTCACCGGCACCAACATTCTGCGGCGCATCTTCACCGCCACGGGAGTACTGACGGCGGCCGATGTGCACGCTGTCTTGCATCCGTTTCTGCCGGATGTGCAGATTGGCACGACGGAAATTCCCTTTGCCACGGCAGCGGTGAATATCCGTACGGGGGAGCTCAGGGTGTTCCAGGGTTCTGACCGCCTGCGTTCGGCCGTGATCGCTTCAGCATCGATGCCGCTGATTTTTCCCCCGGAGAAGATCGACGGCGAATGGTATGTCGACGGCGGGGTGCTCGACAAGCTCGGCATCGAAACCGCCGCGCGCATCGGCGCCGACCGCCTGATCGTCGTTGATGTTTCCGACGAGAAGCTCCCTGACAACCTGCCCCGCAGTGGCTTCGACGTGATGCTGAAAACCGAAGAGATCGCCTCGGAGCACCGCCGCAGCTTACAGCTAACCAGGGCGAAAGTGGTGGTGCGCCCCATTCGCGGCAACTACCACTGGGCAGACTATTCGGCGGCCGAGGCCTTTGTGCAGATGGGTTACGAGGCCACACAGGAAAAGATGGGCGATATTCGCGCGGTTGCCACCGGCAGAAAAGTATTCGGCTTCCTGCGGCGCGTTTTCTGATCAGAATCTGCACGGCCCTTGTTTCGGGCAGAGGTAAACGAATTGTGTTTGCCCGGTCGTTTCGTTCCTTCAGCGAGCCACATGCTTTCGCTCTTCAAAAAGAAAGAAAAACCCGTTTACCAGGCCTACATCCAGAGCATGGACAAGACGGTGAAGGTGAAGCACCGCCAGACGCTTCTCGAAGCGGCGCTCGAAGCAGGGCTTGATTACCCCTACAGCTGCGGTGCTGGCAGCTGCACCACCTGCAAGACCAAGCTGATCCAGGGCCAGTACAAAGACCTGTCAGATATGTCGCTGGTACTCACCGAAGATGACTTGAAAAAGGGTTATATTCTTGCCTGCCAGGCATTACCCAAAACCGACCTTATTGTGACTCTCGAAGCCGACGAGTCGAAAGAATACTCGGGCGAAGTTACCGGCTACCGGCGCCTCACGCATGACATTATCGAGGTAAAAGTTCGCCTCTCTGAAAAGATGCGCTACAGTGCAGGACAGTATGCCGACCTCGCTGTTGCCGGCGTCAAAGGTTCTCGCTCCTACTCTTTTGCTGCAGCACCCGGTGCCGGTGGCGGCAGCCCTGAAGTCTATTTTCATCTCAGGCTCGTGCCGAACGGCGATATGACGACATGGTTCCATGAAAAGGACCGGACGGGCGAAAAAGTCAAGCTGCGCGGGCCGCGCGGCACCTTCGGCTGGCGCGACCAAAAGAATACACTGCTGTGCATTGCGGGTGGTAGCGGTATGGCACCCATCAAGGCAATGCTTGAAGATGCCGCGCAAAAGAAAGAAAAGCGGCAGATCATATACCTCTTTGGTGCCCGCACGCAGAAAGATCTCTACGCGCTCGATGAAATGGAAAAGCTGCAAAAACAGCTGCCGAATTTCCGATTCATACCGGTGCTGTCACACGAAGATGCCGGTTCAGGCTGGAAAGGAGCGCGTGGTCTCGTCACAGAACTTATCGCGCAGCAGCAGATTGATTTTGCTGATACAGCAGCATTTTTGTGCGGCCCTCCGGGCATGATTGATGCTGCGATCGCAGCGCTGAAAGAGAAGGGCGTCAGCCAGAACGAAATTTATTTCGACAAGTTCACCGACCGCAGTCACATCGCGAATCGCTAAGGACGATTGAAGAACGGCTCGCGCGCTGTCTTAGCGAGCCCGTCAGTTACTGATCTCGGTGCGCAGTTCGTCGCGAAGCCGGGCTGCTTCTTCGTAGTTCTCTTTGGTCAGTGCCGTATTGAGCATCTGCTGCAGCACTTCAGTGCGCGAATAGAACTTCACCTTTTCGAGTGTCTTGTCTTTGCTCTCTTTGGGAGCTTTTTTCTTTTCACCGAATTCTTCGAGAATAGCCTCAAAAAATTCTTCCCGTTCATCTGCAGTGAGTATGTCATCAACGTTCGATTCGCCGGTGCGCAGCGCATCGCTGTCGGCGTCGCGTAGTGTCGTTGGGTCAATTGCCGTGCGGTCGTAGACGTGTTCGGCAACATAAATCGGCGAGGAGAAACGCACTGCAAGCGCGATTGCGTCAGAAGGGCGGGCGTCGAGCTCGAGCAGGCCGCCTTCAAAGTGGCTGCCGGTTATGTATACGCGGGCAAAGAAAGTGCCGCCGTGGAAATCGTTGATGAAGACCTTGTTTACCGAAGCTCCCGTCGCCTCTATCACCGAACGCAGCAGGTCAGCACCCACCGGGCGTTCGGTCTTCTCGTTCTGCAAGATGGACGATATGGCATACGCTTCTGACGGCCCGATGAAGATCGGGATAATTTTTTCCTTGAATTCAGGTTTTACGATTACCGCGAAACCCATAGGGGTCACGGCAATCTCGCGTACGCTTGCGGGCAGCATATTTGAAGGCCGCATTTGTTCTCATTTCTGTAAAGCTATTTTTGACATTGGGCGTGATTTTAATTGTCACGCTGTGCAAATAAAAGAGGCGAACGTATGCACCGAATTGCGGTTGTCGGCGGAGGGATCTCGGGTCTCTGCCACGCCTGGTATATCAAAAAAACTTTGCCCGATAGCGAAGTGACGATTTTCGAAGGTGGAAAATGGGGCGGTAATATCGCCACGGAAGTTCACGAGGGCTGTACTCTCGAACCGGGTCCCGATTCGTACCTCGACCGCAACGGTCTCTTCAACCGCCTGGTTGCCGATTTGGGTATTGCCGATAAATTGCTCTTTGAACAGAAGCGCAGCGCTAAGCGCTACATTCTCAAAGAAGGTTACCTTGTTGCGGCGCCTAAATCGCCACTCGGCTTGATCACCACGTCGCTGCTGTTTTTCCCGGAGAAAATCCGTATATTCCTGGCGATGGGGAAGAAGTTTTCGCTGTGGCCGACGATCACCCTTTTCGATTTCGCGCGCAATGTGCTTGGTTTTAGCGCTGCAGAATATATGGCTTCGCCGTTTGCGCGCGGCGTCTACGGCAGTGAAGCAGAAGATCTCGAGTTTTCATCCATGTTCCCGCAGCTTTACGAAAAAATCAGCAAAACCCCGAAACTCAAGGCAGCGCTCAAAGAGTATTCGCGGGAGCGACGCGAGTTCTGGCAGCAGGAACTCGGGGATTTGAAATTCCAGAAAGGCATCTATAGCATGCAGGGTGGACTAATGACCCTGATTCATGCGCTGCAGCAGAACCTCGAAAAAGCGGGAGTGAAGTTCGTTTCGGATAAGATTGCCCGTATCCAGAAAGGCAGCAGCGGAAAACCGGTACTCGCCTCGAAGGCGAAATCGTACGATGCGTTTGACCGCGTGGTTTTCACGGGCAGCACGAACGACCTGGCATACACTTTCCGCGAGCACGACAAAGAGCTGTCACGCCGACTGGGTGAAGTGAAATATAGCCCCATCAATGTTGTCTATAGCTGCTGGAATAAGAAAGATTTTTCTGCATCGGGTTATGGCTTCCTGGTGCCGCGCAAAGAGCGTGCCCCCATTTTGGGGAGTATCTTCGCTTCGAATGTATTTCCGGGCCGCGCGCCCGAAGACCGCTTTCTGACCAAGACGATGGTTTCGGGTGACAGCGATCTCTTCAAGGATGAAGAACTCGCCTCGCTTGCCCATGAATCCCTGGGCCGTATCCTGAAGAGCAGGGCAACTCCGCTCTGGAGCAAGGTGTATCGCCACCGGCCGGGTATTCCACGTTACGCACCCGGTTATGGCGAGTGGAAACGCGAGGTGCTGGCTCTCGCCGCGCAGCACGAGGGAGTGCATTTTGCCGGCTGGGCATTTGCCGGAATTGGTTTGGCAGACCAGGTAGAATCGGCATATATGTATGCGAGGGCTCTGAAAAAATGACGCAAGGCGTAGCGCAGCCGGGGGCACTGGCAAAGAAAAAGATTGTCTGGAATTTCGATTCCGATACTTCGCTACTCCGCTACAACCATGTGCACACGGTCTGCGAAGAGTCGCGCTGCCCTAACCGCAACGAGTGCTCGTCGCTGGGCATTGCGACCTTTCTCATCGGCGGGCGCGAATGTACCCGTGCGTGCAAATTCTGCCATATCGCGACGGCGAAACCTGTTCCACTTTCAGCGATAGCTGAAAAAGAGCACGATGATATCCTGTCGGCCGCAAGGGCGGGTAAATACGACTATCTCGTGATCACCTCGGTCGCGCGCGATGACGATGAGGCGGGCCTGGCAGCGCATTTTGCGCGCCTGACGCATAGCCTGAACGGGCTGGGCATACGCGTCGAATTGCTGGTTCCCGACTTCCACAACCGCAGCGAACACCTTTCGGTTATAGCCGCCGCGCAGCCAGCAGTCATCGCTCACAATATGGAAACCGTAGCCCGGCTTTCACCGTGGGTTCGCCCCCAGGCGCAGTATGAGCGCTCGCTGAATTTTTTCCGATACCTGCGGAGCACTTACCCGGCCGTAATACGCAAGAGTGCCTTTATGGTGGGCCTCGGCGAAGAGCGTGCAGAGATCGAACAGCTGCTCGACGATATGAAAGATGCCGGTATCGACATTGTGTCGATCGGCCAGTACCTGAGGCCATCGGCCGAGCAGGCAGAAGTGCAAAAGGTTTACGGCGATGCCGAATTTGCCGAGCTCGAAGAGAGTGTACGGTCGCGGGGTTTTCTCGCATGGGAAGTCGGTCCTTTTGTGCGCTCAAGCTACATGGCGCACGAAACATTAAAGAAAGTAAACGCAGAAATTCTGCTGCGGCGCAATGGAAAATAAGGGCCTCTACCGCGACTTTCACCGCATCGACCTGACGCATTTGCGGCAGCTTGCGCAAGAGAAAAAGGTTGAGAGCAGCATTGTGCAGAATCTGCTCGCGTACTGGCAGCGTCGGCTCGATGACAAGAACGACGCAATATACTTCCGTTACATGGAGTATTACCTCTTTTTTGAATCCATGCGTGCGCTGTTCCTTGCGGTTTTTATTTTCGATATGAAAAACGGCATGGCCCGCCACAGTTACGGTATTTTTCCCGCTCTGGGTCCGGCGATTTTTGATTCGATTTCGACAGGCCTGAACAGCGATGCCGGCGTCGTAAGCTTTGAGCACGGTGGGCATGACTACGCCTTGCATTACATTCGCAGTGGCTACCACGACCAGGAGTACACAATTGCGGCACTGGCGCTGAAAGATGTCGCGATTGAAGACAACCTGCGGCGGATGAAATATGTCTTTGAGCGCTATTACCTGCCTTCGAGTTTTTCGCGCGACGAGCGCATCGGTAACCTGTTTCCCGAGGTGGAAAGCCTGATCGCCGGCTGGATCAATCCCGCGCTTGCGGAGAAACAGCCGGTGACATTCACGTACCTGTATTTTGAATCCCTGACGAAGTACGTTGGCCTGGCGGGAGAGCACTTTGCGCAGGATCTCATCCGCGAGCTGAAACAGGATGTTCACCGTGTGCTGAAAGACACCGACCGCAGTCTCATTTTATCGACGCGCGAAATTCTGATTGTTTCGGTGAACTGCGAAGAAGAGATCATGCGCAAGCGTTTCGCTAATGCCTACTTTCATGCCAAAAGCCTGCTGCTCGCGTACCAGGCGAATTTCTTCTGCGTCAGGGAACCAGTTTCAGATATCCACACCCTGTGGGACGAAATCAGCGGTAACCTTGCTTACAAGAAAAAAGTTGGTTAAGGCGTCGTCGTCGGCGCGTCGGTGATCTTGAGCTGGCGCAGGTAACGGTCCAGGTAAGGCAGTTCACGCGACAGGCGGTCGTATTTCAGGTTGAAGACGAGCAGATACAGTATCCAGTTTTCGCGCCGCGTTACGTAGAGAAATCCCCCGCCTTCGCCCTTGCGGAAGGTGTACTGCAGCCAGCGCGTTTCACCTTCGAGTATACCGAGTTTCTCGAGCGATGTGTGAGGCACCTTGAGGCTCCTGGTGATGCGCCTGAGTTCCTGTGCGATGGTATACTGCGGGGCAACTTCGCGCCCGTGCAGAAAAACTGCCGAATCGGCACTCGAGGTGAAGCTCATGAGTGCGCCGAAACGCGGGGGATTGTCTTCTCTGAACTGTTCGCCCGGCAACCTGCCTTCGACGACGACTGCCGCAATAGGTGCGGCTAAAAGAAAAATTCCGAGGATGAATTTAATCTTCAGCAAAAGCGATCGCTCCGCCAAGCCGCAGGTTGCCCTGCGCTGGCGTGGCAAAAAGTTTTACCGTGGTACGCCTGAGCGCCGGCATGCTTTTGAAGAGGGCGTCGCGGAATTCATGGAAGTGGCCCGGCGAATAGATGGCATCGAACTGCCTGATCGCCTTCTCCGAGTTCTGCAGCAGGGCAAAAAGTTTTACCGAGAGGTAAAAATTGTACTCAGGATTCAGCCGCAGGTCTTTCTCACGCAACTTGTCTTCCTGCAGAAAACTATGCCAGAAGAAGCGTTCACGGTTGGCCGACAGGTATGGTGCGAACAAGTCGAACTTGCGGTCTGAGTAGGTGTAAGGATAGGGATAACGAATCTGTATCGCCCCTTCGCGTGCTTCAAGAATGTGCTTGCGGGTCTTAAAAGCCTGGCTTAAGAACTCGACGGTCTTCTGGTCGCTTACCGGGCCGGTGAAGAAAAGCCGCGGTACCAGGTAGCCGAAATCGGATTCAAAGCCACCAAGGGCAATCAGGTGTGCGCGCGGTTGCCCCGCGCGGCGAAAGTAAACGTAACCGGGGAATTCCTTCATCGCAATGGTTTCTGCCACCTGACTTGTGGGTTTAGCTGAAGGTGTTGTGCACTCGCCCTCAAGGCCTATGCTGTCGCCTTCAGGTTGAAAGAGCAGCCGGCAGTTACTGTCGCCCTCAAGGCCCAGGGCCTGGCGTACGATCGCACGGCCGAGGCCGCGCTGTGTTGGTTTGCTGCCCTCAAGTCGGGCCAAAACCGAAAGCGCCGAAGGGGTTGAGAATGCGGCATCCAGTCTCGATTCGCGCTCTGCGGGTTTCGCCATGTATGCCAGCTGTGCCTGCAGCGTGTTTTTGTCCGAGGCGATGACAAGCCAGTCGCCTGAACGCGCAGCCGAAGCTTCTTTGACTAACGAAGTGATCGCTTTGCCTTTTTTATTCAGTGCAATGACGAGTGTGAAGCTGCTGCCCTGCGAGCGGTAGAAAACCGGCCCGTCGGTGATGAGAGAGTACAGGCTCCATTGCCATGATTTGGGTGCGAGGGAGATCAGGCGGTGCAGGTGCGCGGCGCTGCGCAGCGGCGCCGAACGCAGAAAGTGCATATCCAGCGGCGAATCGAAAAACGCGCGCATCGCTTCGCCACCGCGCAGCCTGGCCATGAAGGCTGGCACATCGGGAAGTACTCCGGTTATGCCCGCATCACTGCTGGTGTCGAATACTGCTGAAACACGGCGTACACCGGCAGCCTGCGTTGAGCCAGCGGAAATAAAAGCAATTGCCGTCAGCGCCACTGCAGTGGCAGCGATGGCCGACAGACGCACTAAACGGCGCTTCATGCCTGTGTCAGCTCGCGTATGCGCGCTTCGAGGTTGTTGAGCAGGTACTGGTTCTCGAGGTTCTGCCTGAACTTGGCGATCAGGCCCTTGATATCATCGCGCATCGCCTCGGCATTCCACGGTTTTTCGATATAGCGGTTCAAACCGCCTTCATTGATGGCTTTGATGGCTGAATCAAGACCGGCATGCCCGGTAAGCAGAATCTTCATCGTTTCCGGCAATATGCCGTGCACGCGCTTTAGAAACTCGTCACCTTTCATTGTGGGCATCATCTGGTCGGTGATGATCAGCTCAATAATTTCATTTTCTGTGCGGGCTGCCTCGACAAATGCCAGCGCCTCTTCGCCCGAGGTAGCGGTGACAACTTCATGCGTACCGATGAAATCAGAAAGCAATTGCTCTTTGAGGGTAGCCAGGACGCCGGGTTCGTCGTCGACGCATAGTATGATTCCCTTGCGGTTGTTTACAGACACTGGGTCCCCCTATTCGCGAATATACTTCAGCTTCGCCTTGGCATACTTTTCTTTCTTTATCTGGTTGCGCAAGTTTTTAATCGTATTGAGCGGTATCATCACCACGAACTGGTTCGCGATCGCCCCGGGGATAACTCCGCCTGGGTCGGTATGGCCGATCATCTGTATGTGCACCTTGCCGTTGGGTTTTGGGGTCAGCACCCACCGGCCGCGCACGCTGTGCACACGCTCGTATTTTGGGTTGAGTGGCAGGTAGTCGAAGCGCCCGCTCGATTCGAGCACCACGACCCTGGTAGTCGGGTTTTGTGTCAGCCGGCCATACGAAATTGCCTCGCGGTTTTTGAGCGGGAAGGGCGAGGCTGTGACCGTGCGGGTAATCGATTCGGTGGGCGAGAATTCCTTGAGAATGGTCGCCTCGGTGCAGCGGTCAACCCACTGCGGCAGGTCGCGCACATCCATCAGCACGGCCACAACCTGCATCAGCGTTGCTTCAACTTCGGTCTCCACCTTGTACTCTTTGAAGCTCGAATTGGGTACCGTGCGCGTGTACGCCACCGCTCCGCCAGCGGATTTTTCGTATTTCCAGCCGTCGGCGCAGAGCGCGAACGCAAGGGCAAAGTATAGAATAACTTTTCGCATCAAACCTTGTTATGGCTGCGTGTAGTTTTCGAGCAGTATGTAGGCAGTGCCAAGGTAGGGTACGTCGGTCCAGAGTTTGACGGGCACGAAATCTGCGTCAGCCGTGATCCACATTTCAATTTGTGTTTCTGTGTTAAAGAACATATTGCTGCCCATGCTGGTCTTGTTGACGTCGTCGACCAGTGTCGAGCGCACATGAAAAATTTCGCGCGTACCGAAGAAAGGCACGTCGTTGCGCACCTCGCGGCCTAAGACCTTGAGTACCAGCGAGCGGCGTGTACCAGCCGGCAGGACAGGTATTTTCAGCGTTTCACCCACGCGCGGCACTCGACCCGTGCTGCGCACCAGGTAGAAAGCGCCCAGAAGGTCCTGGAATCCACCTTTGGTGCTGACGTCGTAGTTTTCTTTCCACGTGCCCTTGGGAGTGGGGGAGTGCGGGTAGCTGTGCTCGTAGAACTTCTTCTCGTCTTTGTCGACGTTCACCTTGCCACTGCTAAAGCGAAACTTGCGCCGCTGGTAGGCATCGCCCTGGTAAGCCTCTTCAAAGGCGATGACCGGGGTGCGCGTGACATGGTTCCACTTGCTCGCGAAGACGCCCTGCACGTAATAGATGCCGTGCACTGCGGCGAGTGAATTGACGCGCGCGTTGATCGTGATGTGTTTGTCGCCCTCGGTGCGCGTGCGCATGGTCACGTCACCCGCGCGAATACCCTTCCACTCAATGCGGAAGTTCATGGTCTCGTTATAGAATTTCGGCAGGTTCTGCGCGACCAGCGCCGGGACTGCAAGCGCCGTGATGAAGAGCGCTATCGCCCAGCGAAAGACTGACATAATCGCGAATGGTGTTTCCGGTTCGCCGGTCAAGACATTCTTCAGGCACTGCTGCGGCATCTGCCATTAGACGCCGTTTCGATCAGGGGGAGCGATTTTTTTCCAAGCGCGCTGCCCCGTGGTTGTGGATAGCTCCCAGGCCTTCATGAGACTCTTCCCTAGTTAAGGAATGAGACATAATCGCGAAGCCAGGGGTTGCTAATTGTCAAAGGTGTATAAAAAAGATTCGACGAATGTCCTATGTTTTTATTATACTTGCGACATGAAAAGATTAACCTATATCAGCAGCTTCTCGCGCCCGATGTCGAACGTAGAAATCGACGAGATTGGCGAACGATCAGTAAAGAACAACACCCGCGACGGTCTCACCGGCGTCCTCTTTTGTTTTAACAACATCTTCTACCAGATTCTCGAAGGGCCCGAAGATGCGCTCAACCGCTGCTATGCGCGCATTCTCAAAGACAGCCGCCATACCGATATTTTCTGCCTCGAGGTAGAAAATATCACCACCCGCCAGTACGGTGACTGGGCGATGAAAACCGTGCGCCTCGACGAATCGAACGATTCGCTGATCAAGCCGATACGCACGATGCTGAACTCGCTGGCGCGCACGCACTATGTGCTCGAGCGGTATTCGCCGCGTGAAGTGATCAACGGGCTGCAGGCGGGTGAAAACCCGCTCGCCTGGACGCTCAAAAACAACGAGCGGACTATCCTCTTTTCGGACATCTTCTCTTCGACCACGTTTGCCGAGAGCCTGCCCAGCGACCAGTTCGAACGCCTGTTGGGAGTGTATTACGATATCGCCAACCGCTCCGTGGTCGAAAATGGCGGAACTATTTCAAAACTGACCGGCGACGGCCTGATGGCGTACTTTTCGCGCGGCCGCGAATCAGACGCGCTGAACGCTGCCATCGAGATCTGCCGGTGTAGAGTCCGGGGAGATATCGTACACCTAAGCAATCTTTGCCAGCCGGATGCCATAGAACCGCTCATGGGGTGTCAAACCGTTCAATGACCAGTGAGGGCGTCGCCTGTTGTACCATTTCAGATAC
>JBMOPL010000008.1:0-124676 GCA_049323535.1 Spirochaetota bacterium | reverse complement strand
TGAGCACCGCCGAAGTCGCTTACAATAACCAGGTAGCGGCGCTCAATGCACTGAAAAATACGTACGCGACCAACTTCACACACTACACCAGCGCCATGAACCGAATGGCCGACGCTTTCAAGACCTTCCAGGTAGAAAACTCTGATTTTGAAAAAAAGCAGGCAATCAAAGACTTCGCCACAACCGCGTATCTCTTTGCCAACAGCTCGCAGGCATCGAGTGCCAACGAAGCGGACGCCTACCAGATGTACCTGGCGGCAAAGCAGAACTACGATACGGTATCTGCTCAGCTGACTGCCAAAGCAGACGAGGTGCGTACACAGGATACGCTGACGCAACTGTCTGACCTGATTCAGAAAATCGATGCCGGTACACCGCTCAATGCGCAGGAAACGGCAATGCGCGCGACGTACCAGAACTTCATCGATGCGCGCAAGGACTACGTGCTCGAAAGCGAGCGGATGATTCGCGTCAAGAAGGCGCAGGAAATTTTGAATGCGGAAATCGAAAAAAGGAAGCAGATTGCAGAGCTGAAGCTGGCGGCGTACAATAAGGCAAAAGATGATCTGATCGGCTACGCAGACCCGCAGAATACTGCCGCGGTCTATAACAGAGACAAGACCATTGCGGCTTTTCAGGCGCTGCTGGCGTCAGGAGGCCCAGACCGGATAGCCGGTGTCATCAAGGGCATGGCGTACATCGACGATATGTCGATGAACATGAGCGGTAAGCTCTTTGCCAATTCGGGTGGCCCGGAGATGGACGAGCCGGCAGTCATTTCTGACTGGAACGGCGGCAAGAATATCTATAATACGCTTAACCCGGCGGACAAGGCGCTATTGGATCAGTTTAGGGCAAACATAGCCAATGGGCAGTTGAATTCGGCTAATTTTCAAGCGATGAAGGCCGCGGCAGTGGAAGTTCTTAAGAAGAAAGAGTTATACCACGAATCGATCATAAGATACAATTGGGCGTATGGCGTTGGCACTCCCCTAATTGCCAGCGGTAGCGTGATGATCGGGATTGGATATGGCTTTTTCGCAGCAGCGGCCGCCGCCTTGGCGAGCTTCTTTGGGTCCTGGGCTGCTCCCGGTCTTTTTGCGGCGGGTTCACTCGCAAAAGGTGTTGGTACTGCGCTGGTACTCAGCGGCTTAGCTCTCATTATCCCGGCGACCATTGACATGAACAACAAAGATAATGACCACAACAGCGCATCAAAAAATGCCGATGATCAGCGAAATGCAATTGTCACCAAATTAAACACGATCAAAGCGAAAGAAGAAGAATACCTTGCAGCCAAAGCTGCACTCGATTACTTCACGAAAGCGCCGAGCCAACAGGTGCTAAAGGAGCGCCTTGTTCAGTGGGGTACACAAGCGGGGGGCTACCAGCTTTCCGATGCGGATTTGCGTTATGTCAAGGATGACAAGTCGAATTACACCGATTCGACCGGCGCTACTTACGCAGCTGGCGCGCATTGCCCGCCGACGGGACTTTGCGGCAACGATGCCGCGCGCGCATTGAATATCACATCTTCGATTACTACGCCGAAATTTGAAACCGCCGCCGGGGACAAGTACGACCCGTCGCAAGTCACGACACAGAATCTCGAAAGCACTCTCGAAGGCGGCTTTTACTGGCTAAATGGCGAGAAGTACGTCAAGATCAAACAGATGAATCACGCGGGTCAGATGACCGACATGTACGCGAAATACCTGACGGCCGATGTAGCGCCAGGCGGGGTGTGGGATATGTATAACTTAGGCGACGTGATGAACATGTCGTCTAACCATTCAGATGCGCTGCGCTCACAGCTGAAACAAGGTTATGTGACAGCTGGCGGAAGCCACGAGCAGACACTGATGCTTAACGAGCGCGAAAAGACGATGTGGTCGATCTGGAACTACGCCGACGCGCAGGGCAAACAGTACAAAGGCTTTCAGCAGATGGCGGGCGACTATCAGGAAAACTCAACCAATGTTTTTCAGGTACAACAGCAACAGAACGCAGCACTCGTTACGCAACAGTGGGATTTACGGCGTGCCGAACTCGATGCTGCGCGTGCGCGCTGGGAGAATCTGGCGAACACGATTGAAACGCGCGGCATGGAATCGTTCAACGCCTCTGAGCAGAAATTCCTGAAAGCATGGCGCCAGTGGGAAATTGACACGAATCGTAAGATCGATGCGGGCAAGAAACAATGGGACGACAAGATGAAGACGTTCCTCGTGTCGAAACAGAACTGGCAGGATGAAATCAAGGCCGCTGCGATGGAGCAGTCGCTCGAAAAAATGCTGGGCGCAACCGGCAGCGCGCTGAATGACCGCCTCAAGGCACTCAGCGCAAATATCAATATTCCGGTCGATGTGCCCGAAATCAACGTAGCGAATCTGGTGCAGGCGGCGATGGCCGATTTTGAACGCAGCAAACCTTCAAATGAACGCCTGTTTGGTGAAATTAATAAATCCATCACCGCGTTTAACGTGACGCTTGAACTGGGCAATGCCACGCACTTCAAGGGCTTCAATTCTACGAGCTTAGAGGGCGATTTCGCCAGCAATATGGAGACATTCTCCAAGAAAATGGCAATCCTCAATAACGTGAAGATGTACGAGTCGTTCAAAAAACTCATTGAAGATTTCAAGGAGTCATTGCGCAAGAACGACCAGAATGTGACGTCGGGTCTTACGACTGCCGCGACTTTGGCGAACTACCGGCAGGACGGCGGCTGGTATACGAAAGACATGGGCTGGGCGTTCGGCGGCAAATACGGTTTTAGCGCGTACCAGCATGCCGATGTCGATGGGCTGATGAACCGCGGCATGCGCGAAGCCGGTATGACGATCATGTCGGGCGACGAGATGGTGAACTTCCTGGAGAAAGGCCGCGACGTCGATGTGAAGCTGTTCTTTGAAGTACAGACGATGGCACTCGAACAGGCATTCAAGATTGTCGGCGGCGATAAGTCGAAAAAAGGTCTCTACGGCGAGTGGGTGGGTGAAGCGCCGCAGTACAACAACGACGGCGACGAATCAAATCAAGGTTCTGGTGAGCTCGGTGGTTGGGCTGGCGGCCAGATGGATAACAAGAAGACCTATCGTGGTCTTAACAAAGAAGAGAAGCGGCTCTCTACGATTCAAGGTTCTATCACTGCCGCGATGAATGTAACCGCATCACTTGCAGCCGCTGCAACCGGCAACGTAGCCCTTTTGGTAACGCTCGCCGGCACACAGGCAACGTATTCTACCGGTTCTGCCATTGCTTCGGGTCGTGATGCGGGCGGCTCACTCGCCATGGGTGCCATCGATTTCGGCATTGCCTTCGGCGGTGCACTCATGGGCCCAGGTGTTGCCGCAACAGCCGCGCGCAGCAGTTTGAATTTTGCGCGAGCCGGCATTGCGCAAAACCCCGACGGCACGGTGAATCTGGATTTCAAGGGCAACTGGTCTAAGGGTGGCGGGGCAAGTGCGGCATTCTCTGGTGCGCTTTCGGTCTTAGGCGAAGCAGCCGGCGCAAAAATTACCAGCAAAGGCTGGGGCGCAGTCGTGAATGGAGCGTTTGATGCAATCGGTTCGGGAGTGAAATTTGATTCGGGGGGAATTTCCGGATTCAGCTTCGCCTCTGCTATCGGTTCGGGTATAGGCAGTGCAGTCAGTTACGGGTTTAATCCTGCGAACACCAAGAGCGGCTCGCAATATTCTGGCTCGCTGGGCAGTCAGATGCTTTCGAGCGAAATGGGTAAGGCCGCAACTGCAGTGACCACGGCGATTTTAGGCGCAGCGATGAATGATTCGCAAGCAGCCGCGTCGTTCACTTCGACTTACCAGAATGTAAACGGTTTCAGCGCGATGGGCGGTATCTTGGGTCGCGTGGTCAACATGCGCATCGAAGAGAGCCGCGCGGTTGATGCGGCGAAGCAGTCGCGCGAATCAGGCCAACCGCTCACGCAGGAAATGATCGGTGCTCTGGCGCGCGCCGTAATGCGTCGTAAAGAAGAGGAAGCGGAAGCCGAGCGCTCCGGCGCGCAATCGGGTTCAGGCTCCGGCGAGGCCGGTGGCGGTGGTGATGCCAACGCCACACAAAGCTTACTCACGCTTTCTGCGGGCGCAACGCAAGATGACCCGTCAGAACTCATGCGTGGTTACTTTGCCAATGCAAGGCTCGACGCGGAGAACATGGCGCAGCTGCATGACCTGCGCAAGAGCGGCGTGCTCTCTGACGGCGATATGCAAGATATCGCGAAGCAGCAGGTGGCGAACAACCGTGAAGCGGGATTCACTAAGAATCTGAAACTCGTTCCGACGTACGATTTCGACGGCTTCATGTCGAACCTGGGCAGTCAGTACAAGATGAGCGCCGAAGATACCGAACGGATGTACGTGCTGGCGAATAACCCAACACTCGACCCGAGCGACGCAGATGCCTACACTGCTGCGCGCGACAGCCTAAAGGCCAAGATGTCGCAGGGCGGTACAATACAGATGCCGGCGGGTGCGGGGGAGTACACGAGTCGTACAGATAAACAGTTTGGCTACGATAAGGTGCGGGCGGAGAGGGCTGCGGCGGCGAGATTTAATGAAATTGCTGGATCACTCATAAACAATAAACAAAGCAGCGCGGCAATATTTGCGCCGTACCTGAACAGCAAGAGCACAAGATATAGCACTGATACGCAGGCATGGTTGTCGCAATTTCCGTCTGGCGCACAAGGCTTTAATCCGGCAATTCATCAGAAGCATAATTTCACCTTTGATCAAATGGTTGCGCTTCAAGACGATAAGATTGGCTTAACGGGGCGGCCCGGTCTTAGACCAGGGGATAGCAAGATTCTGGATTACGGCGCCATCATCGGTGCCACGATTGTCAGCGGGGGTGTGCTCGGGGTCGCAGGTGCTGGCCCAGCCATAAGCGTCGCCTTAGGTGAAGGCATGACGGCAACGAACGCGGCCATCGGTACGGCGACGATGGCGGGCTATAATGTGCTAACGCGCGGTGTGGCGGCGGGGCAGCAGATGATGCAATCAGCCAATAATATGGCGTTGCGGGCTGGAGATTTGCTCCAGGGCACCGGACCAATCGCAAATCAATACTATATGCAGGCGCATAATTTTTTTGCTGACCCATCCAGAGCACAGTACGCAGCTAACTTTTCGATGGGCCTAGCGCAAGGAGGATACACTTACTTGAGCGGCACGCCCGAAGAAAAGCGCACTGTAGGCGATTTCATAGGAAATTCATTTGTTGGTGGTGTCACAATGGCCCTTGGCACGCCAATAAGTGGACAGGGTCGGATGGGCGTACGGACCGGCGGTGCCTTCATTTATGGGTTCACGGTAGACGCAATTACACAAATCAAAACAAAGCCTGGTCCTTGGAATCCGATTCAATCTATTGCAGCTGGTGGTTGGAATGCTGCCGGTACAGCCTATTCGAACGCACTGCAAAACAGAGGCGTGCCAGGTACCGTTGCGGATACTGCTTCAGGCATGACTTGGATGCCGGGTAATATTCTGAGCGGATATGTATTTCGATAAGCACAGGATAAGGTGAGAAGATTCAAACAGAAACTCCCCTTGTTTTCGAATCTATTATTTTCGTATGCGTTTACGGTCGGTTTGCTGACCTATTTGATTGTTTACTCATTCACAAAACAAACGCGATTAGATTACATCATTGTGGGCGCATCGATACCGATCTTTGGCATCATATTTTTTACCCGCAATTTGTGGGTGAATTTGAAAGCGCCATTAACTATCGAGATAGACAACCGTATTCTTAAACTGGTCTTTTATTTAGACAAAACGCGACTGGTACAAACCGAGCGTATATTTGCCATCGAGAAAGTATTTGCATATACCGCGGCTCTGAGAATATGCTATGATGTTTTTGGCAAACCTAAGTCTTTTCTTGTTCATACTGATCGGCTTCAAGACACTGCCGATAAGTTCGCCTTTGGTCAATTCATTGAGCAAATATTGCTGAATTCCCCAAATATCCGGCATATTGAAATCGATAAATTAACAGTCGTTCAGTTGTTTGGTCAGCCTGCTTGGGCAAAAGAACCCGACTGGACAATCATCAACACTGCCAAACGCCGCGCCGAAGAGAATCGGAAGAAACACGAACTCACCCCCGACCCCTCTCTTACAAAGAGAGGGGAGCAAGACAATCTCCCCTCTCCCTCTGGGAGAGGGGTTGGGGGTGAGGGTAAGGATAACACATGACCACACACCCAAAAAGAAGAAAAACAGACCACGAACCACAACCACCGGCACAAGCCATACCCGAGTTCTACGCAAACACCGTACAGGTGAACGTAAACCCGTTTGAGGTTGAACTCTCGGCAATGTTAGTGAGTTCAAAGAACGAGCTAAAAGGCGCGCTCAACCTGCGGCTAAGTCCGCAGACGGCGGCGGCGTTAGCGAAGATTTTGACTGAGCAAATGGCGGCGTATGAGCAGCAGTTTGGGAAGATTCCGATGCCGAAGGCATGAAAGAGTAATAAATGAGAAATGACGATTTAAACCTATCAGGAGAAAATATGAGTTTTAAGAAGATTTCAGGATTCGCCGTGGCCGCAATTCTTGCCGCGGTGGCGACAAATTGCGTTGGCTGGCGGGGACAGGTCTTACCGACGCCTGAAAATGTGCCAAGACAAACGACGAAGGCCAATCAGGCTATAGTTGTGAATGTCAAGACTACACTCGATGGAAATGCCGCACCGATAGGTATGCAGGATGGCAAACACCTTAAAGAGGCAGTCGCAAAACATTTCCAGGATTCGGGAGTAAGTTTTTCTGTTTCCGAGGATGCCGTTTCCACAGGGTATCTTATCACGTATAACTGGGACCGAAAAAACGTATCCTCCGGAATAGCAAGCGTCTTCACTTTTCTTACGTATCTAACGCTCGGTGTTTTTCCATCATGGACGAGCTATGAGATGAAGACTACCGTTCGCGTTTACAAGAGCAACGCGCTGATCAAGGAATTTAATTATGCCATTGGGCAAAGCGAATTCAATCAAATATTATTGTTGCTTGGTATGCCATTTGCTCGGCCAGACCTCGCGACCCAAAAAATAGCTGATAACATTGCCAAAAAATCTGTAGCGGACATTATGACCGATGTTCAGTTCAAATAATCAATTGTTCGCGGTTGCCTAAGCTCCATTGAGAGCAAGCCTACCCATGCTGCTGCGCCGTACGATACCATCAGATATCTATGCCATCGTCGGCGCACAGCTCGATGCATTTTGCAAACGCACCGAGTGGCGCTCTAAGTCGCGGCAAAGCGACTCAGGGCGCTTTCTCTGGCGTCGTCGTGGTCGTGCCATCATACTCGCCGAAGAGCAGCGTGACATCAGCGGTAACCTGATTCGCCGTGACTCTGGCAAGTTTGTCTACCATAAGGGAGAATGGCATTTGTATTACCTCGATGCAGCAGGGCGTTGGCGGCGGTACGAGCTCGCCAGACCGGCACAAAGTTTCGCGGTGGCGTTTCGTCACTGGCGGGAAGACGTGACGGGTATCTTTCAGTCGCCACGGATTCGGCGTTCTACAGAGTCAGAGATAGAGCGGGAGGCTTTGGCGGTGTTGGTGGGCGGGTGAATTGAACTTTAGGTGGCTCAGCGCAGTTGCATGATTCATTAACACGCGTTAGGTATGCGCAGCGTTTAGTCGGGCGACGCCCGACCGAAGCGATAAATGTCCGGTGCTTGTTCTACGCCAAATTCAGGCAGGATGTAGCGAGAAAACCGGTGCCGAGCAGGGCGTGTTATCATCTGAAATATTTTCGCGCTGAAAACAGGCTGCCCAAGAGCGTGGATTGCCGTACTGGCCTTGCGTCGTCCTGTCAGTGCCTAAGGGGGGCATGGGCTGGGAAGGCGGCCTTATTCTAAGTATTTCCCAAGTACCCCAAAACATTACAGGCTCTTGATCAGGCATTTCTTGAACCTGTATTTATGGCTCAACATTGGGATGCGAATTGAAATGTACTCCCTTGATTTCAGCTTGCTGAAAACGGTAGCATGCGCGGTCAAAACGGTTTTGAGATTTCCCTCCGGGTCAATTAACTCTTGAGGTATTGAGCTAAATTGAATAGAGCGCTATTCAGCATCTATGAATTACACCGAGTTGAACGAAATACTGCGAGAATATTCCGAGTCGCCGGAAAAATCAGCCATTCTACTACACGGAGAATGGGGTTCTGGAAAGACTTTCTTTGTCCAAAACGTAGCTAAGAAACATTTTGAGGATGGCTCTAAGAGCTCTGATTCTCAAAGGGCACCCACTAAAGTGGCCTATTGCTCGTTGAATGGATTACGGAATGTCGATGACCTTTTCCAACGCTTAGCCGTTTCGGTGACGACAGCTAAACTTTCCGGAACAGGCAAGAAGAATTCTAAGGAACTGCCCAGAATCGAAAGTCTCGTCAAAGAAATCTCCAGAATGCCCATTGTCGGTAAATACGTACCACTTGGATTTTTCAGTTTCATATCTCAGTGGCTATTGGAAAATATGAAAGGCGTCATACTCTTTCTCGATGACTTAGAGAGGGTGAACGCCGATTTCAGACTGGAGCTCATGGGAACTGTGCATTCACTTTTCGTTGAAGAAAAGGGCATGAAAGTCGTTTATCTTTGTGATGAGTCGAGAATCGATGATCGTAATTATACTGAAGCGAAGGAAAAATATATATCCAGGACTTTTCGCTTCCAAGCTGATATTCCCTTTGTTTATGATGAATTCATCCTCTCTCCGAAGAGCCCATTACGGCATAGCCTGAGTTTACTGCGGTCAAAGCGAGATTTCGTCCTTAACGAAGTTGCATCTCTGGAAATTAAGAATATTCGGACCCTCCTGTTCATTGTTTACCAGATAGAAAAGATGATTGGTCTGAGCGGGGAAGCGGAAGTCTTTCTCTCTGATGAATCTGTTTTATCCGCACTTATCACAACATCGCTTCTATATAAAGATGGTGCGTTGAGGCAATTGGAGGATTTGGAACGCTTACGAAACCAGTATTTTCGATATCTCATGCTCAGGCATGCGAAAAAGAACACAGAAGTGGAGTCTAAGTCAGAATACGAAATTCTTCAAGAAAAATACGGGAAGAACGTATTAGTCAAAGATGTCCCATATCCAGTCCTCAAGATCATATTTGAAGGGTATATATCAAAGACGGAATTCGAGCAGCATGTCCAAAAAATAAGAGGAACTGACAGGCTACCGCATGAAAGGGCGTTAGAGAACTTGCGGTATTTTCGGGACCTTAAAGATGAAGATTGCCAACGTGACCTTATAATACTGCTCAAGTCGGCGAAGCAGGGCCTGTACTCGCCTTTGGAGTACCTTCATATAACGCAAATATTGGAGCTATTTAAATCGCAAGGTATTCTGAGGGGCTCAGGCTTGAGAGCTGCTTTGACCAAAGGGTTGCAGGCTTCATTGGAAAATGATCAGCAAGTGATATCGAACAGTCCAGATGCTTATATTGATTCAGATCGTTATTCATTCGTCAGCGCTTCTGTACTGGCGTCAGAATTGCGGAACATGATACTGAGTGCATGGGAATCCAAGCACAGCTTCTGGCAGCAAGAGACCGCGCGGGAGCTGCTCGCGAGACTTTCCCATGGCCACAGAGGGTTGGTGTTTTCGCGAGAAGGCTTCCAGGGGACTGCTCTCTTCAGCAAATATTCTGCCCAGGTCTATTGTGAATCTCTACCATTCCTTACAACGGCACAAATCTATGATTTTGGCACTATTATCGAGGATCGGTATCTCCGCGTATCTAATGCGGGTGAGTTTCATTTTGACTCTGTCCCTCATTTGGTCACCTTCAGGGAAGCTGTGAAATTCGAGATTCCTACGGCCTCCAGATTCCGCCGAGCCGCCCTCAGAGCCTTGCATGAGTCAGTGGCGCAGGCTATTGCGCATTTGCATGCGACCCGAAGGTTGCCGTAACGAAGGACAAAATTTGCATTGTGACACTATTTGGAGCGTGAGGCAGCTGTCGCAAATTCACATCTCTTTTGCACCATAAAACAAAAGGAATAGCGCATGCGGTTACGGATATTGCGGGCGTACAGTGTCTGATTCCTGCATAATCTCTTCTGTAGATTTTAGGCTTGCCAAGACAGATTTTCCTGCATGAATAAAACATGCAGTTGCGTCGCAATGGTGAAGACGAGATTCTTGACGGACATTATGATCGTCGGGAAAGCGTACGAAATGTTCATGAGGTGCTGGTTGATGGCGAGACAGGCAACCCGCATTATCCACCAGCAATCGGTAAGGGTGAGCCAGCCTATATTGTGATAGTTAAAGATCACGAGGAAACAACCGAGTATATCTATCCGAGCCAGAGTCCGAAATATACATTGCTAAAGACGACGGAGAGAGGATTTAGAAATCTCAAGCAAGACAAGTTCAATTTTGTTGAAAATGAGGTGAATATCGTGCCGGTTGCAGAACTTACGGAAATAGATGATGACAGACGAATGATACCTTGATCAATCTTTTCAAATAGTTGATGACCTTTCCAATGTCTGCTTATTGGTACTTTTCGGACATTGAGTAGGCAAGGTGCTCTGCAATGGAGCCAGTCGGAATATCTTACACGGCTACGGGGAACAGCTTTGTCCGCCATTCTGATTACTTGTTTTCGAGTCGCTGCACCTCGGGCCACGTCTATACCTGTAGTGAAAGAGTTTTAACAAGGCCTGTTGAAGGCGGATTGTAAACCAAGAATTGCAGGCTCCTTCCACGGCTCACTAATCTGCTATTCGCGACACACTCGCGCAAATGCCAGCAACACTGCTGCCCTACTGCGCAGGCAAGTATGGGAATCGTTGGGGGGAGCTTGCCATCGGCAAGGTTGGTGTTCTAACGCCAGAAATCGCGCTGATAGACCACGCTTGATTGCTACGGTGTAAATTGCAGGGTGCTGTCGTGATACGGCTTTTAAAAATTTCTATTCAGAAATTCTAAGGAATTGCGTTACAAGGCTAAAAGTCTTCTCCACTCTAAGTTTGGTGCTACTTAATTACGAGTAAACGGCGATGGCGTAGTGCAATATGGCGTCATGTCGGAAGCGTCATTTCTCTTTCCACGTTTTCGCACATATTCTAAATTATTTGGTTAGTTTGCCAGAAAAGACAAGAAGGCGAACATTGAAATGGCCAGGCCTAAAGTATCTGCGATGGATATCACCTTGATGGACTGAACTCCAGGCTGCGAGATTTCAGGTCTGTAATGACGAAGCCGCCTCGATTTTCTCGGAGTTGTCGAAATATCTCATAACCTTTAAGTACAGCTTGCTCCCATTGCCACAGACTTACCTGAAATACCTCGAAACCCTCCGAAAATCGATGAATCATCTTCAGTAAAGTATAGTCAAGAGAGCGCAATCCTTCAAAGTACCTTAAATTCTTAGCGTACGCGAATACGGACGCACTTATTGCTTCTTCGATAATTGCAGCTCTGGCACCATCTTGATTCTCATCAAGTTCAGGTCGGCTCTTCCGTTTGCAATTTAGCAATGATCGAACGACGGGTGACCACCCCAAATAAACCAGATAAGCAAAATGAAAAATATCGTGGAAGCGGTAATCATCCGCTATTTGAATGTTGTCAGTGAGTCTTGCTCCAAAATTGATTTCATTGCATCGTAATATTACAGTGCGGCGACCATTCTCCAAATTCAGCTCTCGAAACTCAATTCTTAGTTTTCTGGGAAGTTGCTCAATATCAGGAAGATCATCATCAAATAGCTCATGATAGTTTCTTTGTTTCGGCCACTTGTCCGCTGATTTTTTAAGATTATCCTGAGCGGCTATTCTAAGCTCAATTCCGGATGCTTGTTCAATAGACTTTAGGGATTGCCAAATTTCCAAAAACAATTGAGGTGAGGTCTGTTCTGGTGTTAACGGAGCCTTCATAAGCGCTCCAATATTTGCCGCAAAACCCAGCATTACCCTCGGTTTCTCGTGAGAAATTGCAACCTGCAAATTAATGCTGCGTAGTTTATCAATTAGGGCGCTATCGCAAAAATGATTGATACACCGGAAAAAGTACCAAAGAAAATCACCAATTTCTTCCCTTAAGCTATTTTTGTAGTAAGGGTATGCGGCTAAATCGCGCTCTTGCTTCTTGAATTCGGCGAGAATGCTACCAGCTTCACCGAAAAGACCCGCAAGAATCAAATCACCATAATTCGCGTTGCCAATTAGGGCGTCAGTTTCCGCCGCAGCTTTTGAGTATTCAATTAACCAGTTCTGATCTGATAGCATTTGAAGCTCTCGTGGTTTTCAGTTCTTGAATCAAGTCGGTTACCGATTGTTTGCGTCGTATCCAAGCGTAAGTTGAATGGACAACCAGGCTTCCCACATGGATTCCTGTCTCTTCCGACACAAATGCCATTAGACGGGTAAGACCGAGGAGATTACCCAGTACTTTAAGCTCATAATCATGACTTCGATATATGGCTGAGAGATGAATTGTGCCTTCGTGCAGCTTAAATGAGAGGTGCGATAAGCATGGCCCACCCATAAATCGTGTTGAGTCATTTCCATTGCTATGAATTGGTATTTCCAAGGCTGGGTCTGCAAGACTAATTTCATAACAAGATTGTTTCTTCCCGCCCTTGGCCAAGCGAGATTGTAACTTTAGTTTTTCAATCAGTTTTGCGAGAGGACTGATTTGCACACCGGACATTTCAATTGGCTGGGATAGTCTTTGTGCATAGGTTCCCCATTTGATAGCGGGTGAACGTCGGATCAATGGATAAAGGTCCTGATAAATTTCATAGACACCTCTGCTCCCATATCTACGGTATAGCCATCCAGGGAATATTGTTTCAGCTATGGTATGCATTGTGAATCCTCGGTTGCGGATTAAGTATTGATCGACGGCTCGATCCAGTAGTTTTTGATTTGGTTCGTTCTTTAGAGGATTCGAGATAGAGAGAATTACGTTTAGTTCTTTTTTGTTGGTAATTAAATACTCCGTTGCATTGAGCCAAGCATCGAAACGTGATTCACTTTCAAAGACTTTAATCATCTTTACACCTCTTCCTTTATGACCAGCATCCCCGCTAAACTCTGTTTTAGAAAATCCTCAGTCAAGTAAGCATAGCCTGAATCTGCCCAATCTGCCCCCCAACTATTTCTGACAGCATAAAGTTGTTTCTTGCCATAACTTGCTAATCCTACTACGACTAACGCATGCAAGCCCTCACGCTCTCCGTTGGCTTTGATTATCCATGGGGCCCGAGGATCAAAGAATATGGAATTTAGATGAACCCCGATGACGACGGGGTTAGAGTTCCGCAAGTAAGATTCAACCATAGCTGCATCAGCTGTAGAGATATCCGAATTTGTCCTCTTTGTATTTTTCGGTACTGTTGGCGTCCATGCGCTTGTGGGCTCCGTCAAAAAATATGGGCACTCAGATTCGTCAGGCTGGCCATGTGTTCTAAGTGCAATTTGGACCTCAGGAAGACTCAAGCCAGGAATATTTTGATTATTTCGTCCGTGAAAATACAGAAATTCTGGCGAAAAGGGTGTTGTAGATGATCGAGCGAATTCATGCACAGCAGATGAAGCGAAAGCTAAACACGTGGGCCGCTCGCCTTGGTCCCGAATTGGGCCGAATTTAGAGCGTAAGTCTAATGTCCAGGTCAACTTCATGCTTACTTATCCGGCGGCCAACAAGCGGTTTCGCAAAATTCGAGGAGCTCCAGCGACTTCTTTGCCGTAGGTAGTTATATTAAAGCGTATCTCTGCTATTCTTGTTTTGTTCCAAGCACGAGAGTGGAGTAGGTGTATCTTGTGGTTGCCAGCTTCCAGGAAACGAAAGTATAACTTTTTAACCGAAGGGGTTCCGTATTTGCCAGAGCTCTCTTCTCGAATTTTGCCAAGCAATTCTATTTGGTCCTTGTTTTCAATTACCCATTGAAATCCTGAAGAAGATTTGTCAGATAGCTGTACGAGGAATATATCATCAGGAGCCGCTTCCAGATAGCAACCATCATCCAATTCGTCCAACTCCCAGACGTTCGTTAAGGGTTTTCTCCATTTTGGATCGGCAATAGCCTTAAGCTTGATAGTCTTTGGTTCAACTATAGACAAAGCATTTCCAGTTTCCTGCGTAATAAATTTATTGGATACCAATGCCCAGCAAGTGGCTCGATAGCTTAGACCTAACCGTAAGGATAGCTGATAAACGTAATGAGGGTGTTTAAAGACATTCTGCGACCACTTCTTGCGCAAGATTATTCTGGTAATGAGTCTTCGGGAGCCAAGTAGATCAGCAGCAAACGTATCTGCTGCAACCTCTTGAGTCGGCTTACGTTGCCCGCGAGGATCATTTGTGAATCCAACATCTTGATCCAGACTGAGCTTGTGTCCCAGGAGAACGTGGCCATAACTCATGGGCCAAAGTAAATCGCTGAACTGCGAGCTCTAATTTGGTTGTAACCATTATCCCACGGCGCTCATTCTCCACGCCGACAGCAGCTCCCCAGAGACCCTCCAGAGGTCTGAAAAGGCACGGAATGTCACGATCCAATACTGCTTGCATAATATCAAAACTTGTTCGATTGCCTAAGTCAACACTATGAAAAACCTTCTCAGCCATCGCGGTTGCATCGAGAATTTCGGTACGAAAACTCATGCTTATCTCTCAGTCTGTCTTTTTGACTGAAGAAATCTGGCAAATTGTAAAATTTCCAGCCGATCTTTTTCGGATAGCTGAGAGGCCGCCCGAGCTACGAGCTTTACGGATTCATCTTGACTCATCTCGCCAGCATCTTCGCCAGTTAGCTCGGTAACTGATCGTTGGTATAGCCGAGCAAGTCGCACCAGTTCTGTAGCATCGACTTTTCGGGCACCAGATTCCATAAGTGAAACCGCTGGCCTGGGAATATTCAGGAATTTTGCAACTTCTTCTTGAGAGAATCCCATATACTCGCGCGCTTCCCTTAGCCGCACACCCAATTCTTCTATTTGGTTATCATTTTTCATTTCAGTCTTCCTATGCGCTAATCAGTGATTTTTCAGCGGCTTTTTGAACCATGATCTCGACCAAGTTTTCAATAACTTCGTCGATGCTCTCGTAACCACCAGATTTTATGAGGTTCACATCCAGAGGAATTTTCAAGTGTTCTTCAAAGATTCGTGACATCCGCGCTACGGCTTTAGAGTCTACAGCCGGCATTGAGTCCCAGATACCCTCGGAACCTTCTGGTGAAGGGCTGTTGCCCTCGACCTGTGACTCCCAGACCGCTTCCTCTTCCTTCCAGTAAGCTCGGATTGCATCAGCAAGGTCTTCAGAAACTTGTTTCATATGGCCTGTCATTCTCACCTCCAGTAGTCAGTTTTACGAACGCAATGTTCGAATATCGAACAAATAACATTAATAAAGACTGATCGGCAATTTTTTTTTCTTATTAATCAGGAAAAGCTACGGAGGTAATCCAATTGCCTGTTTGGCCATATTTCGCAGAAAACTTATGGTTATCAGGTAATATGCACGTTGCGTGGAATTGATCTTTCCATTTCAGCTGAATATCAGAAAAATCAAGCGTGAGCCCCCAGAGTGGTGATTGTGCCTTAAAAATAGCCTCTTTCAAGGAGAAAGCTATAGTTGCACCATTTTTCATGGAAGGAAAAAAAGGCAGTCCTTCAGGGCATATACGATTGATGTCCAATGGCATACGCTCATCATGCAAAAGCTCCAGGTCGATACCTATTGATTTGCTTGTTTCTTGGGAAATAATGGCCACAAGTATAGCCGTTCCCTTATGTGTGATGCTTCCTGCGAATCCGGAGGGCCAGGCTCGTTTGTTGCTTGGGTTGGTTTTGCGATGATGAGATTTTGAGCCCGTTAATTTGCAGGCTTCCATTACGCAATGATCAACTGATTGTTTAAATATCGAGGTGAAAATTTCACGCCGGGAAGTTGGAGATAATTCCTTTGGGGAGGGTAAAAGTTTTTCAAATGATCCGCCAAAAACCAAAGCCTCCGGAATCAAATTACGTAATGTTGCAACAGTTGGGTGGTATTGATCAACCATATCGATAATTTAACACCTCCTCCGCGTGAATATTCCACTTAGGCGGGAAATAAGGAACAGGCATTCTGCCTGCTGGAGAATATTTTTGTTTAATTCTGACTCGCGTATTCTTATCATTGAATTCAGGATGAAAAATTCGAGAATATTTATCCACTTCACAAAAAATGTTCTGAATATCGATCAGTTGCAACGATCGATTTCCAATCTTCATAAAATGTAACCCGCGCTTGATAAACTCATAGTCCGCATTCACAGTCACTTTCTGAATGATTTCACTTTCGGGGATTCCTTCAATGCCAGTAAAGCATTTGCGTATACCTCGTCTTGCTCCTGGCCCCGCAACGACGAAATCCATTTCGCTAAAATTAATAATAGAACTATAGTTCAAATCGATGGCATATTGAAATGCAAGAAAATCACCCATGCTGGGATAAGTTCGTAGTATTTCAAAAACTTCTTGAAGAGAATTCGCAGAGACGATTTTTTCATAAATCCTATCAGTCATCATAAGTTGAAGTAGTTTTAGATGGTTTGTGTGTTTTTTCTTTGCTCCCAGTGCCGGTGAGGGCATGATATATGCCGCAGAGTAGAGGCTGAGCCCCGCACTACTAATTTTATCAAGGATACCATTGTACTTAACTAAGTCAAAGCTTTTCCATGTTGGAAATCCCGTTCCCCGACAGAGGTACTCCCAAGTTGAGATTTTGTTGAAAATCTTGAACAATAGAGTGCGAAAGAAAATTTCCTCTGCGGTTTGTATCCCGGAGTAGATTACATTACGGATCAGATATTGGCTTACGCGGTCGGATGCTCTATATACGTTCGTAAATCGATATTCCTTGAGGATACTATCATCAGTCAGTGGACCATGTGTTGACTGTAACCTTTTAACATAAATATCCTGGCGTTTTGCGGCAAAACGCCAAAATGTATCATAGACTTTGGTTGGTTTCATATATGTCCGCAGGTCCGACTCTTAATTCTTCATTTAGCACTGGGTTGCTTGACTCATCTGTTTTGAAGCTGACATTATGTAGCATGAGAAAAATGCCCTCTTTTAGGAAATTATGTCGTATTAGGTTAATCCTGAGATGCAGCTTCAACAATATTTTTGACCAAATCAGGCAAGGTCGGTAATGCTTGGAGGCTACTTTGCGTTACGGCTATTGTGCGCATCTCTTCTCTCGCTGACCTGGAAGGGTTGTGAATATTTCGCTTGGATAATTGCCTGCACACTTCTCAAGTCACCGTCTTCAAGAGTTGCGTTGTATTCATCATAATATGCCCGTTTGATTTGTTTTTCAGGGCCGGGGCCACAAAGTGATGGGTAACGAGCTACGAGATTGTTGCACATGACTTCCAAAAGAGATGCCTTCTCGTGCAGCAATTCCCAGAATATCCTCAGCGCATTCTCATGGGCGGTTTGCAAATCGCTTGGTTCCTTATCTCTGTAAAGCCGGTACTGACGAGACTGGCAAAATGCTGGGTCTATACTGTATTTGTACCCTTTTTCATCTTTCCAATGTTGGTAGAACATGCATTTTGAACGCATGAGAATATCAAAGAGCCGTGTCGGATTACGAATGTTCTCCGCCTTTCCAGCTTCCCGGACTGTGAGTGTGGAGAATCGAAATTCGAGACGCTCATCGTGCGTTGCTGCAATAGAAACGCCTGCATGAACATAAATCCGACGGATGAGCTTCGTCATATCGTCGATTGCTCGTTCTTGGCGCGATTTTCTCTTAAATGCGTGGCTGTGCATTATGAGGGTGACAGCGCATTCCCGCATTTGCTGCTCTTGTTCGGAACTAATTGTTGGGCGGAATGCGGGTGATTTACGAGGCCTTCTTTCCGGTAGGGGTTTGAAATGCTTCTGTGCCCATTGCCATTTTCCTTTGCAGTGATTATAAAGCTGTGCACGGGACCAAACGGCTATGTCCTTGCTCGATACCTGATTTCTCAAAACCTCTTCAACATAGTCATCAAGTGTTCCCCCTTTACCAATAATAGCATACGCGAGTCTGATCATTTGCTTGTTGCGATTACCAGCCTCCATAGGATAGGTTTTCGCACCTTGTCCAAGTTGACCCTCTTCGCTTGATAATAATCGTTGATAAGTCTGCCTTTGCGGATTGGCGTGGCTGATACCCGGTGAAAGGTGGTCCACGGCATTCATTGTAGTCAATCCCGAAGTACTGGGGATGGAAAATGGGGCAGGCTTAGCGTCATGTGAGAGAATTGAGAGAAAAGCATCTGAAATTGTCGGCAATATATCCTCGATGATATTGCAGTTCTCCAATGATATCTCATCTGGAGCAGCGCGTAATTCCTCAAGATTCTGGATCAGTACCGCCATGTAGGTACACGAAAGAATCATTCGCAAAGCCTTGGTCAAGGTTCGACATTCGATTCTGAGCTCTTTGTCCTTATGAAGCGCGTTAAATGTATCCTGAATATGAAGCAGCTGCTGATGCGATGGGGCGTGTTGCAGAACGAAATATGCATGATAACCACCATTCTCCAGAGACCTCTCAAGGAAGACCGGAGTCGGAAATCCAAGGTATTTAAGCAAATATTTCAAGGTGAGTTGTGCTCGCTGGGAAATCGGCCCAGAATTAGCATGGTCATCGATATCGACGGCCAAAATATCAGATAATGGGTCTTGGAAGAAGCCGATCATGTTCGCTTTGTTGGTCAGTAAAAGCGTTTGTTGCCACTCTTGGCCGGTTAGAAAGTTTTCGTAAATTCCCGGTACACTGTCAGAGGTTACCTCCGTTTTTGGTAGAGGTTCTGCGTACGTTGACTCTATCGGCACAATTGAGAGATGAGACAAATACTCTTGGCGCATGATGTCGTATTGGGTGAAATATGGAATCGTTTTGCCAAGTACCGTGTACGAGTCATTAATTTCAATGCGCCTTGCAGTCTCAAGAGTTGATATTTGAAGCTCTCCAGCTTCATCTATCCAGTATTTAATGTATCGATAGCCGATGTCGACATAGCAGCCCAGTATTTTGAGGATGCAATGAACAAATATACGGTCTTGGGCCTTGCCTTTCCATCTGCGTCCCAATTCTGAACTTGAAACAAGACGACTTTCGATCGGCGGTAGATAATTACGCGGTCGCATTTGTTCATGAATTTTCTCAATCGGGAAGTCCTTCTGATTCTGCAAAACAAAATTGGAGCGCATGTACGGATGCTCCGCAGCAAGCGCCAGATAGCCCTGACGAGATTCCTCAATCAGTTTCCGGGTGTGAAGTGATATGTTCATACTAAGTAATAGACAAAAAGTGCAAAATGAAAAATGTTTTTTTCACCTTTTGAAAGGGGACCCTGATTTTATTGGTCCAAATTCATCATTTTTTTTGGAGATTGCGTCCTGTGTTTTGGACACTGAGCCATAAGGAATCATGACTCTGACTGCTAAGGTAGTCCTGCGGTGCCAAGGCAGGAAATCTCGCGCGGGCTGGATGGGTCAGAAGTGTTGTTGCTCAATCCAAATTTTGAGTCCAAGAATCACCAATTGATTCTTTTTGTACTAATTTTCAAAGGAGCTTGGACTAATAAACCATGAGAACCAAAGAGCTCAAACACTTGAGTCCAGTATCTGGGCAGGCAAGAAATGGTCTAAGTCGTATCACATTCAAATCTTACTACAGGAAACGCAGCATATTTGAGGCTAACTCAGGGTCTCATAGCAAAGACACGAGTAGCTCTCCTTACAGCATGGGGTTCATTGGAGATTTGGCACGCATGGCAAATTATGCCGCAGGTTTAACCGATTCTCGTCTGGACGAGAATATTGAAGTGCAAAACTTCATGCGGCTGGCGTGGAAGTATTATGCGTTCTACTTGCGCATGATCGGCAGGCGCTTCTTCGAGAAATCATTCCTTGAGTTTGTGCAGTTTTTGGAGACTGAGTGCCTCGAACATGATTCTCTTAACTGGAATGAAATATGGGATTTCTCGCTATATATCGATAGCATATTCCAATCCAAAGCACTAATCCCCGAGTCCTGATCGGTGGAGTGCCCCCCGAAAACCGGACAGCTTAACCTGCCGCCATTAAGCTCCTGTATTCAACCGGCGAACGCATCTTCAAGCCTTTATGGGGAGCATGATGGTTGTAGTCATGCATCCAGTCTGAAATTCTCGGCATCACCTTCCATGCAGATTCAAGGCTGTTGATGTACACGTAATCCCGCTTGAAAGTCTTCACGAATGCCTCGGCCATGCCATTGCTTTCCGGACTGTAAGCCGGCGTCGTGCACACCTTGAACCCAAATGCTGATGCAAAATGCACGGTTTCACGACTGGTGAACTGCGGACCGTTGTCGCTCAGTAGCTGAATCTTGTGCGGGCACTCGGATTTGTTGAAGCGTTGCTCTACCGCACCAAGTAGCATGTCCCGAATGCTCTGGCCGTCAATGCCGACAGTGCTGCTAAAATGATTGATCACTTGCCGATCATGGCAGTCCAGAACGAATGCCACCCAAACGTGAGTGCCATCCCACGTCAGTACTCCGAAAATATCCATGCACCAGCGAACATCGCTCTTGGCAGTAATGATTTTGCCGTCATGCACAAGGTTGCGCCGGCTCGGTGTTGCCTGCAGCAACATCTTGTGCAACTTCATCAGACGGTACACGCGCTTCTTGTTCACACGCGATAACCCTTGTTTTTCAAGGCTTTTGTTGAGCATCGCAGTGACACGCCTGTAGCCGTAGGTCGGCCTCTGATCGCAGATGCGGCGGATTTCAGGAAGAATTCGCGCATCGATTTCATGGTCAACCTGACGCCCTCGCTTTGAGGATTTCAGCCCCGTGCAAAGATGCGAACGCGAGACACGCAATGTATTGGCAATCTGGCTCATTCGAAACCCTCGATTCCGCGCAACGGCTTGCGCGAGATGAGTTGTTTTTCGCGTCCAATACGCACGGCTTCTTTCAAAATCTCCACTTCTTCAGTCTTGCGTCCCAGGATTGCCTCCAGCCGACGAACGCGTTCCTGTAGCTGCCTGACTTGCGAGACGGGCAGAACCTCTTCTTCGCTGCCAACAGCCATCAGAGCCCCAGATTCTTTCAGCTTCTTCCACTTGAAAATCTGCGTGGCCGCAATGCCATGCTTTCGCGCCACGTAGGACATGCTCATGCCAGGCTGTTCAGCCTCTGCGAGGATTTCCAGCTTCTCTGCTACGGACCACCTGCGCCGCCGCTGGATACTTGTGACGACCTCTACCTTAGCGTTAGTACTATCATTATTCATATCACTACTCCTATATCTTAGGAGCAGGATAAGGTGTCCGGTGATTTAGGGGGTCGGTACAATCGGAACGACTCACTAACTCAATTACCACGAATTATGTCCATAAATTAGGACATAAATATCACCTACAAATCCGTATACACGGATCAATATTCTATATCGATAAATATCGGAGATTATGTCCTCTGTGTAGGACATATCATGATCGAGATACGATCGTAGTTGGGAATTTAATGATCGAAAATGTCCTAAAACTGACTTTTTATCCTTTCTTAAAGAAAATCTGCAGGGAAGTAGTCAATTCTGACCTCAAAAGTCTCCTTCATGCAACAATGTGCCACACTGCTATTTTCATAAATAATACCTATAGTATATTGTGCAAGTTTTGGCAAAAGACCGTTCCAAGCCGTCATTCGAGGAGACTGGAGGTTATTTTCGTGTTTGCGAAGTATCTCATATGTCCTCTCTGCTTTTTCGGCCGTTTAATGAGGGAATGTGATTTTGCACTTTTTTTTTGCAATTTCGGAGTTTTGTCGAATTACTATATATGCAAGTTAAAGAATTGGAGATGCGCATCAGCACTCTGCGGAAAAAGGTTACACAGAAATTGAGTCAGATGAAGAATTCAGACGCCCACAGACGTGATGGAAGAGCAATCAGGTCAATGGCCATAAGTTGGGGAATGTCAAAATCTTTGGTAGGTCAAGCCAGTAAAGATGCCAATGATGTTTCTTGGGAGAATATCTTGAAGTTGGCTGCACACTTGGATATAGAGTTTTCTCTGCAGGTAGAGACGAGGCCGGATGACGCACGTACCGCGGGGGAAGCACCAGAATCACAGCTCAGGTAATGAATATTGAGACCGTGCAGGAGCAGCAGGAGTCCAAATATGCCTAAGCTAACATCATTAAGTCTATATTATATATTGTGCAAGTTTTAGTGGAATTGCGCTTTGTTTGAAACAATTGCAGGATACGTTTTACGATGATTTAACTCTGGCAGGAAAAAGAACGACTTTCGCAGCGACCGTATGAGCTGGCCCTTCAGAAATACCTGAATTGCCTCTCAAAGTAGCTTACCTTTTTTGAAATTTGTCTATAATTATCTGTGAAGGCAAGATTCAGCAGTCAGGTCGATGAACACGCAAAAAAGCTTAGTTGGCGGGTTGCCAATGCTCTGGGAAGCAGGGTTAGTTCAGATAGGTTTGCAAAAAACGATACAACGCTTCGTGACTTAGCCGAAAGAAGTGGAGTCTCAAAATCTTGGATTTCAAGAGCATCGATGCGGCACAATAATGTTTCGCTGGAGAGGCTAATGGCTCTGGCGGAATACCTTAAGATACGCTTCACTTTTAGAGTAGAGGCCGATGAAAAAACCTCTACGCTAATAGCAGACCAATCATAGTCGTCAGGGGAGGTATTCCATGTCCGAAAAAAATACAAGAAATCGGACATTTAGTTAAGAAGCTTTTTCTACGGTGCTCCTCGGATGTGTTTGATGGCGTAGGCCTAATGGCTAAATTATAGGTTAACTCCTCCATTGTTTCTAACGGCCGCAGCTCCATAGAAGATATTACCGACGCCCTTGAAGCTGAGCGTATGTTTTGTAAATCTGCTATCGATGGAGGCTAAGAATGGTTCCAAGACCCAATTTTTTTCTGCAATTGTATCTTTAATACCATAAAGGCCAACAAAAGGGTCAGGGTTCTCAGCTTCGGGGGCGGTCATCAATCTCTTAGCAATGTGAATACTTTCTCCAAAAATTGCCCATTCTTGGTATCCTTGCGGATTATTTCCGATTTGCGTCAAGGCAACCTTTCCAAAAGACATTGCAGCCCTCAGTCTGTATCCTGTTGCATTAGGGCTTTTCAAGTGGGTCAGATCGGACAGTCGTTCCAGAAATCGCGAAGGTATCGGAAATTGACCGGTCAATTCAGATTCAGGGACGTATGGAATGAAAAACATTATTTCATCACCTATAGTTTTGTCTGTTATCCCACCGAACTTTTCCACAATGTTTATGGCTCCGTTCAGAAACGGAACTATGTAGTTCCGAATTTCTGTCGGGCTTTTTCCCAGAGACCAGTCACTGAACCCCGCTAAATCTATGAAACCCGTGTAGGCCTCAATCGTTGATTCTCCTTTCGTTTCAATCAGGCTTTTTCCTTGCGGACTGTTCTCAATTGACTTATTTAGCAATTCAATCTTAGCAAATTCCGTCTCTAAGCCGTATCGGTGCATTAGCCATGAATTTAGATTCATATTTCTTGTGGTCACCCTAAGAATGCGGAAAAATCTCTTTTATTGTGTCAAGAAATAGAATCGTTTAAATGGCTTCCACGAAGAATCACTGTTTCTGGTCTCATTAATTCTAATTTTATTGACTATTTTTGCGATTTGTATTGTCGCTTGCCATGTCAGGAAACTAATTTGAACAAGACTATCAGCGTAGAAAGCAGTAAAGAAATCGATAATCATGTATATCCGCAAAATTGAGATCACAAATATCAAATCTACAAAGCACTTAGAATTAAGTTTTCCCGCACCCGCTGGATGGCATGTAATTATTGGTGATAATGGTTCAGGGAAAACGACGTTAATCCGCTCAGTCGCACTCGCATTGGTTGGTGCCGAATTTGCTCAAGGTTTAAGGCAGAAATGGGCGGACTGGATTTCTAAGAGTGTTGGTAAGGCAGAAATCAGACTCTGGATTGAAAATTCAGAGGATGATAGGCATACCGGTCGTAGCGCTCCGCTTAAAAATCAACAAATACAGAATATTTTAGTGATAACTCGATCGGATGATGAAGCTAAGCTAACCAAAGTCAAGCCAACAGATGGCCCCTTGCCGGAACGGTTCAATTGGGGAAGCGGCGAAGGCTGGTTCTCTGCCGCGTATGGGCCATTCAGACGCTTTCAAGGAGGTAACACAGAATGGTCAAAAGTGTACTACGCCCAACCCAAATTGGGGGCTCATTTGTCTGCATTTGGCGAAGATGTTGCGCTTACTGAAGCTACGGAATGGTTAAAGCAACTTAATTATAAGGCATTGGAGGGCAACCAAGAGAGTCATCAGGTTCTTGACGGAGTAATCAAATTGGTTAATTCCGAAGACTTTCTCCCACACGGAGTGAAATTAAGCAAAATTAGTTCCGAGGGTGTTTTTTTCCAAGATGCTTTCAATAATGAGATTTCCGTTAACCAATTGAGTGATGGTTATCGGTCAATACTCAGCTTAACTTTTGAATTATTGAGGCAGTTAACCTTTACTTACCGTCAAGAATATGTGTTTCATGCTATTTGGCAAGGGGATATGAAGATTCCGGTAACAGGTGTCGTGCTCATTGATGAAGTTGATGCCCATCTGCATCCCAGTTGGCAAGCGCGTATTGGCAGCTGGTTTACAAAATATTTTCCAAACATCCAATTTATTGTTGCAACGCATAGCCCATTAGTTTGTCGCGCTGCCAAAGCAGGTACAATATGGAGGTTGGGAGTCCCCGGTGAAGATGATTCCGCTGAAGAGATAACGGGACAGGCGCGAGAAAGGCTCTTAATGGGTAATATCTTAGAGGCTTACGGCACAGATCTATTTGGTGAGAAAGTTTCAATATCAGAAGAAGCACAGAAGGAACTATCTGAGTTAGCCAATCTTACGGCGAAAATTGTTACGAATAATGAACTAACAGAGGATGAGAAAAAAAAATACGAGTTATTATCGTCTCGTCATCCAACGCGTTCCTAAGATGATTCAAATTTTTGATTTGGGACAATTGCCAAGCTTAGCTGATGCTCAATTGACCTCTTATCAGCAGCAGGTTGATGTACAATCGAGTTTTGAGGAGCAGGTTAAAACTGCAATAGCACTCTACGGTAGAGTCAGCAAGAAAGGTGATGCAGCTTTTGATGTAGTTCGACAACAACTTGATATGATGTGTAGCGGCGCACGCCGGTGCATGTATTGTGAGGATTCGGTTGCAGATGAAATTGAGCATGTCCGACCAAAATTTCACTATCCAGATTACTGTTTTAAGTGGGAAAATTTCATTTATGCTTGTGGCGCGTGTAATCGACCAAAATGGAATAAATATGCAGTATTTGATTCCCAAACAAATACATTCTATCGACTTCCATATAAAAAAGGAAAATATGTTAGACCAATACCGGGCACTCCTGTCCTCATAAATCCCAGAATCGATGACCCCATGAAATTTTGCATGCTTGACTTATTGCACACATTCATGTTTGCCTTAATGCCCGACCTGCCTTCGAGGGATGAGGAGCGCGCAAAATATACTTTTTTTGAGATACTAAATCTAAATGACCGCGAATACTTAAGAAAGGCAAGGGAATCTTCATTTTACGCGTATCGAAATGCTGTTATCGCTTATGCTGAAGCATCTTCTAACAGCGACGCTACTGAGATGCAAAAACAGGAACGGGCTATACGCATAGGTCAACACAAGGCAGTTTGGTTTGAACTGAAGCGATACTTTAGCAATGGGATTTGGAAACGACATGATTCCCTCATCCACAAAGCTCTTGAAAATAATTCTAAACTAATTCAAATTTAGGGTTGGTGAATTCATGTTTGACATGAATCATCTTACCGGAACTGAAGAAACTTTTGTCAATCGAAGCTATCTCACGAATCCGTATCGCCATGCGGGCATTGTTTCTTGTGTCTGTGCGGGTATTCGGCGATAATGTAATGTCTGAACTACAAAGTCGACAACCCAAAAAATCCTTGTTTATTTTGATATTGAACAAAGCATACCTCCAGAAACTTCTCTAAGGCCATTTTAAGACGCCGGAGAGAGAACATGCTAATACTCAAGTAGTATTGCCCAGATTGGGGTTCGGAAACTAAAGTCTAAAAATAGGTTAGGTTTTCTCGGAATAGAGATGCTGTTGAAATTTAATAAATGCATCTCGGATGCTTTTAACCTCGCCCAGTGCCAGCGTTGCGTCGGAGATGGAATTGTACTTCAATTCGAGCAAGCTCGGTAGTTTTTCATCGTCAAGCTCATCAACACCGGTCTCGATATACTTCGCCAGCACGAAGTTTACAAAGTCTTGGTGTCTGTCTTCTAAGCTTGAAAAGATTCCGGGTTTTGCGAAAGCTACACGCGATTCACGGGTGATTGGTTTGATCGCTAATGCGATATATTCAAGCACATCAAATAGGTCGCTCTTCTCTGCGTTAACAAGATTTTGCAAGGCCGATAATTCTTCTTTTCCATAACCAGCATTGGCGAGCTTTTCCAGCAGGGACTTGCGCGTCAACGGACTCGGCCAAATGCTGCAAAGAGCCTGTTTTTTATAGGGTGTAATTTGAGTTTCAGCTTCAAGTTCAGCAAATCTCTGCAAAGCAGTTTAAATTCTTTGTCTTTAAGCGTCGAAAAATCGTATTGGGTCATTTGAGCTAATATGCATCGGGACAATACCGCAGAGACTTTCCGAGGAGGAAGTCAAAAACCTATAATTTGGGTAGTTTTTCATTCACCCCGTGACTAATCTTTTATGAAGCGTAGCGCAATCCATGGTTTGTTTCCGGTTGCCCGGAAGGGCAACGGAAATAAACCTCAGAAAAGATTAGAAGCTTTTTACAGACGGCGAAGCATATTTGAAGCCAACATGGACAACTCTGATACTTCCTGTTCGCCACTCAGCAAGGGATTTATCGGTGATTTGGCGAAGATGGCTAATTATGTTGCAGGTTTATCAGATTCTCTTCTGGATGAGAACATAGAGGTGCAGAATTTCATGCGGCTTGCGTGGAAGTATTACGCCTTTTATCTGCGCATGATTGGGAGACGTTTCTTCGAGCAATCCTTTCTCGAATTTGTTCAGTTTCTGGAAAGGGAGAGTGGTAGGGACGATTCCCTTAATTGGACGGAAATCTGGGACTTTTCTTTGTACGTCGATAGCGTTTTTCAATCCAAAGCGCTAATTGAGGAAATCTAATCCCTAACTTGACCAGCCCGTACCCTCGCTTTGATGACTTGATTTGCAGTCAATTTAGGATTTGCTGAACCCGGTTTGTCTCGGAGGATTCTGCTGTTCTCTGCTGCGATTCCTGCTTTGAATTCTCCGATAATTCTGAGGCCAATATCGGGACATAACATATCACCAAAGCCGTCGGCATCGTTGTTTTTGAAGTGTCCCTCATAGATACAGCCGTTCGATAAGTAGAGCTTTCCAAAATCCGGTTTCTTCTGGAACCATTCACCTGAGAATATATCTCCGTTCTCATACACGTAATAGCCGAGCCCGTACCAGCAATCACCGCGACGGCAGCGACCTTTGTTTCCCGAACCGTCAGCAGCTTCAGTCTGAGCCGATGCAGTGGTCGTTGTTTTCGCACCATCCAAGATTTGTGCCACACTTGCTCCGATTAGGGCTCCAGAGGCGTCTGCACGAGCGGAAGCACCCGGTGGCCCTGAGTTCTGGACAAAAAGCAGAGGCTTCATGTCTTTTGGGTTCAGGACAAGAATGCTTACGGTAGACTCATAGGTATTCGGGATGATGGTTTTCGTCACCTCAATCTTACAGAGAATAACTGCGTCAAATTGCTGTAATAGCTGACGCACTCCGCCGCCTATCTCGATACCAAGCACATTCTTGGCGATGGCAAAAGCTGGCCCGGCATCAATCTTGATTTTGTCAGCTTCAGCCAATCTTGCTGAGGCCAGATCAGCAACCTGCTTTCTCTGAGCCTCTGTCATTGGTACGCTGCCCGGTTGTGCATTTGCATCGAGAAGAATTTTCTCTACATCAATCATGATGGCCTTGGAAGCTGATTCAGTTTTCGGATAGATGGCTTCAAAGAACTGAGGAGGTAAGGGGAATACGCTGTAACCGGGAATAGTTTGCATCGCCAAATTCAATCCCGTGCTTGCATAGCTTGAAAACTTAACTTCTGGTGCTCCTACCAATGTCGTGGCATTATCCGGTGATGAAACAACGACCGGCAGAACCAAAGCACGTAGATTTGTTTGCTTTGCTGGTGTTGGTGCTGAACGGACTATCCCTTGGCCACCACCGCAACGCGCCGTTACGGCCAACATGCAGCCCAAGAGCATTGAAAAGGCATAACTTTTCGGATTTTTAGCTGGAATCATGAAGGCTCGCCCATGTACCATTTTTTAGTAACTAACCTTGCATGGTCTGGTGTAAATCATAAAAATGACCTTACAAGGTTAGATGAAGTATGAGGAATTTCTGGCGTTGGTCGCGGAGAATATCCGGCGACTCCGGGCTGAAAAGGGCCTCACACAAGAGGATATGGACTTTGGGGAGTTTGGTATTCCCGTGCCAACCTACACGAAAATCGAACAGGGGCGAAATAAGGACGTGAAGCTTAGTTCGCTCTTCACCATTGCAAAACGGCTTGGAGTGGAGCCCTATGAGCTGTTGTACTTGGGGGATGAATCAAAGAAAATATCGTAATATGAGCTTTTTGCATATAGATGGTATACACTTCCAAAATGTTTACCACGACCTGAATCTCTGTCATATGCCCGGTCTCTGAAACATCACCCCTTCACAGCATAGCCAAAGAACCTCATGCCGCTCATGCTGTTTGAATTAATCACCGGATACTTAGCTGGGGAATAGTACGAAAGCAATTCTTGAATCGCCGACTTGCCAAATCGAAATAATCGCTTATTGCATTCCTCCATTCTTTCCTCAATCGGCACATGCTCTTCATGTAATAGTTTTCTCCACGCACCTATAATTGTGGCAGTTGAATTGTTTGTTTCCTTCATGAAACTGACCCGATTCAGTGGGAGACTATTCATGGAATGAATTTCCTTCACAACTGAGAGGATGGCGTCTCTTGTCAGATTCTCTATATTCTTTGGGGAAAGCATTTTCTGGAATAATTTGAACTTGCTAATTCTGTCGGTTTGATTCTCCCATTCTGAGTTCCGCAGCCATATGACGTACTGGCCGTGATACTTTTTGAGAATGCGGATGCGCTGCTGATTGCTGAGGATTTGATGTCCTTTTTTGTGAAAGGGTTTAGATGGCAGCTTCGGGTGTTCATGGAATAGAAAGTTGAGAAAACTATCTATTTCCTGAAATATTGGTACATTTGGCCATACTCGGGCAACATTTTGCTCATACAGTAAAGCGAACTGCTTGTAAAAAAAGACATTATCGAGAAAATCTGCAAACATATGCGTCTGCTTAGTTTTGGCCGGAAGTTTCCATAGAGTGCGTAAGCCAGATGTAGTTAGATTGTCTCGAGAAGACTTACCTATATTCTTCTTAGCTTTAGGTTTCCATGTCGCATCGATAGGTTTGGCAGAATTCCACCATTCGGCAAAAGCTTGTTCAAAAATTGCATCACACTCTTTAAGTATTCCGAACTCATACCTTTTGGTAAACGCGGTCAACGTCAGATTTGCCGAAGTGAAAATTGCCCGATTATCTGCGACGTATATCTTTGCGTGCAGACCGGGCAAAGTTCTAATCTCCGCGCGGTTCCGAATATGCTGAATGGATTCAGTGTTTATATATTCTTCATTCCGCACGTCTGTAAGCAGCTTTACGTCAATGTTTGGATCAACAATCCATTTTCTTCCAAAAATCCGCAAAATACTTTGCCAGTCGCCGATGAACGGCACAACGATTATTACTCTTTCACTCGCCGAGTTCATGAGCGTATATACAGTTTCGGCCAATTGTGTCCCATAGATCATTGTGTCTAAATACCTTTTTTGAGGCTCACCTGAAAGAATAAAATTTACTGTCTTCAGATTGCTTACCCCGCCTTGTTGCGCTCAAAATAGTTTATTTTCTGAGATAGAACCTCTCCCCACGTATGAAAATACTTTTTTCTACTTTTGGGAAGATTTTGCCTGAACTTCTTCACTAATTTGTTGAAATTGCTCGTCTGTGAATACAATAGAATCCGCCATCTTTTGGAGTCTATATGTTTAACGGGCTTAGAAGATTTCGTTTTTTCCCTCAAGCATAGATTTTCGAGTATTTGGGCGCATATTAATGCCAGTTGATGGGGCGTCAGCCCTTTCGCCAGCTTGTAGACTGTAGAATCCACCAGCATGATATTCGAGAATGTGTGCTTCCCGCCTGCCTCCAGAGGCTCTCGGTGCATAATTTCCGTGGTGTTGGGTGTCAGGATCAAACCAGATAGTGCACAGCGATGCCTCTGCGTCTCAAGGAGTGTATAGCAGTCCTGAGCCTTCATTTTCCATTCGGTTGTCTTTTGCTTGTTCATTTTCAATTAGCTCCTTTTCTGAACATAGATTATTGGGGGTAGATATGCCGCCTTTCTGCGGATTTCTAAAACCTTTGCATGTTTCGCCAGAAGATAGGGACTTCTATCTTGCAGCTCTGCAAGACCGAGGGATTTCCAGACTTCAAGCATACGAAACAGGTGGCGGGAATTCAATTCCAAGGTGTCTGCCAACTCCCGGATTTCGATATATCCATCTTCGGGTATGAGGCTCCATGCTTTCGTCGCCAATGCTTCAAAGTATTTTTGTTTGCGACGTTGATCTTTGGTGGGCCGGCTGATTTTCCATTCCCTGTGTGCCTCCACGGCTTTTGACAAACTTGCTCGAACCTTACGGTCCTGTTCTCGAAGGATATGGTTCTCGACTTCCTGTTTCTCTTTGCTTACTTCAAGGCTTTGAATCTCCAAGAGCGATTTGGGTTCATAAAAGTAATTTTTTACTTTTAGTGGTACAGGCTGGTGTTTTTGCCTTGAAGGACTGTGAATCAAATTACTATACAAACAACGCAAAACTCCATTTCGATCTAAATGGAGTTCTTGCGCAGCTTTTTCCCCGTGCATTACGCCCAGTATTTCTGACAGGGCGAAAAACCGCCTGTTCCCAAAAAAGGCATACTCGTTCAGGTACAACTGCGAATATTTGGGCCTGATCCACGTGTATGCCGCGAAGGCCCTTTTTAACTTGGCCTGATTACCTTCGGCTACGTTACAATGAATCCCGTTCTTGCTCCACCGATTCTTGGCATACCTATGGCGCTTGTCATCAGAGCGCGCTGAATGGTTCACCATACGGTGGTTCATTCCCGGATAGCCTTTGTACCCCATGTCGCTAAATAAGGGCGCGTGGGTCGGAATATATTTCATAATAATCGGGTTCAGAGTAGAGGCTTTCTGGTCGCCTATAGAGTCGAAAAACACCGGGCCGTTCTTCACCCCCAAGGTATTAACCAAAGTGCCTATCTGGTGGCCTCCTAAGCGCTCTGACAGGTATATGGAGGATGTCTGCCCTTTGCGCTTATATCGCTTTCGCCCTTTATTTGCTCGCTCTGAGCAGCTAAAGAGCACCACGGTATCTGTCTGTGGTATGGGTTTGTTTCTGATCTTCGCCGTGAGGTTCTTATTGCGGTCGGAGGGGAATTTGAAGTCCTTATAGCGCTTCTTCATGTCCGAATAAAAGAGTCTCTGCATGGGTATTAGGACTTCACTGGCGAAGAGCTGAATACGGCGCTTCAACAGGAGGGCCGACTTGTAGGTTATGTTTAGCCGCTTACTGATTTCCGTACTGGTCATCACCTGTGGGTGTTTGAGGGCCATCTGGTGGATTATGTACCCGAACATCCAGCGTGGGAGTTTGAATCCCGCGAGTGGCGTGTCCCGAAAAATGGACACTTGTTTGTGGCAGGTGGGGCAGCGGAGGTTAAGGGCTCTTTTCCCATCCCGCGTGGAGAGGGTATTTCCGCAGCAGGTTTTCTTGTAGAAGGTGGTTAATATGGCGTCTGTAATATCGTTGTAGAAATGTTCGTCTATGCCGGGGTGGTTTGAGGAGCCTGCCGGTTGCGTGGATTGTACAGAGAAGATCTCGAGTACATTTCTTCTCTCTTTGAACCGACCGCCGGTCGGCAGGCGGTTTGCGGTGCCAGACCCGAAAGACAATCAGAAGTCCAACCCTCTTCAAGACGACCTCGCCGCCTCGATCGTCGATGCCTGGGCTGACCTCGACAAGAAAGCCGAAGCCGAAAACCCCGACGAGTTTCGCAAGGCGCGTGAAATGCTGGCCGAGTGGGGTGGCAAACTCGAAGCGCTGCTTAAGGGAAGAAAAGCATGAAATACATTCTGTCGATACCTCTCGCTCTGCTGTTGGGCTGCGCTTCGGCGCAGGTGCAGACGGCTGAAGCGAAGCGCGCGGCAGAGATCTGGCAGGCTGCCTGCTCGTTCTGCCACGGTATCGATGGCAATCCGCCGCCCGAATGGGAAGGCAAGGGCATGCGCCGTTTTGGCACGTTTGGCATGCGCATGGGCTTTTTCTTTGGCGGCGACAAAATGCGCGCCGGCATCGCGCGCACGATTGCCGAGGGTAAGGGCACCGAGATGAAGGCTTTCAAGGGGCACCTGACACCCGAAGAAATCAGCGCACTCGTTCGGCACATCGAAGGCCTTTAGGTGATGGCAGAAGCGCGGCGCGTTTACCTGTTCGATATCGACGGCACGCTCGTCGATGCGCAGGGTATGGGCGGCAAGGCGTTTCGCCGCGCGGTGCGCGAGGTGCTGAGCCATGACCTCGGCTGGCAGGGGCGCGACTTCGCGGGTCAGACCGACGCGGGGCTCTTCAACCGCATTCTCGATGAAACCGGCATGCACCGCGGCCTGCTCTCTGACCTCTACGACCGCTACCACGAATACCTTGCCGCGAATCTGAGCGAAAAGCCGGCGCGCATTCTGCCGGGTGTCGTCGACCTGCTCGAACAACTTTCCGCAGACGCGAATGCCGAGCTGGGCCTTCTGACGGGCAATACCGAGCGGGGCAGTGGTATCAAGCTGGCGGAGCTTTCGCGGTACTTTTCGTTTGGTTACTACGGCGATCATTTTGCCGAGCGTACACAGATCGGCGTCGCCGCGCGCAGCGAGCTGGGCGCTTCGGTCGAACTGGTGATCGTGGGTGATACGCCGAACGACATCGCCTGCGCGCGTGCTGCGGGTGCGCAGTGTATCGCGGTGGCGACAGGTCTCTACGGTGCGGCAGAACTTTCTGCTGCCGACCGCGTGCTGGCCGACCTCACCGAGTGGTGATCAGCGTTTGGATTTTTTCGCGACGCGTTTCTTCACCCGGTCGCGCACTTTCTGCCGTTTGCTGGCCTTCTTGTGAGCTGCTTTCGGTTTCTCGAAATTTTCCGCGACGCGGTCGGTAACCTGGCGGTTAATTTCCCTGAACGCACCGTATAGACCGGTGCTGACGAGGTTGTGCGTCTCGCGCACGACCCGCGCGTGCGCGCGTGTCGCAGGTATAAGGTCGAGCAGTGCAAAGGTCACGTCGCTGATGAGCCGGTGGCCACCCTGCATGAGAATCGAACCCTGGTCGATGCCCTTCGCGACGAGTTTCGCGTTCTCGGCGATGAGTATCGCATTGAGTTGCTGTGCGCGGCTGCGCGTGCGCAAGTCGAGGGTTGATAGCCGCAGCGATCGCAGCCGGCGTTCTGAACGCGCCATGCGCGCAATGAGCAGCGTCGCGCCGACGATGCCGATCAAGGCAAGACCCAGCGACAGTATTTCTTCGTATGCCATGGTTCAGATAATGATGATGCTCACTTCGGCGTCGACGTTCTTGTCCTTGAGCTGCTGCCGGGTCTGTGCGACCACCTGCTCATAGACCTTCTTGGTGACGAGGTTGGGGGCTGTGCCCGAGGCGAGTTTCGCAAGCGGTGATTCGCGGTGTGCGAGCGCGATGGGGTCTTTCACCTCGACGAGCATGCGAATGAGCGGGGTTTCACCTGCAGGCCGCGCGGTATCGCCTGCCGCGGCAAGGCGGCGCAATTCGGCAAGTTCAGCTTCGGCGCGGCGCAATGCCTTGCGCAGGCCGAAGTAGTAGTGCAGTGCCATGCCGCTGCAAAGCGCGAACAGGGCCACCAGCGTGGCGTTGAGCAGGTTCATGGCACACCGGGGCTGTTACGTGCGGCCGGCGTAAAACGATTTTCGCCAGGGTGAAGGCCGCGGGCTCAGGTGGCTTCGTTGCCGGTGACGAGCTCGAACATTTCGGTTTCGCCGAGGCTCTTGGCATTCTGGAGGCCGCGCGAGCGCACGGTAAACTGGCTGCCGAGACTCTTCGCCGTTGTCGCAGAGAGGTTGATGCGGCCAATTGCACCCGACGACTCCATGCGCGAAGCGATGTTGACCGTGTCGCCCCAGATGTCGTAGGCGAACTTGTGGTGGCCGATGATGCCCGCGACCAGGGGCCCTGTGTGCAGGCCAATGCGAATATCCCAGTAGGGTTTGCCCGCCGCCTGCGCCGCTGCCTTTTTCGCACTGATCACCTGTAAGAACTCGCTCGCGGCGCGGCAGGCGCGTTCGGCATGGTCGCTCACCGGGTCGGGAATTCCCGCGGCGCACATGTAGCTGTCGCCGATTGTCTTGAGTTTTTCGAGACCATGCTTCTGCACAATACGGTCAAACGCACCGAAGCAGTCGTCGAGCGAGGTAAGCAGCTCGCTCGGCGTCATGCCCGCTGCCAGCCGCGTGAAGCCGACGAAGTCGGTGAAGATCACCGTGACCGAGTCGTAGTGGCGCGGCTCATATTTGCCGCGCTGCTTCAGCTCTTCGGCGACGCTCTGCGGCATGATGTTGAGCAGCAGGCGGTCGGCGATGTCGCGCTGCGCGATGAACTCGTCTTCGGCACGCGCGCTCTGCTGTGAAATAAAGCGGAACTCGAGCATCATGATCACACACAGTGCCAGCCCGGTGAAAACGACATAGAAGATGCGCGTGCCTTCGTGCGGTACAGGCATGTAAGGTGGTACGTAGTATGTCCAGATGCGCAGGCCAATGAAGACGGCCATGGATGAGGCGACACCGCTCCTGCGCAAAAACTTGCGCTTGTGCAGCACGAAGATACCAATGCCCATTACCACGAGCACCCAGTATTCCAGCCCGTAGACGCCGCCGAAGATAACGGTGAGTGAAGCGATCAGCAGCGACATGAGGTAAGTGAACGCGACGATCGGGCCGTAGAAGCGGCCGGTCTTGCCGCGGTAGATGTAGATGCCCGAACCGATCACGAGCGCCAGAACAGCGGGCAATCCGCCGAGAAAGTAGTAGCGGTAGAAGTCGAAGTTGATCTTCAGCAGCAAAAGCCAGGCGATGAGCAACGACAGGCTCATCATCGCGATGAGGATGAGTGTCACCATCATGAGCTGGTTCGCCGAAACGTGTACTTTGCGCTCGTCGGGTGAAATGCCTTCGGGGATGCCGAAATCGGAAACCCATTGCCAGAATCTCTGGAACACCGCGACCATGGGGCAGCCTGTGGCTCGACGGGTATCGTCAAGCCGTTGAACTATTTGTTGATGCGCTCGCGCACTTCGTTGCCGGCGAAGGTGCCGATGATCTCGATGTACTTCACCTTCGGCATGAGAAAGCCCGGCTCGGCATGTGCGTAGAATGATTTGAGCTCTGCCTCTTGCCCGGCGATCTGAATGTGCGCGCTGTAGCGCCCGCTGTCGCCTGGTTCGCGTGCAATGCGTATTTCCCGCTCGGGCAGCGCAGTGAGCGTCAGGCGGACGCTGTCGCCGTCGACCTTCTGTGATTGGATGCCAAAGGCCAGCTGTTCGAAGACCGTTATTGGTTCGGTGACGCCGGGGCCTTTTTCGTGCATTTGCCAGTAGCCTTGTACGGGGTGCTGGCCTGCGGGCTTGCCATCGCTTGTTTCTATGGCGTAGTGCACTTCATTGCGGTTCGTGTTGCGGCGGACGAAGAAAAGATCCTGTCGGGAAGGCGGCATAAGATTAATCGGAGTTGCTATGAACCGCAGACGCTCCTGTAAAGCCCGATTTATGCGCTGAACCCGGCAGGAATATAGGGCGTTATCCGTTGACCTGCTGTATAGGTAAAATATCCGGTAGTGTCGTGAGGTTGCTGCTGCGATGGATTTCTGTGCTGCTGCTTTGGCACGTGGCGTGGCGTCTGCTGCTGCGGGGCATTCTTCTGCAAGGCGGATTTTCCCTCGATACGCAGGTGTTCTTTGCGAACGGTCTCGCGACAGACCTGCTGTTAATTTTGCCGCTTGGCCTGCTCGTCCTGTTGGTGCACATTATCTCTCGCCGGCTGGCCCTTTACAGCGTGCCGTTACTCGGCATGGCGATAGCGGTCGGGCTCATCTTCTTTGCTGGTTATTTCCAGGTGTTTGAGAAGCCGGCGGAGTTTGCCGTTGCGGGCGCCGGCCTGAACACGATTGCAGGGGAGTTTTTTCATTCTGCCCTGCGCGAGATCAGCCGCGAGATTGCCGTCTTTGCTGCGGGTATGCTGCTCGCTATAATTGCTCTTTTTCCCGTTACCGGTGTAACGCGCCTGCGCCGCTCGATCAACCTCGTAGGCTACGCGGCCCCGCTAGCTGGGGTTTCCGTGGCACTCCTGTTCATGTCGTTTCCCGCTGCCGCGCACCGCGATGCGCCGCAGTGGCAGGGTAGGGAGCATACCAACCCTTTTCTCTATGCTCTCGGCCGGCTGGTTACACGTGAGACAGCAGTTTCTCTGCCCGCGCCGGAAAAGACGATGAATGAATGGCGGTCGCTCTCAGCTCTGAACGCACGCCGCATTCCGGCAGTGACGGTGCCGCGCAGGAAATACAACATCATTTTCTATATTCTCGAATCGACACCGGCGAACGCGGTATCGGTTGTGGTCAAAGGCCAGTCGGTGATGCCGCACTTTGCGCGTCTCGCGCAAAACTCGCTGGTGAGCCGCAACCATTACACGCAGTTTCCGCTGTCAGTCAATGCGCGCTACAGTGCCCTCATGTCGGCGTACAATCCGCTGAACAAGAACTGGCTGCCACTCAGCGAGCCAAATTTTCCGGCCCCGACAATCTTCGAAGTTCTCAAAGTCGCCGGTTATCGCACGGGAGTGCTGCATAGCGCGAGCCTCGAAAACTGGAACTACCGCAAGTTTCTCGGCGGGCGACAGATTGATTTTTTCGCCGAAATGCGCGACATGGATGCGCAGCGCTTCACCAACTTCACCGGTTTTAGTATCGACGACAGGGCTTTCATCGCGCCGGCGGTGGATTTCGTGCGCCGTTCGCGCGATACGCCGTGGTTTCTGACATTCATTCCTGTTATGCCGCATCATCCATACACGATGCCGTTTCGTCAACTGGAACTGTACTCACCCGCAGAAATTGAAGCTGCAGGCAGCAGAAGTGAACGCCTCTTGCGTCAGTATTACAACTCGCTGCACTATGCCGATCACTGCCTGGGCGAACTGGTGCGTGAACTCGAAGCCGAGGGAGTGATGGATGACACGCTGCTCTTCGTTTTCGCCGACCACGGCGAAGCGTTCTACCAGCATTCGGGCAATTATCTGCACGCGCTCGAACTCTACGAAGAAAACGTCAAAGTACCTTTTCTGATCTATAACCGTAAACTGTTTCCACGGCAGGTTGTGTATGAGGGAGTCTCCCGGCATATCGATATCGCTCCCACTGCTGTGGATATGGTGGGCCAGCGCATTGTGCCGTCGTTCAACGGTATTTCGCTCGTGCGTGCGCACCGGTCACGCCTGGCGTATTTTCACACCGACTGGGAGCATGATATTTCGGGGGTAGTGGACGGTGAGTGGAAGTATATCTACCGCGTGACCGAAGGGCGCTCCGAACTCTACAACCTGCGCGCAGACCCTGCAGAGAAACAGAACCTTGCAACGGAAAACAGGGACATCGTCTCTCGCCTGCACGGCGAAGTGCTTGCGGCCCGGGGACGACAGCATAGCTGGTACCTGGGGCATCGCGGGGTGAAGTGAATTCGTCGCATAAAACTATTTGTCTATAGATAGTTTTATTCTTGACGCGGTGCACAAATTTGGGAGGTTCTGCCATGTCGCGCACTTTGTACGGCTATTCGCCTGAAACCATCGAAGCTTTTGGCCGCGAGCTCGAAGAGCTCTACGAGCGCACCAAGGCGCAGGTCGGCGTTGAAGATCTCAAGATCATGCAGGACCTCGACCGTTACTCGCGCTATTTCGATATCACGGGCCGCGCGCTCATCCACCTGTCACCCGAGCCGGTAACGTATCTCGCGGGTATTGGCCTTCTCGCCGCGCACTTCGTTATGGAGTTCACCAACGGCCACAACATTCTGCACGGCCACTACGATGATATTCCCGGCGCGGGCAAGATACACTCGCAGCACTTTCGCTGGGACAACACGATGGACGAAACCGACTGGAAGTTCGAGCACCATGTCTGCCACCACCCGTTCACCAACATCGCCGGCAAAGACCATGACTACGGTTACCTGCTCTATCGGCTCAATCCAAAACAAGAATGGCAACCCCGACACCTGTTCCAGATGGCGGGGCTCTTGCTCATGCCAGGCATTGTCACGAGCTACATGCCGACATACATCTCGACGGCGCGCGCACTCGTCGAGAACCGCTCACCCCTGAGCGTCGACACGTATGGCCCGGTGGTGATGAGCGTGCTCAAGACACTCGGCCGTGACTACCTGCTGTATCCGTTGCTCGCAGGCCCGCTTTTCCCCAAGGTGCTCATCGGTAACATCGCCGCGCGCCTCATCGCCAACACGCACCTCATGTACATGCTCACGTTCGAGCACCACGGCGAAGAAGTGCCGGTGGTCGATGTGCCCGAAAACGAAACGAAGTATGAGTTCTTTTTGCGCCAGGTCATTACCTCGCGCAACTACCATGTCTGGGAATGGTACGAGCGGCTGCTCATGGGTTCGATCAACACGCACATGGAGCACCACCTGTACCCCGACCTTCCGTTCAACCGGCTCATGGATGTCGCCCCCGAGGTGAAGGCGATCTGCGAAAAATACCAGGTGCCTTACCGCAAGACGAGCATCTTCGAGGCATTCGGTGACCTCATGAAGATCGCGGTGACGAACAGCCTGCCGGTCAAACCCGGCGAAAGCGCGCTGTCGCTGCTCATGAACCCCGGTGAACTCGCGGGCCGCATTCTCGAAGGTGCACGGCAGTCGTGGCTGCCGCTGCTCACGGGCAACGAGCAGGGTACGTTCACGCGCACGACAGTTGTCTCTTCGCGCAAGCTCAGCCCCGATGTCGTCGCGATCACGCTCAAGAACCCGTGGCCCGACGCGGTGTTCAGGCCGGGGCAGTACATCTCGGTTAACCGTGAAGCGCTCGGCCGCAAGGAGACGCGGCAGTACAGCATCACGCACTGCACGCGCGACACCATCGCGATCGCGGTGCGCAAGATCGAAGGCGGGCGCGTTTCACCGCAGATGCACGCGCTCGCTGCCGGCGACACGATTGAACTCGTCGGCCGCATCAAGGGTGAATTCACCCTGAACGAAGCTGACAAGAAGCTGCTGTTCGTCGCAGGCGGTGTCGGATTAACCCCGGTTCTGTCGATGCTCTCGAGCCTCAATGCTGACCACGAGGCCGTTCTGCTTTACTTCAACCGCGGCGCAGAACACGTGCTCTTTCGCGATGAGTTGGACAAGCTCGCCCAGCGCGGCAACATCCGCGCTGTGCACATTCTCGACACCGACCCCGATGGCCGCTATTCGCGTGCGCAACTTGAGCGCCACGTGCCCGATTTCAAGGACCGCGCCATCTATGCCTGCGCCCCGCGCGTGATGCTCGACCTGCTGGAAAACGACCTCAGGGCACAGAATTTTAATTTCAGTAACTACCACACCGAGCAGTTCGTCGCACAGCAGGCGCCGAAGCTGCCCAAGAGTGGCAAAACGCACAAGGTGCGGTTTTTGACCTCGCGCAAAGAGACCGAGCTCGACGAAAACGAAACCCTGCTGTCGGCGATTGAAATTGCCGGCATTGTCATACCGACCGGTTGCCGAGCCGGCATGTGCAAGGCATGCACCGTGCGCCTCGATTCAGGTGCCACCGACAAGCACCAGAAGGGCTTCCAGGGGTTAATTACCACCTGCAACAACTACCCGCGCTCAAATATCGATCTGTGGGTTTAATTCAGTATGTCCTGAAATTTTCGCGCAGATATCACCTTCGCCAACCGGGTTTCGTGTCGAAGAATACCTTGAATCTTTCATCCAGCTGATTGAGTGGGTTTCTGCTGACATCCAACTGTTCAAGTCCCATGCTGAGCAGCTCAATTGGTAAGGAGTTCAACCCGTTATTGAGAAGTCTCAGTTTCTCCAGGCGAAAAAGTTTTGATATATCTGAGGGTAAATGCTGCAGCTCGTTATGGCTGAGATCCAGGCTTAACAGACTCTTCAAAGACCAAATTACAGGAGGAGTTTCGGTCAGTCGGTTGTTTGTCAGGCTGATTTCAACGAGGTTGGGGAACTGATCGAGTTCATTGATCCGAGTAAGATCCGAATTTTCGAGATTTAGGCTCTGGACTCTGCTCTTGTCTGTAATTCTGTCTAGAGCTACTTCCAGGGTTGGTACTTTGGTGGTAGATACCTCGTGCGCAATAATCAAAAATACAACCAACACTTTGAGCGCATACAACAACCGGCTCAATCCCTCCCGAAAATGCATACCCTCTTCGATCAGCTCGTACAGGCGGACAGGAAAGTAAAAGACGAAGATCAAGATGAGCTTACCCGCTGCCTCGAGGGGATGGCTTAGTATCACGCCAAGGATATCCAGATCACCTAATTGGCTGAGCAGGTAGAATCCGAGTACGCTAAAGCAGGACATACTCACGAAAAGTGCGGAATGTACCAGAAACAAACAGGCTGGCTCAAGTTTTTTGGGTCGAATAAGTTCGCTGCTGCCACTGAATGCAGAAGCATAGAACATCGATGAGATTGCTCCGATGGCTCCGAACGCCATGCCTACCCAGATTTTCCCAAAGGCCCCACCCACGAGCGCAATCAAAGGTAACAATATCGGGAAGACACGAAGAAATCCAAGGAGCATCAGTGCCCGGTTTTTCGGTAGGGACTTTTGCTCTTTTGGTTGGTTTGCGAGCAAATGCTTCAGAAGGTATAGAATCGCAAACGGCTCTACAATTGCCAAAGCCACACACAAGAAAGCCAGAAAATAAGATGTTCCGGGAAAATGATCGAACAGACGTAGTCGGCCGCTAATCTCGGGAAGCATCCATCCCATAAACCATATAAAAAGAACGTCAGGAACAAGTCCCAGTATAAATCGCCGTGCCATATTATGGCTGAACCTCATGATTCCTATTCGCAATCCAAACTATCTTGTCATGCATTTCTTGTGGGAATAAATATCGCTCTGGGATACCGGCTTTCTCTGTACTTCAGCATGGGCTCCATCAATTTCGGAGGGCTATGCCTACATATTAATGAACATTTAATATTTGAGAATCTGCTCTGGAATTTCGCGTCAGAATTCCAATTTGTCCAGGCGCGAGAGCGCCTTCTGCATCAGGCTTGAGTGGCAGCGCGCCTTGAGCTCCGCAGGTGTGAAGAACTCGCCGCCGGCGATGCCGTCGCTCACGATCACCAGCTTCACCGCGATCTTGTAGCGTGTGATCGCGTGGCGAAAGTCGACCGGCAGCGCCGCGGCGACCTTGCCGATCTTGCGGCGCAGTGCCGTGGGTAGTTTCTCGGGGGCTGCCGCTTCCTTGTTATTGGGCGGCAGCACGACAAAACCCGGGAACATCAGTTCACCGCGCAGAAAGGGGAAGCTCCGCCCGGCCTCAAACACCTGGTACTTGTTGCCACGCCGGCAGACGAGCATCGTCCACTCGACATCATATGCCTGCACACGCGGTTTTTTCACTGGGTATGCCTGCTGCGCTTTTTCAGCATACGCCGCGCAGTGCTCGCGCGCAAAGCACGCTTCGCAGCGCGGGTTCTTTCTGCAGATGTCCTGGCCCCACTGCATAATCGCTTCGTTGAGATCGCCCGGCGCCATGCCGGCTTTGAAGAGTGGTGCCGCGAGTTCGTGCGCACGCGCGGCAAAGGCAGGTGTGCCCTGCGCATGCGTGATGGCGTAGAGCCGTGACAGTACGCGCGCGTGGTTGGCGTCGTTCGCGAGCACAGCTTCGTCGTTGTGAATCGAGGCGATGATAGCCGCGGTGTAGTGGCCGATGCCGGGCACCTTCGTGAGCTCGGCGTAACTGACGGGCATTACACCCTTGTGGCTCGCTATCACGTACTGCGCTGCACGGAACATGTTGCGCGCGCGCGAGTAATAACCCATGCCGCGAAACGCGGCGAGTACATCTTCGACGGGGCCCGCAGCCAGTGCCTTCACGTCGGGAAACCGCTTCAGGAATGTCTTCAGCTTCTCGCGCCCCGCATTGATCTGCGTCTGCTGCATGAAGATCTCGGTGATCCACGTGCGGTAGGGATTGCGGTTGTGCCTGAACTCGTAGCGGTCGCGTTCTCCCGCGTACCAGTGCGCGAGAGCAGTCACCAGTGTTTTGGCGCTGCTCGTGTTTTTACGCGCGGGCAAAAACAACCTTCCCGTCGACCAGGGTTTCCCGTACCATGTCAGGGTGTGTGCGGTAGACAATGCGCTGCAGCCGTTCGGGCAGCGTGGAGTATGCATTGGCTGATTCGGTCAGCAGCGTGTCGCAATACGAGTCGTCGATGACGGCGAGGTCAGCGCGTTTGCCTGGCGCGAAATTGCCCAGGTCATTTCGACCGATCGCGAGCGCATTACCGAGCGTGGCCTGTTGTATCGCTTGTTCTGCACCGACGCGTAGGTCTTCTCCGCGAAAGTGAGAGAGCAGCTTCGACATCTCGGCCATCTGCCGGGCTTCGTTGATCATCGACAGCGAATAACCCGCCGCAACATCAGTGCCGAGGCCAGTGCGGACATTGAGCTCTTGGTATCGGCGATAGGCCATGATGCCGCTGCCCAGAAAATTGTTGGAAACGGGACAATGCACGATCACGCTGCCGCGCTCGCGTATCAGTGACAGCTCCGCCTCGTCGAGGTGAATGCCATGCCCCAACAGCGTGCGCTCGTGCAGGCAGCCGTATTTTTCATAGACTTCGGTATATGACTTTGCTCCAGGAAAAAGCCTGAGCGTCTCTTCGATCTCGGCGCGGTTTTCGCTGATGTGTGTCTGCAGCAAGGTGCCGTGCTCGCGGCTGAGTACACCGCACAGTTCCAACAGGTCGGGTGTGCAGCTGATCGCGAAGCGGGGTGTGACGACGAATTCATTTTTGCCCTTGCGGTGGTAACGCGAGATCAGCCCGCGCATTTCGCGCCCGGCGCGGCTGGCATCTGTAGCGAGCGCTGCAGGCACGTTGCGGTCCATGAGAGCCAGGCCAAGGTACGCCCTGATGCCGGCGTTTTCTGCTTCGGCAAAGGCAATGTCCGCTGCCGGAGCAAAGGACGAGAGGTAGGCAACTACGGTGGTCGTGCCGTGCTGCAGGCAGCTTGTAAAAAAATTCGCGCTCTGCTCGGCTGCGATCTTTTCGTCGGCGAAGCGGCTTTCCTGCGGGTACGTGTAGCGTTCCAGCCAGGGCAGAAGCTCTGCCGCGCCTTGCCCGGCGAATTCATACTGCGGCAGGTGCGTGTGCAAATCGATGAATCCGGGAAAGACGATTTCCTTTTCGCGCAGCAGGATCTCGTGGTGTGCAAGCCTGTCAGGTGTCGGTACGTCGGCACCGAAGTAGGTGATGATGCCGGCTTCATTCCAGAGCAGGCAGGCGCGGGGGTAGAAATCGAGACTGCCCTGCGCATTGGGATTCACGAATGCGGCGATAATTCCGCCGCCGCTGGTTACGCTGCTGGTCATTCGATTACCGGAATCGGCCCTGTCAGTTTTCCTTCGCGGAACTGCTCGACGTAAGGTTCTGAAGTGGTACGAAATTCATCGCGGGTCATCACGGTGTGCAGGTTGCCGGAAACCATGAGGCCAATTTTGTCGGCGAGTTTGTACGCGAGGTTAAAATCATGCGCGACGACGATTGCTGTGCTGCCGAGATTGCGCTTGATACCCTTGATGAGCTCAGCGATCGCATCGGTCAGAACCGGGTCAAGGCCCGCAGTCGGGTCGTCGAACAGCAGAATCTCGGGGTCCATTGCAATCGCACGCGCAATCCCGGCACGCTTCTGCATTCCGCCCGAAAGTTCTGACGGGTACTTGTCTTCGACGTCCTTCAGACCCGCGCGGTTGAGGCAGTCGGTTGCCTTGGCACGCAGGGCTTCTTCATTCAGGTCACTGAACCTGCGCAGTGCAAAGACCACGTTTTCCCACACGTGCAGAGAATCGAAGAGGCCCGATTTCTGAAAGACATAGCCGATCTTGCGGCGCAGCGTGTCGAGTTCCTGGTGGGGCAGGCGGTGCACGTCCTGACCGAGTATCAGGGCGTTACCCTGCTGCGGAGTGAAGAGCCCGACCAGGGTCTTCAGCAGCATCGTCTTACCCGAGCCGTTTTTGCCCATCAGCACCAGGGTTTCACCCGGTTCGACGTTTAGCGTAATTTGCCTCAGTATATCTTTGCCGTTGATCGAAAGCGAAAGTTTTTCTGCCAGTACCGCCGCAGCCATTAGTTGTCCTTCATGCGGAACGTGACCGTGACGACCCCGGTTGCACTTTCACCTGATGCCGAAGGAGAAAACACCGCCCGGCGGTAGGCGTTGCGGGCATTGAGGTCGAGCCGTGTGATGCCAGATGATTTCAAGATCTCCACACTCTCAACGTGGCCGCGCTCGTCGACCTCGATGAGCAATTCAACGCTACCCTGACCGGACTTGCGTCTTACGCTTTCGGGGTAGTCTATTGCCGGCAGACTGAGCAGACGCCGGGCAGAGCCCTTACGCCAGCGTGTGGCAGAGTCGCTGCGGCCGGGTGGCACATTGACCTGTTCGCTCTCGCCGCGCTTTTCCGTGCGGCCGGTCTTTTCGTTGCCCCAGCTTGTTGACTGAGACGTTGTGCTGCCCTTGGTAGTGCCGGAGCTCGTGCGGTTCTGGGCAAACATTCGCTGCTCATAGCTGCTCCAGGGATCCTGCAGGGTACGGTTGTCGCGCTGCGCCTGCCGCCCGCTCCTTGCAGGTGGTCTTTCGCTGGCTGCCCGGTTTTTTCGCCTGCTCTTTTTCGGCTGCGGTCTAATCGTTTCTTCGGGCTCTTCGAGTTGTTCGGGCTGAATTTGCCGGCGCTCTACCACGATCGAGACTTCGAGCAGAGAGGGTATGTTTTTACCCGCAACTATGTAGATCAGCAGAAACAGCAGCGCGTGCACCGCCAGTGAGACGGCAAAGGCGCGGTATTCATTTTTCCTGATGGGGTAGGTCGCGGCCATTACTTTCGGAATATCTTCCGAACGTATCCGATTCCTTCGATGAGCCTGTCAACATCGTCTCGGGTGTTGTAGGCAGCGAACGAAGCACGCGCGGTCGCCGGCACACCCAGCGCTCGCATGAGCACCTGGCAGCAATGGTGACCGGCGCGTACGCAGATATCCTGCTCGTCGAGCAGCGTGCCTGTATCGTGTGCGTGCACGCCGTCGATCTGGAAAGAGTAGATCGCCGAACGCTGGGGTGCGTCGAGCCCAAAGACCCGAACTCCCGCTGCCCTGAACTTCTCATCGGCGTACTGTGTGAGATCCCTGTCAGCAGTATGCAGGCGGTCTTTATGCTGTTCGACAAATTCGATGGCCGCACCCAGCGCATAAATTTCGCCGACCGCAAGCGTTCCCGCTTCAAAGCGAGACGGCGCATCGAGATACGTCGAACGTTCTTTTTCCACCAGGCTGATCATGGCACCGCCACCCTGGTAGACATCACAGGCATCGAGCACGGCTTTATCGCCAACCACTGCCCCGATCCCGGTACTCGAGAAAAGCTTATGCCCGGAAAAGACCGCAAAATCGGGAGCCAGCGAATGGATCAGCTGCGGTACATGAACGATGGCCTGCGCGGCGTCGATTACGAAGGCGGCGCCCTGTGCACGTGCGAGTTCACGGAAAGGAAAGAGATCGTGCACGATTCCGGTTACGTTGGACTGCAGGCTGAGTGCGATCACGCGCACTGCGTACCTGTCAGTCAGGGTACGCAGGAAATCCCCCTCGTACTTATAGCGGCCATCACCGTCGACAGGTACATAGAGCAGGGCGTAACCGTGCCGGGCTGCTGCCATCTGCCACGGCACGATATTCGCATGGTGTTCACTCTCGCTGATGAGAATTGCGGGCTTCTTGGGCGAGGCATAGGAGCTGTAAAAAGACGAGAGCTGCGAAGCCGGTGAAGTCAGACAATGCGCCAGCAGGTTGATGCCCTCGGTAGTGCCGCGCACGAAAACTGAAGTAGCACCCTCGCGCGCGAGAGTGAACGCGGTTACGCGATCGCGAACCGACTCTACACTGTCGGTGGCGCGCTGCGAGAGCTTATAGACCCCGCGGTGAATGTTGACCGATTCTGAGGTATTGTAGCGCACCAGCGCATCAATCACGCTCTGCGGCTTTAACGCCGTCGCTGCCGAATCGAGGTAGGTGATTCCAGGGTTTGCTGTAAAAAAAGGGAACTCGGCGCGAAGCGATTGCATATCTTTTGCAAAGATACCAAAAAAAAATCACTTTGTCGTGATTTTCAGCTGTCCCAATACAGGGCCGGTAAACTGCCTTACCTGCACTTTTCCCCCGCAAGCGTCGCGAGCGGAATATTGCCAGTGCCCACGAGCAGGGTTTCAGGCGCTGATTGTAGTAGAAGGGTCGGCCGCGACGTCAGGCTGAAATGGGTTCTGCGATGTTCTAGCCCGGAGGTACGGGATTCGCTAATGTAATGCGCGGCGCATAGATGCCGACCAGTTCTGCGGTGGTTCGCATTTCACGCGTTGCCTCTATGGTATCGGCACCTTCCTGGTAGATGAATTTTTCCAGGGCACCCTTGCGCAGAATTCGTATCCTGGCTGTTGTCTCTGTCTTGCCTTTGATGGTCGCGTCATATAACTGGTCGTTCTCACCCAGCTGGCGTGATTTCAGCCGGCCGAACGCAAGCCCCACCTGGTCCTTCACGATCGTCATGCTGCGGTACGAGCCATTGGCGCCAATATGGAAGAACATCTCCATGCTGGCGAGCCGGTCCTTGATCGCTGCGCTGTCCTGGCCGGCGAGGCCTGAGAGCAGGCCGCGCTTTTGCGCGAGGCGTTCGAGCGACGCGCGGTCAGCAACCCACAGTCCCACTGCACGGCGCGTCTTATCTGACTCGGCTGTGAAAAAATTCGTGAGCCCTGCACGCAACTTGCCCGAATTATCGGGAGGCGCGGGAGCTTTCTTGCAGGCTGCCAGCGCCCACAGCAGCAGGAGGAGAGATTTTTTCACCGTGCTCCGGCCTTGCGCAGCATTTGAATAATTTCAGCGTGATTACCGCGTTCGGCGAGTAACAGCGCCGTTTCGTTATTCCTGGTTTTGTAACGTACATTGGCCCCTGCCGAAATCAGCGTCTGCGCCACTTCCGCATGGCCGTTGACAACAGCCAGCATCAATGCATTCCATGAAAACTTGTTTGTCGTGTTGACATCGGCATTCGCCGCCACGAGTTTCTGGACAATAACGAGTTGCCCCCGCTCGGCTGCGCCCATGAGTGCTGTGTAACCGTTGCTGTTCTTGCGATCGACGCCAGTGCCCGTCGCCAGAATTTCCGAGACGCGGCGCTCGTCACCGCGCTCTGCTGCATCAACCAGTTCGTCGGTGGTTGTGGCATAAGTGATCTTGGGCGACGACGAACACGCGCCCGCCAGGAGTACGACGGTCGCAGCCGTTACCAGCCGATTGATTTTTTTCATACCATTCATTTTTCGTATTTTGCCTGGTTCTGCAGACCTGCCCGCCGCAGGGTGTCCACCAGGAGCGGGGTAAGGCCCGGTAATGCGCTGGCAGCCTTTGCCATGACGCCGCGCCAAACAGGTAGAGTAATTTCTGCCTGGTTCTTGCCGATCACCGCCACGATTGCCTCGGAAACATCAGCCGCGGTGAGCGGTGATGAACCCGAAAAGGTCAGGGCTGCTTCGGGGTAATCTTTCTGCAGGTCGAGCATCGGTGTTTTGACCGCATCCGGGCAAACCACCGTTACATGCACACCTGAATCGGCCAGTTCAGCAGCCAGTGCCAGCGTAAAGCCGCGCACGGCAAATTTTGAAGCGCTGTAGAGCCCAATGCCCGGAATAGGGGCAACGCCCGCCAGCGATGCGATATTGATGATGTGGCCTGTGCCCTGGCGTTTGAATTCGCGTGCAGCTATGGCCGAGCCGAGCATAACCCCCTTGACGTTGATGTCGATGTGGAAGTCGATATCTTTTGCACTCACGGTATCAATATACCCGGGCTTCAGAACTCCCACCGCGTTGATGAGCGCATAGACGGAGCCCAGGCGTGTGGCCGCAGCAAAAACTTTTTCCCAGTCATCGCTCTTGCGCACGTCGCAGATGACTGTCTCTACCCGTGCCATGCCGGCAACTTTACGCAACGCAATTTCGTCGACATCGGTAGCAATAACTGCTGCTCCCGCCGCGCTCAGCCGACCGACGAGTTCCTGTCCAATACCGCCCGCTGCCCCACTGACGATGATAACCTTACCGTGTAGATCAGGCATGCTTTACCTCTGCGTAATTTTCTGTGAACCGGCTGATTTCAGCCGCAATACGTTCGTCGCTTTCGAGGGTCAGAAAGTGTCCTGCTGTGGGCAGTATGCGCAGGGTGAATTCATTCTGGATCGCTGTGTGCATGCCTTCGAACATTTCGGGTACAATGCAGCCGTCGTTGCTGCCTGTCAGGGTGAGCGTTGGCACAGTAACATCAGCAAATGAGAGCTCGCGGCTGCGGTTCCACTGCGCCAGCTCAGAAAGCGCAGGTGTGAGCATACCGCGGTAGTAGGCCAGCGCATTGTGCAAGAGTTGCGGGTCGGAAAAGATTTCTTTTACGTGCGAAAGTGCCTCGTTGCTGAGCGGCAGATCGGGTGACCAGCGCCGCCACAGTTCTTCGATGAAGGCAAAGTTGTCTTTCTCTACCCGTTGCTCGGGTATACTGAGCCGCATCTGGAAAAAAAGTATATACCAGCTTTGCAGAAACTGCTGCGGGTTTTTCCACAGGTTACCCAGGAAAATTCTGAGGTGGGGTACACTGAGGGTTACCAGCGAATGGAATTTCTGTGGTGCCAGGTTGGCCGCGGCGTAAGCAGCGATAGCTCCCCAGTCGTGTCCGACGAGCAGGGCATCAGAAAAGCCGGCGGCCTCTACCATAGCTGCCGCGTCTGCGGCCAGGTCGGCGATCTGTACAGTGGCCGATTTTTCGCCCAACAGGTCAGCGGGCGTATTCTTCTGGCTGTAGCCGCGCATGTACGGTGCAATGCACGTGTACCCCTGCGCGGCCAGGCGGGGCATCAGTCTGCTCCAGGTGCGTGGAGAGTCAGGAAAACCGTGCAGAAGCAGTGCAAGGCGCTTGCCTTCACCGAGCTTCAGCGCGGGATGTGATAGACCGTTAGCGGTAAGGGTAATCTGCTGCATCGGGTAAAGATGCGGGTTGATTCACGTCAGTGAGTCAACTCGCTTTTTCCAGTTTCATTTCACACTGGCCTTCGAAGATAACGCCGTCGTCGATTTCGAGTTTTGGCGAGCGTATGTTGCCAATCAGCGTTGCACCCTGGCGGAGTTCAACTTTTTCGGAAGCGACAACATTACCCGTGACGTGCCCGTAGATCACCACGTAGGCAGCATCGATGTGCGCAGTCACGCGGGCCTGCGGGCCCACTTCGAGCATTTCGCTGCCCTTTACCTCACCTTCAAATTTGCCCAGTATGCGCAAGGGTTTCGCGAACTGCAGAATGCCCTTGAAGTGGCTGCCCTGCGCAAATGTAGTCGCTTCGCCGCGACGCCGTATTTCTTTTGCCGCCATGTTATTTCGTCTTCATTACGTATACGCCATCCCAGTCTGCCGGGGGCGGTTCTTCGATAAAGTGGACGCAGCGATCGAGGTAAACCTGAGAAGGGCCGTCGTCTTTTTTAATAGCCAGCGCCTTTTTGAACATCTCTGCTGCCATTTTGAATTCGCGCTTTTTGTAGAGCGCAAGCCCCTCGTTGTAGGCAGACAGCACCTGCTGCATTTGTTCCGAAAGCATGGGCATTTATATGAATAAAAGGAGTATTGTAAAGATAAAAAGAATTCCCTTTGACGTGCCATCCTGCTCTGCGGTTCTGCTGTTGCAGTGCGTAAGGCCGCGTTTACCACGCTGTTCTTCCTGGGGTCGCTGAATGCTGCCTCGCTCTCATCGTTGCACGTTGACCAGCCGCAAAGCCACGCAGTGCAATGTGAACCGGCGTCGGCCCGTCCCGATTGCCACGCCGATCTGCCGCATGAACACGATGCAACCCATGCGGGCGAAGAGTCGCTTTTTGAACACATCTTTCAGGTAAGCCGCGAAGCACCCGCTATGGGTCTCGCTTCATGCCTGGGGCCCGTTCTTTTCCGGCAGGCATTCGATGTGGCGCCGTCGTCTACCATTTCGTTCTCCCTCCCGGCGGTTGTGCAGCCGGAAGAATTCCGTCCTGCAGTTCGCCCTGCAGACTCCCGCGCCCCTCCTGTTTCCTCCCGAGTATAGACCTGGCCCCCGGGCCGTTTTTTAGGAGGAGCAATGTCTGAAAAATTTGTTAACTATATCCTGGCGCGTCGCGTGTTCATCACGGTTTCGGCTGCGCTGCTTTTTGGTGCCGCTGTATACGTAGGGGCTGAGCTGCCGGTCGATGCCGTACCCGACATTACCAATGTCCAGGTGATCGTCAATGCGAAGACCGGTGGATTAGACCCGCAGCAAATTGAAAAATCTGTCACGTACTTTGTAGAAGCCGAAATGGCCGGTATACCCGGCGTGCGCGAGGTCCGTTCGCTTTCGCGCTTCGGGCTTTCGCAGACCGTCGTCATCTTCCAGGACGGCACAGATATCTACTGGGCGCGGCAGCAAATCGCTGAACGTATCGCCAAGGTAGGCCGAGTCGTGCCGGCCGAGGTGCAGCTGATGATGGCGCCGATCACCACGGGTCTCGGCGAAGTCTTCATGTACACAGTACTGGCGAAAGAAGGCAGCGCACTCGCCAAAAAAGAGGAGCGCGATCGCCTTACATACCTGCGCACGATACAGGACTTTGTCATCCGGCCATACCTCAAATCAAACGTCACCGGCGTTGCCGACGTCGATTCGCTTGGCGGATACGAAAAACAGCTGCATATCGAAATCGACCCGTTGCGCCTCGACGCCCTGGGACTTACTTTTGACCACGTACGCCGTACGCTGGTGAATGCCGGCGAAAACTTTGGTGGCGGTTACATCGAAAGCCAGTCACAACAGCTGATAGTGCGCACAAACGGCGCCGTAACGGCCGAGAGCCTGCTCAATATTCCGCAGCGTATCGGCTGGCAGGGTGGTTTTGTGCGGCTCAAAGATTTTGCCCACCTGCACCAGTACCACACGCAACGCGTGGGAGCTGCCACGTTTCGTGGCGAAGAGACGGTTTTGGGTACCGTACTCATGCTTGCCGGTCAGAACAGCCGGCAGGTAGCACGCGATGCGGAGCTCGCACTCGCGCACGTACCACTGCCCGAAGACGTCCGGGTTGAAATTGTCTATTCCCGCAGCTACCTTGTGAACGCAACGCTGGGCACGGTTGCGAGAAATCTCGGCGAAGGGGCGGGGATTGTCGTCCTCATTCTGCTTTTCTTCCTGGGGAACTTTCGCGCCGCCCTGCTCGTGGCGCTCGCCATACCGCTGGCATTTGCCTTTGCGCTGGTTGGTATGCGGGTCTTTGGCATTTCGGCGAACCTGATGAGCCTCGGGGCTCTCGACTTTGGCCTGATTGTCGACGGTTCGATCGTTCTCATCGAGAGTATTCTTTCGAAGATGGAGCTGCAGCAGCCGCAGACGCGCGCGGAAAAACTACAGATCGCGAAAGCGGCAACGCTGGAAGTTCTGAAGCCGATGACCGTGGGCATGTTCATCATTATGCTGGTCTATGTGCCGATTCTGCTGCTCGAAGGTGTCGAGGGAAAGCTGTACTATCCGATGGCGGTCACTGTCATCTTCGCACTTGCCGGTGCACTTTTAGTATCCGTGATCCTGATGCCGGTTTTTGGCAGCATGCTTATCGCTAAACCACATTCGGGAAAAAGCGGTGTCTTTGGCCGCATATACGGCCTTTACACCCCCATGCTCAATTTTCCGTTACGGCATATTCGAAAGATACTTCCGGTTGTTGCTGTCTTTCTGGTGGTCTGCACCTTTTTCTTCTTCCGGCTCGGTGCCGATTTTATGCCGGCCCTGAACGAAGGTGACATGACGATTAACCTTTTGCACGACGCCCGCATTTCGCTCAGTGAATCGATACGGCGCGAAAAGCAGGCAGAACAAATCATTCTGGGCTTCCCCGAGGTTCATGCCGTCTTCGGGCGTATTGGCACCAGCGAAGCGGCCACTGATCCGATGGGGGTCAATCTCACCGACCTGTTTGTGATTCTGAAAAAAGAGAGCTCCTCCTGGCGTCGCAACGCCCGCGGCAAAGTAATCACCAAAGACGAGCTGTTTGCAGAAATTGAACAGAAGCTGAGGCCAGTACTGAACGCCACCAGCGGCCTCGCGGAATCAGAAATTACACTGACACAGCCGATTGCGATGCGCTTCAACGAAATACTGGAAGGTAGCCGTGCCGATGTGTCCCTGAGAATTTACGGCCGTGATCTGGAGAACCTGTTCGCATTGCAGGAGAAGGCCGTTGAAATTCTGCACTCCGTCAAAGGCGCCAAAGAAGTTACGCTCGATGCGTTAACCGCGCTCAGGCAAAGCACAATAGTCGAGGCTAAACCGCGGCAGGACATGTTAAACTACTATGGTGTTGCCATTAACGAGCTCAGCGAAACATTCCAGACAGCGATGGTCGGCAGAGTGGTGGGCAGTTTCTATGACGAAGACTGGCGTTTTCCTATTGTCATTAAACTGGCCGACGAAAGCCGCGAAAAAGTTTCACACCTCGAACGTATTCCCATAGGATTACCGACCGGGGGCACGCTGCCGATGAAGCAGTTTGCTGATTTTGGCCGGCGCGATACCGTGACCTCAATTGCGCGCAGCGGCCTGAACCGTTATGCGGGAGTTGCGGTTTACCTGGGTGAGCGCGACACACTGTCGTACGTGCGCGAGGCGCAGGAGAAAATACAGCGTGAGCTGCCGCTCAAACCCGAAAACCGCCTGCAATGGGGTGGGCAGTTTCGCAATCTGCAGCGCGCCCGCACGCGCCTGATGCTGATTGTTCCTGTTGTGCTGCTGGCGATCTTCTACCTTGTCTGGCGTGTCTTTGGTTCGTGGCAGCAAACCTTGCTGATCTTTCTCACCATTCCCTTCGCCTGGACGGGCGGAGTGATTGCACTGCTGGTCGCGGGCTTAAGCTTTTCGGTTTCCGCCGCCGTGGGCTTCATCGCCCTTTCGGGTGTTGCAGTCCTCAATGGTTTGGTGAAGGTCAGCTACCTGAACCAGCTGGTCGCAGAAGGGCATGGCATCGAAGAGGCTGTACGAATCGGCGCGGTGGCGCGCCTGCGCCCGGTGCTCATGACTGCAGCCGTTGCAAGCCTGGGTTTTCTGCCGATGGCGATCAATACCGGCATTGGTTCTGAAGTGCAGCGCCCGCTTGCGGTCGTCGTACTCGGGGGTCTTGTCACCGCGACGCTGATGACGCTGCTATTGTTGCCAGCGTTCTATTTGTGGAGCGAACGCGACAAGCCTGCGCAGCGGCAACGGGTGGCCGAGCCGCAGCAACCAAAACCGGTTAATCTGGTCGAAGAAGAGGCAATGCCTGCCTCACGCCCCGCGAAGAAGCGCCGGCGGTAGCTGGTCAGGCTGTTCAAAGGCCAGCCGGCTATGGCGCGCCGACGCAGTTCGGGTCACTGGGTGCGACCGAGCAGAGAGCGGGCGCTGCGGTGAGCTGGGCAGCAAATGTCGGATTTCCGGCTGCGGAGGTCGAGCAGATGCCCGTGGGTGCGATTGTGTCGCAAGCCCCGCCGGTTACACTCTGTCCCCACCAGTTGTCGGCCCCGATGCTGTACAACGTTGCGTCGGCGTTAGAGAAAAGCGCGGTCGTCAGCCCGCTGACCACAAAGGAATTCCGTGTCCAGGTGTTTGTGTTGCCGTTGTCATTGTTGCGCACAATTCCATTGAAACTCACAGAGGGACTATAGCTGGCGTAGAAGTAGTTGCGATGGAAGGTATTTCCGTTGCTGCCAGACTGCAGATAAACCGATCCGCCGGAGACTGTTGCGGTATTGTCCATAAAGGTGTTCTGCTGAATAGTAGCGTTGTCACCGTTCGTGATCAATGCGAGCGCACCACCATAAGGGGCAGAGTTTTCGCGGAATAGATTACGGCGGATGGCGTGCGTAGCGCTGGCAATATTGGTATAATAGAGGGCGCCACCAGAGCTGTTGGCTGTGTTCGAGAGAAACGTGTTGTCTTCGATCACATAAGAAAAAGCCCCGCTGCGGCCATTTCCGTTGGCGTAGAGCCCACCGCCATTGGCCCCGGCTGCAGAGGCACTGTTCTTTTCGAAGCAGTTCTTGCTGATGGTATAGGTCATGTTGAGACTCGGAATAACGTAGGCCCCGCCGCCGCCCCAGCCACCGACAGTACACGCGGTGCATGAATTGCCGGTGAAGTAGTTGCCCCTGATCTCAGCCCGCGCGAGTACTGCAGCAATATTACCCGTCGAATAATAGAGTCCGCCGCCTTCGCGCTCTGAAACGTTAGCTGAAAAAACGTTGTTCTCCACCAACTGTGCATGACCAGCGCCGCCGTCATGGTTCAGGTATACCGCGGAAAAGTTTGTGCCAACAGCATAACTGTTGTTGTTGAAAACATTACCACGTAATATGTGGCTTGATACTCCCGCACCACCCGTATTGGCCTGCAATGCTGTGCCGCTGACGTTTGCATCGAGTACCCTGTTGTGGCGAAAAATGGAGAATTCTGCACTCACACCTCTCGAGGTCGCGTTGAGCGCACGTTTAGCGTATTCGACAATGACGTACTGGAAGCTGCTGTATTGCTGGTATGTAAAGTTGCCATCGGCGCTGAACAGAGTTGGTTGTGCCGTAGCCGCAATGATAATACCCGCGTTGCTGGTGCCCCAACGGTTTGCTGTAGGGTCAGTGGCGTGCCCTGATGTGAGAATTACCGGCTGGTTGCCCGTGCCGATTGCGCGAAGGTAATTGGCCGAAACTGTCAGCGCCACGCCCGGCGAAAACAGCACGATTACTCCCGCGCCAATTTCGAGGCTGCCTGAGCCCGTGACGGCTATCGACGTGGTCACGCACACGGGACTCTGAGCCACATTCCATATGGTAGGGGTCGTGATGTCGTTTGATACACTGGTTGTACACGCAGCCGGAGCTCCGCTTGTTACCGCCGTAGCAAGCACTGCATCGGAAGCACTAACAGCATCGACACGGTATTCGTAAGTCTGTGCGGCCGTGAGGCCCGTATCGTTATAGTAAGTGATTGCCTGACCCAGAGTGCCGCCTTGCTGGACAAAATTACCTGATTGCTTCCTGTAGATCTTGTAGCCAAATACTTCGGGTACACGGTTCCAGCTGAGACGCAGCTGTGTTGACGAAATTGGTATAGCAATTGGGTTGAGAAACCGATCATTGCCGCTCGGCAGACCTGGGCCACAACCCATACAGATGTCCGATGACTTGCCGGTCATCTGTGCCGTCGTGACTGAGGTCGCAGTGATGCGGAAGCGGCTATTAGGGGTGCCGGTGAAAGTCACGCTTGTGGTAGCGGCCCCATTACTGAGTGTCAGTTGGGAAGGAGCAAGAGATCCCACAGCGTTTTCAATACCAAGACGCACGTCGCCGTTGAAAGTGCTGTCCGTTCCGCCGGTCGAGGAGCGCGCAGTCACCGTGATGCTGAAAGATTGAGTCGGGTTTGCGCTCGACGGTGCGGTAATGCTGAAGGTCGGAGGCAGGGCAACCAGGCCGTCGCTGGCACCGGTAATGCCTGAGCTACTCGTTGCCCGCAGCGAAATAAGTTCAAACTGGCCAATGGCAATGTTTTTCAGGTAACGAATAGTGATTTCTTTTCGGCCGGCGTTGAATGCAGTTTCGCCAACTACCTCGAGCGAGCCAGTCCCAATTACCGTGATGCTCACGGGCTCGTTGAAACCGGGCATAAGGCCTCCTGAGCCGCTGCGCGCTTCCACCACAATACGTGTTTCCGTATAGGTGAGAAATGTAGCGGGAGCGGAAAACCGCAGTGTCGCACCCGAGCCCGCCAGAAAACTACCGTCGAGGAGCTGCGACGTGGATGCGCCGCTGCAGAATAGCGCTCCCAGAGCCAGGGAGCCTGCTGCCAATACCGTACGCACCATGGTTCAGGTGCGTGTGCGCGCTGTCGGCGGGCAACTTTTTTTTATTCAGTCTGCATGCAACTAGCACGGACTGCTGAGGAAATTCTTCCTACAGAGTACCCGGCAGATTTGCGTTCAGCGCGGGCCAGCCGCGGACGATTTGCGAAAGCAGGTTCTGCATTTCTGTTCTGCCGACGGTCTTTCCCCTGAATATCCGTTTACGCCTGCTTTCCCAGCGCGTCGAGGTTGACCGCGACCCTGATACCATTGGCTTCGAGCCAGCGCAGAATTTTCAGGTTCAGTGCATGTACCGTGTCGTGGTAGTGGTGAAACGGCTCGACGAAGAACTGGATGCGAACGTAGAATCCAAGGGTGTCAAACTTCATAAAGTGGACATCGGCGTCGCGCACGAACTCCGTCCCGGCTAGCATGCGCCGCATCTCGGCAATAGCCTGTTCCAGTTTTTCTGCCGGCGTATCTGCAGCGATCACGAGCTTACCCCGGAACATTCGCTTTCTGCCACCTGCTGAAACGTTGTCGACTTGTTGGTTGGCTAGCAATGAATTCGGTACGATCAGCAGGCTGTTGTACTTCGTGCGTATCGTTGTCGAACGGATGCCCACCTTTTCCACCCGGCCCCAGGTGCTGATCGGCTCAGGCAGCAGCAGGTAGTCACCTTCTTTAACCACCTTGTCAAGATAGAGCGAGACGCCTGCGAAGATATGGCCAACGGCTTCGCGACCCGCCATCGCCAGCGCAAAACCGCCGACGCTGAGTCCTGCGATCGCTGAATAGATGTTATAGCCGACCCGGTTGAGTATCAGCAGCACGCCGAAGATGTAGATCAGCAGCTTGCCGACCCTGATCAGCAGCGGAAACAGGTGTGCGATCTCAGTTTCTTTGTCCTGCGCGGTAATCTTTTCCTGCCAGCGAAGCATGAAGCGCGCAAAGAGCCGTGCTGCGAAAATTGTCGCGAGCCAGATGACCGACACCACCAGCCCGGTATTCACGGTGCGCAGCGCGGCAGAACTCAGCGTGAGAACCGGTAATCCCTTTTTTACTGCGAGCAGGAACGCGAGTGTGTAGATATACTTGCGCATCGTCTCCAGCGCGACAGACACCAGCGTGAGGCGGTTATCACTTTCTGCTGCGCGGTTCTTCTGCCTGATCTGCAGTACGGCAATCATCAGCCGGCTGGCAATGAGGCTTGCCAGGATAATCGCGGCAAAGTAGATCCACTGCAGTAGTGTGCTGTCGAGCAGCATGGTGTTCTGCAGGTAAGCAATGGCTGCATTGGGGTCTTCAGCCATATCAAAGCGGTCGAAACGGCCATGGCCCAGTTTGGCCGCTTCAAAAAGGGCGCGCGCAATACCCTGCGGATTACCCTCAAGTACCTGCACTTCTACCTGCTGCGGTATCTCGCGCTTCTGTGCTGTGGCAGCGGTCAGCAACTCATAGATTTTTCGTTCTTCGTAGTAACGATACGGTGCTGCAAGGCGGCGGTATTCGTCTGCGTGGTCGGCAAAGCGGCGCAGGAAAATACATGCAGCCCACCGGTGGTGACCGTCGAGAATGTAGTGTTTACCGCCGCTGTGAGCGGTGAGTATCTTGCCGCTGCAGGCGCTGAAACGGCTGCCGGGGGTCAGTGAGTCGATAATCTTGGGCACGACATTACCCCAGAATATTTCAAGCTGCGTGGGTACGAGCGCTTCGGGAGCTTCAATGCGCGTTGCCGTCGAGACCAGCACGCGGTCTGCCGCCTCACCGGTGGTCAGAAATTTTTCGAGCGTGTTGACATAGGCGAAGTCCGCAACTTGTTCAGCAGGGTTGAGCTCGATTTTTCCTTCGGCCAGCCAGCCCAGCAGCTGCTTCTGTTGCTCACCACTGAACTGGGGCATCTCGGCGTGTTTGCGTGCCCACTCGGGGGCGTTGATGGTGAAGAGTCTGCCGAGGCGGCCGTAATCATCGCCCCTGGGTATTCTGGGTTCGGTACAGGCGAAAGGCAGCGTCGCGATAAAAAGAATCAGGGCCCTGGTCGTGAAACGCAGTCTCGCAAGGTGCGGAGCTTTGAGGTGAAAGGAGCATTTGCCCTGTGACGGATGGAAGAGCACAAATGCAAATAGTACCTGCTTTGTCTGGTGTAAAAGACTTTTACCGATAAATTCCCCATAACCACAAGACCATTTAGTCGCCGCTCTGTCTGCCTCTGTGGCTCTGGTGCAGAATGCAACTCAGGGGAGTTAAAGCCCTCGCGTCCCTGCCCGAGAGTGAACTGGCAGAAATAGAGCCCTACCTCGAATACCGGGAGTACCAACCGGGCAGTGAGATCGTGCATTTTGGCAGCAAGGCAGATGACATGTACCTTGTGCTGTCGGGCAGCGCACGCATGAGCCGCGGCCTTCTCGAGCTCGGCAGTCTTGCGGGCGGTGACCATTTCGGCGAACTCGGGCTCATCTCGAACCGGCCGCGCGCGGCGACGATCGTTGCCGAATCAGTACTCTCCCTCGCGCGGCTCTCGCGTGCCCGGTTCACAGACCTGCAGCGCGACAAGCCCGCAGTGGCAGTGAAGCTCATGGCAGGGCTCATCAATACCCTCGGGCGGCAGCTGGTTGACCGGACCGAAAGCCTCGACCTGCTGCTGCGCCAGCGTTCGTTGCCCCGCCAGGCGACAGTAGCAATCACGCGTGAAAACGGCAGCACGCACGAAGTCAAAACCGGTTCGGTTCTGTCGGCGATTCTGCCCGAGCGAATCGGCGATGTACCTGTTGTTGCGGCGCTCGTCGATCACCGCGTCAGCTCGCTCGATACGCAGATTTTTTCTGATGTCACCGTTGAACCTCTGACGGTAAAGCACTGGGAGGGTGAACGCGTGCTGCGCCACTCGCTCGCACTTCTGCTGATGGAGGCAGCTTCTGAGTTTGTGCCACCGATCAGGCTGAGACTCGGTTTTGCAGTCGGGCCCGCGCAGTGGGTTCACGTACCCAAGTCAGCGCAGGGCCAGCTGCAGGAACTCGCCGATAAACTCACGCGCCGTATGCGCGAGCTGATTGCAACCAATGCTGATTTTCGTGAAGAGTGGTGGTCTATCGACGAAGCCATCAGCTACTTCCAGGGCCAGGGCTTCAGCGGTACTGTGCAGCTGCTCAAGACCTTCCATTCGCTCACGACACCGCTCGTAACCTGCGGCCGCATCTTTGCACTCTACAACGGTCCGCTATTGCCGCACGCCGGCCTGATCGAGGGATTCCGCATACAGCAGAGTAACCACGATCTTATTCTGCTCTCCGGGCAGGAAACTGAGGTGCCGGAAGGTTTTGAACCCTTCGCGCGACTTTCAGAAGACAGCAGCCACTGGCTGCGTTCGTTCGAGCTGACCAGTGTGGGGGAGCTCAATCGAGCCTGTGTCGACGGCCGTGTGGGCGAAGTCATTCGTGTTGCCGAGGGTTATCACGAAAAAAGACTCGCGCAGATTGCCGATGAAATTGTTGCCCGCAGTGGAGTAAAAATCGTCTGCGTCGCCGGGCCGTCGTCGTCGGGTAAGACCACTTTCATACGCCGGCTGTCGATTCAGCTGCGGATCAACGGCCTGGTACCCGAGGGCATTTCGCTCGACGACTACTACCTCGACCGCGAGCAGGTGCCGCTCAACGAGCGCGGTGAAAAAGACTTCGAGACCCTGCATGCGCTGAATCTGCCGTTGCTCGCAGAGCACCTGAAGGCGTTGCTCGAAGGGCGTGAGCAGGCAACGGCCCGCTATGATTTCCGTACCGGTATGTGCGACAAAAACGGAGGTCGCGTCGTTCAGCTCACCGAGCAGAAGCTGCTCATTCTCGAGGGGATTCATGGCCTGAATCCCGAACTGCTATCCGGCGTCGTACCGCCGGAGAATGTTTTTCGCATCTTCATTCAACCACTGCTGACTCTGCCCATCGACACCGTTAGTCACATTAATCCCTCCGATGTGCGCCTCGTGAGGCGCATTGTGCGCGACCGACGACAGCGTGGCTTTGCCACAGCAGACAACATCCGCCGCTGGGGAGACGTGAAGGCGGGCGAACATGCCTACATATTCCCTTTTGTACCTGAGGCCGATGCGGTGTTTGATACGTCGCTGATTTACGAACTTTCTGTACTAAAAGTTTACGCTGACCGTTACCTGCTCGAGGTGCCGCAGGATCATATTGCTTACGCGACAGCATTCAGGCTGCGGCAGTTGCTCGACCAGTTTGTGGCTATCTCGCCTGATGATGTACCTTCGACCTCGATCTTGCGCGAGTTTATCGGCAAAGGCAGTTTCGAGAACTAACGCTCTTCCGGTTCGGGCACGTAGGCCGGTTCGTCTTTGTTCGGGCTCGCCGCGCGGTAGGCGTGTATGGCCCGCGCAGTTGCTCTTCGCTCACGCCGCAGAAAATCTTCGATCGCCGCCGCCCCCTGGGTGTGAAATAAGCGGTGTGAACTCAATACAGGCATTGCGGTAAACCCACGCGCAAATTTGTGTTCCCCCTGTGCGCCCGCTTCAAACAGCTTTATTTTCTCTTCAATCGCGTAATCAATAAGGCGGTAGATGCAGAGTTCAAAGTGCAAAAAAGGATAGTACGCAAGAGCTCCCCAGTAACGGCCATACAGCCGGTCAGCGGCACGAAAAGCTATAGAACCGGCGACCGGCCTGCCGCCGTCGTCAGCAAGAACCAGGACGAGGTAACTCCGCATCGTTTCGTATAATTCGAGAAATGTTTCGCGGTTGAGATACGGTGAGCCCCACTTGCGGGCATAGGTTTCGACGTAAAAACTGTACATGGCAAGCATGTCGTCTTCGCTGATCGCGTCCCCGGTGAGCGTTCTTATGCGTAGACCGAGTTCGGCTGCCTTACGTCGTTCGCGCCTGATTTCTTTGCGCCGGTGTGCACGCAGTGAACCGAGGTAGTCGTCGAAAGTCGCGAAGCCGCGGTTGAGCCAGTGGTACTGGTGCGTCAGGCGCGGCGAAAAAGCATGGTGCGAAAGAAACCGCTGTTCATCGCGCGTCTCGCAGAGCACATGAATACCTGACATACCACGTTTTTCACATTCGTCAACCATGGCGGCCATCAGGGCAGTCTGTACATTCGGGTCGGTATCACCCAGAAGACGTCTGCCGGTTGCGGGGGTGAAGGGGGCCGCGATCGCTAGCTTCGGATAATACGCTATTCCGGCCTGCGCGTAAGCATTGGCCCATGCCCAGTCGAAGATGTATTCGCCGTAAGAATCGCTACGGATAAATGCCGGAATCGCTGCAACGAGCTGTGGGTTAAAGCCGAGAAAGAGCAGGGGTTGCCACGCAGAAGTCCTGCCAATGCAGCCGGTATTTTCGAGCGCGGCGAAAAACTCGTGGCGCATGAACGGATTGCCTGCTTCAACCAGTTTGTTCCACTCGGCGGCCGGTACTGTCCTGAAGCTGTCGGCGATGCGGATTTCCATGGCGACAAAGCCAATAATGGAGACCTATAGACTGCGTCGAGTAAGCGCAGTAACCGGTTTACCCAAGTTGTACTGAAGTCATCGTCAGTGCTCCACCCACGGCGACATCATTGAACAGGCGGAGGTTTTCTTCTTCATGGCCGGCACCCAGTATGTAGATGAGCGGCACGTAGTGTTCGGCGGTATTGATCGCAACCTGCATACTTTGCGGTAACGAGGGGAAATCCACCAGTTTCTGCCATTGCCGCTGCAGCAGGTAGTCACGTGAGAGGTCGGCTGCTTCTTTTGCCCAGTCATGCGCAAAACCCGGTTCTTCGAGGCGCGACCAGTCGACGCGGCTCAGGTTGTGCACAATATTGCCGCTGCCGCACACCAGTATACCCTGTTCGCGCAGGGGCCGCAGGCTGCGACCGATGGCAAAAAAATCCGCCGGCGACGCCTTGCCGTCGATGGAAAGCTGCAGTACCGGAATCTTCGGCTCGGGCAGCGCATGTACCAGAATGCTCCAGGTGCCGTGGTCTAATCCCCAGCTTGCGTCGGCCTTTGCCGGGCGGGGGGCCAGGGCATTGATGATCTCTTCTGCGATTTCTGCGGACCCCGGGGCCGGGTAGGTGACCTGGAAAAGCTCGCGCGGAAAGCCACCGAAATCGTGGATAGTCCTCGGCTGCGGCATGGCAGTTACCTGTGAGCCGGGTGTAACCCAGTGTGCCGAAACCATCAGCAGCGCCCGGACACCCGTGAGCCCGGCGAACATCTTTTTCCATTCTGCAGTGAAGGCATTCTGTTCGAGCGCATTCATCGGCGAGCCGTGGCCGATGAAGAATGCCGGCAGCCGGGATGGTTTACTCAGAAAAAGCGCTCCCGACAACAGGGTATGCCACTTCGTCAATCATTGCCATCATGCCTGCATGGGTCTGTGCCTCGTTGTACGACCAGGCGGTCAGTGTCAGCGCACCCGCAACGACCAACAGGCAGGCAGAAACCCAGAGTGCCCGGGTGCGATTCTGCCGGTTGCGTGCATTTTCAATACGTCCCGCAAGCAGGTTGTCCCAGCCGGCGTCGCAAAGTTTTTCCCGGCATCGCCCGGCGAGTATGGTGTGGGATTTTTCTTTCATCTGTCCTCTTTTGCCGTTATTCAAGTCACGCCAGTTTTTCTCTCAACAGTGCCAGACCGCGTGACAAGCGGGATTTCACGGTTCCCGGGCGTATCTGTAATTCTTCCACAATTTCCCGCGCAGAAAAGCCCAGCATGCTCAGTTGCACCACCTGTGCATAGTGTTCTGGTATGTCGGCCAACGCATCGGCAACTTCGCCGGTCATAGTGCGGGTGTTGACAGAATCTGGAGAAACCGAGAGCTTTTCGCGGCGCGCGTTGAGGAATTTTTCTGCTTTCTTTTCTTCGCGTTCACCGCGCGCATTCATGCGCAGCGCTTCGTTGCGTGCAATCGTGTACAGGTATGACCTGAGCTTTGAGCTATCCTGCAGTTTACCTTTGGTGAGTGCACGGTAGGCGCGCAGGTAAACTTCCTGCGCAACGTCGTCGATCGCGTAGGCAAAGCGCGCATCGAGGTACCGGCGGATTGCCGCCAGTACCGGGCGCTTGGTCTCAGCAATGATCGCAGCGAAGTCCACGTTTGGTGGCGTTACTTCTCTCCCGCAAATTTGCGGAAATACTTCTGCATCAGTTCTGCGGCTTTGGCGCGCTGCTCGCTCGTCAGCACCTTATGGAACTCGGTCGCCTTCTCAACAAAGAAGTTCTCCATCGATTCACGGTGCGCCTGGTGTTTCCTGCGCAGGTCCTTGAGCTTTGACTGGTCAATTGCGTCGGCGCGCACGAGCTCACTGAGAGCCGCGAATTGCGCCTCCATTTGTGGCCTGTCGGATTTATGCTTTGCGATGAACTCGTCTTTAATGCGGTTCAGTGTCTGCTTCTGCGAGTCATTCAGGTCGAGTTCTTTCGTGATACGTTTGACGATCCATTCGGCACGCTCTTCGGGTGACTTGTGCTTCCAGGGCCGGCAGGCATTCATGCCCGCGAGCGAGAGAAGCGTGAGGACTACAAACAACTTCTTGTATTTATGGGATTTCATTCGTTCTGGCTCCTTGGGGTTTTTCCTGCCCCATTTGCCCTGCTGACCGCAATATACAAAAAACGGTTCCAAAAGGGCTTTACATTTTTTCGTGCAATCCCGTGCATACTGCATGTATTTCCCGGTTCGCCTGAAATCCCCCTTTGCAACCGCAATTCTCGCCGGCCTGCTTTTCGTGCTGTCGCCGATTGATGCTGCGCAAAACGTTTACGTCAAAAATTACACGCCGCTTTTGTCTGCGCCTTCAGAGCAGACCGGGAAAGCGCTGAAAAACCTGGCGCTGAACGAGGTCGTGACGGTCGTTTATACCGAAGAAGCGCTTGGTGTAACCGACCTCGCGCAGACCTGGGTACGGGTGCGTGCCTCTGACGGGCGCGAGGGCTATGTGCGGCTGGGAAGCTTAAGCAAAGAAAAGCAGCCCGAACCCGAATTCGCCGTTGCATTCCGCGATATAGAAAAAAAGGCGTACGTAACTGCCGATGCGCTTTATGTGCGCTCTGCTCCGAATCGCAGTGCGCCCGAGCAGGGCATGCTCATCCGCAATGCCGAAGTGAATGTCCTCGAGTATTCTGACCGTGACGACTACATCGATGGCATGACAGCCAAGTGGGCGCGTGTCAATTCCGGGGGGGAGACCGAGGGTTGGGTGTTTTCCGGTTACCTCAGCGACGAACCGCGCGCACCTTCGCTGGGTCCCAATAACGAGCCGAAGGAAGATCCCAACCACATCCAGTCAGGTTCTTCGAAGACAGTCAGACCTCCGCTGCTGGCGGTGCGCGATGAACCCACGCGCTATGGTACGGTGATTGGTCGCATTCGCCAGGGCAAGAGCGTGCGCATTCTCGAGCGCCTCACCGCGTGGGAGAACCTGGCCGGCCTGCGCTCGGTCTGGGTCCGCGTCCGTTACGATGATCTCGAAGGCTGGGTATACGGGGGATTTCTCTCGTCCTCTGGTTATACCATGAGTTCAGACAGCCTGGATAAACCTTTTCTGCTGCCGATCGATCCTTCGCAGTACCGCCGGACCAGTAAATACGGCCCGCGCACGCACCCGATCAACAAGTCGCCATCCTTCCATTCTGGAGTCGATCTCGCAGCTTCAGCGGGAACTCCCATCTACGCTGCCGGCGACGGCGTGATCGAAATCCAGAACGACAATACCGGTTATGGCCTGCTCACGGTCATTCGGCACGAGAATGGCCTGGTTTCGTACTACGCACACCAAAGCCGGAGGCATAAAACTGTCGGTACCCGCGTGACCGCGGGCGAGCTGATTGGCGAGGTGGGCACGACCGGAAACTCCACAGGCAATCACCTGCATTTCGAGGTGCGAACCAATTACAACGACTCGCATTTTAATCCAGACCTCTACGTGCCGTTTCCCGAAGCACAGGAGGTGGAATAATGTTGGTTCATAACAAGTTTGGTAGCCTTGCCGCCATACTTGTGATGACAGTGCCGCTCTTTGCCGGCCCGCAGGAAGACTTTATCTCGGCTGCAAAGCGCAGCAACCTGAAGCTGGCGCAGAAGGCGCACGCCGCCGGCGGCGTTGAGGTGAATGTTATAGACGATAAAGGCAAGAACGCGGTGATGTATACCTGCGAAAACGGCAACGCTCCCTTTCTCACCTGGCTCGCCGAAGTACAGGCCGACCTGTCCGTCACCGATGCCGAGGGCAACAACTGCTACCACCTGGCCCTCAAAGCACGCAATCCGGCGGTTGCATTCACATTTCTCTCAGAGAAAGGCATCAACAAGAACCTGCAGAACCAGAAACGGGAAACTCCGCTGATGGCTGCTGTCACACAGGGAAAAAAAACTGCTCTCGATGCACTCGTCAAACTGCAGGTCGATCTCAATGCGCCGGACGCTGAAGGCTATTCGCCGCTGGCGCGGTCGATACAGAGGCGACGCTATGACATCAGTAATGCGCTGCTCACGGCCGGAGCTAATGCCAATGGTGAGCCGTTTGCTCCGCTCGTTTTGGCCTTTGATGCAGGTAACCTGAAGCTGTTTGAGGCACTGGCAAAAGCGGGGGCGAACCTCAATGTCATCCACAGCAAATCGGGGCAGGCCATACTGCTCGAGGCGATCAAAAAAGAGCGCCTGGCGTATGCCCGCCTGCTCATTGAAGCCGGAGCCAACACGTCGATTACCGACCCGAACGGTGAAAGCCTGCCAGTGATCTGCGCCAAACAAACGATACCCGACCTGATTCCCGTGCTGGTACAGAAAGGGCATTCGGTCGAAACCAAAGATGCCTATGGCAAAACGCTACTGCAGATTGCCCATGAAAATATCCTCAAACGCCTGACGGCCAGCCGCGAAAAACTTTTCGCGGTGCTGCTGGAATCGGGGGCAAATCCCAATACCCTTTCGCCCAGTGGCCGCAGTATACTCATGGAGCAATCGGAAAGCGGGCGATACAACCAGGTTAAATTACTGCTCGAGCGCGGGGCAGACGTCAATTTTCGCGATAAGGCATCCAATACCGTTCTGCACTCGACGGCGCAACGCAACCAGCTCGGTACGATGCGGCTGCTGGTGGAAAAATTTCCTGACATCAATATCACCGGCGACAGCGGCAATACGGCGACGCACTTTGCGGCTCGCGCCGGTGGTACCGGCATCCTTAAACTTCTGAAGGACCGCGGTGCAAACCTGGAACTAAAGAATAACGCCGGCGATACGCCGCTGTCAATTGCTATTGGCCGTCAAGACCCAACAACAACGCGCGCACTCATTGCTCTCGGCACCTCGCTGAGCGACGAGGGCAGGGAGACTCCGCTGATGCTCGAAATCGCCAAGTCAGGCGCGGTCAACAACCGCACGGTTGAATTGCTCACAGTATTGAACAAGGCAGGAGCGAACATCAACGCCGTGAATCGCTTCGGTAACAATGCGCTGGCGTACGCGCTGAACCGAAAGAACATGAAGATGGCCGATGCGCTGCTGAAGGCTGGCGCAAAAAGCGAAGCAGGCGATGCGCGGGGTTACACACTTCTGCATAAGCTGGCACTCAGCGCAAAATACAACAAACTCAAAAACCAGGAATTGACAGACTGGCTGCACCTCGTCCTGTCTTACCAGCATCCTGATTACCAGACACCCGCCGGTGAGACGTCCCTGCACATCGCCGCGAATCGGGATAATAATCCCGACACGGAAGCCGCTCAGCAGCTGTTTGAAACACTGGTGAACTATTCTGCCAGTGTTGTGGTGCGCGATGCGCGTGGCCGCACACCGGTCGAACTGGCGCGCCAGCTTGACCTGCAGGCTCTGGCCACTGCCAGCGTCCCGGTATCTGCAACCCAGAATATTGCACAGTCCCTGCAGACGCCGGAAAATGACAAGTTGCTGCACGTCGCCGCTTCCGACCGCGAATTTTTCGCCCTGCACCAGCAGGGTAAGGTTGTGCGGCTATTGAGCTTTTCCGAAAATCTTGAGACGCGGGCAGTGCGTGAAATCACCGGCGTGTCAGCGATGGCTGGTGCGCGGGGCGGAGTGATCGTTGCAGGGGTAAGACCCGGCGAGATTGACGGTGTTGCCGATGCAAAATGCCGGCAGGGCCAGAACCTGGTTGTCTTTGTTAGCCTGCTGGATGCAGGATTAAACCCCCGTTGGGAGCATACCTGGGGCAGGCCTGCCAGTTGCGCCCGCACTTCTGCGCTTGCGGTCGGCCATGACAGCCAGGGCAATACCCTCGTCTATGCGGAATTTGCGGGCAAGCGCAGCCTGCGGCGGCTCAACTCTTCGGGAGTTTCTGACGGCACAGAAATTGTCCGCAGCGACCGCACAGGTGAACTCTTGCCGCTGGACGACGGTTCAGTGGCGTTGGTCGCGCAGAACCTTGCCTACAGCAGTGCAGACGGCAAGAATATCGGGCGCATAGCCCGTTCGCGCGGCTGGCGTGCCTTCACCGTCGTGCCTGCAGGTACGCGCTACCTGGCTGGCGACTTCAATAAACTTTCGCACAGGAAAGGCATTGCGCTTTGGGCTGAAGATACGGAAGGCAAGATCGCCTGGACCAAGAATTTTGCCGGAGAGTCAGCGATGACGATCGAGCAGCTGTCCGCAAATTCAGCGCGTAGTTGCGTTGCCGGCAAGACCGATGGAGCGCTCCACGGCCAGGTGCACTCCAATCCGGGCAAGATGACAGACTACTACGTGCTCTGTACGGCCCCTTCGGGAGTGCGGCTCTATACAAGAGTGTTACCGGCAGAAGGCCTGAAGCTGGCAGCGATGCGCATCAATGCACAGGGTGATCTCGTGCTGGCATTTTCCGGTGGAGACCGCAAGAATCCCGATGTCATCTTTGCCCGCATCGACCGCAACGGCAATGTCTTCCGTTAGTGCGATTCGGAAACGGTTGCAGAGAGGCTGTTATCTGTCGAGCAGGATGATTTCGACGCGGCGATTACGGGCGCGGCCTTCTTCGAGCGAGTTATCGGCGATCGGGTCGCGTGCCCCCCGGCCGTCGTAGCTGACGGAATCAGGATTGAGCTCCGCCTCATCGATCAGGTAGTCTGCCACCGATTCGGCGCGTTTTTCTGACAGTTGCTGGTTGTATTTTTCATCACCCGTGCTGTCGGTGTGTCCGCGGACACGGATATGCCGGTTTGGCAGACTTCGCAGATTCTTGCCGACGCGTTCGATAACTTTTTTTGCATCGCTGCTGAGCCGAGCACTGTCTGTCGCAAAAAATACATCGGGTAGCGCAATCGCCACCCCGTGGTCTGTGACGCGTACATCGAGCTGTGGGTTATCTTTGACCAGGTCTTCTTTGATTTTTTCGGCCAGCGCGACCTTGGCTTCGTCACCGCGCGCCCGGAACTTGCGGTAATAACTGCGGCTCTTGATCTTGAATTCATTCGCGAGCCCCTGCTCATTCACGATGATGACATTGTAATCTTCCTGCGCGTAGTAGGGTATGCCCTGAGCCGCATCCCAGAACCATATTGCCGTCACGTAACCAAAAACGCGCGGGCCTGTACCGTTGTTATCGCCGTAGTTCAATTCATAGTTTGAAATGAACTTGTGGCAGGATTTTTCACCTTCTTCTGATTTAACGTTTTCGAGCCCCCTGTACTCATAGCGTACATTAAAGGGAACCGTCACAAGCCTGTCAAAGCGCATCACCTCTGAACCCGGCTTCTCCCATGTTGTACCCGGCTCCATTCCGGCTTCGTCTTTCAGTGCCGGGTCGCGGTTGTCAGAAAAGCTCGGTACCGACCGGATATTCGGCATATACTGGTCAGCATCGGCCACGAACTGACCCGCTGGCTGCAGGACAAAGCTGGCGGTGTATCTTTCTGCCTCAGTGTAAACGTTCTTTGTGTCGCCGCTTTTCATCAGGGTAACGAACGTCCCTTCGAGAGGAAAGCCTTTCGCCGGGTCGGGGGTGCGTGCCTCGAGTAATACGCGGTGAAAAACCGAACGCTTCACCGAATTCGACCCGGTTTTGACTACCTGGTCTGAAAACTTCTTCAGCTCAAGTATATCGCCATCGGCAAATTGCCAGCGCAGTACCTTGTCCTTAGCCTCTGCAAAAAGATCAACGATGGGCTTTTTATCGCCGCGGGGTGCGGGTCGTGCCGCTGGTTTTCCCGGCGCAGCAGCGAGAAGGGGGACCACCACGAGCAGCAGCACCGGCACGATTCGAAAATCCATCTGCTGTATTAGACGCATGCGGCGCACTACCGGTTAAAAATACCGTGGCAGGCTCCTTGCGGCCAAAATGCGCCTGCGCGGCAAGCAAATTATGTCACATGGCGTTTACGCCGCAGAACGGCGGTCAGCGTGGCAGCCATGAGTTCGGCACTGGCCCCCGCAAGGCATGCCCAGGGTATGCTGTTGCTGCATTCTACCTGGCCCGGGTATGCCGTGCAGGGCCGGCAGGCGAATTCACCGGTGAGCGCGCGTGTTCGTACCGAAAAAGGCTGCCAGACACGTTCATTCAAGGGGCCAAATACCGCGACGGAAGGCACTGCAAATAGCGCGGCCAGGTTCAGCAATTCGCTATCGGCAGCGGCAATCCAGGCAGCTTCGCGCAGCAACCCCAGGAGCGCGGTTTCTTCGGGCAAAACGAGCAGCGTCGTGTTGGCGAGCGCCTGTTCGGTCATCACTTCGCTGAAAGACCTGGCGTATCGCGTCAATGCCTGACGGCCGAGCTTCCGGCTGCGCAGTACCAGTACGCAGTGAGATGATCTGGCCATCAGGTTGGTGAGCTTCTTCAGCTGCGTTTCCATGTGCTGTGATTCTGTCTCGTCCGGGTTGTAAGCGATGATGCCGAACGGTTCTGCCGGCAGCCCCGGTAGCGTGCCCATCGCAGTTGCGGGAAATTCAGGTGTCGTCCAGCCGGTCGTTTTTTCGCCCGTAATGTATTCAAAAAATGTCCGCAGCTGGTGCACGTAGTGGTGGTTCTCGTTATTGAACGGCAGCGACAGGTTGAGCCCGGTAATGCGGCGTAACGGGGCAAAACCCGCTCGTTGCCTTATTCCCGCAAGGCGAGCGGCCAGGCGGAGCTTCTGCGTTGAGCGCAGATCGGGATTCAGAATGATCAAGGTGCCGAAGCGTCCTTTCAGCAGAAACCAAAGCAGGGGAAGAAATTTTTCCGGCAAGTGAACGGGCTCTGCCAGCGAACTCACCAGGGGGGCTGCGAGGTCACCCGGTTCTGCGGCTGACGCGACGAACGGGCGCGCCGCAAAACGCTGCTTCCAGAGGTGCAGAAACCAGGCCGTGAATACCATGAACCGGCGATCGATGCCAGCGACTACCAGGGTTTTTCCGGGGGCAACAATGCGGCGATACTTCACAGCACAGCTCCGTCAGGAAAAAAAATGCGCAGGGCTTCATGGGGGCGATCGGCTGTCTCGAGCCAGGTTAGCCGGCGCTGGCGGGGCGACAGCCGGCGCTCGCTGAAAATTTTCGTAACGGCCTTATGTCCGTAAGGTTGTCGCAGCGTCACAGATCGGGTGACTGCATCGCCGCGCAGACCACGATGTGTCGCCGGTGCGTTCAGCTTCATCGAGCCAAGACCGCGACGAAAGATGATGAACTCGCCTTCAGGCAGAATTTCTGTGTGGGCAAAGAATGGTGGCAGGCTGAAAGGCAGTCTTGCCGCCCGGGCAAAATCATTGCGTGTAAATTTTCTGACGATGCCCAGCTTCTGCCACGCAAGGTAGATGCTACGAGCACGCGCTGCCGGTGCGAGGCCAAGCCATTCTACTGAGCTGCTCCGCATCTCGCGGGGATGCACACGCAGCAGGAGCGCCTGGTCTTTTGGCTCCCCGCCTGCGGCAGGCATGCTTTCCTGTTCAGGCGTGGTTTGCTCCGCGCGTAGCCTGTTGCGCGCCATTGCCGTGTCGCTGTTCGCAGGATCTTCAAACCAAACGAGTCCGCGTTCGCGCGCGAGCGAACGTACCTGTTCGCGCGTGCAATGCGCCAATGGGCGTAAATAGCCTGTGGCATTATCCTGCACCGACAGATCCGGCCAGCCTGACCGCGGTATCCCGCGTTCTGCCCGCAGCTGCAGTGTCTCGTGATAGTCGCTCAGCTGGTGGCCGGTGAACACCTGCGCTCCGCCCAGTCGGTGTGAAAGGCGATCCAGGTGCCGGCGCCGCACCAGCGAAGCAGTGTGTTCCCAGCTGCGGCGCAGGCACCGGGCGCGCGGTGTAATGTCACAGCGTCTTTCACAAAACACGAAGCGCTCCCGCAGCATTTGTTTTGCCCGCCCGGTACAGAAGGCAATCGCGCGCTGCCGTTCGGGTTCGATTGCGGTGGAGTAGTGGTGAAGGTAGAATGCAGTGACACGCGTCTTCGGTAGCTTTTGTGCAGCCGCGACAGCCAGGTCTAGCAGCAAGGTGCTGTCTGCCCCCGCAGAGTAGGCAATCAACCAGTGTGGGTTCTGCGCTGCAGATTCAAATGTGGCCAGGGCCTGGCGAAAAGACATGCCGCAGCTCAGGCGGTATTCTTGGAGAATTTTGCGCCCATTTTGAAGCGCGCCAGGACGTCTTTAATATCCTGTGTCAGAATTGAACGGAGGGCCGCTTCGGCGTCGTTGATCACTTCAATGATCTTCATGTTCTCTTCGAGTGTGAAGTCAGAGAGCATAAATGCCTTGATTTCGTTTTCTTTCGGGTTAGGAAATTCTTTGCCGCGGATTCTTACCGGGCCGACACCCATGCGGATGCGCACAAATTTATCAGACTTCAGTCCACGTGCAATTGACTCAACGCCGATATTGGGAATTTCGGGCGGACCGACTGCAACCACCACATCGCCGTAGTTCAGTGTTATATCATCGTGGATGACAATGATGTTGGGTACCTGTACGCGCAGAAATGACGCGATATAAAGAACTGCCTCGCCTGACAGATCCATGAAGGTCTGCGGTTTGAGCAGGACAATGTCATGTCCTTCAAAATCGCCCTGGCCAAGCAGCGATTTTTTCTTTTTTGTCTTAATCTGGATACCGGTATTGTTCGCGAGAACATCGACTACCTTGAAGCCGATGTTCTTGCGGTTATTCATGTAGCGATCCCCGGGGTTGCCGAGGCCGATAACCAGTTTAAGATTCGATAGCGCCATTCAGTCTGCGTGAAGAGGCAGAAGCGGATTACTTCTTTGCCGGCTCTGCCTTTGCGCCTGCAGCAGGTGCCGCACCAGCAGCAGGTGCTGCGGCCGCAGCAGGTGCTGCCGACTCTTCTTCTTTCGCCGCGTGCGTTACGTGGCAAATGACAGTCTGCGGATCCATGAGAATGCGGCTGTCCTGGGGCAGTTTAACGTCGCTAACGTGAATCGAGTCACCGATATTCAGGTGCGAGATATCGATAGTGAGAAAGTCGGTGAGGAAACGCGGGTAGGTTTCGTAAGGTACCTCGGTGAGGAACACTTCGAGAACACCGCCGTTTTTGACGCCCTCTGCCTTACCTTCAACGTGTACCGCGATACGCGTGCGCAGCTTTTCATCCTGCGAAACACGGTAAAAATCGAGGTGCTGCAGCATCTCGTTTACCGGGTGCGTCTGGTAATCCTTGACGAATACCTGTTCGATCTTCCCGTCGATGTCGAGGTCGATGAGGCGCGATTCAGAAATGCCGTGTGCGAACAGCTTGCGCGTGTCCTTCTCGAGCACCTGGATGCTTTCGCTCTTGCCGTGGTTGTATATCACAGCCGGGATAATGCCCGCGCGCAGCAGGTTCTTACCGCCTACCTTGCCGTCCCGCTTCTGAGCCTTGAGTGTTGCCTTTTCCATTTTCTTCTCCTGTGGTTTATAGAAACAATGAGCTGACGGATTGTTCTTCGTGGATGCGCTTGATTGCCGTGGCAAAAAGTGAGGCCACCGACAGGACGCGCATACGCGGGAATCTTTTTTCGTCAGATATTTTTAGGGTATTAGTTACAACAACTTCGTCGATCGGTGAGCTGATCAGGTTCTGTATCGCATTGCCCGAAAGCACGCCGTGTGTTGCAGCTGCGATGATCTTCAGCGCACCCTTTTCTCTCAGCGCGATAGCGGCTTTGCATATGGTGCCTGCGGTATCAATCATGTCGTCAATCAGCAGGCAGTTCTTGCCCTCGACGTTGCCGACGATGTGCATGACTTCGGCTTCATTGGCGCGCTCGCGGCGTTTGTCGATAATGGCCATGTTAGCGCCCAGTTGTTTGCCAAAGAAACGCGCACGCTCCGCGCCGCCTGAATCGGGAGATACAATGACCAGGTCATTCAGGTTGAGTTCTTTGAAATACTTCACCAGCACCGGTGCGCCGAACAGGTGATCGACCGGAATCTCGAAAAAGCCCTGTATCTGGTTGGCGTGCAGGTCCATCGAAAGCACGCGCTTGACGCCAATTGCCTCGAGCATGGTGGCTACAACTTTTGCCGAAATCGGCACGCGCGGTTCGACCTTGCGGTCCTGGCGTGCGTAGCCATAATAAGGAATGACTGCGGTAATGCGCCGCGCAGAGGCGCGGCGGAGCGCATCGACGATGAGCATGAGCTCCATCAGGTTATCGTTCGCCGGGTTGCTGGTCGACTGGATGACAAAAACATCGCTACCGCGCACATTTTCCGATATCTTAACAGAAATCTCGCCGTCGCTAAAGCGCTTGCATTCAACGCCGCCGACTTTGATGCCGAGTTCGTCGCCGATTTCCTGAGCGAGTTCAGGGTTCGAGCGGCCTGCGAGTACTTTGAGTTCTGCTTCAACCATGTGCTGAACGCCTCTCAACACGGAAGCGCCGGCTAGAATGCGCTTCAAAGACAGGGTGTAAACTATTTCAGGGTCTATCTTTCCGGGCTGCGAGTCTGTCGATGCCGCGCGGCAGCTACCGTAAACCGCTCGCCCCGTGCCCCTCGGTGCTGCATCACCGGCAGCGGATTGCAGAAAATTATTTGTATGTACAAACAAAAATATGTATATTCACCGCATGCCTACAGAAGAGCGCTCGCCTTACTGCAAATGCCTGTACTTTTCGGCGAATGCACTGGCGCGCAGTATCACGCAACTCGCTGAAGAGGCCTTTGCCCCCACGGGCCTGGGGCCTTCGTATGCGTTCGTCCTGATGGCAGTCGCCGCACGGCCCGGCATATCGGCCGGCGAACTGTCAGAAACGATGCAGCTAAAGCCTTCGACCGTTACCCGGCTGCTCGATAACCTGGAGCAACGCCTGCTGCTCACGCGCAATCTGGTCGGTCGTTCCATAACGGTGCGGAGCACTCCTGAGGGAGAGAAACTTGCTGAGCAGGCAAAGACTGCGTGGCGGCAGCTGTACGAACGTTATGTGGCGCTGCTCGGCGAAGCGCAGGCGCGGCAGCTGACGGGGCAGGCATACGCGGCGCACGAGATTCTGTCAGGAATACGATCTGTTAAGAGACAAGATAAAAACAAAGGAGAAAAACAAGATGGCAAATAAAGTAGGAATATTGGGTTCAGGTTCGGTCGCGCAGGTGCTCGCGGCAGGCTTTCTGAAGCACGGATACGAAGTCAGAATGGGCACGCGCGACTCGGCGAAGCTTGCGGAATTTGCCGCGAAACATGCGGGCAAGATCGTGGTTGGTGATTTCGCGTCTGCGGCTGCTTTTGGTGATATCATCGTGCTCGCTGTGAAGGGTAAGGTGGCAAAAGATGCGCTGGCACTCGCCGGGGCAGAAAATCTTAGGGGTAAGACGGTGATTGATCCCACGAACCCGATTGAAGATGCGCCGCCAGAAAACGGCGTGCTGAAGTTTTTCAGCAGCCTCAACAGTTCACTCATGGAAGACCTGCAGGCAGCGTTCCCCGGGGCACATTTCGTCAAGGCGTTCAGCATGATCGGCGGCCCCCACATGGTGAACCCGGCCTTCAAGGAAAAACCGACGATGTTCATCTGCGGCAATAACGCAGGCGCAAAAAAGACCGTGGCGGATCTGCTCGCGAAATTCGGTTTTGAGGCCGAAGACATGGGGGCCGTGACTGCAGCCCGCGCGATCGAACCGCTGTGCATACTCTGGTGCATCCCGGGCCTGACCGGAAACAGCTGGAACCACGCGCTGCGTCTCATTCGGGCATAGACTGAAATTCTTTACGCCGACTCTGATTCGCCTGTTCTGCGTGGCATGCCCATGCGCGGAACCCTGACTTTTCCCGGAGACAAATCGCTTTCGCACCGCGCAGCGATATTCGCGACACTCGCGGCCGGCACGTCGACGATCCACAACTTTCTCGATGCCGGCGACACGATGAACACGCTCGGGGCAATGCAGGCGCTCGGGGCAAAAGTCACCGCCCTTGGCGAGCGCTCCTTTCGGGTCGAGTCGCCGGGGCTCAAGGGACTGAAATCCCCAGCTGGGGTAATCGACTGTGGCAATTCGGGTACCGGGTCGCGGCTCATCATGGGCCTCATCGCGGGCCTCGACGGAGTGACCGCCACTATTGATGGTGACTCTAGCCTGCGTAAGCGCCCGATGCGCCGTGTCACGGGCCCGCTCGAAAAGCTCGGGGCAAAATTTGAGTGGCTGGGCGAAAAGGACTGCCTGCCGGTGAAAGTAACCGGTACCCGCCTGCCACCGATTACCTTTACCGAAACGCTGGGCTCAGCACAGGTAAAATCCGCCGTGATGCTCGCCGCGATTGCTTCGCAGACGGCCCTGGTGCTCGATGAGCCGATACCCTCGCGTGACCATACCGAAAACATGTTGCGCCATGCAGGTGTGGCAGTGAAGAAAGAGAAGACAGGCGATGGCTTTCGCATAACACTTGAAGCAGGATTAACTGTCGAGCCGCGTGAATACCGAATCTGGGGCGATGTCTCCTCCGCCGCATTTTTCGCGGTGGGTGCAAGCCTGCTGCCCGGCAGCGAGGTGTTGATCCGCAACGTATTGCTCAACCCGTACCGTGACCGCTACCTGCAGGCGCTGCGTGATATGGGCGCAGCGATCGAGATTCTGCCGCAGCGTGACGAGTGTGGCGAGAAGGGCGGCGACGTACTGGTCAAGCACGCGCACCTGCACGGGGTGGCGATACCGCCCGAGAGCATACCCGCGCTCATTGATGAGCTGCCTGTGCTCACCATTGCGGGCACATTTGCTTCCGGCAGGTTCTCTTACCGTAATGCCAAAGAACTCAGGGTGAAAGAATCTGACCGTATTGCGATCATGGTGAAAAATCTGGCGCAGTCGCATGTTCATGTCGAAGAGTTTGAAGACGGTCTGGCGGTCGAAGGTGATCCGGGCAGGCCGCTTACGGGTACGATTGAACCCGATATGGACCACCGCATCGTCATGTCGTTTGAGATCGCCGACCTGGTTTCGCGGCATATCCGCAATCCGCATGCAGCAGAAAGCGAAGTGGCGCCCGCACTGCAGATCAGCGGCCGCGAATGGGTAGCGACGAGTTTTCCTTCTTTTTATGAGAAGCTGCAGGCTACCCTCGAATTTGCCCCGCCGGTTGCGCAGCAGAATGCGCGGCCCCAGGTCGTGACTATTGATGGCCCCGCAGGTTCGGGCAAGTCGACAGTGGCTTATACTGTAGCCAGAAGTCTTGGGTATAACCAGGTTGACTCGGGGGCGCTCTACCGCGCGTTCACCTGGGCAGGCTACCGGGAGTACCAGCGGCTGGGCCTGTCTTCTGCATGGGCAACTGCCGTAACAGCAGAGAAGGACCTGCACTCGTACCTGGCCGCGTTACCGCTTGAAATCCGCTTTGGTTCTGACGGCAGGCAGCACGTGCTTGTCGACGGTGTTGAGGTGGGGGAGGAGCTGCGGTCACCGGAGGTGGCGCAGCGCATCAAGCCTGTCGCCGATGCGCGTTACCTGCGCGAGCGCGTGCGCGATGTATTGGTCGCAGCGGCTGAACGGTATTCGCTCGTGGCCGACGGCCGGGACATGGGTACCGAAGTTTTTACCCGCGCGCCCTACAAGTTTTTCCTCACCGCAGACAGCCGCATCCGCGCTGAACGCCGACTGGCGGAATTCCGCGAAAAAAATCCGCAGATTTCCCTCGATGAGGTGCAGCGCCAGATCGAGGCGCGGGACAGGGACGATGCCAGTCGCGATTTTGGCGGCCTGCGACCGGCTGCCGAGGCCATTTTCATTGACACCTCGTCTCACACTCAGGAGCAAGTGGCAGATTTAATGCTGGCGTATATCCGCAATTCGCGGCTGTAACGGCTCGACCGGTCGCCACACTTTAGGGGTTCCCATGGCAACGCGCAAGGTTCTTTTCCAAGACAGTAACGTCTCAATGGCAGACGTCTTCAAGACAGACACGGCTGTCGCAGATATTAGGTCCGGCGCGATCGTCAGCGGCAAGATTGTCGACATTACTCCCGAATTTGCAATCATCGATATGGGCGGCAAGTCTGAAGGCCGCATCGGCATCCGTGAATTTGACGTTGAACCTGCTGTGGGCGAGACGGTAGAAGCACTGGTTCGCTCGCACGACCAGGAAACCGGCCTGGTACAGCTGTCGAAGCGTGAGCTCGAGCTCCGCCGCGGCTGGGAAATTGTTAAAGAAGCTTTCGAAAAGCAGGTTCCTGTCAACGCGCTGGTGAAGCGCTCGATGCGCGAAGGTTACATGGTGAATGTAGAAGGTGTATTCATGTTCCTTCCTCATACCCAGGTAGGTCTTCTGGGGCCACGCGAGCGCGGCGCGAAGAAGATCAACATCGTTGGCCAGACATACCTGGTGAAAATTCTCGACCTGAATGACCGCCGCAAAACGGGTACGGTTTCGCGCAAAGTTTTCCAGGACGAACAGAATGCGACCGTCTGGAAAGATATCGGTGACAAGATCAAGATCGGCCACATCATCAAGGGCATCGTCACCAAGCATACAAACTCGGGCGTTTTCATTAATGTAGAAGGCATCGAAGGTTTTCTGCACCGCAGCAATATCACCTGGGAAAGAAAAGCAGACCAGGCAAAAGACAAACTGGAAATCGGCAGTGAAGTCAACGTGCGCGTGCTTGAAATCGAACCTGAAAACCACCGTCTGTCACTGGGGCTCAAGCAGCTCACTGACGATCCGTGGTCAACGGTTCTCACTCGCTTCAAAGTGGGTGACAAAGTAACCGGGAAGGTTTCATTCGTGGCAAACTACGGCGCCTTTGTCGAGCTCGGCGAAGGCCTCGAAGGTTTGCTGCACATTACCGAAATGAGCTGGACCCGCAAGGTGAACCACGCCAATGAAATCGTCAAAGTAGGGCAGGAGATCGAAACCAAGATCATCGGCATCAACAAAGATGACAAGCGCATCTCGCTCGGCCTGCGCCAGCTGCACGCGAACCCATGGGATACCATTCGCACCGAAGTGAAGGTAGGCGAAACCATGAAGGGCAAGATCCGCGGCCTGACGAACAATGGTATATTTGTCGCGATTACGGACAGCATCGATGGCCTGATCCGCAAAGAGGACATCGGCTGGACGGAGCCCGCTCCAGATCCGAAGAAAACTTACAAGGTTGGCGACGAGATCGAGTTCAAGGTTATTGAAATTAATTCTGAAGAGCGCAAAGTACAGTGCTCTATCCGCCACACGCTTCCCAACCCGTATAAGAAACTGCGCGATAAGTATCCGCGTGGTACCGTGATTGAAGGCGCAGTGTCAGGCGTGGTGGATTTCGGCATTTTCATCAAGTTTGATGAAGGTTATGAAGGTCTTGCTCACATCTCCACAATGGAAAAAGAGCAGTCGACCAACTTTAAGAAAACTTTTGCCAAAGGTCAGCCTGTTAAAGCAGTGATCAAGAGCATTGATCCCGAAAGCCGCAAGATATCGCTTTCGCTCAAAGACGTCACTTATGCGCTCGAAAAAATCGAGATGCGGCAGTACCTTGAGAAAGAAAACAGCAACAAGACTGAGACTGCGAGCCCGTTTGCGAACCTGAAAAAACTGGTGTCGTGAAACGTTCTGCGTTGACCGTCGTCTGGCAGATATGCCGGCGTGAGCTCAGCAGCTACTACCAGTCAGCCCTTGCCTGGTTCATCCTGAGTATTTCGTTCAGCCTCGCATTCCTCTGGGGCTATGCCTACATCAGGCATGAAAGCACATCGTTTCTCGCTCTGCAGCGCATCTTCTATATGCTCTCGGGCACGACTATGATCACAGGGGTGCTGATTTCAATGCGGCTGATCGCAGAGGAAAAGATGCAGGGAACCATAGAACTGCTCTTTACCTCTCCCATTAACGAAGCCCAGCTCGTTCTGGGCAAGTTTTCATCGGCCTTTGTCTTTCTTGTTGTACAGGCTCTTGTCACACTGCCCATACCCCTGCTTGTCGTCGTCTACGGCGGCAGCAACATGGGCCATGTACTCGCAGGTATGGTGGGAGTCCTGCTGATTGGTTCGGCAACCGCCGCGATGGGAACCTTTTACTCTGCGCTCACAAAAGTCCAGCTTCTTGCAGCGCTGATGACTGCTGCTAATCTGGTATTTTTCCTGTTGCTCGGTTTTTTTTCGCCTTTCATTGACCAGCCACTCAAGAGTGTGCTGCGTGAGCTGAGTTTCTATGTGCACTTTATGGACTTCGAAAAAGGCGTCATTTCCCTCAAGCACATCATTTTCTACCTGAGCATTGTGGCATTCTATCTCTATGCAGCTTCGCTCGCGCTCGCGGCAAGAAGGTGGCGCTGACATGAAAACAGTCTTCGACTTTTTTCGGGCCCGCGTTGCGCTGCTGCTGATCGGCGTAACGCTGCTGCTCTACATTGCCTCGGGCTTTTCAGAAAAGGGGTTTGGCTATTTTCTGGTATTGTTCGTTGCAGCATTGCTCTACATTCTCTGCGGCGTGACACTCTACACGCTGTTTGCGGCGGGTGAGCGCAGGGGCGGAGCGTTTCGCCTCATGGAGCTCGCCTACTGGCTGATGCTTTTTTCTGCGTTCTGTTACTTTGTCCAGGTCGATGCCGTTTGGCTAAAGGTCACTCCCGAAAACCGCGGGCAAACGGCCGAGCGTCTGCGCCAGGTGCTGCAGATTTTCTACTTTACCGGTTTCTGTTTTGTATTGATTGCCCTTGCGGTTTCAGTCGGCGTCCGGCTAGAGGCGAAAGAAGCGCCGACGGCCATAGCTACACTCGGCGGCCTGTTGGTTTTGCTGGTCGCCATAAACTACTGGGCGCACATCACACCTGCTTCTGTCGACATGACCCTGATGCGCCGGTTCTCCCTTTCAGCAGACAGCCGCGAGCTCTTGCGGGGAATCGAAGGTAAGGTGCAGGTTACTGCATTCTTTCCTTTTTTCAGCGAGCTTTACCGCGATGTTGAGTTGCTGCTGCGCGACGCTGTCGCAGCCAACGGAAAGATTTCTTACACTTTCATTGATCCGCTGCGCGAAAAGAATCTGGCGGACGAGAAAAAAGTCGACCGTATTGGTACGATACTTATAGAAGCGGAAGATCCGCAGGAAACCGACGCGGCAAAAAAAATGCGCACGAGCCGGTTTGAAGTCCTCGATGAAGAGGGCCTGAAGCGCCTCGAACGCGAGTTGGTGAGCAACCTGTTGCAGGTGAGTGGCAGGAAGCGCAACATCTACTACACGCAGGGGCACGAAGAAAAATCCGTCAGCGGCAATTTCAAGGATGACACGATCGGGCTCTTCGATGAGAACCTGCGTGCGCTGCGCCACCATGTGAAGCAGCTGACGCCCGCCGAGGGGTTTCCGGCTAAGATGCCCCCCGCCGATCTCGTGTTGGTCGTTGGCCCTCAGCGTGACTTCAGCCAGGCAGAGAAAAAGACGCTGAAGAAGTATTTCGACGAGGGCGGGAAAATACTGCTTGCGCTCGACCCGGAATCTGCGGCCGACTTCTCCTTTTTGCTCGACCCGCTCAAGGTGAAGTACTCACGGCAGAAGCTGCACAGCGACTACGCTCTGCCGCCTGGCAAGACGACACTGCAATCAGTGAACTATTCAGAACACGCCATAACAGCGCCTTTTGTGAAGCGGCCCGAAGAGCGTAAGATCACGATCTTTCCGGGTGCTGGCTATTTCGAGACCGGCACAGAAAACAATCCCGATTTCGATGTGAACTATTTTCTGATGAGCCACTTTACCAGCTGGATCGATAAGATACCCAACGGCCTGCGCGACGACAAGGCTGAGCCTGTGGCTTCTTTCAAGATCGGCCTTGCCGCGCTGTCGAAAAAAAATGGCGCACGGCTGGTCGCAATCACCGATTCAGATTTCCTGGTGAACCGCTTCGCCGATATGCAGCAGAACCGTGAACTCGCGATGCGCCTGATCGGCTGGCTCGCAGAAGAAGACAAGCTGACAGGAATCGTCGCAGGAAAATACGACGACGAAAAAGTAAAACTCACGGGCACGAAAGACACGGTTGTATTTCACCTTTTTCTCTACATCTATCCGTTTATCCTGCTGCTGGCAGGTTTCCTGGTGGTCCGGGCCAAGCGCCGGCGGATGTCAGAGCACACGAGATTGCAGGTCTAAATGGAAGCGAAGGGCAAAACAGTCTGGATCACCGGTGCAAGCTCGGGAATCGGACGTGCCCTCGCAGCAGAATTCGCCGGCCTCGGGGCAAATCTTGTCCTTTCGGCGCGCAATGAAAAGGCTCTCAGGACGTTTGTCGCCGAACAGCGCCTCCCGCCCCAGCGCGTGCTCATCTTGCCCATCGATCTGCAGCAATACAAGAGGCTTCCCGCCGCTGTCGGCAAAGCGCTGAAAAAATTCGGCGCCGTCGACATTCTGGTCAACAATGGTGGAATCAGCCAGCGCTCCCACGCGCACGAGACCGATCTCAGGGTCTACGAACAGCTGATGGCCGTGAACTACTTTGGTAATATCGCGCTCACGCTCGGAGTTTTGCCTCACATGCGCGCGCGAAAGCAGGGGCAGATCGTCACGGTCTCGAGCGTTGCCGGCAAGTTTGGCACCCCGTTGCGCTCGGGTTATTCGGCGAGCAAGTTTGCGCTCTCGGGTTTTTATGAAGCGCTGCGGGCAGAGAACTGGCGCGAGAATATCCGGGTGACAGTCGTTCTGCCCGGCTTTATCAGGACCAATGTGTCCGAGAATGCGCTCACTGCCGACGGGAAGCCGCAGGGCAAGATGGACCGGGGACAATCCGCTGGTATGTCAGCAGAGGCCTGTGCCCGCATCATGGCCAGGGGAATACTGAAAGGCAAGAGCGAAATTTATGTGGGTGGAATGAAAGAGCGGTTCGCGCTGCACCTGAGCCGGCACTTGCCCCGGGTTTTCGCGCGCGTCATACGCAAGGCAAAGGTTACATGAAGCGGATACCAACTTTGAATCTCGAACCCAGGGGCTGTCTGCGTCTGCCTGTATCGTTCCTCGCTATTGTCTTGCTGCTTGCTGCGTGCAGGCCGCGCGAAAAGCTCCTGAACGATGCCACCGTTTTCCCCGCGCTTTCGGGGCAGGGGCAGTTCCAGCTCAGTGCTGTCGATCCACGCATTGCAAAAGTCGTCGTGAACTTTTTTGCGCCCGATTGTCCGCCATGCGAAAAGGAATTACCGGCGCTGAAACAGTTCTATCAGGCACATGCAGCGGATAAAGATATGTTATTCGTTTCGATCGGATCGTCGCTTAGAGCCATTGGCAACCCCGATGCAGGCAAAGCACCGGCAGATTCAGAGATTCGCTCTGAAATCAGTAGATTTATCCGCAAGTTCGCGGTCAATTACCCGCAGTTTATGGCCGGTGGCACCGAACTTGCCGCATGGCGTGTAACCGGTTTCCCGGAAACCTTTGTTTTCGTACGTGAGGGTATAGCATGGAAACTCAAGCGAAAATTCATCAGTGAGATCACGCGGGAGAACTTAGAATATGAGCTCAAATGATTATTCTGCGCGGCATCACCGCGCAAGCTTTGCTGGAATCCTGATCTCGCTGGGAATTATTTACGGTGATATTGGAACATCTCCCCTCTATGTGCTTTCGGCGATCGGTAACGGTAAAGTAATCTCGAAGCAACTGATATATGGTGGATTGTCCTGTGTATTCTGGACTCTCATGCTGGTGACTACTTTTAAATACGTCATTGTCACGTTGCGTGCCGACAACAAGGGTGAGGGGGGTATCTTCTCGCTTTATACACTGGTTCGGCGTCGAAGCAAATGGTTGATCATGCCTGCGATCGTCGGTGGCTGTGCCTTGCTGGCTGACGGAATGATAACTCCACCGATTTCAGTATCTTCAGCAATCGAGGGGCTTGAAGTGCTGTTCCCGGGAATTCCAACGGTAAAAATTGTTCTGGGGATTTTAACAGGACTTTTTTTTGTCCAGCAGTTTGGTACGAATGCCGTCGGCAGAGCTTTTGGTCCTATGATGCTCGTCTGGTTTTCGATGCTGGCCGCATTGGGATTAATGCACATTTCGGATCATCCCGACATCATCAAAGCTCTAAACCCTTATTACGCGATCCAGCTGCTGACAGAGTACCCCAAAGGATTCTTTATACTTGGAGCTGTTTTTCTTTGCACCACAGGTGCGGAGGCTCTGTACACTGATCTGGGGCATTGTGGCAGGGGAAATATCCGTGTTTCATGGGTGTTTGTTGTCACAGCGCTGTTGCTGAACTACTTTGGGCAAGGTGCCTTCCTGATGAGCCAGGAAGGCCAGATGATTTCTACTGAGGGTAAATTGCCCTCGGGTTTGACTCCCTTCTATGGTCTAATGCCAGAATGGTTTTTACCAATAGGCATTGGTATCGCGACTATAGCAGCGATTATTGCCTCACAGGCTCTGATCAGTGGAACATACACCCTGATAGCAGAAGCTATCAGGTTGAATCTCTGGCCAAAGGTTCGTATCAAATATCCATCGCTTTTGAAAGGGCAGATTTACGTGCCGAGTGCAAACCGAATTCTCTGGTTGGGTTGCTGCGGTGTGACTCTGTATTTCCAAAAAGCAGCAAATATGGAAGCCGCCTACGGCCTTGCGATTACGCTAAACATGATCGTAACAACTCTTTTGTTGTCTGTATTTCTAAAGATTAACAAGACTTCCACACCACTGGTGATGCTGAATCTTGCCGGTTTCTTGTCAATTGAGCTATCGTTTCTTGTGGCTAATCTGGAGAAATTTCCGCATGGTGGTTACGTGTCATTGCTCATGGGTTTGGGTTTTTTTGTAGTGATCTGGTCATGGTATTCAGCGCGCAAGATTCGCAACCGCTACACCGAGTTCGTGAGGCTCGAAGAATACTACGACACGCTGCATAACCTGAGCCACGATGCCTCTGTCAGTAAATACTCTACTAACCTGGTCTACATGACCTCGGCGAACAATAAATATGAAATCGAGTGGAAGGTGATCTATTCACTGCTCTACAAACAGCCGAAGCGCGCAGACATCTACTGGTTTGTGCATGTCGATGTTACAGACGAGCCCTATACGCGCGAATGTGTCGTCGACGTACTTGTGCCGAATGACGTTATCCGGGTGGATTTTAAGCTCGGCTTTCGCGTTGAGCCGCGCATTAATCAGTATTTTCGCAAGGTGGTCACCGAGCTTGTGCAGCGCGGTATCGTCGATATTACGAGTCGCTATTCATCATTGCATGAAAAGAATATCATCGGTGACTTTCGCTTTGTTGTGCTCGACCGGGTGCTGACGCATGACAACGAGCTCAACTTCTACGAGAAAATTGTCACCGCCATGCACAAACTCTGGAAGGCAATGTGCCCGGGCGAAGAAAAGGCCTTTGGTCTCGACACATCGATCGTCGAGGTAGAGCGTGTGCCGCTGATTGTTTCGAAGCCCCGTGAGTTCAGCCTCGACATATCTTTATCTTCAGATACGGCGGAAAAAGACAAGATCGTTGCCCGCTCATAGAACGGGGGAACTCCCCCTTGCTATGCATACGGTTTACGGGGGCAGTACTTGTCCCTGTCATGCCAAAATGGTTGTTAGCGCGATACACTCTTTGGATGCGTTCCATTAAGGATTAGCCGATCATGCCAACATTCGAAACAAAAGTATCTTCTCAGAGTGCGGAGTTCAAGGAAAATGCCGCCGCTTATACACGGCATCTTGAGAACCTGGCTTTACTGCAAAAGCGCATTGCGCCTGAGTCGCGGCAAGCGGCTGTCGCAAAGCACACCGAGCGCGGTAAACTTTTTGCCCGCGACCGTATCACGGGCCTGCTCGACGCTGGCTCACCCTTCTTTGAAATCGGTGCTTTTGCGGGTATTGATCTTTACCCGGGAGAAGAAATTCCAGGGGCGGGTGCGGTTGCCGGTATTGGCTTTGTGCACGGTCGCATGGTTGCCGTTTTGGCAAACGACGCCACGGTCAAGGGCGGCACTTATTATCCTATAACCGTAAAGAAGCACCTGCGCCTGCAGGAATTCGCGCAGCTTAACCGGCTGCCCTGCATCTACATGGTGGATAGCGGGGGCGCATTTCTGCCGATGCAGGACGAAGTCTTTCCGGATCGCGATCACTTCGGCCGTATTTTTTACAACCAGGCCCGCATGTCGGCGCAGGGTATTCCACAGATTGCCGCGGTTATGGGGTCGTGCACTGCCGGTGGAGCGTACGTGCCGGCGATGTGCGACGAGACCATTATCGTCGAAAAGCACGGCACGATTTTTCTCGCTGGGCCGCCGCTGGTGAAGATGGCGACGGGAGAAGAGGTGAGCGCCGAAGATCTGGGTGGAGCGCGCCTGCATACCAGTCGTTCGGGAGTAGCTGACCACTATGCGCTCGACGACTTCGATGCGCTGCGCATCGCGCGCGAAATTGTTTCGACGCTGCCGCAGGGCGAAGGCAATGCGCTGCTTAAAGGCAGGCGCCTGTCTTTTGCCGAGCCTTCTCTTTCGCCCGAAGAGATTCCCGGAATAATTCCCGCTGATACGCGTAAGCCGTTCGATGTGCGCGAGATTATGGCACGCTTTGTCGACGGCAGCAGCTTGCAGGAATTTAAGGCTGAATACGGCAAGACCCTCGTGTGTGCATTTGCTGAAATCGGCGGGTTCCGGGTTGGCATACTTGCCAACAACGGGGTACTTTTTTCTGAATCTGCCCTCAAGGGCACGCACTTCATAGAGCTCTGCTGCCAGCGCGAAATTCCGCTCGTCTTCCTGCAGAATATCACCGGTTTTATGGTCGGTAAAAAGTACGAAGAGGGTGGAATCGCCAAAGACGGAGCGAAAATGGTAAGCGCGGTATCGAACGCCAATGTACCAAAATTCACCGTGATTATCGGCGGTTCGTACGGTGCAGGCAATTATGGTATGTGCGGTCGCGCCTATTCGCCTGACCTATTGCTGATGTGGCCGAATGCCCGTATTTCTGTTATGGGGGGAGAGCAGGCTGCAGGAGTATTGGCGATCGTCCGTGAACAGTCAGCACGCGCCCAGGCAAAAAAATCAGGTAAGCCGCATGACTCAGCGGAGCTCAGCCGTGAGCTCGACGAGCTGCGCCAGAAAATAACCGCGCAGTTTGACGGGCAATCGACAGCACTATACTCGTCTGCGCGCCTCTGGGATGATGGCATTATTGATCCGCGTGAAACGCGCCGTTCGCTAATTATGGGCCTGCTCGCTGCTGCCGGGCGGCCACTAACCGCATTCCAACCGGGCGTCTACCGCATGTAGCATACTTAGTTCAGCAAAGGAGTCAGCAAGATGGTGGAAACGCGTTACCGCGAACAGGTCTATGAGATTATCCTCAACCGGCCGGAGAAACACAATGCCTTTGATGCCGAAATGATCGGCCGTATCAGCCAGGCGGTACACGATGTACCGGGTGAGGCGCGGTTGGTTCTCTTTCGCGGTAACGGCAAATCGTTTTGTGCTGGCGCCGACATCAATTACATGAGCCAGCAAGCTGGTTTTACAGATGATGAAAACCGCGAAGACGCGCGGCGGCTCGCGCACATGTTTGAAACGATCTATGAGCTGCCACAGCCCACTGTCGCGCTGGCGCAGGGCAATATCTTCGGCGGTGGACTGGGAATTCTGGCCGCCTGCGATATCGCGCTTGCCACGAGCGATGCCCGCTTCTGCTTTTCCGAGGTCAGGCTCGGCATCATACCGGCGATTATTTCAACCTACGTGCTGCGCAAGACGGGCACTGCTTTTGCCAAGCGCTACTTCCTGAGTGCAGAGATATTTGACGCAGAGACTGCGCGCGCTTCGGGACTCATTGCCGGACATTCTGCACCTGAAAAGGCCGAAGACGACTGTACCCGGCTTTGCGACACGCTGGTCTCGCAGGGGCTTCTCGCGCAGAAGTCGATTAAGAAAGTTCTTCACGCTTATGAGAATTTCGAGCCGTTTAGCCGTGACCAGCTCGTGCACGAACTGGCAAAATTGCGTGCATCCGATGATGCACGCATGCGTATGGCGAGCTTTCTTGACCGCAACAAGCGGTCCTGAATTTCCTGTTAAAGCTGGAACAGGCCTTCAATCGAAAGGTAGCGCTCGCCGGTGTCGTAATTGAAAGTCAGGATGCGAGACCCCTTTTTGAGCTCGGGGATTTTTTTCGCTACGGCAGCCAGCGACGCACCACTGGAAACTCCCACAAAAAGTGCCTCTTCTTTTGCTGCACGTTTTGCGTATTCAAATGCTTCTTCTTTCGTAACCTGGATGACGCCCGTCAGAAGATCTTTCTTGAGGTTTTTAGGAATGAAGCCCGCACCGATACCCTGTATAGGGTGGGGGCCTGGCTGACCACCGGAAATGACGGGTGATGCAGCCGGTTCAACAGCATAGACCTGCAGGTTTGGCCATTTCTGGCGCAGGACTTCAGTTACCCCGGTGAGGTGCCCGCCAGTTCCAACGCCGGTAATCATCACATCCAGACCTTCAGGGAAATCCCGCAGGATTTCCTGCGCGGTTGTCTTGCGGTGTATTTCTATGTTCGCTTCGTTCTCAAACTGCTGCGGCATCCAGGCATTTGGCGTCGACTGCACGAGTTCAGTCGCTTTTTCGATCGCGCCTTTCATGCCTTTTTCGCGTGGCGTGAGTTCGAATTGCGCGCCATATGCCGCCATAATGGCGCGGCGTTCGACCGACATGCTTTCGGGCATGACGAGCGTGAGCTTGTAGCCCTTGGCGGCTGCCACCAGGGCAAGGCCAATGCCGGTGTTACCCGAAGTCGGTTCGATGATGACACTGCCTGGCTTCAGGATACCGCGCCGTTCGGCATCTTCAATCATTGCCAGGGCGATACGGTCTTTGATGCTCGCGCCCGGGTTCTGGCGTTCGAGCTTTACCCATACCTCAAAATCTTCGCTGTAAAGCCGGTTGAGCTTAAGGTGGGGGGTATTGCCGATGACTTCGGTCATGCTGCGGTACTTCATGCGCCCGGATGCGATGGCCAGTCGGCTCGGCAAGAAAATATACGAGCCTGTTTTTCTACGGGTTGTTGTCGCTTTGTTATTTACGCGTGTGAGCCGTGGGTTTTTAGCGTAACATGTCTCGCGGGCGCCGTGGAGTTTCTGTTCTGCTGTTGCTCGCAGCCCTGGTGCAGGCGGCCTGTCGCCTCGAGCGGCGCGAAGACTTTGATTTTTCCGTCGACACGCCGCTCCGCTGCGGCATCTTTCGGTCGTATTACTTCGTGCGCGATATACGTGAGGAGGTATATCCGGACCTGGGGCTGGTCTTGGCCAATTCGGCGCGCCTCGCGCTGGATGATTCACAAAAGGGCCGCTTGACTTCTTTGGCACGCCAGTGCACAGAACTCTGCGAGGTAAAGAAAGACCACCTGCGCCTGATGCAGGAAGACATCAAGGCTAAGCTTGCCCTTAACGAGATTAAAGGCAAGCTCGCATTGCTGGCGCGCGAAGTGCAGGCGTTCGAGCGGGCAAAGTCCGATTGGCTGCGTGAACACGCGGCCCGGTACCATGCCGGTGTCGGTGTATTGACCGAGGGACAGCAGGCGCGCTGGCGCCAGGCAGAGTCGTATCTGAAGCCGTTTCCGCTGAAACAAGAGGGGCACTGATTTGTTGCTCTGGCAATACATCCGGTCCTGGCCATGGTGGGCAATCAGTCTCTCACTCGGCATCAATATCATCCTGTTGCTGACCGCAGTAACAGCGATTACAGTTTTCAGAGACCGCTTGCCAGTCATCGTTGTCACCTTTCTGTTTTTTCACATTTTCATCGCCCAGCCGCTCAAAGACTGGCTGATTTCCCGCATGGGAATCGATTCGCGTTACTCGGCGCAGAGTGGTTTTATCACCTTTGACAACCGGGTATCGCGCATTATGCGGCTGAAGGATGTACTCGAGTTTCTCGGCTGGCTGATCAGGGCCTGGAAACTGTCCCGTCTGCGCCTGCTGGTCTTCGATGAAGAAGACCTCGTATTCTTCGTTAACCGTCAGAAGCGTGTGCGACGCATGCGACTCAAAGACGATCTGACAGAGCAGTTCAGGCAGGAGCTTTCTCTTTTGAACGGTGCGAAGCCAGTGGCTGCGCTTTCTCCTGCGCTTAAGGCCTATATGCAGTCGCGCAAGGTTCGCTTTGTGGCACCGGTGCTTTTTCGCGAGCGACTCATTGGCCTGATTGGCCTGAGTGAGATTGTTGACCGGGGGCGCCTGCCCCTGCTCGATCATGCAGCACACCGCATAGGCCTTGCACTGGAAAACGAACAGCTTGAGCGCACTGTTCCGCGCAGCGAATTCCTGAGCAAGGAGTTTCGCCTTGCGGAAAAAATCGAGCGCCACCTCAGCGGCGCCTCACGCTATTCTGCCGGGCGCTATACCGTACAGAAGCTTGATACCGCCTGGGAAAAGAAACACTTTTCGGCCATCTTTGGCTGCGCCCGGTCTGACGATCCTGGGCAGGAAATCCATTTTATCATGCTGCTCCGTCTCAGCGTCGCATCTACCCGCAGCAACGCGCTACAGCTCTTTTCGACACAGGGGTATTTCTATTCCCTGATCCGGGGGCAGCGCGATGTGGTAGGGCTTGCGGCCGAATTGCACCGTAACCTGCGTGTCAATGAAAACCGCTCGATAGTGCTTGAGGGGTTCCTGATCTCCCTGCACCCGGAACAAAACCTGATGCGCTTACAGGCCTTTGGCCGCCACCTCGCATACCGGGACGAGTCGGGCTGGAGCTGGATACCCGAGACACCACCGCTCGGTGCGGAAGATTTCGAGCAAGGTCAGCTGATTGAGCTGCGCCCGCGCAAAGAGGTCATTGTCAGCATGCGCGAGTATCCGCTGCTCCTGATCAGCGGGGGTATGGCGTGAGTCGGGTACTCTGGTTCGGTTCGATGGTCCTGTTGCTGCTCGGTGTGCTGCTGCAGCTGGGCGCAACGCAACGGTACATTGCACAAGCGCACCCGCAGGTGCTTACGACACCCAATGGCCTGGCACTCATTCCACTGACATTCAGCATTCCGGATAATGTCTTCTACCTGCGGCCCTATGCCGAGCGCACAGATAACGGTCTGCCATCGCAATTGCGGTATGTGCAGGCGCTCCTGCCGGTTTATGCCGGGGTGTTCTTTTTCTGGTTCACCGCACTGTTCCTCTACGTCTTCTCCCGCGTTCGCAGGCTCGAACGCGCCTACATCCTATTTGCGGCTTCCGTTGTTACCTACCTTCTCCTTTTTGTAGACTTTTTTACCTGGCATGTGTCGGGCAATATCTTTCTCTTTTATAACGTATTGATCATTGCCCCGTTTCTCTACTTGTTCCGCAGTGCCTACCAGTTGCCGACACAGGGGGTGCTCTACCTTCTCATTCTTCTGCTCTCCCTCGGGCTATACACGTTTTACCCTGTGCGGTCGGCTGCTGACGAGCTATCGTTTATTAAGCTTTTGGGCGGAGTTTTTTTTGCCACGTTTGTGTATTGCGGTTACCTGTTTTTCTGGTCCGAAGGCCACCGCGAACAGATTCCGGGTGGTCGCAGGCTCTGGGCTGCCCGGATTTTCAGTTTCTCACTGATTTTTGCCGTGGCCTTACCGCCTGCCTTCTTTTTCATGCTCTACTATACCCCGGTGCACGTGGACGTGAACTACAATGCGCTTTTTTTCCTGCCGGCGTTTTTCCCGATCATCTTTATCACCTTAAGCCTGCGCTGGGGCCTGGTAAACTTTCATATTCCCATCAGTCTTGCTGCCGTGCGCTTCATGTATTTTGCCTTTTTCGGATTTCTTTACTGGTTCACTGTCGGCTTCAGCCTCGGAGAACTCTACCAGAGTGAAGCCACGCAGATACGCCATTTTGCGATTCTGGCTGCATTCCTGCTCCTTATGGATCCGGCTCGTACGGCCCTGATGCTATCGCTCGATTCTTATGCGACTTCGCGGCGCAAGGTGCTCGACGGAATTCTTTTGCAGAGTTCAGGGCAGATTGCGAACCCGGGACGCGCCAACAGCTTTATTGAGCGTCTCGCTGTTTCCCTCAGTGAAGGGTTGGGGTGCTACTGGGCGAAAGTCATCATGAGCCGCGACCTCTTCACCAACTGGGACAGCGACAGTGAGAAAATTGTCTACCTGCCTGCTGACGATCCCTTCTGGGTACAGGCAAAGACCTGGGTCAGGGGACGAAAATATCCGCTGCTCACCCAGACTTTTATTGGCCCGGTACGCGATTTTCTGCAATCAAAGGGCGCTTTTCTCGTAATCGGCATGGACAAATTCAAAGCCGGTATCATGGTTTCCGAACGAAAAGACAACCTGCCGTTCTATAGCGAAGACGTCCGGTTTCTTCGCCAGGTTGCGCGGGAAGCCGAAATACTGATCCAGAACTATCTGTTCCTGATTGAAAATGTTAAGCTGAAGCGCCGCGAGCGCGAGCTGGCTTACAATGCACGTATCCAGAAAAAGGTCATACCGTCTTCGCGGCAATTTGAACATTTCACCTTCTGGTCATACAGCCGTGCGTACGAGAGTGTTACCGGCGACTACATTGACCTGATGCAGACAGCTCCTGACAGGTTTGTTGTCCTGCTGGGTGATGTGAGCGGTCACGGCATATCGAGTGGTTACCTGGTAGCTTTTGCGCGTGCCTACCTTCGGGGTGCTCTGACCGGCAGGGGCGAAAACCTGAAGCAGGCAATAGGTGGTCTGAACACGTACCTGGCAGAAAATTACCGGGGAAATGAATTCATCACTCTGTTCGCCCTGCAGTTTGAATTCAGGGGAGAACAGGTAGATATACGCTACATTAACGCCGGTCAGCATCCGGCGCTCATCCACACGGGGCAGGGCTTGTTGCGGCTTGAAGAAAGCCAGCGCCTGCTCGGGGTGATTGCAAATGAGTACCACGAATCTGAACTGGTGATCGGCCGCTCCCCGCTGCGTATTCTGCTCTTTTCCGATGGCGCGTTTGATGTGTTCAATAAATCAGGCAAGATACTCGGGCAGAAGAAATTTTTCGACTGGGTTGAATCGTCGCTCGATAAAAGTCCTGCTGACCAGCTGGCATTTCTCAGGCAGCGCATCGAGGCCTACACTGCTTCGGGTGAGGAGAGCGATGACCTCGCTCTCATTATCCTCGAAATGAAATAAATTCCCCTGACAAAGTTCGCGTATTGCGCACCGTCCGCGCCCAATGGGCGCGGAGCGCAACTTTTTCGGCTGTATGCGAAAACTATTTTTCCGGAGTTTCGGCGCCCGTACGGTTATAGCGCACGACACGTATGCTGCTGCGGTGCAGTTCCAATGCCGCCGTCAATACCTGGCCGTAGTTGTTTTTGCCCGCTGACTCGATCAGCTTGTCGGCGGTGATCTCCTTGGGCAGGTTTTTCAGTTTCCCGAGTTCAGCTGCCGCTGTCGCCTCGAGCTTGCCGTATGCTGATGCTGCCGGCAGCACCGTGTTCTTGCGCGCTGCTACGGAGAAGAAGTACGTGTAACCGCCCGCTTCAACCGGGCCGACAGTTGCGCCAAGGGGTGCAGAAAGCCTCTGGCGCACAAATATGTCAGACTGCGCGAGTGGCGCAAGGCTGATCGCTGCCAGGTCTTTTGGTTTTTTTGCATCGAGGTCTGCGTTGAGGCCTGCATCGTCAACCGCGACCAGGCGAGCCCCTGCCAGGGCGGCAACCTGCGCAAGGCCTGCTTTACCCGCCTGGCTCAAGTTCTGCGCAAATTCCTTTTCGAGCGTTGCGCGGCGCTCGTTGAAGAGGGTTGCCCTGATGCTGTCGCGCTTGGGCTGGTCGAGGATTGCCTTGGGATCTTTGCTCAGGAACTCTGCCTTAAATTTGTCCTGAATCTCTTTCTCTGTCGGCGTGAATTTGCCGCGCAGGATTTTGTCTTTTGCGGCGCCATCGAGCGCGACAATCCGGTATGAGTTCTGCGTGGTGGCAAAGCGGGCTTCATCAAGGACTGCGTAGTCAGAAGCGTATGAGGTCCCCTGCAGCATTTCATACGCCTTCGCGGGACCGTATTCCTGCAGCATCGACCGGCCTACCTGGTCGAGGGTCAGGCGGCGTGGCGTGAGAAATTCGTTCAGCCGCTCCATGTCAAGCTTACCGTTAACAATGTATTCTCCAAACTGGCGCTTATAGAATGTTGCAAGAATCTTCGGCTCCGTCGAGCTTGAAGGTACATATCCCGCACGGTTTAGCAGCTGCGTGAAAATTTTGCGGTCGATCGCCTCGTCTAGAGCCCGGCTTTTGGCCATGTCTTCAAATAGTTTGCGGTTTTTTTCATCGAGCCCTTTCAGGTTCCCTGCCATACGCTCTTCGATGCGCTTTTGGTAGTCGGCGACTTCGGCCTTCGTCAGGTATTCACCGCCGACCTTGGCGGCATTGTACGCATCGAGCCGTGAGGTGGTGCCAATCACGTCAGGCATGCCGAACGAAACGACAATAATGAGGAAGATGAACATGAGGAACAGCCAGGTCCCGAATTTGATGATTTTTTCACGGAGTGTGGCTTCTGTTTCAGACATTCGCCAAGGTGGATTTTTGATTTACCCCAGCAAACTGAAATCGACACGGGGGGCAGAAGGGCCCTGTGCTATCCTGGCCCCGATCACCAGCAATAATGAACGAATACATTACCCGCATTGCCGACAACGCGCTCGAAGCCTCGCAGGACCTGCGCCAGTTGTCCACTGGAAGAAAAAACGCGGTGCTCGCCGAACTTGCACGCCTGATTCAGGATAACCGCAAGTACCTGCAGACCGAAAACGCCCGCGATATCGCTTTCGCACGCGAAACCGCGCTCGAAGCCAGTCTTGTCGACCGGCTGACTTTATCCGACAAAGTGATTGATGGTATGAGTCGCGCCGCGCTCGAAATCGCCGCACTTCCTGACCCGGTCGGCGAGGTAATCGAAGGCCGCACCCTGGCAAACGGTGTCAGACTGAGCAAGGTACGGGCTCCGCTGGGCGTCGTCGCACTCATTTACGAGTCGCGGCCCAACGTTACCGTTGATGTGGGGGCGCTGTGCCTCAAGTCGGGCAATGCTGCGATCCTCCGTGGCGGCAAAGAGGCCATACACAGCAACCGGGCGCTGTTGTCGCTCTTCCACCAGGCTCTCAAGTCACAGAATATTCCCGTCGAGGCTGTGCAGCTGATTGAAAAGACCGAACGCGCGCTCATTGTCGACCTGGTTGAATGCACACGGCAGGTCGATCTTGTTGTGCCGCGCGGAGGTGAGGCGTTGATCCGGTTTGTCACCGAGCACAGCCTGGTTCCCGTTGTGAAGCACGACAAAGGTGTCTGCAACATCTATATAGCGGCCGACGCAGCCTTCGACATGGCGCGCGACATTGTACTGAATGCAAAGACACAGCGACCCGGCGTTTGTAATGCGGCGGAGTGTCTGCTGGTACACCGGGACTGGCCGCATACAGCGCAATTACTCAAAGTGCTGAGTGAAAACTCCGTGGTGATGCACAGCGATAACAGCGGTATTGAGTGGGGCGCCCAGTTAGGCGTAAAGATACAGCCATTCGTCAACGACCTCGAGTTCGGTCATGAATACCTGAGTCTCGATATATCGGTGCGTCCTGTTTCGGGCCTTGACGAAGCCGTCCGGCATATTCTCACCTGGGGTTCAAAACATTCCGAGGCAATTATCACCAACGACTATGCTCTTGCCCAGAGTTTTGTAGATTCACTCGATTCTGCTGCGGTCTTCGTCAACTGCTCAACGCGGTTTCACGATGGCGGTGAGTTTGGTCTTGGCGCCGAAGTCGGTATCGCGACGGGTAAACTGCATGTTCGCGGCCCCATGGGACTGCGCGACCTGACAACAACGCGCTACATCGCGCTCGGGCACGGAGAAATCCGCCGCTGAACGCCGCACACGCCCCGGTCTTTTTTTTTGGCGGAACCTTTGATCCGCCGCATGCGGGGCATAAAGCAATCGTCCGGCGGCTGCTGGAAGATCATGACGGTGCGCGCGTTGTCATTTCTCCCGCGCCCCAGGCCCCGCTGCGCAGTGATGCAAGGCTGTTCAGCTACCGCGAACGCCTTTCATTGTTGCGTTCCTGTTTTGCGCAGCAGCTCGCAGAAGGGCGGGTCATACTCTCGCTTGTAGAGCGTTCACTGCCGAAGCCAAATTACACGTATGATACACTCGCTGCGCTGCTGCGTCTGTGCGGCAAAAGGCCCGTAGTCGTGATCGGTGCCGACCAGGCGGCTCAGATCGGCAAATGGCACCGTGCCACGGAACTCATGCGCGACTATGAATTTGTGGTCTTTGCCCGCGGCAAGCCCGCAGCTCCTTTTGATGCGCTACTGCGCCACCGGCTCATATCTGATTTTGACCAGCCTGTTTCTGCCACTGCGATCAGGGCAGATCTCCAGCGGCTGCCGCAAGCAGACCGCCTGGCGGCTGCGCGGGCACTAGCCGATCAGGTAGAGTAGCATTCTGGCGGCGGTCCTTCTGAGAAATACCGGGGTGTGTCGTCCGTTGCGTAAAGAAGCAGCCATGGCCCGGAGAAACCCGCGCAAGAAATAGGGCAGCGTGGTACCCAGCGTGAAAAGCGCCAAAATATGGCTGCCCGTTGCGCTCACCGGCAAGACGAGTAACGCTGCATAAAAACTCAGTTGTGCGACCAGGAACAAAGGATGCCGGTGACTGAACCACCAGGGAAACCGCTGGCTATCGCGCCAGGTGTTGAAGGCAAAAACAGTATTGCGGAGTGTGGTTAACCACAGCGCGGGACGTGCTTCAATGGCATAACTGCGACCCCGGAGCAGCAACGGGGCAGGTGACTCTGCTCCGCTGAGCAGGTCTGCATAGAATTTGCGCAGCAGCAGCCCGGAGCTCTGCCTTCCTGATTTCTGCTGCAACAGGTTTCGGTTCACTGCAATGATTGCGGGTTCGCTGTGGCTGCCGGTGTAGCGGGAAAGATCAAAGCGCGCGCTGCGCAGTGCAAAACTCCACGTTCCTTCGCCGCGGGAGGCAAGCGTATTCCCGGGCAGTGCGAGCGCATATGGTTCTCGGCTTGTGTGGCCGAGCAGGAGCCAGATATCTTCGGCGTGGACCAGGAGCATAAAGTTGAAATACAGCACGCTCTGCGTGCGCGCGGCTGCAATGCGTTCGGCGAGTGCAAATTCCGAGGCGGATCGCAGCCGTGTGTAGCGCACATTGCCGGTTTCGATAGCCCAGTTGCTCAGTTGCAGCGGCCGATGGTAGAAAATTTCGATATGCACGGGGGTCGTCGAAAGCCGCGCGATGCGCGCGAGCAGCGCCGTGTTATGGCGGTCGGCAGCGCTGTCTTCGCCCGCAAGGTAGAAAATAGTATGGCCGGGTTCTGCCTGCGAGTCTTGCATGTGCAGCGCCCCGGTCATTGTAATGCGCGGTTAGCGCTGCGTGACGAGCGAGCGGCGCGTAAACGCGATAACGACGTAGCCGGCGGAGAGTGCCATCAGCAGCAGAGAGAGAAACTGCGCCTGTGAGACACCGAACACGTCACGGGGGTTCAGGCGGATAAATTCAATCGAGAAGCGGAACAGCGCGTGGAGAAAAAGGTAAAGAAAGAACTTAGAGCCCAATGGCCATGGTTTCTTACGCACTCCCCACAAGAAAAGAAAGCAGAGGAATGAAAAAGCTGACTCAAAAAAAGGCGTATTGATCGCGGTGGCGGCTGCATTGCCGTTCGAATATCTTGCGAGCCATTCTGTCCAGCTGGCGGCACCATTGGGAAATGACATACAAAATGGCGCTGGCCAGTCCATGGTGCAGAGCCCGCCGTAACAGCCATCGCCCGAAAAAATGCAGCCGGCACGGCCGAAAACGTAACCGAGTGCCAGCATCGGTGCCAGCGTATCGATGCCGAACAATATGTTTACCTTGTTCTTCCAGAGTATAAAAATGATCGCCGCGCTTGCGAGAATGAAGCCGCCGTACCAGGTGAGGCCAGCGCCCGAGAACAGGTGCGAGAACAGGGTTCCCTGCTGGAATTCGGGTGTGTTGCGGATTTCAATCACATAGGCGATTTTTGCCCCGACGATGCCGCCGACGACACCCGCAAGAAGAATATAGTCGCCGAGCTGGACTTTCAGGCCAACGCGGGGAAACTCCCGCTCTATCAGCAGGAAGGCGCTATAGAAGGCAAGCGCCATCGTGATACCATAGGGTGAGACCTGTGCCCAGGAGACAATCGTACTCTTGAGCATACCCTCACGGTACGTGCAGCCTGCAACGGCCAGCAGGGCAAGTGGCCACAGGTATTTGAGATATTTAAGCATAAGGCAGAGACGGCGCCAAAAACGCGCGGTCAACCGAAAGGAGTGCACAAAACTTGCTTTACGACAACGATCTCTTGCCGCACTTTACGGTTATGTTCAACCGGATGATCAGCGGTTTCGTAAAGCCGCTCGAAAGTTTTTCGTATCTGAGTGAGAAAGGTCTGTGGGGGTATGCGATTATTCCACTGGCGCTGACTGCTGGTATTGTCGTCCTGTTTGGGGCAGGGCTGGTAATCTACCTGGCCGGTGTTGAAGGCAGCCTGCCAGGGCTCAATACGCAGGACTGGCCAGCCGTATTGCGGTGGTTGGTCAGCATTCTGGGTATAGTGCTCAAGATTATCGTGCTGTTACTCGTCTTTGCATTATTGATGCGTATATTCCTTTTGATGTTCTCCATCGTCGTCATCCCGTTCATGTCCCCGCTGGTCGAAAAAATACTCGTAGCCGAGGGCATTACGACCCTGAAAATCAGCGGTACTGAAATGGTGGGCTTCATTTTTGCCGCGATTGTCTATAATGTTAAGCTGCTGATCGTGCAGGTGTTTGCCGCGCTGCTGCTGATGCTCTCAGGCCCGCTGCAGCCCGCTCTGAATTTTTTTGTCTCAGGCTACTTTATCGGGCGTTCGTACTTTGACTATGTTTTCGAACTCCTGGGAAGGCCCCAGCAGTTTGCACAGATGGCCCGCGGTAACCGCGCTGAAGCCACGGGCGTGGGCATCTTCTCTAACCTGTTTGTTTTCGTGCCCGTAGTCGGGGCGATTTTAGGGCCACTGCTCTGCGTGGTCGCCGCCACCCGCCTTTATGCCGCGAAAAACGCGGTCAAAGCCTGAGCAGTGTACCGCAGACTCTTCTGCTGGCTGCTGCTCACCGGGGTTTTAGAGCCGCTGTCCGCCCGCATTCACCTGCTGCTCGACGAACGTTTGCGAAAGTCTCCCCTCGAGCAGGTAATCTACCGTTTTGTTCCGCTGACCAGCGCCGCAGAGGTTGAGCTAACCTACGTACGGGGCTTCCTGCAGGGTGAGGCCCCGCAGGCTTATGCGGCGAAGATGCGCGAGGCTGACCGCGCGATCTATATCGGTGCCGATCGTTATCCCGGAGATGCGCCGCTGGCATCGCTGATGAAAAGCCGGGCCTGGTTCGATTTGCTCGGAAAGATCTACTTCCTGGTGGTGAACGATGCTCCCGATTACGTGCAGCTGCCGCGCGGCTTATTCAGCCACGAAGACCTGTGGCGCAAGTTCGCCGAACTTTCGCACTCACGGCATCTTGGGTTTCACAATCGCCACTTGCTGGACAATCGTGTGGTTGAGCTGAAGGATTGGCGGCCGGGGCGGGGTACCTGTGTCCAGCAGGGGGGCGCCCTTCTTGTACCGTCGGCGAAGGGGCCGATACGTTTTCATCGCGAGGGATTTTCTCTCTCTTACCGGCAGAAAGGCCAGGTCGATTTCGCCGGTGATTGGGTGTGCATCAACACTCCGCTCGCCGATTCCATTTTCCAGGTGCGCGTGGCGCGCACCGATGTCCTGTTGACGACGCAGCCGGCGCGCTTCTCTGCATGGAATGATGCGCAGCCCATGGCTGTGACGCTGCAATCCGACCGCCAGATTTCTGCACCGCTTGCGCTGGAGATCCTGCCTGAGGTGAATGCCGGTGAAACGGAATTCTTTTTCCAGGGTGACCGGCTGAGCTGCGTGGGACTGCGATGTGGAAAAAAGAGTGCACGCTTTCTGCTTCCCGAGGTGGCTGCGCTCAGGCAGCAGTTTGATCTCGCATTTCGCGGTCGCTCTGATGCATACTTTCGGGGCAGTGTCAGGCTCATGGCGGGGGAAATCGAAATCGCCCGCGCGTCCGTTCGCCTTCTGCCGCATAGTTGGCTCACTGAGATGGCGTATGCGATTTCACACCCTTCAGAATACCGGATGTTCTTTCTCTATGGCCTGGGGGGATTGATACTTGTACTCGTTGTTTTGGTACTGTTGTACCGGCTTTTCCGCTCGTGGTACAGACGGTTGCAGTCACGACGTGCCGAATTTTTTCCGGCACAGTCGAGCGCGGTGATGGATGTTTCTGCCGGTGATACGCTGCGCCTGACCGCGACGGAAAATCCCTTTGGTTGTGAGTTGCTGGGCTTTGGGGGCATTGTGCGCATCGAAGTACTTGCCGAAGGCATCGACATCAGTCACGGCCAGGGACAGGGTGGTCGCTTCCATTGGGCCGATTTCCGTTATGCGCTACCAGACGGTTATGTTCTGGATTTCCGGGTTACAGGTAACCGGTCGCGGCTTTACGTTTACCGGCTCAGCGAAAAGGGTTTGTCAGAGACATCCGGGAAACCCGGACAAATTCAACAGTCGCCGCAGCCGCAGATGTGATCTCGCGCAAACAACGGAAAGCCGTTTCGTCCGCAGCATCGACCGCGATTACCCGGGAGGCGTTGGCTTCAGGCGCATCCAGGAACTGGCGCAGCACAGAGCAGAAATTGTTCTTTTCGGGTCGCGTGACAAAAGCGCGAAATGTGCGGAACCCCATGATTCTGCCGGTCTCATAAAAAGACGAAACAGCACTGCTATCCGTATCGACGAGCGTCAATGCTCGCTCGCCGTTGTTTCCCCTCACGGCAGCGAGCAGGGCGCGCAGGGCCGGAACGTTCTTGCAGAAGCGCGAGCAGTAGAGTGGGCTGATACCGTCAACGCCCTCTGTTTCTTCGAGGGCCGCCAGGTACTCGGCGAGTTTTTCCGGGTCGAGCGCATCGCCGATGGTGAGCAGGTTACCGTCCGCAATGTCTACCCGGTCGTCTTCCAATGGAATCGCAAGCCACTTTTCTTCGTTGTATTCCTCGAGTTTTTCGAGTAGCTCCGCCGTATCGCTTCTGCCATAGGTTACGGCAAACGTCAGTGGAATGCCCAGAGTGCGCCAGCGCACCAGATCTCTGGCCGAGCGCAGGTTCTGGACATGCACCGCGACCTGTTTGCCCCTGACCGGGTTGCGCGGCCAGAGGTCGTCGGCATCGCGCACGTAGAGTTTAAAGTATACGGTCCTGCTGCCCAGAGCCGCTTTATAGAGATAGGTACCGTTACGCGGTTTCAGCCGGTAGGTTTCTTTTTCGAGGACAAAATGGTGCCGAAAAAGTATGTCGAGCAGTTTTGCCCGCTGCGCATTGTCAAAACTACCGCTGCATGCCACCGAGGCGAGGGGAAACCCTTTCTTCTTTATGATGACCGTTTCACAGGCTTCTTCAGCCCAGAGTGATTCCATTTCGGTTGTCGCCTCGCGCATCTTCTCTTCGAGCGGAGTGGCTGAGATAGCTGTGCCGGCGATCAGCAGAAATGCCAGGTAAGAGACAAATTGACGCATAGCGTTACCGGTTTTCCTCTGCAGGCAGGATATAATTTTCATCGTACTGGATTGTAGGTTTGGGTTTTGTCTGTGGCGGCGGTGAAATCAGTAGTGCTTCGGGCGGCACCGGTTGCAGATTGCCAGGCATGTGCAGCAGGTATAGCCGTTGCAGGTTCTGCGTGAGATCTGATTTGGCTACCTGCTTTTCCGGTTGCACGCCACCCAGCGTGAGCGAGTAGAAGGCGTTTTCGCAGTGCGTGCGGTATTTTTCCAGTTCGTCCTGCCGTACCATGCAAGAGACGACGACCGGGCCTTCGGGAGCGAGGTAAACCGCGCTTTCTTCAATGAATGTTTTTCCCCTGACGCGAATTTCCCACGCCGTCAGAGTGAGTTCTGCCGAGTAACGTGAAGGCCTTTCGCCGACATACCTGACAAGGGGGTATTCAGCCGAAAGGCGTGCCGCTTTCTGGTTGAGTATCTGCCGGGTGCTGAACGAATCTTTTGCAGCCATGCTCCGCACTTCGATGCGAGAGCTGCCCCGCCTGAATTGTACAATCACCCCGTTCCGTTTGGCCGATTCCCAGGTGCGCCAGCCTTCGGGAATATCCAACCGGAAACCTGATTCGCCGGAGCGCGCGCCCCACTCATAGCTGAGCGCACTGAGCCCTGCGGTGAGACATAATAGTACTGTCAGGCTGCTGATCGGGCGCAAAGACATCTTCTTTATAATCGGTCGGTTACGGGGACGAAGTCAAGTGCCGCCCTTCTATTTTGCCGAAATATTACCTGAGGTTGCGGAGGCTGTATTCCTCGCGTTCGATTGCGCGCTCGGTGGTTGTCGTCCCAGTCATCGGTATACAGTTGCTGGCCGGCTTCATGCTCCGGCGATCTTCGATGTTGTCATAGAGTTCAAACCAGTCAAAATGCCGGGATTCCTGCAAAAACCGGACATTGGCAAGGTGAGCTTTGTCACTCAGGTAGCCCAGATCAGAATCGCAGGGCAATACTGTAATGCCGGGCTTGCTGCATGCGCTCACCGCAACCAGAGTGAGCAGAATGAGCAGTGATCGCCCCATCACGTTATGTTATCGGCCCTGAGCGATCTGAACCTTACCGGCTGTCAGTCGTAATTATTGCGCAGCAGGTCTTTGTACGCACCTTTCAGGTCGGTCTTGTCTTCGACCGGCCCCTGCGAGGCGTCCATGTTCCAGTTGAGCTTTTTGGTCCAGGTATATGCCCTGGGTTTAGGTATCTGCTTGTCTGTGGGAATAACAATGCCCTCACCTGCATTCACGTCAACTTCACTCTTGGTTGCAGAGTCAGTCACGTTCACCTGGCCTTCATTGACGCATAACCAGAGGTCCGCTTTCGCCTTTTTCTTTTTGCCGTAAGAAAAATAGAATTCCGTACCGCGTACCGCGGCGACCATGGTCTGGGCCCTGATACGGAAAGACTGGCCATTGCCGCGTTTGCCTACCTTGGAAAACAGCGCTCCCGCTTCGACGTCAACCGTTGTGGCATTGCCCACCTGCGACAGTATAATCTGCGAATCGGATTTCATCTTGAGCACCGCCCCTGATTTCAGGTTGATGAGCGCTGTACCGCGGCTGCCGGTACGGATCTTATCCGATTCATTGAGTGTGGCGCCGAGGTTTGCTTTTTGCCAGCCCTTTCCTGAGTCGACATCGACCTGTCCGGAGAGGAAAGTGATTTTGCCCGCTTCACCGGCGAACGCAAAAGCAGGTGCCAGCAAGATTGCCACCAGAATAGTATTTCTCAGCATTAGAACTCCTTGGGGCCGCAGCCCGGTATAAGAGCATCGTGATGATGCAGCTGAGCAGGCAAGTAAAAATTCGAACTGCCGGTGCCTGGCTCATATCTTACTTTACGCGGTGAAACTTTTACCGGTTTCACGATTAATGCGCCGTACTCCCCTTGTTCTCTTGAGCTTTCTTGCGCTTGGGCTGGTTGCCTGTGGCAGCCGGTTTGTAAAGAAAGAGGAAATCCAACGGATCAGCAAAGATTACGAGGGTGTCTATGTGCTGCGTGAACGGGTCGAAACGGGCAATTTTGACAGCCTCAATAAGGGCGCCCGCGTGAAAATATTCTTCAAGGCCGCGGGAGACTACGTGTCTATATACGCATATCCGTATTCACAGCCCCGTGAAGAAGCAGTCGGCAAGAACATTCTGCAACTCTTCGAAGGCGATTTTCCCGATAAAAAATTCAGCGAAGCGCTGTTGCGCCAGCGCATAGCAGACCTGGTCGAAGAATACAAGGGCAAGCCCGATGCGCCGTCAAAACCGGCCAGGGCAGCGAAGCCAGCGGGCAGGAAATAGCATATGAAAATCGGCATCTTTGGTCTGGGTACGGTCGGTCAGGGTTTACTGCAGATACTCCGCGACAAAAAAAGTGAAATCACGATTGGTGCGGTTGTCGACCGCAGTTTTGCCCGCAAGAAAGAAATCCTGCTGGATATTCCGGCATCAGCAGACAAGAACCTCATCCTGAAAGACAGCTCGATCGATACAGTGGTTGAGCTCATGGGCGGCATCGATGATGCGCTCTACGTGGTCCGCACCGCGCTCGAGAACGGCAAGAATGTCGTGACAGCAAACAAGGCGCTTCTCGCCGAACATGGCTACGCGCTCTTTGAGTATGCGCAGCGCCATAACCGTTTCATCTGCTTTGAGGCCGCGATTGCCGGTGCAATTCCGATTGTTCGCAATATCGAAACCATTTTCCGTAATGAACAGATCACACGGCTCATGGGTATTGTTAACGGCACGACAAACTATATCCTGACGCGCATGCGCAAGGACAACATGGGTTACGGAGATGTGCTCGAAGCGGCACAAAAGGCAGGGCTTGCGGAAGCCGACCCAACGCTCGATGTCGGGGGTTACGATGCCCAGCAAAAACTTGCACTGCTCATTTCACTGATCACCGGCAACTGGGTTGAAGCGAAGAATATACCCGTGCGCGGCATCACCGAAATTACTTCGCAGGACGTTGTCTGGGCAGAGCGCTTTCATAACCGCATCCGTCTCGTTGCGGATTATTCGGTTCAGGATGGCCGCCACTATATGCATGTTACCCCCGCGCTGGTGAGCGAACAGAATGTTCTCTACGACATCGAGTACGAGAACAATGCAATTCTCTTTCACGGCGAATACTCGGGCGAGCACCTGTTCATGGGTAAGGGAGCGGGCAAGTTTCCCACGGCATTTTCCGTGTATTCAGACCTGGTGCACCTGCTGTCGGGGCGCGCCGCCTGGAACCACACACAGGGCGAGGCATACCTTGCCATCGCGAACATCGCCGACACGAGCTCGGCCTTCTACCTGCGCCTGCGCGTAAAAGACCAGCCAGGCGTGCTAGCTGCGATCGCACAGATACTGGGAAACAACGCACTTTCGATTGCTTCGGTGCACCAGGACCATTCGGCGGTTGCTGCGGGTGAGGTTGACATTGTCATTCACACGCATTCGGCCCGGCGCAGTTCGTTCTACAAAGCGCTGAAAGAAATCCAGTCGCTCAAGAGCATCGTGCTGCACCAGGTCTACCTGCCAGTACTGGGCTGAAAGGTCCTGGTAGCAAAAGGGCTTGTAACTCTGCGACGAGGCTGAATCCATGACCCCATGGAAATTCTGCAGTTTCTTTCCGAACATCCTGTCAAAAGCATCTTTATAGCCCTCGGGGTATTTCTCGTTTTTGTCGCGATCCGCGACATCACGCAAAAGAAGCGCACCATTCAGCACAACTTTCCGGTTGTGGGCCGGCTACGCTACATGCTCGAGGTAATAGGTCCCGAGCTGCGCCAGTACTGGGTGGCTAATGATAAGGAAGAAATGCCATTCAACCGCGCTGAGCGCCGGTGGGTCTATGCCACCTCGAAGGGGCAAAACAGTAACTTTGGCTTCGGTACCACCGAGCAGCTATATGAAGCAGGTTACCCGATCATTAAGCATGCGGTTTTCCCGTTTCCGGAAAGCAAGGCAGTCATTATCCACGATGATCCTTCGGCCATACCGGCATTGAAGGTCATCGGTGAATCTCACCGCAGGGCGAAGGCATGGCGGCCGCCGTCTATCATCAATATCTCCGCGATGTCCTTTGGTTCGCTGGGCGACCGGGCAGTGCGTGCGCTCAACCAGGGGGCAAAGCTTGCGCACTGCTGGCACAATACAGGCGAGGGGGGATTTTCCCCTTACCACACGAGTGGTGCCGACGTGGTATGGCAGATCGGTACCGGGTATTTTGGCGCGCGCGATGAAAATGGCTTTCGCCTCGAAAAAGTCGTCGAGAAAGTAGACCAGTTTCCCCAGATCAGGATGATCGAGCTCAAACTCTCGCAGGGCGCAAAACCAGGGAAAGGGGGAATTCTGCCGGCAACCAAAGTGACGGCCGAGATTGCGGCCATTCGCGGCGTCAAGAAAGGGCACGACTGTATCTCACCCAATTTTCATTCAGAGTTTTCGACTGTCGACGAGATGATCCGGTTTATTGAGCGCATTGCTGCCGCTACCGGGCTTCCTGTCGGCATCAAGAGTGCAATTGGCGAACTCGACTTCTGGCAAGAACTGGCGACGCGCATGAAACAGACCAGGAAAGGCCCTGACTTCATTGTCATCGACGGCGGTGAAGGCGGCACCGGTGCAGCGCCGCTGACCTTTGCCGATCACGTGGCACTGCCATTCAAGGTCGGTTTTGCACGCGTGTACCAGATCTTCCAGAAAACTAAGATCTCCGAACGTGTAACCTTTATCGGTTCAGGCAAACTGGGTTTTCCTGACCGCGCAGTTGTGGCGCTGGCAATGGGCTGCGACCTGGTCAACGTCGCGCGTGAGGCAATGATGTCGATTGGCTGCATACAGGCGCAGAAATGCCACGACGGCCATTGCCCGGCGGGTGTCGCGACGCAGAACTGGTGGCTGCAGCGCGGGCTTGACGTTGACGATAAGAAGAACCGCGCGGCGCGCTACATCAAGGGTTTCCGGAAAGAGCTGTTGAGTCTTGCACACGCGGCGGGTTATGAACATCCTGCCCAATTCACCGGCGAAGATATCGAGATCAGCGTGGGCCTCAACCGGTACAAAACTCTGACAGAAGTACTGGGTTATCGCCGCGACGTGGTGAAGTTTCCGGGAATGGCAAAACTGGTGGCCTGAGCGCCGGTGCGCTGGCGTAATTAGCCACCGGAAAAAAAATAAATCTGCCAGTCTTCTTTGGTACGGATTTCAAACGTGCCAGTCCAGATCTGCTTCAGGAATGCAGTGAAGAATTCCTGCTGTGCTTCGGGAATTCCCGAGAGTGCCCATGCCCGGCAGTTCGTGAGCGCAAACTGCAAATCTTTGGCATTTGCTTCGAAGATATTCGGCAGAATATTGGCGAGGAAAACGGTATGCGTGGCATCGAGAGTATGGTCATGCAGCGCGGAGAAATCGCCGACGGAGAAATCGCAGTTATAGCTTGCGCCGTGTCGCTCTTCGTTCAGGCGTTTATTTGCCGTGGCTGATTCAACCGCCAGCGTCTCGACGTCGACACCCCAGGCAGAGCCAGCTCCCCATAGCATCGCGCCAATAGCAAGGATACCTGAGCCGCTACCAATGTCGATCACCGTGTCGGTCGGTTTTACGGTATTCTCAATGAATTCTACCATCAGCTGCGTCGTCGCATGCTTGCCTGTACCGAAGGCCATTCCGGGCACAAGCCAGAGTTTTTTTTCCACATCGCGCGTTTCCGGGTTTTCGGTATCCCATGGCGGAACAAGCGCCGTTCTGTCGGTCAGGCGAAAGGCGCGAAAGGTGCGCTCAAACTCTTTCAGGTAGTCGGCGTAGCGCACCTGGCCCACTGCAAAGGGCAAATCCGGAAAGCCGAGCGTTGCGAGCGCCATCGGCACAAAAGCGCGTGCGGGAAATTCTTCAGGAAAAAAGAAATAGAGCTGGGTATTATCTTCAACGAGGTTTGAAGTCCTGCCTTCGGCATAGAGGAGCTCAAAAGTGCTCTGGGCACCTGACCGCAGGAAAAAATCTTCGATCTCAGCCGCGTCTTCTTTGGGGGCAGTGATCTCAATTTGCCAGAAAACGGTCTTTATGTAGTCGCTCATGAATGTGCGGCAGCGTATTCGTGAGCGAAGTAGGTGATCACAGCATCGGCGCCCGCGCGAAAGAACGACAGCAGCATCTCGTCGCGTGCCCGCGCGCCGTCGAGCCAGCCTTTTTCTGCCGCGGCTTTCACCATCGCATATTCGCCGCTCACGTTGTAGCAGACGACCGGCAGGTCCGAAGCATCTTTGATACACCGTATGACATCGAGGTAAGCGAGCGCAGGCTTAACCATCAGAAAATCTGCTCCCTCGGCAGTATCGAGCCGTGCTTCGCGCAGGGCTTCGAGTGCATTCGCCGGGTCCATCTGGTAGGTCTTCTTATCGCCAAATTTCGGGGCAGACGCGAGCGCGTCTCGAAAGGGGCCGTAGAAAGCGCTGGCGTATTTTGCGCAGTACGACATGATACCGACATCGGTAAAACCGCCGCTGTCAAGCGCGTCGCGCAGGAATCCGACCCGGCCGTCCATCATGTCCGATGGCCCCAGGATATCGATACCGGCCTCGGCCTGCGCGAGTGACATTTTCCCCAGCACTTCGAGAGTTTCGTCATTCAGTATGCGGCCATCGCGCACGATGCCATCATGTCCATCCGACGAGTAGGGGTCGAGCGCGACGTCGGAAATAAGCACTGCTTCGGGAAAATTCTTTTTCAGACTGCGGATAGTACGCAGGTAGAAATTTTTTGCGCTATACGAATAAGATCCCACAGTATCTTTCAGGCTGTCATCGACTGCTGGAAACAGAATGAAACTGCGGATACCCAGTTTGAGCGAAGCTTCGACATGCTTCAGCGCGAGATCTTCGGTGAAACGAAAGATACCCGGCATCGAGCGAATTTCTTCGCTGCGGGACGAGCCATCGATCAGGAACAGCGGTTCAATAAGCTTTGCAACGTCGATGCGAGTTTCGCTGGTGAGCGCCCGAATGCCGGCGGAATACCGGTTGCGTCGCGGGCGCTCTCTGAGGTAAGCGCGGTGCGTTGCCATCTCAGAATTTGCCGACGGGCTTCGCTTTGCCGCCGAGTTCGCTTTCGTGCTGCATCGCCTGTTTCAGGTGCTCTTCGTAAGGGAGAAAAAAGAAATGTTCGGGGTCGAGAATAATGCCTTGTTGTGTGCGCATTTCGAAGTGCAGGTGCGGCCCGGTGGAACGACCTGTATTGCCCGAAACGCCGACAATCTGACCGCGCACAATCTTGTCGCCCACTTTTACTACCGATTCGGTCAGGTGCGCATACCAGGCTACCGTACCGTCATGATTTTCGACGAATACGCAATGACCGTAAGCGCCCTGGTCGCCAACGATCATGACCGTCCCTTCTGTTGCGCCGACTACAATACTGCCACGCGCAGCAGCCACATCAATGCCCCCGTGCAGTTTACCCCAGCGAGTGCCGACGCGGCTGGTGACGCGCAGCCCCATGACAGGCCAGAGGTATTCCCCTTTTTTCAGCTGGAGCTTCAGGCGTTCAACGCCCGATTCTTTGAATGCCTGCATCTGCTCTTTGGTATAGGGCAGAAAAAAGAGCCCCGAGCGCCGCAGGTACCGGTGGTCGGCCGGAATTTCATTGATCACGCGGAAAAGCTGCTCGTCGCAGATTTTTTCGCGGCATACCTTGCCGACAGCCACGTTGGCACCGCTGCTGATCCAGACGCCCGCATAACCCTGGTAGGTCTGAATCAGGCGATTGTCGATCTCCACTTCAGATTTCTCGAGCATCATTTGTGCCCGTTCGGCCATCACCTGCCAGCTGCTCTGTTTGCCGGTTTCGGCCGAAAGGCCTGGCAGGATTGCCAGCAAACTGGCCGCGGTGAATAGTCTCAGCTTGGGATAGGTAGCCATGCCGTTATTCTGGCGCATTCTGCGCCAATTGTTGAGCAAGCTCCTTGTAGGTCAACTTTTTGCCTTTTTTCACAATACCTTCGTCGTCGAAGTAGTTGAACAGGAAATCCCGGCTAAAGACTGTCAGGTAAGACGAAATCAGCGATTCCCACGGTGACCGGTTGGTTTCGCCCGAAATCATCGCGTCGATCACGGCATCGAGCTCTTTCAGCAGCGCCTCAGAGCGCTCGCCGACGCCTTCAAAGCGGGTGATTTCGTCGTGGACATACTTGCGAAAAGCTTCAATGTACGTGAGGTCTGTCTTGTTCTTTTTCTGGTAGTTCTTCTCGGCGTCATTGATAAGCTGACGCATCAGCAGGCCCGGTTTTTCGCGGTCGCCGAGTGCTTTGCGCAGGTTCTCTACCTGCGGGGCGGTGAGTCCGTCGCGCTCGATCTTGCGCTCTTCCAGGAATTCTTCGAGCTTCTGGTCGACGAAGCTTTCAGAGAGAAAGAACTGCGCACTTTCTTCCAGCGTCTTGAGCGCCTTGTCGGTTTCAGAACGGATCAGTGCCACGTCGAAGCGCTTCTCCAGTTCTTCGCGCACCTTATTTTTGAATTCGGCAACGGTATTGGAGCCACGGAACTTCTCTGCCACAAACGCGTCGGTCAGTTCGGGCAGTTTTGGCTTGGAGATTTTCTTGATGGTGGCAATAATTTCGTATGAGCGGGTCTTGCCGTCTTCTTGCGCGGGTATATCTTTGCGCAGTTTGAACTCCTCACCAACCTTACCTTTCTTGTCGATGATCTGCTGTTCCAGTTCGCGGCTGAGCGAGCCCGAGCCGAGGTCGAACTGGAAGTCCTTGTTGACTTCGCCGCTGGGGGCGTCGTCGACCCAGATTTCAAAATCGACGGTCAGCTTGTCGTTCTTGTCGGCGGCTGCACCTTCGCCTGCATCAGCAAACTCAGCGAAACGCAGCAGGCGATCTTTAATTTCCTGTTCAATGTCTGAATCGTCAATCGTCGGAATATGGCGTGTCAGCTGCGCTACTTTCAGTTTACCGACCTTGACGTAAGGGAAAAGATCGAGCTTAACGGCAAACGACATCTTGTCGCCTTTTTCCTGAACGTCTTCGATACGGACGAGGCGATAGACACGCTCTTCCATCTTCTTTTCGACTTCTGACAGGTGGTTGTCAACCAGTGCAAACAGCGTCTCCAGGCGGATGTCGGGCGCAAACTTCGCCTTGATCAGGTGCGCGGGAGCTTTGCCCTTGCGAAAACCCTTGATTTCGGCCTTGGAGCTTACCTTCCTGATGGCCTGTTCTTCAGCAGGCTTAATTTCTTCTGAATTTACGGTGATATCAGCCTTCACGCGGGTATCGGACTCGCGGCTGATGGAAATAGATGGCATACCCGGCAGGTTGTGATTCTGAAACAGCGCGTCAATTAAGGGGGTAATTGACTTCCGTGCGGTCCGCCAGGTCGGGCAGCACACGAGTTCCTGACAAATGCTTTACTGGATATACAGGTCTTGTATTCGCTGTAGTAAATGGCTGCCCTCTCTGACCTGAGCAAAGAAATTGACGAGACTATTGCGCGTTTCGCAGCCGAGCCCGATAACCTGATCCTGATTCTGCACGCGATACAGAATGCGCATGGTTATGTGCCGCGTGAATCGGCGCTTCTGCTATCTTCGCGCCTGTCGGTACCCCTGGCGCGTATCTATGAGGTCCTCACATTCTATCATTATTTCCGCACAGCGCCGCCCGGTGGACACAGTGTCGTCGTCTGCCATGGAACCAGCTGCTGGCTGAATGGCAGCACTGAAGTGCTGGCGGCGGCGCGTCGGTATGCCAAGGAGCATGCAGAAACAAGCGTCAGCGAAGTGCGCTGCGTAGGCTGCTGTGGCCTCGCTCCGCTGGTTTTTGCCGACAAGCAGATACACACGCACCTCGATCAGCAAAAGACCACCGAGCTGCTGGTGAACCTCGGCAAGGGGGAGCGATGAGCGAACCTGTGGCAAGAACACCGGCCGGAGAAATCCGCGTGGCGCTTGACTCTGGCGGCATTGCCGCCGGTGCCGCGGCAATTTTTGAAGAGTTCTCCCGCCTCGCCGCAACTTATCCTGCAATCAAGGTCGTGCGCGTAGGAACACCAGGCATGTGCTACGCCGACCCGCAGGCAGAATTTCTGCTCGAAGGCCGGCCGAACCTGCACTTCGGCAACCTGACAGTCCAGGCAGTACAGCGTATCTTTTCCGATTTTGCACTCCGTGGGCAAATACCACAGCACACGCACGGCCAGTTTTCTGTGCTCGGCAGCCGCCGCGTGGGGCATGAGCTCCCACAGAAAATAGAGAGCATCATCTGCTGCGACACCATGCAGCGCGGCGATGAAGACCTGCTTTCACTGCTCAAAGCCTGCGTAGACCCGAGCGTCGAAATCATCGAAGCTGATGATTTCGGTTTTTACAACCGCGGTTACGCACTGCAGTTCTTTCCGGGTGCATTCACCGTAGCGGACCTAAGCCGCGACCAGCTCGCCAGTTGTGTGCACACGGTTGTGCAAGGTAAAGAGCCTGATGTCGGCAAAGTTGTGCGCGAAAGCGCGCAGCTGCGCCTGGCAAGCCGCAATTGCGGCGTCATAGACCCGGAGAGTCTCGAAGCCTACGAAGCGGCAGGCGGTTATCTTGCCTTGCGCAAAGCACTCGGCCGCGCGCCGGTTGATACTATTCAGGATGTATTGCAGAGCGGCCTGCGCGGTCGCGGCGGAGCAGGTTATCCCACCGGAAAAAAATGGGAACTCAGTGCAGCTGCCCCTGGCAGCGAAAAGTACGTCATCTGCAATGGCGACGAAGGAGATCCCGGTGCGTTCATGGATCGCAGCTTGCTCGAAGGTGATCCGCACCGCGTACTCGAAGGTTTGATTCTCGCGGGATATGCGACCGGTGCCAGCGTCGGTTATTTCTATATTCGTGCGGAATACCCGCTTGCGACGGCGCGCGTTCAGCTGGCGATCGATTCGGCGCGCGCAAAGGGCTACCTGGGCAAAAATATTCTCGGCAGCAACTTTTCGTTTGAGGCCCGCGTTCGGCTAGGCGCGGGAGCTTACGTCTGTGGTGAAGAGACTGCTCTCATTGCTTCCATTGAAGGAAAAAGAGGAAGCCCGCATGCACGGCCACCGTATCCCTCGGTGAAAGGTTTACACGAAGCACCCACTACGATCAACAACGTCGAAACGCTTGCGAGTGTGCCCGAAATAGTGGCCCGCGGCGGTTCATGGTATGCCGCTATCGGCAAAGGAAAATCAACGGGGACAAAAGTTTTTGCCGTGTCAGGCAAAATCCGCCGCACACAGCTGGTCGAAGTGCCGCTCGGTGTGACAGTCCGGGACGTTGTAGAAAATCTCTGTGGCGGCATCGACCGCAACCGGCAGCTGAAGGCCGTGCAGACAGGCGGGCCTTCGGGAGGCCTTGTCCCGGCCGACCTGCTCGAAACACCCCTTACGTATGAAGACATGGCTGCCCTGGGTTCCATCATCGGGTCCGGCGGGATGATCGTGCTTGACGATGCGGTGAACATGGTCGAGCTCATGCACTTCTACCTGGGCTTCAATACTGACGAATCGTGCGGCAAATGTGCTCCATGCCGCATCGGCGGTTTCCAGCTCAAGAGACTTTATGACAAACTGCTCTCAGGGCAGGGGCACGCAGAAGATCTGAAGCAGGTTGAACGCATTGCGCACGCCATGCAAAGCGCATCCCTGTGCGGCCTGGGCAAAGCTGCTCCGTCACCACTTTTTGCCACGTTGAAATATTTTCGCGCTGAATATGAAGCTCTCTGTCAGCCCGCAGCCGCAATGAAGGTCATACAATGAATACACCGAATCTGAACGTTGAAGTTAATGGTATACCGGTCGGCGTCAAGCCCGGCAGCACGCTGCTCGATGCGGCACATGCGGTGCAGGTCGATATCCCGACGCTGTGCAAACATCCTGACCTGGTAGCAAACGGTGCATGTGGTCTCTGCATTGTGCGCGTCGAAGGCATGCATAACCTGCCGCGCGCGTGTACCACGCCTGTTGAAGAGGGCATGCGCATCACGACGCACGACGGCGAAATCACTGAAATCCGCAAGACTGTGCTTGAACTCATTCTCTCCACGCACCCAAATGCCTGCCTGACCTGCGGCCGTAACCAGAGCTGCGAGCTGCAGACACTGGCCGCAGACTTTGGCATTCGCGAAGACCAGTGGGAGCACGTGCTTTCCGGTTTACCCAAAGATACTTCGACCGGTTCTCTCGTGCTCGACTTTGATAAATGCATTAAGTGCGGCCGCTGTGTGCATGTCTGCCAGGACCTGCAAAACGTGCACGCACTGTCATTTCTTGGTCGTGGTATGCAGACGCGCATGGCGCCCGCCGGGGATATCCTGCTTGCTGATTCGCCCTGTGTGATGTGTGGCCAGTGTTCGGCGCATTGCCCGACCGGTGCGATCGTCGAAGCTGACGAGACCCAGCAGGTGTGGGAGCTTCTGCGCGGTAAGGACAACCACACCGTGGCGCAGATTGCGCCGTCGGTACGTGTTGCGATTGGCGAAGAGTTTGGATATGAACCCGGTACTAACCTGACGGGACAGCTGTACGCCGCGCTGCGCCGTCTCGGGTTCGATGCGGTCTTTGATACCAACTTTTCTGCGGACGTCACGATCATGGAAGAGGCGAACGAATTTGTTCAGCGCTTCGTGCAGAAGAAGGGCGAGTTACCACTCATAAGCTCGTGCTGCCCTTCGTGGACCGATTACATGGAGAAACTGCACAGCGATTTTATTCCGAATTTTTCGTCGACCAAGTCGCCACAACAGATTATGGGAGTGCTGGCAAAGACCTATTATGCGCAGAAGATGCAAATCGATCCGGCGCGCATGAAGATGGTTTCGATCATGCCGTGTACTGCCAAGAAGTACGAAATCACCCGCGACCATGAAATGTTCGCTTCGGGCTTTAAGGACGTCGATGTGGTACTCACGACGCGCGAGCTCGCGCGCATGATACGGCAGGCCGGAATCGATTTCCGCAACCTGGCGCCGGAAACAGCGGACAATTTCCTGGGCGCCTATTCAGGCGCCGGGACAATGTTCGGCACCACCGGCGGAGTTATGGAAGCAGCTCTGCGTACGGCGCAGTCCCTGCTTACCGGCGAAAAGATGCCGAAGCTTGAGTTTGACGAAATCCGCGGGCTCGAGGGCATCAAAGAAACGAAAGTATTGATTGCGGGTGAAGAAATTCGTATTGCCGTTGCCCACGGCCTCGGCCATGTCGGCGAAGTGCTTGAGCGTGTGCGCCACGCCAAAGCAGAGGGAGCTCCCCCGCCTTACCACTTCATCGAAGTGATGGCCTGCCCCGGCGGCTGCATCGGCGGTGGCGGACAGCCCTACGGTGTTACCGACGAAATTCGCAAAAAGCGCATGCAGGGCCTGTTTGCCGACGACCGCGACAGGCAGGTGCGCTGTTCGCACGACAACCCCGAGGTTAAACAGGTTTACGCGGAATTCCTAGGTGAACCGCTCTCGGAAAAAGCCCACGCACTCCTGCACACGACGTACCAGGCAAGGCCGGTTTACCGAAAATGAAAGTGCACTTTGTAGCCCCACCGGTCACCTGTAAAACACTGTACTCCTCACTGCGCTCAGCCAGCACATCTCATGCTCGCTGTATTTGATTTTCTCGTTATGCTCTCGGCCCTCTTTGCTTTCGCAAAGGCACGGCGTGCACAGTTGACGGATGTCCTTGCCGCGCTGGGCTTTCTGCTCATTGCCGGTGCCTCCGGCGTCGGTACCATACGCTATGCGGGGGTCGCTGAACTAAAACCGCTGCACCAGTGGGCATCGGCGCTGGCTTCGGTTTACGGTGTGCCTGCGATCGCGGCGGGTTTCTTTCTTCAGGCCGAAGAAGCGGGAAAAAAGAACCTCTATGTGCTTGTGGCGGTGATACTGCTCGTTCCGGCAATCCTTCTGCTCTCCCTTCCGCTGTATTCGCTGCTCATCGGTATCTGCGCTCAGCTCATCTGGATTGTTGCGGCAGTACGTTTCCAGAAGGTGTACCCGGGCATTCCGCTGCGCATTGGTCTGAGCGTCGCATTTATCTCAGTGGCCGGCCTCGTTTTCGCAGGTGAAGGCAGCACGCTTTCGATTCGCAATGAAAACTGGTTTCACGGCCTGCTGGCTGCCGGCATTGTGCAACAGGGTTTGCTGTTCGCGCGCATCAGGCAACGCGTCTAACTTGCGCGAGCCTGTTCGCAGAATCCTCACCGCGCCGCTGTATGCGCTCGCGGCAATTGTCGTCCTGCTCGAAGACTGGCTGTGGGAAGACCTGCAGCGACTCGCTCAGTACATTGGCCGGCTGCCAGTGTTTCGCCAGGCCGAGGCGATGGTCGTTGCACTTCCACCATGGGGAGCGCTTGCCATCTTTGCGCTGCCGTCGGTATTGCTTGTGCCGGTCAAGCTGGCGGCACTCTGGTTCATCTCTTCCGGTCACCTGATGGCTGGTGTTGTGGTTATGGTTGCGGCTAAAATAGCAGGGACTGCGCTGGTTGCGCGTCTCTTTCGACTGACCAAACCTAAATTACTGACGTTCCGTCTGTTTGCGAAGCTTTACGAAATTCTGACCGCGTTCAAGGCAAGAGTGTACGAAACCATACGCGCTTCGTGGGTCTACCGCAATATCCGGGCCTGGGCGCAGGCAATCAGACAGCGGTGGCAGCAATGGCGGGCCGCGCATCCACGCTGGCTCGGGCGGCGCTGGACTGCGCTCCGCAAGCATCATCGCAGCCGCCGCGATAGTTTGCCGCCGCGCTGAATCGTCTGTAGATTCGTCTCATGAAACCACTCTTCTTTTTCCCCATGCTCATGTTTTATTGCGCTTCACCGCAGCCGATGCCCACGGTGGCTAAGGTGGATTTACCCCGGTTCATGGGTAAATGGTACGTGATCGCGAATATTCCGACCTTTATTGAAAAGGGAGCGCATAACGCTACAGAAGAGTACTCCCTGACTACTGAACAGGAAATCGATACTGTATTCACCTTCCGCGCGGATAGCTTTGACGGTAAGGAAAAAAAGTACAACCCGCGCGGGTTTGTCGTGAACCGCGAGAGCAATGCAGAATGGAAAATGCAGTTTCTCTGGCCCTTCAAGAGCGAATTTCTCATCAGCTTTCTGAATGACGATTATTCGCAGACCATAATCGGGCGCACCGACCGGGACTACGTCTGGATTATGGCTCGCACACCACAGATCAGTGAAAGCGATTATAACAAGCTTCTAGCGTTTCTTGCTGCGAACGGTTACGATACGGCAAAAATTCAGCGGGTTCCGCAGCGCTGGTAAACCTCGCATGTCCTGCACAGGGCAGGGGGGCCGGTAATACGACTTTACGGCCTAACCGGAATCGCAGGCAAAGAAGGTTTCATGTCTACGTTGATGACTCATCAGGAAGAGCAGGATTCTCCGGCGCGCGATGACGGCGATTATTTCCAGAAAGGTTTGCCGGCCATCGCGTCGGCATTGGTGCGCAATACATGGGCAGAGCCCTATCTGCTGGCGCGCCGCGTGTTCGGTGAACGCGCTGAACAGGCGCTTGAGCCGGTCGCGCGCTCGGTTGGTCGCATCATCGGAATTCTTTCACGGCCTGCTTTCGCTGCATTCCGGTCTCCCGGTGATCACCCGCTTGAAGACACCCTCAAAGCCACGCGCATCGCTGAAAATGCGACTGGCATCTATGGCCGTGATTTTTATGTATCACCGCAAAAAATCGTGCGGCGAATCCATACCTGTCCGTACCGTGACCGCGAAGGTGCGCGTATTCTTTGTCATGTCGGTGAGGCTGCCGGACAGGAAATTTTTGCCGAGCTGGTACCCGGTATCCGGCACAAGGTGCACGTGACGATGGCGCGCGGACACGCGTTCTGCGAATATAGCTACGAGGTTGACTGATATGCTGCAGCGCGTGTTGCGCGTATTTATCTCAGGCATCCGGGCGAAACTCGCGCTCTTCACCGGCAGCCTGATTACGCTGACGATTCTTATACTCAGCTGGAGCACTGTTCAGCAGCAGACAGAAATTCTCACGGAAAGTTACGAGAAGCAGGCTGCCATATCCAAACGCTACATATCTTCACTCGTCATCGAGCTGAATAATATTGCGCAAAACCTGATCCAGATCGAAGAATTTCGCCAGCAGATTGCTGAGCAAAAAAAGGCGTTGAAGGTCTACCAGACCCAGCGCACTGTAAAGCAGGACAAAAAAATTGATCTCGGACTCTTCAAGACCAATCTTTTCGGTGCTCTTGGCACAAAAAAAGTCCGCTATACACAAGACACCTTCTACTCGCGCTACCTGAACGAGAGTGAGCTTAAACAACTTGAAAGCCGAATCAGGTTGCAGATCAGCCAGACGACCGGTAAAGCCCTGGGTACCCCTGATTGGAATGCGCTACAGGCACAGGCGAGACGCATCGTCAGTTCTGAAGATCCCGCGGCAATTCTGGCTCTGCGGGCAAAGCTCGATAACCGTATTGCCGGGTTGCTGATTCCCTCGCGCAAGAAAATTATTGAGGAAACCGGCCTTGAGAAAAAACTCTTTCGTATCCAGACCTTTCCTGTGACCGATCTCTCTGGCGACCAGAAACTCGCCGCTTCTTTTGATACCAATCTGCTCGGCAAAGAAAGCCCGCTGGCCGCACTTGAAGAAACGAGTGCCATGGAAGCGAATTTAAAGCAGGCCTATTCGCGCCTCATTGATGCGCCTGAAACGGATGTCGATGCCGATGCACTGGCATTTCAATGGAATGGTCTTGAGGTCCAGACACTCTATTCACCCCTGTACCAGCGCCCCGTTTCAACAGCCTGGGCACGACTGGTGGTGGCAGAGCCCGAAAAGATCTTGCGGCGAAAAGACCTGGTTGACCGAGATCGGGCCCTGGCGGCCCGCCTCGCAGAAATAATCCCGAAAATCAAGGCGCGCCTTAAGATCCTTAAGGAGAAGAAGCCTCCGCAACCGCCCTATACTGACCGCGAGTTCCGCAACCTCTACAAAGATTATGGCGCGGCAGTGTCCGAGCGCAGCTTCCTCTATGATGAAATATTCGGACCGGAGCAGGGAGAGCTGGTTGCTGACCTGAGCGCAGAAGCCGTGAAGTCTTTGCGCGATTCAGCCTGGGAGGACTCCATTCTCCTGCGCTATCGCTACGATGATGCAGAGGTCGAACGCTACCTGAACAGCCGAAAAGAACGCGACCTCGCGCGCCGCCGCTGGGCTGAGCTCAGGCGCTGGGTCTCTGAAGCGCGTAACGAAACCGCGCCGCCAAATCTCAAGCGGTTATTCACGACAGCGCAGATTGCAAAATCACGCAGCGAGGCAGAGGAGATACTCTGGGAGATCGATGGTAAGCCGCTTTTTGCCGAAAAAAAGCCCGTGCTGGCAGTGGCTATTCTCCAGGATAACCTGACCGCCATCATGCGGACACTGGTTGACCGTACCTCGGGCGTTGATCTCGTCCGGACGAACCGGAACAAGGTGCTGCTCTCTGCGGTTCTGATCGGCCTGGTATCGATTCTGCTGGCTATCTATATTTCAGGAATCGTTGTCCAGAAGATCAAGCGCATTATCCGCAGCGCCGAAGAAGTAGGACGGGGCAACCTGGGCGTCGAATTTGAGCACGGCGGATCAGACGAGTTCGGAAATCTTACCGTAGCTCTAAACCAGATGGTGAGTGGTCTCAATGAGCGCGAGAAAATCAAGGGTATCCTTGGTTCAATGATTGACCCTGTAGTGGTCAGCGAGGCAATGAAAGACCTGCAGGCACTCAAACGCGGCAGCGAAAAGATCATCACGGCCTTCTTCTCTGACGTCGCATCATTTTCGAATATCTCTGAGAAACTCACGTCGCCGCAGCTGGCAGACCTGCTCAATGAATACCTGTCAGCTATGACCATCATCCTGAAACAACATGAGGGAGTCCTGGACAAGTATATCGGCGATGCCATTGTCGGTATTTTTAATTCCCCTGTAGATGTTCAGGATCACGTCTATAAGGCAGTCATTGCCTCAATTGAGATGCAGAAAAAACTGTCGGAGCTTAAGGCAGAATGGACGGCCAAAAAGAAGTATATCCCCGAAGCTCGGGAGATGACCTTTCGGATTGGCCTGAATACCGGTGTCGCCAAGGTTGGCTTCATGGGCACTGATGCCCTCGCTTCTTATACAATGATGGGTGACACCGTTAACCTGGCCGCAAGGCTGGAAGCCGCGGCAAAAGATTACGGCGTGACAATACTCGCGACCGATGCTGTGGTTGAACAGGTCAAGACCAGAATTTTTACGCGCCGACTCGATGTCGTCCGCGTCAAAGGAAAGAACAAGCCCGTAACCCTCTACCAGGTCATCTGTGCAAAAGGTCAGGAGACTGTACAAATGGCCGACGCAGTGAAACGCTACGAGCAGGGACTTGCTGCGTACCTGCAAAAGTCCTGGGATGCAGCTATTGGTTTTTTTAAGGAAGCGCAGCGAATACAGAACGTAGCGGACATGGCCTGCCAGCTGCTCATTGAGCGCTGTGAGGCATATAAGCTGAATCCTCCGCCTGCCGAATGGGACGGCGTGTACACCCGCACGACGAAATAACAGGGCAAATCTGCATGACGGCATGTACGAGCTTCTGACGCTCGGCAATGCGCCGCTATTTGTTCTGGGTTATCGCCGCTTCTTTCCTGGGCTTGTGGGGCCACTTTGTCTGGCTGCGCACCGGGAAACCCGCGATGTCCGACGAGGTGCGCGCACGCTTTGGCAAACGGTCTATCCAGCTGTCGGCCGGCAAAACAGCATTTGATTATGCCGAAGGCGAAGGTGAAACCGTCGTGCTCGTGCATGGATTTTCTATCCCCTCAGTGGTTTGGGACAATACCTACAAGGCGCTCGTCCGCCACGGCATACCCGTGCTGCGCTATGATCTTTACGGCCGTGGCTTTTCCGACAGGCCCGGTGTGCGCTACGACGCAGACCTGTTTGTCCGGCAACTGAAAGAGCTGACCGACGAGATCGTTGGCGGCGGAAAGTTCGTTATCTGCGGGCTATCGATGGGGGGAGCTATCGCAGTACACTTCGCCGATCGCTACCCCGAACGGATTTCGCGGCTCGTGCTCATTGACCCTGCCGGGTATCCTATGACTACACCGGTTACGGCGAAACTGGTGCAACTGCCGGGCATCGGCGATTATGCGGGCCGGCTGATGGCGCGCAGGGCGATGCAGAAGGGCCTCGCAGAGAATTTTGCGAGAAATGTACCGGCAACGATAGAGGCATCTGCCCTGGTTCAGACCGAATACGCCGGTTATGCAGATGCAATAGTCTCAACACTCCGCCACATGAACATGGGGAAAATGCAGGACATCTACGAACGCGTCGGCAAAAAGAAACTTCCGACACTACTGATCTGGGGAAAAAAAGACAGAGTGATTCCGTTCAGCAACGCTGAACTCGTCCGCAAGGTCATGCCACATGCGCAGTTTTTGCCGCTCGAAAATGCCGGTCACATACCGACGAGCGACGAAAGCGAAAAGACCCACCGGGCCATTCTCCGATTCTTAGGCACAGAACCGATCGAGCTGTAGGCTTTGCAGCTGTCGCGACGGCTTATTCTGAAAGGGAAATTCTCTTATGGTCCGCCATTTGCCCCGGTGCTCCATCAGGTGTGCGGAAGTTACTGCGAATTGTGCAGAAAGCTCACGCTGGCAAAACTCACTCCACGCCCCGTCAAATGCCTCTGGTGTCAGGTCGCGGTACGCGATCGTCACGTGCGGGGTAATTTTTCTGCTGCCTAATGCAGAAGAAGGAAAAGTCGGCTCATGAGTGAGTTGCCAGTAGAGCGATTCGCGCAGCTTCTGAAACGGAAAGAAATTTTTGACTGCTGCAAAAATGGTGTGCGCGGGAAAAGCGCCGAAATTCTGCAGTTCAACGGCAAAAGGAGCCGTGCATTCAAAAACTTCTTCGAGTCGACGCTGCAGTCGCGGTAAGTGGGCGTCGTCATAGAAAAAAGTTTCCTGCAGAGTGATATGCCCCATCGGTTTGAGGGCGGCGACGGAATGGTATCGCGCTGCGATTTCCTTTTTGAACTGCAGGATCAGGTCTTCAAGTGCATCTGGAAGCAATACGGATAAGAAGTACAGTTTCTGCATATACCCTCCAAACGTTTTGTTCCGCCTGACCCGGTATCTGCGAGGGGTAAAGTTAAAAAATTACCGGGAGCATTGAAACGATGAGCAACAGTGTCATTATGATGTTGAACATCCGTATCCTGAATTCAGAGTTCAGAAAATCAGAAACCATTGCCCCGAACAGGCACCAGGTGACCGCGCTGGGTATTGCAGCGAGAAAAAAACCTGCAGAAACGATGCCAATACCTTCGAGCATATCGCTGCCCACCGGTATAAAAAGTGCGGCCGAGGTAACTGCCATGACCAGCGCTTTTGGATTGACCCATTGGAACAAGGCGGCGTTCCAAAACGAAATCGGCTTCGCACCCGGGGCGTGCTGCTGACCAGGTTTAGATGTCTTCAGCAGCCTGAGCGCGACGACCGCAACCCACACCGCGCAGGCTGCCTTGAGAGCGGTATGCAAAACCGGCCATTCGCCCAGTAGCCGACCAAGGCCCAGGCCAATGGCAAACACCATGAGAGGGAAACCGATGATGACACCGAGCAGGTGGGGCAGTGTGGCCGTGAAGCCCCATGTTGCCCCTGAAATCATGAGCAACGTATTGTTGGGACCGGGAGTCATGCCGTTGGCCAAACCAAATGTGATTACCGCGAGCAATTGCTCCACGTGGATAAAATATGGATCTAACCGGGAAATTGCGAAAAAAATCCCGGGAAACGCGCGGGCGTTCTTTTATTTTTGCGTGAGACGAATTATTCGCGGCCTCGTAGTTCCCAAATCGTTGCCGCAATGATTCACCGGTAAATTGTGGCCCATGAAGACGGTTTTGGAAGATCTGAAAGACGCTGTGGTCATTGTAACCGGTTCCGGACGAGGCATTGGCCGGGGTATTGCAGAGAAATTTGCTGAACAGGGGTCTAAGCTTGTCATAACAGATATCGACGCCGCCACAGCAGAGCAGACCGCACAGGAAATCGCCAAAATGGGAGTTGAGACAATTTCCATGGCTTGCGATGTGTCAAAATACGACCAGGCTGAAGCCCTTTGCAACAAGGCCGTTGAAAAATGGGGAAAAATTGATGTTCTGGTCAATAACGCCGGGATCACCATGGATGGTCTTTTCCTCCGAATGAAACCAGACCAGTGGCAAAAAGTTATCGACATCAACCTCACCGGTACATACAACTGCGCTCACGCTGCAGTGAACCATATGCGCAAGGCACGCAAAGGTGCCATTGTGAATATTAGCTCCATCGCTGCCGGTGGTAACCCGGGTCAGGCAAACTACAGCGCCTCGAAAGCGGGCGTACTCGGTTTTACTTATGCACTCGGCAAAGAGCTCGCTCCTATGGGCATTCGCGTGAACGCGGTGGCTCCGGGGTTTATCAAGACCCCGATGACCGACAAAATTCCCGAAAAACTGCGGGAACAAATGATTGCTGCAATTCCTCTGAAACGACCGGGTGAACCCGATGACATCGCCAAAGTCATCCTGTTCCTCGCGTCAGACCTCTCTGCCTACGTGACTGCGCAATGCGTGCACGTGAATGGCGGACTTGCCGGCCTATAATTTTGATTATATGAAAATTATGGCAAAAAATTTAAACTCCATAATTTGCGCGTAGCGCAGATTATGGCAAAAAGGAGACCCAAATGGCTTCAACAGAAGAAATCATGGGCAAAGTAAAAAAGATTATCGCTGAGCAACTCGGTGTTGACGAAGGCGAAATCACAAACGAGAGCCACTTCATCGACGACCTCGGTGCAGACTCACTCGACACTGTTGAGTTGGTAATGGCGCTCGAAGAGGAATTCGGTATCGAAATTCCAGACGAAGACGCTGAAAAAATCCAGACTGTCGGCGACGTACAGAAGTACATCGAAGAACATTCTTGATGTTTTCATGGCTTGCTGGTCGTAAAGACCAGCAAGCTATCTTTTCAGCTGAGTCCAGCTGTTCCAGAGCTCTGTTTTCTCATTCTCACCTAAACCCCAGTCAGAAGTCTCAAAGCGCAATCTCTCTGCGAGGTAATGCAGTATCATTGCCCCCGTGACAGAAATATTGTAGCTTTCGGTGAAGCCCAGCATCGGCAGCGCCACCGACATGTCAGCGTTTTCAATGGCCCAGTCTGACAATCCCCAGTGTTCACTCCCGAGCGCTATTGCATATTTTTTGCTGATGTCGAGCGTGCGCAATGAGACGGATTTTCCCCTCGGGCTCGTGGCAATTATCGAATAACCAGAGTTCCGCAGAGATTCGTACGCCTGCCGTGTCGCATCCTGGATGCCCGCGGGTTTCACGCGGTAATCCTGTTTCTGCACGCCGCCCGCGGCGCGAAAGCGGTGGAGCGTGAGCCACGCCGATGCACGCCCGGAGACTTTGGAATGTACGTTGAAGGCGTGGCGGTTTTCAGCGATGTAAATATCCTGGATTCCCAGTCCATCGGCCGTTCGCAGCACTGCATTGCCATTCAGTGGGTCGTAAATGTCTTCGAGCAATACGCTGATACGACGGGTGCGGTTGTTGAGTGCGGTAAGTATGCGTTCACGCCGGCGTTCTGTAAGAAATTCTGCGCTGTTGTGCATACTGAAGCGCAGCAAATTTTCGGCGACTGTCAATCCATTAACGGTTAAAGGCTGAGTAGCCGCGAATTGCAGAGGAAGGGCGGCCAATCCTTTCTTCCGTTGTGATGCCTGTCGCCCTCATGAGACATAATTCATTCAGAAAATTTCGTCTTTTGTCCTTAATCTGCTTATGCTTGTGCTGTTGGTGGGGAAGTCTCAGCTGCTCCACTGCATCGGCATAGGCCAAGGGCAGCTCGCACGGTGCTTAATCTCGGTACCAAAAAACGTCTTTTTGTTTGACGCTCTGTTGAGCGTTCCTAAAGTGGCGCTCCGCCGCAGGGCCTTAGGGTGCTGCAGCGGGACCTTCCGGCGCGTATGGCGCGCCCCGATCGGGTTAATCGGAAGTTGATCTGTTCTTTGACAGACGGATAATGAATATTAT
>JBMOPL010000007.1:0-128271 GCA_049323535.1 Spirochaetota bacterium | reverse complement strand
GCCGATAGATTTCCTGGTAATCGTACATTTGCCCGTCCCTTCAAGTTCAGTTTTGTCGTAAAAACCGCTTAAGGGCGGGCGCTTATTTCAGCAATCCCACTGTAACATATGTCCCCGGACTAAAGACACTCGGGCAGCCTTTTGCTTGTCGCGCTGTTTCGGGCACAAATTCTGCATATTACCCGGGTGAAGTCAGCATTTAGGGTTAAAACCCAGCGGCTGCCAGGGCTTTCTTTGGCTCAATTAAAGGAGAAAACATGGCGAAATCAACACGCGTGATCAAAAAAGTCGGGGTTCTTGGTGCCTCAGGTAACATGGGCTCACTCTCAGGAGGTATCTTTGCCCAGGCGGACATCGAATGTGTGTTTTTCGCCCGGTCACTCGATAAGGCGACCGCAGGCCTCGAGGCGGCTGTCGGCCAGGCGCGCTCAGACGTGCTGCGCAAGTACATCAAAGCCGCGAGTTATGACGATCTTGAAAAAGAAATCCCCAGCTGCGACTGGATCTTCGAAGGCCTCGCGGAAGACATGGCGATTAAGAACGAATTCTTCGCAAAAATCGAAAAACTGAAGAAACCCGACGCGCTGGTGAGCACGGTCTCGTCAGGCCTGTCGATCCGCAAAATGGGTGAAGGGCGCAGCGATAACTTCCGCAAGAACTTCATGGGTACGCACTTTTATAACCCGCCAGGAAAGCTGCCTGCAAACGAGCTGATTTTTCACCCCGATGTACCCGCAGACACCCGCGAATTTGTTTACGACTTTTGCGAGAAAGTGCTGCGCCGTGTGAACATCATCACCGAAGATACGGCGGCATTCGCCGGTAACCGTATCGGTTTCCAGCTGCTGAACGACGCGGCGATCCACGCGGAAAAATATGGTGTCGATAAGATTGACTACCTGCTTGGGCCCTACACCGGCCGCGCACTGGCCCCGCTCGCGACAATTGACCTCGTCGGTCTCGACGTGCACAAGGCGATTGTCGACAACGTAGTGGCAAACGTCAAAGACGAGCGCATCGACACCTACAAGATGCCTGCCTACGTGCAGAAGATGATCGACGCCGGCATGCTCGGCCGCAAGGCAAAGGGTAAAGGCGGTTACTTCAACCGCGACGCAGAAAAGAACAAGACGACCCTTAATATCGCCGACCTCAGCTTTGCGCCCACCAAAAAAGAGAAAATTGACTGGGTCGAAAAGACCAAGCAGGCAATCCAGGATGGCATGTACCCGCGCGCGATCGAACTGATCAAGAACGCACCCGGCGAAGAGGGGAAGATCGTCCGCTACTTTATCCTGGGCTATGTCGCCTACAGCTTCGCGCGCATTGGCGAAGTCACCCCGGAAGCAGACGGCATTCACGGTATTGACCGTGTGATGTCTTCGGGCTTCTCATGGCTGCCACCTTCGGGCTGGGTAGACCTGTTCGGCGGCGCGAAAGAAACCGCGGCGCTGATCGAAAAAGCAGGCATTCCGGTGCCCGCACAGCTGAAGAACCTGAAAGAAAAAGGCCGCATCTGCCGCGTAGCAGATGTCAGCAAATTTCTGGTGGGCAGATAAGTTCGGTATTACACTATATAAGCAGGAGAAAAACCATGGCTAAGCAAAAACGCGTTTATATTCTGGGCGGCTACCAGACAGACTTCGCCCGCAACTGGTCTAAAGAAGGCAAAAATATCCAGGCACTCATGTACGAGGCAATGGACGGGGCGTTCACTTCTACTCAGATTGACCCAAAAGACGTGGAGTCCATCCACGTGGGCAACTTCGCAGGTGAGCTCTATGCGATGCAGGGACACCTCGGCGCAATGGCAGTCAACTACAGCGAAAAGCTGCGCGGCGTGCCCACGAGCCGCCACGAAGCCGCCTGCGCTTCGGGCGCCATTTCTACCCTGGTTGCACGCACCGAAATTGAAGCGGGTCACTATGACCTGTCAATGGTTGTGGGTGTTGAACTCATGAAGTCCGTCGATTCAAAGACGGGTGGTGACTTTCTCGGCACTGCTGCCTGGTACGACAAAGAAGCCAAGGGCGTGCAGTTCCCGTTTCCAAAACTCTTCGGCCGCCTCGGCACCGTCTACGAAGAGCTGTATGGACTGAAGTATGACCACCTGGCAGAGATTTCTGCGATCAACTACGAAAACGGCCGCAAAAACCCGTTGGCGCAAACCCGCGAATGGTACATGAACAAGCAACACGCGCTCAGCCGCGGTAACTTCAACATGGAAGTTGGTGGTATTATCCACATCACCGACTGCTCGCAGGTGACTGATGGGGCGGCAGTTATCTTCCTGGCTTCGGAGAAATATGCAAAGGCTTACGCCAAGAAGCATGGCCTGAAACTGAAGAACATCCCGCACATCATGGGCTGGGGCCATGCCACTGCTCCAATCCTCTTTGACGTAAAAACTGAAGAAGCTTATGCGGCAAAGAAAGAGGGCAAGTACATCCTTCCCCATACGCGCAAGGCAATCACCGACGCGTACAAGCGCGCCGGCATCAAGGGCCCAAAAGATCTCGACCTCGTTGAAACCCACGACTGCTTTACGACTTCGGAATACGCGGCGATTGAACACTTCGGTCTGACTGCTCCGGGTGAAGCTTACAAGGCAATTGACAGCGGTGACATTCGCATCGGCGGCAAGCTGCCGTTCAACCCATCAGGCGGACTCATCGGTGCAGGTCACCCGGTAGGTGCGACTGGTGCCCGCCAGCTGCTGGACGTCTACAAGCAGCTCACGAACCAAGCGGGTGAAACACAGGTAGAGGGTGCACGCGTCGGCGCAACACTCAACATCGGTGGCTCTGCAACAACGAACGTCGTCCATATCGTGGGCGTCGAGAAGGGAAAATAAATGGCTCTCACAAACGTCACGAGCATCGTCAGCAACGTTAAGAATTTCTACGCGAAATTCGAAAAATATCTTGCTGACAAGGCTTTTGAGAACAACAACATCTCCACAGACAAAATGGACCAGGACCAGGTCGCCAATTACGACCTCGCCTGGGTAGCGGCAGAGATTTTCGCAATCGATGAAATGGTTGCCTACCCGGCGAAAGTCGGCAAAGGTCCAGGCAGCATCGAAGAGAACCTGTCGCTGTTCTTTATTGCCGATGCACTGCAGGACATTATCGGCCGGCTGCGCACGGCAGCACAAAAAATGGGAGTATCCCAGGCCCAATTCGACGCTGATCTCAAGACTTCAGAAATCTACAGCTTCATAGCTGAATTTAGCTCAGAGGCTTTTGCAAAAAAAATCTCCGACGCGCTGGCATCAAGCAAGGATTACGGTGCTTATGGTCTTAACGACGACCAGGCAATGATGGCCGACACTTTCCGCAAGTTTGCTGAAGGCCAGGTTAAGCCCCTGGCTGAAAAAGTCCACCGCCAGGACCTGACCATTCCCGATGAGATCATCGACGGTCTGGCCGAGATGGGCTGCTTTGGTCTTTCAATCGCCGACACGTACGGCGGCTTTCAGTCAGAAGAAAACCCCGACCACACCTCAATGGCAGTTGTCACCGAAGAACTGTCACGCGGCAGTGTCGGTGTCGCGGGCAGTCTCATCACTCGGCCTGAAATCGTCGCGAAGGCAATTTCAGCCGGTGGTACAGAGGCGCAGAAGCAGAAATGGCTCCCCCTGCTCGCTTCGGGCGAGAAGAAATCTGCCGTTGCCGTCACAGAACCTGACTATGGTTCAGACGTTGCAGGCATGAAAGTCGCTGCGGTAAAGGTGGACGGTGGCTGGCGCATCAACGGTGTCAAAACGTGGTGTACTTTTGCCGGCATGGCGGACGTGATGCTTGTCCTGGCGCGCACCAACCCCGATATGTCGCTCAAGCATAAGGGGCTATCGATTCTGCTCGCAGAAAAGCCACCGACTCGTGACCATGAATTCGACTACAAACAGCCGGAGGGCGGGCGTGTGCATGGTAAGGCAATTGCGACAATTGGCTACCGTGGTATGCACTCTTACGAGGTGGTGTTTGAAGATTACTTCGTCCCTGATGAAAACCTCATCGGCGGCGAGGCGGGCCTGGGTAAAGGTTTCTACCTGCAAATGGCAGGTTTTGCGGGCGGTCGCCTGCAGACCGCTGCACGCGCAACGGGTGTGATGCAGGCCGCTGTCGAAAAAGCTCTGCAGTACGCAATGGACCGCAAAGTCTTCGGTAAGCCGATTCTGTCTTACGGCATCAACCAGCACAAAATTGCCAAGATGGCTGCGATCACGCAGGCAGTGCGCCAGATGACCTATAAATCTGCCCGCCTGATGGACAAGCACGAAGGTTCGATGGAAGCCTCGCTCGTGAAATTCTATTCGTGCAAGATTTCCGAGTGGGTGACACGCGAAGCAATGCAGATCCACGGCGGTATGGGATACGCCGAAGAATATGAAGTATCGCGCCTGTTCGTCGATGCGCGCGTTTTCAGCATCTTCGAAGGTGTAGAAGAAGTATTGGCCCTGCGGGTGATTGCCCGTTCTCTGCTGGCAAGGGCACTGGGGCTCAAAGCGGCCTGACAGACTCCGTGCAGAGGGGTATTTTCAAGGTATCCCTCTGCCTGTTCACTCTCCTTATTTTTGAGATTCGAGCGGTTCCCTGGCGGGAAAAAAATGCCCTCCGCCTGGCCTCGACGCTGCCCAAGCGACTCATCGACTCGATCATGGCCCAGGGTAACTGGAACATCCTGTTCCAGCAAGGCCCGTTCAGTGAGTTCCAGCGCCAGATAGCAATTGGCGGGCATTTCGCCCTCAGGGGTGAAGTATCCCAGGCGGAGTTTTATTACAAACGGGCAGAAACCTCGCTGGAAATCGCGTATGCTTCGCTTCGAAGCCGCTTTGAATGGCCGCGCTCCCCTTCGCAACTTAAAGCCGATGACCTGCCGTGGGGTGAGAACCGCGACACATTCCGTGATTACCTGCTCTGTCGGCTGCAGCTCTATATTGAATCCGGATTATCCGGCCACGACGCGGGAAAGATCGCGCTGGATCGCCTGCAGGAAACCGTGGCCCGTACAGAACTCCAGCTGGGGCAGAACCTCAGGGAAAAGGATGCCGACCTGGAAAATTTCGTGCGGTTGCTGCGGGGAAGCACCGGGCTGCGCACAGCAGGTGGCATGTCCCGTGGTTTGCGGGCCGCACGTTTTCTTGAGCTGAGCGCAGCAATTCAACCCTCTGCAAGGAACTACTGGCGACGGAGGACAATTTTTTTCCAGATACAGGAGCACCTGTACTATGGCAACCTGGGTATGGCGCGTGGCCTGACAGATTTTCTGTACGAGCGACACGGTGACCAGTCTGACCCACTGGCGCTGGCACGCTTCTGGATTCAGTCGTCCGATTTTGCTGCGGCAGGGCGTCTGCTCGAGCGGGAGTTTGGACGCAGTGAAGTGCGCAGTGGTGAAAACTATCCTGACTTTCTGCGCATCAGCGAGACCCTGCAGAATTTGCTGGTCTGGCAAAGAGAATACCTGCGCGCTGCGGAAATTGCACGGGCGAGCCGCGACCTTCTGAATGGTTTTATCGCAGGCAACCAGGTACCCCGCGAAGAATTTGTGTCAGTGCGGCGTTCGGCGGCTAACCAGAAGCTCCGCAGTGAAATGCTGCATTTTCTCGCGAGTGGCAAATGTCCTTCACCTTTGCAGCCGTTTGAAGGCAGTGAACCCGAGACAGAATGGCGTATCAGGGAACGCCTGTTCTACGAAAAATGTGGCCTGCCCGCTGCGCGCGACGTATGGCAGGCATGGCTCAGCGAGAAATCCCTGAGCCCCGAAGCCCGGGAAATTGTACGTTATACCCTCGGTTTGCCGGCAAACCCAAAAGAGCGTGCCGATGCGACTGCGCTGGTACAATACCTGGCGCTCCAAGGCACACTGGCAAAATCGGGCAGTAAACCGCAGCGGCCCGAAATGGCAATTGCACTGCTCGATGCTGCGGGTAAGCTACATGAAGATTTGGTCTTCTTGGATTGGGGATTAATCCTGCCTTCTGACACCGGGGGACGCGCGCTGCGCCAGCTGACTGGTTCTCTGCGGGCGAGTGAAGCCGGGGCGCTATTTTCAGCCATGCACCGCCAGTTGGCACGCCGGCACCTGAGGGGTAGCTCCCTCTTCCAGTTTTCGGCGGCAGATGCCGGAGAACTGGGAGCCGAACTGCACGATTGGATACTCGGCGGCGATTACGGTGCACGCCAAAGTCCTGCCACAGAAACCGGTGGCGATCTGCTGTATGCCGACAGCACACAGACCATCCTGTACCAGCCAGGTGTACAGAATTCGACGCTGCAGGTATTCAGCAAGTGGGAAGACGTAAACGCCGATCAAAAGGGGCGATTTTTCCGTGCGGGAAATCCGGTTCGCCTTTTTGGACTGGCCCCGGCACTTGTTGGCACGCAATCAAATACAAAGACCGTCCTACAGGTCGCTCCGCTCTTCTTTTCCTGCAGCGACTGCGCACCTGCGATGCGCACGCCGGCACGACTGTTGCTGCATGACCTGGCCGGAAATGGCTGGAAATCGACGCGCGCCGACCTGTCAGACATTTTTTCGGCCCAGCTCAATCTTAGGACCAGGCCTGAGTGTTTGTTCTCCGCGGGTCTGTTTCAGGACACCCTCATCACGCTGGCGGGTAATGTGCCGGCAGAATATCCATGCAATATCGTTCTTGAGAATCTTGTTGTTGAGGCAGGCAAATCGCAGAATGGAACCAGTCACTACAGCCTGCTCTGGGCTATTGCCGGGCGACAAACCGGGGCAGCGATACTGCTTCCTGATGGTATGAACCCCGCAGCCCGCACCGCATTCCTCTTTGATTTTCTGCAGCGGCGAAACCGGCGTGAAGTATCAGCAAGACAGGCCTTTGCCGAGGCACTCCGCAGGGCAGAAAAATCCTTTCCGCCGGGCAGCGGCATTGAAGCCGTACAAATATATGCGGCTGCGGAATAGCACTCTACTCTTGGTGACAATAACGTTGCTACTCGGTGCGGGTTGCAGCAGGCGGAAGGTCAATATCGAATCAGCGCTGGTCGATCAGGTGATCAGCGAATTTGCCACCGAGCGATTTGTGCACTACCTGCGTGGCGGGGCACCCAGGTCAAACCGCGAACTGCTGGAGAAAGTGCTGGCACGGCATTCAGTACGCTATACAGAGTTTGTGGCCCCCTTTCGCCGCTTTCAACCGGAAGTCTTCGAGCGATTACTGGGACAACAACCCGCCCCGCGCTAGCAGCCTGGCAGAAGAAGCCCGCCGGCCGCCTGGGGCAGACCGGCAGAAGTTGTGAGTTGAGGCAGGAACTCGCCTGCCCGTTTCCTGAATTTACTTTTTGGGTGCGTTAGCTTCAGCTGCCGCTGCCGCTTCGGCTTCACGCTTCTTGCGGGCAGCTTCGCGCAGGCCCTTCACGTGCTCGACTATATCGAAATCCTTGTTGTTTTCGATACGGTACTTCTGTGTGGCATTTTTCATCAGCGTACGCTGTTTTTCCATCGCGGCTGCCATCACCATGCGGCCTTTGACCATTTCGAGCCCCTGGTCAACAGGAATCGTCCTGAGTCGGGCGTCTTCGCGCTTGGCTTTTTCCCATGCGGCATAGGCCTCGGCGTCGCTGATCTTGATATCCTGCAGTTTCAGCGAGTCAAAGAGATACATGTTTGCTAGGAAGTACTTCTGCAGGAAGTCGAGTTTTGCCTTAACGTCAGCACGTTTTGCAAAGCCGTCTTTTTGCGCTTCCATGTTGAGTATCAGCATGTCTTTGTACTGCTCGGCGAAAAGATCTTTGCCGAAACTCTTGAACATTTCTGCCAGCTGGGGATTACCTGAACGATCTGGATCTTCGAGCAGTTGCTTAAATTCTTCTTCAGGAATAAAACGGCCCATGCGCTGCTGCAGCTGCTCTTTCATCAGAACGCCAAAGCCACTGTAGGCCTCGTCGAGCTGCCGAAGGCTGACGGATTTGCCTTCAATTTTCCATAACCACTGCGATTTGTCGCCACCGCAGGTGATAGTGATAGCGGCAAGAAGCAGCACTACCACAGGTTTTCTGTACTTTTTCATTTTACTTGTTTCTCCATTAATGAGGAATATGGGTTAGTTTTGCCCCTGCAAATACGGGGCAAAGCATTATGCTCACAGGAAGCTCAGGGGCTTTGCCCCTGTGAATCAGGCAAAAGCAGGACGGTGTTTGCGGTAGTGGAGCAACAACCAGATGAGCTGGATAGCTCCCACTGCTGCCGCAGCACTCACCGCAGTGACCATAATCTCGCGCTTGAGGACACTCGAAACGCCCAGCACGATCAGGGTAAACAGGGGAATTCGGACGAGTTCGAGGTAAACTCCCCAGCGACGGCGCATCATAAGGCCGCCGGTAGCCGCGAGGCCAATCACAACCGGTATCGCAAGAATTGCCTGCTGCAAGAGAGGTAAGCCCTTCGACTGCTGCATGATGAGAAAGACAGGCAGCGTGAGGGCAAAAACAACGCCGGCATACGCCTTGAGCTCCGGCGTATTTTCCGGATCATACTTGCGGTAACTGGCCGGGTCAATTTCAGGAATTTCGGTCTTGCCACCAAGATAATCAGGTTTCCAGCCGGGCCCTTTGATCCAGACGCGTAGCTTGTCCAAACCACGCGCCCTGGTACTCATCTGCACCAGGTGCCAGAAGTAATGCAGCTGCGTCCAGACGGGGTTGAGCGTTGTAAGAGGTTTGACTGTGCCGTAGTGCGGTTCTTCTTCTTCGGGCTGAAAAGTACCGAAGAGTTTGTCCCATATGATCAGCACTCCCGCGTGGTTCTTGTCGATATACTTCGGGTTGACCCCGTGGTGTACCCTGTGGTGCGAGGGAGTGTTCATGAAGTATTCGAGAAACCCGAGTTTTCCGACCAGACGCGTATGAATGAAAAACTGGTAGAGCGTGTTGATCTGCGAACAGACCATGAACTGCAGCGGTGAGAAACCGACTACTGCCATAGGCAGGTAATAGGGAAAAGAAAACAGCCGCTGGAATGCCCCCTGGCGCAGCGCGACAGACAAATTGTATTCCTGGCTGGAATGGTGAGCCTCATGCGAACCCCAGATCACCGCGATATTGTGCGAATTGCGGTGAAAAACATAGTAGATCACATCAACCAGCAAAAAGACGACTATCCAGGTCCAGATATTGACGGGTATGCCATAAGACGCGGCAGCCGTTGCTCCCGCTGGTTTGTGCACCCAGTCAAAGACGATGATATAGACACCGAAGAGGAGTACTTTTGTGAATACACCCACCAGCTCTTGCAGCATGCCGGCGCTCAGATCGGAAACTGAATCATTGAAGCGGTAAACCTTTTTCTTCAGTACCAGTGAAAGGACCACCTCAATGGCGATCGAGATGAAGAAAACCGGTACAGCGAGTGCGATGAGATTGGCGAATTGTGACGTATCCATTATTTTTTGCCCTTAGCGGTAACCTTGCCTGATTTCTTCCTTGCTTTGGCTACTGTCTTTTTCTGCCCCCCCTGCCTCTTCGGCTTTGTGGTAACCTTGCCTGCAGGTTTTTCTGGCGCTCTGGTAATCGCGGTTTTTTTAGCCCGGCGCGGCGCATTACCCTTTTCACGGGCAAAATATTTCTGCATCGGGTTTGCGTAAAATTCAATCCAACCGGACTGGTACTGCACCGATTGCCCGGGAGGTATATCTGCATGCTCCAGCTCTACCTCAGTGATGCCGTGCTTTTCTGTCAGGCGAATCGACAAGACCGAATCAGCTGCCTCGTCGGGAAATTCAGAAGAGCGCCAGCTCTGCACAATCTTCTGGTTTTTTATGAGCAGCAGGTTTTTGCCCCGTATGTAATTATCCCAGGCGGTGAACTCGCCCCCGACCTCCCTCGAGGCCGTGGCTTTAGCGCCCGTCATGGCACTGTGCTGCGCCCCGTCGAGCCAGGCGTCGTAGACCTTGCTTGCTGCTACCGGCAGAGTAAACCGCAGCGTTATCGATTCGCTCATGAACGCTCATGACCGGCCTCGGCTGCCCCTGCAATCAAAAAACCTGCCCGAAAAAATCTGTCTGACCTGCGGCCAGAAGCATAACGCAGTAGGAAGAAATGCCGAGGAGGGTCGCCCTGTAAACGGTCAAAAGTCCGTGCGGACCGGAAACCCCTGCTCACTCAGATAATTCTTGAGATCGCCGATCTTCAGCTCATTAAAGTGGAACAGCGAAGCAGCAAGTGCCGCGCGCGCACCCGCGTTAAATGCCTCGGCAAAGTGTTCTTTTTTGCCGGCACCGCCCGAGGCGATGACCGGAACAGAGACCGCCCTGCTGATCTTGCCAGTGATACCAAGGTCATAGCCCGTTTTTGCCCCGTCCGCATCCATCGAGGTGAGAAGAAGCTCCCCTGCCCCACGGGAAACGGCTTCCTGCGCCCAGTCAACGGCTTCTCTGCCCGTGGGCGTGCGTCCCCCGTGCAGGAATACCTCGTGGAATGTACCGTTAAACTTCACGTCGATCGCGCAGACGATACACTGGCTGCCGAAATGCTCTGCGCCCTGCGTCAGTAGCTGCGGGTTTTCAAACGCGGCTGTGTTGACCGAAATTTTGTCCGCCCCTTCGGCCAGAATCAGCTGCATGTCTTCGAGGGTTCGGATGCCGCCACCGACGCAGAAGGGAATAAATACGTGTTCAGCCACGTGCTTTACCAGGTCGAGGATAATCGCCCGACGGTCAGATGAGGCAGTGATATCGAGAAAAACAAGTTCGTCTGCGCCCTCACGGTCGTAGGCCTGCGCGCACTCAACGGCATCACCGGCATCGCGCAGGTTTACGAAGTTAACCCCTTTTACGACGCGGCCATCCTTCACGTCGAGACAGGGTATAATCCGCAGTGCATTCATGGTTCGACTCCGCTCACCACAGGTGGTTCGATTCCCCTCACCACAGGTGGTTCGACTCCCCTCGACTCCGCTCGGGACAGGCCGCTCACCACAGGCGGTTCTATACTACCTTCCGCTGGACTCTTCAGTGAGTTCAGGCTGTCCCGGAGTGTAACGATCTTGATATAAGGGTTCTTTCCTATTAGTTCTTCGTGCAGCTTGCCGAGAAAATCGCGCAGCTTCTTTTCCCGGTTGTTGGATGCGCTCTGCGCTGCTGCAATCGCTGCCTGTTGTGCCGCTACGAGCAGGCGCGGCGCCATGGTCTTTTCAAACTGGCCGCTCATCACGCCCACATAACTCACTGCTGAAACCGCAAACCGGTCAGCTTCGAGTGCGACAAAACAGATACCCTGCTCTGCCAGGTGGTTGCGCTCGCGGTAGAGAGTTGTGTCGAAGTGGATCTCCCCTGCTTCGACGAGGCATGTTTCGTCGGGTACCGATTCTACCAGCACGGGGGCATCGCCCAGCGCGTAGATACGGTGCCCCTCGGTGACCGTAACCGCCAGTTTCTTCTGGTCGATAAAATCGAGAAAGGCATGAAAGTGCAGCGGGTCACCATGCACTGGCAGAATATGCCGCGGCTTCAGGTAGCTGATCAGCCGTTCGATATCGCCGCGCTTACCATGCCCGCTCGCGTGCACGCGCGTATCGCCTGAAACTCCCACCACGCGCACGCCGGCATCAGCAGCCAGGTTCAACGCCTCGTAAATCTTGCCTTCGTTTCCCGGAATCATGCTGGCCGAATAGACCAGCGTGTCGCCCGCTTTGAGGCGGACCTTTGCCAGCGTGCCATGCGTTAGCCGCGAGAAAGAGGAATTCTTATCAGCCTGGCAACCGGCAACAAGCCAGACGGCATTCTGCGAGGTGTACGATGGTGGTTTCTGCAGGTGCAGGGGTGCCGCAACCTCACGCGAAATAAACGCTGCTTCCCACTGGGCTTTGAGCGAGCGGCCGAGAAAGCCGACCGGCCGGGCAAGACCTGACGCTATGCGCACGATATTCTTGATGCGCTCAACCTGCGAGGCAAACGTGGTGATGAAGATGCGACCCGGAGTGCGGGCAATCAGCCGCTCGAGCGACTCGTCCACTTCGCGTTCGTCGGTGGTTTCGCCTTCGTGCAGCGAACCGGTCGAATCCACAAAAAGGAAATCGACTGGCGCAAATTTTTTGATATTCTGCACCTTGTGCCGCACCTCAGAACCGCGCATCTTGAAGTCGCTACTGAAGTAGATACGTTTTTTTCCCTCTGGCAGGACAGCTTCGAGCCCGACAGAAAAACACTGCGGAATGGAATGCGGCATGAAGAATGTCGAGACGCGGAATGGTCCGATTTCGACGTCGGAATCCTGCTCGATCAGCCGGAAATTCCAGCGCGCGGGATCAATACCGCGGTCTTTGAGCCGCGCGGTGACCAAAGCGGTAGTGAATGGCGAGGCAAAGAGCGGCGTTCCGGCCGGAATTACTTCGGTCAGGTGCGGCAGGGCACCGATGTGGTCTTCGTGCCCGTGCGTCAGAAATATCGCGGTGGGTGGAAACCCCAGCAGCAGCTGCCGATTGGGCAGGTTCTTGTCCATGCCGGGCGTATGGTGGTTGGCGAAACCAGAACCGACGTCGATCCAGATTGTGGTGTTGTTGAGATGAAAGACGGTAAAATTCGTACCAAAGCGGCCCACCCCGCCGCCGAAAGCAAAATACAGCTGGTTGTGTTCTAACCGCCGCGGGTAGTCAATAATGCCGGCTGGATCAGCGCTTACCTGTGGAACCAAATTTTCCTTCGCCCCGCGCGGTTTCGCTTAAGCTTCCTTCCTGCCAGTCGATCTCGTAGGTCTTCTCGAGCAGCAGTTGGGCAATGCGATCGCCGTGCCTGATAGTATAGTCTTCGGTGCCGAGGTTGATCAACGGCACAAATATTTCGCCGCGATAATCGGCGTCGATTGTCCCGGGAGTATTCACCGGCGTGAGGCCATGCTTTACCGCCATTCCGGAGCGCGCCCGGATCGAAATATGGTAACCGGGGGGGATTTCCACCGCGAGACCAGTGGGTACCGGGGTGATACTTCCCTGTTTTATGGTGAGATTGTGGTCGAGGCAGGCATGCACATCATAGCCTGCTGCGTGTGCCGATTGCCGTCCGGGCAGCGTGGCGCCAGCGTGCAACTTACTGAATTTGACGGCAATTGAACTCATGGCCCCGCGCAGCAAAGCGCAGCTGAGTCAGGGCGTAAAACTCTAAAAGAAAAGGGCCCGCAGGCCCTTTTGTCGTAAGGTCACTTCGACTGCGCTCAGCGACCTCTAGAGGTTCGTTGAGCGGAGCCGAAACGAACCGATTAGCAAGAGTAAGTGGAGAGGAATTCGAACGGATGCGGACGTGCTTCCCACGGCCAGATCTCTGCTTCGAATTTCAGCTCTTTGTAAGTGTCAATGAACTCTTTCGTGAACACTCCACCCTGCTCAAAGATGCCACGGTTGGTCAGCATGGTCTCAACCGCTTCACGCAGCGTGTGAGGCATCTGCTGGATACCCTTCTCGCGGATCTCGTCGAGTGAAAGTTCGAACAGGTCTTCTTCCATCGGTTTGCCCGGATCGATCTTGTCCTGCACTCCCTTGAGGCCTGCCATCAGCATCGCGGCAAAGCAGAGGTAGGGGTTTGCGGTTGAATCGGGGAAACGGAACTCGACGCGCTTCGCCTTGGCACCCGAAACGAACGGGATACGGCATGAAGCCGAGCGGTTCTGCGCTGAGTACGTCAGAATCGAAGGAGCTTCGAAACCTGGAATCAGGCGCTTGTAAGAGTTGGTCGACGCGTTCGAGAATGCGGCGATCGCGCGCGCATATTTCAGGACTCCGCCCACGTAGTTGAGTGCGAAATCGCTGAGATCCTGGTATTTGTCGCCGGCGAACTGGTTTTCACCATTTTTCCAGATCGACTGGTGCACGTGCATACCGTTACCGTTGTCGCCAAAGAGCGGCTTCGGCATGAAAGTGGCCGTTTTGCCATGGCGCTTCGCGACGTTTTTCACAACGTATTTCAGTTTCTGAACGTTGTCGGCCGCTTCGATCAGTGTGCCGAATTTCACGCCAATCTCACCCTGCGCCTGTGCTACTTCGTGGTGTACGACGAAGGTCTCGAGGCCGACTTCGTGCAGTGTCTTCACGATTTCAGCGCGGATATCAACCTGCGAGTCGCGTGGTGAAACCGGAAAGTAACCACCCTTTGTACCGGGACGGTGGCCAAGGTTGTGACCGTCGTTGTATTGTGCAGTCGCCGTGTTCCACGCACCTTCGTTTGAATCGATTTCGTAGTACTGGCAGTTGATGTCATCGCGCACACGAATCGAGTCGAAGATGAAGAACTCGTTTTCCGGGCCGAAGTAAGCCACATCGCCGAGGCCTGTTGATTTGAGATACTCGAGTGCCTTTTTGGCAATCGAACGCGGGCACTTTTCGTACATTTGCTTCTTATAGATGTCATAAACATCGCAGAAGATCACGAGTGTCGGGTCTGCAGTGAAAGGATCCATGAAAGCGCCTTCCATGTCGGGAATCAGCTGCATATCTGAACGGTTGATGGGTTGCCACTTGGTAATCGAACTACCGTCGAAGGGCAGACCTTTGAAAGAATCTTCTGTGATCGAATCTACGTGGTATGACACGTGGTGCCATGCGCCGCCGATATCGCTGAAGCGAAAGTCATAGAACAGAACGCCGCTTTTTTTTGCAAAATCGATCACTTCTTTCCATGAGCCGAACTTTAATTTAGCCATAAAATCTCCTGTATGTTGTGTTTGCAGGATATGCCGTTTCGTATCGGGGCAGATCCTTCTTGCCAGTTATTTAGCAAACTTGATGCCAAACCGCAGACTTATGAAAGGGTCCGGCTTTTAGACACATTGTCAACCGAATGGGATTTCCACCGGTTACGAAACTTACAGCTGAACCAACAAACTCCCGAATACGTCACGATTACACAAACTTGACGCTTTGCCTGAAACCCACAACTGGGAGTCAAAGGAAGAACTATGACAGATTTCAGAAACCGCTACGGAGCATGGGCACTCATCACCGGCGCATCGAGCGGCCTCGGTGCCGAATTCGCCCGCCAACTTGCAGCCGAAAAAATGGATCTCGTGCTCGTGGCCAGGCGACGTGACCGGCTAAACGAACTCGCCACCTCGCTCAAAGCGGAGCATGGAATACAGGTCAAGGTCGTTGCGCTGGATCTCGCGAAGCCAAACTTCCTGCCAGCGCTGCAAAAGCAGACGGCAAAACTCAACATCGGGCTGCTCGTCAACAATGCAGGTTTCGGTATCGCCGGCGAATTTACCGCAAACAGCATCGAGAGGGAGCTCGAAATGCTCGACGTCAACTGCCGCGCACCGCTGGTACTCGCGCATGCTTACGGCAGCCAGATGGCAGCCCACCGCCGCGGTGGCATCATCATGGTGAGTTCAGTCGTTGCATTCCAGGGAGTCCCCTTCATGAGCCATTATGCCGCAACCAAAGCATACGACCTCGTGCTGGGCGAAGGACTCTGGTATGAGATGAAGAAGCATGGCGTCGACGTCGTCACTCTCTGCCCCGGTGCCACAACGACCGAATTTGCCAACGTCGCCGATACGAAACCAGTGCCCGGCTCAATGCCCGCACCACCCGTGGTCAAAGAAGCACTCGAAGCGCTCGGCAGAAAACATTGCGTCACGGCCGGCCGCAAAAACAAAATCACGGTCTTTTCTTCGCGACTCGTACCGCGCCGGCTGGCAACGCTCGTTGCCGCGCGTATCATGAAAAGCCTGGGCAGGCATTAAGATTTATGCTTCGCCGCGCTGCGCTGCTCTGCCTCGTGCCCTTTGCCTTTACCGGCATCATCGCCGCACCGGCAAAAACCACGGTACCCACCACCTGGATCAGCAAATCTTTCGTCGGCGGACCAAGGTGCGTTGCGCGCGGTCCGGCATCGGCTTTCACCGCACCCGGGTTTGAAGACGAACAGGACAGACTCGGTATGCTCGGAATCCGCGTTGTTCAGGCCTTTTATCGCGATTTGCCCACCTGCCAGGCATGCCAGGTTTGCCCCTATTACCGGCGGGATATCCTTTTTGAAATAAGGGCAGCCGATGCAGACCAGAGTGCAAAAGCCGGGTATAACAGGGTGGCTGCGCCCGATCACACAGAACTGCTCGAGTTTCAGCGCGGCAAAATCTACCGCCCCCCACCTGACGTGCCGGAAAGCGACTAAGAAGCTTTTTTCACAGCCACTTCTTGCGCACAAACCAGAACAGCATCGCGACTGCCAGGGCAGCCATGCCGATGATTGTCTTCAGGTAGCCATAATGGTCTTTTGTCAGCGGCAGGTGCTCGAAATTCATGCCAAAGTAGCCGGTAACCAGCGTCAGCGGCAGCATGATCGCGGTCATGATCGTGAGTATGCGGATAATGTCGTTCGTGCGCTTGGTAGAGATTGTGTGGTAGGCCTCGATGGCCGACGCTATTGCCTGCACGATACCGTCAATCGTGTCGATGATCTTGATCGCGTGATCCCGCACGTCGCGAAAAAATGCTGCCGATTCGGCCGAGAAGTGCGCAATATCGTGCTGCTGCATTTCGTCGAAGATTTCTTTATGCGTAATGATCAGCTTTTTGATGGTCGCCAGCGATGACTTGAGTTCAAACACCATCGCAATATCGAGGTCAGCGCTGTGCGTCAACAGGGCACTTTCGCAGCGCTCAAACGCAAGGTCGATTTCATGCACAATCCGCAGCGTGTGGTCCGTTTCGACGTCGAGTATTCGGTGCAATATAAACTCCGGCCCTTTGCGCAGAAGTTCGCGTGCCAGCGTGTGATCGGCAAGCAGGCGGTCGATGGTTGACCGTTCACTTTCAGAAATCGTGATCAGCGTCTTCCTGGTGATGATAAAGTTGAAGTCCAGGGTGGCAATGTAACTGCCCGCAAGGTGAACTCCCCGAAAGCAATAGTACGTATAGTGGGGAAATTTTTCCCGCTTGATGCGGTTCGAACTGTTGAAAATATCTTCCACAGTAAGCGGGTGAATATCGTAGCGGTGCAGCAGCTCTATCAGGTCGCGCTCATTGCGCGGGTAGAGGTGAATCCACACAGGTTTCTTACCAAAAAGGGGAATACCGCCCGGCCGCTCGCGAAAGCGGTCGTGCCGCGTGAGCGTCACGATATGCTGTTCGTACCAGTCTTTGGGCTGCTCTGTCGCCGGCGCTGGAGCTTTTTTGCTCAGACGCAGCCACGACAGCACACGGTATCTCATGGGGCGGCCTTGAGAATCTCTTTCAGCGAGCCGATCAGTTTGGCGTTTTCGCCTTCTGAACCGACGCTGATGCGCACGCAGTCGGCGAAGGCCGAACCGGCATAATAGCGGATGAGTATCTTGTAGTCCCGCAACCGCTGTACGATTTTTTCGGCAGCCATTTGCGGTGGAGCTTTTGCCAGCATGAAGTTGGCTTCTGAGTCATAGACCGTAAACCCAAGAGCCGCCAGCTCGGCGCGCAGGAACTCCTTGCCCGAAGCAACCGAACGCAGAATTTTCCCGTGCCAGTCGCGATCGCCGAGTGCTGCAGCGGCAAGCCGGGTAGCAATGGCATCTTCATTGTAAGAGTCTTTGTGCGCCAGCAGCCCATTCATCAGCGCGCTGTTAGCCGTTGCGAGGTAACCGACGCGCAAACCGGCAAGCGCATGCGTCTTGGAGAAAGTGCGTGTCACGACGAGGTTCGGCAGCTTCGAAAGATACTGCATCATGGTTGCATCGGAACCGGCGAAATCATTATAAGCTTCGTCGATGATCCAGAGCTTCTGCGAGCCGCCAATCACCTGCGCCAGTTGTTTCGCTGCAAGGTATTCACCCGTGATCGCATTCGGGTTTGCCAGAAAAATCACCGGCGCAGCGCAGGCAGCAAGTGCTTCGAGATCAATCGCATACGGCTGACCCACTTTTTTGACCATCGGCACTTCGACAAAGCCCGCACCGCAGTTGGTGACGAGTGTTTGGTAGAGGCTGTAAGTAATCGCCGGAAAAGCCGCCTGTCGTTCGGACGAAAGAGTGGCCCGGCAAAGCAGAGCGAGCGCTTCGTCCGAACCGTTGGTCACCATGATGTGCTTTTGCTCGGTCTGCCAGTAAGCCGCAAGCGCCGAAAGCAAAGGTTCGCCGAGCGGATGGCTGTACTTGCGCAGTATATCACCCTGCCCCACGAGCTCGGCCAGGGCCTTGAACACCAGCGGTGAAGGCGGCAGCGGGCTTTCGTTGGTGTTTAGCTTGATCCAGCCTGGTTCATTGACCTGCTCACCCGGCGTATAGTGCGCTGCCTTTTGGGTAATGCTGTTGAGGAAATTTGGTAGCTGTGCCATAGGTCTAAAGCGATACTCGTTTCATTCCCATCATCTTGAGCAATCTCTCCAGGTCGTCAGGGCTGAAAAAGTCGATGGTAATGCTGCCGCTCTTCTTTTGAGGATTGTAGTTAATGCGTGTGCGCATGCCGGTATGCTCTTCAACCTTCTGCGCAACTGCCTTGATATTGGCGTCTGACTTTTTGCCTTTCAGCGGCTTTTTGTCTTCTTTGCCGGCTGCGAGCACACGAGCGCGCGCTTCAATCGCGCGTGCATTCAAACCCTGGTCGGTGATTTCTCGAAAAAGTTTGGTCTGCAGTTCTGAGTTCTTGATCGATAAGAGCGGCCGTGCCTGCCCCTCTGTCAACCTGCCATCGGCGATCGCTGCCTGTACTTCGACCGGCAGGTTCAACAGGCGCAGCCGGTTGGCAATCGTCGCACGGTTTTTGCCGACCTGCTCTGCGAGGTCTTCCTGCGTCAGCGAAAAGTCCGCCAGTAAAAGCTTGTAAACATTAGCTTCTTCAATGGCATCGAGCTGTTCACGCTGGATATTCTCGATCAGCGAAACTTCGAGTGTCTTGCGGCGGTCGAGTTCTTTGACAATGCATGGAGCTTTTGCCATGCCGAGGTGCATCAGCGAGCGCAGGCGACGCTCCCCCGAAATCACAACGTAATGGTCGTCTTTCTTCTGTACGAGAATTGGCTGCAACAGGCCGTGCTTCTTGATGGTTTGCGCCAGCTCTTCGATTGCGGTGCGATCGAATTTCTTGCGGGGATTTTCGGGGTTCGGCCGAATCTTGTCGACGGGAATATCCTGGACCCGTTCGCCTGCTTCGGCGACAACCGTGCTGTCGAGCAGGTTCGAAAGCCCCCTGCCCAGTACTTTGCCCTGCTGCTTGCTCATGCTGTTGCTCCCTGACGCGCGAGAAGGTCTTTCGCCAGCGTCTTGTAGGCAATCGCACCAGTCGATTGCGGGTCGTAGACGCTGATGGGCTGGCCGAAAGACGGTGCCTCGGAGAGCTTCACGTTACGCGGTATGATGACGTCGTAGACCTGCTTTCGAAAATGCTCGCGCACATCCTGCACAACCTGTGAAGCGAGCTTGGTGCGGGCGTCGAACATCGTCAGCAGAACACCCTCGATGACCAGCTGCGGGTTCAGTTTTGTGCGGACCAGGTTAATGATGCGCAGCAGCTGTGTGAGTCCCTCGAGCGCAAAGTATTCGCACTGCAGCGGAATCAGCACCGAGTTCGCGGCAGTGAGCGCATTAATGGTCAGAATGCCCAGACTGGGCGGGCAATCGATCAGCACAAAATCGTAGCGGTCGCTGACCTGCGCGAGACGATTCTTCAGAATATAGTCGCGGTTATTGTCTTCGCGCACGTCGATCTCAAAACCGGAAAGGTCAATGTTTGCGGGAATGATATCGAGATTCTTCTGGTTCGTGGGCTGTGCCGGCAGCTCAGTTGCCTGGCCAATCAGCCAATGGTAGATCGTCGATTTTTCCTGGGTAATATCAAGCCCGAGTCCACTGCCGGCATTGCCCTGGGGGTCAATGTCGATAATGAGTACCCGCTGCCCCTCATTCGCCAGGTACGCTCCGAGGTTGATCGTGGTCGTGGTCTTACCCACGCCGCCCTTCTGGTTTGCCAGCGCAATGGTCTTCATGGGTTAAGACTCTACCTCGACGAGGCGGTCGGCAGAAATTTTCTTCCACTGCCGGGGATACGGTTTGGTTGCCGTTCTCACATGGGTAAAAAGATACAGTCCCCTCGGCAGCACACTCTCTGCAGAGGCGAATTTCACAAATTTTTCGTTGTCGTATCCGAGCTCACTCACGCGCTTAAAACCTTCAGCAGAGAAAGGCACCGGCTGAGACCGCCAGTAAAGTATTTTAGGTTGAGCGTGACGTACCTCACCCCCACGGGGGGGAGGTACGTCACGCAGCACATGCAGCGCCAATTCGAGCGAGGCGAGTATCTTGCGAAATGCACGGAAAACCACCACGTCGGCCTTTGCCTCTTTCGGGAACTTTTTCGCAAAGTCCTGGACGACGCAGTGGTAGAAACTCACGTTTTTGAGGCCGAGCGCGGCGACGGCAGCCCTACCGAAGGCCAGTCGTTTTTCCTGCGCGTCGACAAGATGAAAATGGTGCTGTGGAAAAAGAATCGCCAGCGGCAACGAAGGCAGTCCTGCACCGGCCCCGAGATCAAAGACGTTCAAAGGAGTGTCCTGCCAGAGCGGAAAAAGATCGCTGCTTTCCGGTGCAATCGCCGGCAGCAGGGAATCGAAAACATGGCGGAGCGTAACATCAGCGCGCGTGCAATCGCCGATAAACCCGGCCGGCATCGCCTGTTCAAACAGCAGATCGCCGTAATGGTCAAGCTGCCCCAGCACGGCGGGTGCGATCTTCTGCGCCAGGGGAGCATATTCGACTGCGCCGAGCTTCACCCGTTCAGAAATGGAAATCAGGACGCGCCGTAAAGCAAGGCAGCTTTACGCAAGCAAATCATTCAGAATCGCGACGCGATGAACGCGGCGGCAGAGCGCACTGCCAAAGGCAGCCAGGCTGCAGTCAGAATACCGTCGTAGTTCAGGGGAAGCTCCCACAAGGATTGCGCGAATTTCTGCGAATAGCCATGCCGCTGCAGCAGGTATTCAACCGCCGTCTGCGAAACGGCGACAGACAGCAGAACAAGAAACTGCGCGAGCGAAAACGGGCCGACCTTTCGCAGCACAAAGAGCGCCACCAGAAAGAAGAAGCTAACCACCATGATTTCGCGCACGCCGTAGCGCAGAGGAGAGTATTGCGGTGAAAAGAAGCCCAGCAGAATGGCCGGCAACGCAAAGAAGAGTGCAACGCGCAGCAGGGCTATCATGATTACCGCCGAAAACGAAAAGCGATACCGCTGGCTTCAGTGCCACTGCCATCATCGGCAAACTGTATATCGTAGATGCCGTCGGCGTTTAGCTTCTGCGCTTTCTGCTGCAGTTCGCCGAGCGCGGCCTTACGGCCACCCTTGCGCCAGGGCGCAGAGGCTTCGATGAGTTGGATATCTTCGATGCTGTCCTTGAGCGGCCCGCGGTAATGCATCTGCACTCCGGTCGAGTCGAGGTTGCCGCCGACGTTACCCGCCCCCGCGTCGAGGTATGTGAGCACCCCGTTATCCGGGTAAACGCGGTTCTTGCGGCTCGCGCAGGCAGCGAGCAGAAGAAAGAGCGAGACAAACACGAGTCGTTTTTGCATGGATGCGGTAGCTAAGCCCAAAACGCGTTCAGCGGGCAAGCCGTAAAAGGGCTTTTCGGCCTGATGGGATGTAGTAGCTTGAGACACATGCAAATCGCGGAGATTCTTCTTTATATCGTGCTGCCTACCGCGGTTCTGACATCGCTCATTACTGCACTGCTTGTCTACTACCTCGCACGCAAGCTCTACTACGACGAAATTGAAAAGCCGATCGACGATTTGCCCGATCGCATTGCACTCAAAGTTGAAGAAGCGGGGGATCGCCTGCTGCCACGCTTCGAAGAGCGCGTCAAAAAGGGTTTCCTCGAAGCCCTCAAAGATTCTCCCAAACTGGGGCCTGAAATGACAGTGGGTGTGATCGAAAGTACCTTAAAGAGTATGGACCAGATTCTCAGGGGACCAGGAGGGTCCCGATCATGAACGGACAGGTATTTTGTCCGGGTGAATGGACCGGAAGTCGCGACCGATAATGCCGCTGCGCAGCCACAATATACTTGCACTGCTGACACAGATCGGTCACGATCTTGCAGCCGAAAAAGCGGTCGAAGAATCTCCGGCGTTTTTGCAGCTCATTGGCACTGAAAGCTCGTGGGCCGATATTTTTTCGCACATCGATTCCATCTCTGACTTTACCCTGCGCCACAAGCTGCGCTCACTCGAGTTCGACTATACTGTCGCGCATGTTCGCAACCAGATGGCGCATGTTTTGCCGCGTTCGGGCAACGACATTTGGGCGCTCGAACGCACAAGCTACCTGACAGGCCTTTTTTCCGATGCGTTCAGCCTCTGGGACGAATACTGTGCGGCGCTCGACATGCTCGAGGTCGACCTGCGCGAAGAACTCGAAAGCCGCGAGCTGACACCGCGCCGGCTCAAAAGCCGCATGGACGACCTCGAAACCGTGCGGCGCGTGATTGCTGCAATCAACGCTGTGCTCTTTGAGAAAATGGGTCTGGGTGGCGAAGAAGGAGCGATCAACCGTATCGAATCGCATTCGGCCCCGCTGGTACTCTGCGAGCGTGTGCCGGGCATTCCTCTTTCACTCGCAATCATTTACCTCATCGCGGGTAACCGCCTGGGCTTTCCACTGTATGGGGTAAACACTCCCGGGCGCTTTCTGGTCAAATGGCAGCTGGGCGAACTCGAAATCTTTATCGATGTCTTCGATAAGGGTTCGCTGATCACGCGGCACAACCTCGAAATGCTCATCGCCGCGAACCTCAGCACCCAGTCGACGCGCCTGCTGGAGGCGGCCCCCTTTGAGGTCATCACGCGCCGCTCGCTGGCGAATCTCATCGCGCTGACGCTGCGCGCAGAAGACAACGACCGTGCACGCAAGCTCGAGGCCTTGTCCCGGGGGCTATTTGGATTTTAGGCCGGCATAATTTACCACACAGGGCTGATCAACAGGAGAATTCTACCAGCATGAACAAGACAGTGAGTAATGCAGAGGCAGCAATTGCCGACATTCAACACGGTGCGGTGCTCGGTATCGGGGGGTTTGGGCTCTGCGGCATACCCGAAAAATCCATAGCGGCGCTGGTGAAAAAAGGGGTTAGAGACCTGACCTGCATTTCGAACAATGCAGGCGTCGACAATTTTGGTATTGGCCTCTTGCTGCAGACCCGACAGGTCAAAAAGATGATCGCCTCTTATGTCGGCGAGAACGGCGAATTTGAAAAGCAGCTGCTTTCCGGCGAACTCGATGTTGAACTCATTCCACAGGGCACACTCGCGACGCGCTGCCTCGCAGCAGGCTACGGCATGCCCGCCATCTTTACTCCTGCAGGTATCGGTACCGAAGTGGCTGAAGGAAAAGAGACCCGCAAATTCATGGTCGATGGCGCGGAAAAAGAATTCCTCATGGAATATGCTTTCCAGATCGATTTCGCGCTCGTCAAAGCCTGGAAGGGCGATACACACGGCAACCTGGTATTCCGCGGCACCGCGCGCAATTTTAACCCGCTGATGGCCATGGCCGGCAAAATTACGATCGCAGAAGTAGAAGAACTCGTGCCTGCCGGCGAACTGGATCCCAATTATATCCACACTCCGGGAATCTATGTGCACAGAATTTTCCAGGGCGCAGGCTATGAAAAGCGCATAGAACAGAGGACAACCCGGAAGAGGTAAGCTATGCTCGATAAAACAGGTATCGCAAAACGTATCGCGCGCGAGGTTAAAGATGGCTACTACGTCAACCTGGGCATTGGAATTCCGACATTGGTTTCCAATTACATACCAGAGGGAATGAATGTCGTACTGCAGTCAGAAAACGGCCTTTTGGGCATGGGGCCGTTTCCTTACGAGGGTGAAGAAGACCCCGACTACATCAACGCCGGCAAGCAGACCATCACTACCCTGCCGGGCTCGTCAATCTTTGACTCGGCGATGAGCTTCGGCATGATACGCGCCCGCAAAGTTGACCTGACGATTTTGGGCGCGATGGAAGTTGCAGAAAACGGCGATATTGCGAACTGGAAGATTCCCGGCAAGATGGTTAAGGGCATGGGCGGCGCGATGGACCTCGTGGCCTCGGCCAAGAACATCATCGTCGCAATGCAGCATGTGAACAAGGCGAATGAATCAAAACTACTGAAGCGCTGCACGCTGCCCCTGACGGGTGTTCGCTGCGTGAAGAAGATCGTGACCGAACTGGCAGTTATCGATGTGACCCCCCAGGGTTTCAAACTGCTCGAGACTGCACCGGGTGTGAGTGTCGAGCAGGTGAAGAATGCAACTGAAGGCCACCTGATTGTCGACGGGCAAATACCCGAGATGCAGATCTGACGGGTTCTGACACCTGTAACCTACCCCCTGTTTTGGGGGTGTAGCCTCCGAAAATCAACTAGTCAGAAAGATTTGGTTTTGCATGTGCTTTGGGAGTTCCCATGCGCAAAGCAAACATCTTCGTTACAATAATTTTCGTTCTCCTCTCGTGCAATAAAGATTGGAAGCAGGCACCAAAAGCCGTGAACGGCGTTCTTGATCTGACAGAATGGAATTTCGACAAAGACGGCATAGTCAAACTCGACGGAGAATGGACGTTTTACTGGCAAAAGTTTTATAACTTCGAGGATTTCCGGAAAGCCCCACAACTGCAGCCCAATGCTCTGTCGGTATTACCCGGAGTCTGGAACCAGATAGAACTCAACGGTGCCAAAATCGGTGGTGCCGGTTATGCCACTTACAGGCTGAGGGTTAAACTTCCGGCGGATCAAATAAACAAGATATTCGGTTTCTACAGTCTGGAGCAGTCTACGGCTTACCGGATAACGGCCAACGGATCGCCCGTAGGCGGTTCGGGCAAGGTTGCTGCAAACCAGAACGAGTATATACCTGAAACCCGATCATCGGGAAGCAACTTTTATTTAAACTCGGACGAAATAATCTTTGTGGTGCAAATCACCAACTATTCCCATAGAGATGGCGGCGTCTGGCATAGCTTCGTGCTGGGTAATAGCGAAGATGTTCTTAAACTGATTTCTGCCAAGAAACACAGAGAAATCATTCTCATGAGCATTATTCTGATTATCGCCCTTTATCATTTGGCAATCTACTATTTCAGAACCAATGAGAAAACCCCGCTGTGGTTTTCGATATTTTGTTTGCTCACTTTTGCCCGAACTGGCGTTACGGGCGAAAAACAATTACTGGATTTCATTTCAATGCCCTTTCGCCTGCATCTGACCATTGAATATTTAACTTTCTACCTTGCCCTCCCGGTTTGGCTGCACTACGTTTACCATCTGTTTTACCCTCGCATTAATCAGCGATTATTGCAGGTTTCTTATGCGATCAGCCTTCTATTTGCCGCAACTCTGTTTCTACCCGTTCACCTTTTCACGCATGCAATACCTCTATTTCAGGGTGTCTTTCTGACAGGGCTGATCATCTTTCTCGGCATTCTGATTAAGCTCTCCGTTCAAGGTGTTCCGTATTCAGGATTTACCCTATTGGCAAGCCTGTTGCTGGCAGTATTGTCCCTGAACGATATTCTTTATACCCGATTGATCATCAACACGGGTTTCCTTGTTTCCTACGGCTTCATATTCCTGATTTTCTCACAGGCTGTGATTCTGGCGATTAATTTTTCCAAGTCCTTCTCTACCAACGAAACTCTGCTCAAAGCCAGCAGCCGATTTATTCCTGCCAGCTCGCTGGACGAACTCAACCGCTCGGATTTTTCCGAGGTGAAGCCCGGTGACTACGTCGAGAAGAAGGTCACTGTCATGTTTACTGACATTCGAAACTTCACCTCGATTGCAGAAAAAATGCCGCCGGGCACCTTGCTCAAATTGCTGAACTCCTATTTGTCACTCATGGAGCCGGTGATTCGCCGGCACCACGGCTACATCGATAAGTACATTGGCGATGCCATCATGGCGATTTTCCCGCGAAAAGCCGACGACGCTGTAGCGGCCGCGGTGGAAATGCAGGTAATTCTGCGGGAAAAAACGAATGAGTTTGCGGCACTGGGGTTCCAGAACATCAAGACAGCGACAGGTATTCATTATGGCCGGGTAGTTCTCGGCGTAGTAGGAAACGAAGACCGCCTGGACGTGACCGTATTGTCCGATGCCGTGAATCTCGCGGCACGCCTTGAAGGGCAGGCTAAAAAGTACGATGCGGCGATTCTGATTTCTGAAGACACCGCATTTGAACTGGAAGACATCAATAGCTTCATTTGCCGGCCGGTTGATACCGCGGTTGTAAAGGGCCGATCAAACGAGACTGTCGTGTATGAAGTCCTTTCGGGTGATGTCGAACGCGTGCAGAAGGAGATCAAAGAGTATATTTCGGAGTATACTGAGTACTTTATGCGCTATCGTGCGGGAGAAAAGAAGCCTGCCCGTGATGGTTTTTCGGATCTGGCAAAAAGGTATCCGCAGGACAAAGTTGTGACTTATTTGCTAGATCAGATGGATGAGAATAGTGTGCCGGCCTAGGTAGTACAAATACCGAGCCCCCGATACGGAAAATAGCTAGTCTACCTTACCGGGGCAATCATCTCTCCATGTCGTGAGGCCTCACCCCCCGCCGTTAAGATATCCCGCAATCTTTCTCACCAGGAAGCGCGGGCTAAACCGGTTGCCAAACGCCATCGCCCGGTTCATGAAGCCCGGTATAATGATTAGCTTGCCTTTGAGCAATTTTTCTACCCCGTATTGCGCCACATAACGTGCAGTTGCAGGCTTCATCAGTTTTGAGCTGAAGAGCAGCGAGTTATCCATACCGGCAGTATCGGCGAATTCAGTAACGGTGGGTCCGGGACACAGCACAGATACCTGCACGCCGGATTTTTTCAGCTCTTCTGCGATTCCCTCGGAGAAATGCAGTACGTAGGACTTTGTTGCGTAGTAGACAGACATCCACGGGCCTGGCTGAAAAGCTGCAGTCGATGCGACATTGAGTATACGTCCCGATTTGCGCGCGGCCATTTCGGCGCCGTAGAGGTGCGTCAGTTCAGTCAGGGCACGGATATTGAGATCGATCTGCTGCAGCTCACGCCTGAGGTCGAGCTCGACGAAATTTCCGCTTGAACCGAAACCTGCATTGTTGACGAGCAGGTCGATTTTCAGCTTCGCCTTCTGCGTTTTCTGGAATAACTGCCTTGTGGCCCTGCTATCAGAAAGATCGAGGGCTACCGGTGTCACTGTACATGCGCTCTTGAATTCACTGGCGAGCTCTTTCAGTTTTTTCGCGTTTCGCGCGACGACGACGAGATCATATCCCCTTGCTGCGAGCACCTTCGCCAATTCGTACCCTATGCCGGTCGATGCGCCCGTAACGAGGGCTACTGGTTTTGCCATGCGGATTGCTTGCGTGTGAGCCTGTTGGCTGGAAGCCTTTTTTGCTGTTGCCTCTGCAAACAACCGTGAAAGTGCTTGCCGCAGTGCACGCATCAGCAGGCTCTTCAGGCTGATGCAGCGGCGGCATTTTTGTTTCTTTGTCTGCCTCCTGCCCACGCTGCTGCTATCAGCCTGCGGCAAACGAGCACCAGGACCGCCTGCCCTGTTCAGCATGGGTGTTTACCCTGTAGTGTTCAGGGCCGAAGATTTCGCGCTGCACCCCGAAACCGGCAAGGCGATGCAAAGCTCTGAGGACTGTGCAGGCTGCCACGAGACGGTCTACCGAAACTGGCAGAGGAGCCGGCACAAGGTTGCGCTCACCAACGAACTCTATAAAGAGAGCCATGCACGCGAGCCATCGCCGTGGTGTGTGAACTGCCACGCACCGCTGCGCATGATAGGCAGTGAAAAAACTCCCTACCGCGGCGAAGAGGGTATCTCTTGCCTCGCCTGCCATGTCAGGGGTGGAGAAATTCTTACCGGGGCCCTGCCCTTGCCCCGCAAGGCAGGGCAAGGCGACCAGCTGGCACACAGGTACCGCATCGACGCACAATTTAAAGACGAACGGCTGTGCGAGAACTGCCATGAGTTCAATTTCCCCACCGCGGCGTCGGCCATGTCAGAGGGCAAAGATTTTCATTACACCGACCAGCCGATGCAGTCGACTGTCTCGGAGTACCGGGCCTCAGCATATTACGGCAAGGTCACCTGCCAGGGCTGCCATCTCTTTCGCGACACCGCAGACTCGCATACATTTCCCGGCGGGCATGCGCTCGAGCGGCTGAAGAAGGACCTGCGCGTTGAAGCGGTACGCGAGAGCGAAGGTTCGCTGACACTCCGCATCTATGCGCAGGGCATCGGGCATGCCTTCCCGACAGGCGACCTGTTTCGCACTTTGCGTGTGTTACTCTATGACAAGGCTATAAACGAACAGCAAGAGGTGGAGCTCAGGCATTTCTTTGAAAATTTGCCGGCTGCGCAGGGCCACCCGCAAGCCCCGCTGAAATTACGCGTCGCCGACGAAACCCTGCCCCCGCCGAAGACCGATTACCTGTCTGTGCGCGAATACGTTCTACCCTGGCCCGCACACTCGCGCGGCGTCACCACCGAGCTCTATATCGATTATTTGTCAGAGCAGAACACGCGCACCACGCACCTGCCGGCGAAGCTTACCCGGCCACTGATCAAGAAGCAGGATTTTCCACTCAAATCCAAACCGGCAACCGACAGCAAGGGCTAGCCAGCCCGTTCAGAATTCTTGCTCGCGAGCTGCCTAAAAATCAACCGTCGTCGTTCTGCACCTGAACGAACTTGTCGCCTTCGAGCTTACCCTTGAAAGGGAACAACGGCAATTTGGGGTCCAGTTTGAGAAATTTGGCAGTACTGCGTGCGCTGGCGAGCTTCTGCGAGCAACGTTTTTTAGCCTCTGCCTCAAGATCTTCGTCCCGGCATTCGTAAGGTGCACCAATATGCAGAAAGCCTTTGTCGTCGATAGAAAAATCTCCGAACGTAGTTGAACCTTCAGCGTCGGCGCTGAGATTGGCCAGCTGCGTTGTGCGCCCCTGCTTAATGGAGTAGATATCCAACGTTCTGTAACCACGTCCGCCACCCTCTGCTACGATCTCGGGTATTTGGTCACCGTCCAGGTCGCGGAAATCTCCCTGTTCGCTTCTGCTTAGAAGCAGCTTATCGTTAATAACCTCGGCAACCAGGGTCTGCCGGTCGTTCAATGCGCAACGCGAGCTTTCATCCGTGCCGTTCTGTGATGCACCGATGGAAGCGCTGATGACCTTAAACTGCCGGGGAGCTTCAGCCGGGCCACCGGAGAATTCCTGCACACTGCTGCACTGCAGGTTCAGATCACCGCCGACAAATTTGTTCACGAGCGGCGCGAGCTCGGCGTCGAACTCGTGCGGTTGTTTTTCTGAAACGCTGTAGTAGTCGCGCACGAATTTCACCGCGCTCTTATCGACGTAGAAATAGTGCTCCTGGAAAACTTCGTAGTCGGTCTGCTGCCGCAGCGTGATGCGGTAGCGCTGCGGCTCGCCCTTCGTTGTCAGGCCATCTGCCTTAATGTAAAACTCTTTTTCGAGCACCCCTTTGCTGGTGCGCCATGCTTCAGGTATGTAGTACGCATCTTCGGTAATCTGGATGCGGGTGTTACCAACGGGGCCCGCGTAAACTATGCCCTTGTTACCGACAGGGGTGATCCAGCCCGGCTGGAACTGGAATCCCGCCTGTTCGAGGCGCTGGATTTCACTAGCCGGGCCAGGTACCATGAAGCCACCAAAGGCATAACCCACTTCACCTGTCTGCGAGCGCAGCTTGTACCAATAACCGTTCTTTTTATCAACCAGGTACGTCTTGCCTGATTGTTCTTCGAGTGCCAGAACTTCGCCATTCTTCAGGGTGCGCAGGATAGGTGCATTGAGCGCAGGTGATTGACGAAAATTCACCGCGGTCGTCGCGATCACCGACTGGGCTTCTTCGACATCTTCAAACTTGCCTGGCGCTGTTTCTTTGCGGTAGGTCACCCTGGAGGCAGAAGAAAAAACCATGAGGTTGTTGCGCAATACCTCTTCTCGCTCTGAAACGTACCCTTCAACCGGCAGCGACGAAGGAGCAAGGCTGGCACTCAGCGGCGCATACCGGACCTTGTACCAGAAGGCCTGATCGGGTTGTGCCTTGTCGGGCACACGCGATGCGAAAATACCCACCTGAACCCCGATGGGCAGTGTGGACACGACCTTCGCCTTCGTATCGGGGCCTTCATAAACAACAATGGGGCTCTTGGTGACAAAAGCACTGGCAAGCGGCTTATCGGTAGATTGTTGCTGGGTGCGTGCGCCAGGGCTGGATTTCGTTTTCTTACAGGCGCCAAAAACCAGCAGCGATAAGATTGCTGGCAGCAGCAGGTGCGGGTAACGGATCATGTGACACGGCGCCGGGAAACAGCCCGCGGTCAATCAGGAAAGGTAAGGTTACCCAGGCTTAGTCTTGCCCGCCTGTCTTCAAAACACATTCTTCGCCGTGCCCGAACTCTTCGACACGAAAAGATGGCTTCCCATAACGGCCGAAGAGCTGGAACGCAAAGGCATCGCCCCCGGTGAACTCGACGTGATCATCGTCTCCGGCGATGCATACGTCGATCACCCATCTTTCGGCGCTGCAGTCATTGGCCGGCTGATCGAAGCGCAGGGCCTGAATGTCGCGATCATTCCACAGCCCAACTGGCGCGACGACCTGCGTGACTTCAAAAAGTTCGGGGCTCCCCGCCTGTTCTTTGGCGTCACCGCGGGCAATATGGATTCGATGGTGAACCACTACACCGCGCGCAAACGCCGGCGCTCGAACGATGCATACACGCCCGGCGGCGCGAGCGGCTTTCGACCCGACTATGCCTCGTATGTCTACACGCGCATTCTGAAAGAACTCTACCCCGATGTGCCGGTGCTGCTCGGCGGCATTGAAGCCTCACTGCGGCGCGTCAGCCACTATGACTACTGGTCTGACACTCTCAAACCCTCTATTCTGGCAGAAAGCGGCGCCGATCTGCTGGTCTATGGCATGGGGGAACTTCCTCTCAAAGAAATTCTGCGACTCTTAAAGCGCGGAGTTCCTTTCCAGAACCTCACGACTGTACCGCAGACGGCGGTATTCCGCGATACTGTGCCGAAGAATCAAACCTGGGAAGATGTAGAAATCGCGTCGCACGAAGACTGCCTGGCGGACAAAGTCGTCTACTCGAAGAACTTCCGCACCATTGAGCGTGAGTCAAACAAGATCGAAGCTCGGCGCATACTGCAACGCGTCGCCGGCAAGACACTCGTGATTAATCCGCCTTACCCGCCGATGGAAGCAAAGCAGATCGACGAAAGTTTCGAGTACCCCTATACCCGCATGCCGCACCCGAAGTACCGTAAGCGGGGCGCGATACCGGCATACGACATGATCAAGTTCTCGATCAACACCCACCGCGGTTGTTTTGGCGGATGTAGCTTTTGTACGATTTCGGCGCACCAGGGCAAGTTCATCGCTTCGCGCTCCAAAGAAAGTATCGCGCGCGAACTCGAAGCACTCGCCGCGCACCCCGAGTTCAAGGGTGTCATCAGCGACATGGGCGGCCCATCGGCTAACATGTACAAGATGCAGGGCAAAGACCTTTCAATCTGCGAACGCTGCAGCGCGCCGTCCTGCATCTTTCCCAAAATCTGCAAGAATCTCGACACCGACCACCACCCGCTGACCGAGATCTACCGCATGGTGAAAGAGCACCCGAAAGTGAAACACGCCTTCGTCGGTTCGGGCGTGCGCTACGACCTGCTGGTACCGAAAGACGAAAAACACGACCGTGATAACGGCCTCAGCCAATACACCGAACAGCTGATCGCGAACCACGTCTCGGGTCGCCTCAAGGTAGCGCCCGAACACACGGCCGACCACGTGCTCAAGGTAATGCGCAAACCTTCGTTTAAACTGTTCCATGCGTTCAAACGGCAGTTCGAAAAAATCAACCAGCGCATCGGCAAGAAGCAGCAGCTGATACCCTACTTCATCTCATCGCACCCCGGCACGAGCACAGAAGACATGGCCGACCTCGCCACCGAGACTGCTGAACTCGGCTTTCACCTCGAACAGGTGCAGGACTTCACTCCCACACCGATGACCGTCGCGACAGAAATCTATTACTCAGGCGTGCACCCGTATACTGGCAAGCCCGTCTCACAAAACCGCGACGAGCGCACGAAGAAGCTGCAGAACATGTTTTTCTTCTGGTACAAAAAAGAGAATATGGGTGCGATCAAGAGTGAGCTCAGCAAGATCAAGCGTGGTGATTTGTGGGAGAGGCTCACGCGCAGCAGGCCGCGGGCTTAACCCCCTCCCGGCTTCGCCGTACTCCTCCACACCCCCTCGCCCTCAGGGCACTCCGTCGCTGAAGCGACCCAGCGGCCCTTGGCAGGGGGAGAGTATATGCGTACTGCGGCCAATGCCCCAGAACAATCTTTCTCCCCTCCTTGGCTAAGGAGGGGTGGCGCAGAGCGCCGGGGTGGTTTACCAATCACTGCCACATCAATCTATATATCTTTCGACTCCACGCCTTGAACTGCAGGTGTGGGCGCTTGGGGAATGTGACGTTCGGTATGACCTCGTACAGACCCGTCTGCACATAGTGCTGGTAGTACTGCGGAAAATAGCGCGTCTCGAGATTCATTTCGTTCTGCAGTGTTGACGAAACCATGCGCACCGCGCGCAGCTCTTCGCGGCCGAGTACGTTCAGCAGCGGCGCATCGCACTCAAAGACCATGCCGCGCAGCACCATGATCTGCTTGCCTTCGATCACCTCGGGTGCGACCTGCGGCACGACGCGGATTTCTTTCCGCGCAACCATTTCACTGATGATCTCATTAAAATGGCGCGGCACAGGCGACGCTTCGATATGCAGATATTCTAATCCCGAAATCGTTTTTTGCACCTTCTGGTAATAGTGCATTTCTGAATAAAACAGGTTCTTGCAAAGCGCGACGCGGTTAAGCTTACCGGGCAGCTTCCGGAGAATAAAAATGATCATTGCACGCAGGCGCGGATTCTCTTCGTATAGCCGCGCAGAAGCGGCCTGGCTTTCATTGGAATCGTTCAACATCGAAGCAATTTTTGTCCGAACCAGAGTTCAAAGCTTTTGACACGCTGTCTCGCAAATAAAGAATCCCGCCCATGGCAAAAGAACTCTACGAATTGAATGAAGCGATCCCCGTTGGGGAAGTTCCCAAGAAGATGTACGCGATGGCGATTCGCAAAGAACGATATGGCGAACCCAAGAACGCGTTCAAAAAAGAAGTGATCGACGTTCCCGAAATCGGGCCAGACGACGCACTCGTTCTCGTGCGCGCCGCCGGCATCAACTACAACAACGTCTGGGCATCGCTCGGTATTCCCCTCGACATGATCGACGTGCACGTGAAAGACCAGAACGACCATTCCGGTGTCCACATCGGTGGCTCTGACGCTTCGGGCATCGTCTACAAAGTGGGCGCTAACGTGAAGAATGTCAAGGTCGGCGACGAAGTGGTTGTCCACTGCGGTATGTGGGATGTCAACCACCCCGACATCAAATCAGGCAAAGTAGACCCCATCGTTCACACGACCAACCGCATCTGGGGATATGAAGTCAGCTACGGCAGCTTCGCCCAGTTTACCAAGGTACAGGCTCACCAGTGTCTGCCACGCCCCAAGCACCTGAGCTGGGAAGCATCGGCGGCATACATGCTCGTCGGTGCCACCGCGTACCGCATGCTCATGGGCTTTCCTGAGCACACCGTACGCAAGGACGACACTGTCCTGATTTGGGGCGGCGCGGGCGGCCTCGGTTCAATGGCAATCCAGATCGTGCGCGAAATGGGCGGCAAGCCAATCGCCGTCGTCAACGACACCAGCAAGTTTGATTTCTGCAAGAACCTCGGCGCAGTCGGAGTGATTAACCGTAAGGATTTTGACCACTGGGGCATGCTGCCACACTGGAAAGACGAGGCAAAATACAACGAATGGGTTAAAGGCGTCCGCAAGTTCGGCAAGGCTCTGTGGGATATCGTCGGCAAAGGCGTAAACCCGCGCATCGTGTTCGAACACCCGGGTGAAACCACGATTCCAACTTCGTGCTACGTCGTTGATCGCGGCGGTATGGTTGTGATCTGCGCCGGCACGACAGGTTACAATGCTACCGTTGACCTGCGCTACCACTGGATGCACCAGAAGCGCCTGCAGGGCTCGCACTTCGCCAACGACGAGCAGTGCACTGCGTTCAACAACCTGGTGCTCGAGAAACGCATCGATCCATGCCTGTCACAGACATTCACGTTCGAGCAGATCGGTGATGTACACCAGATGATGTACGAAAACAAGCACCCGCACGGGAACATGGTGGCAACGGTTCAACTCGCGTAGCGAGTTGAACTAAACTTCCTTGCGTGGCCACCGAGGTGCGCCCCGCACCATGGTTGCGACAGTGCAGCTTGCCTAGGGCAAGCTGAACGCGCCATCCATGGCTGGTCGCAACCTGGGACATCCTGTCCCTCGGTTGCAACGGTTCAGCTCGGCTAAGCCGCGCTAAACCCCGTAAAATTTAGGAGCCGCGCTTTGCGCGGCTTTTTCATTTTACGGGGTATACTCCCTCTTTGATTGGCGCATGGACGTCCTGCGGTTATTTTTCGCGGGCAAACGCAAGTTTCTGACTATTGCGCTTTTGCTCGTAGTGGGCTATGTGGCAATTCAGCGCATACGGGCGGCCCCCAAAACAATCGAGCTCCCCCTCAAAAAAACCAACATAGTGCGCACTGTCTACGGACTCGGCACAGTGCATGCAGAGCGTGAATACCAGCTCAAGATCGGCATTGCCGCCAACGTGAGCAAACTCTACGTGCGCGAAGGTGACAATGTACGCAGGGGCGATAGACTGGTCGAGTTTGACCAGGTGCCTGTCATGCGCTCGCCGATTTCAGGTGTCGTGTCGGCCGTTTCGTTTGAAGAGGGCGAAGCGGTATTTCCGCAGAACCCGGTGCTCAAGGTAATCGACCTGACAAAGCGCTACATCACCGTTTCGCTCGATGAGAAAGCAGCCGTTCTGGTCAGCAAGAACCAGAAGGTGCGCATCGCGTTTGAAGGTTTGCCCGGCCAGACCTTCTCTGGGCTCGTCGCTTCGGTCTACCCTTCAGAGGGGCAATTCTTTGTAAAAGTGAACTCAAAAGAACTCCCGCCAGAAATTCTACCGGGCATGTCCGCCGATCTCGCTATCGAAGCGGGTGTCAAAGAAGGAGTCTTTGTAGCTCCCATACGTGCAGTACAGGAACGCAAAGTTACCATACAGCGAAATGGCAGGCGCCTCAGGATTCCCGTGCAGCTGGGCCTCACGCAAGGTGAAAATGTCGAAATCGTTTCGGCAGAACTTGCTGAAGGCGACATTCTTCGGTACCAGTAGAAGCTCCGCATGATCTTCATTGCGCTGCGGCAACTCTGGGCACGGAAACGCCAGACCATACTGACACTGCTGGGCATCATGCTCGGAGCAGCGGCCTATATCGCGATATCGGGTATCCTGCTCGGCTTTCGCGAGTACCTGCTCGACCAGATGGTGAACAACGATTCGCACGTGCGCATTTCAGCGAAGGCTCGCCTCGTCGAAGAAAAAAGCTTTGATCATGTTTTTGCACGCCCCAATGAAAAGCTGTTCTGGATCGTCCCACCTTCCGGGCGTAAGGACAGCCAGAAAATTGACAACGTGCAGGAGTGGGTTTCAAGGCTGCGCGAAGACAAGGATGTCGAAGCCTATGCACCGCAGCTTAACGTGACCGTGCTCTACCGCAAGGGCAAGGTGACGCAGAACGGGCGCGTGATGGGCATAATACCATCCATGCAGACGCGCGTTGCACAGCTGGAAAAGTATGTACTGAAAGGCACACTGCGTGAGCTGGCTGAAAACGGGCAAAAAATCATGCTCGGTGAAGGCTTACGCGAAAATCTCGGCCTGCGTTATGGTGACTCGATCACCGTTGTCAACAGCCGCGGCGACGCGCAGCAATTCAAAGTTTCGGGGTCGTTTTCCATTGGCAACCGGCAGATCGATGAAAGCCTTGCTTATGTTTCGCTCAATACCGCGCAGTCAATCGCCGGCAGCCCGGGACAGGTCTCGGACATTGCGGTGCGCCTGCGCGATGTACGAAAATCGTACCCCAAGGCACAGCAGTGGTCGAACGACGAATCGGCGAAGGTACAGAGCTGGGAGCAGATCAACGCCTCGATGCTCGACGTCTTCGAAGTGCAGGACATGACGCGCTACATGATGTCAGCAATCATTCTCATTGTCGCGGGTTTTGGCATCTACAACATCCTGAGTATCGTGATCAGCCAGAAGAAGCGCGAGATCGCGATTCTGCGGTCGATCGGTTATGAAAGCACAGATATTCTCACGATTTTCATGACGCAGGGCATGCTGCTGGGCTTCGCGGGGGGAGTTCTGGGTGTTCTGCTGGGTTACATCATATGCTGGCAACTCTCTCACGTGACGTTTTCCAGTCCCATGACAAAGACCAAACAGACAACGATGATGATCTCGTTTAACTACCTCATCTATGTTTATGGATTTGTCATGGCGCTCGTCTCGACAACGGTCGCCAGTTTTCTGCCTGCGCTGAAAGCGGGCAAAATGTCACCGATTGATATCATCCGGGGGCAGGAATGAGTATCCGGCTCGAGAATGTCGTCAAGGCGTTCGGCGAACCTCCGGTTGAAATCATCAAGCGCGTTTCCTTTGAGCTCAAGGACGGTGAGTTCGTTGCCCTGACGGGAAAGTCGGGTTCGGGTAAGAGCACCCTGCTCTACATGGTGAGCTCGCTGGATAACCCGAGCTCAGGAAAGGTTTTGCTGCAGGACCAAGACATTGCACAGATGGACCAGCAACAACTGCACCGCTTTCGCAACCAGCACATGGGATTCATCTTCCAGTACCACTACCTACTGCCTGAATTCTCAGCGCTCGAAAACGTGCTGATGCCCGCCATCAAGGCCGGTGTTGCGGAAAAAAAACGGAATGAAGCAATTGAACTGCTCAAAAGATTCGAGCTTGGCCACCGCCTGAATAACCTGCCTTCGCAGCTTTCCGGCGGCGAATCGCAGCGGGTGGCGATTGCGCGTGCGCTGATCATGCAGCCGCGCTTCATTTTTGCCGATGAGCCGACGGGTTCGCTCGACTCGGCAAACGCGATAAACGTGATGCAGATTTTCCAGGAAGTCAACCGGACGACGGGCTGCACCATCGTCTACGTGACGCACGACGCCGAGTTTGCAGCGATGGCACACAAGCAGATACTGCTGGTGGATGGCCAGATCGAGTCTATCAGGCTAAACAAGGCGGCACAAGGCAAAGTCGCACCGCTGAAGAAGAAGCGGTTACCGTAAGCTGCCGCCTACTCCCGCATCGGCAAGAGGCCCAGGTGCGCCAGCTACTTCAACAGGAATTCCAGCACGGCCTTCTGCGCGTGCAGTCGGTTTTCAGCCTGGTCGAAGATCCTGGCGTTTGTTGACTCAAACACACCCTCGGTGATTTCTTCACCCTTATGGGCAGGCAGGCAATGCAGGACGATAGCATTCTTGTTCGCCAGGCCCAGGAGCTCTTCGTTTAGCTGAAACGGGGAAAGCAGCTTCTTCTTTAGTTCCGCTTCTTTTTCCTGCCCCATCGAGACCCAGACGTCCGTGTAGAGCACGTCGGCGTCTTTTGCCGCGGCGCGCGCATCCTGCGTGATCGTTACTTTTGCCCCGAGGCGCGCCGCGATGGTCAGTACCCCGGCATCAGGCAAAAGCTCCGCCGGTGTCGCCACAACAATTTCACAACCGTAATGCGCAGAACCGATAATGAGCGAATGTACCATGTTGGATGAGCCGTCGCCGCAGAACACGAAACGGCTGCCCGCCGGGACGTTGTTTTCACGCAGCGTCATATAGTCGGCCAAAGCCTGGCACGGATGGTATTTGTCTGACAGGCCATTAATGACCGGAATGCCGGAAAAATTTGCGAGCGCCTCGAGAGTACCGTGGCTCTTCACGCGCGCCATGATCGCGTGTACATAACGGCGCAGGACACGCGCAGTATCGCCCACGTCTTCACCGCGCGAGAGCTGCAGGTCATTTTGTGTGAGGACGATCGGCTGTCCCCCAAGCTGGTAAACCCCTACTTCAAACGATACACGCGTGCGCGTCGAAGGTTTTTCAAAAAAAAGTGCTACCGATTTTCCTGCGAGTGGCGTACCCCAGGCACTGGGATTTTTTTTCCCTTCAATGGCCCGCCCGAGCAGCGCAGAAAATTCTTCACGTGACAAGGACGACAGGCTTAAAAAACTACGACTCATGACTTACCCTCAGGTCTCTTCTGAGGTCTTGTTAATCTTGCGGATATAGGCGTCGTATTCCAGCTCTTTCAGGCGCGCGAGTGCCTTGCTGAGTTTTTCTTTTGACTTACTGCGACCGACAGTAACGAGATAATAGGCACCGCTCTTTTCTGTTTGTGCCTTTATGCCTTCTTCTTTTAACTTGGCGATCAGCCCCTGTGCCTCACCGGCACGTTTGAAGGCGGCTACCTGTATAGTGTAACGTCCGCCAGCTGCATGATCAACCTTGCCCGATACTTCGGGCTCAGCCTTGGCAACGGCCTTTTTAGTCTTGCGCTTAGACTTGCGCGGTGAATCACTTTCATCACCCCCGGCTTTCGCCGTGCTGCCTTTTTGGATCTTTTTCTTTGGCGGTCCCTGCACGAGAGGATCTTCGCGCAGCGGAACTTCACCGGTGGGTGCCGCCTCTGGCTTTTCTGCTACCGGGCTTGCGCCGGGCCCTTGTGCGACGACGACCTTCTCGGCAGATTCGACCGGCATTTTTTGTGGTTCAGGTGCAAGTCCCAATTTCTGGGCATCCGCTTCGGCCGCGAGTTTCAGCGCCTGGCGTTCACCCTGGCCCTTACCGATGGCCATGCCAATAAATAGGGTCAGACCGAGCGCCACCAAAGCTCCGCCGGCGATGATCGCGATGCGGCGGTAGTCCAGATTCAAGACGTAAAATTCTTTCATAATCCCCTGAGCCTTCGATAGAGCCCGGCGACCTGGGGCTTAAGGGCCTCGAAATCGCCTGAGTTATCAATTATATAGTCGGCGAGTTCACGCTTTTTTTCAATGGAAATTTGGCTCCTGAGGCGGTGCCGCGCATCCTCTGCCGTCAGCGCCTGCCCCCTGGCGGCGGCCCGGTCAACTGCGCGGGCAACGCAGGTTTCTTCGGGAGCATACACCAGGATAGTCGCCTTGAGCTTTTTCTCGAGACCTGTTTCAAACAGCAGCGGGACATCGTAGACGACCGGAATGCCCTCTTCTGCGCGCAAAAGCCGGGTTGCAAATTCACGCTGTATCACCGGGTGCATAATGTTGTTCAGCAGGCGCACGCGGTCTTCATGGCCAAAGGTCACACTGGCCAGCAGCGCCCGGTCAAGCTTTCCGTCCGCGGCAAAAAGCGAAGAACTGGTAAACACGCCAAAGGCTGCTATGAGTTTCGCCTTAAGCTGCGTATACCAGGGCGAAGCGGGATCTATAACGAACCGGGCAAGTTCATCCGCATCGAGCACGAATGCTCCCTCTGCGCGCAGCAGTTCTGCCACCGTAGACTTGCCACTACCCATGACCCCCGTAAGGCCGTAAACCTGCGCATAGGGATTTTCCATCGGTGTGCCAGAACCGGAAGTCCCAACAGATCAGGTAGCAAAAGGTTGCATGGGCCCGCAATTAGCCCTGCGAAAGACGGTGCCTGCGCGTGACTGCAGTAACCCTGTCACCCCAGCGGCGTAGCTTGTGCGCAACGCGGGCATATGGAACCCAGCGGCGCAGCGGACGCAGAAACAGTTCTGTCGAATCGGGATCAGCGAAAAGTTTGTAATCGAATTTTTCTGTCCCGGGGCTCAGGTAGCCCGGGTAGTAGTAGTGGTGCCCCTGCCCGAGTGAGAAATCGATCGCCGCAAGGTAAAGCAGCTTACCCAGGCTAAGGTGGGCGAGGCCTGGGTCATAGATGTGCAGAATGCCGGTGCTGCAACGCGCGCCAAGGTCAAAATACCCGGCCGCGACCAGGCGAGCACCATCCCGCACTTCAACCAGGCGCGAATCGAATGCATTATTCCACTCAGCGTCAAGAAGGTACTCGTGTACTGAGGGTGAGATCGAATGGCTCAGCGACTCACGGTAACGTGTATACAACGCTTCTATTTCAGGCGTAATCGCAAAAGGTACGACCTGTATACGCAGATGCGAGCAGCGCTTACGGATGCGACGCGCCGAACCCGAGGGCTGGTAGGTTGAAAGACGTATGCGCAGCCAGTAGACCGGGATCAGGATTTCATCGTGGGTAATGAGGTCGGTTGTGATGAAGCTCTGGCCTATACGGTACCAGCCGGCCGCAAGAAACCTGTCGAGCAGTTCTCCTGCCATGTGTTCAGGATAGATAGTCTGATAATACAGCATAGTCCTGATGCCGCGGCCTGCGGATTTCATTACGCTGCCAGACCAGTCAGCCTGTCAAAACATTCACTGGGCTGAAAGGCCTGCAAACCGGTACCCCGAATGCATCTGTTGACCCGATGACAGCAGCATTTTTTTTCACCCACCTATGCAGAAAGCGCGAACGTTCTACGATCTTTTCAGGCTGGCGGCACAGGCGAAGCCCAACCTCGAAACCTTCAAAGTCCGCCGAAAAAACGGCAAAATTGAGGGCCGTACATTCAAAGAAATTTTTGAACTCATCACGGCGCTTGCGGCCGGGCTCAGGGCAGGTGGCATTCAAAAAGGCGATCGCATCACCCTGCTCTGCGATAGCTCCCCTAACTGGATTCTCGCGGACGCAGCCATTATTGCGGCCGATGCGATCAGCGTACCGCGTGGTACCGACGTGACCGATGACGACATCCTCTACATCGTCGGTCACAGCGAAAGCCGCTGGGCAATCGTGCAGCAGAACAAAGACCGTGAGCGCCTGTTGAAATTCCAGAAAGAATTGCCAAAGCTCGAGAAAATTTTCGTGCTCGAAGCAGATGGTTTTGATCTGGCAGAAGGCGAAAACTCCGTCAAAAGCCTGATCGCTTCTGGACGCGAAGCACTTTCGCAGAACCCGAAGCTGATCGAGAACATCGCAGCGGTAACCAACCCGGCAGAAATGGCGACAATCATCTATACCAGTGGCACGACCGGCGCCCCTAAGGGTGTTATGCTCGGGCAGAGCGGCTGGCTGAATGCGCTCGATACCGCGCTCAGCATGAAAGTAATCCACGAAAAAGATACTGCCCTCTCGCTGCTGCCGCCCTGGCATGCATTTGAACGTGCAGTAGAGTACGGCGTGGTAATGGCCCAGTGTCCCTTCATGATTTCGGGTATCAACAGCCTACGGCAGGATCTCGCGGACTTTAAGCCGACGAGCTTTCCGTCAGTACCACGCATCTGGGAGTCTCTCTACAACGGCATCATGCAGAAGCTGGAAAAAGAATCTCCCGCGAAGCGCGCGCTCTTCCACTTCTTTCTCGACGTCGGTGCCGAATGGGCAAAAAACGAAGCCATCTTCAACGGCTACGATCTGCAGATAACCCCAAAACCGTTGCCGCAGCAGCTGGCCGATAAGGCAGTCGCGGGCGCAAAACTGGCCGCGCTGCTGCCACTGAAACTTGCGTCCGGTGTGGTTTTCGGCGCGATACATAAGGCGCTCGGCGGCAACCTGCGCAAGTCTGCATCGGGCGGCTCTGCCCTGCCGCAGGTGGTCGACCGATTCTTAAGCGCAATAGGTATTAAGGTGCTCGAAGGCTATGGCATGACTGAAACTTCAGCCCTGATCAGCCTGCGCGACCTCGAGCGCGCCGTACCCGGCACGGTCGGCCGGCCTTTTCCGGGCTACAGGATCAGGTTCAAGAACGAAGCAGGTAAAGAGGTACTGGTACAGCCAGGTGCCAAGGGCACGCTCTGGGTCAACTCTAACCAACTGCTGCTCGGCTATTACAAGCGACCAGAGCTCAATGAAGTGGTATTCGACAAAGATGGCTTTTTTGACACGGGGGATGTCATGGTGATGACCGCGGGTGGTGATCTCATGTTTGCCGGCCGCAGCAAAGAAACGCTCGCGCTGGCCGGGGGTGAGAACGTCGAACCGGTACCCATCGAAGATAAGCTGCTGGCCTCAGAGTTCATCGACCAGGTCATGGTCGTGGGCGACGACAGGAAGACACTGGGAGTACTGATTGTTCCCAACTTTGAGAAAGTGCGCAGCGCTACGGGCCTCAAAGACCTGCCGACAGAAAAATGGAATGAGACCGCCGCAATACGCGAGATCTTCAAAAAAGAGATTCACGAGCGAATCTCCAGCAAAACCGGGTTCAAGAATTTCGAGCTGATTCCAAAGAACACTTTCTACATTGTAGCGAAGCAGTTTGAACCGGGCGTTGAACTCACCAGAACTTACAAGCTCCGCCGCACGGTGATCAAAGAGATCTTCGCTGAGCAGATTGAAGGTATGTACCGGTAAGGCCAGTGCCCGGACGCAGAGTTACCATTGCAGGCTTTTTACTTGCGTCGATTCTCTCTCTCGCCGTGCAACCTTTGGCAGCGCTCTCTTACGGGCACGACTTTTTCGCCGAGTCAGAACTAACCGCAGCGGGCGCCGGGATTAACGTGCGCAACTGCTACCCCAACAACTTCCTCAAGCTCTGTCTCGGATCAGGGCTCAGCGTGGGTCATACTGTCTATATTCGCAATTTTCCTTCAAATACTGACGGGGCGCGCTCACCGTTCTATGAGGCACTGGGCATGAACGGATTCATTTCGCGTGACTTCTGGCGCCTTCGGATCGATTTTGGGATGCGCCTTGGGCTCAATTACCAGATTCTGTTCAACAGACCTGACGAGCAGTTCTTCTACGGTATGCAAACCAGGATTCAATGGGCAGTTATCAGGCAGAAGCTTTATCTCGGTATGATCATGCTCTACGGCGCGACACAGGGCACCTCGTCCAAACCCTTCTCGGCCTACGGCGGCGAAGACGCCCAGTCAACGTTCGCAATTATTCCCGTGTCGTTTATCTACGTGTTCTGATTGCCGTGCGGCAAAGTGAAAACGGCACCGGGTGCCTGCGGAAACCTCTTCAACCAGGCAGCGCGCTCTTCCGTGTTGTACTGCCAGAATTCTTTGCGCCAGCCGTAGTTGTCCCTCAGATTATTGAAAGCTGAGGGGTCGCCAGCAAAAAGCTGCGCTTCTTCGTCGAGAAACCAGGCCCTGCCAGCGGGCAGTAGCGATTCAGCGGAAAATTCCGGCAGCAGGGCCTGTATACCTTTCGCGATACCACCGAGCCTGCCCAGCGTCGAATAGCCGGCGGTGTGCGGCGTCGAATAGCGTGCAAGCGCAAGATCGCTCACGCGCGGGGGTTCTTCCGGGTAGACATCCTGCGCGAGAATTTCGATGTACGGGTGGGAAGCAAGCGAACGATAAAAATCCGGGTTCCAGATTCCGCCGCGGCTGGCCTGAATGAGGCGGAGCTTTTTCTTTACTGGCGCAAAATACCGTGCATCGAGCATACCCGCAGTCGCAAACAGGCCTTCACGGCTGAGAAAAGTATGAAACGTCACCACATCGCACTGTAACACTGCTTCGAGCGAACCAGGTTCAGGCAGCAGAGGATCAAAAAATTCGACGCACACTCCTGCAGCGCGGAACAATCTTAGCAGCCTGGACCCAACACGCCCTGCCCCAACGATGCCGATGCTCTCTCGCGCAAAATCAAAACCTCCAAAGCAGAGGGCCTGTAGTACATAGTCGCAGACTGCCTGCGCGTTGGCCCCTTCACCGCTGACAAACCTGATGCCGCGCGCTGCAACTGCGGACACATCGACGTTGTCTGATCCGGTCGAAACCAACGCTGCAAGCTGCGCCTTGGGCAGCAGGTCGAGCAGCTCAGCATCGAGAGTGAAGTTCGCGCGGAAAAAGATCGCGCCTGCCTGCGCATACTCGCGGCAGGCAGCGATTGCTGCGGCACGACCGGTCGGCAAACGTTGAACGGTGATGCCTTTTTGCCTGAGCGCCGGAAAGAAGATGTCGGGTATACCTTCCTGGAAAAGGACCAGCATGCCTACTTGATGAGTGAACTGATCTGGCCGCTCCGCATTTCAAAGACGGACTTGGCGTCAGAGGCGAGCTTGTTGTCGTGCGTCACCAGCATGATACCCTTACCGCGGTCGTGCTCTTCGCGTAACAGCTTTTTCACCCTTGCGACTGACTCGGGGTCAAGGTCGCCCGACGGTTCGTCTGCGAGGATAAACGGAGAATCTTTGATCAGTGCCCGGGCGATCGCTGTCTTCTGCAACTGGCCGCCTGATAGCCGCGTGGGATACGTAGACAAGAGCGGTAGCATGTCGAGCTTCTGCGTCAGGTACTGAAGCCGTTCTGCATAGTTGTCGTCGATCTTGCCATGCGCAGCGACGTACGCGAAGCGCAGGTTTTCTTCAACCGTGAACCGGCCGAGCATTTCTGAAAACTGGAAAATAATGCCGAAATACTTACCCCGTATCTTCGCCTGCCTTGCGCGGCGAGCGCGGGAAATCTTGTACCGGTCAACGTAGACATCGCCCTTGGCCACCGAAATCAGCCCGGCGACGGCAGTCACCAGGGTACTCTTTCCGCTACCCGATGGACCAATGATCGCCACATAGTCGTTGGCATTGAGATCGAGGGTCACTCCGCGCAGCGCGCGCACGAGCTCGCGGCTACCCCCCTGCTGGTAATCGATGTGCACATCGAGAATGCGGATCATGTGGAACGAAATTATTATGTCACATCCGGGGGTCAAATCATTAAGAACCTGGCATATCCTGCAGTTGTCCCAACTGCCAGATATGCCGTTAATAAGGTATGGACATCGCTACCCTGCAGAACCTCGAAGCCTCGGGAGCGCATGCAGCTATTGAGCAGAAGCTGGCAGCTGCCAAAACCCCGCAGGTACTGCAGTATGCAACCGCCTACTACGTCCGCAGGGGTAACCCGGCCAAGGTACTCACCTACTATGCTGAGTACGTGCAGGCCACCACGGCGGGCGAGCGAGACCTGGGTGCCGTAGCGATGGCGATCGAATGCGCACGGCGCCTGGGCCGTCACAACCTCGTCACAGAATATTTTCTTGCCTTGAGCAAACACGAACGCGAATCGCTGCAGACCGAGGCGCTCGCCAGCGTCGCGGCGTCTTTTGCTGCTCTTCGGCAGTTTGCCGAAGCCGAGCGCATTGCAGCGTTTCTTCGGGCACGCGCAGGATTGCCACAACTACCTGATTTTGATTCGTATGTCAGCGGGAAATACGGCGACTCCAGGGCAGTCCGGCAGTTTATCGAGAGCACTCCAGCGCGCTTTGACCGTTCTGACACCACGGGCAGCGTGCAGAAGGCGCTCGCCATCGCGATCGCGCACATGGCCGAGGGCAACTACCCGACAGCAGTCGCAGTGCTCGAGCAGTGTAAAGCCGTGGTAGCCTAAATCGCCTTACTGAAGGCTTTCTGCTCGCTGCCCTTGCGGTAAGCATCGAAAGCCGCGGCGATATGCCTGATAATGAAACTTCCCGTTTCCGTCGCGGTAAAATCCGTATCGGTTAAAAGCCCGTGCCCGTCGGCCGCGAACTCGCGCAGGCGCTCAAGCTCAGGCGCAAAGTGCTCAGGAAAACTGATGCCGAACTGCTGCCCGATGTCAGCGAAGCGGATACGAAAATTCGCCATCAGCTGCGTGATCACTTCATGCCGCAGTGCGTCTTCAGGACTCATGACAAAACCCTTCTCAAACCAGTTTGTGCCGGTTTCTATCGCGTTGCGATAAGCCGACAGTTTCAGGTGGTTCTGCATATAGACGCCCGAAACAAAACCAATCGCACTGGTGCCGAAGGCGAGCATGTCGAGTGTCTTCTGCGTGGTATAACCCATGAAATTGCGGTGCAAAGTTTTATTGCGATACGCCTCGGTGAGTGAATCACCCGGCAGGCCGAAGTGGTCCATACCGATCTGGTCATAGCCCAAACCGGAAAAATGCTGGCGCGCCGAGAGATAGATCCGCAGCTTTTCTGACGGTTCAGTCAAGGCCGACGCATCCATGCGTTTCTGGTGGTGTTTGAGCCACGGTACATGCGCATAGCTAAAGAGTGCAATGCGCTCGGGCCTCAGCTCGCCGATGAAATCAAGATTGGCCTTGTAACTGTCGTGCGTCTGGTGCGGCAGACCATAGATCAGGTCGATGTTGACTGAAGAGAAGCCCAACGCCCGGCTTTCGGCGACGATGTCTTTGATGCGCGCAACATCCTGCGGCCGGTTAACCGCTTCGAGCACCTTGGGGGTTACATCCTGCACGCCATAACTCACGCGATTGAACCCGAGTTTTTTCAGATGAGGCAGGTAGCCATCGGTGAGCACGGCCGGGTCGAGTTCTACGGAAATTTCCGCGTCTGGTGTGAATTCAAAGTATGTGTGAAGACCGGCGAAAAGTTTGTCCCAGTCAGAAAGCCTCAGGAAATTGGGAGTTCCCCCGCCGAAGTGCAGCTGGCTCACCTTTGGCCTGAACTCCATCATTTCGGTCTTGGTCTTAATCTCGGCGAGCAGCAGCGGAATGTATTCGTCGAGCACTTCAACCTTGCGCGAAAGCAACACATTGCAGCCGCAGTAGAGGCACAGGTTTTCGCAAAACGGCAGGTGGATGTATACAGAGACCGAGGGGCCCGGATGCCCCACGTCGGCGCGCGACTTGAGGTCGCTGCGGGTGCTGACCGGCGGACACGGATGTCCGAGGTCGGCGCGGGACACGAGGTCGCTCTGAGTGCCGACCGGACGGCGACCAATATTCCGGTAACTGTCGAGCAGCACACCATCGGCAAGAGGCCCAAACTCGAGCGCAGTCGGGTAAGAGGTATAACGGGGTACCGGCGAATTGTAGCGCGTGATCAGCGCTTCGACGGTGGCGTTGTCGAGCATAGGGTTTGTTTTGTCTTTGCCGGGCATGCGTCAACAACGGGCAGCGGGTGCGTCATTAATTTGTGGAGTTTTCATGGCTTTTGGCTCGACACGAAACAACAAAAGCGATAAATGGACAAATCAATCCTTTATTGGAGGCAGGCATGGCAACAGGTACACACAAATGGATTCTTCCTTTCAGCGAGATTCGTATTGAAGATGTTCCACTCGTCGGTGGCAAGAATGCTTCGCTCGGCGAAATGTTCCGCGAACTCAAATCTAAGGGAGTGCGCGTACCTGACGGTTTTGCAGTCACGGCTGAAGCTTACCGCGAATTCTTACGTACAACCGGCCTGGACAAAAAAATTCGGGAGCTGCTGAAAGGGCTAGACTCGAACAACGCGGAGAACCTGCAGCAGCGCGGTCGGGCAGTGCGCGAGGCTATCCTTAAAGAAGAAATTCCCGAAGGCATACGCAACGAAATTTTTGCTGCTTACGACCGGCTCTCCGAAGGCAAGGCAGGAGGCATCGACGTTGCCGTGCGTTCGAGCGCCACTGCAGAAGACCTGCCGAACGCCAGCTTTGCAGGGCAACAGGAAACCTTTCTCAACGTACACGGCGAACCACAGCTGCTCGATGCGTGCCGCCGCTGCTTTGCCTCGCTGTTTACCGACCGCGCTATCTCATACCGCGAGCACCAGGGTTTTGACCACTTCCAGGTCGCCCTTTCCATCGGCGTGCAGCGTATGGTGCGCTCAGATCTCGCGAGCTCGGGTGTGATGTTTTCGATCGATACCGAAAGTGGGTTCAAAGACGCGGTGCTCATCAACGCCGCGTGGGGCCTGGGCGAAAATGTTGTGCAGGGCGCAGTCAACCCAGACGAGTTTTACGTTTTTAAACCGACGCTTGCACAGGGTTTCAAACCCATTCTGCAGAAAAAAACCGGTAGCAAAGAATTCAAGATGGTCTACGATTCTGGCGGCGGCAAGCTGGTAAAAAATATTCCGGTCAGCGAGGCGGAGCGTTCGGCGTTCTGTATCGGCGACGAGGACATCCTGAATCTCGCGCGCTGGGCCGTCACGATCGAAGAGCACTATACACAGAAAAAGGGCTCTGCCTCCCCGATGGACATGGAATGGGCCAAGGACGGTAAGACCGGCGAACTCTTTATCGTACAGGCGCGGCCCGAGACGGTACAGTCTCAGCGCGATACAAGCAAGCTCGAGGTCTACAGCCTGCAGGAAAAGGGCAAGGTGCTCATTGAGGGGCGCAGCGTCGGCGAGCGAATCGCCACTGGCACCGTGCGTGTTGTAAAATCAGCGGCCAACCTGTCGCTCGTCAAACAGGGCGATATACTCGTCACCGACCGCACAGACCCCGACTGGGAACCCGCAATGAAGAAAGCTGCGGCGATCGTCACGAACCGCGGCGGAAGAACCTGCCACGCAGCGATCATCAGCCGCGAACTGGGTCTGCCCGCAGTGGTCGGCACGCTCGACGGCACCGAAAAACTGAAAGACGGTGAAGTGGTTACGGTCAGCTGCGCCGAGGGAGATACCGGCCGCGTCTATGCAGGCGCTCTCAAATTCAGCAAAGAGATCCTGGATTTTTCGGGCAATGAACGCCCGAAGACAAAGATCATGATCAACGTCGCCAACCCCGAAGAGGCCTTTCGCACGAGCCAGGTGCCGAACGACGGCGTCGGCCTTGCGCGCATGGAATTCATCATCAACAGCTATATCAAGATTCATCCGCTCGCGCTGCTCAATTATGAAAAGCTCACCGACCGCGCGGTAATCGGCCAGATAGACCTGCTCACGAAAGGATATGCCAACAAGGCGCAGTTCTTCGTCGACGAGCTTGCGCGCGGGGTCGCCATGATCGGCGCGGCTTTTTATCCCCATGACGTCATCGTGCGCATGAGCGATTTTAAATCCAACGAGTATGCCAACCTGATTGGTGGCGCCATCTACGAGCCCACCGAAGAGAACCCGATGATCGGTTTTCGCGGAGCCTCGCGCTACTACCACGAAAAATACCGCGACGGCTTTGCCCTCGAATGCCGGGCGATGAAGAAGGTGCGCGAAGAGATGGGCCTTACCAACGTGAAGCTGATGATTCCGTTCTGCCGCACAGTCGACGAAGGCAGGAAGGTCCTGGCCGAGATGGAAAAACACGGACTTCGCCGCGGCGAAAATGCCCTGGAGGTCTACGTGATGTGCGAGATTCCTTCCAATGTCATTCTGGCTGACGAATTCTCGAAAATTTTCGATGGCTTTTCGATTGGCTCGAACGACCTGACGCAGCTCATACTGGGCATCGACCGTGACTCAGAAATTGTCGCCCCGATCTTCGACGAGCGCAACCTTGCAGTCAAGACCATGATTGCGAATGTCATCAAGGCTGCCCGCGCGAACAACCGCAAGATCGGCATTTGCGGCCAGGCCCCGAGCGACTACCCGGAGTTCGCGGAATTCCTGGTGCGCGAGGGCATCAACAGTATCTCGCTTAACCCCGACGCAGTGCTGAAGACCACGGCACATATTCTCAAGGTCGAAAAGAGCCCCGGCTGACCACCTGGGAAAACTGCAGCTTGGCCGAACGTATACTCGCACTGTCGATCTTTGTACTGCTGGCAGCGGTTATTCTGCTCGCGGTAAAGGGGCGTTTCATGAACCGCCACCTGTTCACACTGGCCCGCCAGTTTCGCCTGCACCACCTGGTATCGCTCGGGGCGCTGGTGCTGGTCCTCGTGCACGTGGCGCTCGTCTTTTGGCGTGACTGGCCTGATTCGGCGGGCATGTACCTCAGCTCGACGGATGTGCCCACCCTCGCCGGCTGGGCCGGTGCAGGCCTGCTCGCAACCGTCGTCGCCAGCTCGTGGATTTCTGCACTTTCGTGGAAACGTTGGTACCTGGTGCATATGCTGTCGCTACCTGCACTTGCACTCTCTGGCTACCACGGACTGTCTTATGCATCGGGAAGGCCAGCCGATACCGCGGCTCTCATCGCGTTGTTCACGATCATCGTTATTTTGCTAGTACGCATCTTTGCAGACCGCCTCGGTCGCTACCATTCTTCACGCTATGAAATAATTGCCAACCAGCACATAACGTCCCGAATTTTTGAACTCCACCTCGTCGCCACAGCGCCGGCCAAAACGGCGCTCCCTGCTGGCAGCATCGTCTATCTCCGTTTCGATTCACCGGGTTTCAGCCGGGCCTGGCATCCGTTTTCGGTCGCTTCGAGCACGAGGGACAGCGACCTGCGGCTCATGATCAAGGCCCTTGGCCACGATACTGGTCAGCTCCACAAGCTTACGGCGGGTGATCATGTCTACATCCGTGGGCCGTTTCGCGAGTTTAGGGCGGATTTTTCACGGCCACAGGTATGGATCGCCGGCGGAATCGGCATCGCTCCGTTCATTGGCTATGTTTCAGGGCTCGAAGGGAAATCCGCTCAGCGTATAGAATTGTTTCACTATACCGAACAGCCTGAAGAGGCGCTCGATTTGTCACAGTACTTGCCACAGGCCGCAACGCGGCCGGTGATACATGCAGATTCGCATTCGGGTCTGCCAGACCTCACGGCACTGCTGGCGCTCGCGCGAGAGCTCCCCCAGGCAGTCTACACCATCTGCGGCCCGCCTGCTTTCATGCATTACGTGCGGAAGGCACTTACCAATGCGGGCACAGACACCGCCAATATCCGCACGGAGGAATTTCAACCATGGTAGTACAGTACATCGTATTGATGTTCGCTCTGCTTGCATCTGCCACAGCTGCAGAACAGACCTTCAGCATGACCGAAATTTCCCGTCACAACAAGAAATCCGATTGCTGGATCTTAATCGACGGCGCGGTCTACGACGTGACCCGCTACCTGGCCCGCCACGAAGATTTCGAGTACGACATCACGAAGCACTGCGGTACAGATTCCGGCGCGCTCTGGCACAAGAAACCCGAAACGGGCAAGCCGCATTCGCGCAAGGCGAACCGCCTTTTGCAGCGGTACCGCATCGGCGCGGCGCACAAATAGAAGACAATTTAATCTTTTTTTGTTTACGTAACAGCCCTTTGATAGACTGAGCACAATGGACATCGCCTCTGCGAAAAAAAATCTGGAAACAATGCGGCAGCAGCTGTTGGCCCGTGTGAGCCGCATAGAAGAGCATATACGGCGCGACGGCAAGCCACTCGACCAGGACAGCGAAGAAGCTGTCGTCGAGCGCGAAAACGACGCGGTGCTCGACGGGCTCGATGCACAGGGTCGCGAAGAACTTGGGCACATCAACCATGCGCTTCAGCGCATTGCCTCTGGCCAGTACCAGGTCTGCAGCAAATGCGGATCATCGATCAGCAGCGACCGGCTGCAGGCACTGCCCTTCACCACGGTCTGTGTCAGCTGCGCCTGAAACGTGCCGCACCCGCTCTCAGGTCACTGAGCGGGTTCTGACTCGTCGTCTTCGGCCGCGTCTGGCCGCGTCAGCGCCGGCAGCATCATCTTGCGCGTGATTTCAGCCCTGCGGTCGGGCTGAAACAGGGTTAGCAGGTACGGCACGATCGAGGCAGTGCCTTCGGTTTCTGCATCTTTGTCCATCTGCCGCATGACGTCAATGATGTCGAAATCGCGCCAGCTCTGCATCATTTCCTGCGCCTTTTGCGGCGGCATGTTGCGCACCTTTTCGGCAAGGTCTTTCACTTTCTTCTGCCGGTCTTCCCACTCTTTCTGCGCCACGGCAAATTTTTCTTTTTCTGCGCGCAGTGCCCGGCGCATCTCTTCGAGTTCGCGCTTTGCTTCTTCGCTACCGCTCTCTTTTGATTTGATCTCGGCCTCGCGGCGCGCGAGCAATTCTTCGCGTTCTACCAGTTTCTGCTCCCACTTCTGGAACTCCACTTTTTCCACTTCGGTCGGGTAGTCCTTGTCTTCTATACGCAGCGGGTTTTTGGGAGCGAGGAAAGGAAAAATGTCGGCTGCGCGCACGATACCCGTCGCGTCGAGCGCGTAGAAAATTCCGCCGGAAAATACGACGATCAGCAGCAGCAGGAACAGGACAAAACGACGCTGGCTCATGGGTAACCTCCGCCATGCACTCCGGTTTCAGCCTCTACATGGCTCGCGCAACCCTCGCGCAGCGCAATACCCTGCAAGAGCTGCCGGCTGCGATTCACCCTGTTGCCCACATCGTCTATACTGCGGACCAGGCAGGAAATATTGCGTTTCAGCAAACGCAGGTTCTGCCAGGCATCGTGTACCTGGTAGCGCACCCGGTTGAAAGCTTTTTTCACTTTGATCGGATAGTTCATGTTACACCTGTTCCTGTTGTTTTTCAGAGCCCGCTTCGCGCCACAACAAGCTATTGTGCCTGCCGCGCGCGCCATTGAATTCATCCATAAGTGCAATTTCTTCGCGTTCCGTCGCTGCCCTGTGTTCGGTGAGCCGCTTTTCCTTCAGAATTTCTATCACCCGGCGGTCTTTCCGTGCCGCATTGTATGCATTACGCTTTTCACTCACTTCACCTTCAAGCTGCGCAATATTGCGCGTGGCAGTATCGCGGCGCTGGCGCAACGCACCCAGGTATTCGTACATCTCGCGCACGTTTTCTATCGGCAGGGACTCGCGCATGAACTTCGCGCGCTGCTGCTGTAACAGGTGGTTGTATTCATCTTCAAATGCCTGCTGTTGCGCCCGAAAGACGTTAACGCGGCTCATCACCTTCGCAAGCTCACCCAGCTTCTGTTGCTCGCGGACTTTCTTGAGTTTCAGGTAACTCTCGAGGTGAAAGCGGAACTTCTTCATAGCCTAGACTTTACCTTCTCTGTGGTCCGGCCGCCCGTGCCCGCAACGAACCGAGGATGTCCCTGAGCTGGCGACGCGTTTCTTCAAAAGGAATCTGTTCATCAGGCGACTGGCGCAGAAATTTTCTCATCGGTTCGCGCAGGAGGATCGCATTATCGATCACCGGGTCGGCTCCGCGCGCATAAGCGCCGAGGTTAATCGTCTCCTCATTCTCTTTGTACGCAGTATAAATCTCACGAAATTCCTGCGCGAGCTTCAGGTGGTCTTTTTCCACCACGTTCGGCATAGTCCGGCTGATCGATTCAGCAACATCAATAGCCGGATACTGGTTCTGTGAGTTCAGGCGACGAGAAAGCACAATGTGCCCGTCCAGAACACCGCGCGCAGTATCGGCAATTGGCTCGTTCATGTCATCGCCTTCGACCAGCACGGTATAAATGCCTGTGATCGAGCCTTTCTCGCTCGTCCCTGCGCGTTCCATGAGTCCCGGGATCATAGAGAACACCGATGGTGGATACCCGCGTGTGGTTGCCGGCTCACCCCGCGACAGCCCGATTTCACGCTGCGCATGCGCGAGCCGGGTCACTGAGTCCATCATTAACAGGACATTCTTACCCTTGTCGCGAAAATATTCTGCGATGGTTGTGGCAAGGTAACCCGCGCGCACACGGTTCATCGGTGATTCAGACGCAATCGAAGCCACGATGACCGATTTTTTGCGCCCGCTTTCGCCGAGTTGCTCCTGGATAAATTCCGCAACCTCGCGTCCCCGTTCGCCGATCAGCGCGATCACGTTGACGTCAGCAGTCGAATATTTAGCAATCATGCCGAGCAAAGTCGACTTACCGACACCAGAACCGGCAAAAATTCCGACCCGCTGCCCCTGCCCCAGCGTCAGCATCGCATCGATCGCCTTGACGCCCGTCGCGAGCGGCGTACGAATGAGCGGGCGTGAGAGCGGCTGCGGTGGCTCGCCGTACAGGCCGCGGCTTTCACCTTCAACCAGCATACCGCGGTTATCAATCGGACGGCCCATGCCGTCGATCACGCGCCCCAGCACTTCATTTGTCAGAGACACGGCAGGCATGTTCCCTGTCGAAACAACGCGGCTACCTGCCGAAACTCCCACGATTTTTTCGAGTGGTGCGAGAATCACCGTGCTCTCGCGAAAACCGACAACTTCGGCTAGAATGTAACTTTCTTCTGCACGCTTGCCGGTGGGCGAAAAGCGTTCGATGGTGGAGTTTACCTCGATATGGCACAACTCACCCAGGCGGACCTCTGGTCCGCGCGAGAGCACGACATTACCCTGGATCTCGAGTACCGACCCGAGCGAACGGATCGTGTCCGTTTTCCGTATTATGTCTCTATACTTGTCAAGGAGCCGGACTTCTTTGCTCACATTTCTGGCGATCATCTGTCTGGTTCCTTACATCGGCTTCGCGTCGCGAATAGCCTGTTCGATTTCTTTGAGCTGCGTTGAAATACGCGCGTCGATTGCACCGACGTCTGTTTCGATGATCACGCCGCCGCGGTCGACGCGCGAGTCTTCGTAGATATTCACTTTGCGCAGCGATTCCATCATCTTCACAATTTCATCTTTGTGCGCAGTGGTAAGTTCGAGGTCTGCGAAGTTGACCCGGATATCGATACGGTCGCGCTCTTTGATGCGAGCCAAACCTTCACGGATATTGTTGAGGACAACCTCTTTACGCTCGATGATTTCGTCTTTGATAACTTTACGCGCGATCATCAGGATCATCTCGACCATCAGTTTTTCTGATTCTTTGATGATCTGCTCGCGGACGTCGATCGCATTGCCCAGAATAGTACCCAGGCGGTCGATCAGGCGGCGCACCTCGCCCATACCTTCTTTATAGCCCTGCTCGCGGCCGGCGTTATAACCTTTCTGGTAAGCCTCGTGGTTGATGTCCTGGACGCGCAGCTCGGCCTCTTTGACCATGCGCTCGACCTCGAGCTTTGCACGCTCGATGATCTGGCTTGACTGCAGGCGCGCAGACTCTTCTTCTTTACGCGCCTTTTCCTTGGCATCCTGGATAAGGCGGAATGCTTCGGCCTTACCCTCTTCAGTAATACGCTGTGATTCTTTCTCCGCCTCTTTCTGGCGGATCTTTATTTCCTGCTCGGTCTCTTCGCGGTAACGCTGTAACTCCGCCTCAATTTCTTCAATTGATGGGCCGGTATACTGCTCGACAATGTTGCCTTCGGCATCGAGCTCAAATTCTGCCAGCTCGTCGAGCTGCTGGAATTTCTTGTACCTGTCGGGTAATTCAAGAACGATAGCAGAGTTCTGCTTCGCGATTTCGGCGTTGTTGAATACCAGACGTGACATAATAACTACGGGCGGAGCGCTCCCCCCACCCCATTATATATCGGAAGAACCGCGCACAGACTGTATAATCCGGCCAAATGGAACTCCGCGCGCTGAAAAGAAGCAACCGCTGTGGCTACTCTGTGGTCGCTCCATCGCTGTAAAATTGGAAACGCTGATGTTTGCTGTGCAAACATTACGCTGCCCAGGCGTTTGCCATTGCAAATGCCTGGGGTTTCCAATTTCCCTTCAGGTGCTTCGCACCGGAACCGCGATTGCGCGACCATCACTGAACCAGTTCATCCTCGCCAGCACGGGCAACCACGATTTCGCCGTCTTCTTCGAGTTTACGGATGATATTCACGATCTTCTGCTGCGCCTCTTCCACGTCCTTGAGGCGAATTGGGCCCATGAACTCCATATCTTCACGGAGCAGCGCGGCAGCACGCTTCGACATGTTGCGGAAAATCTTTTCCTGTACCTCGGTATCGACCGCCTTGAGCGCTTTCGCGAGATCCTGGTTGTCGAGTTCGCGGAGAACCTTCTGGATCGCCTTGTCGTCGAGGAGTACGATATCCTCGAACACGAACATCTTCTTCTTGATCTCTTCTGCGAGTTCGGGATCTTCTTCTTCGAGCGCTTCGATGATCGACTTTTCCGTCGAACGGTCGACGTTGTTCAACACCTCTACCACGACGTCGATACCACCGGCCATCGTATAGTCTTCATTAGAGAGCGTCGAGAGCTTGCGTTCGAGAACCCGCTCCACCTCGCGCAGAACTTCCGGAGAAGTACGGTCCATCTTGGCGATACGGCGTGCGACGTCGGCCTGTATCTGGTGAGGCAGCGAGCTCATGATCAGCGCCGATTTGGGGGCATCGAGATACGAAAGGATGAGCGCAATCGTCTGCGGGTGCTCGTTCTGTATGAAGTTCAGGAGCTGCGCGGGGTCTTGCCTGCGCACAAAGTCAAAAGGCCTAACCTGCAGAGACGAGGTCAGGCGGTTGACGATGTCGATCGCCTTCTGCGTACCCAGAGCCTTTTCCAGGATCGATCTCGCCTGGTCGATACCACCACGCGAGATGAACTCTTGCGCCATCATGAGTTCCTGGAACTCTTGCAGCACCTTCTCTTTATCTTCAGGACGTATCTTGTCGAGACGCGCGATCTCGTAGGTCAGCGTATCGACCTCTGCCTCTGACAGACGCTTCATGATGTCGGCCGCGACTTCAGGGCCGACTGTGAGTAGGAAAATAGCGGCCTTCTGCTTGCCGCTATATTCTGTTTTTGCGCCGGTTGACATGGATTAATCCTCTGACAGCCAGGTTCTCAGGAGCTGCACCACGTCTTCGGGGCGCTCTTTCGCCAGGTTGATTGCATTTTCAATCATCGCACGGCGGGCCTGTTCTTCTATCGAGAGCTCTACCTCAACCCCCTCTTCCTCAATAGCGCGTAAAGCAGCATCGCGCATCATGGCCTGGCGGGCAGCCAGTTCTTCTTCGCGCAGGCGGCGGCGGCGTTCGATTTCACGCTTGATAAAGATGTAGGCAACATACGCTATGGCGAGCGCAATGAGAGTAATCAGGATTCCGACGAGCAACTTACGGCGGGCGATCTGCGCGCGCAGCTCTTCGTCTTCGGCTTCAAACTGCTTGCTGCGGTCAATCTGCAGGTGCTTCACCGAGATCTGGTCGCCGCGCGCAATGTCGAATCCAATCGACTTTTTCAGCACATCGGTTACTTTCTGAAGTTCTTCGTCCGTTACACCCATGTACTTGCGCTCATAACCAGACTGGTCGGCCTTCACGCCGAGGCGCTCCCACTTGCCGTCGAGCAGCACCGCGAGGTTCACACGCTCGAGTTCCCAGGGTTGCTTCTTGATCTTGCGATGAGTCTCGTTGAACTTATTGTTCTTGATCTCTTCTTTTTTCGTGTATTTCGCCTTCTGGTAATCGCGGTCCTTGTATCCTGGGGGGATGTTCGGCTCTGTACCGGCCGGGCCCTCGGGGGTGAAGCCGTTGCCGTCAAATTCTTCTGTGGTGGTCTTCGAAGAAACCTCAAGCGAATCTTTGACGACGCGTTCTGAATAGGGTGTGCGCGGATCATCGGGAGTCATCACCACCGGCTCGACTTCGTTCTTTTCGAGCTCTTCTTTGTCCCAGCGCAGCTTGGTTTCGAGGCGGACCACGTCAAACCGGTCGCCATAGACGCCCTCGCCGTAAAACTTTGTCAGCGACTTGCGAATATCGGCAAGAAGTTTGGTGCGCTGGCCTTCCTGTATGCGCAGCTTTTCCGCTACGTCTTTGAGCTCCGCCTTTTGTTTGTCGATTTCGTTGTCGAAATCGTTGATCACATCGCCATCAGGCCCTGCAATCGTGACGTTTTCTTTTTTCAGACCCGGAACCGAACGCGCCACCAGCGTTTCGATGCCCTTGATCTCTTTGACTGCAAGCTTCTCAACGCCTGGTTTGTAGTCGAGCAAAACGGCTGCGGTAACGGGCTCTGTCTTTTCCTGGAAAAGCTCTTCGCTGGGAAAGGCGATATTCACCTGCGCCTTTTCTACTCCCTTCACCTTTTCGAGGGTACGCGCGATCGCACCAGAGAGCGCCCGCTGCTTCTTTACGTCCTTTTCAAACTGGGTCTCTGACCACTTATCGATATCAAACAGCTCCCAGCCGTGAACGCCCTGCGGAATGAGGTTTTCCTGTGCCAGCGCTACCATCGCCGCCTCTTTCTTGTCGGGCGTAATGTAAATGGTATCAGTACCTGAAGTGGTATAATGAAAGCCCATTTCTCCGAGTTTTGCCGTCACCGCGGCAAAATCTTTGGTTTCCATGCCCTTAAAGAGCACGACGCTCGACTTTTCAGACGAGACGTTACCGATGATCACCAGCGCCGCGATGACGACGGCCACCGCAGAACCAAGTATGATCTTCTTGGTGGTGTCGAGCTTCCCGCTCAGAGATTTGGCTCTTTCGAGCAGGTTGGCGATAAACGGTGGCATAGGGTCTCCTCTTGTTTTCCTTTCTTATGTAGCCCGGATAAGTGCAAGCGACATAAGACCGGCGGTCTTATGTCGCATCTCAACATTATATAGGTGCTGCGCTCTCATGCGTTCCATTTTTATCTTAAGTTGGAGAGCTCGCGGTAGGTACGCACGGCCAGGTCGGCGATGTTCTTCACCAGCGTCAGCGACATACGCGCTTTTTCGGCCTGGATCATCAGCGTATGCGCTTCAATACCTTTCGGATCGGTCACAACCTTGTGACCGAGGGTCTCTGCACTCACCTGCTGCTCGTTGACCTTGTCGAGCGCCATGGTGAGCATATCGCTGAAATTCTTGGCGGGGTCTTCACCCATTACCTTGATCGTACGGCCATTGTTATGGCGAGCATCAGATGTTTTCACGGCAACAAAGTCGCCCTTCACGTTATCCTGGTGGAAAAAGTTTTCAGTAATTGGTAACATCTATGACTCCTGTTTATGCCCTGCCAATCTGCATCGCGCTCTGGAACATCGACTTCGCGCCCTGTATCACCTGTGAATTCGCCTCGTAGCTTCGGCTGGCTGCGATCATATCGACCATTTCAGAAACGATATCAACGTTGGGGTACTCTACGTAGCCTTTTTTAGGCCCAACCTTGATGGCATCGGGGTGCGATGGATCAAAGACCATTCTAACCGGTGAAGTTTCGTCGCGCTCGATCTTCAGCACCCGTACACCTTCGCCATCGCCGGCGCGCAGGCCAAACGGATAAACCGGCGACTTCCAGCGCGTGCGCGTGTTGATCGGCTGCATGACCACGCGGCGCTTGCGGTACGGGCCATCGCCTTCGTTAGTGCGCGTGGTCGAAGCGTTCGCGATGTTGTTCGATATGACATCCATCTTCAGGCGTTGAGCCGAAAGACCGCTGGAGGCTATGTTGATCGATTCAAACATCTTATGCCACCCTGTTCACGATGTTGATCGTGCGGAAGTTATGATTCATCAGCGTGGTAAGCGCCTGGTAGGTCATCATGTTGCGCGTCTGCTCGGCGACCTCGTGCTCGGGGTCAACGTTGTTACCGTCGTTGCGCATGGTCGACAGGTAGTCGATATGCTGGCGTGCCTGCACGTCGCGTATATCTCGCGTACGAAAGAAAGGAATATGGCGTTCATCGGTAAGCCGCGCGGGCACCGAATTTTCTTCGACGTGTTTCTCCAGGTCGATAACCCGGCGCAGTTCGGCCTCAAAACCCACTTCGCTGCGCTTAAAGTGCGGCGTGTCGACGTTCGCGATGTTGTCGGCAAAAACCTTATGTCTCATTTGCGAGACATCCATGCCCTTTTCGAGCAGGTATTGCGTTCTACCCCAAAGTCCTGTTTCGGTAAACATTATCGTACCACCTCAAATGCGGAAATATCCTTATTCAAGGTATCGGTCATTGGCTGAAATCCCCTGACTGATTTTCGGCAAACCCCGGTTGGCCCGTCGTCGAGTCGCGACCAATAAAACTGGCGGGAGTCAGCACCGAGACGTGCGATGAAGCGCGTTCAATCATCGCCGGGTCGAGACTCACTAAGACTCCCCCACTCACCCGGGCAGTCATGGCATAGACCGCGTCAGATACCCGCAGGTCGCCCTGCTCGGCGAGCTCGCAGGCAGCGCGGGTAAACGAGCCATCCTGGTCGAGCCAGCGCACGTTTTCAGCAATCGCCCACTGCCGTGCCAGCAACGCGTAGATCGATTTCGCATTCAGCATCGCGCGCAGCGCCACAGTCAGCTCGAGCAGAAAGAGTCGCGGCAGATACACTTCGTATCCGTCAGACAATACCTGGCGCAGAAAGGCGCGCGCATCGCTGGCTCCGCCATCGCCCTTCTCGAGCGCCGCGAGATAAACACTCGCGTCAATCGTCAGCTTGCGTGGCTCGGCGGAGTTCATTTTCTTCTAAACCTGGGCTCCCGGACTCTCGGGCGTAGCCGAAGTCCTCTGTTTCATGAGTTGCCCGAGCGGGCTTTGTGGCGCCGCACCAATCTGGCCGCTCAGCTCGTCGAGTGAGGCCATGAATTCGTCGACCCGGACGCTGCCGGCCTGGGCCAGCGCACTGTCGGCCCGGTTCAGCTCGCGGGTCAGGCTGGTAACTACCATGTCGCGCAGCTTCAGGCCACGCAGTGCCGCTTCGGCCTTCGCCTTACGGTAAACATCCACCGGTAGATCTATGGTGGTTCGCATATAAGCATAAATATGAATATGTGATTATATGTAAAGACATATTTGTGATTTTTTGCCAAATGGTGCAATAGTTAGTTTGTGGGAGCTTTTGCGGATCTGGCGGTTCTGCGCGGCGAGCGCACAGAACCTGGGCGCTGCTCAGGGCATAAAAAAGGCCTGCTATGGAATTCCACAGCAGGCCTGTATTCTAGCGATGTTTAGAAGAGACCGTCGAACAGCCGGGCGTAGAAAAACTGGATGCGCGAAGTGCGCGAGTTGAGAGCGAACTCTTCAATCACAATGCGGTTGGCGTCGATCATCCCCACGACACCCAGGAACTCGTCGTGGAATTCAAACCAGAGCGACGCCCGCAGCCGTGCGCTCAGGTTAACGCGCAGGGCAGAATCGGAACTGCTTTCGGTGAAGTTGGTCTGCTGCTGCAGGTTCGGTCCGAGCGCGAACAACGCTCCCAGTGTCATGCGCCGGTAGATAAAATTATACCCATAGCCGATGCGCGACACCCATAGCCAGTACTCACCGCCCCGGTACCGGTCTAAATCAGGGTATTGAGCTACCTGAGAAGAAGGCACAAGACTCGCACCCGTATCGATCTGCGTATACGAGACTGCAGAATCCGCGACGAACGAACCGGCCGAACTGAGTTGACGCTCCCCCTGCGAAAAAGCCGCATTGGCTGAATAGCGATCATTAAAGTTGTAGAATGCGCCGACGCCCGTGTTCAGAATGCGCAGGCCGCCGAACTGCGGGTTGGGCATGCCGGGCACATAACCCTCGATAAACTTTTCGGGTTCTTTCAGATAGAACCCACGGTAGTTCTGGTAAAAAAAGTCCGCGCCCCAACGGCGCGAGGTATAGTTGAACTGGAAATCGAAGTAACTGGTCTTTCCATAGCGCTGCGGGTCGTTACCCGCATTCGAAAGCGGCAACGAGCCTGAAATACCGTATCCCAGGTACGCAATCCCAAGCCCGAAATTGGTACTGATGTTGGGCTCAAACTCGATCAGCTTACCATCCACGGCATCCGATCGCTTCTGTGAAGAGATATCCTCAAAGCCGAAATTGTACAGCGGCACCTCAAGAAAAGTGCGCACTGTGACATCGTCGTCGAACGAGCGGAAGTTGTCGTCTTCGCAGCGGCCGCGGAAATCAAACTGTACATCCTGCGGGTCGCCGGTCGGGCATGCCGGCGCCTGCGCTGGTGCGGCGGCAAGGAGTGCTACGCAGTGAGCAGCACAGAGAAACGCGAAGGTACTCTTCACACCCCACCCCGGACAGCGCACGATGCGCAGTCAACGACGAAGAGTCGGTTTACCAATCGAGCGGACCGGCCACACCCGAGAGCCCGTTGGCAAACAAGCCACAGTCCAGGTTCGGGTCTGCAGGTGTTGTACCCGCGGCAGGAATCGCTCCGTTGGTGAGACCGTCTGATGGTCCGTTGATGTGCGTACCATTACAGGTGAAATTGAAATTGAGTGTTGTTAGACCATTTGCCGTCGCGTTTGCCGACAGGGTCAACGTATAGCCACTCGAGAATGTCAGGGCCTGCACTCCCGAAGCAGTCGCGTTTTGGCTCAGCGTGATCTGCGTCGTGCTGTTAATGTTGGCAATCGTCGTGCCCACTGGCACCCCGGTGCCCGTTACCGTCATACCAACGGCAAGACTTCCCGTGTTGACACTCAGGGCCGTCACCGAGGCATTTCCGTTCGTCAGTGTGCCATTGCGTCCAGCGGGATTTAATACCGAAATCGCATTGATCACCGTACCTGCCGGTATACCGCTACCTGACACCGACATGCCTGTTACCAGACCTGTATTGCTGAGTACACTGAGAGAAGGAGACGCGTTGGTGCGCGTGCCCTGGCGCGTGACTGCACCTCCGTACGTTAAGTCAGCATACCCCACCCCAGTTGTATCGTCCACTGTCAGTGTGGTCCCCGAAACCAGAAGTCGCAACGCACGCCAGCCACGATTCGTCGACGAGCCGGTACTCAGTACAGTTGCAATGCGACCGCCACCCCCGGCAAAGTGATTACCGGCATAGACATCGATGCGTGCCTTTGCAACGTCCCAATTCAGTGCGGTCGGGTCGTTATTAAATACAGAGAGCTTATAAGTACCGTCGACGTAGCCATCGTAGAAGTTGATAATCTCCGGCCCGTATTCAAAGCTGTCGTCCACCGCGAGTGAAGTCGAACCGTAAGGCGCAACGGTGCCGGTTTCGGCGCAATAGCGCTGCTGGTAAGAGATATGGAATTTACCGGCTGCGGCATTCTGTATCGCGGCCTCATTATAAGGCTGGCAATCAATTCCCGAAGACGGGCCAACCAGGTGCAGGTCAAGGTCTTTCGTCTGGTTGCCCCACGTCAGAATGACCTTAATCTGCTTTGAACCAGCCGTAAAGGAACCGACCATTGGCAGGTAACCGACATTGGTAGTAGCGGCCGTCGTCACCGAGACTGTTTCACTGATCGCGTAATATCCGGGAATAGAAATATCCAGCGTATAGACGCCGGGATTCAGGCCATTCGCATGCGTGAATGTCGGTGGATTTACGGGCTGATTCACGCTGTAAGGGGAATCTCCCCAACTGTTGAGACAGGCGCTCGGAAACACAAATTGCTTGCCATCGGGGTCAAGCGAAGGCGTTGAAGCGACGACATTGTTGTTGAAATCCTTCACCGTAAAGGTCGCGTTCGACAGCAGAAGCTGCGACCCTGTTGAACCATCGACGACCGCGCCAATGAGGCAGCCCGGAGTACCGGTGGTATCAACGGCATAGATCGTACCGGCACTCGTTGCAGTCCCCGGACGCGATTCGATAAACTTCTTAGTTCCCTGTAGCGCTCCCTGCGTTGCGCGGACACAATAACCGCTCGCCGAAAGGGCAATCGGCAGTGGATGTCCCCCGGCGAGGGAGAAAGTGAATGAACCGTCGCCGGCGCTTGTGACATTGCCGCCAATCTGCGTCGCGCAATCGTTCTGGTAAATACCGACGGTTGCACCTGAAATGGGAACATTAAAGCTGTTGCGCACAAAGCCAGTCACCTGGCCTGTCACTGTCTTACCGTTGGAGACCGGGCCAAAAAGACTCTCTTGTCCGATCGAGTCTATTACCTTCAATTGGGCAAAATAGTTTGCCCCGTTTGCCTGCTTAATGCAGCTGAGCCCCGGGCACGAGCTGTTCAGCGCGAACGATGAAGTGGCGTCGCAGGTACCCACAGTCGTGCATATATCCTGGCCATTGTTCATGCCCGGCAATGCATTACTGCAGGCGCTGTCTTTGCAGACTCGGATAGAAATTTTTTGCGTACCGGTTGGTATACCCGTTCCAGTGGTCCACGTGAAGTTGAAGGACGACGCATACTGCGCGTCGTTTGCTGCCCCACCGTCAGCCGGCGCTGGCGGAGCAAACCGGGTATAGCTGATTTCGCGGGTTGTGGCCTCCCAGTTACCTGCCGCGTCGCGCGCAATGAAGCAGATGCGGACAGTCCCCGTGCCAAGAGCGGTTGCCTGTAACGGCGATTGCGGCGAAGTGATCGGATACGCACCGTTGTCGGCGACCATCGCTGCAGATGTGGGGCAGGCAGAAGTTGTGACGATACCCTTATAGTTCTGTATATCTTCACTCGCAATCGTCAGCGACCGGGCACCACTCGCCGTTGCATTCGCCGTCAGCGTAATCTGTGTACCGCTGTCGACTGAAAGGATACGCGTGTTGGCAGAGATTCCGCTCGCAGCGCTGACAAACATGCCGGCAACCATTCCCGTGGTCGAGGTCAGTCCCGTCACTACAGGACTTCCTGAAGAGGTCGTACCCGTCTGCGTGCTCGTCAATTTTCCTATGCTGACCGAAACCTGGTCGACCACGGTCGAAAGTCCTGCGAGCGAGGCTGCCGGGTTGATCCATGATGCAATCTGTGAAACCGGGGGAGTTGTATCGTAACGGAAGGTATAGCGCGTGACTGCGGTCTCAGCTTCGCCCTGGTAGAGAATGCCGTTGTTTGAGCCAATGACGCAAAGGCTATATGTCTGCCCGTCAGCCCAGGCGGGCCCCGTTGTGATAAAGTCTGTCGCTGCGGTAAAGACATCCGCATCGGTATCAGGGTCGGGGCCATCGAAATATCCGCCCGCCCCACAGGTTACACCCGTTACCCACTTGTACTTATAAAAAGTTACTCCGTTCACCTGGACATCCACGCAGTTGCGGTTGGTGGGGTTCGGGGGTAACCCGGTTCCGCCTGAGCAATTGGCGTGTGATACGAGCGATGCGGTCGGGGCAGCCGTGTCGACGCTGAAGGCGTAGGTCGTGGCAGAAGAAGTAGACTGGTAATTGCCGGCCGCATCTTTACCGATAATCTCGATCGTGTAGTTCCCGGTCGAAAGTCCTGCGCCGGAAATGAGCTCCCCCGCTGAACCGGGAGTTTTATCAGCTGACCAGACCCCGGAAAAACCTGTACCAATCACGCGGTAGCGGTATTTGTCGAGACCAGTCGCATCGACAACGACTGCAAAACTCGTCGAAGACGTGGTTGCTGGCGGCAGGGTATTGGTGTCGAATGCGGCTGTGGGGGCAGCGTTATCGAGCAGGAAACGTGTTTCCTGCCAGGTCTTGGCGGCGAAAAAAGCATCGCGGCTGCCATCACCCGGCCCTGCGGGATTCGTGCATTTGCCGGGGTCAGCGTCGGCACCCGTCGTGTCACATTGGTAATTGCCGACGTTGTCGGCGGCGAGTACCTGGACGATATAGCACTGGCTGGTACTCAGCACCTCAACAATGGGCAGGTTGGTTGCGCGACTCGCGCTCCAGCTGCCAAAGGTGTAACTTCCGCCAGCACAATCACCGGGCACTGTACCTGCTTTGTGCCCGAGGCGATATTTATAGAACGTGGGAATTTCTGCTGAAACGGGTGACGCTGCCGAATAACAGGGTGCGCCGAACCCATTCGGAAAATCGGGCAGCGCAACGCAGTTGCGATAGACGACGTTAATTGCCGTCACGGTTGAACTTGTCAGGGAGGCCGGAACATTAGAGAGCCCGATATTGTTGACGGATGTATTGTCCACAGTGAAAAAATGGTAAGAGGTATCCGTGGCCGGTTGCCAGGCTCCGTCTGCGTCACGAATCAGCATCTCGAGGCGAAATTCTCCGGTGCCTATCGTATTGGGTACGATGAACGTGGTATTGATGTCTGTTTCTGCGCTCTGGGTCGCCGGTGAATGCGCTAAACCCGCAGTGACGTAACTGCCACCGGTAACATTATAGAGTGCCCAGCGGTAGCGGGTACCCCGGGCATAGTCTCCGCGTACCGTGACCGTCACCGGCGAAGACATCGAAGTGCCGCTCGGAGGGCACGTAAACGTGCCGGCGTCGTCTGTGCAGGTCGCACGCAACCAGCGCGCGCCCATGAACTGCCGGCTGCGGTTTTCTGCGCCGGGCAGCAGGTCATCCCAATACACGTTCTTGACTCCGCTGACCGTCAGCGTATAGAGCTGGCGCTGCATGCGCACCGAATCGTTCGGGTCAAGGCGCAGGTAAACCTGGTTGGTCTCGGGCCCCTTCTCGACTGCGACCAGGTTCAGACCCGGTATCGAATAGTTGCCGAGCGTCAGCGCTCCCTGCGTGTAGTCGAGCGGCTTGTTGAAGCCGACCAGTATCTTCGTGTTCGAGACCGGCACCGCTTCGAGTACTTTGAACTGCGCGTTCTCGGTCGAAAGCAGGTTCGAGAGAAATTTGCCCACACAGGCCTGCGAATTCAGCGCAAGCCCTGCAATGAGTGCGAAACGGAGGATGTATCTGTTGCCACGCATTTTCAGAACCCGCTCAGATTGCATTTATTATAATCGTATGTCCCGGTGGCGTCCTGCCAGTTGACAAAGGTGTTGACCGGTGAGTAAACCCGGGCCGACGGCCCCGAACCGGAAACAGTGAACTTGAACGCCTGCCAGAGCTCACACTGTTGCCAGTCAGAGGCACCGCCGGCACCACAACCCGCAACCAGACCCGGCTGCGGCGCGAGAAATGTCGGCGTTACTGCAGGCTGACTTGCCGACATCTGGAAGGCGAGCCCCTCTGCATCGTAAACCCGCAACTGGACGTCAGTCACATCCCATTGCTGATTGGCCTTGGTGTCTCCTGAGCCACCGGCAGGAAACCACTGGCTCCAGTTCACCACGGTGACCCAGTACGTGCCGTTGGTATAACCGCCGATCATGTTAATCATTTCCGGTCCAAATCCCGTTGTGGTGTCCTGCACCAGCGCCGATGTTGTATCCGGGTTGAGCGGAAAGAATTGCTGTCCCTGGTAAGCAGGGTCTGGCTGAATGAATGACCGCGTCTTGGCGCTGTACTGCTGCTGCCAGTTGCCTGCGCTGCGCCGCCAGTTCACATGAAACAGGCTGTTGTCGCAGTTGTCATCGGGATTCGTGTGCGTCTGGCCAGAGGGCAACGTACCCACCATATGCAGGTCAAGGTCACGTGGATTCTGGCTACCCCACGAAAGCAGTATTTTCAGATCCTGCCCCACCAGCGTACGCACAATCGGCATACGACCGGCACTGACTTCCTGAATGGCAAAGGCGTACGCACCGTTGCCGATGTTACCCCCCGGTACTGTCAGTGCTGACAGACTGTATGCAACGCTGAAAGGCGCTGCAGTAGGGTCGAAGAGGAAAGTCTGGTTAGAGCCGCCGCGGAAGGTTAAGAATTTTCCTGCCTGTGGCCCGGTGCGAATCGGAATCGTCGAGGAGCCCGCAGCCGCCGTAGCCGGCAAGCCAGGGCCAGCGCTGAAAAGTCCCGTACTTGAAACGTAGAGCGAGCTGGTATTGACGGCATTGCCGTGTACAAAGACGAGATTACCTGCTTCACTGCCTGACGTTAATGAAAACGCATGTGCTCCGGCACCGGCACTGCCTGAGAGCCCGGGCCCCGCTGCCATCGAGTGCGTGGCCGGGTCATAGAGGGCAGTATTCATGCTGTTACCGCCCAGAACGATCAGCGTTTTGCCAGAATGCGTCCCGCTGGTAATGGTTACCGCGAATGCGCCTGTGTTGGCGACTGCCGGCAAGGTGAAGGCAGGCGTCGACACGCTGTGCGCCACCGGATCGTACATATAGACCTGGTTAAAGCCGCCGCCACGCACGATCAAAAACTTGCCCGTCTCGGTGCCGCTGGTTATCGCAAAGGAATGCGCACCAGCCCCCAAAGCAAGCGGCAGGTTTGTAGGCGCTCCCGCTGCAACCATGGTGTTATCCGCCGGATTGTACAGCGAGGCATCCACCCGTCCACCGTGGTAGATCATGAACTTACCGTTATGGGTGCCGGCATTGATCGCGATCGTGAATGAACCGGTATTGGCGGTCTGCGTCAGCGCAGGACCGTTAAACTGGCCATTGTCGACGGGGTTATAAATCTGCGTCGCCGTAGAATCGCCGTCAATCAGCATATACTTGTTTGCATAGACACCGGTAGGAATTCTAAATCCGTGCGCACCGTTGTTCGGACTATTGATGATTGCAGGACCGTTGCGAAATGCATGCTGCATCGGGTCGTAGACCAGGGAAGCAGAACTTCCACCCGCACGTAAGACCAGGTACTTCTGCTCGCCGGTGTCAGAGACCACGATATTTTCCTGGCGCAGATCATTATAGGTCTGGTTGGTTGTCCCCCAGCTGACTCCCGTCACCTCAATCGCATATGTACCCGGCGTCACGTTGGTAAAGGTATAATCCCCGCAGATGCCGCCATTCGCGCTGTTCATTTTGGGTATGTTCGTCGGCGGGTCACCTGCCGGCGTCACAGTATCGCAATCCGTGATGCCACCCAGGCTGGCGTAGACCGTACGCACCGGCGAACCGACGGTATTACCCTGCCAGTCAACAAGCCTTACCTGCGCGTACCCAAGCATCCAGCCGTCTTCGGCATCGATGATCTTGCCGACGATCGTCTGTGGAGTCGTCGCAGTCTGCGCCACCAAAATCATGTTACCGATGTTGCTGATGGTGTTGCCCAGCGCACCCTCTTCTCTGACGGCAATGCCGCGTTTCATCGCAGGGCGGTATGTTGCATCGCTCATCGCAGCCGCAACGCGGTAGCGATTTTTGGCGGTACGCACATTGCTGAATGTGAACTGCCCTGCGCCGTTCGTCGACTGGTCAGGGTAGAGTGCTGCCAGTGAGGTGCCGTCGCTATCGAGCATGCGCACTGAAACCCCGCTGATTGCCGCGCCTGCAGTGGTGCGCACAGTACCTGTTATTTTGCCCACCACGTAGTGTTCCGCGCTGGCGGTACCATAGTCGGCGCGGTAATTTCCTGCCTTGTCACCCGCCTGGATGCGCGCATAGACAGACCCCTGGGTGTATGGGTCGACAGTCACCGTGACGGTTTTGGTCGAGAGCGTTGCCGGGCAATTGGCGCTGGTTTCTGATTTGCAGCTTTCGACCGTCTGTGACGATATCAGCGAGCCAAAACCGCTACTGGTCGAAACCTCCACCTTGTAGAAATAAGCATCATTCGGTGCGCTGCCGTTATCAATGGCGAATTCAATGACAGGCACGCTGAAACTGCGGGGTGATTGAGAAACGCTGGTGAATGCCGGGTTATTGGCAGGCGGTTCTTTGTCGACTGTCCACTCGCCTTCGGTCGTCGCAGCGCTTGCAGCCTGGTAGTTGCCCGCAGCATCGCGCGCAATCACGCAAAGCTTGTACACGTTTACACCCGTTGTGGCGGCACTAAAGACGATCGGCGTCGCGACTGTTGTTTCCGCGCCGAAGGTGGCCGACGAACAGGGGCTACCCGCTCCGCTAACCACAGCATACCTATAATGAGTGACCCCGTCAGAGGTCGAAACCTGCCACTGGTAATCAGTCACCGTTGTCGGCGCGGTGGGCTTGGCATATGGGTCATTCAGCCAGGTAAACGCAGCAGTCGGTGCCTGCGTGTCGACGACCCAGCTATATTTTGTGACGACGTTTGCCGTAGCGGTACCTGTCCAGCCGCCCTGCCACTGGTTACCCAGGCTTTTGCCGATCGCGCAGATGGTATAATAACCGCCGTTGGCAGCGAGTCCGCTGGAAGTTATGGGAGTCGAGAGATTGGTAATTTCGGGTAAGGCGTCCCAACCGGTACCCGCGTTGCAGTCAGTACCTGCGACCACTTTGCCTTTGTACGCAACAGCTCCGCCGATATTGGTCACGCGCACGCTGACGGTAGTGCCTGTGGTCGTGATCGCCGCAATGTCTGTTGTATTAAAGAGGGCTTCAACCGTACCGGTATCGACAACCCACGAATACTGCCCGCCCGATGCAACCGATGGTTGCAGGTTGCCCGATGCATCGATCGCGCGCACACGAATCGTTACTGCACCGGGCTGCAGATTCGAGGGATAACTGCCGATTGGCAAACCATAGCCGAGACTGGCAAGGGGAGCTGCCGAAAGCCCCTGCCACGTGGCCGAATTGCAGTCAGTAATCGTTGCATTGTCAAGGCAGTAGATAAAGTACGTAACGTCTGAACCTATCACGCGCACATTGAAGGTGGTCGAAGCAGTGACCGCAGCCGGTTGTGTCAAAGGGTCGATGACGCCCTGGGGCGCCGTGGCGTCCTGGACCCACGAAAGCGTGTAGACATCGCTCGCGTTCTCGGCCTGCCAGTAGCCGTTGGTGTGGCGGCCGCGAATATAGATCGTATGAAAGCCATCGGCAAGGCCGCTGACGGTGAGCGGTGTCGCAATGGGCTGCTCGGCAGACCAACTGCCCGCATCAATGCGGTAGCTATAGGCGACAGCGTTTCCTGGTGTCAGGTTGCCATAGAGCGATGCATGATTGTAGAATGGTGCACTGGTACAGACAGAACCAGAGCCGCTACCCAGTGTGCACAGGGAAATTCCGTACGCCGACGCCGGTAGATTGTTCGAACTGTTGGTGGGATCTTTCCATGCTACGCTTGTTATGGCCGGGGAAGGCAAACCCTCGAACGTGATCTGGATCACACCCGTCAGGTTAACGCTTTCGACTGTTGTCAGGTTCAGGAGTGTCAGGTTATAGTTGATCTGCTGCTGCGTCGAAGTGGTAATCTGCAGTGTCGCGGGCTCACCGGCTTTTTTAGCCACGGAAACTGCCTGCAGGCCATTGTTGAAGATGAAATTCGAGGTGTTCGTTGCCGTTGCACTGGTCAGCTCCTTTGTCAGCGTTACCTCAAGCAGTGACGGATTAATGCGGGTGTGCGAGACATACGCAGGTGGCGCTCCGGGGGTTGACCCTTCGGGCGAATTGGGATTGGCGACTCCGGCGGTGCCCGATTCTTTCGCCAGTTCGTCTTTGCCCGACACTTTACCGCAGGCGATGGCAAGATGAGCAATCAGCAGGAGATGGATCAATGCGATGAGCTGCTTCATAATTGTCCTCTTCTGTACTCTTAGACGATTCCTTATCTATAACTACGACACCTGATGCCGCCAACTCAAACCGGCTGGCAACTGTAAGTCTTGTTGCCCGCCGTGCGTTATGTCTCCAGGTTTCCGGATTTTGCCTGGGCGTCTCAAAAGATCATCATCGTCGCGCCGAGATTAATCCGCAGCGACATGCCGATCTTTTCTTCGAAATAGATATAGTGATCAAGTGTTAACAATGCCTGCCAGCGTCGGTTGAAGTCGTAAGCCGCAGCAACTCCGTACTTCATGATAATGTCACCACTCACGGCGCGTATGGTCTGCCCGCTCGCCAGTTTTGTGTCAGAGGTAATGTTGGTCAGACCGAAGCCAAAGTATGGCACAAAGCGCATGACAAACTTGGGCGAAAAGGGCACGTCGTACGCCTTGCCGATCGCCCCGGCGTTGGTGACAAAATCTGCATCGGTATCCTGACCGATCTTACTCGTGACAGATGTACCTTTCACCTTATAGAAGCTGAACTCGTAAATGAGAAGGGTGTTCTCAAAGATTTTAGACTTCGGCAGCTTGATGAAACTGGTTTCAGCAGAAGCCCAGAGCCTGCCACCCCACCCGGTCTCGAGTACATTTCCAGCCTGCCCGATAGGCATAATCGGCCCGCCGAGCAGCCCCACCCGCAAGTCGAGCTGGCTGCGCTTCCACGGGCGCCCGTAGTTGTTGGCGGCATTCTGCTCGCCGGTAAATTCCTGCTCAGGGGGAGTTTCTTCTTTTTTAGCGTCTTTGCCCGTGGGCTTCTTTAGATCCACTTTTTTTGCTGCTGGTTTTGCGGGGGCGGGTTTTGCCGCAGCCTGCGCAACGACGGCCTGCGTCATCGCAGCAGCGAGAACAAACGTGGGTAAGAGTTTTCTGGTGATGAACCTCATCGCTATTTCTTTATCGGTACTCTCCCGTACTCAACTCTATGCGACGGGGAAAAAATTGCCCATACAACAAAAAAAGGGCCCCAAAGGGGCCCTATCTGAGCTTTTTGGAGTGTTGCTGCGCAACACTCCAAAAAGAAGATTAAAAATCTCCCATTCCGCCCATGCCACCCATGCCGCCTGGCATAGCTGGTGCTTCTTTCTTCTCTGGTTTGTCAGAGATGATGCACTCGGTAGTGAGCACGAGACCTGAGATCGATGCCGCGTTCTGCAGTGCTGAGCGCGTTACCTTCGCAGGGTCGATGATGCCAACTTTCAGCATGTCTTCCCACTTGAGGTTTGCAGCGTTGAAGCCGATGTTGTCTTTTTCGCTCTTCGCCTGTTTGACGATAAGTGAACCTTCGAGGCCCGAGTTTGTCGCGATCTGGCGCATTGGCTCTTCGAGCGAGCGCATCACGATATTCTTACCAGTTTCCTGGTCACCTTCGAGTTTCAGTTTTTCAACAACTTCGATCGCCTTAAGCAGTGCGAGACCGCCACCAGGAACGATACCTTCTTCAACTGCTGAACGGGTCGCAGAAAGTGCGTCTTCAACGCGGGCTTTCTTCTCTTTCATTTCAACTTCGGTTGCAGCACCGACGTGGATCACCGCTACGCCGCCAGCGAGTTTCGCCAGGCGTTCCTGCAGTTTTTCGCGGTCATAATCAGAAGTAGTCTCTTCGATCTGCTTCTTGATCTGCTTAATGCGGTGCTGGATTTCGTTGTCCTTGCCGCCGCCCTTGATGATCGTGGTGTTCTCTTTTTCGATGATCACCTTCTCGACTTTACCGAGCATCTGGATCGTTGTGCTTTCCAGTTTCTGGCCGAGTTCTTCAGAGATTACCTGTCCACCGGTCAGAATCGCGATGTCTTCGAGCATTGCCTTGCGGCGATCGCCAAAGCCAGGAGCTTTTACAGCCACGCAGTTGATTGCCTTGCGGATAGTGTTGTACACAATCGTCGCCAGCGCTTCGCCTTCGAGATCTTCAGCGATAATGAGCAGTGGCTTGCCGGCCTGCGCAACCTGGTTGAGAATCGGAGCAACGTCTTTTACCGCGCTGATCTTCTTGTCGTAGATGAGCACGTACGCGTTTTCGAGGGTTGCTGTCATGTTTTCCGGGTCAGTCACCATGTAAGATGAAACATAACCACGGTCGAACTGCATACCTTCAACTGTGTCGAGGGTAGTCTCGATCGACTTGGCTTCTTCTACAGTGATAACTCCGTCTTTGCCGACTTTGTCCATTGCGTCGGCGATCAGCTTGCCGATTTCAGCATCGTTGTTTGCAGAGATGGTTGCAACTGCTGCGATGTCCTTGCTTTCAACTTTCTTGGCGATCTTGCCAATGTATTCAACAACAACTTCAACAGCCTTGTCGATACCACGCTTGAGGTCCATCGGGTTTGCGCCCGCTGTAACGTTCTTGATACCTTCGCGTGCAATTGCCTGCGCGAGAATGGTTGCGGTAGTTGTACCGTCACCCGCTACGTCGTTGGTTTTTGTAGAAACCTCTTTAACGAGCTGTGCACCCATGTTTTCGTACGGGTCTTCGAGTTCGATTTCTTTCGCAACGGTAACACCGTCCTTAGTAATTGTGGGAGCTCCGAATTTCTTGTCGATGACCACATTACGGCCGCGTGGCCCGAGGGTTACCTTTACTGCATTCGCGAGCTTGTTGATACCCGCCATCAGTTTTGCACGGGCTACTTCATCATATTCCAGTATTTTTGCCATGTTATCTCCTTAAAAATATTCGCTTTATTCAACGATCGCGAGAATATCTGATTCGCGTACGATGAGGTACTCTTTACCGTTTTCTTTGATTTCAGTGCCGCTGTACTTTCCGTAGAGCACTTTCTGGCCGGCCTTCACCTGCAGCGGAACAGTTTTTCCGTCGTCTGTTACTTTGCCTGGGCCTGCAGCTACGACTACTCCCATGTTCGGCTTTTCTTTTGCCGTGTCGGGAATAAAGATGCTGCCGATTTTCTCTTCTTTGTCGGGTGCCGCTTCAATGAGAACGCGGTCTGCCAATGGTTTAATTGCCATGTTTAGTCTCCTCCTGGATCAAATGGTGCCCAAGCATTCTCCTTGTGTTGGGGAGCTTATTGAGCACTCGCATCTCGATATGCTATCACTCCCACCGGGCTGTGTTAGCACTCTCGACGCCTTAGTGCCAATTTATCAAAATCAGACAGGACGGCAAAATTTTTTGCATTTGTTGGAGGGTAGATGCCGAAGCGGCACGGCCGCTTTAGCGCTCGTTCAGGGACAAAACAAACTAACTATTGCAGGTCATACCGGTCAATTGCAGGTATTTCCAACCGGCAGTGCGTATTTTTCCGCCAAATAGCACGAAATACGGCGGATTTCTGCATCTGGCAACGCTACACCAAAGAAGAGTAGTTCCGCCAGATCGCCGTCAAACGCCCTGTCGCCGGCTCCTGAGTTATGGTCATAATTGCCCAGCATGAACTTGGTGATGGTTGGCAGCGTCTGCGAGGCAATAACCTGGTCAAAGGTCGCCGTGCCATCGAGGTATTGCTGTGAGCGGGAGCTCGCAGAATCGTAGCGCATCGAAAGCAGGTGAAAGCTGCTGGTGTCTGTGAAATCCGGCCCACCGGAAACGTAATAGGTGTTGCACGGCCGGTTCACGAGCAGAGTGCCGCTCGCCCCCGCCTGGATAGTCTGCGTGAGAGCCGTACCACTGCACCCCGCACTGCCGTCATTGGCGTAGAAGATAAATTGCTCCTGTGTGTTATAAGCACTACGGCGAAATACGATAAAATAGGTAAAGGAGCTGCCCGTGAAGCCCGTGACGCTGTTGCTGTAGATACCATCAGCAGCTGAAGTGCGTGTGAAGCGGCCTACCGGTTTGCCATTCACAACGCTGTTTATCATGACGGGCTTGGTGCCATAAGACAGGTTCAGGTGGTTACCATTCGCGCTCGAATCGTTCCACGTAGCGATTGTCACTCCATCGCCATAGGCCTGCGCATCGGCTTTGTACCATGCAGCAAGACCCGAAATCAGGCGCGGCGCGAGAACCAGCACGAGGTAGTCCTGCGAAGAACCATCTTCGGCGATGACTGTGTAAGTAACAGGATTAGTAAAGTCGTTGAGCGTTACTCCACTCACCTGCTCTACCGCACCAACCAGGACCTTCTTACCCGTGGTGGAAAATGCTGCCGCCTGCGGCGAAATCGCGTTCGTGGCTTCTGCATAAAGAGTGATGGTCGATTGTCTAATGCTGCCCGTGAGACCCAGCGCGGGCAACGAAAATGCTGTGATGCTTTTTGATGCCAGCGTCACTTTGGGCCTGCGCTCCCAAAAATCGCCCCAGCCTGTGCAGGAGAGCTCGAATAACAATAGGACGAATATACCCAGGCGTTGCATATGCGATTTGCTGGCGGGCAGATTTGCACTCTGCGATAAAGCGGCAATCAGCTTGAACGATAGACTCGCTTACAGCGGAGCGTCAGTGCATTGCGGCAACATAATCACCGGCGGGCACCTCATCGTCAAAACCAAACGGTGCGATGTTGTAGGTCAGTCTCAGCGATGCATAAACTTCTTTCCGCTGGTAGTGAGAGTTGCTGCCATCTGCCACATAGAGCGACTGTTCGGCAACATTGAGCGACATCCACCAGCGGGAGCTAAACCGGTACAGGTAAGCAACACGCGGAACAAAACGCAAGCCCCATTCCCGGATATTGCCGGATTGCCAGCTCTGGTGCACAAAAATCGGACTTGCCCCGGATAAATAGAACACGGAACTGCCGTGCTCGAGAATGAGATGCACAGGCAGATTCACCCGGTGTTCTTGCCACTGAAAAGTGTTGCTCTTGTGGAAATAATACTGCAGGCCAGACAGGACCTGCAGAGTTCCGAGGCGGTACCGGAACAACTGGGAAAGCGACACAAAATCGGTCTGTGCTGAAGAGAGGTAGTTGCCGCTCACGACATAGCGCCACGCGTAGGAAAAATCGCCCCTAAACCGGAGGGAATAAAGCTGGTTAGTACTCTGGAGATCCTGCCGGTGCATGACCTCTTCGCTGTGTGGCAGCAGATTACGATCACTCTGGGCTCCGATTGGCCTGACGATGCGGTAAACACCGTCAATTCCCCAGCGCACCCCATATACGCTGGCTGCAAGGGCACCCTCGGCACTCCTGGAATAGAATCCGCCGCCCTCATTAAGGTGTGTGGCTCCACCCTCCATCGCAAGACTAAACCGTGACCAGAGATAACCGAGCATCGCCCGATTCTGACTTCTGGCTGGATCAAATCCTCCTGATGAGGCAGTGATGCGGTTCTCACTCGAAAGGGCGAGCCTCAGACGTTCAAACTGGTAGAGGGCAAAGACCGGAAGATTGCCCTGATGCAAGTGCTCTGCGTCCGGCATGTAGCTACGGGAAGCGTAACTATAAGACGGTGCAGAGGAAACGGCCAGCCCCCTGACCGCATGTGGCACTGCGAACGAGTACTGCGACACGTCCGTAAGCGGGTCAACGGCATCACCCGGCAGCATACCCGCAAGACCGTAGTAGCCGTGCAGGGCCGGCACAAGGCTCAGCGACACGGCCAGCAGCAGTAGCCTGGCGATGGGCAGTGTAGTCCGCGGCACCAGTCGGGTCATCGATCGTCGCCAGCAAATCGCCTGCGTCTCGTTACGGCAATTTCTTTATGGGGGTAACGGATGCCTTTTTTTCTGTCTGCCCTGATAAAAAAGCAAAAAGATACCATAAATAAAGAGAATTCTTCCGAGACTAGAAAATGACCACAGACGACCTGCGCATAGAAGGCCTCAAGCCGCTTATTCCTCCCGCAATCCTGATTGAAGAGATTCCGCTGCCCTACTCGGGCCAGACATTCGTCAGTAACGCCCGCGACCATGTAAACCGCATCATCACCGGCGAAGACGACCGCCTGCTCGTGGTTGTCGGCCCGTGCTCGATACACGATACCAAGGCTGCTCTTGAATATGCAGGAAAACTATTACCCCTGCGGCAGCAGCTCGCTGGCGAGCTCGACATCGTGATGCGCGTGTACTTTGAAAAGCCGCGCACGCGGTCGGGCTGGAAGGGGCTCATCAATGACCCAGGTATCGATAATTCTTTTCGCATCAATGACGGCCTGCGTATTGCCCGCAAACTACTGACGGATCTGACCGCCCTGGGTCTTCCGGTGGGTTGCGAATTTCTTGATACGATCAGTCCGCAGTTCATTGCCGACTGCGTTAGCTGGGGTGCCATCGGAGCGCGCACGACTGAAAGCCAGGTACACCGTGAGCTCGCTTCAGGCCTTTCGATGGCTGTGGGCTTCAAGAACGGCACCGACGGCAATGTGAAGATCGCGATTGATGCAATCCACGCCGCACAAACTCCGCACCATTTTCTCTCGATCACCAAGCAGGGTGTCGCTGCAATTGTCCACACCAAGGGCAACCCCGTGGGCCACCTGATTCTGCGGGGCTCGACACAGGGCCCCAATTACAGCAGTGAGCATGTGAAAAAAGTATCCAAAGAGCTGGTTGATGCAAGCCTTCGCCCCGGTCTCGTGATCGACTGCAGCCACGGCAATTCACAGAAAGACCACAACCGGCAGCCCGTTGTCGCGCGCGAGATCGCCGCGCAGATCGCTGCAGGCGAACGGGCAATTGTCGGCGTGATGCTCGAAAGCCATATTAAAGCAGGCAATCAGAAAGAGGCTCCGCTCGACAAGCTCGAGTATGGCAAATCGATTACCGACGCCTGTATAGCGTTTGAAGACACTGCTGCAGTCCTTACAGACCTGGCAGCGGCAGTCAAAGCACGCAGAAAGTAACCGCAGCACCGCGGCAAATTCGCTTGCGAGCGGGTTGCCGATTCTCACTTAACCCCCATGCCGCTTATTGACGTCACGCATGGGGTGAAAGTCTACCGCGACGAAACCAACAATATACTTTTTGGCTGCCCCCCCGAAGTCATTAAGCACCTGATGCTCAAGGGCCTGGGGAGCCCCCAGGTTATCGTACTACCCGATACACCCTACCGTTTTGATACCCTACAGAACTGTACAGAGTTTCCTCTTTACTATTTCCTTTTTGTTGAGCGCAACTTCATGCAGGGCAAGAAGCTGACAATAGTGGGAGCTCCCACTCATCTGAAAGCCAACCGCAAATTGTTACGGCTCACCCTGCTGGGCCCTACCCGCAAGGAATACGACGCCCTGGGACACAGCCCGTGGTTTGACGAGTTATGGCGCGAAGCCCGTGCTATTTCTGTCAAAGACAGTGCAGGCCGTGAACTCGGCATCGACGATTTTGTAGATTTTGTGCCGTTCGAGAATGGCCGCGCGACGCTGAAAAACGGAGCGATTATCAGCCATACGGGGCGCGACCGTTTCGAAGTCTCGGGTCAAACCATCGACATCAGCTTCGACGAAAAGCAGGCGCCGCCGTACGATTTACGCAATGACTTTATTGCCAATTCGCCTCTCCACTTCGGCGTGACTGTACTGGGCGGGGCGTCTGGCTTTAATGCTGACAAACCCTGCTCGGGTCTGGTGCTGCACTACAACTCGGAGCACATGCTGATAGACTGCGTTCCCTATCTCGAGCACGCCCTGAACGCACGCGGAATGTCAACGACCGAGGTGCGCTCGATCTTTCTCACGCACATACACGATGACCACTGCAATATCTTTCCGCTGTTGCGTCTTTCAAACAAGGTCAGGCTGATTGCGACCAAAGAAATATTCTGGATGGCGATCACCAAGCTCTCGCTGCAGACGCTGATGCCGGCCAAGGACCTCGCCGCGATGTTCCATTTTGTCGAAGTCACACCCTACGAAAGAACCGAGTTTTTTGGCCTGTCGATAGAGCCACACTACACTGTACACTCGATACCCACGATCGGGGCAACTTTCCGCATGAAAGATGGCAACACGACGCGCAGCATTGTTTTCATCGGCGACAACAAGGGCTTTGAAGATATAGAGAAGATGGTGACGCAGGGAATTGTCAGACAGGAAAAGTACGATAACCTGCGCCAAAAGTACACCGAACGCCATGACATACTCTTCGCCGACGGCGGTATGGGTATTCTGCACGGCAACCCACGCGACGCGCTGGGTTCACATGCTGACCGCATTGTTTTTATGCACCTCGAAAAACTGCCAGCCGAATTTGATGCGACTTTTTCGCACGCGGTCGCGGGGAAACGCTACAATATTATTGGCGGGAATACCGATTCATACCTGATCCGGACGATGAATATACTTAACGCCACATTCCGGAATATTTCACCTGAATGGGGCACTGCACTCATGAACAACTTTCGTATTGTCACCTTTAACAGTGGCGATATCATCTTCAAGCAGAACGAACAATCCAAAGGTATCATCTACATTATACTGACCGGCAGCTGCAGCGTCATGTACCACGACGGCCGCACTTTGAGTGAAAAAGCACGCAAAGAAGCCGGGGATTTTGTCGGCGAAATGGCGGTACTCGATGAGAACAAGGTACGCTCCGCCTCTATTGTTGCCGCCACGCCGGTGACACTCTGCGCGATCGATGAGAACCTCTTCCACCAGTTTCTCATCGCAGAAAACCGGGTCGAAGAGATGCGCGCCCTGTGGCAGAACCGGTCAGAAATTGAAAAATTCTTTCCCTTTGCCAATTTCGCCGATAACGTCAACGACCGGATTGCGCGCAGCGCTGTGCGCATGCGCGTTGCCGCGGGGGACACACTGGTCGAACAGGGGAGAAACGACGGTGAATTCTTCATCATTCTCAGCGGCGAATACAGCGTCAGGCATAATGGTATCGAAATCAAGGTGCTGCGTGGCGGTGATATGTTCGGGGAATATGGCTCTCTGGCTGAGACCGCACGCAATGCAACCGTGACCGCGCTGACCGACGGCGTCGTGCTCGAGATTGCGCGCGGTGAAATACGCAAGATTATCGAATCAGCGCCGATCTTCCAGTTCAGTATGCGCGAGATCATGATGCGCCGCTCGCGCGAACTGAAGCAGCTGGCCGGGCCAAAATAGGCCAGGGAAAAATAGCTAGGGCGCTGGCGGCTGCGGCGAATAGATGCGGTAAACCAGCGTTTCGGCGCCGACGCCTTTGAGATGCGCCAGTCGCGATTCACTGCGCAGACTCTCCGCCGCCATGAGGCTTCGGGTTTCCTGGGCCGAGGCCACCGGTTCAGTAAGCCGTATCTCCCCCGCCGAGGCCAGCCCCTGCACCCTCGCTGCGATGTTCACAGTCTGACCGAAGTAGTCGAGGCGCTCGTCACGCAGGACTGCCAGTGCCGGCCCCTCATGCAGACCCACCTTGAGGCCAATTTCAAAACCGTCTTTCTTCACGCGCACATTCATCGCGGCGATTTCCCGTACCATGTCGAGCGCCGCCCGAATGCCATCGATGGGCGTTGAAAATGTCGCCATGATTGCATCGCCCATTGTCTTGATGACCGCACCGTGGTGTTTACGGGCACATTCTGTCAGTATGCGAAAATGCTCCTGTACCAGCGCATAGGCAAACACATCGCCGGCCTTGTCGTACATTTCGGTCGAACCCCGCAGGTCAGTGAACATGATGGTCAGGCTGCGGATATTCAGATTGAGATTTGCCGAAAGATTCTGTATTTTGAAGAGCTCGCGAAAAGTCTGGTTGTTGAGCAGGTCTTTTGCCGTCAGAAACCGCTCGACTTTCGTCGGGTGCTGCCGCACTACTTGCATGATCGCGTCGAGGTCGGGAGTCGTCAGCAGGAAGCCGGCGGGTACGCGCGTCTCATTCTGTACGGTGATCTCGCAGGTTGTTTTGGTTGATTGTAGTTCTTTGTGCCTGAAACCTTCGTTGCTGAACGCCAGCACGGCCGCGCTGTCAAAGTTTCCGCCGGGTCGATTCAGGTGCACGAGAGTTGAGGTATTCGTATCCATCGAGACGAACTGGAAACTGCTGTAACGTCCCTGCTGCAGCCGGACCCTGCGGTTTTGGCCGGGCTGCAGCACCAGCAGATGCCGCACCAACTTCTTTCGTAAGGCCCGTAACTGCGGAGATATCACGTAATTTTCTGAGAAGTGGTAGCGGCTGTACGCTTCGATATTTTCCAGTGGATTGAGCGCCAGCTTCCGCACCGCAGAATTTACCGAAAACGTCACTTCCACCTGGTCATCTAGGTCTGCAGGGCTCGATGCCGTACACAGTGAACAATAAAACTCCTGTGCTTCAACCTCATCGAGTTCATGGTGCGAATGGGCGACCCCACCGCAACGCGGGCAAATCATGTCGTAACTAAAGTCGACCAGGCCATGCCGCGCAGCGTGAATAAACAGATCGAGCGCAAGATCATCATCGAAGCCCTCCTGCCTGGCGAAGCGGTACGGGTTGATGCGAAAGAGGCCCCAGTCATCACGCGAGCGAAATGCGGCGACGAATCGTTGTACAGCTTCTGCGGGTAAACGCTCACTCTGCAAAAGCTGGGATTCTTTTATTTTCAGCGGGTCCATCGGCTCTCAGGTGATTGCTTACAGGCAGACCGCCTCAGCGCCGCAACAACTTAAACCCTATATCGCGCCCATGCCCCTGTATCATGGCCAGGTTGATCCAGAAAAATGCGAATTGCTCCATCAGCGCGAACCTGTCGTTACCGCCAACGTCGTAGCAGTCCGCAAACCCGGCATCGAGGGCCAGCTGCCGCACTCGTGCTTTGGCTTCTTTGCTCTCGCCCGCCATGAACATGTCGAGCTTCTCTGAACCATACTGGGGGTTCAGCATGTTGTCAAAACCGGTGGTGTTGAAGCTCTTGATGACTTCGCGGCTCTGCGTATTCGCAAGAATTGCATCAGCGGTGTTTGTGAACCCTGCCGGCCCCCGGCCCATGACGACGTTCATTGCATCAATGATCACCTTTCCGGTTGTATCTCCAAGGGACTTTGCCACCTCTGACGCCGCGGTCGCAGGCGTTGCCAACAGGACGATTTCGCTCTGTTGCACAGCTTCTGCCACTGAAGCAACGCTGATGCCCGGTATGGAAGCGAGCTCGTTACCTTTAAATTTAGACGCATCACGCACGCCGAGAGTTACCGTATGGCCACTGGCTGCCCATTTCTGCGCAAGTGCGCCGCCGACATTACCTGAACCAATGATTGCTATTTTCATTTTTTTGTTTCCTCCGTTGGTGATGACCATTCGGCCGTTGCCCCTGCAGTCCACAGCACATCGTACCGCTTTACGGCGAGGGGAACCGCCGACTCATAATGCCAGATCGCCATGGTCTTCAGCGCGACGGCTTTTGCCAACCTGAATTCAAGACCTGATTCGACATGCCAGCGATAGTCGTTCGCGGCCCGGATTGACTGCTGGTACCAGACTTCGGCCGTGAGAGAGAGCGGCGGCACGAGCTTCTGCCGGTAGTAGAGCCGCGGGGTAAAACGCGGCAGCGGCCGCTCAGGACTCTGCAGACTGCCGTCGGGTAAGTACGCTGCGCTGCGATAGTCTGTCGCTTCACCCGACAGCATTACGGAGAATTTCAGAACGGAATCAACCGATGAAAACAGCGCAACGGTAGCTCCTGCCCCCAACTGGTTACGCAGGTTTATTCTGCGGCGCAGGCCCGTTTCGAGCCAGTGCATGGCGAATGGGTAAACCCGCGCGTGGGGCCAGGAGTAAGCAAAATTGCGGCTCGACCAGTCGTCTTCAGTCTGCAGCGGGCCGAATGTTCCCCAGGTATAGCTGGTGTTTGTCGAACCAGCCCAAAGCGGATTATGGTGTGAAGCGAGCACATCTCCCCGGGTAAGAATTCTCTCGAGGTTGCCAGAGTTATAGAACAACGAAGCTCCGCCTTTGAGCTGCGTTTCGGGAGTATAGATATCAATCGGGTTGGCATAGAGTGTATGCCAACCCGCGGTTGCAATTAGAAATATTGGCGCAATGATCCTGCGCATTTACTTCTTGTCGAGCAGCTCCACAACCATTTCGGCAGCAAGCGCGCCGCTATTCTGCTGCTGGCCCGTTACCAGGTTGCCATCGGTGATCGCGTACGGAGTAAAGGCTGGCTTCACGCGAAAATCGGTGCCGCTGAGCTTGCGCGCTTCGTCTTCGATCCAATACGGCTGAATTTTCACCTTCGCGAAACTTTCTGCGTACTGCTCTTCAGAGTTTGCAAAGCCTGTCCAGGTCTTGCCCTTAACCAGCAGGTCACCGTTACTCTTCTTTGCTTCCAGCAGCAGCGTGGTCGAGTGGCAAACGGCAGCTGCAGGTTTACCTGCTTCATAGAAAGTCACGAAAAGCTTCTGCAGCTCGCTGTTACCTTTGAACGTGTACATCGGTGACTGGCCACCGACCAGGAAGATCGCCACGTAGTTCGACGGATTTACCCCGGTGAACTTTTTTGTATTCGCGAGCGCGGCCTGAAACGATTTCTGCTGCAGATACCCAAGCGAGATTACATCATGCGCCGAGTAACCGCTCTTGTCGGTCGGGTTCGAATAGCCGTCCATCTCTGCTTTGCCCCCGGCTGTGCTGGTGATTTCCACTTCATAGCCGGCTTCCTGGAAGACGCGCATCGGGTGGGTCAGCTCAGCCGCCCAGAATCCGATGGGCCAGCCGGTTTGTTTTGAAACCGTCGGAGATCCCAGTACCATCAGTATCTTTCCCCTCGATGGAGCACCGTGCGGGTGCTGGTAAGCCTGCCGTTCTGTTGTCTTGCAGGCAGCGAGGGCCGCAAGACCTGCAAGCAGAATGAGTCGTGTTGTTTTCATAGTTTTCCCAATATGCACGATTATCTCCATATCGTCTATATATTATTTAAAGTTAGTACTTACTATTTTGTTAGTATAGATCTGGTGGTTATATGATTGGCAATGCAGGGCAGAAAGTGACCCGTGCAATATGCCACGCTTCACCCGCGACGGACAGACGTTCAATAATCCGGTAGAATATGCCCTCAAAAAGATCGGCGGCAAATGGAAGATGCCGATCTTGTGGCGCCTGCGCGAACAGAAAAAGCGCTACGGTGAACTCAAATCCAGCCTGGACGGCATCACGCACAAGATGCTCTCCACCCAGCTCAAGGAACTCGAACGTGACGGCCTGTTGACGCGCACCGTGTACGAAGTAGTACCCCCGCGCGTCGAATACGAGCTGACGCGCTTCGGTAAAACTTCGATCGTGATCATCGACAGCCTGCGGCAGTGGGGCCTGAACGCCATGAAACACGACGGTATAGAGCATCCCTGACGGGCACGGAAACTATGAAACAAAAAAGCCTTTTAACGCTCTTCTTTCTCGGCCTGTTGCCTGCCTGCTCGGGCAGCCGCGACCAGTCAGTGCGCACACTCGCGCAACAGATTGGCAGGGCAGAGAACCAGCTTAAAAACCGCACCGTGGCAATCATGACGCCTGAGTTTAGGGGACAAAGCGATGAGGCCGAAGCGCGCGAACTCGCCGAACAGCTGACCCATGAGCTGGTATCGTCCTCGTCATTGCGCGTCGCAGAACGCAGCAGGCTCAGAGATGTCCTGAAAGAACAGGAGCTTCTGCAGCAAGGTATTGCCGACCCGGCAACGGCAGCCAAAGTTGGCCGCCTGCTCCTGGTCGATGCAGTACTGATCGGGTCCATCACGGGAAAGGCCGACAAGACCGAGGTCTACCTGCGCCTCGTCGATTCAGAGACAGCGTTGATCCTGAAGACCGCCAGGGGTGAACTACCGGCCGCAGCACGCACAGGCCGCCAGGCAAATCAAGCCAGTGCTGCGGGCATATTGAATAAGCCTTCGCTCACTTCGTCAAAGAAACCAGCTGCAGGTATGGTTCTGCCGCCAGACAACTCGGGAAATCTTGAGACCTCCGATGAAGCACAGGGCCGCCTGGTCGACATCTCTTACCGCAAGGCGGGCCCGGGGGGATACCACCAGGTAATCGGCCGCGTCGAAAATTTCAGCAAGGTGCAGTTAAACTCCCCCACGGTTTCTCTGCAACTCTACGATGCTTCGGGCAACCTGCTCGGCGGCAGCCCCTGCTCGTCACCTGACCAGCCGGTCCTGGCGGGACAGAAACTTCCCTTTTCGTGCCTGTTCAAACCGCCCGCCGGATTTGCGCGCTTCGAAGCCAGTCTGGATATCCGCTCCACACTTTTTGCGACAAAATCCCTCGCGCTCAGCGCCAGTGGGTTAAAATTTCGCCGCGACGCCGGTTCGATAACCGGCGACTACCAGCTAAGCGGCATTGTGCGCAATGACGATGAGACGGTGGTGACGTACCCCAGGATACTCATCAGTATCTTCGACAGTTCGGGAAAATTTATCGGCAGTGGTTACGGTTATTCCGTGAAGAAGGAGCTCGCGCCCGGTGAGGCTTCACCTTTTGCCGTGACGATCCACTCTTTCTCCCTGCAGGGTAAGGCCGCAAAATTTGAGGTGTTCTACTCTGCACTGCCGACGCGGAGATAGCGCCAGCCTGTTGAAACAATTCCGTGCTCGCCGCAGACGCCGCGCTGTCTGCAGCTGCGCTCGGTTTCAACAGGCTGCCAGAGGCTGCTTCTCAGTAACCTCTTAGGTCTGCGCGAGTGCCTGGTCGAGGTCTGCGATGATGTCTTCGACATTCTCGAGACCAACAGAGAGTCGCACATAATCGGGTGAAACGCCGGTTGAGACCTGCTCTTCGGCGGTCAGCTGCGAATGGGTGGTTGAAGCCGGGTGGATCACGAGCGACTTGGCATCACCGATGTTCGCGAGGTGCGAGAGCAGCTTCAGCGAATTGATGAACTTCTTGCCGCCTTCGAGGCCACCTTTCACACCAAAACCGATCAATGCACCAAAGTTGTTTCCGAGGTACTTCTTCGCAATCGCATGATTCGGGCTGTCACTGAGACCCGGGTAGTTCACCCACGATACCTTCGGGTGCTTCTTCAGGTGTTCAGCCACTTTCAGCGCATTGGCGCTGTGTTGCTTCACACGCAGTGCAAGCGTCTCAAGCCCCTGCAGGAACATCCAGGCGTTGAAGGGGCTGACGCTAAAGCCGAGGTCGCGCAGCCACAGCACGCGCGCGCGAATGATAAAGGCGATGTTGACACCACCGAACGGTTCAAACTTACCGAATACATCCCAGTACTTGAGGCCGTGGTAGCTGGCATCTGGTTCTGTGTAATCGGGATACTTGCCGTTGTTCCAGGCAAATTTACCCGAATCGACAATCACTCCACCGATAGAAGTGCCGTGACCGCCGATGAATTTCGTCGCTGACATCACCACGATGTCTGCACCATGTTCGATCGGGCGCACGAGGCCCACACCGACGGTGTTGTCGACGATGAGGGGAACTCCCGCTTCGTGTGCAACCTGGGCAAGAGCGGCAAAATCAGGCACATCGAGTTTGGGATTGCCGATTGTTTCGCAGTAGACCGCGCGCGTTTTAGGTGTGATCGCTGCCTTAATCGCGGCAATGTCACCCGATTTGGCAAACTTCACCGTGCGGCCCAAGAGCGGCAGTGTCACGCGAAAGAGCTGGTAAGTGCCGCCGTAGAGGTTGTCGAGCGAGACAATTTCATCGCCGGGACGCGTGATGTTGAGAATCGCCGTCGTGGTGGCCGCCTGGCCCGATGACGTTGCAACGGCGCCGACGCCACCTTCGATCGCTGCGATGCGTTTTTCGAACACATCGGTTGTGGGGTTCATGATGCGGGTGTAGATGTTGCCGAATTCTTTGAGACCGAAAAGATTCGCCGCGTGCTCGGTGTCTTTGAAGACATACGAAGTTGTCTGGTAGAGGGGCACCGCGCGCGAGCCGGTTGTCGGGTCGGGCGTTTGGCCTGCGTGCAGGCCGAGGGTTTCGAGATTGATCTGTGACATTAATTACTCCTGTTTAAAACAATAACAGACACACTGTGTCTGTTATTGTGAATTATAGGACAATATATGAAACACGCGCGCGGCGGCAAGTTTTTGCTACCCTGACGGCTATCATGTCGGGCCTGGACGCTCAACCGCCGCGATATTCTGCTGCAGCTTTTGCACTCCACGGCGGTGAAAGACCGACCCTTTTAGTTTGCTGCGGCTCCCGGGCAACTGGCCACCAGCTATTTGCGCTGCGAGCGGATGTTCATCGTTGAATTCTTCGGCCGCGGAAACGGATTTGTTCCAGGGACAGACCTGCTGGCAGATATCGCAGCCGAAGATCCAGTTGTGCCTGCGCCGGGGTTCAGGTAATGCCGCGGTGTCGACCCGGCTCTCAATGGTCTGGAACGAAATACAGCGCGATGCATCCATCTGCGAGTCACCCAGCAGCGCCTCAGTGGGGCATGCCTCGACGCACAACCGGCATTCGCCGCAGAGCGATTCGATGTCGGTGGCCGGCCATGCCGTTTCAGGTTCGGTCCCTGTTTGCAGCGCATCGTTCAGCACCAGCGCGGCGATCAGGAAGTAGCTGCCCAGCTCGCGATCAATCAGCATGCCGTTACGCCCGATTCTGCCCAATCCCGCGCGCCGCGCCCAGTAACGCTCGGCAAAAGGTGCCGAATCGGTAACGGCCCTGCCCGACAGAGAAAACTCCGCCACGAGCCTGCCGAGTTTTTCTTTCAGCAGCTCGTGGTAATCTTTTTGCCAGGCATAGCGTGCAATCTTGTACCGGGCATTCCTCAGTTTTTCCTCGACTGTCCGGAAACGGTACGGATACGTGAACAGCAGGACGCTCTGCGCACCGGGCAGCAGGCTGGTTACGTCGAAGCGTTCATGACGGCGCAGGTAGTGAAGATCGTCGGGCAAGGCGCGAGCGACAAATTGTTCATGGAAATCCCGGTACTCGCGTGAAGGCCGGTCAACGGCCAACGCGGCCATGCGGGCAAAACCCAGCCGGCGCGCTGATTCGGCGATCTTCTGCAGGTGCTGTGTATCGAGCTGTGCGATACCGTTCACGATGCGCCGCTAGACAGAGCGTCAGCAAGAAACGCAGCTTCGCGATCAACCCTGAGGTTGCAGAAACGAACAAATGAGTTGACAAAACGAACAGAATTGTAGATACACTATTCTGTCATTATGCTATACAGTAGTGCAAGTAAATACGCCGTCCGGGCACTGGCGTACATGACGTCGAAGGCAGATCAGACTGTCTTCACGGTTGAAGAAATTGCCAAAGGCGCCGCAGTGCCGAAACCTTACCTGAGCAAGATACTCAAACAGCTCGTGACCGGCAAAATACTGAAATCCAACAAGGGTCCCGGTGGTGGCTACCAGTTCGCGCGACCGCCGGCAGAAATCAGCCTGTACGATATCAAGGTCACGATCGACGGCATCACGGAATTCGTCGAATGCGCGCTTGGCCTCGATTCCTGTAACGATGAAGCTCCGTGCCCCGCACACTTCATCTGGAAAGACCTGCGCGCCGCCGCGACTAAATCGCTGCAGATCACCACGCTGCCCGTCGCCAACGAGATTATGCACGAGAAAGCCCGCCATCCGACCGGGCAAAAAAAGACCGTCTTTAAGCGCGTAAAAAATTAACCCGTTTCTTTAGAGCAGCCAGCGAAACGGCAGCAACAGGCGGGTCATTATACCTGGCTTAAGGTCGGTCAGCGAAGCCGGTCGGCTGAATCGTTTCATGTCCTGGCGTATCCTGCGCCACTGTTCGTTTGCCGCACGGGCAAAAACAAGCGTATCCAGATTGAGCACCATACTCCGGTAATCGTAATTGGCAGACCCGGTACCGGCAAAACCGTCGATCATGTAGAATTTGGTATGCGAAAAGCGCCGCTGAACGCCCGGCCCATGGTAGAGATAGATCTGGGCACCGCGTTTCATCAGCTTGCGGGCGAGATAGAAAGAAACACCGTCTACAAGCGGCACATCTGATGATTCAGGCAATATCACCTCGACGGAGATTCCCCTCTTCAGTTTTCGTTTCAGTATACGGTAGTAGAATCCGTACGGAACAAAATAGGGCACCGAAATCACAATCTTCTGCCTTGCCTGGCGCAGCCGGCGCTTCAGGTATCGAGACATCGAATAAGAGACAGCGCGACGCCGGCTCAACAGAATGGCGCGGTTGCGGCTGCGCAAGAGCTGGCGGCTCGCCCACTTCTCGTGGCTGGCGCGGCGGCAGGCGTCCCGAAACTGTGCGGCAAGGTGCCGGACAAAACCGTGGTGCTCGCTCGCGATCGCGAGGTCGAGCCAGCGCCGCTCACCAAAATGCCGGTGCGAGCACTCGCGCATGAGGTTAAAGCCGCCGGTGAACGCTACTTTGTCATCGACGATGATAATTTTCCGGTGATTCCTGCGGATCAGGAAACGGAACCATTGCCAGCTGAGGGCGCGAAACCGGTGGTGCATGTAGACCTGCGCCCCTGCTTCCTGCAGTCTCCGGAAAAAATCACCCGGAAGTTCATAGCTGCCGACCGCATCGACCACAACCATCACGCGAACATTCTGCCTGCACTTGCCCTCGAGTGCGCGTAAGAAGAGCCGGCCAACGGCATCGTCCTGCCAGATGTACACCATGAGCTGCACGCTATGCGTTGCACGCCGAATTGCGCGCAGGGCCCGAGCATAATATTTGTCTCCTTCGCTGATGAGCTCATAGTGAGACTGCACAATCCAGCTATGAGTAGTCACGACATTGCGGCAACCAGTTGGCTGCTGCTCAGGCGCAGTGCGGCGCAACCAGGGCGGGCCTCAGAAGCAGCAGGACACCGAGTGCTATTGCATAAAGCGGCCCCAGCCACGCCATCACCTGCCGCACCCGGGCACTGGCATAGATGCCAAAGACTGAAGCCAGCAGCATCAGGGGAAAAGTGCCCGCGCCGAAAACCAGCATGTAACCGACACCGCTCAGCCAGTTTTCTGCGGCGATGCTGACCGAAAGTGCTGCAGCTACCATGCCACAGGGCAAAAGACCGTTGAGCATGCCGAGCAGGAAGAACCGGCCATTCCCGGCTCCACGCAGCAATGGGGCTACGAGTCTTGCAAGGGCTGCATGGGCACGCGAGAAAAAGGCGAGCCGGAAATGCGGCAGCAGCTGCAGCACAGCCACCGTAATCAGCAAGAGTCCCGCTGCCTGCGCCACCCGCGCCTGCAATAACTGCAAACTGAACAGTACAGCCACGAGCCCGGCCACACCGCCGAGCGTTGCATAGGTGAAAATGCGTCCCAGGTTGTAGACCACCCGGTAAAAAACCGAAATCCACACGCGACGCTCGTCAACCGGCAGCGCCAGCACCAGCGGTCCGCACATGCCCAGGCAATGGCCACCGGAGAAAAAACCCATGACCAGGGCCGAGGCAAAAAAGCTCACCAAATAACCTTTTCGGCGAAATATGCCTCACCAGCAGCTTTGAAGTCAAGAGTCACGCGCCACTTCTGCCCGGTTTTTACGCGGGCATTGACGGTGGCACGGGCACCCTGCATTTTGAGGGGGATTTCAAAATCTTCTGCCGGGTTGAGCGGTGAGTAGAAAAGCACCCTGCCTTCTATTTCTTTGCCCGCAAAAAATGCCGGCAGCACAATCCTGATTCCGTCGGCCGAGCGCTCCACTTCGGTTGGTCCCAGCGCCAGGAGCCTTTTTTCTTTTTCCAGCCGGCCGGAGAATTCCTTATCGCGGTAGTAATAGTCTTTCGAGACGAGGTCGACCCGCTCAGAAAAAGCGACCCGTACAAACGCGATCGTCATGCCCATAAAAACAACCAGTGCCGCGACTATGGCCAGCGGCCAGCCTTGCAGGTTCTTCAGCATCATTTACCCGGTGCGATGAATACGGTCTGCTTCTTGCGCAATAACTGGCCGTTCAGCAGGATATCAAACTCAATCGGTATGTTGACCGTACCGACAGCTTCGGGCTTCAGCGCCACGATGAACCTCACCTGTGTAAAGTTCTGCGCAGCCGTTTCGGCCATCGTGTCAATAAACCGGATCTCACCTTTCTCAGCAAATGCAGGCGAAAGGCGAATGTCGGTTTTTTGAGACTCGAACGTCTTGTTAAACACCTTCAGCGAGTACATGTTGCCCACAAAACCGTCAGGCAGTCTCTGTGCCAGCATGCCCGGCTGCCTTAGTAGTACCGTCTCAATCTGCTCGCGGGTGAGCAGCAAACCTGTGAAGATAGAGAGCACAAGCAGCCAGACCGCAAGGTAGCCCGCAGTCCTGAATTTGAAAAGTGAATTCCTGCCATCCTTTACGTTGTTGTAAGAGGTGTAGCGTATCAGACCACGCGGTTTCCCTACGGCATCCATCATCTTGTCGCAGGCATCGATGCACGCAGTACACTGGACACATTCGAGCTGAATACCGTTACGTATGTCGATTCCCGAAGGGCAAACGACCACGCACGACCCACAGTCAATGCAGTCGCCGTATGGATTCGAACCCGCGTTCAGCTGCGCCTGCGAAGCGCCACCGGCCGCCGCGGCCGCCACGAGCGAAAATCCCGCTTTCTTGCGTGCGCCCAGGGTTCCGCGTTTTTCGCCGCGCTTGAAATCATAGGTTACGCTTATGGTGTCGTTATCGACCAGCGCCGACTGGAAGCGACCATACGGGCAGGCGAAGTGACAGACCTGCTCGCGAAACCGGGCAAATACCAGGAAAAAAACAATCGTAAAAATATTGATGGCAACAAACCCGGCAACGTGCTGCGTGACGGGTTCAGAAATGATCTTGAACAGTTCTTCGCTGCCAATAATGTACGCGAGGAAAGTATTCGCAATAGCAAAAGAAATCGCGTAAAAGACGAACAGCTTTCCGCCCTTGCGGATCACCTTGTTCGCATTCCAGGGCGACTGATCGAGTTGTTTCTGTTGCTGAAAATCACCTTCAATAAGGTATTCTATTTTGCGAAACACCATTTCCATGAAGACCGTCTGTGGGCAGGTCCAGCCGCACCAGATGCGACCGAAAACCGACGTGAACAGGACAATGGTCAGAATCATGGTGAGCAGCGCGAGCACGACGAGGTAAAAATCCTGCGGCCAAAAAACAAAGCCAAAGAGAATGAATTTGCGCTCGAGCACATTGACCAGCAGCAATGGCTGGCCGTGAATACGGACATAGGGTCCCAGGAACATGAGCGCCAGCAACAGGTAGCTCACGAGGTTGCGCCACTGGTAGAACCGGCCCTTCGGCTTCTTGGCAAAAACCCAGGCACGTTTACCGTCGGGCCGTATCGTGTTAATATGATCGCGGTACTCTTCAGTGTCCTTTTCGATTTTCTGCAGTGGATCAGAAGCCGTATACATGTATCCCCCTATAGTCTTCGACGTATCCTGTCGCCTTTCTTTGCACGAAGGTGACGCGAGCAATATACCGCTATGGGTATATTGCCTTTAGGTATGTCACTTCCTCCGCAGATCACTTGAGGATACGGCGGGATTGTCTGCATTCAGCTAACAACCCCGCGGTGGTCTCAAGAGCCCACCTTCCCGGAAGTCTCCGGGAAGGTGGTTTGGTGCTACTTAGCCGCGCACTTCTTTTCGCGCTCAGGGTCGATCGCTTTCGCCCCCGGCGGATTAGTACCGCGCTTCGAGAAAATGTAGCTGACCAGCTGCTGCAGTTCGTTATCCTGCAGCGGTTTGCCGTTACCATACGGCATCATACCTTTTTGCTGGAAGCCCTTCTTCACGTTGTTCATCACTGTACCGTAGTCGCAACCGTGAATCCAGAATTCATCTGTCAGGTTCGGCCCAACAAGACCACCCAGGTTCGCATTGTGGCAGGCAGAGCAGGTCTGCGCAACATAGAGTTTTTCACCTGCAGCCAGTGAAGCCGCATCGGTCAAAGGCTTGAGCCCCGTATCGGCAACTGCAACAGCAGCAGCCTTTTGCGGAGAAGCAGCCATCTCTGCCTGGTATTCCTGGTCAGAAGAAGGTCCGCCTGCCATATGGTAGTAGACCATATAGACCAGCCCAAAGACGATCGTGAAGTAGAAACCCAATACCCACCAACGGGGCATATGGTTATCGAGTTCGCGAATGCCGTCGTACTCGTGGTCGAGTAATTTATCTTTTTCGTCGTTCTTGTTTGCCATGACTTATCTCCTATGATACACGAGGTATCGAGGAGGCGGCAGGCACGGATGCCTGTTCTTGCCGACTCCTTTGTGGCGCTTCGCCCTGCCCCTCTTCGAGGGGCAAAGCTGCCATCTTGGCGTACTGCGATTTATTGCCGCGCAGCACCATAATCAGCATCAGGGTAAAGATGCTGAAGAAGATCACCAGAGTCACTACCGGGTAGATAGAGACGTTACCGATATCACTGAGTGTTTTGGATATCATACCAACCTCACTTCAGCTCAGCCTTTTGGGCTTTGATGTCGGTTCCGAGGCGCTGCAGGTACGCAATGACTGCAACGATCTCGCGGTTTGCTTCAATCGGCATGCCATCTTTTTTCAGCACTTCGGCTATCTGCGCCGCCTGGACATTCAGGTCGGTCAGCGCCTGCTTATCATAGTGCGCCGGATAATCGACGCCGATCTTGCTGAGCGCGCGGATTTTGCCGGTTGTCAGGCTGGTATCAAGGGTGTTATCAAACAGCCATGGATACTTTGGCATGATCGAGCCAGGCGACGTGATGCGCGGATCTTTCATGTGCTGGAAGTGCCACGCATGGTTATACTTGCCGCCGACGCGGTGCAGGTCCGGACCGGTACGCTTTGAACCCCAGAGGAACGGATGATCGTAGACAAACTCACCGGCCTTCGAGTATTCTCCGTAACGCTCTGTCTCAGAACGGAACGGACGAATCATCTGCGAATGGCAGGTATTGCAGCCCTCGCGGATATAGATATCGCGGCCTTCGAGCTCCAGCGGAGTGTAAGGTTTTACGCTTGCGATCGTTGGAATGTTCGAACGCACCATTGCCACGGGGACAAATTCGATGATTCCGCCCACGAGAACAGCGACAAGCGTCAGGCCGGTGAAGACCAGCGGCTTGCGCTCGAGAATGCGGTGGCGAAATTTGCCAGGCGCTTCGTGGCCTGCTGAAGTATCGTCTTTCAGCGAAGGAGCGCTTGCCTGCTCGCCCGGCTGCAGTTTACCTGCCTGAATGGTCTTGAGCATGTTGTATGCCATGACGATGAAGCCGGTCAGGTACATGGTTCCACCGATTGAACGCATCACGTACATCGGGATAATCTGCGTCACTGTATCGAGAAAGTTAGGGTACAGCAGCGCGCCTTCTTTTGTGAACTGTTTCCACATCAGGCTCTGTGTAATACCGCCCCAGTACATGGGGATAGCATAGAACACAATACCGATGGTACCAATCCAGAAATGAAAGTTTGCCAGCTTCAGGCTGTGCAGCGGGCGGTTATAGATACGCGGGATGATGTAATACAACATCGAAGCTGCGATACCACCATTCCACGCCAGTGCGCCAAGGTGCACGTGACCAATAATGTAGTCCGTGTAGTGCGTCAGCGCGTTGACGTTCTTGAGCGACATCATCGGGCCTTCGAAAGTCGACATACCGTAAGCCGTTACACCTACCACCATGAACTTCAGAACCGGATCCTGGCGAACACGATCCCACGCGCCGCGCAGGGTCAGCAGACCGTTGATCATACCGCCCCATGACGGAGCAATCAGCATGACAGAGAAGACTGTACCGAGCGACTGCGCCCAGTCTGGCAGCGAAGTATACAGCAGGTGGTGTGGACCAGCCCAGATGTAGATGAACACAAGAGCCCAGAAGTGGACGATAGACAGTTTGTAAGAGTAGACCGGGCGGTTGGAGGCCTTCGGAATGAAGTAATACATGATACCGAGAAATGGCGTCGTCAGAAAGAACGCAACAGCGTTGTGTCCGTACCACCACTGGACGAGAGCATCTTGTACACCGGCATAGACCGAATAACTTTTCATGAACGAAACCGGAATGGCGAGCGAGTTACCGATGTGGAGCATCGCAACGGTGACGAATGTGGCAATGTAAAACCACACCGCAACGTAGAGGTGCTTTTCACGACGGTTGAGAATCGTCATCAGCATGTTAAGGCCGAAAACAACCCAGACAACAGCGATCGCGATGTCGATCGGCCATTCAAGCTCTGCGTACTCTTTACTCGAGGTGTACCCGAGAGGCAGAGTTATTGCGGCCGATACAATGATCAGCTGCCAGCCCCAGAAGTTGATGTTCGACAAGAGGTCTGAATACATACGCGCTTTCAGCAGACGCTGCAGCGAATAGTACACCCCCATGAAGATTGCATTGCCCGCAAAGGCGAAGACCACCGCGTTGGTGTGTAACGGCCGCAATCTGCCGTACGAAAGTATGGGGAAATGCCCCAAATAGTCGGGAATGTAGAGCAATACTGCTACCAGCACCCCAACCAGCATGCCGACGACGCCCCAGACAATCGTCGCAAGCGCAAACTTGTTGACTATCCGGTTGTCGTACTCAAAGGTTTCGACTGCCATGTTTTATGTTCCTCCAGTTTTTTTGTGTTGAGATGAATGCGTATCGTGAATGCCGCGCTTGCGGTCGACGTCGTCGAAGAGCATGCGCAACGCGGGCGTCTGGGAATCTTCAAACTGGCCGCTGTTGTGAGCCCAGAAGAACGCCAGGAGAAATCCGACTCCCAGGATGAGGCTGAAAATCAGTAATACAAAGAGGGCTTCCATCTAGTTGATCCTCCGTAGGGCTGCACCGAGGCGCGCCGAGGCAAATGCCAGTCCAATCACGCTCAGCGAACTGATCGGCATGAGTATCGCGCAAAAAAGTGGTGTCAGATCACCTGCAACAGCGACGGCGATTCCAAAGATATTGTAGCCGAAAGATACTGCGTACGCTGCAATCGCCGTCTTGCGCGCCTGCGCCGCCTGGCCAATCAGCTGCGGCAGCCGGTGGAGCGATTCTGCGGAAAGTATGGCGTCGCTGGCCGGTGAAAAGTTGCTGTGGTTCTCGGTCAGTGCGACTCCGAGGTCGGCTGCCCTGAGCGCTTCGGCATCATTGAGCCCGTCACCAATCATCATGGTCGCGCCGTCCTGGCGCATGCTGGCGATAATCTCAGCCTTGCGGGCGGGAGTTGCGCTAAAATACAGCTTGCCTGAGGTCGAAAAATACTGCTCGAACCGGCTGCGTTCGCGGTCCGAGTCTCCGGAGAGCAGCGCAATACGGTAGCGCGCCCCGAGCTCGGCGAGCGTCTGCCCTAGGTCGCCACGCATGCGGTTGCGGATTAGAAAACATCCAAGATAATTTGTCCCGCTGGCAGCATGGACGAGAGAACTGAAGCCGGCCTCGCCCAGTTGACCTACCGCGATGCCGTTTTCCTCCAGCCAGGCCTGCGAACCGAGCCAGTACTTAGTCCCGTTTATGAGGGCTGATGTGCCCTTGCCAGGTTTTTCGGCGAAATCGCTGAGTATTGCTTCTCCACTGCGCGGTACGAATTCAGCAATCGCCAGGCTAAGCGGGTGAGAAGACTCGTTGGCGAGCGCCATGATCGCCTGCAGGTGCTGGCTTTCGGACGCAGCGCCCGCTGCCCGGAATTCGATGTCGAATTTGCCGGGATTTGTCAGCGTGCCGGTCTTATCGAAGACGATATTTTTGAGCGCAAAGAAACGCTCCACGATGGCCGCAGATTTCAGGAACAGCCCCGCACGCGCCAGGACACTCTGCGTGGTAAAGAAACTGAACGGTTTCGCCATCGCCAGCGCACAAGGACAGGTAATGACAAGCACTGCTGAAAATGCATTCCAGGCGCGGGCACCGTCGGTGGGCAACCAGTACAACAGTGCACCAGTCGCAATCGCGATGACTGTACCCGTGAAATAAGGAAGCACTCTTTCGGCAAATGAACTGCCGTACGAATAGGTCTCTCCCCCGGTCTCGGGCTCTGCGGCCTCCCAGATACGGTTGAGGCGTGCCTGGTCGACTTCTTCGAGTACCTCGAGCAGCAAAGACTGGCCCACTACCTTGCCGCCTGGCTCAAACACATCGCCGCGTTTCAGTGATACTGGCAGCGACTCGCCGGTGATGAACGCATAGTCCGCCGCACCTTCTTCAGAAATGACCCGGCAACGTGTGGGTGAAATTTCGCCCGCGAGCAGCCTGAGGGTGTCTCCCCTCTTTACCTGCTGCACGGGGGTGACGGCTTCACCTGTGGCAGTCCTGACCCTGACCGCAAGCGGCAGGAAGAGCAGGTTATCGCGCTCAAAGTTCAGCCACGCATACGAGCGGCTTTGCACAAAGCGGCCAATGAGCAGAAAGAAGATTAATCCCGTGAAGGTATCAAAGTACCCTGCACTGGTGCCTGTCACCACATCAACTGCACTGCGTGTGAACATCGCGGCGATGCCGATGGATATCGGTACGTCGATGACAATCTGCCGCTGCTTCAGCGCCCGCCACGCGCTGCGAAAAAAGTCACCGGCAGAATAAATGAGGACAACGACCGAGATCGCCGCGTTGAGCGCCATAAAGGTACGTGAAAAAGACGACTCAAGGTGCGCGGTGAAATATTCGGGCAGGCTGAAGAGCATCGCATTGCCGAAACCGAAGGCAGCGACTGCCATTTTGCGCAGCAGGGATTTGTCATACGCAGATAGCCTGCGCGAAGCAGCACTCTCTTTGGCGAAGTCAGGCGGATACCCGAGATTGGCAACGAACTGCACCAGCTGCGAAACGCGCAAATCAGCTGAAGCAGAGATATCCAGCTGCTTGCGCAGGTAATTGATACGCGCCGATGTTACTCCCTCAAGCATTTCGGGCAATTTTTCGAGCAGCCAAACGCAGGCTGCACAGTGAATGTCCGGCAGGCGCATGCGTATTGCCCAGCCTGTGCTGCCTGAAGGGCGCACAAACATGCGCCGAAACCATTCGCTGTCGCAATAGCCGTAATCGGCAACCGGCTTTTCTTTGAGGGAGCGTATGCTGTTATCAGGTATCTCATAGAAACCCAGCATATCCTGGTCTTTGAGAATCGAATAGACCTGTGCGCAGCCTTCGCAGCAGAACTTTTCAGCTCCCCGCAAGATCGAGGCGCCGGCCGCGCCGCAATGGGCGCAGGCATGGGCGGTCTGCACAAAAGAACCAGGCGCGTTCGCGGTCGCAACTCTCACTGCAGCGCCACTCATAAACAACCCCCGACTGTGTAAACGATTAATAGGTCTTTTTTTATTTATACCAGCGAGTCTGTTATTTCAGGACCTTCGCCAGCTAACCAGGAATGAGAACAACGCTGCATACGGCAATCTGATTGTCGCTGTTTTTTTGGAGCAAACAGGACATAAAAAAGGCCGCGACTGTAACCAGGCGTGGTAGCACGACCGGTTGCATGGGCGGCCCTGGAAACGCTTATTTACCTGCGGGAGCTGTACTGGCCGGTGTCGGTGCTGCCTCAGCTTTCGCTGCCATACAGGCTTTGCGGGCATCAGCAAAAGAAGCATTGGCTGATTTCATGCACTCAGCTTTTTCTTTGCCCTTTTTTGCCTTGCATTCTTTCGTTGCAGCATTCTTTGAAGCAACGGCATTCTTTACGCAGGTCTTCTGCTCGGCAGTAGGCCGTTTTGCAGAAAGCGCAGTTACAGCAAAAACCGCCGCAACCATAACGAGGGAAACTTTTTTCATGATCAATGTACTCCTGTGGACTCTTCGCCCACTGGATAGACGCGCAGCGCTGTCAGGGGCGGACAGCAAATTTCAGGCGCTTGGACGCTGGTTCAGACCACTCCGGCGGCGTCGGCATCGTAGATTTCGAGCCCTTCCATGAGCTCGGGCTGCTCCTGCCTGAAGGCGGCAACGACGGCCTCGGTCAGCATAGCGCGCGCTTCACGAGATACCGGGAAAAAAACGTCGGCATATTCGCCGTTGCGCAGGCGAAAGGAAGGCATCCCGAGGAAAACTCCCTTCTTGCCCTTGACCAGTCGCAGATTTTTGACCACGAAAGCATCAGAGAGCGTAACGTGTGCATAGCCAATAGTATTCCGGCCGTCATTCTGCGGAAATACCTGGATGCGGGTAATTTTGACGTGTTCCATTTAAATGTCTCCCAAGGTTAGCTGTAGGTTCGCGTGGGGCGGAGCTTTCGATTATACGCCGGCAAAGTACGCTGCGAGCAGCCACTGTGCCGGATAATAAGTGAGCGAGACACCCGCCTCAACATACCAGCTTTGACGCGAGAACTTGTTAAACGCCAACAAAAAATCTGACAGGGCGAACAATACCGCACCGAGTACCGATGGGTACAATATCCCGCTCTGTATCGCCTTGGCCAGCAGCACTGCCGTAACAGCGACATAGAGCAGAACGGGAACAAGGTATTTTTTCTGGCGCGATGCCAACAGCATGCGCGCAAAATAAACATAGATCGCGAGTGAAGAGATGGCAACAGCCAGCACAAGCCCAGTACCCGGCACTGCTGGCTGCGCCTGCGCATAGGCCGCAATGTAAAAAATATGCCCCAGCAGGAAACTCAGCAATCCGGGCAAAAAACCGCGACCTGAAAGCAGAAACAGATCGCCGGCGAGGCCAAAGAATAACCCCACAAGCCAGATCGCCGGCGGGGTACCCGGCTTCAGGAAGGCCAGGAACAAAATGAAGATGATCGGCAGCGCCTTGGTAAAGACATAGACCCGGCGCGCGAACAGCTTGGAAACAAGCGCGACCGCCACAAGTGCGGCAAAGATGATCAACTGGTTCTGCATGCTAATTTCCCCGCTCGGTGACGAGCTTTACCGAAAGGTTTTTTTCGCCCTGCCCCTCGAGTGTATAATGCATCGTCAGATCTTCTACTCCCGGGGGAATAAACTCAAACGGCAGGACCTGGAAACCCGCTTCGTTCGCCCCGATCTCAATCGTTTCGTTGGGTGCTTTCTTAGTGAACCAGAAATTTTCAGCCGGCCGACCTGTACCGCGCTTTGTTATATACGAGGCATACATCGCGTCGTAACGAAAATGCTCGTACGCAACAGAGGTGAAACGCGCCGTATAGTCTGAGGCCTTGACCACGCCGAAGCTCCGCTTGCCAGAGCTGAAGCGGACGGCACCGAGGTTCAGCTGCCAGCCGAGCGCCGAGCGGTTCTCAAATTCAAAACGCAGGTATGTCAGGGGCGGTAGCCGGTGGTACTTCGAGACCGTTGCCAGCTTGAGGTCTTCAGCCAGCTCTTCGAGCTCCTCAGGGTTGGGAGCCACCACGGTCAGAACGAGCGGGGCTACAGAGAGCTGCACCTGTCCTTTTTTTTGCGTGGCGCCCTGGCCCTGCTGCACCAGCATGTAGGTTGTCAGCCGGTTTTCGGCGCAGGACCACACGACCAGGAGAAACAGCAGCAATATCGGTCGGATGCGAAAAATGACCATGCGCTCCCCCCAAATACCACAGCCCGGCCCGGCGGCAACACATTTGCAGGACGGCGGACAATAACCCCAACCGCCACCATGAATTGAGAATTGACACCGCAGGGCGCATGGACCTTTTGCGAGCATGAAATCGTTTGTACTGATCCTGGCTACCCTGCTGCTGCTTCCGCTGCAGGCAGAAGATGCCCGCGAGTACCGCGCGCGCAAGGCCTTTGAAGCCGGTAGCGAATCAGAACAGAAGCAAATTGACGCCATTCGCGAATGCGCGGTGAGCAAGATACATACCTGTGTGTACCCGCTGATCGAGCACCTGAAGAAAGAAGGCAAAGAAAGTGCCACGCTGCGGCGTGAAAGCGCTAACGCTCTCGGCCGCCTGCGCGCCGTCGAAGCACGCGAACCACGGCTGCAGCTCTTGCCGAAAGAAAACGACCCGCAGGTGAAGGCGGCCATCGTGCGTGCGCTGGGTTATATCGGCAACAAAGCAGATATCAAGACCGTCGCAGGCTTTCTGAACGACAATGACGCAATGCTGCGTCGCACCGCAGCGCGTTCGCTCTTCGAACTCAATGACAAGACGGCGTCTGCCGAAGCTGCAGGCAAGGCAGCGGGCGAGAAGGACGACTACACACGGGTGGAAATGCTGAACACGGCGCTGCAGCACGAGGGCGGTAAGGTTGAGCACGCCATCGCACTGGCAAAAATTCTCACGAGCCAGGACCGTGCCGCAAGGCTGCGCGCCGCAGAGGTACTTGGCTACTACGGCAATAAAGAAACGCTGGCAGACCTCGAGCGCGCCCAGGCTGTTGAGCCAGACGCTCAGGTGCGCGCCGCTCTCAGCCGGGCGATTGCCACGACGCTCTACAACAACTAAAAAGGCTGCCCGAAACCGCATGCGGCGAGCGATGCGGGCAACTTTGATTTCATGTACGATGGCAACGGCAACCTGGTGCGTCGTGAGAACCGCGATAACAACCAGACACGCCAGCTGATCTGGGACGAAGAGAATCGCCTGGCGTGCACGCAGGAGAACAAGCAGGGTTACCTGCCGCAGACACCTGACAGCTGTATACCGAGCGGCAGCGGCAACGAGGGCTTCTATGTCTACAACTCTGCCGGCATGCGCATCTACAAGAATGCCGGGCACCGCAGCTACTACGTGAACCAGCACTTCACTGAGAAAGGACCGAACCAGTTCAAGCATGTCTTCATCGGCAACCAGCGGTTGCTGACGAAGAAGACAGAGAACACCCCGAACAAGCTGGAGGTACTGCAGTGGTATTCACACAGCGACCACCTGGGTTCGACCGGCTATACGACGAATGCCAACGGTGAGCTGCAGGTGTACATTGGCTAGAGTCCTTACGGCGAGCAGCTGGTACGCGAGCACCCCAGCCAGCCGGTGGAGTATCTCTTCACGGGTAAGGAGTTTGATAGCGAAACGGGGTACTACTACTTCGGCGCGAGGTATTATGATCCGAGAGTCAGTACGTGGGTGAGCACGGATCCGGCGTTGAGGGAGTATCTACCGAATGCAGACCAATTAAGTAATTCTAATAAAGTTTTTAATCCCGACGCAGATTTACCCGGTTTCGGTGGTTTTTTTAACTCACAAAATGTGAATCAGTACCAGTATGGCGGGCAGTATCCCTTAAGATTCGTAGACCCGGATGGCAGAATTATTAAAGCTGTCCGTGCAAGTGATCAAAAAGCCATCTTATCAATGATTAATTCAATGGCACAAGGTGTCTTTGCTTTTAATGCTAAAGGGGAGCTTTCCTTAAAGCAAGAGACAAATTCTGAAGGTTATTCTTCCAATTACACGTCAGCTCTGATGGAAGGGATAGGCAGCAATAACACGATTGAAGTTGGCATTGCTCAATCCGTAGCACTCAAGAACACAGACACCGGCAAAACAACAACGAAGGATTTAATCCAAGGTGGTGGTATTACAGTTGGTGAAGTTGGTGGTAACCAACAGGTTCGGGTTTCTGGATTGCCAAACTCGATTACTAACGATAAAGGCAAGAACGTGAAAGTCAGCGCTGCCCGGGTTTTAATGCACGAACTAGTTGGCCATGCCATTCCCAAAGCCCTAAATCAAGGCGGCAAAAATGCGATTTCGGAGGAGAACAAAGTCGCTGGTCAGTTAAGTCCAAAAGTATTGCGGCAAGCGGATCCGAAACATACGGCCGCAAGTCAGAAGGCAGCAGGGGATTGAGGTTGCTGCGAGCAGAGTATATACTCGTTGGTTTCGCGGCAGCACTACTGAACTGCAAGAGGCCAATGTCTAGCTTAGTGATAGATAATTGCCAACTAACGAAAGAAAATTACCGAATTGAGAGCATAGATGAAAAGACCCTTGAGGCCGAGTCTATCGTAAGAAAATGGAAATCCCGGATAGACTTTGTAGTGACAAATTTTGCGAATACCGATGTGTATCTGGCAAAAACTTATCCAACAACAATAGTTAATGAAAGTACTGAGGCAACTTCTATCCGACTGGAACCAATTTCAGATTATGAACCACCGAATGAAATCGTTCGCATAAAGCCCCAAGAATCTGGCAGACAATCAATCACTATCCGAACACGGGAAAGACCAAACTCTGTGGTTTTGAGACTCCCTTTTAGCACAAGTCAAGGTTTTCAAGGTTTAACCTGGATCGAAAGCAGTACAAAGAGGTGCCTCAATTAGATCGCGTAACGACCCACGCATGTCACCAGCTCGCGCGCCACTTCGCCCAATCGGGTTTACATGCCCCAAAGCCTTCATGCCTAACGGCACGACATGTAAACCGACACTGGGCGAAATTCTAAACCAATATGAAACCAGCTGATGCAATAGAATTAAAAAAGAGAATCACCGAAAAGCTCGAAAATGAAGATTGGAATCTTATAGATCTAATTTTTCGAGAGTACGGAGTTGAACTTAATGAGGAGTACAATGGCAATCGCGCGGGCTATATTCTGGCTCATTTGCGGAATACAAAGCCTGAAACCCTGGTAGAAATCGCTGAGTATCTACATGTAAACATCCTCAAACAACAGGAGGTGAGCAACATATCTTTCTGGTCTGACAAGGATTTCAAGGTATTTATTAGCCATTCATCCAAAGAAAAGGACAAGGCAGTCCATCTTAAGAAAGCTTTAGAATACTATAACATGAAATCATTTGTGGCTCACGAGGATATAGCACCAACGGCCCAATGGCTCAGGGAGATTCATAAAGCCCTGAAATCAATGAATATCCTCATCGCAATTCTAACGGAAGATTTTGCACACAGTGACTGGACTGACCACGAAGTGGGTTATGCATTTGGCTCAGGGAAATTTGTGATTCCCTTGCGGGTGAGCGTGGATCCGTACGGGCTACTAGGCGAAGTTCAGGCCCTTACGGTTCGCGGTATCATGCCTTCGGCGGCAGCTAAAGAAATCGCGAAAATCCTCGTAACTAACCGAGAAATCTACGAAGCATACTTGCCGTTTCTGATTGACCAGCTCGTTAATTCAGGATCATATAATCAATCTAGAGAAATGATTGGGCTGATGGAGCTTGCACCCTATATCCCCGAACATTTGCTCCGAAATGCCTGGGCTGGCGCAGTGTCCAATCCTCAAGTTCATGGTGTGCCGGATTCAAAAGAACGCATTCTGGAACTTGGAAAAAAATTTAACTATGACTTGCAGCCCAAATCGTATGAAGAAATGACCGATGATGACATTCCGTTCTAGTTTAGGACGTTGTAGAACAGGACTTACATGTTGCTTTCGCTGCGGTGCCGTAGGTCCTCGCGTGCTCGACGTCACGTAAATCTAACCTTGGGCGAGATTGGCGCTCTTGAGGAATTAGGCCCAGTAAACAAGCGTTAGGGACACGGAGCGCTTGGTCGGGCGATGCCCGACCGAGGCTTCAGCCGAGCGCGAAGTGGCCCGGCGACGCGCAGCGGCGCAACGCCCTTATCTGAAGGAATTTTTGGAAAGAGATGATGGCTACGACTCTGGCGGACTGGTGGAAACGGAGACTTGTAGTAAGGGCAACAAGAACTACTTGTACCTTGCAGAGCTGCAGGGAGTTTACCCTGAGCGTAGTCGAAGGGACAAGTTCGGCCAGCGTGTGTTCATGGAGCTGGGCAATGGTGTGCGGACGAACTACACCTACCGTGCGGATAACCGCAGGCTGGATAACCTGCGTTCGCAGTTGCCAAACCCGAACCAGTATGTGTTCCAGAATATTTCGTAGTGGAATAATTTCCCTAGGCTGACCAAGGAACGAACCTTCGATGGTCTCCGGCTCCGTTGACGGTGGTTGCCGCACTGCCTTCGTAAAAAGTTGTTTCCTTTGGTCTTCTGGTGTCACGTAGTTCGAGAGTGGGGGTGTACCGAAAAAGGAGATCATGCTAAAACAAGTATTCAATTCAAACAAAAGCCAATCCTATATTTTAGCGCAATTTGTAGATACAGGTGAAATTCATGTATTTGAGGCGCAATTAGATCCAAAAACAGGCGCTTGCTTGCGGATTGATACAAGGTCTGAATGCGATCAAGTGGAGTATGGCCGTCAGGTTCAGCTACTTGACCCCTGCAGGACCCAGGGGGAGCTGCGGCTAGCGGCTGCAAAGCGAGGGCGCCCGGTCTGTGCGAATTGTATTCGGCCTTTTTACAAGACATATGCGACTAGTTCGTAAGGTGAGAGTTGGACTCTATAGAGTCCAAACAATTTCATTTTTGATTTACGGCAACCTCGAACCCGGGACGTTTGACCTATGCTGATTATGTATACCTATCTCTCATCAGGCTCAACTCGGCTTAATGCACAGCTGGCTGGTGGAACTCTTCCAACCCGCATAGTCGTCTGATTCCAAGCACAGCGATTTTAGCCGCAGAGACTGGAATTGAAATCTCGAAATACAGACTAATTTAAATATGGAGCATCGATTATGATACAATCTGGCAAGCTTAGAGTATGGAAGCACACTGTACGTTATTTCTGGGTAGCGACAATCGTGAGTGCGATGGCAATCTCGTGCGCGAATCCGAAAACTGCGGCGGAGTATCGAAAAGTGGCAGAGAGCAGCATGTTCGGAAAAGTGGACAAGTTTATCGCAACGCAGGACTACGGCAAAGTGGTACAAATACTTAAGTCGAAGAGCGCAGAGTGTCTGAACTATAAGATAGAACGATCTGGCGGTGGCCAGGTTTCAAGTACAATGACGGTAACTGCTAAGTTTTCCGGGGGAGCAAAGCAATCAGAGCTCGTCGTCAACTACGAAGACGTCGTACATAACATCACCGGTGATACGAGCAGTGGTAAGAATTTTCTCCTTGTAGCAGATATAAAGCCTGAAAGCAAAGGAAAAACGAATATTGGGATATATCGAACAGTCGCTGCCGGAATGGCTGAAGCGCTCAAGACATGGGCCAACGGCGATGTCCGCGGATGTCCTGATCCTGCGCGGACTCTTGAGCGATAAATGAGAACTGCATTACTTCTCTGTTGTATCTCAGGGTTATTATCTACCGGCTGTAGCGTCACACGATACGCTTCAACGGGGAATACACCAAACCTACACGTCACAGTGGAAACGGATCTGGGTATTCCGCTGTCACGGCTGGATACCATGCTCGACATACATTGGATAAAGTCCGATTGCACCTGGGACTTTCAGGGTCGCCTCTACCTTGATGACAAGAAGGATACGGTAGGAGTTCCTGCCGGAAAGATCATGGTATTGGAAGCGCTATACATTACAACAGGATTTCTAGGGCAGAGCACGACAGATTTCAGGTCTGCCACCCTGTTTACTCCCAAGCCAGGTGTGAAATATCTGATGGAGATCATCTATAAGAACAAAATATTCTCCGCAGACATTTTTGAACTGACCGCATCAGGAAAGAAGGGTAAACAGGTCGAAAGAATTCCACCGAGTAGTTGTTCCGCTGCTATGCGATCCGCAAAGTAAACCACATGCTCTTCTATTGTTCTTAATGATCGCTGAAGGAGAAACAAATGATAACTAATCGACATGTTCCGCTGATGGTCTTCTTTCTCGGTGTAATGAGCCACTGCAGTAGTAATGGAGCGAGTGATGCGGGAGCTACCGCGGGCACAACTACCTCCAATTCTGTGAGCATGCCAACTGCCACGCTTGTGTACGGTCAGGCCGGTAGCTTTACCTCCAACAACTTGAATAAGGGTGGCCTATCTGCAGATAGTCTGAATGAACCCTTTGCGGCTGCAGCTGACTCGGGCGGCGTCTATATCGTCGACCAGAAGAATCACCGCGTTCTCTATTTTGCCGGTACATCGACAACCGCTACGCGAGTTTACGGACAAGGTGGTAGTTTTACGACAAACACCGCAAACAAGGGCGGGCGTTCAGCGGATAGCCTCAATCAACCTTATGGGGTCGCAGTCGACAGTGGGGGCGTCTATATAGCGGACACGTTCAACATCAGGGTTCTTTATTACCCAGGGACATCTACAACTGCGACTCGCGTATACGGCCAGAGCGGCAATTTTACTACTGCCAATAGTCCCAGTATTTCGGCGGATAGTCTGTCTAATCCCTTGAGTGTCGCCGTCGATAGTGGAGGTGTTTATATAACGGATTCGAACCGCGTCTTGTATTACCCAGGGACTTCGACGACTGCGACTCGGGTTTACGGTCAAGGTGGTAGTTTTAGCACCAATTCCATGAATAACGGCGGACTTTCAGCCAATAGCCTTCAAATACCGCTGTGCGTTTCTCCCGATTCATCCGGTGTGTATATTGCAGATGCTTACAATCACCGTGTGCTTTATTTTAACGGCACTTCCACAACTGCCACGCGCGTCTATGGGCAGGGTGACAGTATGACATCGAACACCTCGAATGCAAGCAACGCCACAGCAAATACGCTGACTTACCCTTTCTGTATAGCGGCAACTTCGAATGGAGTCTATACCACCGATGGCTTTTACCGGGCACTGTATTTTTCAGGAACCTCGACTACAGCGACCGGTATTTTCGGCCAAACCACCTACGGCACTGGAACGGTCGGCATATCAGCTCAGCGTTTTTATGCACCGAGAGGCATTGCGTTAGGCAATGGCGGGCTCTATATTGTGGATACGTTGAATCACCGGGTTCTTTTCTTCAATTTATAAGCAGATAGAACAACCAGTCAATCTGTCAGCTGAATGGTATGCTGATTTCGATGTTCTTGTGGAGCTTGAAGTTATTCTTCACCATAATACAGTTGTATCTGTGCAATCTTTCGAGTCGTCGCGTCTGGAACTCGCCGCTACTCCATAATTATCAACGCGAGTACACATGAGTCCAAATGCTTGACGTATGACCTATTTGAATCGGAGTAAACCATTCGCCTACCAGAAAAAACAGTCTACCAGTACCTTGACTACAGGCAGCTGATCAGTGATTTTTTTGCCCTGAAAAAAGAGACTGAGGGCATGACGCTGCGCGAGTTTGCGTCTGCAGCGGGATTTAGTGCGCATTCATTCATCACCAACGTCATTAAAGGTACCCGCTCGCTCACTGTGGAATCTGCAGATCGAGTGGGTCGCGCTCTCGGCTTTAATGCAGGCGAGAGGGACTATCTCTGTCTTTTGGTGCGATTCGAGGCGGCGGCCACAGCTGCCGAGAAAAATGAAATATTCGACCGGCTGCGTGCGTATTTTCCCAAAGATGTCACACAACAGCTCGAAGCGAGACTGTATGACGTCTTGCGTGAGCCACATGTCATCAGCATCAGGGAGTTGATTTCGCTTCCGGATTTTACCGAAGATCCCGAATGGATCGCACAAAAACTCAGGCCAAAGATCACTTCCCGGCAGGCAAAGGCTGCATTGGCATTACTCGAACAAAGCGGGCTTATTCAGCGTGGTGCCGATGGCAAGTTGCAGCCATCGCATCCCGACATGACCACCGGGCGCGAAATTCGATCTCTGGCCGCCTGCCTCTACCATCGCAAAGTGCTCGAGTGGGCTGCGCTGTCCATTGACAGTACACCCGCACATTGGCGCGACATCTCTTCTTTGACCCTGAATGTCTCGAAAGAAGAGTTTGATCATATAAAGCTGCGCGCTGCCGAATTTCGAGCGGAAATTCTCGACTTTTTAAAAGCCAAACGAACGAGACTACCTGACTCGCACAACCAAACGGATCGTTCGCTCTACTGCCTCAATATTCAATTCTTTAATGTGACGGAGATAAAATGGTGACACCTGCCTACCGTAGCCTGCTGATCGTTTCCCTGGCGGCATTAAATTTCGCCTGTAATTTTGAAATTGGCAATCCCGAGCCGCCACCACCTTCGGGTAAGATTGAAACCCTCTATCTCTCACTGGCAAAATACTCGCAATGCGAAAGTCAATCGACAAGTTGCACCTCGACTCCGGTCAAACTTGCTCATGCCACTGATTCAACCTATACCATGGAAATGACTCGCATTCAGCTCCAATTGCAGAACTTGCGCCTCAAACCTTTCGCACAACAATCGGTGCAGACCTCTGTTAACCTGCTCGAGGGCACGCACGTATCTATCCCCTCAGAACCTGACGCGAGCAACATCACGGGTGCGGAGCTTCTATTTGCACCCAATCACCAACCGACATTTGAAATTCACGGGCAGTTGCGCGTTTCCGATAATTCGGGTACGTACACTGTTCCGCTCAGATTCAGCGATCTCGAGGCGATTGAAACACAGAGCGATTTTTCAGCCGGCGGCAGTAATACGGTCAATCTGTTGTTCGATACAGACTTGTGGTTCGATTTCAGCGGAGATAATCCGGATATCAGCAATGCCATGCGCAATCTGACCAGTGGCCCTTGCCGCAACGGCACATCTGCACAATGCGAAGGTTTTCGTAACCAGTTGTCCAGGCAAATCTCTCGAAAAATTGCCCGCTCAATGTCTGCCGGCAAAGTCGATTGAAAGGGAAAAAATTGATAGAAGCACAGGCTACCTTTTTCAAAACTGATAGCTAGTCCGCAATGCCACACCGGCAGCAAACAGCGGATTGCCGGGGTCAAAAGAGTATAACCCCCGTACATCCAGCCCGAGATAAATGCCACGCACTACCGGGTATTCATAGCTGAGGGCCCCCTGAAAAGTGAATCTGTAGCTGCGACCGCTTTGAGTGGGTAGTTCAATGATCAGGTAACTAGTGGATAGCCCTCCGGTTCTCTAAACTGTATACCGGTGAGTTCAATGTCTTAGGGAATCTGAGGCACTTTGGCCTGGATGATCTGTTACCCGAGGCCACCGCCCGCAATCTCAGTCCCACCTATAAGTTAGATGAGACTGGCCTTTAGCCAGCCAATGGCTGGAATTGCGAAAATTGTCTGATGGTTTGTGCCCAAAGGGGGACTTGAACCCCCACGAGGTTGCCCTCACTAGTACCTGAAACTAGCGCGTATACCAATTCCGCCATCTGGGCGCGGTTGATCAATCTGTGTAATTACGACAGGCCGTCAATTCAGTTGGAATTTATTTGGGCTGCGGCCCCGCTCAAATAAACTTACTCTTTGCCACCCCTTCGTCGAATTCGCCATAGCCGGCGTAGTCGATCAGGTCATAGAGCTCTTGCCGGGTTTGCATGTTCTTCACTTCGGCTTCCTGTGACCCGTCGTTCTTAATGGCGGAAAACACGCGCTCCACCGCTTTCATCTGCGAGCGCAGTGAAGTCACAGGATAGATGACCAGTTTATAGCCCCATGACTCGAGGTCTTTTGCCTTGAAGTACGGGGTTTTACCGAACTCGGTCATGTTGGCAAGCAGAGGTACCTTTACCTCGGCCGCAAACTGGCGGAACTCTTCTTCGGTTTTGAGTGCCTCGGGGAAAATCGCGTCGGCGCCAGCGTTGACGTACATCTTCGCGCGTTTGATTGCTTCTTCGATGCCGTACATGGCATGCGCGTCGGTGCGCGCGAGCAGCAGCAGTTTGTTGCGGGTTTTGGCGAAAGCCTCGATCTTGCGGCACATTTCATCGCCCGTAACGAGCTCTTTGCCTTCCAGGTGACCGCACTTCTTCGGCAGCTTCTGGTCTTCCATCTGCACCATGGCCGCACCGGCCCCTTCCATTTCAAGCACCATGCGCGGAATATGCACGACTTCGCCGAACCCGGTATCGACATCCACCAGGATCGGCAGGTTGGTCGCCTGATACAGGCCACGGACATAATCAGAAAGTTCGGTCACCGTAAAGTAGCCGATATCGGGCATACCACGCGAGGCCGAAAAAGCGGCGCCCGAGATATAGAGTGCCTTGAAGCCGAGCTTTTTGGCCATGAGGCCGGTCAGCACATCGTGCGCACCGGGGGTCTGGATAATTTCTTTGCCTGACAGCAGCCCCTTCATGCGCTGAGGTGCATCGTATTCGCGTTTTTCAAACATCCATGGCATGCGGCATTATCTTGATTTGCGACGCGGCGCAAATCAAGATAATGACTGCGATGGAACTGGTAGAATACCTCGACAATTCCCCTTCGCCGGCTTGGGCGACCGAAACAGCAGCAGTGCTGCTGGAAAAGGCAGGCTTCAGCCGCGCGGGTTCGGTGGCCTCTGCCGGTACGCGCCAGTTTTACCTGAGACCCCATGCCGGCCTTCTGCTCGCGGTCAGCCTTCCCGAAACCGCCCCACGGGCATTTCGCCTGATTGGGGCGCACACCGATTCGCCGCACCTGAGGCTGAAGGCCAATGCGGCGCAGGCACGCGAAGGTTATGCGCTACTCGCGAGCGAAGTTTACGGCGGCGCCCTGCTCTACACGTGGTTCGACCGGGCACTGGCAATCGCGGGTGAAATCTATTACCGCGACGGCGACAGCATCAGGAGCCACCTGGTGCGCAGCAAGGGAGCTATCGCGATGGTGCCGTCGCTCGCCATACACCTGCAGCGCGGAGTCAACGACGACGGTTTTGCGCCCAATAAGCAGGTCGCGCTCTCGGCGCTCGTTACACACCGCGCTGCCGATTTCAACTGGAACGACTACCTGGCCAGGCTCGCAGGCATTCAGGCCGACAGAATTCTCAGTTATGATCTTTCACTGTATGATGCGCAGCCAGCAGAAATCGGCGGAGCTTTGGGCGATCTGCTTTTTTCAGCCCGGCTGGATAATTTGGTCAGCTGCCACAGTGCACTCACTGCGCTCACGAAAAGCAACGCTTCGCCGTATGCACAGGTCGTTGCGCTCTACGACCATGAAGAAATCGGCTCACTCTCAGAGAGCGGAGCCGAAACACGGCTCACCGAAGAGTTGCTGGCAGAAATCGCGCGACGCTATGCACTCAGCACTGCGGAATACCAGAACCTGCTGCTACAGAGTGTTTTTTTGAGTGCAGACATGGCGCACGGGGTTCATCCCAATTTTGCCGACCGCCACGATACGGAGAACCGGCCGCGTCTCGGCGGAGGAATTACTCTCAAGATCAACCAGAACCGGCGCTACGCGACTTCGGCGGCGACGCATGCGCTGTTCAGCGACATTTGCCACCGGCACAATATGGATCACCAGTTCTACACGCACCGCAACGACCTGCCGTGCGGCAGCACCATCGGCCCGACGATGAGTGCACGGCTGGGCATGCCCACGCTCGATGTCGGCGTCGCGATGCTCGGCATGCACTCAGCGCGCGAAACGTGCGCGTGGGCCGACGCCGAAACGTATTCGCGTTTCATGAAATTTTTCCTGAACGGTGACTGATGGTCGCCGGTAGCTGCGCCGGAAAATATTCGGGCATTGCGCATTCGGACAATCGGGCAATCTCTTCAGAAAACGTGCAGGTAAAGCGATAGAAAATGCAGGGCAGCCCCTGCGAGGACAAATAGATGCCAAACCATGTGGTGGTATTGAAAACCTTTCCAGGCATAAAAAATCGTACCGACTGTGTAAACCAGGCCACCCGCGAAAAAGAGGTACAATCCTGCACTGCTCATGGCAGCTGTGAGCGACCGGATAACGAAAAGTACCATCCAGCCCAGCACGACATAAATTAAAGTCGAAACAAAATCGAAGCGGTTTATAAAACGTGTCTTGAAAAAGATGCCGGCAATTGCCAATGACCAGACGATGATGAGCAAAGACCACCCGAGCGGCCCGCGCAGCAGCACCAGCGAAAGCGGCGTGTAGGTGCCTGCAATAGCCAGAAATATGGCTGAATGATCGAGAACAAGGAACAGGCGCCTGGCCCGCGGTTGCATCATCGAATGGTAAAGTGCAGAAGAGAGGAAAACAAGGACCATGCAGCAGCCATAAATGGCTGCGCTGGTTATGCGCAGCGCTTCAGCCTTGTTCACGCTCTTGATGAGCAGCAGAATCATCGCCGCTATACTCAGGCCAACGCCAATGCCGTGCGTTATCGAGTTTGCAGTCTCTGTCCGCAGGCGTTGCCTGAATTTGGTCCTGTGGTGCCGCCGCCGCAGGCGATGCTTATCGCGTAGCGGCGGAAGGGCAACGGGCAATTTTTTCCTGCGCTTGCGGGACTGGTTCTTTCCACGTGAAGATAACTTGCCTGAGGCTGTAGTCACGGCCATTCTACTGCAAAAAGCGCCCGCAATACCCTAAGAAAAGCCTAACGAAGGGATTTTTTCTGAAGCCTCGCGTTAACCCGCCTCTTTCTGGGACTTCGCTTTTTTCTGCTTCTTTTTTTCTGTCTTGATGAATTTTTTTGTGTCTTTAAAGGTGACTCGCAGCTGCTTATCCTGTCTTTCGAGCTCGGTTTTCGCTTCTTTATACTGCGCTTTTGCCTCATTCAGCTGCTTTTCCATCAGCTGAAAATCTTCGAGCGCCTGTTCGAGCTTGCCCATCACCTCGACCGATACGACAATGCCCTTGTTTCCTGTCCGCAGTTTCAGCAGCTTCTGCTGAACTTTCTGGTCGATAGTCAGCTGCTTCTTTTTTTCTTTCATGATCTCTCCCTGTTCAGCCATGGCCTGCCAAAGTTAACGCAAGCGGTCTTTGTGACAGACTTAACGCACGTGTGTCTTCACAAACCCGCGCCATTTCGTCATTTAGCTAAATAGCGTCAAGATGGTTTTTGAGAGATTTACCTTCATTTTCAGACCATCTCTGGAGGATGGAACCGTATTGGTCTTTACGCCAAGCTGCAATAAAGGGTCACAGATTCTTATGCGTTTTCATTTTCCCATCATCATTATTGATAAGGATTTCAGGGCCGAAAATACCGGCGGCTTTGGCATACGTGCACTGGCGAAAGCGCTGCAGGACGAAGGCATGGACGTCACGGGCGTGACGGGGTTTGGTGATCTGTCAAATTTCGTGCAGCAACAGAGTCGCGCCGGCGGTTTTGTCCTGTCGATCAACGATGAAGACATCGCGCCGGCGAGTGACGGAAATCCGTCAGAAATCCTGAAGCAACTCGAAGCATTTGTCGCAGAAATCCGGCTGCGCAATACGGATATTCCGCTCTTTCTCTACAGCGAAACGCGCACGAGCCACCACCTGCCGAACTCGATTCTGAAAGAACTGCACGGCTTTATACACATGTATGAAGACACTCCCGAATTTGTCGCCCGGTTGATAATTCGTGAGGCGAATGCATACCTGGAAAAGCTGCCACCGCCTTTTTTTCGGGCCTTAACGCAGTATGCGCACGACGGTTCTTATTCGTGGCACTGCCCGGGGCATTCGGGCGGCGTGGCATTTCTCAAAAGCCCGCTCGGACAGATGTTCCACCAGTTCTTTGGCGAAAACCTGCTGCGGGCCGACGTCTGCAACGCGGTCGAAGAGCTGGGGCAGCTGCTCGACCACCGCGGCCCGGTAGTGGAGAGCGAAGTGAATGCCGCGCGCATTTTCCAGTGCGACACGCTCTATTTTGTCACCAATGGCACCTCGACCTCGAACAAGATCGTCTGGCACTCTGCGGTTGCCCCCGGTGACATCGTGGTCGTCGACCGCAACTGCCACAAATCAGTGCTGCATGCGATCGTGATGACCGGGGCAGTGCCTGTGTTCCTGATGCCGACGCGTAACCACTACGGTATAATCGGGCCGATACCGCAGTCCGAATTCGAATGGGAGAATATATTAAGGAAGATCAAGGAAAATCCGCTCGCGGTAAAGTCCGACGGTCCGCCGCGCATTCTGACGATCACGCAGAGCACGTATGACGGTGTGCTCTATAATGTCGAAGAGATCAAGCAGATGCTCGACGGTAAAATCAACACGCTGCACTTTGACGAAGCCTGGCTGCCCCATGCCGCCTTTCATCCTTTTTACCGCAACATGCACGCGATCGGTTCAGACCGCCCCCGCACGAAAAAGAGCATGATCTTCTCGACGCAGTCTACACACAAGATGCTTGCGGGCCTGTCACAGGCGAGCCAGATACTTGTGCAAAACTCTGAAACCGAAGAGCTTGACCGCGACATCTTCAACGAAGCATTTCTCATGCACACGAGCACAAGCCCGCAGTATGCCATTATCGCAAGCTGCGACGTGGCCGCGGCAATGATGGAAGCCCCGGGCGGCCCGGCGCTGGTTGAAGAGTCGATTCGCGAGGCGATGGATTTTCGTCGTGCCATGCGCAAAGTCGAGGCAGACTATAATGCCGAATGGTGGTTCAGGGTTTGGGGACCCACGGAGATTGCAGCCGAAGGTATTGGTAAACGGGAAGACTGGATACTGACCGCGCGAGACAACTGGCACGGTTTCGGTGAACTCTCGGACGGCTTTAACATGCTCGACCCGATCAAGGGCACGGTGATTACTCCCGGGCTGAAACTCGACGGCACTTTCGAAGACTGGGGAATTCCCGCGATGGTGGTGACCCACTACCTGAGCGAGCACGGCATCGTCGTGGAGAAGACCGGGCTTTATAGCTTCTTTATCATGTTCACGATCGGCATCACCAAAGGTCGCTGGAACACCCTGGTAACGGAATTGCAGCAGTTCAAAGACGCATACGACAGCAACACGGCCCTCTGGCGCGTCATGCCGAAGTTTACCCGACAATACCCGCAGTACGCGCGCATCGGGGTGAAAGATCTTTGCCAGCAAATGCACGAGGCGAACCGCTCTTCGAATATTGCGCAGCTGACGACGCACATGTATACTTCGGTGATGCAGCCCGTCCTGCGGCCTTCAGAGGCATACGCGCGCATGGCGCATAAGCGGGTGAAGCGCGTGCCGATAGACGATCTGGAAGGTTGTGTCACCGCAGTGCTGCTGACACCCTACCCGCCGGGAATTCCGCTGCTCATACCCGGGGAGATGGTCAATGCGACGATTGTCTCATACCTGCAGGCCACCCGCCGCTTCAACGACCAGTTTCCAGGGTTTCAAACCGAAATTCACGGGTTGGTCGAAGAACCCAATACGCGCGGGACGATGGATTATTTTCTGGACTGCGTGGTCGACTGAGCGCCGGCAATACCCGGAGAAAGTCGCCCGTTAAGCCTGCCTGGCGCGGCAGGTAGCCTTTCGAGACAAACCCTAGCTGGTCGTGCCGGCCCGGCTGTTAATTTTGTCGAGGAAGTCGAAATCCAGCTGCAGGGTGTCGTCCCCGTCGAAATGGCTTTTCAGCTCAGCGTAGATGATACCGGGAAAAGTTTTCATATCATTCAGCTGTGGATGGATGGAATATTCTACCCACCTGCCCTGCTTATTATCGATCACGAGGTCTGCATCGCGCAGAATGGAAAGGTGCTGCGAAATGGTCGGCATGGACAGCCGCAGCATCAACTTGATATCGTTGACCACGAGGGGACGGCGGGACAAAAGCGCGAGTATTCGCAAACGCTGCTTATCAGACAGCGCTTTGAACATACGTTCGTATTCGCGCAATTGCACATTTATCTAATCGGCGAAATGAGGCAGGATGTCAAGTAACTCGAATGTTTCTATCTTTATTAATCGACTAACATATTTATACTTCGCTATTTATCAAAATAAAGATTTTCGGCCTGTGCCCGCGGGATTTCATGGTTCAGGCACTTTTGGCTGAACTCCGGTGACGCGAGATGTTGTGAATCCCGCCTGACCGGAGTTTATCCGTGCCAAGGAGATTGCATGAAAACTATGAAAAAATGGTTTCTGCTTGCGGTATTGGTAGCACTGGCCGCCTGCGGGAAAAAGGACGCAAGTCTGAAGATTGCCGGATCTGACACCATGGTCCAGCTGGGCCAAAGCCTTGTAAAAGCTTACATGGCGGCGAATCCCGGTAAGGCAGCTTCAGTCCAGGGTGGCGGCAGCGGTACCGGGATTGCGGCCCTGCTCAACGGTTCAACGGACATTGCCAGCGCATCACGTGAAATGAAACCCAAAGAATGGGATCTTGCCAAGAGCAAGGGAATTGAAATTAAAGAATACGTGATAGCCCTGGATGCACTGGCAGTTGTGGTACACCCTTCGAACAAGGTATCTAAGCTGACCATTGCGCAGCTGAGTGACATTTACGCCGGCAAAATCACCAACTGGAAAGCGGTAGGCGGAGCTGACAAAGAAATTCTCGTCATTTCACGCGAAAACAACTCGGGCACCCATGTGTACTTTAAAGAGCACGTGCTGCGCCAGGGCAAAGAAGCCAAGGCCGGTGACACAAATCCAGACCCGCTCTCAAAGCTCGAATTCGGCTCGAAAGTAACTTTCGGCGTGTCGTCGCAGGCAATCAGCGACCAGGTGAAGAGCAACCCTGCAGCAATTGGTTACTATGGTATGGGCTGGCTCACTAAGGATGTAAAACCCCTCGAAATCAGCAAGGATGGCAAAGCATTCTATGCTCCGACAGCGGAAAACACCTCGAACAAGAAGTACCCCATCGCCCGCGGACTGCAGATGTACCTCAACACTGCTTCAGCGGAAAAAGGCCAGCCGTTCATTGACTTTGTCATGAGCCCAGCCGGTCAAAAGGTTGTAAAAGAACAGGATTTCGTTCCCGTCAAGTAATTGACATTCCGGGTGGCTACGCCACCCGGAAAATACCTGAAAGTTATTTAGTTAAGTAACGAATAAAACTATACGCAAGGTCAGAATATCCCATCTTGGTAGCAGGTTATGGAAAAACGCAGCCGAATAACTGAGTTCCTGGTAGAAAAGGGGCTCATCCGTTTTTCCGGTTATGCAGCCGTTCTCGTTCTCTTTTTGATTCTTCTCTTTATACTCCGTGAGGGGCTTCCCTTCCTCGGCATTTACAACGTATCCGATTTCCTCTTCAAAACCGACTGGTACCCACTTTCGGGCCGGTACGGTATGCTGCCACTCGTGACAGGCAGCGTTATGGTGACTTTTATCTCGCTGGTACTGGCGGTGCCAATGGCACTGGGTACTGCAATCTTCATGTCAGAACTCGCTCCCCCCGCAGCCCGCAACGTTTTTAAGGTGCTGCTCGAGATTCTCGCTTCCGTTCCCTCAGTTGTTTTCGGATTTCTCGGTATCGTTATTCTTGGCCCCTGGGTGCAAAAAAGTTTTGGGCTGCCTACTGGTCTCAATGCGTTCAGCGCAGGCGTACTACTGGCATTCATGGCGCTGCCCACGATCGCTTCGGTCGCTGACGAGGCCATGCAGGCAGTTCCGCGCAGCCTGCGGGAAGCCTCGCTGGCACTCGGGGCCAGCCGTATGCAGACTATTCTGCGCATTACCTTTCCTGCTGCCTCTTCCGGAGTGATTGCCGGCGTCATGCTGGGCATTGGCCGGGCGATCGGGGAAACCATGACAGTGATGATGGTTGCGGGCGGTTCGGCACAGATTGCGCTTTCACCAATGGCACCCGTGCGCACGATGACAGGTACGATTGCCGCCGAGATGGGTGAAGTCGTCATGGGTGACGATCACTACCGTGCTCTCTTTATGATCGGCCTCTTTTTGTTCCTGATCACGCTCGGCGTCAATACGCTGAGCGGTGTCATCATTGAGCGTATTCGCCGCAGGCAGGGCACATGACGACGCGTAACAGACGTTTTTCTGACATTATCGGCTACTCGGTCATCTACACCCTGACCGCCGCGGCATTTCTGCCGCTCGTAGCCTTTATCGTTTACATCATCGCAAAAGGCATCAGCCGTATCAACTTTGAGTTTCTCTTCACCGCATCATCTTCGATGGAAAGTGGCGGCATCTTTGCCCCGCTCTACGGCACAGTGCTGCTCACGCTGGTTTCGCTAGCGGTTGCCGTGCCCATCTCGCTTCTGGCTGCAGTATACCTGTCCGAATACTCCCGCAAAGACCGCTGGTTCCAGCTGATTGAACTGACTATCGTGAACCTTGCTGGTGTACCCTCAGTCGTCTACGGCCTTTTTGGCCTCGGGCTGTTTGTCATCTTTTTTGGCCTGGGCAAATCTATCATTGCGGGTGCGCTGACGATGGCATGCATGTCGATGCCACTGCTGATCACGGTCTTTTACCAGGCGCTCAAGGCAGTACCGGGTACACTGCGCGAAGCATCGCTGTCGCTGGGCGCAAGCAAACTCTCGACCACCTTCCGCATTGTAGTGCCAACTGCATTGCCCGGCATCTTCACCGGCGTCATCCTGGCCACGGCCCGTATCGCCGGCGAAACGGCCCCGGTACTATTTACCGTCGCTGCATATTACATGCCCAACCTGCCGCAGAGCCTGTCAGATCAGTCAATGCTGCTCTCTTACCATCTCTATGTCATTAGCACGCAGAATACCGGCGTCAGCGACGAACAAAAGTTTGCTGTCACCCTGGTGCTGGTAGCACTGGTGCTCGTGGTGAACCTGCTCGCCATTTGGGCCCGCGCCCGCGCACGAAAGAAAATCGGATACCTGGGATAATTATGGAAAATACCGCTGAAACCGCTCAGACAATTCTGAAACTGGAAAAGCTGAACCTGCACTACGGGGACAAGCACGTTCTGAAGGGCATTAACATGGAGATTGCCCCGAACTCCATCACGGCGCTGATTGGACCTTCGGGTTGCGGAAAATCAACGCTGCTGCGCTGCCTGAACCGGATGAACGACCTGATCGAGTCTACCAGGATCGACGGAAAGATCATTTTCGACGGTAAGATAGACATCAATGACCGCAAGCTCGATGTCACACAACTCCGTCGTAAAATAGGTATGGTATTCCAGAAACCCAACCCGTTTCCCAAGACCATTTACGAAAACATCGCCTACGGAATCCGTATTGCGAGCAAGGTGTCAAAATCTGAAGTTGACGACAGGGTTGAAGATGCGCTCAAGAAAGTAGGCCTCTGGAAAGAAGTTTCCGATCGCCTGAAAGACTCGGGCATGGCACTTTCAGGTGGCCAGGCACAGCGCCTGTGCATTGCGCGTACTATCGCGACACGCCCGGACATCATTTTGATGGATGAGCCCACAAGCGCACTCGACCCGATCAGCACACAGACCATTGAAGAACTCACGCTGGAACTCAAAGAGAATTATACAGTCGTCATCGTGACGCACAACATGCAGCAGGCGGCGCGTATCTCGGACAGTACGGCGTTTTTTTATCTCGGTGAGCTGATTGAATACAGCGCGACAAAGATGATGTTTACCCGCCCAACACAGAAGCGTACTGAAGACTACATAACGGGAAGGTTCGGTTAAGACCGGTCAACAAGGAGCCATATGCTGATTATTGAAAAGGCACTCAAACAACTTCGCGAGAACCTGCAGTCGATGACCGAGGTCGTTCTCGATATGCTCGAACTGGTGCATACTTCACTGGACAAAGAGAATATCAATGACCTGGAGGTTGTCTTCAAACAGGACAAACACCTCGACCAGCTCGAGAAATCCCTCGATCGCCAGTGCATGGAACTGCTCGCGCTGATCAATCCGCACGCCTCTGATCTGCGTTTCGTTTTCTCTGTCATCAAGACTAACGTCGACCTCGAACGCATGGGCGACGAAATGAAAAACGTGGCGCGCGAAATGAAAAATGCCGGTGAAAAGGTACCGCCCGAAATGAAAGAACTGGCGCGAATGGTATCAGAGACCGCAAAAAAAACCTTCCGCGCCCTCGCGAGCAGTGACTCAAAGATGGCAATGGAAATCATTCTCGACGACGACAAGATCGATACGATGGAATACAATATCGTCCAGAAGTACCCGCAGCTGGGAATCTCGCTGACGGCCAAGGCGCTCGAGCGCATTGCCGACCATGCGACCAATATCGCGGAAAACATCATCTACTCGGTCGAAGGCATTGACGTGCGCCACGAGAATTCTATCCGGCAGCGCCTCGCCAAATAGGCTAAGTTTTGTGCGGCACAAAAAAGTTGCCGCCATGTCGTTATTTCGTTATTTTGCGAAATATATAAGCTTATGAAACTGGCAGCACTAAACGATACGGCAGAGATTCAGGACGATGAACTCCACCGGGCCTACCTGAGGGCAAAAAACATCATCGAACAGCGCGAGTGGCGGCGCTCGATAAAAGAAAATACCATCTTTTCTGCCTTTGAAGTCGGCAAGCTGGCCGACATCAAGATCGACTGGATCTCTGCAGAAACGAGTCTCAGACTGCTCGATGACCTGATACACGATTTTAATACAGAATTTTTTCCGGTCAAGGCAAAGGGAACATTCGTCGGTTATGTCAAAGCCGAAAAGTTCCGGGCACTCCTGGGCCAGAACCAGTATAGCCGCAACATATTCCTGCGCGAAGAGAATACCGTGGCCGAGGTGCTCGATGCAGGCCTTGTGAGCGTGGATGCACGGACCCCCCTGCCCGAAGTATCGCGCAGGCTTATGGCGCGGCCGCACGAGCAGCTGTACGATCCGTTTGTGATTACTTATCACGGAGAATACCTTGGGGTTGCAACCGTCAAAGCGGTGATGGATGGCATCGCGTTCTACGAGCAAAAGGACATCGCGGCTGCGCGCGAAGCGCAACAGGCGATGAATAACCCGCACAGGAACAGCCCGCATATTTATGCGGACTATGATTTTTTTCTCGAGCAGCACGGCGAAGTCGGGGGTGATTTCGTCTACGTCCAGGGCTTGCAGCCGCACCTCGCGCTCTTTACTGTCATGGATGTATGCGGCAAGGGATTAAAAGCTGCACAGATGGCCATGGCGATGGGCGCATACTTTCGGGCAATGTTCCGTTACCTGACGCGGACAGCCAGGGATTCAGACTACAAAACGGTCAAGCTGTCCGCACGCCTGCGACTGCTAAACCTGATGCTGGTAAAGTCAACGCCTTCGGACATGTACGCTTCGGGTGTCGTGCTGCTGCTTGATCTCAGGAACAGCACAGTGCTTTATTACGATTTCGGGCACACCCCGGTTTACGTGCTGCGCAATGGCCGGGTGTTAAAACTTCCCCGCGCCAACCACAACGAGGCCGACGGCTTTCCGTTTCTGGGTATTGATCCGGAAATGGTTATACGCGGTGCCCATATACAGGTGCGCCCGGGCGACATGATCATCGCGACGACTGACGGCGTCAGCGAAACCCGCAACGAGGCGCGCGAAGAATTCGGCGAAGATGGCATTGTCCGTGCGCTAACCGGGAAAAGGTTCAACCACCCGGCAGAACTCACCGCTTATATGCACGAGACTCTCTCAGCGTTCCGCGGGAAATACCGAAGGCTGGACGATATGTCATTACTGGCCTTCATGGTGCCGTAAGCACATACCCCTGAGCAGACACAGTGCCTGACAAAGACAAGAAATACCGCTTCAAAAAAGATACCGTCTACGACGCGCTCTATATTTCTGATATCCACTACCTGCTTCGCAAGAAAGTAATCAACCACCGGCACAAAGACCTGTTTCGCCTGCTTGACCATTTGCGCAAGAAAGGTGTTCGATTCCGCAAAATTTTCCTTGTGGGAGACATCATCGAAAACTGGTACTTCAGCGCGCAACGCAAGCTGGTCCGCAAATTCGGGCGAAAACGCTTCAATAAGCTTTTTGACCGGATCGATGCCCTCGCAACCCCCGTATCACTTAAGGTTTATCTCATTGGCAACCACGACTCGATCAGCTACATCATCAGCCTGCCCCCCAAGATTGAGCAGTACCTGCGCGAACGCGACTACGTGATCAGCGAATCATGGGAGAACGACCGCCTGGTTGTTCTGCATGGCCACCAGGGCCAGTATGGCAAGATTTTCTGGTTCGTGAATATCCTCGGTGTGCGGTTGTTGCACATGATCAGCAGCGTGTTTCCTTCTGTATTCACGGTCATGGAAAATTTTTACCGCAAGCACTTCAATTTTGACCGCAACGAGACTGAAGACGAGGTTCGCGATTATTACGGTGTGCTGCGGGAACGCGCCAACCAGGGCAACCGTCTTCTCATTTGCGGCCACACGCACCAGCCGATGGCCAACGCAGCGCTGCGCGTAATCAACACCGGCGACTGGATCGAATCAGGCACGTTCGTGGTCGAACACAACGGCGAGTTTTCCGGACTGCAGTTCAAGTCGAAGAAGAAAATCCATCAGATATTCAATCTGAAGCCCTGAAGAGGGGCCAGGTTTTGTCTATTTTCCCGCAGCCTTGCGGTAGAGCTTTTCCAGCCGGTCGGTGCAACGGTCGTGCCCGTGGTCCTTTGCGATTTCGATACTTTCGATCGAGGCACTCTCGTAGAAGTTCCGGTCTTTTAATAGTCGCACCGCTGCCGCGGCAATGTCGGGCACGTTGTGCGGCTCGGCACAGATCCCGTTGCGTCCCTGTTGTATGAGCTCAGGCAGAGCAAAAGCGTTGACGCCCACGGCTGGCAACCCCGTGGCGATGGCCTCGAGTGCGACCAGGCCCTGTGTTTCCATGGCCGAGGCCGTAATGAAGAGGTCGTGCTCTGCATATACCTGAGGCAGCTCCTTGCGAGGCATGTACCCCGTGAACTGGACGCTGTCGGCAATACCGAGCTCAGAGGCTTCGCGCTTGAGATCCAACAGGACCGGGCCATCACCCACCACTGACAGGCGCGCATTGGGCAGTTCACGCTTGATCAACGCAAAGGCCCGCAGCACTTCTTCCGTATTTTTTTCCGGGGCGATACGACCGACATGCAGGATGCGTGGATCGTCACCGGGGAAAATCCGCCTTTCGGCGCGAAAAAAACCCAGGTCGATGCCATTGGAAACCACGGTCACCGGCGCCTGTATGCCCTTATCGATGAGTTCTTTCTTGATGAGATCGCTGGGAGAAATGATCACACTGCATTTTTCGTAGAGGCGGTTTGCCAGCTTGTAGAGCAGCTTGCCACCGAGCGAGCCGGGTCGTTTGCGTGTGACCTTGTGCAGCTTACTGGCGATTTTTTTGCGCCGTTTGACTCGGTTCAGCAGCTTGTCGAGTTTGAGCAGGCGAAAAGGGTTCACGTACATACCGACTTCGCTCATCATCGTGTGGTAGGTACCGATAACCGGAACGGCATAGAGTTTAGCTGCCAGCACACCATATTGTCCCATAAAACCCGGCGTCTGGATGTGGACCAGGTCGGGCCTGAAATCTTTCATTATCTTGTGCAGTTTCTTGCGTCCCGGCACAACAATGCGCATTTCTTCATAGGAGGGCAATGCAACAGACTTGAAGCGCTCTACCCGGATATTCTGGCCGATCAGTTCAGAATCATCCTCTGCGTAACGAGGGCAGCAAATAATGAATTTGTGACCTCGCTGCTCCAGTTTTTCGCAGAAATTCTGCACCGAAACGGCGATGCCGTCAATCTTGGGAAAGAACGAGTCAGTAAAAATGGCAATCCGCATAATCTATATTTTGCTAAATAACTAATTATCTTCCTGCAGTCAACCAATTCACGGGTGCGCGATTGCACACACCCGTTGTCACGGTTTCGTTACGCGGTCAGACTGCCTTGAGAAGTGCGAGCAGGTCGGGGAGCATTGTCTCTGCTGTGAGCTTGTAGTGCTTCATCAGGGTTGCAGAATCGCCGGATTGGCCAAATTCGTCGCGCAGGCCAATACGGTGTACACGGCGCGGCTGCTTTTCGGCCAGAAGCTCCGCGACTGCCCCGCCGAGGCCAGCCAGGATATTGTGCTCTTCGAAGGTCACAACCAGCTGCGCATCAGCCGTAGCTTTGAGGATTGTCGCCTCATCGAGTGGCTTGACCGAATAGGCATCGATGACCGTCACTTTGGTACCTGTTTCTTTTTCGATCAGCGCGGCGGCCTTCCAGGCCTCAAAAACCATCACACCGGTCGCAATAAAGACTGCCTTGCTACCGGTCTGCAGAACATTGCTGCCCCCGATACGCACAACGTCATCAGGAGCATAAATCGATGGCACGTTCGGGCGGCCGAGCCGCAGGTACACCGGGCCATCAAACGCCACGGCTGTTTTGATCGCTGCTGCTGCCTGCTGGTAGTCTGCCGGAACCAGTACCGAAAGCCCGGGCATCACACGGGTCAGCGCCAGGTCTTCAATGATCTGGTGGCTCGCCCCGTCTTCGCCAAGAGTGATGCCGGCATGCGTTGCCGCGACTTTGACGTTCAGGTGCGGGTAGCAGACCGAGTTACGGAAAATTTCCCATGCACGGCCCGCGGCGAACATCGCAAAGCTGGATGCTACGGGTATCAGGCCTGAAAGCGCGAAACCCGCCGCCTGGCCGACCAGGTTTTGTTCGGCAACGCCGTAGTTAAAGAAGCGTTCCGGGTATTTTTCGCTGAATTTCTTGGTTTTGGTCGATCCGCTGAGGTCAGCGTCGAGAACCACTACCCGGGGATTGGTTGCCCCGATCTCGACCAGCGCGGCACCATAACCGTCGCGCGTTGCTTTTTTTTCGAGGTTGGGAGCTAAAACGTCTGTAATCGGCACAGGGCTAATTGGGGTCTTTTAACCCGGCGTCACTCGAATTTCGGCAGTGATGCAACCGAATGGGATTGCGCTATTGGCCTAACGCATCTGCACGGAGTATTTCAGGCTCGTGTCGATCTGCCGGTCAAACAGCTTGTATTCTCCGTAACCGGCCAGAATATTGTTGTCGTTTTCGGCCCTGATCAGCGAAATTGCCCCATTCCCGTTGCTGCGATTCGTTTTCACGTCGACGGTCTCCCATTGCAGTGGCAGTGCCTGAGCGCGCGCCCATTTACCCAGCCTGACCCGCGTCAGCCGCATATCGGTCGCAGAAACAGATTTCAGGTAATGGTCTGCAGGCCTTTCACCCATGAAGTTGTTGAAGTGGACAATCTGCGCAGCGGAAAAATACTCGAAGTAGTCATCACCAAACCAGGGCGAGAGCAGTTCATAGGCATAATCGAGGTTCAGGTTTAGGCTGTGGCTCATGTAGGGCGCATTGGGCTCGTTGCTGCCGTAAGAAACCATGAGCGAGGTGGAGTTCCTGCCATCCGGCGATTCGAGCTTAAATCCGCCTCCTCCGTACAGCGGCGAAAAAAAGAAACTCCCCTTGAGCGGCATCTGGGCGCCCCAGTCAAAACGCTTAATGTCGATGGGCATCGAAAAATCGAGGTACTGGATAAAGCGGACAAAATATTCGCGCCGGCGCAGGCGCGACGGCAGCCAGGAATACTGTATGCCCTCCTGCACTTCTTCCCAGTAATCTTTCAGCCAGGCGTCGACGAATGGCCGGATATCCGACCAGTTCAGGGTATCGACCGTCAGCGGGCACGTCACCTTGCCCCGCAATGAGAATATTGTGCGCTCTTCTGCACCTGCAGCCTCACGCAAGAGCGCATCCAGTAGCGGCACAAACTGCACCGGGTAGAGTTCAACCGCACCGGAAAGGTCAGCACTGAACAGTGAAGAGCCCGCGAGCGCGCGGACCTGCCCGGTAAGTTTTTCATTGCTCAGACTCACCTGTACGGCGGGCAACAGCAAGGGCGGCAGATTTGCGCCGGCAATAAACGCACCATCAGCGATATCGAGCGATATTTCGTTTTTGGTGTATTTATTTCCCTTGCGCCCGCTCAGGTTAATGGCAAAGCCGCGCAACCCGGTGAGTACGCGGTGTGCGGGCAAATTCAACCGCTTCTCGCCGAAAATCTCCGGTTCAATGCGGAACAGGTATTTTTCCGGCAGCGCTTCGGGCCGCAGGTCTTCAAACTCTGCCTGAATCCTGTAATCGTCAAGGGCACCGTGCACGTATCCCGTGCTGCTCGTTCCTTTGATCTGCATGCGCGTATCAACGCTAAAGGCGTCTACCTCGTACCATGGCAGCTTTTTGCGACGAACAGCAAAACTGCGGCTGCTCATCGACATGCGAAAATTTGACAGCGGTTCGCGTACGGTTACTTCTTTGCCGCGGACCTTTTTCACAACATCGGTCAGCTTTCGGTCGAAGGCCACCTCACCCGAAGCCGTACCCGAAGTGATATCGATATCTTTTTGGAAATTGTTGAGAATTGCCAGACGCAGGTTCGACGGCTTAAAGTACCAATAACCTTCGAGGTCGTCACATTGCATCGAGCTGCAGGCGTCAAAACGTCCGAAAAAATCACCGCTGCCAATCGCTGAACTTTCATAGCGGACGAGTGTCTGCACTTCCTTTCCCCCATGGTGCAGGGTGAAACTCAGGTGCTCCACAGGGGTTGTTTCCTGAAAATAACTGTTATCCTTCACATTCAGGCTGAAACGGCAACTGTCACATTCAATGTGATACCTGCGGTCTTGCTGAAAGAGATTGCGTACCTGCTGCACGAGTTCGCGGTCTGCGCTGTCCGAAGTCACCCAATAACCTATTTTTCCCTCTTCGATGATGACGCGGGCCCCCTCGGGCAACGCACTCTCTTCAGCGCCAATGAACGACAGCGGCTTTCGTATGTAGACGGCCGGCGCCTCAAGCAGATAGCGCCCACGCGAAAAGTCGCGGTCGAACGAGACACGCACCCCGATCACACGCACCCCGCGAAAGAGGCTGACATCTATGCCCTGGTAAGAGATCGCGAGTCGGCTCGCGTCGATATACTGCTCGAGCTTCGCCTGAAATGCCTTGCTGTTGAAGAAGAACATCGGGAGAAAGTCGAGTACCTGCCAGAGCAACATTCCCGACGCGAGGTAAGCGAGCAGGCGCAACTGCTGGCGCGCAAATAAACCAGAGCTGATCGCCCAAAGGCGACGCAATGCCTGCAGAGCGTCAGACGCCATTGGCAGATTCGTCGATTTCTCTCAGGTATTTGTAGGTGTAGATGCCTGTATTGTGCCCGTCGTTAAAGATGAAGTTCACTGCGTAATTGCCGACCCAGTCAAATGAAGCGATTTCGACCATGGGGGGTACTCCCTTGGGGCCTCGTATTGCCTTGGGGTCCGGGTTGTGCGAATCGCGGCAGGTCGCACAGGGGCAGCGCATCCGCAGGTTAAATGAAGTATGCATACTCTTGTGCTGATCGCTCCAGGCGATTTCGGCGACGTTGCCTGACAGCGCCTTTTTCGGCAGGCGGATTTCAATAGTTTCCGGATTCAGCGGCATAGGTTGCGGGTAGAACCGCGAGGCGAAATCGCTACGTCAACAAAAGGCCGCATCTGCGAAATACTGCACCCGACCCTACTTCGCACGCCTCCCAATACCAAACAGCCCACCAATCCAGCTACTCAGAGCCAGCCAACAGAGAGCAAACGGCCGCGGTTCGGCGACGAGCAAAAGGAAATCCCGCGCCAGTGAGACAAACTCAAATGCCACGAACGCCCGGTCTTTGAACAGGTACTCGCGCAGCAGCGTTGCCCGGTTGCGGAAAATATGTCCGTAGCGAAAAGCCGAATAACCGGGCGGATAGACAGTGAGCGGCCCGATCTTTTTTCCCGTGCGTTCGCCCCGTGCATGATCAAGGATCGCCGCACCTGCGACAACCGTCTCGACGCCAAACCGATGGCGCGCACGCAGGCAGTACTCCCAGTCAACGTAATCGATAAAGTACTCCTCGCGCATGCCGCCCACTCTCTCATAGACAGCACGCGGAACAAGGCAGCCTGAGGCGATGACCATCATGGCACCAGTAAGAACTCCGCCTTCAGCTGCCGGACGCCGGCGAAAAAATAACCCGGCATAACACGGATGCAGGGCAAAAGATTTTTTGTTTATGTCATAGATGCGCGGCCCCGCAATCCGCGAGGTGCCCGCAGCAGAACGGAGCGCACTCACAGAACCGGGCCGTGGCGCAGAGTCATGGTCGAAAAGGATCACGGCTTCGGCGCCTGCCGCAAAAGCCGCAGACAATCCCACATTCTGCGCATGCGCAATGCCGGTGTTATGCCCCAGCGTAAGTAATTTTACGCGCGGGAGCCGGGTGATTTTTTTGAGAGCAGTCTGGTTATTGCTGCCGTTGTCGACAACGTAGACCTTGCCGCATTCGCGTGCAATTGCCGCCAGGCGTTCACGAAATTTTTCGTCGGGGTTATAGGTGACGATGACAGCGGCGATGGGCACTGTTTATTTATTTTCGCGGCTTTGCCACGAAAATAAATAAATACTCTGTGGAGACGGCCTTCCTTCTCGAATCCTCGCAACAACCCCAAAACCCCTCGCCAATCAAAATCGACACAACCTTCTACACCACCCTAACCGACTCCATTTTAGACGCCTTTTATCCCAAGTTTTGCTGCAATGAAA
>JBMOPL010000006.1:0-128733 GCA_049323535.1 Spirochaetota bacterium | reverse complement strand
GCCGATAGATTTCCTGGTAATCGTACATTTGCCCGTCCCTTCAAGTTCAGTTTTGTCGTAAAAACCGCTTAAGGGCGGGCGCTTATTTCAGCAATCCCACTGTAACATATGTCCCCGGACTAAAGATGCGGGACTCAATTTCGACTTTACGGTTAGCTTGCTATCTTTGGTTAAAGTTCCGGTCATCGCCGGCAGACGGTCTATTTCGACCACGATCTGCGATTCTGTACGCTTGATTCGCAAGCTACCAGAAGGTGCATCGCTCACCGATGGGTTACAGTTGGATTGCACCTGCCCATACTTTACTTCATACGCGTCAGTCAATTCTGCAGACACATCTCCTACCGCAAGCAAGAGGATGATGATTCGACGAGGCATAGAATCCGGCTGCCGTCACAGATCGAGAGTGTCCATGATTTTTCCATAACAAAAATTCACTTCAACACCATCTTCACCAGGCTCAGAATGACCAGCAACACGGCCGCGCCGCCCGCTGCATTGTAGAGACCGAGCAATTTCTGCTCCCGCGCATCATTCCACGGCATATTGCCGGCATCTGCCTGCTTCATGAAGCGAAACTGCAGGGGTATCAGCGCGCCCATCCAGAGAGCGCCTGTAGCGGCGAAATAGATGAGGGCCCACTTCAGCCAGTCAACCGCGAGCGGATTACCGTAAGCACCCACGAGCACGGTAGCGTTCCAGAGCAGCAGAATCAGACCAGGCCCCGTAAAGGCGAGGTCGGTGATATTCATGAGTCTTGCGGCAAAAGCGAACCAATCGTTCTTGCGCGACGCCACTGCGACAGAAAACCAGAGCGCACTCACGATAATATTCCCGAGAAAGGTGATCGCTCCCAGAATGTGCAGAAACCGGTGCACCGCCCGCGGAAAGACCTCTGGCAGCGTCACACCCACAAAAAGCAAGGTCGTGAGCGCGCCGATGATCGCGAGCTCAACCGCGAATGCCATTTTGAACTTTTTCATTTTGCCGCCTGCGCACCAGTACGGCGCGCTTCATTCAGAAATTTCTGCAGGCGCTTCTCAGGCGCGCCGCGCACCGGCCCAAAGATATGGTATTTCACCGGCTTCACACCGCAGAATTCGAGCGTCGCAAACTTCAACAGCCGCAACCCGGGCGCGCGGTTGAACCAGCGGTAATACCACGCGGGGGCATCCATCGTGATGAAGATGTGCGCGGTTTTGCCCTTGAGCAACTTCTCGGGTAAGGGGGAGTTTTTGCGGTACTTGAAGGCAAAGCCCGGCAGGAAAACACGGTCGATGAACCCCTTGAGGAGCGCGGGCATCGAAGCCCACCAGCTCGGGAACACAAACACGAGATGGTCTGCCGCCCGAATCAGCTGCTGCGCCTTTGCCAGATCAGGTTCGAGCGCCTGCTCAGATTTATAGCCCTCGCGCAGGCTGAGATCGAACTGCAGGTTCGGCAAATCCAGCAGGTCAACCTGAGCTCCCCCTTGCTGCGCTGCCGTTGCATATTCGCGCGCAATGCTGCCGCACAATGATTCTGACCGCGGGTGGCCCTGGATGACGAGTATCTTTTTCATGGCTTTTTACTCCCGGCTTTCTTTTTGGCGATCGAATCGAGAATTTCGTGGGCCGACTTCACCCATCTGAGCTCCATCTTCGTGCGCTCGATACCATAGTCGAGCGTCATGCGCCAGAAAGGGTAATCGGGCGACTTGTCTTTGTAATCGGCGATGTCTTTTTGAACGCCGGCATAAACCTGCAGCGTCGCCTCGCCCATTTCCTGGTGGCGCTGCAGGTGCCGGCGAATACCGCTGTGGTCAAGCTGGCTGCCGAAGAAGAGTTTCAGCAGCAGTTCGTTACGCTCTGCAAGCGGCTCAGCAGGTTTCGCCAGCCACTGCTGCAACTTCTTCCGCCCGGTCGCCGTGATCGCATAGACAATACGGTCATTGCCCTTCGCATCGGCAGTTCTCGCCTTGCGGATCAACCCCTGCTGCTCGAGCTTTTTCAGGTTGGGGTAAATTTGGCCGAAACTCTCATTCCAGAAATAGCCGATGCTCGTCTCGATGAACTTTTTCATATCGTAGCCGCTGCATTCGTATTGCGTCAGAATGCCGAGCAGGGCGTACTGGGTCTTGTTCTCGCGCTTCATTCAACTAATAGATACTATCTATTAGATATACCGGCAAGAAAAATCACACATTTTCTCTCTTTCAGCTACGGGCTTAAGCCTATGGCTGGGGAGAGAAGAACAGAAGAATGTAACTTCTTTACGACCTGATTCAATTCGCGGCAAAATTTTCACCTATGCCGCCGAAAGACAATGTTCCACCACAACCGCAAGGTGCCACGCGCATCACGCTCGTGCTCGAACGCCGCAGCGACCGGCTCGACGGCATTCTGCTCGAGGCGATGCGCCAGCAGACCAAGAACAAGAAGGTGTGCGACATCAGCCGCTCAGCGCTCAAGGCGCTGTTCACCCAGCACAAGGTATTGATTAAAGGCCAGCCGGCGCGCCCGTCGTCGAGCATCGCGACCGGCACCACATATATTGATCTTTTGATATGATGCGCGTGCTTTGCACACGCATCATATCAAAAGTGTGAATGATCGTCGATCACCTTATCTTTCTCGCCTGTGTGGAATAACGAAGCATAGTTCGCGCACAGCACGACTGAATAGTTCGAAACGGTATCGAGCTCAAATTTCAGGGTTTTGGGCCCTGTGACCAGTGGATGTAGTTTTATTTCAGAACCGAAAACTGTGTTCTGCACCTCGAGCTTGATGTTCATTCTCTGCTCATTCACCAGGATTGCACTTTTGACGTGCGCCGATTTCTCACCGCGTCCCGTAACGACTGCAATGTGGTAAAGAATGTCTTTATCCATCGGGGCCTTCAATTCGAAAGTTTTTCCGCGCGTCTGGTGAACCTCGGTGCGGCACTGGTACCCCTTTGCAATCGCGCGCTCGCCAAACTGACGGGCCTCGCTCTGGATCACGGTCTCTTGCGTCGCCTGCAAAACGAACGTACTGCAGAGCGCCAGGGTAATGCCAAGGGTGAGGATTTTCATCGGTTACGCGTCGGACACCCATTTCAGGGCTGCAATCGTATTTTGAACAAATCGGCTTGACCCGCCCGACGATACCGGCCAAGGTAACCCCATGAACGGATTCAGAAACGCCTCGTATGTAGGCTTTGTGCTTTTTCTCATTGGTCTCGTCGTGACAGGCTATGGCCTATACAACCTCACCATCGAGAAGAAGCTCGACGCAGTTGGCGTCAAGACGAAGGGCAAGGTGTTTGACCTGGCCGTGATCGAACCATACCGCAAGGCAATGGTTGAATTTAAAGACGCCAAGGGCAAAACAGTCCGCTTTGAAGACAAACTCTTCTGGAACCACAGCTTTCAGAAATACACCAAGGGACAAGAGGTCGAAGTACTCTACGACCCCGCTGACCCGATTCGCACCGCAGTCATCAATGACTTCTTTCAGCGCGCAACTGCACCGTGGTTTCCCGTGATCATCGGCGGTATTCTGTTTATCGTGGGTTTCATTCTGCGCAAGATCATGCTCAGGAAAGCCAAAGAGCTTGATGCGCGAATGGGCAGATAGACTCTACTGCTTCCTGATCGACTGTATGCGATAGAGCTTCTTGCCGACAAGGAGCGAGTTGTTTTCCTGCAGGGTCATGCTGAAAGCAGGATTGTCGCAGACAAAATAGCCTTGTGTCGCATCGACCTCGAGCCGGCAGTGCTTACGCACGCCTTTCTTTTTGCCGGTTTTGAGTTCGATCTTCTCTTCTTTCTTTTTGGGGTTGTGTGGTTCTGAAATTGTCACGGTCATAGTGACCTGCGTCTCAGGATTCGCTGCGTATGTCATCGATACGGCCAGGCCAAGGGCAAACACGCCGGCAGTGATGCGGTGGAGTTGGCATTTCGTCTGCATAGATCTTAGACGTACGGACCGGATAATTCAGACACTTTTTTCCTGTGGGTCGAATCTGCTTGCCGCGCTGATAATGAGAAACCGACTATCGCCGGTTTCTCACTATGCGCACCACCTTCGGCATCGACCGGCTGCTCGCCGACCCTGGCAAGTACCTGAAGGGCAAACGCTTTGCGCTGCTGGTGAACCAGAGCTCGGTCGCGGCCGATGGCCCTTACCTGTTCGAAGCGCTCATTGCGCAGGGCTACAAACCCGAAAAAATTTTTGCTCCCGAACACGGGCTCTTCGGCACCGAGCAAGACCAGATCACTGTAGCCGATGAGGTCGACGGCTTCACGGGTCTTAAGGCTGTCAGCCTCTACGGACAGACCAAAAAAGAGCTCAAACCCCGCGCGAGCGACCTCGAGGGCCTCGACGCACTTGTCGTGGATATCCAGGATATCGGCTGCCGCTACTACACCTATGCTTACACGATGGCATTCTGCATCGAAGCCTGCGCCGCACTGGGCATCGAGGTAATCATCTGCGACCGGCCAAACCCGCTCGGTGGCGTGGTGGTCGAAGGCGGCGTCGTGCACAAGGGCTTTGAGTCTTTTGTGGGAGCTTACCCCCTGGCCGTGCGGCACTCTCTCACCATCGGAGAAGTCGCCCGCCTGCTGAACGCAACAGAGAAATGGAATGCGAAGCTCACTGTTATCGAACTTAAAAACTGGCACCGCAACTGGTTGCACCCACAGACCGAGGGTCTGTGGGTGCAGCCCTCACCGAACATGCCGACAGTGGATACCGCCATTGTCTACCCCGGCACTTGCCTCTTTGAAGCAACCAATGTTTCAGAAGGCAGGGGCACAACCCGCCCGTTCGAAATTATCGGCGCACCGTTTATCAATCCCAAAGAATATGCCGCAGCCCTGAACGCACTGCATCTCCCCGGTGTCTATTTTCGCCCGCTCTACTTCAAGCCGACGTTTCACAAATTCAAAGACGAAGCCTGCGGCGGAGTGTTCGTGCACGTGACCGATGTCGCCGGGTTTGAGTCATTCTACACTGGCCTGGCGATGGTGAAAACCGCGCACGACCTTTACCCGAAGCACTTCGACTGGCGGCGCGAGCCGTATGAATATGTCGCCGATAAGCTCGCGATTGACATTCTGACGGGGTCTGACGCATTTCGAATTCTCGCTGAGCAGGGGCAGTCGCTGGCCGAGTTCCGGATTGCCTGCCAGAATGAAGCAGAAGAATTCCGCCGCACGGTGGCGGCGTTCTTGTCATACCAATAGCGCTTCGGCGTGAAAACCTCTCGACGTGGTCGCGCCGTAAATCAGGCATAGCTACCACAGATTACCTGCGGTACCCGATCAGTATTCCTATGCCCATGAAACTGCATGCATTCCTGGCGACGATGGCTCTGCATGTTTTACCACTCGCAGCACAAGAGGGTGACTACGAGCGACTGCTCGAGATGAAGAGCCGGCGTAAGGTTGTGATCAGGGCTAACGCCGAAAACGCGACCGCAGGCCGCAACACCCTCACGGGTGACCAGATCAGAAACGCGCCCGCGACCTTCGGCGATTCTTTGAACGCACTCACCACCCTGCCCCTTTTCCCCGGGAGAAAATCCCACCTTGCTGCCCGCAGAACCTGTGATACCGATCCTGCCGAGTTTTGGTGTAGAAGTGCGCTTCTAGCGCCAGGGGAAGAAAAATAGGATAAATATCGGCCGGATTTCTGCAGGTTGGGAAAAAAAAAGACCGCTGGGAACAAATCGAACGTCTTATTGCTAAGCCCGCAAGGGACTTAAAACATTTGGAGACAACATGAAAAAGACAGTTTCACTTCTCTCAGTTCTCGCACTGCTCGCAGTAGCAGTACCTGCATTTGCTCAGGATTCAGAGCCAGCACCAGCTCCTGCTGCTGATTGCAAAGCCCTGAAAGGCAAAGAAAAGCGCGATTGCATCAAAGCAGAAAAGAAAGCAAAAGCTGACGCTAAAAAAGCAGAAAAAGCAGCGAAAAAAGCTGAAAAGAAAGCTGCTAAAGAAGCGAAGTAATCTCAACCAGATTACCAAAGCTGCTTCGGCAGCGTAAAAAGCCCTTCGGGGCTTTTTTTATTTTGCAGACATGCCGCTTGCAGTATGCCTGGACAGTTTACGGCTTTTGCGGTCATGCTCAGCCATCGAATTGACCTTAGTCCATGGCCCTGGCTGACCTCATCGTCCTCTTCGCCTACTTCGCCCTGTTGCAGCTGGTCGGCTTTGTCGCCAGCCGCAGGCGTAACCATGCAGCGGATTACCTTTCGGGTAGCCACTCACTGCCGTGGTGGGTAGTATCGGCCTCGATTGTTGCAGCTGAAACTTCCAGCCTGACTTTTATCTCTATACCGGGGCTTGCCTATGCAGGTAACCTGACCTTCATGCAACTGGCACTCGGTTATGTGGTCGGGCGCATCATTGTGGCCTTTGTCCTCCTGCCCGCGTACTTCAAAGGTAATGTCGAAACGGTATATGCATTCCTCGAGCACCGGTTCAGCATCAACATGCGGCGGCTTGCCGCTGTGCTCTTCCAGGTCACGCGCCTGCTCGGTACCGGTGTCAGGCTCTACGCGACCGCACTGCCGCTCAGCCTCATCAGCGGGTGGTCGATCACAACATCCATACTCGTCTTCACGCTGCTCACTCTGCCCTATACCTCGTTTGGCGGCCTGCGCGCGGCCATGTGGGTGGAGTTCATACAGACCGCCGTTTATCTTGCCGGCGCCTTTGCTGCAGTCTTCGTGCTACAGGCGAGCGGTGTACCGCTCGAATCGGCCGGTGCAGAAAAATTTCGCATCTTTGCTTCGGGTTTAGAGAACGGCATGCTCTCTTTCTGGACACAACCCTTTCACCTGACCGCTGGACTCATAGGGGGCGCGCTGCTGGCCGTCTCGTCGCACGGCACTGACCAGCTGATCGTGCAGAAAGCTCTTGCCTGCCGCAACCTGCGCGACGCACAGAAGGCGATGATCACCAGCGGAATTCTCGTCGACCTGCAGTTTTTACTCTTCCTGGTCATCGGTGCCTGGCTATTCGCCTTTTTTAAGGGAGCGACTTTTGCGACACCCGATGCGGTGTTCCCGTCGTTCATTATCAGCCAGCTGCCTACAGGCCTGATTGGGCTTGTGCTCGCGGCGATTTTTGCCACCGGCCAGTCAACGCTTTCGGCGACGCTGAGTTCGCTGGCTTCTTCGACCATGCTTGATCTTTTTCCCGGTTATGCGGCCCACGATGACAGGCGGCGGTTGCGCCTGTCACGCCTGCTGACAGTAGTCTGGGCTTTCGCCATCATGCTCATCGCACTGCTCTTCACCGACCAGAAGAACCCGGTTGTGGTGGTTGCACTCAAGCTTTCTTCAGTGCTTGCTGGTGGCATCGTGGGTCTCTATGTACTGGGTTTTCGTCGCACGAACCAGCTCTCGGCACTAGTGGGATTTTCCGCGTCGGCAGCGGCAATGGCAGCGATCGCCGCATTCACTCCCCTTGCGTGGACCTGGTACGTGCCCGCCGGGCTGGCGATCTGCCTCGCGACAGCGGGAAGTGTGACGCTGGTCAGCCGGTTTTGGCACCGGTAATGGAATGCCTCTTCGTGAGAGTAACCTGGTTACCTTTTTGATTAAACTGCACCGAGTCGAACGCATTGCGCGCCATGGTTAATCCCCTGCCGTGCTCAAGCATCAGCAGGCTATCGTCACTCTCCGTCCGCTTGAGAAATCCCTGGTGGTCGAAGCCGTCGCCCTGGTCGGTGACACGTAGAAACAGACCCGTACGGCTCACAACGTAGCGCACCTGTACCTGGCGGTCTGCATAACGCGGGTCTTTCTGCCGCTGCCTCAGGAAATCCATGAAGTCACCCTGCTCAATGACACGGCTCTTTTCTTCAAAAGAAATACCCAGGTTGCCGTGCTCAATCGCATTGATCAGGATTTCCCGAATGCACGTACGCAGCGAATTCAGCTCGTGCTGACTATAGTGCAGCGAAATGCGATCGGCGATACGCTGGCTGAGCACGTCCGCGTGCAGTATGTTGTTGCCCAGCGTATAGCTGCCATGCTCGCGGTTGAGAAAGCGGAGCGTCACCTCAGGCTCAATCTCGATTGCACGCGCAATAATTTCGTCCTGGCCGTTCACGCGGCTAAGCTGCAGGCTCAGCAGCACCTCGACCCCGTCTTCGCGGTGCTTGTGGCGAAAGCGTGTACGAAACCGTGTCAGTTTGCCCGAGCCCAAAAGATTTCTGACCTGCTCACGCACAATATTGCGGCTCAACTCTTTGTCGCTGTTTTCGCCGTCGCCGATAAAATCACAGAGATCGCGCCCGATCAGGTCGCCCGGCAGAAAGGCAAGCATCTTCTGCGACGAACGGTTCATGCTCAGAATTTTCAGCTGCGCATCGGCGAGAAAGATCAGGTCGTCTGAATCGTCGACCAGGTGGCGGTATTTTGCCTCTGCCTTTTCCAGTTTGGGTATTGTCTCTTGCAGCAGCGTGTGGTTCAGGTCGCGCTCATGAATGAGCTGCTGCTCGGCCGCATGACCTTCGCGCCAGTTATGTATCGAGTAGACGTATAGCATACCGACCGCAGCCAGAAACGACAGGTAACCGCCAAGCCGGGTGATCTCGGGCGGCAGAGGAAAGAGCGGCTGCAACGTCGCGTAACCCACGAGCGCGGCAACCAGGCCCGCAACCATGATGGCTGCATGCGCGAGCATGCTGCCCCAGCTACCGTAACGCAGAATCAGGAATGTCGTGGGCATCACCATGAGCAGAACAAGGTGAACTCCCGCGCGTTCACCGAAATACAGGCAGAGCGCAACCATGTAACCAGTGTATGAAAGGTTGCCCAGCAAGGTCGGGGCAAAACTTCCGGTACGATTTTTCAGCCAGAGGGTGAAGATCGTGATCACAAGATGCACCGCGGCTGGCAGAACCAACACAGGCACGTACGAGAGATAGCGTTCACCTTCGTGGTTCCGCAGCCAGGCAAAGATTACCGTAAGCGCAAAATTGAGCAGCACCGTGCCGGTCAGGTTCAGCGCGTAGAGAATATTCAGCACCCGGTTGAGCTTGCGTTCTGGTATGTTACTGAAGTGCGCATCGCCCGCACGCAGGTAACGGTCACAAAGCTGCCGGAGGTGCGCCACAACTCGTGGTTCACCACGGGGTATACGGTGTAAAGTATGACAAAACAACTTTACGGCGGCGCGCAGAGTTAGCTTGTTTTGCCATGAAGAAGCCTACCAAAAAGCCTGCGCGCTCAACAGCGACCGTTACCTATAACCCTGCTACCGGCGAGAAAGTTGCCGAGTACGCGCACACCGACCTGCGCCGGTTTCCCGAAATTGTCGCCCGCGCCCGGGCCGCGCAGGCAGAATGGGTAAAATTATCCTATCAGCAGCGTGCGAAGCATGTGTTGCGCATGCGCCGTTACATTACCCAGCACGCTGACGAACTCGCCCTGACCGTCTCGCGCGAGAACGGTAAGTCACGCACCGACGCGCTCGCGACCGAAGTGATTCCGTGTTCGCTCGCGGTAAAATGGTATGCCACGAACGCGTCGCGTGTTCTTAAAGAAAAAAACCTGCGCCGTTCGAGCTGGCTCTTCTTCAACAAACAATCGAAAATTATCCGTGTACCATGGGGCGTCGTCGGTATCATCAGCCCGTGGAATTACCCCCTTTCCATTCCTTTTGGCGAAGTTGTCATGGCTCTCATGGCAGGTAACGCGGTGATTCTCAAAGTAGCGGCAGTCACGCTCTCATGCGGCAAGGCAATCAAAGATATCGTCAAGAGTGCAGGCCTGCCCGATGGCCTGTTTACCCACGTGATTGGCTCCGGCGGCGAAGTCTCGACCGCCATGATCAACGGCGGTGTGAGTAAAATATTTTTCACCGGTTCGGTACCGACCGGTAAGAAGCTGATGGCGCAGGCTGCCGAAAAACTGGTGCCGCTGTCGCTCGAGCTCGGCGGCAAAGACCCGATGATCGTGTTGAACGATGCGGATTTAGAACGTGCCACCAACGGCGCCGCATGGGCCGGCTACCAGAATGCAGGCCAGTCGTGCGGCGGCGTTGAGCGCATCTATGTGCAGAGCGGTGTCTACCAGAAGTTCGTCGACCTGCTAGCGAAGAAAACGAAGGCAATGCGCCATGGCGCCGACGCCGACTTTAATGTCGACATGGGTGCGGTAACAACCAAAGACCAGTTGAATACCATACAGTCACACCTGAAGAGTGCCGTAAAGAAAGGGGCAAAGGTTGTTGCCGAGTCGCAACCCACGGCAAGCGCTGGCAAGCTGGGCAACTTCATGCCGGCCACCCTCGTGACGCATGTTGACCACACAATGCCGCTGATGCGCGAAGAAACCTTCGGCCCCATTCTTCCCGTCATGAAGTTTGAAACAATTGAAGAGGCAATCCGGCTTGCCAATGATTGCAGCATGGGCCTCACGGCTTCAATCTGGACCAAGAGTAACAAGCTCGGTAAGAAAATCGCTCCGCAAATACAGGCGGGGGTGATTACGATCAACGACCACCTATACACGCACGGTCTCTCTGAAACCCCGTGGGGAGGTTTCAAAGAAAGCGGCCTGGGTCGTACGCACTCGGCGCTGGGCCTTGAAGAAATGACGCAGCCACAGATCGTCAACTGGGACCTGCTGAACCCACCGCGCAACCTGTGGTGGTTCCCGTTCTCGCCAGAAACGTACCAGGCGCTCAAATCGGCGCTGATTTTCTCTGCGCCGCTCAATCCGTTTTCATGGGTAAAGGCTTCCCTGCACCTCGCAGTCTTTTCAGTTAAAAAAATGTTTAGCAAATGGGAGCAATGAGCATGGCTAACTTACCCGACATGATCAGCGGTCTGGTTTCACCAGACAATGAGATCAGAAACCGGTCAAAGTTCTTTTTTCTGAGCCTCGGTTACGACACCATGTGCGAATACCTGCCCGGTAAACCGTATGAAAAGTTTGCGGAAATGATTACCGCATCCCGGCCTGCGCGGGTACTGGATTATTGCTCAGGCACCGGATACACCGCGCGCACTCTCGCAAGGCTTCTAACCGGTAGCCAGGTCGATGCCCTCGATATTTCACCCGAAATGCTCGCTGTGGCTAAGGAGCGCAGCGAATCGGAGGGTCTATCGAACATAAGCTACCACGAAGCCAGCGCCGCACAGCTACCCTTTGACGACAACACGTTCGATGCTGTCTGCATCAGCCTCGGCCTGCATGAGCTACCGCCAGAAATACGCACAGCCTCCTTAGCAGAATCGTTTCGTGTCCTCAAACCCGGTGGCTCATTCTATGCCATGGACCTCGACCGGCCGGACGGCCACGGTTTCTTGATGGATTTCTACCTGGCAATCGGCGAACCGCCGTATGCCCGCGACATTCTCGGTACAGGAATTCAGGAATTACTGCAAAACTCCGGTTTCAGGGTGATGGAGAAAAAAAACGGGATGGTAGACCTGCTTCAATTCGTCGAAGCTCGAAAGCCCTGAGGAGAAGCATTTTGCGTAACCTCGTTTTATTTCTGACAATCCTAAGCGCGCTTGCACACTGTGGCTCAGTTCAGTATCGGTATGTGCCTGAAAAGCCACAGATCTACAGTAAGACTATCCGTGGCAGAACGATCCATAGTGACCTGAACCCCACTTATTTTGATCTCGAAGGTTCCGGCAAGATACGTTCCTATTTTATTTTTTCCGAATCGCAGGACATAGCAACAAACCTTGAAGCGCTCGCAGTCGAATTGACCGATGCAAAGGATGGCACTCGCGTTCCGGTAACGAAAAGTGATCTTGTCGTCTCTTACTGGAATGGCAGGAATACGGTGGAGATTCGAAAAAGCGGATATACCGAATCACTCAGTTTGTTGCTGCCACCAGAAATACAGCAGAGTCCTTCTCGCAGCATACACTCGGTAACTTACAGCTATCACCTGGAGTATGAAACAATCAAGCTACCCGATGAACTCACGCAAACCATAACAATCAGGTTCAAAAATCGTGCAGTAAGCATGAAGACACTATTACGCAAACAAAAGTTTGAAAAGGCCTTCATTTCGGGCCGGCCATTCGGCTGATTAGCTAGTTCTTCTTATTCCGCTTGTTCCGGTAAAATTTCTTTCCCGATCGCGGCGGGTAGTTACGCGGCCGGTGCTTGTCGCTTGGGGCTTTTTTCAGCTCCTCTTTGGCGGTTGTAAACTGCACCTTGTTGTCGTATTGCCTGCCGTCTTTTTCGAGCAGCATCTTGATCGCCGCTGCGGCAACTTCCTCAGGCGATATTTCTTCGCTCGTCATGTCGTGCAGGTACTCGAGGTACTGTGCCAGCTTGGCGCGTTTGGTTATCTCCACAAGCTCTGCAAGCAGGGCTGAGACTTTTTTCCCCTGCAGGTCTTCGGCCGCGGGTACGTCATGCGGCAGAATCTGTATGTTGTTGAGCTTTTCGAGCCGGCGGAGTTTACCCAGTTCTGTCGGGCGCACGAAAGAGAAACTGCGTCCACTCTTACCGGCACGGCCCGTGCGGCCGATGCGGTGTACGTAGTCTTCGACGTCGCGCGGCAGGTCGAAGTTGAAAACTGCCTCGATGTGGCTGATGTCGATACCGCGGCCTGCCACGTCGGTCGCCACGAGCAGCCGCGCATGCCCGCTGCGTAGCCGCGCCATCACTTTGTCGCGCTGGTTCTGGTTGAGGTCGCCGTGAATACCTTCGGCAGTCACACCACGCTCATTGAACTGCTGCGTCAGCGAATCGACCTGCGAGCGCATGTTGCTGAAGATGAGCGCTGACTTGAAACCGTAGAAGTCCATGAGGCGAATCGTCGCTTCCACCCGGTTTTTTTCGGGTACGACAAGAAAGAACTGGTCGATCTTGGGTTTATTGCTGGCCCCCGCCAGCACGTCTGCCCGCTGCGGGTTATTCAGAAACTGCGAGGTGATCGCCAGAATCTCTTTGGACATAGTCGCCGAGAAGAGCACGGTCTGGCGGTCTTCGGGCGCGTCGGTGAGTATATGCTCGATGTCTTCGCGAAAACCCTGCGCGAGCATCTCGTCGGCTTCGTCGAGCACGAAGAACTTCACCGTGTTCATCCTGATCGTCTTGCGGCGCATGTGGTCCATGACGCGGCCTGGGGTGCCCACAACGATCTGCGGTTTTTCTTTTAGATCGCGGAACTGTGCACCGATCGGCTGGCCGCCGTAGACGGTTACCACCTGGATTTCTTTCTTATACTTGAGCAGCTTCTTGAACTCGGCAGCGACCTGCATCGCGAGCTCGCGAGTCGGGCAGAGCACCATCGCCTGAAGTTCTTTGGCTGTGGTAATTTTTTCGATGACGGGTATCGCGAACGCAGCTGTTTTGCCCGTGCCGGTTTGCGCCTGCCCGATCAGATCATGACCCTCAAGCAGTATCGGTATCGCTTTTTCCTGTATCGGCGAAGCCTCGCGAAAGCCCATGTCAGTAACGGCCTGCACGAGCGCTGGGGATAAACCCAGTTCATAGAATGTCTTTTTCATGGAGTTTTACGCTGAATCAGCTGGCTACGCCAGCTGATTCAGCTACGAATTTACAGATAGCTATTAAAATATATGCGATGGCACGTATAGCCATTTGGATTCTTCTGTAAATAGTCCTGGTGGTAGTCTTCGGCCGGCCAGAACTTGCCCGCGGCGCCATACTGCTCACCGAGCGGCTCAAGCGTCGTCACCACGGGTTTCGGCCACCGCTTCGAATCATTCACGATGCGAATGAAATCCTCCGCTTCGCGCTTCTCATCTTCATTCGCGTAGAAGATCGTAGAACGATACGAGCTGCCAATGTCATTGCCCTGGCGGTTCATCGTCGTGGGGTTGTGTATCTGGAAAAAGAAGTTGAGCAGGTTGCGAAACGACGTCTTGTCGCTGTCGTAAGTTATTTCGACGGCTTCGGCGTGGCCTTCATGGTTGCGGTACGTGGGATTTTCGACGCTACCGCCGCAGTAGCCGCATTCGGTATCGGTAACGCCGGGCTGCGAACGCAAGAGCTCCTCTAGACCCCAAAAACAGCCACCTGCGAGCACAGCCTTCTTGATCATGGTCATAATATAACGTTTTTCGCTGTGCCAGTCACTGAAATTTCGGACTGTATGCAGCGAAGATTAATCTTTTTGGCGGCTCTGCTGCTGGTCATGCCTGCCAGTGCACAGATCTTCAACGTCGAGAAGGTGCGGCTCGACCACCCCGAAGACCGGGTCATTTTCGGTAACATTGGGGCCAACTTTACCTACCACAACCGCAGCGCCAACCTGCAGACACCCGTCCGCGTCTTTAACGGTGGCCTGACCTCAGATGTCGGCTATGCGAGTGATAACCACCTCTCTCTGCTCATCAACAATTACCAGGTGCTGAACGTGAACAACAACTACGTCGTGAACTTCGGTTCGACGCATTTTCGCACGCAGTTTTTTCACCGCAATACTTTCAGTGTCGAATCTTATGCGCAGTACCAGTACGACCAGGCGCGCGGGCTCGAACTGCGTTTGCTGGCAGGTGCCGGCCCCCGCTGGCGCATTATCAAAACCCCCGCGTGGAATCTCGCGACGGGCACAAGTCTCATGTATGAGGGAGAAGACTGGCAGAACCCGGCGATTGCAGACGACCCGATCATGCAGGCGCGTTACCTGAAATCGTCGACCTACATCAGCACACGTTATGTTGTGAACCCGCAGGTTGACCTGAACGCCGTCACCTACTACCAGGTCGGTTACGACCGTGAATTCGATGCAACGCTGCACCGGGTCAGCGGTGAAGCCAATGTGGCCGTGCAACTGGTTGGCAACTTATCGCTCACTGTATCATTCACCGCCGCATGGGAGTCACGACCAATCGTACCGATTGTACCGTTCATCTTCATGGTGACCAACGGCGTACGGTACAGGTTCTAAGCGGCTGGTATCCCCGGTATTGTTATCGAAAAAAGAAAGCCACTGCGAAAGAGAAGATTTGTTTGAAAAGAGATTCTTGCGGGCGGCTCGTCAGCTCTTGCCAGGCACGCCGTCGGTCGCCTGCAAGTTCAACATGATACAGAACTTCACGGCTGTTTGGCAGGCAGTGGAGTTCAATCTGTGCACCGGCTGGCACGAAACGCTGCACGTCCGGATCAACGTTGAAGTCTGTATTGCCGAGCTGCAGCACATACCGTGAATGAGTCGACATGCCCCCACCAAGACCCGAACCACCCGACCTGCTCCAGCTGTCGGTTACCGTACCGGTAAAAACCGTCTTTTCGCGCGCCGACACTAATTGGTAGCGCTTGTACAGCCAGTAGACGAGGGCAACCGAAACGAAGAGCAGCAGCAATGCGACCAATGTCACGATCACGAGTATCGTAACATTGATATCACCCCGGCGCATTTCTTCACTGAGAAAAATCCAGGCCCAGAAACCCAGCATCGCCAGCAGCAGCTGTCCGAGCAGGAAGAAAAAAATGCTGCCGCGAAATCTGCGGCGCAGTATCTCGCGGTCGCCGGGCAGCATCGCCTCGGTGCGCGCGGACAGTGTAGAACCTGGCTGGCTCATGCCTTCGCGGGGCGGAAAAGCAGCGAAATCGAGTTCACGCAGTGGCGCGTATTCTTTGCTGTAAAGCGTTCACCCAAAAACACATGGCCAAGATGGCCATCACACTGTGCGCAGACAATTTCTGTGCGGCGGCCATCGGCGTCAGGTACCCTTTTGACCGCGCCGGGAATTTCATCGTCAAAACTCGGCCAGCCGCAGCCCGAATCGAACTTGTCGTCAGAACGGTAGAGCTCCGCCTCGCACTGCCTGCAGACGTACGTACCCTGTGCATAGTGCTTGTTGAATTCACCCGTGCCTGGGTACTCTGTACCCTTATGCAAAATGACACGGGCTTCTGCTTCGGTGAGTGGGTTGAGTTTCATATCTCTGCGCGACGAAATTTCAGAACGGTTTGACAGAGTCGATCGAAAACTTCGTCTTCAGGTGTTCATACAGCTGGTTCTTTTCGTTATTCGCTGAATAGACGAAATCCCTGAGCGCGACAGCTGTTCCCGGATAGCGCAGCTGGCCTTTGATTTCGGTCTTTACTGTGACGATGCGCGCCTGTGTATCACGTTCATGTGCCTGCTTGAGATTGAGAAACTTTCGCGCAGCCCGATCGAGCAGCATGCTGATATTCCAATGGGCGGCGAGTTTCAATGTCTGGCTGAGCTCCTCATTTGAGAAGGGCTTCTTGAGATAATAAATCGCTCCCAAATCCTGTGATTTTTTCGCGGTCTTCGGCGATGCATAACCTGTCATTATGGCAATTGCAACAGAAGGCATTTTCTTTCTGACCTGCTCAGCGAAGGTAATACCATCCATCTTCGCCATACGTATATCGGTAAGGATAATATTGAAACGCTCACGCTCCAGGTAAACCATTGCACTCTCTGCACTCGAACAATCCTGCACTATATAACCCCACATCTCGGCCATGCGCATTACCAGTGAACGAATATTGTATTCGTCATCGACCACCATCAGCTTGAGTCCTGAAAATGGCGCGCTGTGCAACATGAAGTCGCGTAACTATTGGCAGCACATACGGCAACTCCTTTTGCCCTGGGATATTTGTCCTTGACCCGATGCGATTAGCGGATAGCGTGCAACCGTCGATGAAGAATGTTTCCCATCAAACTCCGCGAAAAAGAACGAGAAGGAACTCACCACGCCAGAACGTCAGTGGCTTCGATGAGGCGCCTGTCGCGTTAGTATTGGTGAACCCCGATGGAACCTTCATCGATGCCAACAAAAAGTTCTGCGAGCTTACCGGATATTCAGTTACAGAGCTGCGCAGGATGAATTTTGCCGAGCTGACTGCGTCGGCCAATCGCAAAGTAAATATCGAAGCCTTCGAAGCAATGGTCAATGACGGCCAGGATACCTACCGCACCGAAAAGCGGTACAAGCGCAAAGACGGGTCGCTGATGCTGGCTCGTCTGACGGCAACGCTGGTTCGCAGGAAGAATGGCAAACCGGATTATTTTGTTTCAGTCATCGAACCGGCAGACAAGGACGACAAGACAAATGGACAGTTGCGCCGGATCAATCGCCTGTACCGTATTCTCGGCCGTGCGAATGACGTAATCTTCCTGGACGAAGACAGGGTTCACCTTCTACAACGGTTATGCGACCTGTTGATAGAAGAAGGTGACCTCTGCTCGGTCTACGTCATACGGCATAACCCCACTACCGACGCATATACGCCGCTCGTCGCCGCGGGAGCTCCCCTGGCAGATCTGCAGCAAGTACGCCTGGCCAGCGCCGATGGGGTATTGAGCAAGGGACCGATTGTTCGCGCAATAAAGACCGGTAAACCAGCAATCTCAAATAACATTCCCAACGACCCCACAATGAAACCCTGGAAGACGCTTGCTCTGAAGCAGGGATGTTATTCGACTGTAGCATTGCCGATAGCATTTGGAGAAAAATGTCAGCTGGTTCTCGTTGTAGGCGCTAAGGAACGTGATTACTTCTCTTACGACGAGGTAGACCTTCTGATGATGGTTGCGCGTAACCTGAGCTTTGCATTTGCAGGATCAGAGCGCGAAAAAGCGCGCAGGCACTCCGAAAGAGAGAGCCGCGAGAGCCAGGCAAGGTTCAGAGAACTCGCGGAATCAATCGATGACGTGTTTTGGCTGACTGACGGCGGTTATCGAAAGATTCTCTATGTGAGCCCGGCATTTGAAAAAATCTGGCAGCGACCTGCTAAAAGTGTGCTGAGCAATCTCCAGGTTTGGTTCGATAGCATACACCCAGACGACAAAATCATTGCCCTGCAGAATTTCTCTACCCCAAAAATTAACACGCATTTTCAGCTGGAGTATCGCATACTGCGACCCGACGGCAGCGAAAGATTCATCTTGCACCGGACTTTTCCCATACGCGATCAAAAAGGTGATATCGAGCGCGTGGCTTCGGTAACGCGTGACATTAGCGACCACCGCCACCTGCAGGAAAAACTGCACTCGGTTTACCGCAGGCTCACCGAGATGCTGGAGAATCTTACCGACGGCTATTACGAACTCGATCAGGATTTCAGGTTCCTGTACTGTAATTCACAGTACCTCAAGATGTTCGGCCAAAATCGCGAGCATCTCCTTGGCAGTTGCCTTTGGGATGTTTTTCCAGGACTGTACGATTCAAGCCACGGTGCTGTAATCAGGCGGGCGATGCAGACTGGCAACATTGAAGTATTCGAAGATTATTATGCGCCCCTCTATGGCTGGTACGAAATTCGAATTTATCCTTCGAATGATCGCATTTCCGTATTTATCCGCGATAATACGGAAACCCAGCAATTGGCAAAATCGCTCCTGCGCGAGCGCGCCCGGCTAGTTCACGCGCAATCCGTGGCAAAAATTGGTAGTTGGGAGACTGATCTTCAGACATTTTTGGTCGAATGGTCTGAAGAAACCTACAACATATTTGGCATTGACCCTGTCATATTCAGGCCATCACACGATAGTTTCCTCCAATTTGTCCACCCCGAAGACAAAGAAATGGTCGATGAAACATTTCGCACCTCGTTCTCTGAAAACAAAACCTGTACGCTCATCCACCGCATTATTACTGCGGATGGTACTGAAAAATATGTCGAAGAATACTGGCAGGTATACCGCGACAGCGAAGGAAAACCCGCTCGTGCAGTAGGCACCTGCCAGGATATCACAGAACGCCAAAAAGCAGCTTTGGAAAACCGGCTGCTCGTAGAAAGGCTTACCGCTACCTTTGAAAGTATCACCGATGCCTTCATGTTTATCGACCGTAACTGGAATTTCAGCTATCTCAACAGAGAGGCTGAACTGCTTTTACAGACAAAACGCAAAGCACTGCTGGGTAAAAATCTCTGGCAGAGTTTTCCCGGGGCTGAAGAGGGGGATTTCGGAACCTTCTACAAACAGGCAATGCAGACAGGACAAAGCGTCAGCTTCGAAAGTTTCTATGCCCCACTCAACATGTGGGTGAACGTCCGGGTTTTTCCCTCTGAACAGGGCATTGCCGTCTACTTTCGCGATATTACCGACGATAACAAGACGCGCAGTTTGCTGGTCGAGAGCGAAGCGCGATTTCGGGAGCTGGCCGAGAATATCCAAGAAATTTTTTATGTGATGGACCCACGCTCGGGCAATGTGACGTATATTAGTCCTGCGTACGAGAAAGTCTGGGGTCGCAAGTGCCAGGATCTTCTTGAGAATCCGCTGTCGTACATGGATGCAGTACACCCTGAAGATAGAAGCGTAGTTGAATCGAGCATCACTGACCTGCGAGCGGGTAGAACGGCCGATATTGAGTACCGTATCCTACGGCCTGATGGCTCGCAGCGCTGGATTCGCGATTTTTCGTACCCGATATTTTCCGGGCAGGGGGAAGTAGACCACATTATCGGGGTTTCGCACGATATTACAGAACGGCACGCCGCCGAAGAGCGCATCCTGGAGCAGGCCTCGCTACTCGATAAGGCAAGCGATGCGATTTTAGTCCGCGATCTCGACCACCGCATCCGCTACTGGAATAAAAGTGCAGAGATTTTATACGGGTGGAGTGCTGAGGACGTCATTGGCAAATCGGCGCGTGAAATACTCTATAAGGAACCCGCAGCGTATGATAAGGCGATGGCAGAACTGCTGGCGATCGGTGAATGGGTGGGCGATATCGAGCAGATCACCAGGGACGCCCGGCGAATAATCGTCGAAGGCAGATGGACATTGGTCAGTGACAACCGAGGCATACCCCGAAGCGTGCTCGCAATTAATAGTGATGTTTCTGAAAGGCGGCTGTTCGACAAACAGCTGCTGCGCACGCAGCGACTGGAAAGTAACGGCACCCTTGCAGGGGGCATTGCCCACGACCTGAACAACATACTCACGCCGATCATGCTTGCATCAGAAATATTGCAGCAGTCGCTGAACGACAGTGATTCGCGCGAATTACTCGAAACGATCGAAGCGAGTACACGCCGTGGTGCTAATATGGTTTCGCAGATACTTGCTTTCGCCCGCGGTACAGAGGGTGAAAAAAAACACACGAACACCGCAGATCTGGTCGGCGACGTCGAGAAAATAATTCGGGATACGTTTCCCAAAAATATTCAGGTAAAACTTCTCGTCGAAGAAAATCTTAAAGACCTTGAGGCAGACAGTACACAACTACACCAGGTCCTGTTGAATATCTGCGTGAATGCCAGGGATGCAATGCCAAACGGCGGACTGCTCTCGATTGCGGCCAGAATGCGGCATGTCGATGAATATTTCGCGACCATGCAGGCAGGTGCGGCGCCAGGCGAATATGTCGTGATCGAAATCCGCGACAGCGGTACGGGCATTCCAGATGCGATAGTCGATAAAATCTTTGACCCCTTCTTTACGACAAAAGAAGTCGGCAGGGGAACAGGTCTCGGCCTTTCGACATCGCTCAAAATTATTCAGAATCACAATGGTTTTATTCAGGTTGAAAGCGAGCAAGGCAAAGGAACCCTGTTTCGTATTTTCCTGCCGGTTAGCAGCAGTGGTTCAAGCGCACAATCAGCACAGCTACCGGAAACACTGCCTAAGGGGCGCGGTGAGCTGGTACTCGTCGTCGATGATGAGCCATCAATCAGAACGATCACACAACACCTGCTTGAAGAATTTGGCTACCGCGTTACCACGGCAGGCGATGGTGCCGAGGCAATTGCACGCTTCAGCGAGCAGCGACACGAAATACGGGTGATTCTTACCGACATGATGATGCCGACAATGGACGGCCAGTCCCTTGTTACCGTCATCAGAAAGATGAAGACCGACCTGCCGATTATTCTGACAAGCGGTGTCGCCAACGAAGCCGCTTTGGCCCGCCTGAGTGAACTCGGTGTGCCGGATTTTCTGCAGAAACCTTATACCAGTGAACAGCTGCTAAACCTGCTACGCAGACTGTTACAGGCGGACAGCTAGCACATGGTATAAAATCGCATTAAATCTGTGAAATGGTACGAATCGCCTCAAGCAGGTCGTGAGACTTGAAGGGCTTCTGGAGCAAGACCTCGCCAGCAGCAAGGGGAGTTTCTTTTCCTGCTGTCTCAGGATTGTATCCCGTAGCGAGAACAATACGCAAACCAGGCACTTTGCTGCGTAGAACCCCGGCAAGCTGCCGGCCATTCATGCCACCCGGCATCACGATGTCTGTGAAAAGCACATCGATATTCCGGGCTTCATTTTCAAAAAGCTGCAGCGCCTCCTGTGCATTGGCAGCGGTGTAGACCCTGTAACCATTGCGCTCCAGCAGCATGCGAGCGAGGTTACGCAGGTCTTTTTCATCTTCGACAACTAACACTGTGCCCGTACCCGGCAGCGGGTTTTGTACCGGTTTTGTGGCTTTTTCTGGCACGACGGGCTGTGCAAGCGGCAGCAGTACGTCAAACCGGGTCCCGGTATCCTGAGCAGATTCCACCCGAATACCGCCCCCATGCTGCTGCACAATGCTGAAAACAACAGGCAGTCCGAGGCCTGTACCCTTTCCCACTTCTTTGGTGGTAAAAAATGGTTCAAAAAGACGCGGCATATGCTCAGGCCGAATGCCTGTACCCGAATCGGAAACCGTAATTCTTGCGTAGCTGCCAGGGGCTATCTCTGGAGTGACGTTGCCAGCCAGCGCTTCGTACTGTTCGACCGTTGTGGATATGCCTAATTTACCACCGCCTTCCATTGCATCCCGGGCATTGACAACAAGATTCATCAGCACCTGGTCGACCATACCCGTATCGGCGATCACAACCAGTGGATCAGCATGAAGCTGCACAGAGATCTCAATATGCTCACCGACCACCCGTTCGAGCATTTGCATTACACTCTTGATCGATTCATTGATGTCGAGTCGTCGCACCTGCATATCATTTTTCCGACCAAAGGTGAGCAGCTGCCGGGTAAGGTGGCTGGCGCGCTCAGCGGATTGTTGCAAACCCAAAAGCAACTGGCGGGTGCCATCTTGTGCAACCCTGTGCAGAGCCAGATCAATCTGCATCAGCATCGCCTGCAGTATGTTGTTGAAATCGTGTGCAACTCCGCCCGCCAGCTGACCGATGGCTTCCATCTTTTGCGATTGCCGCAGCTGGTCTTCAAGCTTCTTTTGCGCCGATATATCTTCGGCAATGCCCACAACGCGGCGTACCTTCCAATCGGAATCGACGATCGGAAATGCGCGGTCGTGTACCCAGCGCAGCGAGCCGTCGGGTCTGATAATGCGATAGATTTCGTCGTAGGTCCCCTGTGACTGCTTCGTCAGGGCAGCTTCACGAATGCGTTCGCGGTCATCGGGGTGAACAAGATTCAGCCAACTCAGCGGTTCTTTGTAGATCGTCTCACAGGGCAGGCCCCAGGTGCGTTCGTAACCCGGACTAATGTATTCGACATAAGTTTTGTCGGCGCTACTTACCCAAAAGACCTCTCGAATATTTTCGACGACTTCACGAAACCGCTCTTCGCTGCGGCGGAGCTCCTGAATGGCGCGTGCCTGCTCCTGCTTGAGCTGTGCCTCTTCCAGCGCGCGCTTGACGGCACTTGCGAGTCGTAGTGTACTGTCTTTGAGCAGGTAATCGGTTGCGCCCAACCGCATCGACTGTACGGCGATTTCTTCTCCGACGGTTCCCGAGATAAGAATAAACGGCACTTCGGGTGCAATCTCGCGAAGGACTTCGAGGGCGCGTAAGCCCGAGAAACCCGGCATGGCATAATCCGAAAAAACAATCTGGGGAGCTACCTCCAGGACACGCCTGAAATCTGCCTCGGTCTGCACGCGCGGCCCTTCGGCGGCATAACCAGCTTCTTTGAGCTGGTACAACAGGAGCTCAGCGTCATCGTCACTGTCTTCTACAATGATGACCCGCAGCTTTTCCATACGCTTACTTCACCTGCTGGTTCAATATCAGCCAGTAAAAACCCAGGTCTTTGATTACACTGGCGAAATTTTCGAAATTCACCGGCTTCACAATATAGCTGTTCACCCCGAGGTTATAACTTTCTACCATGTCGCGTTGTTCTTTGGAAGAAGTCAGAACCACAACAGGTATTGTCCTGGTTTCAGGGGTTGCCTTCAGGCGCTTCAGTACTTCAAAGCCATCGACCTTCGGCAACTTCAGGTCGAGCAGGATCACTTTCGGATAAGGCTCTCTCATGCGCCCGGCGAAGCTACCTTCAGCAAAGATGAAATCCAATGCTTCCTGGCCATCGCGGGCAACCTGGATTTGATTGGCAATATTTGCCTCGCGAAAAGCGAAGAGAGCCATTTCGAGGTCGTCGGGATTATCTTCGACCAACAGGATTTCGACTTCGCTCATACTACACAGTCTCCCGGCAATCGCCTAACGTAAACCAGAATACTGCACCCTTACCCTCTTCTGCTTCGGCCCAGACTTTACCATGATGACGATGCACTACCCGTTGCACGATGGCCAGCCCCACCCCGGTGCCCTCGAACTCATCTTCCCTGTGCAGCCGCTGGAATACGCCAAAGAGTTTGTGTGCATAGGCCATGCTGAAACCGACTCCGTTGTCGCGCACAAAGTAAGCCACACCATCGGTGCCAGGTTCGCTGCCGATCACGACAGTGGCCTGAGCCGTGTGCCGGGTATACTTGACAGCGTTGCCGATCAGGTTTAGCCAAACCTGCCGCAGTAGCTTTGCGTCGCCGTAACCTGCGGGAAGGTCCTGTATTTCAAAACGAATCGTCCGGTCCTGCGCCATGGGCGCCAGCTCGTCGACAACGGACTGAACGAGTTTACGCATATCGACATGCGAGTGGTGCAGATTCTCCCGGCTGAGACGGGAAAAAGTCAACAGGTCATCGATCAGCTCACCCATACGGTGACCGCCATTGCGAATGCGCTGCAGATAACGGTAGCCGTCTTCGGGCAGGTGCTGGCCGAATTTGTTGAGCACAATTTCGGCGAAGCCGTTTATAGCCCGTAACGGCGAGCGCAGGTCATGCGATACGGAATAGCTGAATGCTTCGAGCTCTTTGTTTGCAGCCTCAAGTTCTGCCGTCCGCGCCACTACGCGCTTTTCGAGGTCACGGTTGAGTTTGGTCACCTCGTGCTGGGCCTTTTTCAACTGTGAAATATCAACACCGGTACCAATGAGACAAGGACTACCGGCAAAGTCGATGCGCCGTCCTGTAAAATAATAGGGTATCTTATTACCGCGCTTAGTCAGGAAGGATGCTTCAACCGAAGATTCGCCGTGCTCAAAAACCTCTGCGATCCGTGCCGCAACGAGATCTTTGTCTTCTTCGCTGAAAAAATCCAGCGGGTGCATTTGTGCAATCTCGTCAGCAGAATATCCTGAAATAAGTTCGAAATTCCTGTTCCAGCGGAGAAAGAGTCCTGTGTCGCGGTAAAAATAAATGATGCCAGGCATGCTCTCCATCATTGCCTGCGCAAACTGGTTCTCGTTCTGCGCAAAGATCTCAAGTGACCGGCGCTCTTCGTCACGGATGAAATTCTGCAGAGCAAACGATACGTCTGTCGCTGCTTCATCCAGCAGGGCGAGTTCCTTTTCGCGAAAGAAATTCACCTCACCTGCATATGCATTGAGCACTCCAACGCGGTTTCCCTCTGTGATGGCAAAAGCCGCCGAAGCACGAAAACCATTGTGCATGAGTTTTTCCCGCCAGGCAGCAAGCGATGGTTCCTGCAGCATGTCATTGCAGACCTGCGGTGTCCGCGTTTTGTACGCACGGCCCGTGGGGCCCATACCGTGGGGAGAATCGTCGGTTCGGATGACCAGGTCGCTGAGATAGTCGAATTCATCACCATACACGGCCACCGGGCGAATGGTGTCCCCACTGGCATCGGGCCAGCCAATCCACGCCATTTTGAATCCCGCTTTTTGTACCAGTGCCGCGCATATGGCATCGAAAAGTTCCTGGCGATCGTGTATACGAACGATAGCCTGGTTGACAGCACTCAGCGCTTCGTAGAGCCTCTGGTGTCGCAGCGCCTCGAGCTCGTGCAGTTTACGCTCGGTTATGTCGAGAGAAAGCACAAAGACACCGCGCGGAACAGGCGAGCAACGCACGTCGTACCAGCCGATGCCTCCATCGGGAAAATGGAACTCCACTTCCTGGTGGAGCGAAATTCTTTCTTTCAGCGTGCGCCCGAGCATTTGGTATACATCTGTCTGCTCGATACCGGGCCAGCATTGGGGCATAGTTCGCCCCAGCAGTTCGCTGTTCGGCCGGCGGTTATGGGCTTCGGCCGCAGCATTCAGATATAGGTATTTCCAGTCGAAGTCGATGATCTGGCAGCCTTCGAGCAGGCTCTCCAATGTGTCCCGAAAATGGTTTTCTGTCAGACCCGACATCGGCATACTCCATCGGGGTGTTCCCCGTTCAGCCTGTAAATGGCAATTGGGTAAACTCTCCTATTTCGGGTAGCCTCTTTGGTGTCACATCTTACACCATAGGGTATACATCCTAATTTTGCCGATCTTTTTTACCTTGCCCTTCTGATGGTCTGGGAATATCCAGCACTATGGCTCGCATACTTGTCGTCGACGATGATCCGAAGATTACGCGCATGATTGAGCTGATCCTGGCACCAAAAAATCACGAAATCGTGACCGCAGCCGACGGAAAGATTGCCCTGAAGAAAGCGCTCGATAGGCGACCCGACCTTATCATCGCGGATATTATCATGCCCAATCTCGACGGGCCAAGTTTTATCAGTGAGTTGTGGGAAAAAATGAACGATCGCACGATACCGGTTATCTTTCTGACCGGACTCATCAGCAAAGAAGAAGAAAAGACACAGAACCAGCTCATCGGCAGCCAGTTCTTCATTGCAAAGCCATTCACCGCCGCCGAGCTGAATCTCGTCATTGAAAAAGCTCTCCATTGAACCAATACGGCCAGACGACCGGTAGACCGAAAACTCTCCTGGGATGACACCGGCAGCTTAGCGCTGGACGGAATATCTCCGTTCGCGGCTCTAAAGCCAGTGCATTGCGTGAATGCAAGTTCTGGCGGAGGAAAAGCACATGTCTCTCGTTTCACTCATCAAAGGAAAAGGTAAATCCGGCTTCGGCTATGGCTCGACTGCTGAAGAAGTAACCTTTGGCCTCGATCTTACGGGCAAGAACATCCTGATAACGGGATGCAATTCGGGCCTGGGGCTCGAAACCGCACGAGTGCTGGCGCTGCGCGGTGCTCGCATTCTCGGCACAGCGCGCTCACTCGAAAAAGCTGAAGGCGCGCTGATCGATTTTGGCAGCACGCACAAGGCATACGAATGCGAGCTCGCCGAACCGCGCTCGGTCAAGGCCTGCGTCACTGCGGTAAAGAAAGACCGCATCAAGCTTGATGCCATCATCTGCAACGCTGGCATCATGGCGCTGCCAAAACTGCAGAAGTCGCACGGTTATGAACTGCAATTCTTCACCAACCACATCGGCCATTTTATTCTCGTAACCGGGTTGCTCGACAGCATGCATGACGATGGCCGTATCGTGATGCTTTCGAGCTCGGCGCACAACATGGCACCCAAAGCGGGAATAGAATTCGACAATCTTTCGGGTGATGACGGGTACAAACCGTGGAAGGCTTACGGACAATCTAAACTCGCCAACCTGCTGTTTGCCAAAGAGCTCTCGCGACGGCTGGCTGGCAGCGGAAAAACCGCCAACGCCGTACACCCGGGTGTCATACGCACCAACCTCGGTCGCCATATGCCAGCAGTCACCAATGCGGTATTTGCCGCAGTTGGCCCCCTGTTTCTGAAATCAGTGGCGCAGGGGGCGGCGACGCAGTGTTACGCCGCTGTCCATCCGCGGGTAGCCAAGACATCCGGCGCCTATTTCGCCGACGTCAATATTGCCAGCCCACGCATCGATGCCGACGATACAGAACTCTCGCGGCGGCTGTGGCAGGTTTCGGAAGAGATAGTGGCGAGGTTCTAAACAACTCCCAAAAAGCAGACGGCAGCATCGACCCCGGGCAAAAAAGATGTAAGCTCCCCCGCGCACGCGCGACAGATTGGCATGCGTGTGCGCTTCCTCTTCACTCTTTCCTGGTACATATTATCGTATGCCATCTTGCTCTACTACGGCGGCAGCGTGTGTCCCTATATCGACGGCCTGGGTCTTGCGGAGTTCTCGCGTGAGCTGGCAGCCCTGTTTGGCGCCGGTCTGTTACTGCGGATCGTCCTGGCCCAGGCAAAACGCCAGTTTGCCTGGTTTGACTTCACGGTCTTTGCTGCAATGGCAGCAGTGTTGACGTTCTATAACCGGTTGAACTATAACTTTCCGTTGGGCAGCGGACTCAAAGTAGCGGTCGGCTTTCTTGCAACGGGATTCTTCGTATCTGTGCATGCGTACCTTGACCAGCAGCGCCGGAATCTTCTCGGCGGAAACGTTTATGCCATGACTGTCTCGGCGCGGTCATCGGTTATTACACGGATATCGGTGGTGACGGTCTCTTCGGTATTGCTGTCAACACTCACCATATTCTTAGTTCTGAACAAGGATCTCAAATGGCTCGCCGAACAGCCGCCGGGTACAGTCGAGTATTACCGACCATCTGTACTAAAAGAGATCATTTTTGTCATGCTCGTTCTGCTCGCCCTTCTGATCAGCGTGATCGTTTCTTATGCCCGCAACCTGAAGTTGCTGTTCATGAACCAGACAGAGACGCTCGAGCGCGTCTCTGCGGGGCAGCTCGACGTGCTCGTGCCCGTGGTCAGTAATGACGAGTTTGGTAACATTGCGACGCACACAAACTCGATGATTGAAGGCTTGCGCGAAAAGCAGAAGATCCAGTCGGTATTCGGCAAAATGGTGAGCCCCGGTATAGCAGGGCGCCTGCTCGCATCAGACCAACACACCCTTGCAGGGGAGCGGCTCAATGTAACCGTGTTGATGGCCGATGTGCGGAATTTCACGACTCTTTCTGAAAATATCTTGCCTGAAGAGCTTGTAAGTATCATGAACCGCTATTTCACCGCAATGGTTGAAATTATTCATCGCCACGGCGGTGAGGTCGATAAATTCATTGGCGACGGAATCCTGGCCATCTTTGGACTCGAAGGTCCGGACAAAGGCCCCCAGCAGGCAGTCGAAGCCGCGGCAGAAATGGTCCGCGCTGCCGCAGTGCTCACGCGCGAGCTGCGGCGCGAAATCAAAATCGGACTCGGAATCCACGCGGGCGATGTGATCGCTGGCCGAATCGGTTCACCCGATCGCCAGGAGTTCACCTTTCTCGGTGACACAGTGAACACAGCTGCGCGTCTCGAATCCGCGAGCAAAGAGGTCGGTAAAGAGATCGTGGTCTCGCAGAAAGTCTTCCGCGCACTATCTCCGACACTGCAGTCCGCCGCCTGGCAAGCCGTGGGAGCTCTTAACCTCAAAGGCAAGAGCCACGCGATTGAAACTTTTGCGCTTGGTGTGACCGCCTGAGCCCACCCTTAGGCTAATTGTCCCTGCCAAGTTTTCCAGAATTCTTCGGCCGACACCGGTTTGCCGTAGAAGTAGCCCTGGATCGAATGACAGCCAATTTCTGTCAGGAAGTCCAGCTGGACCTGGCGTTCAACGCCTTCAGCAACGACCTTCAGCCCGAGCCCGGTCGCCATTGCCATGACTGCGCGAATAATCGCCTCGTCGTTCTTGTCTTTTTCAATATCTGCGACAAATGATCGGTCAATCTTCAGCGCGCGAACAGGCAGCTTTTTCAGGTAAGACAAGGAACTTTAGCCGGTGCCGAAATCGTCGATCACGAGGTGAACCCCGTTGTCTGCCAGTTGCATCAGTTGCGGTAAGGTGGTACTAATTGTGGACAAGAGCGAAGTTTCTGTAAGTTCGAGTTCAATATCAGAGGCTGTGAGGCCGGCTTGATGCAGTATTTTCTCGACATCGGCGGCGAAAGATTCGCGTTCCATCTGCCTCGCCGAAATGTTAATCGACAACCTGGGTGATTTGCCAAATTCCTTTTTCCAGCGCGCTGCTTCCCGGCACGCTTCGCGCAAAACCCAGTCACCGATTGCGCGAATGAGGCCTGTGTCTTCGGCGATAGGTATGAATACCGCAGGTGATACCGGCTCCTGTCCTGTGGGGTGCCAGCGCAACAACACTTCTGCCGCACGAATCTTGCCATCGATGGTATCGACGAGGGGTTGAAAATGTAGGGACAATTCATTGCGCTCAATCGCACTGCGCAGCAGTCGGTCTATCCGCATGCGCTCGTCGATATTCTGGCTCAGTTGTTATTCGAAGAAGGCGTAACCAGCGCGGCCCCTTTGTTTTGCCTCGTACATGGCGAGATCAGCAAACTTGATGAGCTCCCCGGTCGTGCCGGCATCCCTGGGAAAGTGCGACAGGCCAATGCTGGCAGAGACAAAAAGCTCCGAGGTACCTATGGTATGGGGCAATGCTGTTTCGGTGATGATGCGCGCCGCAGTGTGTTCTGCCCTGAGCCGAAACGCGGGGTCGGTTTCGAGGTCCTCTGCGACAAGAAGCGCCAGAAATTCGTCACCCCCAAGACGCGCAAGGTGATCCTGAGCTCCCAGCATCTGCTGGATTTCCTGAGCAATATGCACGAGTAGCTGGTCTCCAACAGTATGACCCAGGGTATCATTGATCGTCTTGAAGTGATCAAGGTCGATGAAGAGCAAAAAGAAGCGATTATCACCTGACGTGAGTCGATCGACCATTTCGAGGATGCGATGCCGGTTAGCGAGGCCGGTCAGCGAATCCCGGGTCGCCAGCCGCTCGAGGCGCTCCTCGGCCTCTTTCCGGGCAGTAATGTTCGACGCCATGAGCAGCAGGCGTACCTTTCCATCTTCGCGAAATTGAACCAATCGATTCGCATACCATTCGATCTTGCCGTTGGCTCCATAACCCTGCAGGTCATACACGACAGGCTCCTTACTGGCAAGAGCCCGGTGCATTGCATCCCTCGCCAGAGCATGTGATTGTGACGGAAGGTAATCGAGTATCCTGGCCTTGCCGATGATTTGCTCGCGCGAATATCCCTCTTCGACATGATTGATCGACAGAATCAATCCATCTACATCCAGGACCAAAATGAAGACAGGCGAGTTCTCGAACACGAGACGCAGTCGCTTTCCTCGGCGATCTAACGCTGATTCGATGTACTTTCGCTCATCGATGCGCGTGATGATCCCGCCCACCGTGACCGCGACATTGTTTTCATTAAAAAAAACCCGGCCACGATTCTCAACCCAGTAAATTCCTCCATTGGCATCGACTACGCGGTGTTCCACGTAGTAACTCTTTGAAGGCGATTTCTGCGCGTTTTTCAGCGCTTGCTCAAACGGTTTCCAGTCATCAGGAAAGACCATGGCCTGAAGTTGCCTGAGGTTTCCTTCCAGGCGCTGATTCGGTCTGCCCACGATGGCTGGCATGTTCTTTGACCATTCGATAATACCGGTCTCGAGCTGCCATTTCCACTCTCCAATGTAATCTTCTGCCAGAAGGTCGAGGCGGGCTTGCAGGCCCTTGCTACGTTTCTCGAGCTGCTCTGATTGTTTACTGCCAAACCATTGCAGGGCGGCCAACACCAGGAGCATAACGGCACTGAGCGCGAACATTTTTAATGGCGGCTGGACCACAGGAGGCGCGATCAAGCCGTGTTGCCACATGATTGTCAGAACAAGGGACGCCGCTACACTGAGCCCTGCAAGGATCGTCCCGCCAACTCTGCCAATCAGCAGACCAGCGAGAACGATATCCATTAACCAGCCGATGAACGCAGTGCTATAGAGCCCACCCTCTACGAGCATGTGGATTAGTGGTGTTACCCACATGGCAAGAACCTGCAGCCAGCAAACGAGCATGATTCGCCCGCTGCGCATTAACAAAAACAGTCCTATTACAAAGGCGAGGTTGGCGCCAGTCAGCACAAACATTTGTTCGCGCTGGGGGGAGGGAAACTCCATCGACATCGGTAATACCAGGCCGACTATCACAGTCGCGAACGTAACCTGAAAGAATAGTAGTATGCGGGCGCGCATACGGTCGCGTCCCTCGGCGATATTGCGAAACAGCCAGTAAGACAAGGATCTGGCTGGCCGCGTAGACATCTTCTTCCAACCATCTGATGGAGGTATGTATGTAAAGCCCAAAGCGGTAAAGGAAGGCCGGCAGTGAGGCCCCTGTTCTTTTAGTGGCGTGAGGAGATTGCTACCACTTACCCGTATTCGGCATCGAAACCCACGGCTCCTGCGGGGGTAAAGGTGCGCCTTTCTGCAAGAGCTCGATGGAAATCTGGTCGGGCGAGCGCACGAACGCCATGCGCCCGTCACGCGGCGGTCTGTTGATAGTGATGCCGAGCTTCTGTAACTTTTCGCACATAGCGTAGATGTTTTCTACCTCGAATGCGAGGTGGCCAAAATTACGCGCACCGCCATAGTCTTCATCGTCATAGTTGTAGGTGAGCTCGATTTCTGCCTCACGGTTTTCAGGAGCACCGAGGTAAACGAGAGTGAAGCGACCGTCGGGGTAATCTTTTCTCCGGTTCTCGACTAGGCCCAGGGCATCGCGGTAGAATGCGAGGGATTTTTCCAGGTCGCGGACACGGACCATTGCGTGCAGGTATTTCATGATCGTTCAGTATGCAGAAGGCTGCGGGCGGCTTGGTTTGATCGGGGGAATTTCGGCGCTGACGCCCGTCGGCTTGAGCCCCAGTTCGATGGCCGCATTTTTCCAGCGCCCCTTACGCATCACATAGGTGTATGCCAGGTCGATGCCCTGGCCGTTGATCTGCACTTCGTGAAATCCTTCGTAATTCACATCGACGGCTTCGAGTTTGTCGATTTTTGCCAGTTGCCCCGTCGATTCGTTGCACGGTTCGCAAAAGAAGTAGACCTCCCTCTCTTTGGCGAGCAGTTCTACAGCCTTGCGTGCTGTTTCAGGCCTGATATAGGCAAACTGGTCGGCGTGCGCCGCGGTCAAAACCAGCGAAAGAAGAGAGGCAGAAAAGAGTAAGCGCTTCATGCTTGTACGCGATCGGTGCCCGATCAGCTGCGTCGAGCCTTTCAAGCGTCGCTACTGCTCAACGCAGTAGAGGCGATTTCCTTGGTTGCAGAAGGCAGTAGATGAGGATATTGCATCGCTGGTGAAGCCGGTGGCGCTACCCGCACTGCCTTCTGGTCCAGAAGTACCATCGCTCCAATCCACGCAGGTCAAGGTGCTGGTTTGCCAATCGAGACCCAGACCCGTCCAGACGCTAATACCTCCAATGGTGCCTATTGAGTTGGTCAGGGATGTCTGGAAAATACCGTTAGCGCTTGTCGTACCAATGGGTAAGCCATCAGGCCGCCGGTACGGTGTGTTCGGCCTAAGAGGCCAGTCGACATTTTCCGAAGCTCCCCCGACCTGGCAGCTGAGGCTGTCACATGCGCGTCGCAAGGGGTTAGTAGACGCGAGCATCGCCTTCCAGTTTCCGCGGCCTGTTCCGGCAGGGTTTGCCGGGTCAAAGCGGCAAAAGTTGTCAGCACCATAAACACCACCCATGCTGCCAGAGAAGGTATTGGAGGTCATAAAGATTCTGCAGTCTGAGCCGCAGGTGGATTTCACAGAACCGGGATTCTCCAACTGCTGCAGCAAATCATAGTTGTTGCAGCCCGGCGCCAGGTGTAAGATGAACAACCCGGCAAGCAGCAATGCTGTTCTCTTGATAGGCATGTGTTGGTTTTGCACCGGCGGAGTGTCACGTAAAGTGCAAACACTCCACAGGCTGAGACTTTTGCCCACGGGCAGCAGGACCTGAAAGAAAATCAGGAAAAAATCTGGAGAAACTCTTTGGGTGGCTCAGACCTAAACACCAGCATCTTACCCGTGCGCGGGTGCTCAAACGCCAGCTCTGCTGCGTGCAGACCCAGCCGGCCAATCGGGTCGGACTGAGCTCCATCCGTACTTAGCCTGGCCGAACCATATTTTTCGTCACCGACTACCGGGTGACCTATATCCTGCATATGCACGCGAATCTGGTTCTTGCGCCCTGTTTCAAGCTCAACCGAGAGCAACGTGTAACCGGTACTGCGCTTGAGCACCGTAAAATGCGAAATTGCTTTCTGCCCGTCGTTGGGCATCTTCGATGAATACGTGCGCAGGCTGTCGGTGCCCTTGAGCCACGACGTGATCGTACCACTGTCTTTGGCGACATTACCTTCAACGAGCACAATATACCGGCGCGTCTCGATGCTCTCCTGCCAGTTCTGCCGCAGTTGCCGCTGCAGCTCACGGTCTTTGACAAACATCATCAGACCCGACGTATCGCGGTCAAGCCGGTGCACAACGAGCACCTTCGCCCTCGGGTTCTTGCGCTTTACGTGCTCGCTCACGATGCTGTGCGCCGAACGCTCGTGCCCCGTATCTGTCGCCACCGAAAGCAGACCCGCGGCCTTGTCGATGACGATGACCGAATCGTCTTCAAAGACGATTTTGACGCCGCGCAGGGCAACGGGTTTTTCGGGTGCGGCATCGCCAATCGCGACAACCTGCCCGGGCACGAGGGAGTGTTTTGCCTGCGTGACCACTGTTCCGTCAACGCGAACCATCCCCCTTGTGAGCATGGCCTTCACACCCGTGCGGCTCTTGCCATGCAGTTTTATCAGCAAAAAATCGAGCAGCGGCGCAGCGTCTTTGACGGTGAATTTGGTCGCCATTTCGGTCATTGTGGACAACGAAACGGCTTGTCGACCGCGAACGTATTCTGCAGGTTAAACCTATGAATAGGATTCAGCTTCTGTTGCCCCTGCTGCTTATGGTTTTTCTTTCGGGGTCTGCCTGCCGCTCGGTCGATCGGGCGACGGAAATGTGTGAACAAAATAACCGTATGTGCCACCAGAACTGCAACCTGGCTAATACCAGTATGTCACATTCAAAGATGGCGCACCAGAGCGTCAGCCAGTGCGATCTGCGCTGTGAAACCAATTACCAGTCATGCCTCAAACGGGCTGAAAACCGCTCGGTGCGGGTGATCGACGACACGCCCGAAAACTAACGGAATCCTTCTGCGGAGCCCATGCGGGCAAATTTCACGGCATCACGCCATGAATCCTGCGTGATGTGCTGCAGGATGTCGTTGTGGTCGGCGCCCGCCACCTCGAGATAACGCGCCTGCCGAAATAGCTTTGCGAGCTGCCTCGCCTGTGCGACCGGTATAACCTGGTCGCGGTCACCATGTATAATCAGCACAGGCAGGGCAATTCTGTCCGCCTTCGATGCACTGTCGAAATGATCAACCACCAGCAAGCGCGCGAGCGGAGTGAAATGCTTTTCTGCGAGCTCGACCATTGATGTAAACGGTGCCATCAGCAAGAGCGAACCACCGAAGCCGCGCACGGCCATTTCGACCGCCACTCCTGTCCCGAGAGAAAATCCCCACAGAAGCGTGTCGTCATTGCTGTGCTGGTTTTCGCGCTGCACTGTTTCAATTAACAACTGCGCGTCGGCATAGAGATTCGCTTCGCTTGCCCTGTATGCGGCTGCATAACCGTAACCGGGGTACTCCGCCAATAGCACACTCATGCCCTGCCTGAGCATTTCAGCCGCGAGGTCTTGCATCGAGCCCATCACCTCGCCGTTGCCGTGAAAGAAGACCGCGAGCTTTTTGCCACCGCGCGCATAATAGCCATACGCAGTGCGCTCACCGCGCGCGGTAACCATTTTACCGCCAGGCAGCGCCGGCGTGAACCGGTAGTCTGGCGCAGGAAAGATAAGGGGACGTGTGAGCGTACCGCGCAGGGACATCGTTAGAACAACGAACGCGGCAAAAGTCGCCAGAGCGACCAGAGAAATCCTGGTTCCCGGTTTTATTTGGCCGAATGCCAGAGAACCTCCCACAGGTGACCGTCGGGATCTTTGAAGTACGCAGCGAGGCCCCACGAATACGGCACTGCCTGCCCGCAGGGTACACCGCCTGCGCCAGATGCAGCTTTGAGTACTGCGTATGCCTCGTCTCGCGTGCTGACCGTTGCTGTCAGCATCACTGCATTCGTTTCGGCAGAAAAGCGCGCATCACCATCGGCGGGCTTGAGTAACAGATTAAACTCTTCGACTTCTATAAAGAAGATATTCACACCGGGCAGAGAGAGCGTCACCGTGCCCGCCTCGCGACTGACCGATGGGTCACCAAATACGGCGCCGTAGAAGCGGGCGGTGACCTGCGCGTCGGCGACTGGCAGAGAGATAGCTGGTCGCAGCAAAGGCATGGCCTGTGATTGAGGGTTGTGAACGTTATGGCAAGTGGAATTTAGCTGCTTGCGGTGAGGGTTACCACAAAAGAAAAAACACCCGCCCAGAAGAGGCGGGTGCTATCGAATCGTCACGGGCAATTAGTTGCACTTCCAGGCGCTTGCCTTGGCGACGTACTGCTTACCGAGTTTCGGGTGGTTGTACGAGGTTACATCCAGGAACACTTTGTTCGCGTTCATAGCTTTCGCTTCTTCTTTAACGGCTTTGATTGCGGTTTCGCGATCGAGGCCTGCGAAGCGGTCACCTGCCTGTACTTTACCCAGGTTTTCACAGTTGGTCAGTTTTGCGTCTGCGGGTATTACTTCTACCGAAGCCAGAGCTCCTACAAACACCAGTGCTGTTACAGCGAGAATTGTCTTTTTCATCTTTTCCTCCAATGATACACGAGGTATCTTGGGTGCGACGGACACGAGGTCCTTTCTTGTCGCACCCTCACCGAAAGGGACTGCCCTTTTGGTGATCAGAACTTAGCACATGTCTTTGCGTTTGTCATCAGCGCCGACACCGGAAAATCTGAGTGGTACTACGGAGTTTTGGGGGTAATGGCGCCGGATCACCTGAAATGAGACTTTACGGTTGAGACAATGGCAGAGCCGTAGATCCCGGTGGTCAGGAATCTTCGACGCTTTGAACTCAAAACCGGATTTTACGGGCACGAATGGCTGCTTACGATCAGGCCAGCGGTCCTCGCCGTCTGCGTGCTTTTCGCCAGTTGCCAGGCCGCGGAGAAGAAGCCGCGTCAAGATACGCAGATCTACGCGTTGAAGTATGCAGAGAGTGAATACCCGGCCAGGCTAGTCAATACACGTCAGGCGGTGGGTAAGGTCTACGTGCACTGGCTGGCGTATCTGATCCGTTCAGCCGACGGCAGTCTCACGCTCATCGACTGCGGTTTCAGCGACCCGGTACTCATCAAGAGGTTCGGCCTGCGTGACTTCAAACCGATCACCGAAATTCTGAAACAGGTCAATATAGAGCCGCGGCAAATTCAAAAGGTTATCCTGACACATACACATTTTGATCACGCGCTTGACGTTGAACTGTTCGGTTCTGCAACCGTTTACGTTCACGCCAGCGAAGCCGAAAAACCTGAATCACAGCAGCTGAAACGGGTGTTTGAAAAACTCGCGGCGCAAAACCGACTGCAAATTATTCAGAGTCGCATGTCCGTGGGCGACAACCTGGAAGCAATTCATACGGCAGGCCATACGCGTGGGTCGCTGGTCATCCAGTTGCAGTCAAAATCCGAACCCACTATCTTCACCGGGGACGAGTGCTATTTCGCCAAGGAATGCCATGACGGCATAGGTTTACCAGCAGCCGCGGCGTTCGACCAAAACCGGAATCTGGCCTTTATTCGCTCGATCAAACCCGGTACGAGACTCTTGACCGGCCACGAACCGCACAAAGGCGGCGGCCGCTGGATCACACCTCAGATTTTTTTGGTTGAGTCGGTGATATAGCGGCGGGTTCCGCCAACGTGACAACGGGGTGCCTGCTTAAGCTGGTCCCGTTGGTAGATTTCGTCGAACCAGGTATAAATAGGTTTGCCCCGCAGGTATTTCTTGTAGCGGTCTGACCACCGTAGATTGTCGCGGCAGCGTACGGTGGCCGTGAAAACCCCCTCTTCATTAGTGGCCAATTCATAAACCGCGATATCTTCTGAGTCCCCGGCCTGGTAGACGATGGCCAGCTTGTTGCGCTTGCCCAGGCTATCCCGTGCCGATTGGAGCAATTTGTTGAACTGCTCGCGGCTGGTGTATTCCCAATCGAGAGCATTGCTCGCGAAGACAACGCTGACATCACCTTCACGCGGTGCAAGGTCGGCGTCGTGTATGAATCCCAGGACAAGCTCGGTCTTTGGCAGCTGTGCCTGGCTCACGTAATGTTCAAAGGCACTCCGACAGTGGACCTTTTCAGTCTCCATGCACAGTGAAACTTCACTTTTCACCTGCTCGCGCCTGGGCGGCCGGGTATCAAAGTGCGCAACCCAGCCCAGCTCTAACTGCTGCAAAAGCGTCAAGGCACCCACGTGCTGTCGATTGGTGCGCGCGAGGCTTTGAAAGTCATAGTGGGCTTTGAGAATGCGCCAGTCTATATCGATAGCGGCAAAGCGGTTACAACGCATTTTCTGAAACATCAGATAAAACTGCGCAAAACCGACCGTATAGCAGTCTTTCGCCTCGGGGTATAATTCTTCGACCAGTGCAAGAGTCTTGTGCACACCGCGGTCATTCATTTTGAAAAAATTAAAACAACCTGCGAGCATCGTGGGCAGAACATTATTGTACCATTTCTCTCTGGGGTCTTTGCGGAAATCGAGGGTCTGGGAAAATTCTTTGGCTACGGCTTCGTCGTATGGGCGCATCTGAAAAATCATTTCGCAGACTGAATCGCCTTTTGCTTCGAGGCGGTGAAAGAGCCTATTAATACTGTCGTTGCGGTAGCTGCTGCTACTGACCGGCGTGAGAAAGTCCCTATGTTCCGGCGTGACCTGCATCCGGGCCGTTGTGCTGCACCGATACACACAGACCGGTACCAGCAGAATAAGTGCAAGGTGTTTCAATGGCTTTCCTCCCTTTTTAGTGCGAAATCGATGATGCCGAAATGCGATACGGCTTTGCGCCGCACGGTACCGCGATAACGCTCAACCGGCGTCGTTTTCAATAAGTCATTGGCGCCGCTGCCATAGGGCTCACGCCCGTTACGTCCGAGAACCTCCATGATTACATTACCATGAGCATTGGTGTAGCGCAGAATCCCGTCACTGGTTTCTATCGCCTGAAGGCCAAGCGCGCGAATCATCAGGGCATTTACGGGAAAAGCATCCGGTTTGTCGACCCGAACAATCGAGTAATACGAGCGTTCTTTGTCCGGCATGATTTCATCGCGAATGAATGCCATCAGGTCAAAAAGATCGTTGCTGATGCGAAAATTGCCTTCGATATCAATCAGACTCCTGATAGCCTTTGCAGCTGCAGGTGGTGCGGAGTGATTTCTGATATAGTAGTCGAGATAGTCTTTGGGGCTTAAGCCCGCTGTTTTGTAGGGAGTGATCTCCTGCGTCGGCTCACGGCGCAAGAACGCATTGCGGCTTACGGTCCCGTTGCTGTAGGCGATGAACTCATAGTCAACGTCGAAGGGAAACAGCTCGGCCAGCAGTGGCCAGGCATGCTCGTCCATGAGCGGCCACTCGGGGCCAACACGCCCAAACCAGTAAGACCGGTTATGGCACAGGGACATCACGGGCAGCGGCGCGCCGTGATCGGCTGAAGCCGGCGGCTTTTTTACGTAGATAAATTCGCCGGGAAAAACCAGGAACTTCCGGGCATCTCTGGCTGCGTAGTCAATGATGGCCGGAGTCAGAAATGACTTATGGTAGCCGAACGTGTCACCGCGAAAGGGTATCACCACGGTCCGTCGGCGCGTTTCTGCCGTTGTGTGCGCGAACGAAACCATCAGCGGCCACCCCTTGAATTCCCCAAGAAAGTGCGCAAAGCCGGCAGCCGGTTCGAAATAGTTGAATGTCTTGTTCGTGATCTTCAGACGAACCGGCGCGGCCGACTGCGATTCGTCGATACAGTCAAAGATCCTTCCCGCGTGTTGTTCGCCGACCGGCGCGAATCTTTGCACCAGGTGAGCCCGAAATTTTTCTTCAGTCAGCGACGGTAATGCGTGGATCAGGAAAGGGCCTGCGAACGGCGCAGCAAGAAACAGTAAAGGGAAAATCCTCATCGATGTCCCCTAAGCCTCACGGGTGCGCAAGACTGGTTTGCAGCGGCGGCTGCCGGAGCGATTCGAGAAAACGGGTGGTTCTCAGAACACGATCGACAGTGAAGTCGCCCATTTGGTAGTGATTTACCCGCGAGCGCGTGATCTTTTTGGCTTTCGACTCGCGCATCCTGGTCAGCTTACGTATGTCACCCGAATTGCCAACGTAATGAGGCGGGTAAGGTGTAGTCACGAGGTCGAGCACGACATTCTGCTGTTTATTCATATAGCGAATAACACCTTCGTCATCTTCGACACCTTCAAGGTTTAGAGCCTTAATCATTGCAAGATGCCCTGCATAGGCGTCAAATTTGTCGATGCGCGCGGCGCTGTAAAAAAATTTTTCAGGGTCTCGCCAGATTTCCAGCCTGATATAGGCCAGCATGTCCCAGAAGGGTTTGGTCACTTCGTAGTTGCCCTCCATATCGATAAAACCACGGATGTGCGGATAGGCGTTTTCTGCAAAACCTGTTTCCAACAGGTAACTTTCGAGAAATTTCCGGTGATCGGAAATTTGCCTGAAGTCAATGCTGCGGCCACTCAGGATCTTTCTTTCAAACATCTGGTTGCGCGGTGTCGTCGCGTTGCTATACGAAACGATAATGACCGGGTTTTCGTATGCGGTAAGCCTCCATAAGAGTCGCGTGCCCCCGCCGTTTTCGAAGCCGGGTGATTCTGTATGGATGTAGCGATCAGGATATTTGCTGCGATGGCATATCGGTGCAAGCGAACGTTTTTTTTGCTTATTCTCCACGTTACGAAACTCATCAACAGTCACGAGCGTTGTTGCTGGCAGATCACGGTGAAGGCGAAGAAACGACGGTGTCGCCGAAGATTTGTGGAAACCCGAAGCTTCGCCGCGCAGGCCCACCAGGACCGGCTGCCCGGGCTGCATGCGTGAACGACCATGAAAGCCAATCACGAACGGCCAGCCGCTTTCTTCGGTGAGATAGAACTCGCGGTCTGTGTGGCCAACTTTCGGAAACAGATCGAATTCCGGATACTGTGGACGCAGGGCTGTAATGGCGGCGCTGTTCTCCATACAGTCAAAAAACCGGTCGTGTTCACGCGGCAGAACAGGCTTCGCCAGAATCGACTCGATACCGGGCACGCTCGCGGGCCGAAGCCCCGTCGTCTCTGCAGTTGCTGTCGTATTGACCTCTGCGGTGGTGCTGCGCTTACGGGCGACGGTGCAGTGCTGTGCAAGACCAGCCAGCAGAAGCAGCAATCCGAAGAAGGGCAATTTCCCGATCCAGAAGGTCCGTCTAATCCCGCAAAAGAAGTTACTCCGCACCCTAGCCGAAGGAAGTACGAGTCTGCCGGATGTAAAGCCTGATTTCACGCTGCGTACGCTTGCTCTGTACGAACAATACATGAGGGATTTTCGGGATAACCAAACCTTCTCTGCAAAACACTGGTAACAACCGGGAAGATTTGCTATACTTAAGGCCTAGGCACCTTCATGCAAACCAACGAAAAGGCCGCATTCACCGGCTACGAAAAATTTCTCATCGCGATTCTCACGATCCTGCAGTTCACGGTCATTCTCGACTTCATGGTCTTGTCGCCGCTCGGCGCAATACTCATGCCCGCGCTCACGATTGACCCGCAGCAATTTGGCTGGGTCGTTTCAGCCTATGCATTCAGTGCAGGCGCGTCGGGTCTTCTGGCAGCTGGTTTTGCCGACCGCTTCGACCGCAAGCGCATGTTGCTCGTCTTCTACACGGGCTTTTTAGCCGGCACGCTGCTCTGCGGACTTGCGCCAGACTACCACACGCTGCTTGCCGCGCGCGTGGTGACGGGCATCTTCGGCGGTGTGATCAGCGCCATCGCGTTCGCCATCGTCACCGACGTGTTCGCTTTCTCAGCGCGCGGCCGCGTGATGGGCTTTCTGCAGATGGCATTTGCCTCCAGCCAGGTGCTGGGCATTCCCGTCGGGCTCTATGTCGCCAACAAGTTCAACTGGCATGCACCCTTCCTGCTCATCGTCGGTCTCGGCTTACCGGTGGGAGCTGTCATCGTTCTGAAGATGAGACCCATCAACGCACACCTCGCACTCAAAATCGACAAGAGCCCATTTCACCACCTGTTGACGACGGTCAGCAAGCCGCGTTACCTGCGCGGCTTCGCGGCGACCACCTTGCTCGCAACCGGTGGCTTCATGCTGATGCCGTTTGGCAGTGCATTCGGTACCGGTAACCTGGGCCTAAGCAACGACGACCTGCCGACGCTCTACATGGTGACCGGCATCACCGCGATGATCGCCGGCCCGATTGCCGGTCGCCTGAGCGATGCTATCGGCAAGTACAAGGTATTCACCATCGGTTCGACCGTCGGCATGGTGTTGGTGGTTATTTATACCAACCTCGGCCGAAGCCCGCTGTGGCTCGTGATGCTGATTACGGCCGCGCTCTTTGCGGCAATCACCGCGCGCATAGTGGGAGCTTCTTCGTTAATGAGCGGTGTACCTGCACCGCAGGACCGCGGCGCGTTCATGGGGGTAAGCTCCGCCTTTCAGCAAATTTCCGGCGGTATCGCTTCTGCCGTAGCAGGCGCAATCGTGATTAAAACCAGCAGCGGGGCACTGGCGCGCTACGATGTTCTGGGCTACGTCGTGGTCGGCGCGATGATCGTCACAATAGTAATGATGTACACCATACACCGGCTGGTGATGCACCAGGACCACAAGGGGTAAGCAATGACCGAACAGGCAGCACCAAAACGTATCGAGGGCCTCGACGCGCTGCGGGGTTTTGCCCTCTGGGGCATCTGCGTTGTCAACCTGCCGCTGATCGCCCGCTCGTGGGATTCTTACCGACAAATGCCGGAAACCGCAGTGGCGCGCGCCGCGCTGTTTACCAACTCGCTTCTTTTCGAAGCAAAATTTTTCACGCTCTTCTCGTTTCTGTTTGGAATCGGCATCGCGGTGCTGCAGCACCGCGAAGGCACTGCTTTCCTGGTGCGGCGTTTTTTCGGTCTGATACTGCTCGGCTTTGTGCATGCAGTGCTGCTTTTTCCCGGCGATATCCTGCTCAGCTACGGCCTGCTCGGTTTGGTGTTTTTGCCGCTGAGCAAAATGCACACTCGGGCGCTCTGGGTCACGGCAATTACGGGGCTGGTGATCTCGGGAATGACCTATACTTTTTTGGGGGTGATGAGCCAGGCAAACACCGCGTTGCCTGCGACCAATTACACGAGCAGCTATGCGCTGGCAGTGTGGAGCAACCTGAATGTCTACCCGGTCTCGCTCGGCTACGTGATGCTCTTCAACTGGCCGGGTGCACTCGCGATGATCTGCCTCGGCTATCTCGCCGAGCGCCGCCATTGGCTGGCGAACATACGGCTGAGCGCATTCTCGAGCCTTTTTGCCCTCGCTGGTATCGCGGGTAGCCTGCTCTACGCGACGGCGGCGACCTGGCAGCTGAAGGTCTACCTGCCGGTGGCGATGCTGGCGATGGCACTGAGTGCGCCGCTGCTTTCACTCTTTTACGCGCAGGTTATACTCTCCGCTGCTGCGAAAGGTATGGTATGGCTCAAAGCTCCGCTCAGCGCGGCAGGTCGCCTTTCACTGACGAACTATGTCCTGCAGTCGCTGCTTGCCGGTGTCGTCTTTCATGGCTATGGCTTGGGTCTCTATAACAAGCTCAGCTATGACGGATTGTTTCTTGTGGCGACGGCCATTTACCTCACGGGAATCGGCTTCTCACTCTTATGGTTGCGGCGCTTCTCAACAGGTCCGCTCGAATGGTTCCTGCGCTCGCTCTCGCACTGGCAGAATATGCCGCTGCGGCGGGTAGCTTAGGCAGGTTCTTCGGCCACCGCATCGATCATGGTGCGCGGCAGCTTAACGCCGGGTGAAAACTCAATCCCGAGGCTCGCAAAGGCTTTTCTGCCCTCATTAAATTCGCGTTTCCAGACGATGCGGCCGCGAAAAGCAAACTGCAGCGCCGTGTTCTCGCTCACAATCTCTGCCTCGATTTCGAGCGGGGGGTGGAGTGCATCGATATCTTCGTTGCGCGACAGCAATACCATCATTCCACCTTCGGAAATATCACTGAGGTCAGCCACCAGCTCTTCGGGATGCCGCACGCGCACTTTGCAGTCTAGGTGTGGGCCTACAAGGTAGCGCTCATACTTTCGGTTGTCATTGGTAGCTTCCATGAGAGTACGATAGCCCCTGCGGGCAGGCTACCTTACGACCGTGGTACGCCAACAGAATTTTCGACGCTTGGCTATTTCTCCGGTACCGGGTCGTCACCGCCCTTCGCGAATGGCTGGCAGCGCAGAATGCGCCAGAGCGTCAGGTAGAAGGCGCGGTGCAGCGGCAATTTCCCGAATGCTTCAACCGCGTACTGCGAGCAGGTCGGGTGAAAGCGGCACTGGCCGCCCAGAATCGCTGAGAACGTGTACTGATAAAAGCGGATGAGAAAAACAAGAAATCTTCTCACCAGGACTGACAAGCCTACTCCTCTACTGCAAACGTCAGTCCGGAATACTTCTGCAGGCGTTCGACCAGCGGGGCCGCAATCACTCCGCCGGGGGTGTAGACACCGCCATTCGATTTAGTTTCGCAGAGTGTGAGCGCAGCTTGTGCAATCATCTTACTGGTCGAACCATAACCTGGATCGCGGTCGCCTTTGACCGAGGTCTGTAGGCGGCGGCCGTCAGGGTATTCGCCCATAAAGACGATATCATAGAATCCGGTTTCACGCTCTTCTTTAGATGGCCCTTCGCCGGGCTTGAGTCCCTTGCCCGAAAAGGGATTTGCTTTTGCGGCGGCGTCGAGCAGCGCAGTCGCCGCATCGCCGAGTGTTGTATACATCATCTCGTCGTAGACGAAATCTTTACCGTACGGGTGGCCCAGCAAGTAGTTCGTGCGGTGCACGTTTTTGGTGTTGATCGGTGCCATGACGAATGGCACCACCCAGACGCCGGCTGCGCGGTCGTACTCGGGCACCATGCCCGATGGTTGCGCCGGCCCTTCAAACCCGGGTGTCAGTGCGAACGGGCTACTCATGATCTTGAGCAGCGATGGATTCTTGATACCGGCGCGCATAACCTCTTTCATGCTCGCCAGCGTACCGCCTGAAGCTCCCCCTTTCATCTTGCGCACGCGGCCTTTGACGCGGGGTGCAGGCGCACCAAACCGGCGGATAGCTTCTTGCTGCAGAAACCAGACACCCAGGTCAGAGGGAATCGAATCAAACCCGGCGGAGATCACAATGCGTGCACCGCTTTTTTTCGCCGCGTCATCGTACGCTTCGACCATCTCGCGAATCCAGTTGGGTTCGCCGCACAGGTCAACATAGTCTGTACCCGATTCAGCGCACGCTGCCACGAGTGGCGTGCCGTAGAGCTGGTAGGGCCCGACGGTGGTAAGCACAACTTTTGTGCGCGCGCACATTGCCTTGAGGCTGGCCGGCGACGATGCATCGGCTTCAATCAGTGGAATGTCTTTCGGTGCACCAATCAGGTCGCGCACTTCGGCGAGCTTCGCGCTATTGCGCCCTGCCATCGCCCATTTGGCTGCTGAGCCTGTCGAAGCATGCGCAAGGTATTCTGCCACCAGGCGGCCGGTGAAGCCGGTAGCGCCATAGACAACGACATCGAATTCTTTGTTTGCCATGGGTTACAAAAGAAGGAGAAAACCCAACGCCAAGCGAATTCGCCATCTTGTCGAAAGAACCTTTGCACTCTGTGCTGACGGTCTCATGTGGCGGTCAGGAATGCAGCAAATCACCCGTACCATCTGGCTGGTTTCTTTGGTCTCGCTGTTCACCGACATCGCGAGCGAAATGCTCTACCCCGTTATGCCGATCTACCTGCAGACTATCGGGCTCTCCATCGTCTACATTGGGTTACTCGAGGGTATTGCAGAAGCAACTGCAGGCCTCAGCAAGGGATTCTTTGGCAGCTGGTCCGATGCGACGGGTAAGCGGGTGCCATTTGTCCGTGCAGGGTACATGCTCAGTGCGCTCGCCAAACCACTGATAGTTTCGGCTGCGCACCCAATATGGGTCTTCTTCTGTCGCACGGCCGACCGGCTCGGCAAGGGCGTGCGCACCGGTGCACGCGACGCTTTACTCTCTGCCGAAACCGAGCCGGCACACAAAGGCAAGGTGTTCGGTTTTCACCGCGGTATGGATACGCTGGGTGCAGCAATCGGCCCCACGCTGGCACTGCTGTGGCTGTGGCAGAATCCCGGTCGCTACCGCGAGCTTTTCGTGTTTGCGTTTTTTCCCGGCCTCGCGGCCATCGCGCTGACCTATCTGCTCAAAGAAAAAGCCACGCAGGCAAAGGCAGTCAGAAAGTTCCGCTGGTGGGATTTCCTGCGCTACTACACCTCTGCCAGCAGGGGATACCGGCGCACTGTCAACGGGCTGTTGCTTTTCACTCTTTTTAACAGCTCCGATGTTTTTCTGCTGCTCGTTCTTAAATGGCGGGGTTTCACCGACCAACAGGTGATCGGTGTCTACATCTTCTATAACCTGGTCTATGCGCTGTTCTCATACCCGATGGGGCGGCTGGGCGATCGTATTGGTCTCAAAAAGACTTTTCTCGCGGGCCTTGGTCTCTTCATCGCAGTCTACACGACGATCGCCTTCGCTCACGACTTCTACACATTGCTTGCCCTGTTTTTCGCCTACGGCATTTATGCCGCCATGACCGACGGCATCTCGAAGGCGTGGATCACCAACCTCTGCGAGAAAGAAGATACTGCCACTGCAGTCGGCACCTTTACGGCATTTGCCAGCCTCGCAACTATGCTCGCAAGTTTTACCGCCGGTCTTACCTGGAAGTTTGTATCGCCCGAAGCAACGTTTCTGCTGGCAGCAGTAGGTGCTGGGTTAGCCGGGGTTTATTTGGGATTAACCCCTCCCCTAACAGGGGAGGGGCAGGGGTGGGGTTAAAAATAGATTCATGAAAACCAACCTGCTCAATATTCTCTCACTGTTCACCCGCCTCGGCGTCACTGCGTTTGGCGGCCCGGTCGCGCACATTGCGCTGATGCGCCATGAATTTGTTGCGAGGCACCGCTGGCTTTCCGATGAAAAATTTGTCGAGCTGATCGGCCTCACCAACCTCATACCGGGGCCGAACAGTACCGAGATGGCAATCCACCTCGGTTATGAACGCGGTGGCTGGCGGGGCAGCATTCTTGCGGGCTTGGGCTTCATTGTGCCGGCAGTGCTCATCACACTGGGCATCGCGTGGTTCTATGGCGCATACGGCACGCTGCCCGCCGCGCGCGCCCTGTTGTTCGGCATCAAACCGGCCATTATCGCGGTCATCATTTTTGCGATTCTACCACTCTTCAAGACCGCCGTAAATTCGTACGGCAAATTGCTCGCGGCTGCCGCGACCCTCGTCCTGTGTTTTCTGGGTATGAGTGAAGTGGTGGTGATGCTGGGCATGGGATTGATTTTCGCTTTAGCAAAACGCTTCGCAGCGGACGGTACAAACAAGGGGCTTCACAGTTTCGTGCCGATCTTCTTGCTGCAACCGCTGTTTTCTGGCGGGACGGCGACCCTGAATACGAAACTCTTCCTGATCTTTCTTAAGATCGGCTCAATACTCTACGGCAGCGGCTATGTGCTGTTCGCCTTTCTTGACGCCGAACTCGTCGCGCGTGGTTTAATGCCGCGTTCACAGCTTTTGGACGCGGTTGCCGTGGGCCAAATCACACCCGGCCCGGTGTTCTCGGCTGTCACCTTCATCGGCTACCAGGTCAACGGCTTCAGTGGGGCAATAGTTTCTACGGTCGCCATTTTTCTGCCATCGTTTGTCTTCGTCATCGCCACGCACTCGGTCCTGCCGAAGCTGAGAAAATCGGAGTTGTTCTCTGCATTCCTGCGCGGAGTCAACGCGGCTTCTCTGGCGATCATGGTCTTCGCCCTGGTAGCCATGTCGCGTGAGACGTTTACGCACTGGTCGGCCTTTTGTATTGCAGGCCTTGCAGGCGCAGGGCTCTACCTGTTCAAGAACCTGGAGAGCACGTACGTGGTGCTTTTCGGTGCACTCGCCGGGCTTTTTTTTGCAGAATGAGTTGGAAAGGTCTGAAAGCGCGTAAACCTCAGCCAGCCACCCGCTTCCTGAGAAATTCGCGCAACTGCACAAACTCCATCGGGCGCGCGTAGAGAAAACCCTGCAGGTAGTCGACACCTTCGTGCTCGAGCCAGGCCGACTGCTCGGCAGTCTCGACACCCTCTGCAACCAGGTGGAGCTGTAGCGCACGGCCCAGGGCGACGATCGAGCGCACGATCGACTGGTCGTTAACCGAGTGCGGTAAGCCGTCGACGAATGACTTGTCGATCTTGGTCTTCTGCACCGGCAATAGCTTCAGGCGCGACAGCGATGAATATCCCGTACCGAAATCATCGACACTGATGCCTATACCCATGTCGCGCAGCCGGGTCAGCTGTTCGTTGATGAGGTCAAAGTCGCGACCAATGAGTTCTTCGAGAACCTCAACCTCGAGTACATTCCCGGGAAGGCCAAATTGCTGCAGCAGGTTCTGGATTTCGAGGGCGAGGTTATTGTTGTAGAGCTGTTCGGCAGCAAGATTGACTGACACGCGCCCGACATCTAGCCCCTGCGCGAGCAGATTCGCCGCATTCTCACAGGCCTGCCTCAGCACCAGGGCACCCAGGTCGCGCGTCTTGCCGATCTCTGCAACCAGCGGCATGAACCGCGCGGGACTGAGCAAACCCAGCTCAGGGTGCTGCCAGCGTACCAGCGCCTCAACGCCTGTATAGACTGTGCGTCGCGCATCAAAAACGGGCTGGTACCACAGAACGAACTGGCCCTGCCCGAGCGCGCGGTGTATTTCGTCGACCATGCGGCTTTTGTCCTGCAGCTGCTGGTATCCGTGTTCTGAGAAAACTCCCACACCGCCTTTGTTTTCCTGCTTCGCGTTCTTGAGAGCGATTTCGGCTGCAAGAATGGGATCAGGGACCGCCTTCTGTTCTGCACTATGGAAATACACACCGGTTGTACCACCGACGCGTACCTGCACGCCGTATTCAGTTTCGATGGCTTCATCGATGATATTGCGGATTGCACCAAGGAAATCGTCGACGACCGGCTGCTCGGGCAGCGGCGAAAGCCAAAAGCCGAGCACGTCACCGCTGATGCGGCCCGAGGCACTGCCAAAGCGACGTGTGATTTCGGTTGCGCGTTCGCCCAGAACCCGCAGCACGCTGTTGGCAACAATCTGGCCAAATTTGTCGTTGATGGCAGTAAAGGCATCGAGGCCGAGTAGCGCGAGCAGGTGGCGCTCTGTGGGCTTCGCGGCAATATCGCGAAAGACCTGTTGCTGAAACGAGCGCCGGTTCACTAATCCCGTCAGGCTGTCGTACTGCTCGAGAAACTGGTTATAGCGCCGCTCTTCTTCCCACAGGTGTTGTTCCTGTATGGCAGAAACGGCGTCAGCTGCGGCCGCGGCAAACGAGATGTCGAGCAGCGACCAGGTGCGTACGGCAGCCTCTGCTTCGATGCAGAGTATACCGGCCAGTTTGCCGCCGGCGAATGTAGGGCAGTCCAGCAGCGAATAGATGCCCAGGGGCTTGAGATAGGCCTCGGTCAGATTAGCCGTGCGCGGGTCATTCCGGGCATCGTCGGCATTGATGATGCGATCGCGCCGCATGGCCTCAAAGTACTGTGGGTAATCTTTTGCCGTCAGTTCAGGGCCCTTGGTGTAGTGGTGTTTGCCGCGTTCGTACTGGAGGGTGCAGGTAATCGCATCACCGGCTGAGTTAAGGCGCCACAACCCGGCCCGCGCAACATCGAGCTCAACCGCGCAGTAGTGGAGTATCTTCTGCAGCTTCTGCTCGGCAGTGAGGCCATGACTTTCCTGGCCGTACCGAATCTGCATCAGCCGCTGGTGCCTGGCCGCGAGCGCCGTGAGATTGGCCGTATCGAAGGGCATCGAACCAGTCTTGGCGCAGGCCACCTGACCCGTAAATAGGAATTGCAGGAACAGGCGTGCAGCGGCCGCAGCTCTTGCTGTAATTACTTCCTATGGGGTGCGGGGGATTTTGGTACCATGCGGCGCAGCGCCTGCCGCAGGTCGTCGCAGAGCTCAGCAAAGTCGAGCTCCGCCACTTCTTTGCGGGGCACGATCGCGATGTCATAACCAGAAAGATTCGCACGCCCGTCTTTGAGCGTCAAAAAGAGCGCTTCGCGCAGGCGGCGTTTAATGCGGTTTCGCACCGTGGCCGTACCGAGTTTGCTGCTGACGGCAAAGACCACGCGCAGCGGGGGTTGTGTCTCGGCGCTGGCATCAAAGCGCAGCATGAGGTAGCGGCCGAATGATTTTCGGCCGTTCTCAAAAAGGTGATCGATGCGGCGTTTGAGCTTGAGGGAAGTGAAGTAGCGGGAGCGCTTACTTTTTGAATTTGCTGACTGCTGAAATGAATCCGCAAGCACGGAAAGCCCCGCAGTTCGCGTCGCGAACTGCTGCTAAAGCGCTGCGCTGCTTTCCGCGCCTTGCGGTTTCAGCAGTCAGCCCCGGAGGTACCTAACGGACCTCCTTAGCGTTTTACAATATCCCAGCGGCGGCGCTCGTCAGAAACTGTCAGTTTCCAGCGGCCTTTTTGGCGGCGACGGCGCAGGACCTCACGGCCCTCGGCAGTCTCATTGCGCGCGCGAAAACCGTGTGTGCGGTTGCGTTTCTTGTTTGCGGGCTGCCATGTCCGTTTCATGGGTGCAGATCAGGGCGCGCTGACAGGGTGTAAAGTGTTTAGGGGCAGATTACCGGCCCCCCAGGGGGGCCGGTAATCTGCCCCCGGAAATGCTCGACGCCGCGCTGGGCGGTCAAAGTGCTTTTATATGACGAACGATTACTTCTTTGCACTGCCACTGCTGGTTGTCGTTTCGTTGATCGCCGTTTTCGCGTGGATCTACCAGCGCAAAGAGCGCCGGCATCCGGCTGAAGCAGCAATGAGGCCGCTATTCAGCGAAAACTGTGCCGGCGTTATCGGCTGGGTGACCTATAAAGGCCCGTTTATTCGCCTGGCGGTTTATCCCGATTTTCTCGTCGCCAGCTGCGACCAGCCGTACTACCTACCGTTCACGCAGATCAGCCAGGTCGAACGCCGCAGTTTTCTTTTCAGCAAAGGCTACCGCATCCACCACAGAAATCCGCAGTACCCAGGGCGCATCGAAGTGTGGTTCAACAACCGGGAGAGCTTCGAAGCGGCTATCGGCGGCAAGGTCACTATCGTATGACACCCGGCGAGCCGATCGGCAGCAAGTACGACCGCATCGCGCGCTGGTGGCACGAGAACCATAAGGACTCGCAGTACGGCATTCCACAGATTGCGCGCGCCATCAGCTACTGCAAGAACCGCCGGCGCGCTCTCGACGTCGGCTGTGGCAGCGGCGGACGGGTGTTTCGCCTGCTGGCCGACCACGGTTTTGAAATCACCGGCATCGACGCCTCGGCCGAGATGATCGCTCTCGCGGGGCTCGAGCATCCCGAGGTGCACCTGGTACACGCCGACATTCGCGAGTGGCCAGTAGACGAGGCGTACGACCTCATCGTCGCCTGGGACAGCATTTTTCACCTCGAAGAATACGAGCACCAGGAAGTGCTCACGAAGCTAACTGACTTTCTCGCCGACGACGGAGTTCTCATCTACACGGTGGGTGACGCCGTGGGCAGCCATGAGTCCGAGTGGCGCGGAGACAAGTTTCCGTATGGTTCGATAGGTATCGACGCAAACCTGCGCCTGCTCATGGATTTGGGTTGTAATATCCGCCACGTCGAACTCGACCAATACCCGCAACTGCACGCGTACATCATTGCGCAGGCAGGGGTAGGTTTGGAAAGAGTTGGGTGATTAAGTTAATTAGAGCACTCGAGCGGTGTGGGCTGCCAGTCGCGTTCACCGGCGTTCTTCCACTTGCCGCGCAGGTTGGTCGGCCGGTTTGTCTTGCGCTCGATCGATGTCATGAGATCAAATGTACCGTGCGTTGAGCCGCCGGCCTCGCTCCATGTGCCGGTAAACCGGGAGTTCTTGAGTGTGCCGGTAATCTTGCCATCGGGGTCGTACTTGCCCCTGACCTTTTCACCCTTCTGTTTCAGAACGACAGTGCCGAATTCACCACAATCCCAGGTGCCTTGAATGTCAGACAAGAACCCGCCATCGGGCATCGCGACATTATCGGGCGGCACAACCAGGTTCATCTCTGGTGGCTCAGCGGGTGCTTTGCCTTTGCTTTGCGCGCCCAGGCCCGGCCCCAGGACAACGATTGCAGCCGCACAGACGTGCAGCAGCTGCCTCGGTTTTGCGATATTTTTTTTCATGTGGGTTATCATGACAATGTGGCAATCAGCGTCAAGCTGAGCGTGAAGCAGGCAAGCGCGACCATACTGAGCAGTATGTCGTGCAGTTTCATGGCTTGCTGGAGGTTGGTTTTTTCGCTGTGCATAGTATCCCCGGGTTTTCCCGTTCGATACCCTGTTGGACGCTGCAGCAAGAAACTGCACGACAGGAATTTTCGGCACTGAAACCTTCCTTATATGAGATTGACAACCGCGGCAAAAGACCGGCAGAAGTGTGTGGGAGTTCGTGCGTGCTCGTACCGGGCCCGTAAACGACATAGCTCCCCCCTACCAAAATGCCAAAACCCACGACCAAAAACACACTGAACGCGAAAGAAGCTGCGGCCCTGCTTTCACAGCTGCAAAGCCGCTTTGAAAAGAATATGGTGCGCCATAAAGGAATCACCTGGGCTGCCGTTGAAAAAAAGCTCACCGCGCAACCCGATAAACTCTGGAGCCTCTCGCAGATGGAACAGAGTGGTGGCGAGCCCGATGTGGTGGCGCACGACAAGAAGGCGGGTGTGTTCATCTTTATGGACTGCGCAGCAGAGAGCCCTGCCGGGCGCCGCAGCCTGTGTTATGACCGCAAGGCGCTCGACGCTCGCAAAGAAAACAAACCCAAAGGCAGTGCTGTTGAAGCTACCGAACAGATGGGTGCTGAACTGCTCACCGAAGAAGATTACCGTGCGCTGCAGAAGGTGGGGTCATTCGACCTGAAAACCTCGAGCTGGATTCTGACGCCGGAAAAAATACGCAAACTGGGCGGAGCGCTTTTCTGCGATCGCCGCTACGATCAGGTATTCACATACCACAACGGCGCTGAATCATACTACGCCGCGCGCGGATTTCGCTGCAAGCTGCGGGTTTGAAAATGCAGAGGAGGGTTTTAATAGTTATTTCCATTGCGGTGGGGGTCTTTGCCACCACCGTTACCGCGCAGAAAGCGGGTAGTGAAGACAAAACACGTAAGCCGCTCCTGGGGGTGGTACACACGCAGGCGCCACGCGGTGTGCGCATTGAAAAGGTGATGCAGAATTCTGCGGCGCAGCGCGCGGGGCTTCTGGCGGGCGACGTTATTTTTTCGGTGAACGGTGTCGCCATTCGCGACCCGAAACACCTCTTTACCGAGGTGCAGCGCTACCAGGCTGGTACCGTCGTTGCCATCGAGTACGTGCGTGCAGGAAAAACCCAGCTGTTACAGGTGCCGCTGGGTGAACGGCTCGATACTGCGTCGCTGGTTGGCCAGGTTGCCCCGGCATTCACCTTACCGCAGCTGGGCAAGAGTGCGCCGTATTCACTGGCCACTGGCAGGGTAATCATTCTCGATTTCTGGGCAACCTGGTGTGGCCCGTGCGAACCGGTCAGGCAGGCGCTGGTCGAATTCCAGCGCGAGAAAAAATATGCAGGCATTTCCATTCTGGGTATCACCAATGAAGACGAGGCCACCGTCAGGGCATTTGTCCGCAGCCGCGGCGCGCAATACCCCCTGCTCATCGATGCCAAGGGCGGCGTCGCGCTGGACTACCATGTCGCCGGCTACCCCACGCTGGTGGTCATTGACCAGAACGGCATGGTGCGCTTCGCCGGTTTTGCTTCAGGTGGTGGGTTAGAGCGCGCTCTCGCGATCGCCGAAGACCTCGCAGGAAAAAAATAGTATGTCTGACTTGCTGGCCAAAGCCGTCGCCATCGCGCAGCGGGTACATGCAGACCAGGTCGACAAGGTAGGCGCGCCATACATACTGCATGTCATGCGCGTGATGAACCGTGGACAGACGCTCGACGAAAAGATCTGCGGCGTGCTACACGATGTCGTGGAAGATTCTCCGGTGACGTTCGATGATCTGCGCGCAGAAGGTTTTCCCGAGCACATCATCGCGGCGCTGCGCTGCGTCACCAAGACCTCGGAGACTGAAAACTACGAAGCCTTTATCGAACGGATCAAGACAAACCCACTGGCCGTGCGGGTGAAACTCAACGACCTCGAAGACAATATGGACGTTCGGCGGATGGTGTCGGTCGGCCCCAAAGAGGCCGAGCGGCTCAACAAGTACCTGAAGGCGTACCGTGCCCTGACGGGCACCTTGTAGGATAAACATCCTATAAAGACCTTTACGTTGTTCGCTGCTATGCACATAAGACCTCAGCTTCATTCGCAGGAGGAATCATGGCATTAGTAGCAGGAAAGGATTATGCACTGGCAAAGAAGGTGACGTGGGTTTTTCAGGAGCTCGGCCCCGCAGACGCAGTGGCAGTCGCAACAGAGAAAGCACTCTACGTCATACCGACACGTGGTATTGAAGAGAGCTTTAACATCGGTGGAGTGCATCCGCTTCAGGCAATTGAGTCCATGCTGGGCAACCCGGCGTCTGATCATGCCACGATGAACCAACTTCTGGAAAAGTGGGCTACCGAGTTGAAAGGAATCGTCAAGCCGATGAGCGATGTCAAGCGCATCAAAATTAAGACCAGCTTCTTTACCCGTATGGTGGGCTACAGCGAAAAGGATACCGGATTTGATTCCGGTTTTGGCACAGCGGTCGTTCTGCGTCCGAGAAAAGACGAGATGGCGGGGTTCATTTCCCTGCACCAGAATGACCGTCGCGTGATGGTTTAGGCGCTGCGCTTTACGGCATTGTGACCAATCATTTTCGGGGTACTGACAATGCCCCAGGAAACAATGCAGGAAAAAGACTCACTCGGCGGCTGGCGCCGCCGCGTCCATGAAGTCGTCTACGAGGCAGACACACCTGCCGGCCGGTTGTTCGATCTCGGCCTTGTTGGGGCGATCTTTGCCAGTGTGCTGATCATCATGCTCGAAAGCGTGAAGAGTATCGAGACACGCTGGCACGACGAACTCAAAATTGCGGAATGGTTCTTCACCATACTCTTTACCATCGAGTATGGTCTGCGGCTTGTCTCGGTGAGCAGGCCACTGCGTTACGCCCGCAGCTTCTTTGGGATTGTCGACCTGATCGCGATACTGCCAACGTGGTTGAGCATCTTTTTGCCGGGTGCGCAATTTTTGCTTTCGGTCAGGGTTCTGCGCCTGCTGCGCATTTTCCGGATTCTAAAGCTCGCGCACTACCTGTCGCAGGCCGAAATTCTCAAGCGTGCACTCTCTCAAAGCCAGGGTAAAATTACTGTCTTTTTGGTGACAGTAACCACCATCGTGATCATCGTGGGTTCACTCATGTACGTCATCGAAGGTGAGGCGCACGGCTTCACCAGCATTCCACAGAGTATCTACTGGGCGATCGTCACCCTGACCACAGTCGGCTACGGCGACATCTCGCCGAAAACACCCACCGGGCAGGCGCTCGCCTCGCTGGTGATGATCATGGGCTACGGCATCATTGCGGTGCCTACGGGCATTGTCACGGCGGAGCTCACCCAGATTCGCCAGAAAGAAGTCTCAGGGCAGGCATGCCCCGCGTGCAGCCTGCAGGGCCACGACGTGGACGCGGTGCACTGCAAGCACTGCGGAGCGAAGTTATAATTTTCCCTGCATCTCTGCGAAGCAGAGATGCAGGGAAAATATTCCTTCTTTCCGTTTACAATCTGCAAAGGGCTGGCATTGAGGTGCCGATGCTCAGACACCGACCATTATCGATGCGACACTTAGCGGCCGTAGCCCTGGTGGTGGCATTTGCGTCACCGATCAGCCTCGCCGCAGTCAGCAGTGCTGAATGGCAGCAGGGGCAGGACCTTATCAATGCACAGAACTGGACCGGGGCAATAGAATTCGGTGAGAGCCTGAACCAAAAGTATCCGCGCCATCATTACGGGCAATACCTCATCTATGTCGGAGCAGGCAACCTTGCCAACACGAACCCGGCTTACTGGGAAACTTCGGCGAAGGCGGCCCTCAAGGCAGCCACCCTCGAACCCGCACGAGCTCCCGCTCACCGCGCACACGCTGTATGGTGTTTCTGGAACCTGAAGGATTATGCCGCCATCGCCGCACAGGCTTCGCGCCTGAACGCAGGTGCGGCACAGCAGATCGGCGAACACAACTACCTGCTTCAAATCAACTACATGACCATCGCTTATGTAGAGCTGGGCCAGCAGAATACCGGTGCACGCTTCTACCTGCGACTCGCGACACCCTATGCCAACAAGCCGGTGATTGCGAATACAGCGAATGCGATGAGCGCGCTCGTCGGCAAATCGGCAAAGAACCTGCCCGAGCCGGAAAAATGGTTCAGCTTATTGGTTACCATCAATCAGGTCAGTGAAACGAACGGATATTTCCTGAGTCCACTCGCGATGCTGGCGCTCGAGCTGGGCGATGAGTTTTACCGCAGGAAAGACTATGCGCGTGCGCTGCAGTACTTTGCGACCGCGCTCGATGCTAACCGCGCAACACTCGCGGCGCGCGACAGTTTTCTCCACGACGAACTGCGCATCAGGCAAATCGCCGCCGCGTGGCGAAAGGAAAACCCGCAGGCGAAGGGCCGCAGCGAACGCACAGCAATCATGCTGATTGTACCCGAAACACGGCTGAACCTGCCGGCAAATGCTGCGGAAGCCGAACGCTTTAAGGCAGCAGATTCATCAGCCGCTTCGTTTGTGGCGAACAAGAAGATCGTTTCGATTGCCATTCCCGAAAACCAAAAGAACTTCCAGTACTTTTCTGACAGCGTGCTCGCGCTAACAGGCGGCGAGGTAGAATGGAAACTGAAGACAATCCCCCTGGGTGGTTCACGCATCACCACAGTGGAGTTTCATACCGACCCCAGGTACAACCGCTGGATTGCGCAGGCGAAACCCCAGTTTATTGAACCACCGCTAAAGCCATCGGTATTGAAACAGGTGCTTGCAGCCGACGCCACAATCCTGATGTGGCCGGGCACGGCGAAACATCCCGAAATTTTTGTCACCAATGGCGGTGTGACAGAGCACCCGTGGGTTAGTGGCGACGACTCAACACACCGCGCACTGTGGATCAGCGAAGGCGACAAACTGCTGCGCGAGGGCGGCTCTGCGCTCTTCTACCACCACGAGTTTTTCCACCTGGTGGAATGGGGCTACTACGATCGCCCGTTTCCCAAAGAAGACCACCAGGCGCAGAACCGCAGCAGCTGGCCAAGGGATTATTCCGGTGCTACCGAATTTGATTTTTATGAGCAGAGCTACCTGAAGCATGTACTGCCAGTCGACAACCTGGCACGCATGGAATGGAAGAGTGGTAAGACGTGGCTCTACAAAAAGAAACTCGATAAGCGCTGATCAGCGCCTGCTTTCGGTCACGAGGTCAGGCTTCAGCTGCTTCATGCGGTAGAGCGACGCTTCCATCTGGCACACCAGCAACCGAAACGCTGCCTTCTGCTCGAGGCGAATCTGGATCCGCCTTTCACCCGGTGCACGAACAGCAATTGCCGCGTGCGCGCCGAAGCCAGTATTCTCAAGGGGGATTTCAAACGTTTTGTTACCCTGGCCCTGAACGGCTATACTCCGCACGGTGACAGCGCTGCCACCACGACCGGTAACCACTGCCAATGAATAGGCTGTGAGTGGCTCGGTTAACAGCTGCGTTTCAATCGTCTGTGCCTGGCCGGCAAGTATGCGGTCTGAGCAGTTAAAGCCCTCAGCGCTCAGCTGCTCTGCCAGCCGGGCAACCTCGAATTCGATCGCATTCTCGGATTGCGGTGTCAGACCACTGCGCTGGGTAAAGATGCTGCCAACGCACAGAAGCGAGATAACTATGCAGTGACCGGGACGCACGATGTACTCAGTAATGGTATCTGCAGGCGATGACAACAAGTGTCCTGCGATCTTCAACCTTATATACCAAACGGTGCTCGAGGTCTATTCTCCGTGACCAATACCCCTGTAACTGGTGCCTCAAGGGTTCTGGCTTGCCCAAACCTTCGTAGGGGGATCTCTTAATTTCTTTTATCAGGTCGTTAATCTTTTTGAGGGTTTTTTTGTCTTCCGCCTGCCAGTAAAGGTAATCGGCCCAGGCGGCTTCGGTGAAGAGGACGTTCATCAGCCAATCTTGAGTTGCCTGAGTTTGCCCGATTTATGCTGCGCAATCGATTTCTTGAGGTGCTTTTCATTGGCTTTTGTGGCCAATAGGTAGTTTGTCTCTTGCAGCGCATTGAACTCATCGAGTGACAGCATCACCACGTTTTCGTCGTTCTTGCGGGTAATGATCAGCGGGTAATGGCCCGAGTAGACGTCGTCCATGTATTTTTTCAGATTCTTGCGCAAATCGCTGTAAGACACGGCTTCCACATGTACAATTTATTGTACATGTGGCAGGCGGTCCACTATTTATCGTAACCCAAACACTTTCACACCCCACCCATCTTCCGCTTTTTCCAGAGAAAGTAGACCGGCGGGTAGATCACGAGCTCGAGTATAAAACTGGTGAATAAGCCGCCCACCAGCGGTGCCGCGATCGCCTTCATTACGTCTGAGCCTGTGGCCGTCGAAAACATGATGGGCAACAGGCCACAGAAGGCCGCCATCACCGTCATCATCTTCGGCCGCAGCCGGTGCACCGCCCCGGCATACACCGCCTCTTTCAGATCGCGCTCGTTGTGGATTTTTTTCTTTCTCGCTTCATACTCGAGATCGAGGTACATCAGCATAAAAACTCCCGTCTCGGCATCGAGGCCCATGAGCGCGATTAATCCCACCCAGACGGCAATCGAAATCTGTATGCCCATCGCCGTAAGCAAGAGCAGCGCGCCGAGCATGGAAAAGGGGACCGCGAGCAGCACGATCGCGGTTTTGGGCCACGAGCGGGTGTTTGCATAGAGCAAGAAGACGATCAGCATCAGGGTGATCGGAACCACCACCAGCAGGCGATCGCGCACGCGAATGATATTTTCGTACTGCCCGCTGAGAGCGATCGCTACGCCCTCTGGCAGCGGCTGCAGCTTTGCCAGTTCGCTCTCAATGCGCCCGGCAACACCGGCGATGTCGGCGCTGCTGGTATCGATGAAGACGTAGCTGGTGAGAAAGCCGTTTTCATTGCGAATCATACCCGGTTCGGTTTTGAGCGAAACATCGGCGATGGCGCTCAGCGGCACCTGACCCCCACCGGGAATGCTGAGCGGAGAACGGCGCAGGGCTTCGACAGAATTGCGCCATGTCGCCGGGTAGCGGACAATGACGCCATAGCGGTGCACACCTTCAATCGTTTGCGTGATCTCTTCGCCGCCGAGCGCCGTGCGCACAAACAGCTGCACGTCGTCGATCGACAGACCATAGCGCGCGACATCGAGCCGCCGCGGTTCAATATCAACGTAGTAGCCCGTGGCCGTGCGCTCTGCCACGACGCTGCGCACACCGGGCAGGTTCTTCAGCGCCTGTTCTGCTTTCACCGCAACTCTGTCGATGTCTGCGATGCTGCGCCCCTGGATCTTCAGGCCCAGCGGCGTGCGCATTCCGGTCGAGAGCATATCGACGCGCGCACGAATAGGCATCGTGAATGCATTCGTAAGACCGGGAATCTTCAGCGATGCATCGAGTTTCACAATAAGCTCCTCTTTGGTTTTGACGGTCCACTGCGAGCGGGGTTTGAGCATGATGTTGGTTTCAAACATCGAAAGCGGTGCGGGGTCAGTCGCCGAATCGGCGCGACCGGCTTTGCCAAACACGCGCTCCACCTCCGGGTGCGAAGCGATGATCTGGTCAGTCAGTTTCAAAAGTCGCGCAGCTTCAGTGGGAGCTATGCCAGGTGCAGTGACAGGCATATAGAGCAGAGATTCTTCATACAGCGCAGGAAAAAATTCATGCCCGAGGTGCAGGTAGAGCGGAACCATCGAGAGCATCAGCACCACGGCACCACCAATGATGCGCTTCGGGTGCTCCAGCGTGTAGCGACAGACCGGTCCATAGAGCGCAATGAGGCGCCGGCTGATCGGATGGTCTTCTTCGCGGTGGTATTTTCCTACCAAAATGGTATGCGTGATCCGCGAGCCGATTCCGTGCAGAGCCTTCGGTACGAGCCCCCTCCCCCCCTTCGGGCCCCCCTCCCCTAATAGGGGAGGGGCCGGGGGTGGGGTTGGCGGACGCGAAAAAAGCATGCGCATCGCTGGATCTACTGTGATCGCCAGCAGCGCCGCAACTGCCATTGCCAGGTTCTTCGAGTAGGCGAGCGGTTTGAAGAGTCTGCCCTCCTGGTCGACGAGAGTAAAGATCGGTAAGAAAGCTACCGCAACGACGAGCAGCGAGAAAAATACGGAGGGACCAACTTCGAGCAGTGCTTCGAGGCGTATCTTGTGGTAATCCTCTTTCATGCCATTGCGCTGCCACTCTTCGAGTTTTTTGTAGGCGTTCTCTACTTCGACGATGGCACCGTCGACCAGCACGCCGATCGAAATCGCTATGCCCGCAAGCGACATGATGTTCGAGCTGACGCCGAACAAGTTCAGCGGAATAAAAGAAACAAGCACGGCAATGGGTATCGTCAGAATGGGTACGATCGCCGAAGGAAAATGGTTGAGAAAAATGAGTATCACCAGCGCTACAATGAGCATTTCGACCACCAGCTTGGTTTTCAGGTTAGAGATACTGTGCTCGATAAGCTCCGAACGGTCGTAGACGGGAATAAGTTCAATGCCCTCGGGCAGAAATTTCCGCATCTCTTCGACTTTCTGCTTCACGCGGCCGATCACGTCATACGCGTTCCCTCCCTGCCGCATGACCACGACACCCGAGACTGCATCACCTTCGCCCATGAAATCTGTCACACCGCGGCGCAACGCGGGTGCTTCAGTAACCGTGGCCAGCGAGCGCAGCGTGATGGCGTTGCCGGCATCGTCAGTACCGACGCCAATCTGTTCCATTTCGGACTTATTCTTCAGGTAACCCTGGCTGCGCACCATGTACTCGGCACCGCCGATTTCCAGGAGGCGGGCGCCCGCCTGCGAATTACTGCCGCGCACTTTGTCGATTACCTGGTTAAGGGAAATTCCCGATGCGCGCAGCCGTACCGGGTCGAGGGTGATCTGGTACTGCTTCTGGAAACCACCGACACTCGCGACCTCGGCGACACCCTGCACCGAAAGCAGCTGGTACTTGATGGTGAAATCCTGCAGCGAACGCAGGCGCTCGAGGTCGTTCTTGCCTGTCTTGTCGCGCAGCACGTACTGGTAAACCCAACCCAGTCCTGTCGCATCGGGACCCAGCTCAAGCCGCGCATCGGCAGGAATCAGCGTGCGAATGCGGTCCATGTATTCGCTGATGCGCGAGCGCGCCCAATAGAGGTCAGTCGCATCGTCGAAGATGACGTAGACAAACGACGTGCCATAGTCGGTCACGGCGCGTATCGTCTTCACTTTAGGCGCTCCCATCAGCGCACGCACGATCGGCGTCGTCACCTGCGCTTCGACGACGTCGGGACTTCTGTCCCAGCGCGTGTAGACGATTACCTGCGTATCTGACAGATCGGGCAGCGCATCGAGGCGGATTGTCTTCGTTGCATACCACGCGCCAAGCGTGACCACGAGAGTGAGAAACAGCGTCAGCGCGCGGTTCTCAGCCGAGAAGGTGATAATTCGGCGAATCATCAGTGCCCCTGGTGTGACCCTGTAACCGAATCACCCAAACGCAGCTTCGCTTCGGAATCGAGCAAAAATGCGGAAGAGACAGCGACGTCGTCTTTAGCCGTGATGCCCGAAACCAGTGCGTACTCTTCGTTGCCGCCGAGCACCCGTACGGCGCGCGGCTCGAACTCGGTGGCAGAGACCTTCACGAAGACGACCTGGCGCGCGCCCGTGTCGAGCACCGCAGAGCGTTCTATGCTGACACCATTGCCGGCACGAATCGCAATTTCGGCAGTGACGGCCATCTGCGACGTGAGTTGGCCAGAATCAGAAACGAGCACGCGCGCCGAAAGGCTGCGGTTCTTCGCGTCGACCAGGCTGCCAATCGCTGTGACCTGCCCGTTCCAGGTTTTTCCAGGATACGCCGGCGCCGTAATTTTGACAGCCATACCCTTGCGCATAAACGAAAGGTCGGCTTCAGAAAGCCGGAGCGTAATCAGTGCTTTACCACCACCATGACCGGTGATCAGTCTCGAGGCCGCCGTCTCTGACCGCGCATACTGCTGTATCTCGTCGCTGCTGACACCGAGCTGCCGCAGGCGTAGCACTGCGCTTTGCGTCAGGTTCGCACTGCCGCCCACTGACCCTTCCAGCGTGTGCGCTGCCGCAGCGAGCTGGCGGTACTCGATAATGGCTGCGTAAATGTCAGGTTCGTAAGCCACCTGCCCGGCGAGCTGCAGCGAAAGTGATAGCTTGCGCTCCTTCGGTTTTGCCGTGGTTATGCCCACGAGCTTTTGCTGTTCAGGCGTTACGGTGATGGTCGCCGCCGGTGCTGCCTTTGCTTCTTCTTTTTCCTTATGCTGTTCCGGTGAGTGGGTATCGGTAACTTTGGTGGGAGCTTCTTCTTTTACCAGGGCCATGCCGCAGATCGGGCAATTGCCCGCGTGGTCGGTACGGTAGTGCGTGTGCATGGGGCAGTACCAGACTTCCGGTTCTTTCTTCTTCGCGCAGTCGGCGATAATTGCGACAACGAGGGCCAGCAGCAAGGTACGCAAGACCGGCAATGAGCGATGTAGATTTTTCATTTTGATTCCCCTTTGTCTGTTCCCTGCGCGCGCAGGTATTCGAGTTTGAAGAGCGCCGAGTGAGCGTCGCGTATTTGCCGCAGTCTCTCTTCACCCGCAGTGAGGTACATGCGGTAAGCGATCAGCGCTTCGGCGGCGCTGCCGCCCATTAGGTTAATGTTAGCGAGGTGCGAGCGGTGTGCCGAGCTGTGCGCCGGCAGGATTGCCCGTGCATAATTTTCGGCTGAAGCAAGCAGTGTTTTCAGCCGCGCGGTTTCTGCGGCCACCTGCGCCCCGAGCTGGCGCTCGGTGTCGGCGAGCATGCGTTCGGCAGCCTGCAGGCGTCTTTCCTGGCCTTCGACTTCGTGTTTGTTCTTAAGCGGATAAAAGACCGGCAACGGAGTTGAAGCCGAAACCGCAACCATGTCTTCAGCCATGCTGCTACCCGGCACGGTCTGCCTGAACATGTAAGCGGCCGATACCTTCACTTCGGGAAAAAGCGCCGAGCGCGACAGCGACAGCATCGCCTGCTGTGCGCGCACTTCACTCTCTGCCTTGCGGTAGATGAGACTTCTTTTGAGGTCTGGCGCCGGCTCGTCGTTCTTCACCGAGAGCTTATCCCATGTTGCCAGTATACCACTGGCTTCGGCGCGGTTGAACTTTGTTCCGCAGAGGGCTTCCAGTTCAAGCCAGGCTTTCTCTAGCTCGTACTCGTTATTCAATAGATCGTTCTCTGCCGTCGCGAGCGCCGCACGCGCCTCGAGAATTGCACCGGCGGTGTTGCGGGCTTCTTTGCGCGGAACGGCGAGTATGCGCATCGTCGCGGTGATCAGTTTCCTGGCGTCGTTAAGATTTTTCCCGCGCTCGACATAGAAACGTATCGCATTTAGCTTCTCCAGCACCTCGTAGCGCAGTGCGGCCTGCTGTAATTCGAGATTTATTCCGCTCGTGGCAGCGCGCAACTCTGCGGCAGCTTTGCGGTAGTGTGCCTCCCAGGGAAGCGCGATGCGCTGCGTGAGACCGACGCTGAAGTTTGACATGCTGTCGCGGTTCAGCGCGGGAAAGGTATTCACCGGCACATTCATGAGCCCCACCATGAACTCCGGGTTTTCGAGAAATATGCTCTCGCGCGCATGATCGCTCTGTGCGGCAGAATCCAGCTGCCGGTCGGCCGCCAGCTTCGCATTGTTCTGCAGCGCCAGATTAAGATAGTAATCCGTCTCTTGAGAGAGAGCGGGTGATGTCAGCAACAGGGCATAAAAAAAGTAACGCATAAGATCCTCCATAAGACAAGGCTACGATTCCCGTTTGCGCGGGAATAACGTGGGCGAAGGGACAGGTATGGCCCAGGCCACACCCCATTAAAGCCCCTGCCGGGCCTGCTCTAGAGGAGAATCTTTTGCTGCAATAGATAGACGGCTGGTGGAGAATGACTGGGATTAAGAGCGGTGGGCTGCGGCGCCGCTGCCAGAGCGACCGGCGTTACGGTTGCCAGCACCGGTGCAGAAGCCGGTGCAAGCTGCAAATCTGCTTTGAATTCGGACGCCGCGTTTGCGCTCACCGGTCTAGCAACGCAGCTGTCGCAGTGATCGGCGGTATACGCCTGCCTGACCTGTGTTTTTTTTTCGCAACAGGCATGTTCTGCGCTATGGCTGGTCGCAGGTGCCTTGGTGGCCATGCCAGAATTTACCGGGCAGGCTTCACAGAGCGGTGCAGCCGCGAGCGCGAGCGGTAATGCCAGCAGTGCTGCCAGCTTGCGGGGTAAAAGGTATTTCATGACCGCGCGCATTCGTTCTGTCTGCATGATACTCCTACAGACGACAGGCTGCAAAGAAAATTACACCCTTTTTTCCAGAGCGCGGGCCAGCAGCCACAAACCCGGCACGCCGGCGTGTGACATAATTGACAGGCTGTGCACAAAGCCGAGGAAGCTCTGGTGCGGGCGGTGCTGACACTTCTGTTATTAGCCCTGCTTGCTTCCCCTGCTCACGCCGCGCTGGTTGTCACCGAAGAGGGTCAGGTGCGGGGCCAGATTGTGCGGCTTGAAGAAACTGAAGTCACAGTGCGCCTCGAAACCGGCAGCACAAAAAGCCTGAACAAGGAAAAAATTCTCACCATTCACGACGATGAGGGCAGACTGATCTGGTCACACCCCTCGATTGTTGTGAATGACACATCGCCTGAGAAAGCAGGCGAACCGGCGAAACTCAACCTCACGCCGCAGCGGCGGGCCGATTGGGAAATTGAAGCGACATTTGGTTTGGGCCTCATGAGCTCCACCGCATGGTTTAGTACCTACCCACTCGGCGTGAAGCACGACTACCGCATGCTGACTGAGTTCAACCTGACGGGCCTCTACAACCTTGATGGCAGTTCGTTTGTGACTGCCTCACTCGGCTACAGCCAGCGCGACATGACCGCCAACGGTGTGACAATGGATGGCCTCTACGGCGTTGCCATCTGGCCGATGCAGTTTATCGACGGGCGTCTCGGCTACCGCATTCGCGAAGACTGGCTGTTCGTCGAGGCAGGCCTTCTACAGACATTCCAGGTGGGATCTTCTGCGGTGACGATAGATGGTGGCAGCCGCGCTACCACCTTCACCGATGCGCGGGCATCAACCGGCGGCTACCTCGGTTTTTATGTTGCTTTGGGCGTGATTGCGCAGGTATACCGCGATCTCGAAGGTCTGTTCATGCTGCGCTACGACCACGGCCTCAGTTCGGCGGTGGATGCAAAAATTGCCACGCAGACAGCGCCCGATGGCACAGTGGTGAGCTCCGCACCGCTACACCTTGTGCCCTGGAGTGTCAGCGCGCACATCGGTCTGCGCTACCCCTTGAATTTTTGACAAAGCGCTTTCAACGCTCTGTCAAAAATCTCCGTACAGGAGTATCGATACCACACGCCGCGCGCCGAGCGGCATTTGCTCTGCTGCGGTTTCGGGCGTGGTGGTGCCGGTATCGCGCGCCGCGGCAAGAACGCGCTTGGTAGAAATTTCGTAGAGTGCAGCGTAGTATTCGACGTTGATCACCTGTCCCATGATGTTGGCTTTTTCAGCGGTGACGAAGATGATGTAGTCGAACTTCACGCCAAATCGCCTGCCATCCTTCAGCAGCGCGTTGACAGCAACCTGCGCCATCGGGTCGAGCCCTTGCGTACCTTTTTTCTGCAGACCGATTCTGGCTGCATTGACCGGTAGTTCAAACGCCGAGGCGGGCATCAGAGGCAGTACATGAATCGAACCGGCTGCATCGCCCGCAGCGCTGCGGAACAGACTTTCGACCTTGGGAATTCCCGTGGCGCGATCTTGTGCTGCGACAAGCACACCTTTGCCCTTAAAGGTAAAGCGGGTTTTATCAGTTGGATAGCGTTCGAAGCTGCTGCAGGCAGAGGCAAAAGCCAATAGCGTAAGTACCACAAGGCGAATTGAAGTTGTATTCATCTGTTCGTCAGATTATAAAGAATGGAGAGTGCGAAAAGGGAAATTGGAGAAGTTCAATCAGATGCGCCTTTCGGGCGCATCTGATTGATTCTTTTTACTTCACAGAAACAGGGATCATCTTTTTCGCGCTGGCCTTGCGCGGCAGGGTTACCTGCAGTACACCATTCGCGATCTCCGCAGAGATCTTGTCAGCATCGACATCGTCGCTGACGCGGAACGCACGCTCATAGTTGGCGAAGCGGAACTCGCGGCGAATCAGGTCTGAGCTGACCGCTTCGGCTGCCGATTGTGCCTTCAGGGTCACGACGCCGTCTTCGAAGGTGACGCTCACGCTGTCTTTGTTGGCACCCGGTACATCGGCGAAGATGGTGTAACCCGCTTCACCCTCGGTAATGTCGACAGCCGGGACATAGGTCACATCAGCTGCTGCGGCATTCTTTTCGACCTGCGCAGTTTCCTGGTTTTTCTTTGCTAATCCGAACATATTGCCCTCCATTACTTCGTGACGATTTCGATCTTGCGCGGCTTGGCCTCTTCGGCCTTAGGCAGCGTCACGGTGAGAATTCCGTCTTTTACTGTAGCTTCGATCCTGTCGGCCTGAACTTCGTGGCGAAAGGTGAAAGCGCGTTCGAAACGGCCGGTTGCACGTTCCTCACGGGCATATTCTGCCTCGACACGCTTGTGCTGACCGCTGATCTTCAGCTGGCGGCCTTCGAGCTCGATCGTAATATCTTCTTTTGCAAGGCCCGGCACGCGCGCCTGCACGGTATAGGCATCGTCGTTCTCGGCGATGTTCACCGGCGGGTAGTGGTTGCTGACCCCGTCTCCAAAACCCCAGCGGAAGAGACGGTCAAATTCGTTCTGAACCTCCGCGAGGTCGTTCCAAAGTGTGTTGCTTCTAACTAACATATTCCCTCCTGGGTTATTAGCTTTGCGTCCGCATTGTACGGCGCTCTGTATTTGTGAGTGATAGCACTCTATCAATCACAGTGCTAATATAATCTAATTTTTCTGATGTGGCAAAATTTTTTTTCCGGAGGTATCCTGGTTCTGCGTGGGAGCTAGAGGTGTTATGTCACATTTTCCTTGGGAGCCTGAAATATGCACTCTGGGGAGCTCCATTCCAACGACTAACTGCCTCCAGAAGGCTTGACGCTCCCCCTGATATGGAATTCCATAGCTATTTACCGGCGGGCTACCAGGCGCTGCGTGGTTTAAGAGGAGCGTTTGGCTAAAATCGACAAACCACAGCGACGCAAGATGTTCGCGCCTGACTTGCCTGCCCCGTTGCGCCTGCTCTACGTCTGCCTGCGCAGCAGCCACATGCTGTTTTCTTTCGTCATTTTACCCTGCTGCATCCTGTACGTCCAGTCGCACAGGGAAACGGTACCACTCGGTGCACTGGGCATCGGCTTTCTCGTCGCGGGGGCAGTCTTGTGGGGAATGCTCTATATGGTGCTGAGCCAGTTCGCTTTTCCCGAGACCTTGCTGGGTGCGGTGGTGACCACGGGCGGCCTCTATGCCAATGGTCTTAGTAGCGCCAACCTGGGTGATTTCAATCTGTATTTTGCAGCCTACTCCACCGCGTGGGCTGCGCTTTTGGCGCAGGCACTCTTCTTCGCGGCCACAACACTGGTAGCGATCGTGCCGACTTTGCAGAGGCGATTTCTCGAGGGCCTGCCGCAATGGTACACTGTCTTTCTGCTGTTCTGTACAATCGCGCTGTTTTCGTTCGCCTTGTTACTGCACCGGCCGTTCGTACACGAATGGCAGAGTGAACCAAGCGTATGGATGTTGATCATCTACGCCGCTGCATGCACCTGGCAGGTCACGGGCGAAATCCGCACGCTCTATGTTTCGAGTGCCTTCGGTGAGATGGCGTCGAAACAAAGCGAAAATACCTGGAACCTTTATGAGTCATACCTGCCGTTCGTCGTTCTCGGCATGATCGCTTCGCTGCTGGCAGCATGGATTGCTGCCATGTGGCACAGCCAATGAAACAGTCATGATCAGCCAGACAGAGGGTCAAAAACACCCTTCTTCACAACTTGACAGGCTTAATCTGATTTAACGGAATGCAAAAATCATGAGAACGCAAATTATGTTGCTCTGCTTAGTAGCAACGATTCTCGCCTGCAAGAAGACCGAAAAACCTGCTGCCGAGATTATGGCGAATGCAAACAAGACAGAAACTTTGGTGATCAAAACCGAAAGCTCAGAACAGACTTTCACATTCGATCCAGCGGTAATTAGCAAGGCGGACCTGCAAAAATACGAGGCCCTGGTAGCTGCATGCCCGCCTCGCCCGTGGATAGAAGATTGTGGTGGGGACCGTGGCTACTTAAAGCCTTGCGGAAAGTCTAATTATGAAGCAAATGCAGAACTGAATCTAAAACACTTTGAGGAGGAAAGAAAAAAATACATCACTGCTACCAGAGAATTGCCAGCGGAGCTTCAGCCTGCCTCCAATTCGTGCCAAAAAGAACTGGATTTCTATGGCACCATACAGACCCGGCTCTACAAATTCTTCAAAACACGCGACCTAAACTTGCTGAAAGAAAAGATACTGACTTTTGACCCGCAGATTCTGGCGGCGAACGCAATCGAACTGGCAAGTAACGAGACTGATCCGGAGAAGCAATATAATCTCGTAAAGTACCAGTGGTACAACAAAGTGAACTCAGCATTCCGTAACGAATTTGACAAACTTAAGCGACCGCACGAAGTTTGGGATGATTACCTCAAACTTAAAAACATTAAGGTAGAAACCAAATGCCTCTCTGAAGCCTGCGCCGGATAGGGTTTGCCGCTTTGCATGCTGTCCCCCACTGCAACGCGCAAACAATTGACGCCCTATTGGGCGAGCCCGTATTCCGGAAGCAGATGAATAAGGACAACCTGCAGGCTGTAATCGCCATTGCGCTCTCTTTCGTGATCGGCGGATTTCTCGCCTGGGCCGGGGCGCAGCATGGCCTCGTGATGAACGATTATCCCGTGATGTACTGGTGTGTCGCTGCCGCGTTTGCCATCCAGTTCGTGGTGTTTGTACCGGCATTCATCTTCAGAACAGAAAAATTCTACGACCTGACGGGCGGGCTCACATACCTTTCGATCACGCTCTTCGCGATCTCGCTCAACCCACACAGCGACCTGCGCTCCAAGCTGATTGCAACTTTCATCTGCGTCTGGGCAATCAGGCTCGCGTCATTTCTGTTTATCCGTGTCATGCGGGCGGGCGAAGACAGCCGCTTCGCGCTCATCAAGCACCAGTTTCTCCGCTTTCTGATGGCCTGGACACTCCAGGGCCTGTGGGTCACATTCTCGCTTGCGGCGGGTCTTGCAGCCATAACCTCGCGCCCCGTGGCGATGGATATCTTTGCCTACGTGGGCGCCACTATCTGGTTGGTGGGATTTTTCATCGAATCTCTGGCTGATTTCCAGAAAGGCCGCTTTCGCAGCGACCCCGCCAACAAAGGTAAATTTATCGCTTCAGGCCTTTGGTCCTGGTCGCGGCATCCGAACTACTTCGGTGAAATTGTACTTTGGCTGGGGGTTGCCGTCATGGCCTTTCCTGTACTGCAGGGTTGGCAATACGTGACACTCGTTTCGCCCGTATTCGTGACAATTCTTCTGACGCGCATCAGCGGAATTCCTCTGCTCGAAGAAGCAGCAGACAAAAAATGGGGCGGCCAGACCGAGTACGAAGACTATAAACGCAGAACTTCAAAACTGGTTCTGTTACCGCCGAAAGTCGGCTAAATATCCATGGGACTTACCTCCTATATTAATGACGATTTCGTCAGTAAACTAATGTACGCGCGTGTAGTTTTTGGTACAATGGCAGCATGAGCAGGAGCGCCACCTCTGTCGCGATACCTGAGGCCATCTTACAGGTAGCGGACCAAACACTCCATTCTGAAGACCGCATGGTCATCAGGGCATACGGCTTCATTCCCGTTACCGAATACTTCATGCGCGACTTCGTGAAGAAGCTGATGCTGAAGTATGAACGCCCCGAACTCTCTACCCCGATCGCGATGATCATCAAAGAGCTCACCGTCAACGCGACCAAGGCGAATTTTAAGCGCATTATTTTCAATGAGAACAAGGTAAACATGAGCGAGCCCGCGGACTACGAACGCGGCATGAAGATTTTTCGTCAGGCAATTTCTGATCGCATGTCAGTCGAATACGGCAAAAAAGCGAAGCAGGCGCGCCTCAACATCCACGCTTCATTCGACTTCGATCGTGATCGCGTCATTATTGAAATACGCAACAACCTCGGCATGACACGCCATGAAGAATCACGTGTGCGGGCAAAACTGCGCGAAGCAATGCGTTGCTCCGATGTGGCGGAGTTCATGATGGAAAACATTGATGAAACCGAAGGCGCGGGCCTGGGCCTTGTCCTGAGCCTGATGGCACTCAAGTCTTCGGGCATTGACCCGCACATGCTCACGATCAAGACCGACTATGAAACGCATACGCAGGCTCGAGTGGAGATCCCACTGCACAGCAACTACCTGCCCCGGCGCCACCGTTTCCAGAAGCAGCGGCTGATGGCCTGAGCGCAACCCCCTTTTTTGGTCGACGGCAGCTTTGGCAGTTGCATCGCTGCACCCATGAAACGATCAGTTTGGATTGCCGCAGCGATCCTCACGGCGGCACTTGCAGCCAAGGGCCGCATCACAAAGGGTGATGGCCTGCAGTACGAAGTAATCAAAGCCGGAAACGGCAAAGTTGCTCAGCCTGGCCAACGCGTGCAGGTGCACTACACGGGCTGGCTCAACGAAGGTGGCAAGAAAGGAAAGAAGTTTGATTCTTCTGTCGATCGCCGTAAACCATTTGTCTTTGGCTTAGGCCAGGGTATGGTCATCCGTGGCTGGGATGAAGGTGTTGCGGGCATGAAAGTCGGCGAAAAGCGTACGCTGTTCATTCCTGCGGCACTCGGCTACGGGTCGCGCGGAGCTGGCGCAGCGATTCCACCAAACGCAGACCTGATCTTTGATGTCGAATTACTCGATTGCGAATAGTGTAAGATTTGATTCTCACAGGAAATACCAATATGTTACGAACTGAAATCCTCAAAGAAGGCCATGGCGCTGTTGCAGCTCAAGGACACAATGTACGCGTACACTACACCGGCTGGCTGGACGTCGCCGGCGAACGCGGCAAGAAATTTGATTCATCAGTCGACCGGGGTAGTCCCTTTATTTTCGGTCTCGGCCAGGGCCAGGTAATACGCGGCTGGGACGAAGGTGTCGCTGGTATGAAAGTCGGTGAAAAGCGCACGCTGTTTATACCGGCCGAAATGGGCTATGGTGCGCGCGGCGCAGGCGGAGTTATACCTCCCAACGCTGATTTGATTTTTGATGTTGAACTGCTCGGCATCGATTGATATGATCCGCGTGTCGAAAAGCACAGTTGCCTGCCTTGCAGCTTCTTTGCTTTTCATGCGCTGTTTTGGTACGATCGTTGTACCACCGGTCACGATTACCGGGCAGAAGACCGCTACCGAAAAACAGATTATCGGTGAACAGACCGAACTCGAAAAAGACGTCTGGATGATCTCTTCGGCGAAGACCGCCGAACACGCCGACCTTGAAAACAAACCTAAGGCAGTACGGGAAAGCATCCAAAAGGAAAATACCTATACCTACCGTGCGTTTCTCAAATTTGAACTCTTTTCTGCGCACCTGGCGCAACTCAAGAAAGACCGCGTCGTCGGCGAGAACAACAAAGGTTTTGTCTCCAACCTGTTCAGCGAGAAAGTAGAAATTTCCGAAGAGATGCAGAAGAAGTACTCTGCCGACCTCGCCGACGAACCCGAATTAGGTCGTCCCTACCGCACCCTGACGCAGACAGTTAAAGAAATCAACGAAGCGCGTGTCCTGGCGGCAAAAGGGTACGTCGAAAGCCAGAAGCGCGCGAACAAAGACTTTAAGGCAACCGAAAAAGAAATACTCGCCTCACAGAAAGACAAGTACCAGCAGGCAGCACTGAAGGGTGAAATGATCCAGGCAATCGACGGCACCTGGTCAGCAAAACAATAGTATGTCAGAATTTGAACGCAAGGTAAACGTCGAGCTGATGGGCAGGACATTCACCATCAAAGGTGACGCGGATCCCGAATACATGGCGCAGGTTGCCGGTTACGTAAACGCAAAAATTCTCGAAATGAAGAAGCTCACAGCGAGCGACCAAACGAAGATGCTGCTGCTCACGGCGCTCAACCTGGCAGACGAACTATTCCAGGCCAGACGCGGCATACAGGTATCACCGGCCGACGCGCAGCAGATTGAAAAGCGCACGCAGGCCTTGCTAAAAATGCTAGAATCAGGCCTGGTGGGGCAATATACGCCGCCGCGCGCTGGTTTGGATAACTCAGAAGAATAGGCCGGCCTGCTGCCGGCCTCATTTTCAGCTTACTGCTGCCGGCCCTCAATCACCTGAAGCAATACAACTGCAGCAAGACCGAGCCGTCGATCGAGTTTTTTTGCCGTATCAGCCGTGAAATCAACGCGCATCTGCGGTAAAAACGGATTCCATGTCTGTTTTACGAGGCCGACGGTCGATTCACCCACCGTGAAGTTAAACTTCTGCGGTATGATGTTGGCAAGGTAACGGCGCACGAGTGCAAGCATCCAGTTGTCTTCTTTGATGTTACCAATAACGGCATCGTTCTGGTCGAGAATTTCCCACGCGTCCATTACAAACGATGACATCATACCTTTACGGCGCAGAGCACCGATCTTTGAACCACTGGTCGCATCGGTAACATCGTATGCTGCGCTGAAATCGATAATGCTGCGGGCATTAATCTTGAGCACCGGCCGCGTCTGTGCTTCGTCGGCGTAAATGGTAATGTCTTCCCGCAGCTTGAATGCTTTCTGCTTCACATAGAGCAGCAGGTTAGTTTTCGATTCATCAAAAATGCGGATCACATTGCCAAAGAGCCGGAAAAATTTCATTTTGGCAAAATAGGTGTTCTGTGAAAAAGGATCCATTGTTACCTCTTATTTGCGGTATTTCGCCAGCAGCTTATCGAGCTCGCGGCTTAAGCCCTCAGCACCTTGTTCTTTTAATACTTTTGCAAACTGCGAACGGTAAGTGCTCGAAAGCCGCACACCCTCTACTTCAAAGTCGTAGACCAGCCAGCGGCCGCCTTTTTCGGTCATGAAATAATTCACGTTCGCCATCTTGCCCTGGTATTCGAGCAGCGTTTTGACGACCGCACGGTTACCCTTGGTTTCGTCACCGATAAACTCCACCTTGTTGCGGTTGTATTTGTCGATCTTGTCGAGGTAGAATTCGAGCACGAACTTGCCAAACTTCTGGGCGAACTGTTTTTTCTCGCTGTCGTCGAGCTTTTTGTATTCGCTCTTAAGGGTATTCGACGCCATCTTTTCGAGGTCGAAGTTTTCATCGTAGATGCCCGATATGATCGAGCGCTTCTCTTTCACGGGTTTCTTGCTATCGAGCGTCTTGAGTACCTGGGTTACAGCCTTTTTCAGTTCATCCTGCGGGCCTGCGGACAACGCGCTGGTAATCACGAATGCGGAGACAAAATAAGCTCCGACCTTTGATATTTGCATATCAGTCGGCTACGTTCTTGCGCGTGTTCTGTAAATAAATATCGCGTATAAACCCATACGGGTCAATTGCATCTTTGACGAGATTGTCGTATGCGTCGACGTCCAGTGAAGTACGGTTGATCGCGCGGAACGAATAAACTCCCGCAATGATCGCGCCATCAACCCAAAGAGTTTCAGGTTTTATGTACACCGGGACAATAACCGTCTGCGGCTGCAAGAACAGATCGCCGGCAAAACCGAACGTGCCGCGCACTGTATGTGGACCAATAAAGGGCCAGACGACGTATGGCCCCTCGGGCAAACCCCATTTGCCGAGTGTCTGGTCTGTGTCTTCGTTCGTGCGCTCGAGTGCGAAAAGATCTCTCGCCGCGTCATAGAACCCCAGCATGCCAGCAGTTCCGTTAATGACGAAACCGGCCGTCTCCTTTGCGGCGCCCCTGAACTTGGCCTGTGCCAGATTATTGACTAAACGTCCAGGAGTGTATGCCCAGTAAAAGAAATTATTCAGCCCCTCCCGCAGAAAAGAGGGAGTGATGAACGCCCAGCCACGTGCGAGAGGGTTGATCGCATAGTGCAGGAAGAAATCGTTGAATGCATGCATCTTGCGGTTAAAACCCTCCCATGGATCACTGACAATCATTTCACCTTCACTCTCTTCGTCGTCGGTGATCATGGAACGCGACTCGCTCGCGGGCGTTTTGTCGGGAGCTTGTCCAGCGCCATCCTTTTTGCCAGTGCTGGAGCAGGCGATGAACAAGGTGGAAAGAAAAAGTACTACCAGGCGAAGAAGAAACCGCACGTTGTTGTAGGGCCTAGTTCTGAACCGCAAGCGTAAATTCAAATTTGATGGTGCCCTGCAAGGGCGGCGGGCACGCTTTGCTTAAGGGCTGCTGAGGTATTCTGCATGCGGCTGGGGTGTGAAAAGTTCACTTTTCGAGAAGAAGCTGGCCGCCTGACGAAAAATTAGCCCTTTTCCATCATTTTTCTCCGTTGAGCATTGGTAGGTAATAAATAGTTCGGTCTGCGGCTTATGGCGTATGGCGTAACGCCTCTGCCAGTAGGGCGAATTCCGCTCTGACCGACGAATACCCGGAATCGAACCACACAAATACTCCTCCAAAAGCCGAGTCAGGTAATGACGAATGGCAAAATCCAGCATACGCGAAATCGATTCACCTGAATGCACCGCCCTTTCCCACAGCGTGGCGTACAAGATCTTGTCGATATACCAGGGCATCCGAACGTACCCGCCTTCCGCCACCCGGTTGTAGCGCCGTGCAGTCGCCGATTTGGCTCCGCGACCACGCCAATGCCGCAGGTACATTTTGGCCAGCCGCCGCAGTAACTCTGATTCAGACCAAAGAACTCCATTTCGCTGTAGAATCAGACGCCCGGCACGAAATCGCCGATATGAAGCAGCTCTCAGTGAGACAGAGGTGTGATGGTATTCAACCTACATCGCAGGTCTCGACGAAGGGGTTTCGGCACGTTTCGTATGATTTTCAGGCAGAATGCATCTGTCGCCTGCAAAATGTATAAAATCTTTGCATCTTGTCTCAAAGATCACCCTTGGTGGCTGTGCAAAATGCTTTCACCAACCCCCTCGTCGCACTGCACGAGGTCACGCTGTCGCTGTTGACACAGGATTCGAGCGACAAACTTCTCAATGCACTGCTCGACCGGGCGGTGGAATTCACAGGCGCTGATTCGGGTACTATTTCTATCCTCGATGACTCCAGGAAATTTCTGGAAATCAAAGCGGTCCGCGGCTTTGAGCAGGATTTGCCGCGCACGGTAAAACTAAAGATCGGTGAAGGAGTTACGGGTCGCTGTATCGTAACAGGTAAGCTCCGCAATGTGGGAGATACTTCACAGGATAAATATTACATCGCTGTGAGACAGGATATCCGTTCTGAGCTGGCTGTACCCCTTAAGGTCGGTAATAAGAGCTTCGGTGTCATTTCCGTCGACTCAAAGAAACTCGATGCATTCAACGCTGAGCACGAAGAATACCTCGAAATGCTCGCCGAATACGCAGCACAGATTTTCACTACTACCACGTCGGTCGAATCGCTCAGCCACCGCACGCACGTGCTCGAAGTTCTGCTTCAGGTGAGCGGTGTGCTCGGGAAATATGCCGACGTAAAGCTTTTCTTTGAAGAAGTGATTCGCATTCTCTCAGAGAAACTCGGCGTGCGCAGGGCTGCAATCTACCTGTACGATGCCGTAACCAATGAACTGTCCGTTGCTGCATCTCTCAATTATAGCGCAGACGAGGTTGCCAAAGGCCGCTACACCCCCGGTGAAGGCGTCACGGGCAAATCCTTCAAACAGCGAAAGGCCATAGCAATTGCCGACATTTCGCAAGACAACCAGTTTCTCAACAAGACAGGACACCAGCGCGATGAGACAGTCAGCTTCTTTGCTGCACCCTTCTTTGAAGGTGGTGAAACGAATCCGGCAAATCAGTCAATCGCCGGGGGTGTCTTTAACTTCGAAATTAAATTCCAGTCGCAGAGCAAACACGAAGACTACCAGTTTCTGGCTCAAATACTCTCATCACTTTTCGGCCAGGCGATGCAGATCGAAAAACTTGTCCAGCAGAGTTCCCGCGAAGTTAAAGAAGAAAACATCATTCTGCGACGCCAGCTCAAGAGCACATTCGAATTCGAGAGCATTGTGGGAGCTCACCCGCGAATGGCCGACCTGTTCGCGCGCATGAAAATGGCCGCCGATTCTGCCAGCGCGGTTCTCATCACCGGCGAATCCGGCACCGGCAAAGAACTGATCGCCAGCGCACTGCACCAGAACAGCCTGCGCTCCGCCAACCCGTTGGTAAAAATCAACTGCGCGGCCATACCGGCAGACCTGCTCGAAAGCGAACTTTTCGGCTACGCAAGGGGAGCTTTCACCGGCGCGGTCGACGACTACAAGGGCAAAGTACTTTCAGCCCACAAGGGTACACTGTTTCTCGACGAGATCGGCGAACTTGACCTCAAGTTACAGGCCAAACTGCTGAGGGTCTTGCAGGAAAAGGAATTCTCGCCACTGGGGAGTAACAAAGTTATCAAGGTCGACGTCCGCATCATCGCTGCGACCAATGCCAATCTCGAAAATGCAGTCAAAGACAAGACATTTCGCGAAGACCTTTTTTACCGCCTGAATGTCGTGCGTCTTTCGATACCACCTCTGCGCGAACGCCTGTCAGACCTTCCGCTGCTGATTCAGCATCTGCTCGAAAAGATATGCGAACGCAACAGCAAAAAGATCACCGGTGTCACAGAAGCAGCCTTCAAGAAATTGCAGACCTATTCGTTTCCCGGCAATATCAGGGAGCTGGAGAACATACTCGAGCGCGCCGTGGTGCTCAATGCCAAGAATGAAGTGGATTCAGAAGATATACAGCTGGGTGACGGCGCTGTACTGACGGGCTCCGAGTCGGTTGCAGGAACAGCTGTGCAGAGCTTCGATCTGCGCAGTTATCTGAAGGATGAGATTGCGCGCACACCATCGGGCGAAATCTTTGAAGGTGTCATTGGCGGTGTCGAGAAGGAGCTGCTCCGTATTCTCCTGAACCAGAACCAGTTCAACAAGCGCAAAACAGCAGAAGCACTGGGGTTGAACCGCGTCACACTTGACAAGAAGATACAGCAGTATGGCCTGTTTGAAATTTGATCTTTCCGGTAAAATGTCACATAGCCGGGCCAGGGAATTCCGTAACCGGTAAAGGCCGGCCCTAAAAAAGCTAACTCCCGCTGGGTTTTTCGGTCGATATTCAAAAGGTAGCAATGGGCCCAAAGATCGTCGTATTTGAACCAGACGGTATTTACCGCACGATTGTTGAGAATATCCTTCTCAAGAATAACTACCGCCCGTACTTTGTTGATAACTCTGCCGAATGCAAGGTTGTCGTCGACGAAGTTCGCCCTGAGATTATCATCATTGATATTCGGGCTGCGAAACCCCACGACTTTCGTATATTGACGGATCTCAAGGTGCTGAGCAAGGCCCCGGTGCTGCTCACCACCGAGGAGAATGTCGATGACTACATGACGGCACTCGGCAGCAAAAATGTCACAATCGTACTGCCAAAGCCCATCAAGGGTGCCGAGCTTGCCAAGGTGCTGGCAAATCTTCTTACTGTTGACCCACGAGTCTGGTTCGGTATTCACAATTACATTCCTGACCTGCGCAAACTGCGCAGAATGAAACTCAGGCGCTCGACGCAGGTCCGTACGTGCATCAAGACCATACTCAACGAAATGCATGCGTGGGGGTTTAACTTTAACCACGAGACCGAAATGGACCTCGTCTGGCAGGAAATCCTGATAAACGCGGTCTACCACGCGCATGGTTACACCAACGAGAAAAAGGAACGTGTCGCGATTGAGCTCCCCCACCCCTACGAAGTTGAAGTGACCTATGGCGCAAGCGAAAGTGCTTTCGGCATTGCCGTGCGCGACAGAATGGGCACGCTGACGCCCTCGATCATTATTGAGGCTCTTCGGCAGACTGTTGAGCAGCAGAAAATGATCGAGAAAGCCGCAGAAACCGGCGAAGACATCTCGCACCTCGTGCTCGATCGTGGCCGCGGTCTCGACCTGATTCGCCAGCTGTCGGGCGAGTATTATTTCATCATTGACCCCGGCGTTTCAACCGAAGTTATTATTATCTATGACCGGTATTACGAGAAAGACGATGCCGTCGGCTCTCTTAAGATATTCGATCTTTCTTATCATCTGCGCGACACCCCTGTTATCGCAGAGCCCGGCTAAGGCAGGTTCTGCGGGCAGTCGTGAGCCCGTAACGATAACCATCCAGGGTCTGCGGGACGAAAATGCCGAGAAAAACTGCCTGAAGGCAATTAACCGCAACCGCAATCACCCCGTTAACTTTGCAGAAAAGGGCGACGGAGACTACCAGATATTCATCGAAAAGAAACGGCCAGGCTACCAGGTACGAGTGGAAAAACAGGGTACCGCGCTGCGTACGGGCCGGGCGTTGCATGATTTCGAGGTCTGCATTGCAGCAGCTGCAATGGCGCGCGAAGCCATCGCAGACGAATAACAATTCAGATAAAAATTGTCGACAACATCGCGACTTCTTACGTCGAACCGGAGAGAATCCATGCAACGTCTATTCTTTGTTTTTCTGGCAATGCTTGCCGCCGGCCAGATCTGGTCGCAGAATGCGGCCCCTGTCCCGGCGCAGAGCACCCCGAACCTTGAGATCCCCAAGGGCTGCTCGGCGGAGCTGCGCGGCAACCGGCCCAAAATCTATATTGCGAATTTTTACGTCACGTATGGCAAACCCGACATGGGCAAGGCAATCGGCGACTATATCGCTGAAAAATTCGAAACCGATGGCCGCCTCGATGTGATCTCGCGCAGCATGATCAACGAAGAGATGAAACCGCTGCTGCGCGAAAAGAAACTCAAGGCCGAACGCTACCTTGAACAGACACTGTCTTACGCTGCTGCGCGGCAGGCCGACTGCGTGATCTTTGGCCGTATCGCGCGTGACAAAAAGGGTAAACGCATCTCATTCCTGGTACGCATGGCAGCAGTCGAATCCGGGCAGAATTTGCGCAAGGTCGACACTGAAGTCGAACGCGACGAGGCGATGGGTTTTCTCGAAAAAGTTGGTGATTCGTTCGTCACCTACTTCACAACAGTGACAGTACCCGTGACCCCAAAGGTAGAGGTGGCGCTGCCCTCTTCGAAAGAAAAGCGCTTTCATGCCACCGGCGGAGCGATAGGCCTTATGCCACTGGGTTTCGTGAAAGAAGGTTTTCCCTATGCTGTGGGGGGAAATGCAGAGTTTGCCTACCATGGCCTGGCAAAAAACCTGTTTCTCGGCGTGAACGCCGAGTACCTGCAGTACCTGCGCAAAGACAACCGATTTGAAAGCCTCTATGGTATTGCCTCCTTTGGCCTGGTCGGTTACGAATTCTGGGGCGGCATTTCGTGGCACATGCAGGCCGTACTCTATGGCGGGTACCAGTTCGGCAAACTCAATGGCTCGGTGGAATCAACGACCTACGGTTACGGTGTCGCCATGGCAGGTCTGCGCACCGTATTCGATGTTAGCCCGCGCTTCGGCATCCTGGTCGAAGGGCGTTACGTTTTCGCCATGGCCGGTTCTACCCAAATTTCATCTGCCGCCGCGACGTTCGGCGGATTGTGGAGATTCTGATGAAACACCTTACCTTCGCTCTGTTCAGCATGATTTTCGCCGCAAGCGGCTGCAAGTCATATGAAGACGCATTCAATCGCAACCTGAACAGCACCGGCCTCTATATCACCAACTCAGCCTCGAATACTGTCTCGATGTTCGCGGCTGACCCGAAGTCGGGCATCCTGAACGACCTGGGCACGGTCTCAGCGGGCACAACCCCTGTACACGTCGCAGTGAATTCTGCCGGCACCTTTGCCTACGTCGTCAACAGTGGGAGCGATGACGTTTATATCTATGCAGTCGACAAAGAGACCCGCAAACTCACATTCAAGAGCTCAGCGAGCGCGGGGGATAACCCACGCATGATTGCGCTGCACGCGACGAAGAATTTTGCCTACGTGGTCAATGAGAACGACGACACCATCTCTGGCTACACGCTCGATAGCACTACAGGCGCAATGACAGCGATGGCGGGTTCGCCCTTTGCTTCAGGTGCTACCACACCTCGAACCCTGACTGTTTCCAGCGGCACCAATAGTTACGTCGTTTTGGCAGATTCTGGCACAAACCAGGTACGCCTGTTTGATATCAATGCAACGACGGGGGTCATCAACGCCAACGGAACACCTGCGGCTAATCTAACCGGTGGTGCTCTGCCACTGGGTGTTTCAGTCACTGGCGGCAGCGCTCCTTATATCTATGCACCCTGCGCAAACGGCAATGTAGAGTATTTTGCCATTTCACAGTGGGCCCTTGCTCCTCTGGGAAAAGCCAATATTGCAGCCGGCACCAATCCCGTGTTTGTCGCAGTGAATAGCGACCGAACGACTGCACTCGTATCGAATTCAGGGTCGGGCAATGTATCTGTCTTCACGATGTCTTCAGGCGCTCTGACAGCCGCCGGTACCGTCACCGCCTGCACGACCCCTGCGCAGATTCACATCAACAGCAGTAACTTTGCCTACCTCGTCTGCAACGGCGAAAACAAGGTAAACGCATACTCGGTTTCTGGCTCAAGCCTTAATCTAGTGGGCAGCTACAGCACAGGAACCCAGCCCACAAGTGTGGCGGGATACTAAACCAAAATTCCATTTTCGCCCTGTCCTGAGCCAAAATAACTCCCGCATGGATTACAAAACCGCGGGCGTCGATACCGAGTATGCGCAGAAGCTAATCCATAACCTCAAAGACCGCATTACCGGAACACACAAGGTCAAGGGTGTCGGCGATATCGTCGGCCAGTATGGCGGCTTCGCGGGCCGCTTTCAACCGGTGGCAATTCCCGGTTACGACATAGTCGCCACCACCGACGGCGTGGGCACCAAGACGCAGTTGCTCCGCCGCTTCAATTATCTCGAGGGTATCGGCCAGGACCTCGTCGCCATGTGCGTCAACGACCTCTTTTGTTCGGGCGCCACACCGGCTTTTTTCTTAGACTACATCGCCTGCGGCAAACTCGATGAATCGTGGTACAACCGCGTGCTCAGTTCGATCGCCGATGCCTGCGCTGCCACGCCGATGGCGCTTATGGGCGGCGAAACGGCCGAGCATCCCGGCGTCATGCCCGACGACGATTTTGACTTAGCAGGCTTCGCAGTGGGATTTATAGCGCGCGACCGCCGGCTACCGAATCCCGAGCTGCAGCACGAGGGCGATCTGCTTATTGCACTCTCTTCGAGCGGCCTGCACTCAAACGGGTATTCGCTGGTAAGAAAAATCTTTGCTGAACTGGAAAAGAACAACCCGGCTGAGTTTCAGACAATGGCCGCCGACCGGGAAAAGTTCATCGCCACGTGGCTAAATCCCACTCGTATTTATAAAGAAGTGCCCGCGCTGCTGCAACAGGCTGAGGTTAAGGGCATCGCCCACATCACGGGTGGTGGCATTCATGAAAACCTGCCGCGCGCCATTGCTGAAGGTCTTGGTGCGGTGATCGAGAACCCTGAACCTTTCCGGTTAGCTGCGGCAGATCTGCTCGAAAAATATGTCGAACGGGAAAAACTCTTCCATACGTTCAATATGGGCACCGGCCTGATATTGATCGCCGCAGAAGGCGAACTGGAGAAAATCCGCAAGGTCTATCCTGAAGCCGCCGTCATGGGCCGATTGGCAAAGGGTAGCGGCGTGAGCCTTTCGCTTTAGCAAATCCTTGTTTACGCGCGCCGGGCAGGGTAGGCTTACCCGCTCAATGAAACAAATCAACCGGGCGGGACTCGCCGCTCTCGCCATCACCACTATAAGTTTTAGCGCCTGTAACCGGGCGGATGTCAGCTCTGAAAAGGGCAAAGCGAGTTACGCGATTGGCTACCAGGTAGGTCGTGCACTCAAATCACAGGGCGCTGATGTAGACCCGGCGACGATTGCCGCTGCAATCAAAGATACCATGGCAGGCAATGAACTGCGCATGTCAGAAGACGAAATGCGCCAGGCAATACAATCACTGCAGTCGCGCAACCAGGGCGGCGACCCCAAAGTAGCGGCTGAAAATGCAGCCAAGGGCAAAGAATACCTTGAAGCGAATAAGGCGAAGCCAGGTGTACAGGTCACCGCCTCGGGTCTGCAGTACAAGGTCATCAACGCTGGCAGCGGCACCTCACCCAAAGCTACCAGCACTGTCAAAGTCCACTACCGCGGCACATTGATCGACGGCACCGAATTTGACAGCTCGTACAAGCGCGGCCAGCCCGCAGAATTTGGCGTGAGCCAGGTTATCCGTGGCTGGACCGAAGCACTGCAGCTGATGAAAAAGGGTGCGAAGTACCAACTGACAATTCCGAGCGAACTTGCATACGGCGCACGCAACAGCGGCACGATACCCGCAAACTCGGTACTCAACTTCGAAGTTGAGCTGCTGGATTTTGAGTAGTTTGAATTCTTAGGTGCGCTTTGCGCACCTAAGGACGCCTGACAACGCGAAAGCCGCGTTCGTTCGCACCGGCATCGGGTACTGTACTTCCCCGGGCAGCAGTCCCAAATTCACCACCGAAACCACCTCCACGCACCTCACGGTTCGTGCCTGTTGCCCCACCTTTACTATCGGCATCGGTAAAGGGTGATGCGTCAACATATGTCGCTAACCAGTCATTCGACAATTCAAATACATTTCCGCTCAGGTCATAGAAACCCAGCGCATTCGGCTGCAACTGACCTACCGGTTGAGTATTTCCCGGTGAACTGTTGTTATCCCACGAGACGGCATTCTTTTCAGCCTGATCGATAGCTCCGTTGGCAGGATTGTTATCTTTCCAGCCGCTAGGTGCATCGCCGCGCGTGAATGTTGAGGCATTCTCATAGCGGGCTGCATATTCGTATTCGGCACTTGTCGGTAGGCGATAACCATTTGCCGACCAGAGGAAATACGGATTGTCCTCACCCCCGGCAACAGTTGTCGCGCCGCTGAGTGCATTATTCGTCGCAATCTTCATCGGGGTTGTGAAAGCCGCATCGGTGTAATATACGGGGGTTAGGCCGTTTTTTTGTGATGCCGCGTTGCACCAGATCACCATGTCCCGCCAGTTCATGCTGGTTGCAGGATGCTGATCAGTAGTGCCAGCGCCGTCACCTTGTACGCCAACATTGGCGAAAGTATAGCCATTGCTAATTGCCCAGAGGCGAACGATTTCCCACTCTGCGTATTTGACCTCATATTTACCCATGGCGAAACTGGAAATAGAAGCCACGGTATGTATCGGCGTGCCGAGCCCCGCCCAACCCCGGCTAAACCCCGTCGTGTTCGCCGGCACGCAGATCATGCTGATCGAATCGCCCGATACGGCACCGCGGCATTTGGCGGTGGCATCTTCGCCCTGGATCTCCCAGAATTTGCCCCAGCTGTTACTGCAGCTGGTAGGTACTAAAGCCGCGAGAAAAAATGTGAATCCCCATCCCCAAAAACGCATCGCTCCAAAAACTGAATATCCCCACACGTGTCGAACGACATTGCGCCAAACCTGCCACGAACACATCTGGAAGAACGTCCCATCAGACAGGCACCGCATGAGCCTCGGCGCATTTTCTGCCATTTACAGCCCAAAAGTAACGCGGCGGAGCTCCAGAAGTTACGAAACTCCGTAGTAACACGCAGATAATACCGTGGCGGCTCTGATGACAAATCGCCGAAAATGGGCGATATTCAGATCAACAAGAGGGCACAACCCTCGAACGGCGGCGGGCACAAAACAAGAACAAATCCCCCGCCAAAAAAAGATACCGCGGGTATCACTGGAGGACAACATGAAAAAGACAATGATGGTTCTGGCGGCAATGGCATTTGCAGGTTCTGTGGCTTCGGTACAGGTAGTGCCCAGCGAAAACGATGTAAAAGGTTGCGAGCGTCTCGGTGAAGTCGCAGCAGGCAACAAGTTCATGCAGATGGATCGCGAAACCGCTGAGAAGGCCGTGCGCGAGCAGGCGAAAGAAATGAACGCTGACAAGGTGTTCCTCAGCATCACCTCTCACACACACCCAAAACTCGGCAAACAGTACACAGCGAAAGCTGTCGCCTGGAAATGCGATAAGTAAGCACTGGCAGCAGGGCTGCCCCAGGCGGCCCTGCAAACCCTGGCCGGGTTTGGGTTTGCGCCCTGTCTCAAAGGGGCAATCTGACCCATGGCAGATAAGAAACGCGACGACATCCTCGTCGAAACGCTCAACCCCGACATGGGGTATTTCTTCAGAACAAATAAGAAACTCTACGAGACCCGCACGAAGTTCCAGGATCTGGAAGTACACGAGCTTCCGCGCCACGGGCGCATGCTCCGCCTTGACGGCGTTTTCCAGACCTCTGACCGCGACGAATTTCTCTACCATGAACCGCTGGCACACGTTGGCGGCATCACCATCGACGGCCCGAAAAAGGCGCTCGTCATTGGCGGTGGCGATGGCGGTGCAGCCGAAGAATTTCTCAAGTATAAGACCATCGAAAAGGTCGTCATGGTCGAACTCGACGGCGGCGTCGTCGATGCCTGCAAAGAGCACATTCCGGGCATCTGCGGTAATGCGTTCAATGACCCCAAACTCGAGCTGCGAATTGAGGACGGCATCAAGTATGTTTTCGAAACCAAAGAAACTTTCGACCAGGTGCTGCTCGACCTGACCGACCCGTTCGGGCCATCGATCGAACTTTACACACACGAATTCTACGCGCAGATCAGCAAGATCCTGAGCGACAAGGGAATCCTGAGCCTGCACATCGAATCTCCCATCACGCGGCCTGAACTCTTCAGCAAGCTGTACTGGACGCTGAAATCGGTCTTCCCGATCGTCAAACCGATGACAAATTATGTCCCATTGTACGGTACGCTCTGGGGCTTTGCGCTCGCCAGCAAGACACAGGACCCAACCAGCGTCGACAAGAAGACGATTATCGAGCGCCTCGCTAAACACCAGCTGCCCGAGCTGCACTTCTATAACGAAGACACACACCACTCGCTGTTTGCGCTGCCTAACTATGTACGCGAAATGATAAAGGCCGAACAGCAACCCATCCGCAAAGGCGACACCCTGCCGGTCCCGGCAGGTTCAAAGCGCAACCTGGCGATGTACGAGGCGGAATAATCGGGCGACGAAAAACCAGCCCTTTCTACGACAACTTTTTATGGCTGCCGAAAACGCTTGGGAGCAATTTCAGTTTACGCGTTCTCAAGTCGATAAAGAGAGGGGAATTCTCATAAAGGGGACTAAACTTATATGTTGGGCAAAACAAAAAAGACTCTTGCAGTATTGACCGCCGTGACCATGACAATCTCGGTCGCGGCGATCGAAGAGTCATTCAAAGCGGGCAAAGACAGCCAGAAAGCGGCAGAACTGGCAGAGACGGAAAAGCGCCTGGACGACCAGATTCGCCAGATCAGCGAGCGTTTGCAGGCAATGTACACGCTGCGTGACATCGGTCCCAAGGTGAAGCAGACTCCTACGCAGACCATCTTTTCGATGGGTAAAGACGAAGACGGTGAATACATCGAGTTGGTAGCTTACACGTTCAATCCGCAGTCTTACAACTATGGTCGTCCGGTAGGTACAGCAGCAAAAACCATGAGGCTCTATTTCGCCGGTAAAGATCTTTCTAAGATCAAGACGATCGTAGACGATCAGAATTTTTACGAGCAGTACAAGTACTATACGAAGGCACTGCACCCAGGTCCTGTCAAAGGTAACCCGAATGACATACAGCTCGCTACCTCGTTTAACAAAGCGACCGATGTTGCGGAAAAGAGCCCAGACTACCAGGTGAAACTGGCGGATGTCGAAAACGATCCCACCAACCCTAACCGTATCAAGTTCAAGCGCGACTTCTACATTGAAAACCTGATCTACTTTGAGAAGCTGTTCCGCTTCACATTTGAATTCCAGAAGCGCGGTGCTTCAAACGGCGATGTTGAAACCATCAACCGCCTGAAACATTCGCTGCGCTACTGATTCGCTGCGGGTCGCATGACCTGCAACCATAAGGGGGAGCTTAAGCCTTACGGCGAACGCTCCCTTTTTTTATAGGGTACCCCGACGGCTGCTTCTGCCAATAATCGCCCCACCCGGGGCCGCATCAGCCGCGAGGAAAAACTCTTCCAGGCAAAATTTGAATCGCTTGAACTTTTTGTGCGCGTCATCGCACACGATCTGAATGGTCCGCTGACTGGCATGAACCTGACGCTGCAGGCAATACGCAAACTGGTCAAAACAACGGAGATGCAGAAACTCGTTGCTGGACTTGAAAAAGACCTGACGACGGCAACCGACCTGCTCGAAGAATTAAAATCGCTCAACCGCCGTGAAATCTTCAGGACGGTGCGCCTCGATCTTTCGATGGAAATTGCGCAATTTGTCGAGCAGGTGAACGCCAACCCGCGGTTACCGATAATCATTGATCTGGCCGAAAGCGACCCGAAACTGGTCATCGCTGGCGACCTTTCGCGTCTGCGCAGGGCCTGGCACAATATTGTGCGTAACGTGCTCGACCTGGCAGAAGTACGCAAAGGCGAAGAGAAGGTGACCCTGACCGTGAGCGTTAAGAGAACGGGTAAGTTCGCACGGATGCGCTTTCTCGACGATGGCGGAGGTATTCCCCGGCAGAAACTCGCGCGCGTGTTTGAGCCTTTTTATACAACCAAAGGCAAACTGAACCGGGGCCTGGGCCTGTTTATTGCACGCAAGATCATCACAGAACACAACGGAAAGATTCGCATGATGTCAAAAAAACCTTTCACCCGGGTCACCATCGACCTGCCAATCATACCATGAGCAAAGCCGTTTCAGCTCCTTTTCTCGGGCTCGAAGTCGACGGCAAGAAGAGCTCGCACCGCATCCTGCTGGTTGAAGACGTCGATTCCATACAGCTCGCAATCCGCGACTTTCTTTTTTCGCGTTATGACGTACAGGTAGCGTCAACCGCTGAACAGGCACTTATGATGCTGGCAATGTCGCCTGACATTGATCTGTTGATCACAGACATTAAGCTGCCCGAGATGAATGGCCTTGAAATGGGGCGCCTGGCCCGCAAGCTACGCCCCAACATACCGATTATTCTGATCACCTCTTACGATGTGAACGAATTCATCGACGTAATCCGCGAGCACGGCTTTTCCCAGGTGATTACAAAACACGGGCGCATGAGCCTGCGCGAGATCGAGGTCACGATCGAGAAGATGCTCTCTGGCGACATTTTTGGCGTGAAGAAGTATTTTCCGCAACTCGAAGAGACTGAAGTCACACTCCGCAATTTTCCGCGGCCTTTCGCGAACGGTGTCCTTTACAGCACGCGCATCACTACTTTGCATGAACGGGGTGAAATCAGCGACCGCATAGCCGCCCAACTGAAATCGCAGAAGCGGGCGTCTGAGGCCACGATTAAGCTGGTGCTCGACGAAATTACCTCGAACGCCATGTTCCGGGCACCGACTAACGACCTTGGCGAATTCAAGTACCAGACGAAGAACCAGCACGAAGATATCCTGCACACCCACCAGGATATTCGCCTCGATGAAGAGGACCATTTCACGCTGCAGTTTGGTATCTGCGATGAGTGGATTATCCTCTGCTGCATCGACCCGCATGGCAGGCTGACCAGGAAAGAGATACTCTATCGACTACACAGGCATTTGTCCACTGACCCGGAAACCGGCATGCCTGCAGGCCTGCACGATTCGCATGGCCGGGGTATATTTCTCCTGCGCGAACAGCTTTCTTCAGTGGTGTTCAATATTGACCGGGGCAGGCGCACCGAGGTTATCTGCTTCTATAATACTGCAGCAGCGCAGGCGTACAAGAATATTTCTGTCTACGAAATCGACACAATGAACCGGAACGAACATTGAAAGATCCGATCATAACGCTGCAGGATATTCGTTTTGCTTACGGCAAGCGCACAATACTCGACAACATTTCTCTGGACTTTGCCCCTGGTAGCTTTTCGGTTATTGCGGGGGAGTCAGGAAGCGGCAAGAGCACGCTGCTCTATATACTTGGTGGCTTCCTCAAGCCTGACGCGGGTTCATACCATTTCAAGGGCAAACCCGTTTACCGGGGGTTGGGAGAATTTGGATTAGGTCGCTTTCGCAAGAACAACATCGGCTTCCTGTTCCAGGATTTTCGCCTGTTGCCGTTTCTGACGGTCGAGCAGAACATCCGCTTTCCCTCATTGTTTTCCGGCGCTTCGCTTAATAAGAAGCGTCTCGCCGAACGCATGCAGCGCCTGGGTATTGCACACCGCGCGAAAGCGTACCCGAACTCCATATCTGGTGGCGAAGCACAGCGCACCGGCCTCGCCCGCGCGTTGTTGATGGATCCACCGGTCCTGCTGCTCGATGAACCGACAGGTAACCTGGACAGTGCAACAGAAGTGGCGATAGTTTCAGTGCTTGAAGAACTGCGCAATGACGGCCTGACACTCATTTGCATTTCGCACAGCGAATACATCATGAAGCGGGCCGACCGGGTGCTGCGCCTCAGTAACGGCCGGTTCTCTGAAAACACGAACGCCGCTCCAAAAAAGCGCAGAAAGGCCGGTGGGGCAGAGACATGAATTTCGTCAGGTTTGTGCTCAGGCGTCTCTATCTCGTTCTGTTTATTGCACGGAAGCACTTCATACGAAATGCACTGTCCTCAATTGGGCTCTTCCTGTCGCTGCTCGTGGTGATCACCATACTTGGAGTACTTGACCCAATCAAGAGCATGATCCGCTCGAAAATGGAATCCAGCCTGCCGCCGCAGACCCTGCGCCTGGTGCCCGACCTTGCCGTTGTGGGCAAGGGTAATGCAACGTGGGGGATGTTCAAGAAAGAACAGGACAACCTGATGCACATCAATTCGCGTTTGGTTGAGCGCGCGAAAAACTGGGGTCAGCCGGGCGACGTGCGCAGTGTCACGGCAACTCAGCTTTTGCAGCAGCCGGCGATTGGACGATTCGAAGACCCGATACTTTCACAACTCGGGTTCAGCTTCGACCTGGTATTGCAAGGTGTGCCACAGAAGATGTTCCGCCCCCTCATGCGCTGCAAGGCACCATATGCAGGCAGCAAAGCCGAAGACAAGGGCAAAGAAATCGACGAAATTCCGGTACTCGTGCCTGAAAGTTATCTCGAGATCATGTACGCATACGCTATGATCAACGGGCTGCCCAACATCTCAGCACAGAGCCTCGTCGGCCTGCGCCTGCGAGCCTTGCTCGGTCAAAGCATAGTCGGCACAAAATGGGCGCAGACAGAAGACGCGTTCCTGGTCGTGTGCGGCTTTGCTCCCCCCGGTGTCGTTTCAGCTCTCGGTGTGCCGCTCGAATGGGTGCAAAAGAAGCACCGCGAGCGCAAGCAAACCAATGCGCTCAACAGCTACGACCAGTTGTTTGTCGAAATCGCGAGCGAAAAAGTTTTACCGGGTATTCTTAAAGCGGCAAAAGCCGAGCGCCTGCGTATTCCCGAGCAGAGCAAAAAATTTGACTCCATACTCAAATCACTCGAGAAGCTCGATCTGATCTTCATGATTGTCGCAGTTGTGCTCGGGGCGCTTGCAGCCATCGCGCTCGCCAACTCGTTTGCGCTACTGGCAGTGCAGAACCGTTACGAGTTCGGGCTCTACCTGGTCTTCGGTTCTTCAATGCTGTTTCTCTGGTTCTTGCTGGCAATCGAAGGTGCGTTATGGGGATTCATACATTCTTCGCTGGCCATTGCCCTGTCAGAGCCGGCGCTCCGCCTGCTGCAACAGCACCTCACTGAGCTGCCATGGCTCACAAAACTGTCTCCTGCTGATTTGACCGAACTGAAACTGGAACTCGGCACAGCCCAGCGCGCGATGATCTACACCGCGGCGATCGGTATTTCCGCCTTGGCTTCACTGCTGCCTGGTGCAATCGTGCTCGGCCGCCGCACCCTGTCGCTGGTTAAGAAAGACTAACCGAGCCCGTAGCGGTCTTTCGCAAATTTCAGGATCCGTTCGCAGTCGACACCACTCTGCTCATGAAACTCATGCACGATGAGTTTTTCGATCAGCTTGCCAATACCTGGTATCTTCACGCTGGCTTCAATATCAATGGTGCGCTTACTGCGATCAACGCCATCCGCTGAATAAAGCGATTGTTCGACAAAGTTAATCGCCGAATTCACGATGCGCAACCTTGTGTCAGACGTATACTGCTGCTTTTGCCGGTCGAGTGTTGTGATTTCATAGCAGGCAAGTGCTTCACCGCTCGCGAGCAGTTTCTGAGCGAACAGGGGGAGAGCTGTGCGAATCAGCAGCTTGTATTCGCGCCTGCGAATATTGCCGTCATCTTCTTCTTTGAGGAGTATCGCGGCAGAGAACATGTCCCATATATCGAGATTCTGGTAGCGTTCTTCACGAATATCCACCAATTTTTCAAATGAGAACGGAAACCGGTGTTCCAGGGTGGCCTTCTGCACGAGTGAGAATCCGAAAAGACAGAGTATCGGTCAAAAACTTTATGCACTATGCGTTTTACGCTGCGACAGGAATTCCCTTACCCCATAAAAACCGTCATCGCGGCGCGCGAGCTGCGCTACGACGACATTGAAAATCAACCAGGCCTTAAATCCCAGGAGTTGCTGGGCGTAGAACATGACGGCCCGGTTGTTATCACCCGCCGCCTGTTTCGGTTTGGCAGTGCGATTCCCGATGTGATCAAAAAGCTAGTACCCGCAGGCATGCTCGAGATGGTCGATACGAACTATTTTAATACAGAAACGAATCTGAGTCAATTCACCATGCACTCCGAGTATGCTCCCGACAAGGTTAAAATCACGGCAACGTGCCCTTATGTTTCCCTGGGTGAGAATCTAACCGTACGCGAATATGAAGTACACGTGCATGTCAGCGTGCCGATTGTTGGCAACACCGTAGCCAAGGCAATACTGCAATCGCACAAAGAAGCCCTCATCAAAGATCACGAGATCATGTTGAGGGCCTGCGAGCGGTTGGCCCAGCAAGGGGCCTGACCGGCTTATTTTGCGCTGACGTCGAGAGAGTTCGGCTTCACATCGCCGATCTTCAGCTTCACCGAGAGTCCCGACGTGAGCAGGCGATCGGCGAGATCAAACGACGAACCTTCAAATTCTACTTCGAGCTTTGCTGCCTTACCTGCAGAACCTTTCGGGTTCACAGCTTTAACACCGCGTACCTTCTCTGTCAGTTCGCCACGCAGCACCATGAGCTTTTCGTAGTCGAGCCCGGTGACGAGCAAGGCGATAGTATTGGCGCGGTTAATGTCCCAGAGTTTGACGATGTCGCCGACCAGCTTTTCGCGCAGCGGCGTTACTGCCTTGCGCACAGCCATCACTCCGCCGCTTTCTGCATTGATGTGGGGGTAGGCACCGTGTTCCTGCCCAGCGGTGAGGATCTTGCCAGTGTTGATGTCAATCACGCGTACATTGAGGTCAGCCTGTACGGAGATCAACTGCGAACCGGCAATCTTGCCGGCCTCTTTCACGCGGCTCGAGCCCACCAGAATGATTTCTGCACCCGCATCTACGCCCAATTCGCGCGCCGCAGCGTTGTTGCCACCAAGCGCGGCAGCGATTTTGCGCCGGTTTTTGCTGACGATCTTCTCAACGGTCGCGCGGTCTACGAAAGGAAATCCCTGTGCAATGAACTGCGCTTCAATTTCGGTTTGCGCAACTTTGTTTTCATCTGCTTTGTTGTTAAAACTTTCGTCGACGAGCACCATCATGCGCGGTTTGCCCTGCGATGCTACGACTTCTTCAATCGTCTGGTTGATCATCGCTTCGCTGACCTTTGCCTTGATGCGTACGTGGTATTCAACCTCTGAAACAGCCTGCGAAGAAACGATAGAAAAAGTTTCGATCATGCCTTCTGATTTGCTGGTAACCGTCTGCCGCACGAGCTCGAAGTTTTTCACATCACTGCGCGCCGATACCATGCTGCCGAGCACTTCCTGAACCGCGACCCGCTTGGCATCTTTGAGCGCTTCGTCTTTTGCCAGACCCAGATTACCGCTCTTGATTGCGGCGATGCCCGTGACTTCTACCCAGCCCTGGTTTTCCTGCGGTTTGTCAGAGGTCGATTTGCAGCCACTGCTGAACAGTGCCATGGAGACTATGGCAAATAGTGAGCGTTGAACGAAGGTGCGGATCATACAGCAGCTCGGGCAAACCGATTATTCCCGTAAAGCTAATCTGGCTTTCGCGGCTCGGGAATTCCATAACAGGAAAAAACTCTGTTTCGGTGAGAAAAAAGCGGCATTTACCGGTATTTAATATATAGGGGGATGTATGAAATGCACGCGGCAACCAGAGTTTCTGGCACACAAGCCTACAAAAATCACAGAAGTTTGGGAGGTCAGAATGCCTAGGTCGCTCTGGCGGAGGGTTTGTGCGACGGCAATGCGGCGTGGCACGAGCTTTTCCCTGATTTCGCGCTTCTGCGCATTCGCCCTGGCGGAACGCAATCAGGTGCGAGGGCGCAGGGCGTTGTCAGAATTGCACGAAATAGACAGAAATGATTACGCAGTAGGAGATCATCACCGTCACCTGGTTTGTCTTTACGGCGAAGATGCCCGGTTATTGCGCCTCGCCGCAATACAATTGGGAATATCCGTTGCAGCGCTCTTCCGAATTGCTCTGAGACTATACCTCCGTCGTCTTGATATGGATATCCATAGCCAACGCTACGTTTCCGACGCCTGCCTGTTTTGGAGAGGTATCAAACGCTGGATAACCATACCCCTAACCGCCACAAATGATCTCACACTACCCACGCAGCGCAGCTTCACCTTCCAGAGCTTTCCACCAGAACAGCGCTGGGGATACCCAGCGGGCTAACTAACCCTCCAGCTGCTTCAGTTCGCGGTCCAGATACGGAATGAATACCTCTTCAAGGCCAGGAGCAGAACCCTCACGCACTCCGCCCCACAGGGCACGTGGAATCTTCCACGACGCGAGGGCGCGCCGCCGCTCTTCCAGGCCACCCGGACTGCGCACTTCACCGGTCAGTGAAACCTGGCCTGCCACTGCGCGACGCTTCGGCAGGGGCTTCTCCAGGTAACTCGAAGCCATCGCGAAGAGCAGCGCGAGGTCCCCCGCGCCCTCGCTCAGCTGCGTACCGCCGTTAACCCGGACAAAGATATCGCACTGCGAAAGCTTAAGACCGCAGAATTTTTCGAGAATGGCGGCTATCAGGTGAATGCGCGAAAGCTCGACATTCTCGCCGATGCGGCGGCCGTTGGCAAAGCCAGTGGGAGTTACCAACACCTGGATTTCGAGCGGCACAACACGGGTGCCCTCCAATTGTGGAAACAGGCAGCTACCAATACCACCGATTTCCTGAACCGGTATGAGAGAATCTGCGCTCTCGATCTCGCGGAAACCTGTCGCGGTCATCTCGAAGATCGCAATGTCCCCGGTGGCACCAAAGCGGTTCTTCACTGCACGTAAAAAACGGTAGCGCGTCTGCTGGTTCTGCTCAAAATAGATGACTGTATCGACCGCATGTTCGAGTAACTTCGGGCCCGCAATCTGCCCGTCTTTCGTAATGTGCCCCGCGAGCACGAATGCCACCTGCCGCGCTTTCGCAAATTCGATAATTCGATGGGTGACCTCGCGTATCTGAGAGGGAGATCCGGCGAAACCGCTGCGGTCGTCCGTGTAAGCGGTCTGTATCGAATCCAGCAGAACAAGCCCGGCCTTCTTCTGCTCGACGTATTTGAGCACTTGTGGCAGGCTATTGCCCTGTATGATGTCGAGATCACCCTTGAGACCGAGCCGCTCTGCCCTTGCCTTCACCTGCTGCAGGCTCTCTTCACCAGTAACATAAACAGCCGGGGCTGTGCGCATGATTTCGAGCAGCAGCGTTGATTTGCCGATGCCAGGTTCTCCGCCGAGCAGGACCACGGCCCCCGGCATCAAACCGCCACCCAGAATCTGGTCAAACTGCCTTAGGCCGGTTGAAATGATGCTGCGATCACCGGCAGATTCGGTGATGATCGCTGCTGCCGGGCGTGATTCTGCTTCATCCGCGGCGAAACGATTCTCCGTCAGGCTGTTCCAGGTCTTGCACGAAGGGCATTGTCCGGACCACTTCGCGAAGGATTCGCCGCACTCGGTACAGAGGTAGGATATTTTGTCTTTTTTGTTCTTCGACATTTACAGGGGCAAATAAAAAAGCCCACAGGACTGTGGGCTTTTGCAATTGGACTAGTCTAGCTTTTTACTTCGCGTAGATCAGCTCCGCCGTTTTCTGCGAAACGTCCCAAACCATGGTCGCAATCATGAGGATGACGAACGGAATCGAGAGCGCAGCAAAACCGACGATCAGCTTTTCTTCCCACTTAAGGTGCATGAAGTAGAGCGCCACGAGGCCTGCTTTGATCGACGCGATGAACATCGCAATACTGATGTTTATCGCTACGCCACCGAAGTCCAGCTTAGCGATCTTCACGGTCACAATTGTCAGCACGATAAGAGCCGCGAATGTCAGCGCGAGCTCCTTCATGTGTGAGTGTGGTTGGCTTGAATCTGAGTGTGCCATTGTATCTCCTTATGCTACCAGGTACAGCAGCGGGAACAGGTAAATCCAGATAAGGTCGACAAGGTGCCAGTAAAGGCCGCCGATTTCAACAGGAGTATACCATCCCGGGTGGAATTCATTCTTGAGACCTTTTTTCATCACCCAGATGAGAAGGCCCAGACCGATAATGATGTGCAGACCGTGAATACCAGTCATCACGAAGTACAGGAAGAAGAACATGCTCGCGAAGGCAGGTTTTGATTTGTCTGTGCTGCCGATATTTGCCAGGTTAAAAGGTATAACCTTGCACTTTTCGACCATGATGTCTTCACCGTGGTGCTTGTCGAAAGTTTCTTCGCACTTGTTTTCCGCTTTCAGAGACTGGTAGAGCTCAGGTGCAATGGCCTCTTTCGCCAGTTCGACTTCATGCACTTTGTGCGCATACTCGAACTTCTTATTGATGAGGAACACAACGCCACAGGCAATGGTCACACCAACAAGTATCAGCATGAGGCGGTTGTTACCGCGCTTGACCGCTTCAATACCCCAGGCCACGGTAAACGAACTGAAGAGCAGTATCACGGTGTTTGCGGTACCAAATGCAACGCTCAGTTCTTTCGCAGAAGCATGGAACGCCGCTGCGTCACGGTAGTAAGCAATCGCGTACGCGGTAAAAAGAATCGCGAAGAGCAGGATCTCCGTCGCGAGAAACAGCCACATACCGAAGCGCGACATTGAGTAAACCAGCGGGGCAGGGTTGCCCCACAGGCTACCGTCGCGAACTGTATGGCCCTGGTAGGTTGTGTAACCGGCCTGATTTGAGCCCATCAGTGTGCCCCCTTCTTGGCAGAATACTTTGTTGGTTCGCCGTCACGGCCATATTCGTATGGCCATTCGGTGATGGTTGGAATTTCGTGGAAGTTGTGCTCTGGCATCGGTGAAGGAATTTTCCACTCGAGCGTGTTGGCGTTCCATGGGTTGTCACCGCACGGTTGACCTTTGAAGCTCGAGATGACAATGTTCACGATCGCCGTGAAATAGCCGGTCCCGAGCAGGTAGGCACCAATGGTTGAGAGCGTGTGGTATGTAGCGAACATCGGCTCGTAATCGTAGTAGCGGCGTGGCATGCCCTGTGTACCCATCAGGAACTGGGGAATAAAGGTCAGGTTGAAGCCGATAAAGACGAACCAGAAGCTGATCTGCCCGAAGCGTTCGTTGTACATACGACCTGAAATCTTCGGCATCCAGTAGTAGAGCGCCGCCATCAGAGAGATGATGGTACCACCCTGGATCGTATAGTGGAAGTGCGCTACCACGAAGTAGGTATCGTGGTAGCTCACGTCAACTGCAGGAGCTGCAAGTGGCAGACCCGTCAGACCACCGATCGCGAACAGGAACACGAACGCCAGCGCATAGAGCATCGGCGTCTTGAGGTCAATCTGGCCACCATAGAGGGTAGTGATCCAGTTAAAGACCTTGATCGCAGTCGGAATCGCCACGAGGTAAGTCAGGAATGAGAAGAATATTGCCGCAGAAGACGACAGCGTGCTCACGAAAAGGTGGTGAGCCCAGACGATGAAGCTCACGCCCGCGATCGCCAGTGAAGACCAGGCAATCGCCTTGTAGCCGAAGATCGGCTTACGTGAGAACACAGGCAGAATCTCTGAAACAACACCCATCGCCGGGAGGATCATGATATATACAACCGGGTGCGAGTAGAACCAGAAGAAGTGCTGGAAGAGCACCGGGTCACCGCCCAATGCCGGGTCAAAGAAACCGATACCAAAGAACTTCTCTGCCATGAGCAGAAGCAGGGTGATACCAATAACCGGGGTTGCGAGCACCTGGATCAGAGAGGTTGAGTAGATCGCCCAAACAAAGAGGGGCATACGTGTCCAGGTCATGCCCGGGGCACGCATCTTGTGGATCGTGACCACGAAGTTCAGACCGGTCAGAATCGAAGAAAATCCCATCAAGAAAGCGCCAAACGTCAGCGTGAGTACACTGGTGTTGGTCTTCGTGCTATAGGGAGTGTAGAACGTCCAGCCGGTGTCAGCAGGACCGCCGCCAAAGGGATTCACGAGGCCGTAGAGGATAACCGCAATACCCGCAACGTAAATCTGGTAACTGAACCGGTTGAGCACCGGAAAGGCCACATCGCGCGCGCCGATCATGATCGGCATGAAGATATTGCCAAAAGAGGCAACGATACCCGGGACGATGAACACGAAGATCATGATCGTGCCGTGCAGCGTGAAGAACACGTTGTAGGTCTTTTCGTCGACAAAGGTCTTGCCCGGGAACATGAGCTCCGTGCGCAGCAGAAGCGCAAAGGCGCCGCCGACGATGAAGGCAATCAGACCGGTATAGAGGTAAAGGAGCCCGATGCGCTTATGGTCAACGCTCGCGAGCCATGACATGAGGCCCTTTTTGCTCAAGAAATTTTCGTGGTGATCGTGGTGAGCGTGATCAGCTGTGGTTGCTACAGATGCCATTTATTCCCCCTATTTCAGTGACTTGATGAAGGCGATCAGCGGCTTCACGTCACCCTCTTCAACGCCCATGTTCGGCATGGGCGCATATCCTTTAACAACTTTGGCTGCTGGTTTCAGCATCGATTCTGCGAGGTATGCGTCGTCGACCTTGATCTTGCCAGTGGTCAGCACTTCTTCTTTGCCATAGAGGCCCTTGAAAGTAGGCGCCGCACCCGGCGAACCATTCAGCGAATGGCAAGCAGTACAGCCCTTGGCGCCGTAGAGCTCTTTACCTTTCGCGATGAGGGCAGTTTCATCGACCGGCCCGCCCGAAGCATCCTGATCGAGTTCTTTCTGCAGGGCTGCGAGTTTCTCAGCCTTCCACTGGTCGAATTCAGCAGGCTCAACTACTTTGAACTTGCCGAGCATTCCCGAGTGTTTGTCACCGCAGTATTCATTACAGGTAATGACGAATTCGCCGGTCTGTGTTGGCTCAAACCAGAGGCGTGAAGTCAGGCCCGGCACGACGTCTTGTTTGACATAAAAGGAGGGAATGGCGAAGCTGTGAATGACGTCGGTTGAAGTCATCTGCATCACATACTTGCGGCCTTTAGCGATTACAAAGGCTGTCTGCTCTTGCTGCAGCGCATCTTGTAACTTACCAGCCTTGATAGAATCTTCGGTAGGATTGACGTTTTTGGACGAGAGCTTGATGCAGCGCTCGGCCTTGGTTTTCTCGTTTTTTACGCAGTAAGGGTACTTGATGTCCCAGAGCCACTGGCGGGCAGTGAGCTGGATGATTTCACCGTCTTTTGGCATGTTGCGCATCTTGACGAATGAAACAACGCCAAAGTAGAAAATGACACCGAGAATCAGTGTCGGCAACACTGTCCAGATAATCTCTGCCTTGGTATTGTGTGTCAGGTACAGGGTCTGCTTGTTGGGCTCACCCTTTTTGCGGCGGTACTTGATGACGAAGTAGATCAGCGCACCTTCAACCAGTATAAACGCAATCAGGCTTATAATGTTGATAAAGTCAGCTGCAAACTTGGCCTCATGGGCTACTGTCGACGCAGGCGTCGCATGGGTAATAAACCCCATGGCGGCATGAAGAAAATTGATCATTTATCCCTCTCGTTCGTGCGCTGTTCAGCTAAACGCGTTTACGCCGTTCGCGGTACCACAATACCGCAAGGAAGCCCGCCAGTAGTATACCTACCGCAATAGCTCCCAAACGCATGACGCGCCAAGCCACCAAACTGTATTTTCGCTTCACAGGGTCAAAACTATAACAGGTGAGCATGATCTTATCGCTGATCGTCTGCGATACCTTGCCCTCGGCAGCCTCGAGCAAAGACAGGCGAAAATCGGTTTCAGGGTATTCAACCCCGTAAAGGTAGCGCGAAATCCGCAGGTCGGGCGTCAGTACGACCAGTATTGCCGGGTGTACATACTCTGGATCCTGCTTCTTGGGGTTCGTCGAAGTCTCTTTCAGGTACTTAAATCCCATAGCTTGCGAAATCCCTGCGATATTCTTCACATCGGCGGTCAGAAATCGCCAGTGCTTCTGGTACTCAGGCAGGTTTTGGTCCGATACAGCCCCCAGCTTGCGCAGGTAGTTCTTCTGCTTGAGCTCCGCCAGCTGGTGCTTTTCGTCCGGGTTGAAGCTGTACGCGACCACCAGGTAGTCCTTGCCCAGCTGGTGGCGCTTGTTCGTTTCGATCGCCTGCAACAGGCCGTTCAGGGTCAGAGTACAGAGGTGCGGACAGTTGTAGTAGACCGGTGCAAGGATGATGGGCCGTTTGCCGTCGGCGAGCTGCTTGAGCGTCACAGGCTTGCCCGCCTCATCAAAGAAGCTAAAACCCGACAGGTCGCCCGCCAGTTTCTCTTCAACATTCACCTCGAGCGGTGGCGGCTTGCGTGCGAGCGTATCATCGGCAGGGGGCAGATCTGCCATGATGACACCATGAGACATAATCAGGGCGAAGAGCGCCAACAGGCGTGTGGGAGTTATATTTGTCATGTTAGCTTGACCGCAATATAAACATAACCCGATCGCAAGACAGGGCGGAATGTGTTTTTTGTTTCTGCGTTATCCTGTTATGGAATTCCATAGCTGCCGAGCCTTAACTGCACTTTACTTCGTGCAACCGGTATGACCCTGTTTTGCCTTTTAGCTGGGCGCTGAAGCTGCGCCGGAACTCAAACTGGTTGCCGAGATTGGCCCTGACATCGTCAGAGACCAGAATATTCGCCTGCACCTTTTTCGTGGCTGTCTCAATGCGGCTCGCCAGGTTCACGTTGTCGCCAATCGCGGTGACCTGGTGCTTCTCGGGGTGACCAATCTCACCGACAATCACCTCGCCGAAGTGCACCCCAATGCCGATCTTGAATTCCTCACCGAAGAACTGTTGCTTCAGGTATTCATTCAGCTTAACGAGCTCGCGCTGCATCGCCACCGCGGTCGTCACTGCCTCGTGGCAGATCTTCCCAGGGTCGGTCTCTTTCAGCCCGAACAGGCACATGAGCCCGTCACCCATGTACTTGTCGATATAACCGTTGTTCGCGAGCACGATATCGCCAACCTTCTTGAAGTACCGGTTAAGAATATGGACGACATCGTAGGCCAGGTTGCGCTCTGAAAAGTTCGTGAAACCACGAATGTCGCTGAAGAGTATGGCGACAGATTTTTCTTCGCCGCGCATCACGCCCCGTTCGCTGTACGCGGTTTCAATGTCGTCCTGGTCAATGACCAGCCGGCGCACCTTCACATCGCCGTTTACGGTCGCCTGGCAGGCAAGGCGAATTTCATCGGTGAAACCCTTCGCCTGAACGAGCTCGGTTTCTTCAGGCGTTCGCGGGCCGAGATTTTCGGCGCCTTCGAGCACCAGCACGCGACAGGTGGAGCAGCGCGCCTGCCCGCCGCATTCATGCGTGTGGTTAATTTTCGCGTTCAGCGCGATTTCGAGCAGGGTTTTGCCCGTGTCGCCGCTTTCAATCGCGCATTCGTGCAGATATTCGATCTTCATGGTAGATAGCGATAGTATACGATAATCAGGGCCATTGGCCCTGATTATCTCGCCTGTGGCCGGCGCGTGCACTCTGCCTTCTGTTCGGGTGAACAGACCACACATAACTCCGCCCCCAGGCCACCGCAACTACCCGCGATCGGCTTGCGGCCGAAGAAGAGCGACAGGCCCAACGCGGCGGCAAAGAAGGCGAAAAGACTGACTGTGACGGCAACGGTGACGAGCATCTATTTCTGCGGCCATGCAGGCGTGGTGTCTCTCTGCACACGGCCCGTGGCGTCTTCAAGGTACATGACTGCCATGGACTGCGCTGCGGCAAGCTCTATGGCTTTGGGCCGGCCGAGCACAAAGAGACCAGTCGCCCACGCATCGGCTTCAGCGGCAGTAGCAGCCATCACGCTGACCGATGAGAGGCTGCGTTCCAGCGCCTGGCCTGTCAGGGGGTTGATGATGTGCGTCACGCGGCGCGAACCGACGGTCCTGGTCTGCCGGCTGTTACCCGATGTCGCCACGCAGCCGTTATGGATTTCCATAGCTTGCGCGAGAGAGCCCGAGCCGAGGGGGTCTTCAATGCCGACACGCCACGCCGCACCGCCGGCTGGCGCACGCACACAGATCTCCCCACCAATTTCAACTAAGTAGGTACTAAAGCCCTTTTGATTGAGCAATTGGCCCAACCGATCGACCGCATAGCCCTTGGCAATCGCCGACAGGTCGAGTTTTGGCTTCTGCCCTGCGCAGGCGGGGGTGGGAGCTTTCGCAGGTTCCGGAAAAACTCCCGCGCCGGCCGCAGAAGCCGCAATTTTGTCCCAAAATCGCTCGCTAAACGGCCATAAATGGCCTTTCTGCAGCCTTGCGCGGTTTCCGGAACCTGCTTTTGGCTCCTTTTCCAGGAGCCTGTTAGTAATTACCAAAGACATCCCCTTCTCCAAACCTTTGGTAGGTACTAAAGAAAAGTCCGCCCGTGACGCACAACCGAGCACCGCCGGAGGTGCTGGGCGAACCGACGTATCTGCGGCTTTGCCCGGCCCAAAACCCCAGTAATCGACCAGTGACCCGACCAGCGGTGAAAACGCACCGCCAGTTGCCGCTTTTACGCGCGCGGCGATCGCAGCACCTCGGCCATGTCGCTGGATACCGGGTACGGGCGGTTGGGCTTGTACCTGCTGTTGAGGCGGGATATTTCAGAATCACGCCGGTAGGTAGAGAAGATGTTCTCTAACCGGTCGAGCTCCGCCTGAATCGCCGTGCGCAGGGTCTCGGCGTCACCCTGGGGCAAAACTTTTCCTCGCAGAACGACGCTGTAGGTCGTGCCCATGGTGGTGCCGGTGAATGTGGTCTCGGGGCGGGTGCAGTGGATGACAAAGAGAGCGATCGCCAGCAGGAGAGAATTAATGCGCGCAATCGGTGTCATTGAACCGCCTGGGAGAGTTGTATCTATTTCCAATCCTTCAGGGCCACAGGTTCAAGCACATCATCGGTTGTTTCACCCCCTGTATTTTGGAGAATTTGCCACGGTTTGTCTACCAGTTCATCGTAGACAGGTACAAGCTTGGCGACCACTTTGCCCCGTTTCGAGATAAATATTGCTTCGTCGCATTTCGTTATCTCATCCAAATACTTAAGGCAATGGGTTCTAAATGCCGTGGCGGTAACCTGCATACCGTTCAGCTTTTCTGACCCGTCAGAATGGCAAGTTTTTCTTTCTAAGCAAGTATGCCGGCCAGCGCAGCTGGTAAGCGCGCAAGCGCTGCACGCCAGCCGGCTTCGTGAAGCGAAAACGCCGCAGCATTGAATGGCCCATGGCGTATCGCCAACACGCAGCCCTGTTCCTCATCGCGAATCGAAATATCAACCGTCGTGAGTTCATCACCAAACTCGGCTGCCTGCCACCGCCAGGTAAATACGAGCCGGTAAGGCGATTCCACCTGCAGCACGCTGCCGCTAACTTCAACAGGTATGCCCCCTGGGTTTATCATGCGAGCATAGAAACGGCCGCCTGCATGGCCTTCGATGAAGCCCTCTTCGACGCTGAAATTATCCGGAAAAAACCAGCGTGCAAGCTTCACCGGGTCGAGAAACGCTGCAAAGACTTTGGCGGCGGGTGCTTTCAGCGCCTGCGTAATGGCAATTTCCCTAAACATCGTCTTCGACTAGTTGCTTGAGGCGGCGCATGCCTGATTCCCAGAATTCGATCTGCTTCTGCGTCCAGTCATTCAGTGTTACAAGAGATTTGGTGTTGAGTGTGCAGGTCACGACACGGCCGCTCTTTTCGCGGTGTATAAGACCCGCCTTTTCGAGAATACCGAGGTGTTTGAGTAAACCGGCGAGCGTCATATCGAAAGCACCAGAGATTTCGCTCACCGAACGCGGACGCGTCGCAAGCGCCTCGACGATCTTGAGCCGCACCGGGTCACCGAGCGCAGCGAAGCGATTCGAGACAGAGGCAGACATAGCACAGAATAAGAACCGCGGACGCGGCGCCAAGTATTGTTAACTAAAAGGTAATCTATATTTACTTTACCATTTAGTAATGTAATTATTCGTGGCTCATGTTGAACCCAGAAACAAGTACACAAAAACAAGCATGGCAGCCACCTCAATGGCTAAAGCCGCAGCTTTACCCATTTACTCACCGCTTCTGTGAAATTGACGGCCACCGAATCCACTACCTCGATGAAGGCGAGGGCGAAGTCATTTTATTTCTGCACGGCAACCCGGCATGGAGCTTCCTCTTCCGCAAAGTTGTCCCGCTGCTCAGTGGTCATTATCGGTGCGTCGCTCTGGATTACCCAGGCTTTGGGTTATCGACTGCCAAACCCGGCTATGACTTTTTACCCGAATCCCACGCCGCTGTGGTGGCAGCCTTCATCGAGAACCATGGGCTGGCGAATGTTACGCTGGCCGTCTCTGATTGGGGCGGGCCGATCGGTCTTTCGGTGGCGGCGGCGAAACCTGAATCCGCTGTGCGCCTCGTGATTGGCAATACCTTTGCCTGGCCAGTGAATGACGACCCTCATTTTGTGCGCTTCTCCCGTTTTTTTGGTGGACCGCTTGGCCGCTTTCTCGTGCGCCACCTGAATCTCTTTGTCAATGCGTTGATACCCGCAGGCGTGCGTAAGGCAAAGCTCAGCGCCGACGAAATGACCGCCTACCGCATGCCGTTTCCCGATGCAGAGCGCCGCATGCCGACGCATATTTTTCCGCGCGAGATTCTGGGGTCGCAGCGTTTTCTCGCAGAGCTTGCCAAAGCACTGCCGCGACTGCGCGACAAGCCCGCGCTGTTGCTATGGGCCGACAAAGATATCGCCTTTCGTGAAAAGGAGCTAAACCGTTTTGAAAGCATTTTCGCGCGGCGCACGACCGAGCGCCTAACTGAGGCCGGTCATTTTCTCTGGGAAGACGAACCCGAAAAAATCGCTGCGGCTATTGTGGCTTTTGTGCGTGCCAACCCGATAGACGACAAAGATGCGCACGTAGGTGTGCACCGTGGCCGCTAGCGGCAGTAAAACCCAAAAGCTCAATTGAAGAACTTAGGCAATTACTCCCTGCTTGTGGCCGAGAGTGACAGAATCGCCAAGTATGGAATTCCATAACCCCACTCACGACCCAAAATCATCAAACAAAATGCTCTCTTCCTCAACGCCCAGGTCGCGCAGCATGGTAAGGCATGCCTTGAGCATCTGCGGGGGGCCGCAGATGTAGAACTCGCAGTCTTCGGGTGCGGGGTGCTTGGCCAGGTATTCGTCGTGCAGCACCTGGTGAATGAAGCCGGTTTTGCCCTGCCAGGCATCGCCCGGCTGCGGTTCTGAGAGCGCGATGTGCCAGGCGAAGTTATCGTGTTCGCGCGCGAGTGCGTCGAAGTCTTCGCGGTAGAAAATTTCGCGCAGAGAGCGTGCACCGTACCAGTAGCTGATCTTGCGCTTGCTGCCCAGGCGTTTCAGCTGGTCGAAGATGTGGGAGCGCATCGGTGCCATGCCGGCCCCGCCGCCGATGAAGACCATTTCGCGGTCGTTGTCGCGCGCGAAGAACTCGCCGTACGGGCCAGAAACCGTGATCGTATCGCCGGGTTTAAGGCCGAAGATGTATGAAGACATTTTACCGGGGGGAACGCCCTCTGTGCGCGGGGGTGGTGTCGCGATGCGCACGTTCAGCATAATGATGCCCTTCTCGTCGGGGTAGTTCGCCATCGAATATGCACGCGTGACGCTCTTGCGGCAGTCTGATGTGCAATTCCATAGCTGGTAGCGATCCCATTCGTCGCGAAAACGCTCTTCGACGTCGATGTCGCGGTACGCCATGCGGTGCGGCGGCGCCTCTAGCTGCACGTAGCCCCCGGCGCGAAAATCCATCGCCTTGCCTGCGGGCAGTTCGAGCACGAGCTCTTTGATGAAGGTCGCGACGTTGTGGTTCGAGCGCACGCGGCAGGTGTACTGGTGCGTGCCGAAAATTTCGGCCGGTAGCTCAATCGCGAGGTCTTCTTTGCAGTTCACCTGGCACGACAGGCGCATGCCCCTTGCGGCATCTTTCTTGTTGATGTGGTTGCGCTCGGGGGGAGTTATCTCTCCGCCGCCACTGAGAACGCGCACACGGCATTGCCCGCAGGTACCGCCGCCGCCACAGGCCGACGAGACAAAGATCTTTTTTCCCGTCAGGATATTCAGAAGCTTACTGCCTGCCGGCGTGTGTATCGCCAGCGCGGGGTCGTTATTGATCGCAATCGTGATTTCGCCCTGCGCGACGAGCTTACGCCGCGCCAGCACGATCATGACGCTGAGCGCAAAAACGATAGCGGTGAAGACACCGGCAGAGATGAAAATTTCCTGGATCACAGCCTGATACCCGAAAACCCCATGAAGGCAATTGCCATGAGCCCCGCGGTGATGAAGGTGATGCCGAGGCCCTTGAGGCCCTCGGGCACGTCAGAGTACTTCAGCCGCTCGCGTATTGCGGCAAGTGTGACAAGCGCAAGCGCCCAGCCGAGTCCCGACCCAAGGCCATAGACGACCGATTCGCCGAAGCTGTAATCGCGCTCGACCATGAAGAGCGAGCCACCCAGAATCGCGCAGTTGACCGTAATGAGCGGCAAGAAGATACCGAGTGTGGCAGCAAGCGCCGGAAAGAACTTGTCGAGCGTCATCTCGAGAATCTGCACGATCGCTGCAATGAGACCGATATAGGTCACCAGGCCCAAAAACTCGAAATTGGTATCGGGAAAGCCCAGCCACGAGAGCGCCCCCTCGCGGATGACAGCGCGGTAGAAGAGGTTATTGGCGGGCACCGTGATCAGCTGCACGAGCACCACCGCGACACCCAGGCCAATCGCGGTTGAGACCTTGCGCGAAACCGCGAGAAAGGTGCACATGCCCAGGAAGAAAGCCAGCGCCATGTTCTCGATAAAGACCGATTTGACAAACAGGGATAAATAGTGTTCAGCCATCTTTTTCCACCTGGTCTCTTTTCACCGTGCGCACCGCCCAGATAATCAGCGCGATTAAGAAGAAGGCGCTCGGCGGCAGAAGCATGAAGCCGTTGGTTCTGAAGAACCCGCCGTCGCTCAAGGGCTTCAATATCTCGAAGCCGAACAATTTACCAGAACCCCAAAGCTCCCTCACGGTCGCCAGCGAAACGAGAATGAGGCTGTAACCCAGGCCGTTACCGAGGCCGTCGAGCACCGAAAGCACCGGCCCGTTGCGTAACGCGAAACCTTCGGTGCGGCCGAGCACGATGCAGTTGGTGATGATCAGGCCCACGAAGACCGACAGCTGCTTGCTCAGGTCAAAAAAGTACGCCTTGAGCAGTTCGTCGGTCACCATCACCGACGAGGCAATCACGGTCATCTGTATGATGATGCGCACCGAACCGGGAATCGAATGGCGAATGAGTGACACAAAGAGTTCAGAAAACGCCGTCACGGCGGTGACCGCGATCGCCATCACCACAGCGGTCTGTAGTTTGGTGGTGACCGCAAGCGCCGAGCAGATACCGAGAATCTGCAGCGTAATCGGGTTTTCATTGATGAGGGGATGGATGAGCGTTTTGGCGGCGCGGTTCATCATGGCAGACCCTCCCGAAGAACCAGCGGGATAAATTTTCCGTAAGCGGCATCACCCAGCCAGAAGTTGACCATGTTGCCGACCGCGCGTGAGGTAATCGTCGCACCCGAAACGCCATCGACCTGGTGTTCGCTGCCTGAACGGCTGACATCCACCTTACCGCGCAAGACTTCAATCACGGGCCGGCCATCGGGTGCATACGCGACCTTGCCCTGCCAGCTGCGCCGCCACGCCGGGTTGTCGATTTCGCCGCCCAACCCCGGAGTTTCCCCGTGCTGATAAAAAGTGAGTCCAGAGACAGTTTTACCGTCGTTTTGGAGCGAAATATAGCCAAAAATCGTCGACCAGAGGCCCAAACCCGAAATGGGGAGTATCAGCTTCTCGGTGCCTTTTTCGCCCGCGAGTACGTAGACAATGCCCTGGCGCGGCATACGGTGGAGGAGCGCTGTGTCTTTTGCCGGGTCAATGGCAATCGAGGTATCGGGGTCTTTCGCAGCGCGCTGCATGTCATAGCGGGCAGCATCAACAGACGTGTCAATTTTGCCGGTGGTGAAATCGACAATCACCGGGCGCACGCGCGCAAAGCCCGCTTCGATTTCGGTTTCAGACATTTTGGGTGTCGCAATGCCGGCAGCGACCAGCACATTGCGCTTACGCTCGAGCTGCTTGTTACGCTGCTGTTTTTCGCGCAGCAAGATTGTCGCGCCGGCCACCAGCAGCGAGCAGATGAGGCTCACCACAATGACGACGCCAAAGAGGCGTGATGGCGATTCGTTATCAGGCATCCCGCAACCTCCTGCGCCTCTTGTTCGCTTCGACGACGAAATGGTCAATGAGCGGCGCAAAGACGTTTGCCAGCAGAATGCCGAGCATCACACCCTCGGGGAAGGCCGGGTTGATCACGCGTATAAGCGCCGCGAGAATACCGCAGAGCGCACCGTAGATGAGCCGGCCCGTGTCAGTGACCGCAGCCGTCACCGGATCAGTCGCCATGTAGACTGTACCAAAGGCAAAGCCCCCGAGCACGAGGTGCCAGTGCAGCGGCAGCTGGCTCACCGGGTTTGTGGCGAGAGAAGACAAAAGCAGCACCGTGAGGGCAAAACCCGCGAGCATACCGAAGATAATCCGCCACGAGGCAACGCGCGCCCAAACGAGGTAGACTCCCCCCAAAAGGCAGGCGAGGGCCGAAGTCTCGCCCATAGAACCGGGTATAAACCCCAGAAAGGCGTCGAGCCAGCTGTGCGTGATCGGGGCGCCGGCTGCGGCTGCACCAAGGGCTGTGGCACCGGTGACGCCGTCGACGGGAACCCAGACGCGGTCGCCGCTCAGTTCTGCCGGGTAGGCGAAGAACAAAAAGGCGCGCGAGACGAGTGCGACGTTCATGAAGTTCATGCCCGTGCCGCCAAACACCTCTTTCGCCATCACGACACCGAAGCTGATGCCGAGCACCGCGATACCATACGGAATATCGGGCGGTAGTATGAGCGGGTAGAGCACGCCGGTAACAAGAAAACCTTCGTTGATGGGTTTTTTGCGCACGAGCGAGAATAGAACTTCCCAAAAACCGCCGGCGATGTTGCTGATGAGGTAGAGCGGAAAGAAATAGAGCGAACCCAAGAGCAGCGACGCACCGATTGAGTTGGCATCTGGACTCACACCCAGTGCCGAAAGCACAGCGCCGCGCCAGCCGGGTACTACCCCATGCGCCGCGTGCAATACCTGGTAGCCCGTATTCCAGCAGGCCATGAAGATACAGGGCACAAGCGCCAGTACGACTGCGATCATCGCGCGCTTGAGGTCGATCGCATCGCGCACGTGCACACTCCCCCTTGTTCTGTCGGCGGGTGAGTAGAGAAACGTATCGATGACCTCGAAGAGCGGCCAGAGCCTGTGGTACTTGCCGCCGGCCTCGAATTTCGGCCGGGCTTTGTCGAGGCTACGCCGTAAGAAACTCATGTTGTTCTCCGGCGAAACAGGAGGTTTCCGGGGAGCCGCGCGCATGGATGCGCTCTCATGCGGTCTCCTTCTTGATCACCGCCAGCGCGTCGGCAAGCAGCGCGCCGTAGTCTTTCTTGCCCGGGCAGACATAGGTCACAAGACTCAAATCTTCGGGTTCGAGTTCGAGGGCACCGAGCTCAGCCGCCTGGTCGGTGTCGCCTGTGAGCAGCGCGCGCAGCAGCGGGGTTATCAGAATATCGAGCGGCATCACGCGTTCATAGCTGCCGATCGGCACGAGCGCCCGCTCGCCGCCGTAGAGCGAGGTATTCCAGTCAATGCCGGATTTGCGGTAGCGCCCCAGCACGGTACGCGTGATCGAGTGGGAGTTGAGGCCGGGACGCAGCCACTGCAGAAAATGTCGCCTTTCTTCTTTTGTCAGCAGGGTCACCTGGTTGTGGTGCATGCCCAAATATGCATGCGCACCTTCGGCCGACCAGCCGTGCAGAATATTGCCGGCAATGATACGCTGCGAACCTGCAACACCTTGCGCAAGACCAGATGTGAGTTGATTCGTGCTGGCCCCTTGCAGGGTTTCAATGAATTGGGTGCTTTTGCGCGCCACGTCGGTAAGGCAAAGCCGCGTACGGTTCGGAAGAATGCCCGTCATTGCCAGCGCCCCAATGTCGGCGACATGCGGCGCCGAAATCGTCCAGACATGGTGTTTGAGCGACGCGGGCCTCAAGAAATGGATGTGCGTCGAACTGAGTCCAGCGGGATGCGGGCCGGCAAAACGCGCGATCACAAGCCCTGCCCCGTGGGCATAACTTTGTTCAGAAACAAAGCTCCAGTCCTCGGCGGGTGACTGGCAGAAGTATACGGAGCTGTTCGTGAGCGCGGCCAAAACCTCGAGACCGGCTGTGAGCTCCGCCTCGCGCCCGTGCATCAGCGCGCGCAGCGGCATCGCGCCCGGCCGCGTGTCCATTGCATTCACAAAGATCGCCGCGGGTTCGGCATCGGGGTGCGCAACCAACGAGAACGGCCGCGTGCGCAGGGTGACCCATGCCCCCTTCTGCTGCAGGTATTCCTTCAGCTGCGTGCGGTCTGCATGGCGGAGTTTTCCCTTGTACGGCTCTGAACTCCCACTTGCTGCAACCTGCACTTCGAGCACGAGCGATTCGAAGACCCGGCGTTCGCCGCGGTTAATCTGCGCGACCTTGCCCGTGACCGGGGAATTCACGCGAATGCGCGGCTCGTTCTTGTCGGTGAAGAGTGTTTGCCCACGCGTGACGCTGTCACCCTCGGCGACAAGAAAGTGTGGCTTAAACGGAAAGTCCTGCCCCACGAGGGCGACCTGGCTCACCGCGCGAAATTCAACCGCATCGTCGTTGCGCGGCCGCCCAAGCGGCAGATCGAGACCCTTACGGATGCGGAATTCGCGCACGCAACCTGACGCTAACGCAAAGCATGTCGGGCAAGGAGAATTTGGTTTGGCTTATTTCCGATGCGGGTGGATATAGACGATCACGCTGGTGCCCTGCGGAATGGCAAAGATCGCCAGACCCTGGCCGCGCGGCTTTTTACCGGCGGTGAAGCCAACAGCGTCGGGCATGAAATCGTCGCGCGCGATGAAATCGCCGACAGTGAACTTGCCAATCTTCTTGCCCTTATAAAAGGTCGCAATCGCCTGAACCGTTTCGGGGGCGTTCTTTGTCTGAACGACATACATCAGGGAAGCGTCGGACTTCGAGAAGCTTACCTCAGCGACTCCATCCATAATGGGAAAGTCCGTTTTCCAGGCGTTGACGATGCCAGCCTGCGGCTTTATCCAAACCGCGTCGACTTTGCCTTCTGCGAAGAGACTTGCAGCCCAAAGCGCGGTCAGAACGATCAGTATGAATTTGGTAGTTTTCATGTCTGTTCTCGCTCCTATGGGTTAAAAAGCGTCGCCCGGAACGCGCACAAAACCTTCCATCAGCACGCGTGCACTGCGGCTCATGATCGCCTTGGTAACGACCCATTCGTTGCCGTCTTTGGCAGCCTTGGCACCGACGCGCAGCGTTCCCGATGGATGGCCGAAGTTCACAACTTCGCGGTCTTTGCCGCCCGCAGCGAGGTTCACCAGTGTGCCTGGTACGGCCCCCGCCGTGCCAATCGCCACCGCGCAGGTACCCATCATCGCGTGGTGCAGCTTGCCCATCGAGAGCGCACGCACGTTGAGATCGATCTCCGACGCTTTCACGTCTTTGCCGCTGGAGGACTTGTAATCGGTCGGCTTGCCGACAAACGCAACCTTGGGAGTATGCTGGCGGCTCGCGGCCTCTTCGACGGTCTTGATGAGGCCCATCTTGATCGCGCCGTGCGCGCGAATCGTTTCGAACATCGCGAGCGCTTTCGCGTCGCTGTTGATGTCGGTCTGCAGCTCGGTGCCTTTATAGCCGATGTCTTCGGCGTTCAGAAAAATAGTCGGAATTCCCGCGTTAATGAGCGTCGCCTTGAATTTGCCCACACCCGGCACGTCGAGCTCGTCGACCACGTTGCCGGTTGGGAACATCGAACCCTCGCCATCGGCCGGGTCCATAAATTCGAGCTGCACTTCTGCTGCAGGAAACGTCACTCCGTCGAGTTCGAAATCCCCGGTCTCCTGCACTTCACCGTTCGTGATCGGCACGTGTGCGATGATCGTCTTCTTGATGTTCGCCTGCCAGATCTTCACAGTGCACAGGCCATTCTGTGGGATTTTTGATTTTTCCACAAGCCCGCCCGCGATGGCGAATGGCCCGACTGCTGCTGAAAGATTGCCGCAGTTGCCGCTCCAGTCGACGAATGCCTTGTCGATCGAAACCTGGCCGAACAGGTAGTCGACGTCGTGATCAGCCTGCGTGCTTTTCGCCACGATGACGGTCTTCGACGTACTCGAGGTAGCTCCCCCCATGCCGTCGATCTGCTTCTCATACGGGTCGGGGCTGCCGATCACGCGCAGAAGCAGCGCGTCGCGTGCCTTACCAGGGGCCTGTGCAGACACCGGCAAATCTTGCAGGCGAAAGAAGACGCCTTTGCTCGTGCCGCCGCGCATGTACGTGGCGGGAATCTTAACCTGGGGAACACTGCTCATGGGTGCAGCTTGCGGATTTCAGACATGGCGGAAAGTATCATTAGGCAGGGACTATCATTTGCCAGGGATTTAAATCCCTGGCAAATGATAGGGTTCCCATTCTTCTCGGGTCGAGCGGGCATGGTGCTCTTGCTGCTTTTCGATGTATGAAGCGACCGCAGCGACATTGGGTTTTTCCACGCCTTGGACCCAATAGCCCTCGTGCCAGTACAGTTCATCAATTTGCCGCGATGACACGCCCTTAATATGCTTGATTACGCGGGCGAGTGGCAAGGCCGGCGGCACAGTGATGAGGGCATGAATATGATCGACGTGCCCATTCAAAATATGCAGCAGAAATCCTATTTCATTGGCCTTCGTTTTTGTAATTTCGCGGATGCACTTGACCTTTTGGATGGTCAGCATCGGCAGACGCAGTTTCGTCGCAAACACGACATGGTAGTATAGTTCGTAATAGGTGTTGCCGGGTTTGAGCATTGCTACCATTAGCCAGGGAATTAATTCCCTGGCTAATGAAAAAGCTGTCTTAACCCCTGGCTAGGGCTTAGCAAAAAACTCCTTAAGATTCCTGTGGTATCGGCTAATCATGCCGGTGAAGGCCACGCTGACCACCGGCGCAATCAGAAAGCGAAGCAGACCCGGTAACGGTATTGTCAGCTCACCTTTCACCGCGAAATTTATCTGGGTTTTTTGCGGTGCGAGGCTTGCCAGGTTCCACGCTCCGCTTACGACACCGTTGCCGATGCCGGCGACCGGCTCCCATTTTACCCAGCCTTCAGCCTTGTTCGAGGTGTACCTGCACGCGTAGATCGTCTGGATCGAGTAACGGTCGACACCGATCTTCTCCATTTCCCACTTGTAGACGCCGTCGCCGAGGTCTTCGAGATTCTTCACCTTGGGAAAAAAACTCGCGGAGACCGGTACGTTGGCGAGGGTATCGAACACTCTGTTGAACGAGCAGTCGCCCTCGAACTGTTTTTTCACATCAATTCTGACCGTAATAGGCATGGTGCCCCTGCACGATTGCAGGGAGGGGCTTGCGCTGAAAGCACAAAACCTGCAGTTGCCAGGTTAATCGCCTGGGCTGATTAGTCGAAGGTTACCGCATCAACACTTGTGGTTGCCGCGGCACTGGTCTTTCATCTGCGAGCACATCTTCTGCATCTGAGGGTTGGTGGCAGATTGCATGCAGGTCGCAAAGTTCGTGTCGCAAACCTGGCACGACTTATTGCCGCTCGTATGAGTACGGTTTGTATGGGTCTTGTTCATGCGGTGTGCCGTACCGCGGTTAGAGCTGGAGCTCCGCTTTTTGGCAATCAGCGGTAGTGAGACGCTGAAGACAATGAGAATTGTGACCGTGAGTTTCTTCATGGTACCTCCGGGGGATAGCAAAGAATGGCCGAGGCCTTCAAAGAGTCAATTGCTTTCATTTGCCAGGGATTTGAATCCCTGGCAAATGAAAGCCTAACGGAGCTTTCGCTTCTTCAACACCCGCGCGAGCGCTCCGCGGCGTGAGGCCGAGACAATATACCCGAGACATTTCTTTGTGCCGCAGCGGCAGACGTGATCCTGCCACGAATCCATATTGAATCCGTAATCATAGGTCAGCTCTTCACCGGGTTGGATCTTCCGCTTTGCGAGAATCCAGATTCGCCCCTGGAGTATCTGCACTTCGCAGTTGGGGTCGCACGAGTGGTTGATCAGGCGCGCCCTGTTGTACGGCACATTGCCGTCGATGTCGTATTTACTGTTGAGGGTAAAGAGGTACACATGCCCCGTGCCGCTCTTGCCGGCCCGATGCATCTGCTTCTCTGCAATTGCATCGCTGTCTTTGACCGATACGCGTTTGCCGACGTATTCAATCACCTTGGCGCCCTTGGGGATTTCATGCGTTGCATAGACGCCGCGGCCGTGCTTCGGAGAATTGCTGACGCGGAGGGTGTTACTGTAAACAGGTTTGGTGGATTTCAAGACGCGGGACAATAACGGGTATTGGGACGGGGCGTAACGCAAATGCCGCTATTGCTGAATACACCACAGACGCCGGGGCACATCGCAGGTACGCACGAAACCGCTTGAAGAGAGACCGCTCATTGCCGTCGTGTTCTGTATGAGAGTCCTCATACTTTCCGAGCTCGATGAACTCGTAAAATTGAGACAGCTCCCGGTGTTCAACGGGCAAGGTGCACCACAACTTAGTATGTAGGCAGTCCAGTTGCCCCCCGCCAAAAAGCCGAGCCACGATTCGTTCGTCGTGCCGTCGACAGAGTTGGACATAGCGGCGAATCGCCGATCTGCGCCGGTCGTGGCAATGAGAGTGGAACCGTTGATACGAAAGTAATTCGTGTTCGGCTCCATAACCCAGTCTATTCGACCCGTCGGTCCCGTCGACGCCGGTCGATCCCATTGCCTGATTGAACCACCTGTTGTTGTAATAAATGCTTTGAAACTGCGTCTGCTTGCGAGCGGCAACGCCGCGTCTGGGTGCCCCGGATCATTCATGCAGAAAGAATCTGCGCCCGCAACACCACCCAGGTTGCCGGTACTGGTATTGGTGGTCACGAAGGTGAGCCGGTTGGGACTCTGGTTGCTCGTTATGTTCTGGAAAAGCGCACTGCCGCCAATCGTAATGCTATAGGTCGGCGCAGGACTCTCCTGCGAGACGAAATCATGGAACGCAATAATCTTGATTGTCTGGTCGACGTTCCAGTTTGTGGTCGTGAATGTGATGCTGCACTGCGAAGCTGAAGTGCTGCTGGCGCTGTCGCAATTTCCGCCAGTGGTGGCAAGGCGCGCTTCCGAAGCGTCCGTGGTCGCAACGGTTAGTGTCACATCAGACAGCGGCTGCGTACTCAGGCGCGCTCTGAACGACAGGGTGGTGTTTGAACCTGTTTCATTCGTGAATGCAGCGCCGTCTGTACACTTTGCCGAAGTAAAGACAGAGTCGGCGGAGTTGTTCTGGCACGCGACAAGTACCGAAGCGGTAACGGCGATTGAGATGGATTGGCTTTTCGCGCCAATGGCATTGGTAGCAGTCACGGTATAGGCGTTGGCAGTCTGTTGCGAAGCTGGCGAACCTGATATGCCACAGGTAGCGGAATCCAGACTGAGCCCAGCGGGAAGCGCCGGCGAAACTGTACACTGCTCAATGGCCTTCTTGGCAGAGATCGTGGGCACAATCGGCGTCAGGGGTAGATTTTGCAGCAGCACCATCGATTCAGACGGGTAGGCAATGGCCTTCGGTGCAAAGCCATCGATGTATTCGCTCACATTTTCGCGGCCCGAATTTGTGCCGGTACAGGTAAGAGCACCCCACACAAGCGCGAGAACCAAAGTATGGGTCACCATTTTGGTAGGCATGGACCTCGCTACCCGGTATTTTTGCGACGTCAATCTGTTTGCCATGATGAGCTATTGCTGCGCGCAAGCTAACTGACCACTGTTCGAGCTACACGGCGTTGCCGTTGAATAGTGAAGAAGAGTACTATTGGTTCGATTTATTAACCCATATACCCCCGTCCCACCAGGAGTCGACCAATTGCCGCCGCAGGTTCCACTGCTTGACTGAGAAAGCCAGCCCGCACTCAGCCCTGTCCATAGAGTGATCGGAGAGCCGCCGGGGAGTGGTGTTGCGACGATCGTGGCCTGCAGCGTACCAAAGACAAAAATGCCGGCGCTGTTGGTTGTCATAATGATGGTAGACAAATCATTGCGGCGATACTGGGTATTGGGCGCTAACGCCCAATCGAGGTTTTCGGCCGCACCCGAAGTTGTGCAATTGTTGCTTGAGCAGGCGCGCCGCGTACCCCAGCCGGACATCATGGCCTTATAATTTCCGGTACCAGCGGGTTTATTGCCGGCGGTATTACAATAGTTATCAGCAACGCCACTGTTTGCCATGTTACTTCCAGACGTTCCCGAAGCTATGAAGAGAACACGAAAGATCGTGAGATCGATTGTCGTACTCGTACTGCCCTCGGTATTGGACGCTGTAATCGTGTGCGTTGTTTGCAGCTGCGAGCTGGTCGCAGATCCTGATATCTCGCAGGTAGCATTGTTGAGTGTTAGTCCAGGCAAGGGCGGGCTTGCCGTACACGACGTGACTATTCCGGTAACCGTGGGAGTGATGGTCGTTATCGGCGCAGTTTTTACGAATGCGTATGGACTGCCCGTGTAGGTAAGGCTCGAAGGAGGCGGAGTTGAAATACGTATCGAAATCAGAGCAGAAATACTGCCGGCATCGTTGCTTGCGGTGATCGTGTACCCTGCTGCCGCCTGTGCAAGAACCGGTGTTCCGGAAAAAGCGCAAGTGGTATTCTCGAGGGCCAGCCCGGCAGGTAAGGCTGGCACAACTGTACAACGGGAAATCGCCAAACGCGCCAATACCCGAGGTATTTGCGGCGTAATGACCGCGCCCTCGGGGAATACGAAGGTATCGGACGCATACTCCAGGAGAGTCGGTCGAAAACCGTCCAGGTATTCCTGCACGTTCTCGCGACCGGCATCGGTGTTCATGCAGCCGGTGACCACACCGAGTGCGAGGCAGAGGACATATTGCCCCTTTACCATAGATGAACGCCCACCTGCGCGCCAACGTGGTGTTGGATAATGAACGGCTCGCTGGTCACCTGGAATGCATCTGCATGGTAGCGCAGACCGACCTGTAATTTTTCCGTCCATTGGTAGTGCCAGCTGAAGCCGGCCAGTGCGCCGAAGCCCATGGCGCTCAGCAGTGAAATCGGCGCACCCGAGCGCAGGGAGACATACCGCGGCCCAAATCCCGCAAAAACGACGAGTCGGGTCTTCTCAAGAGAAGCGCCAGGCAATGTGAATGGATAACCTGCCATCGCGTTAAGACCGACACCGTGGTAGTAGAGAGTTTGCCCAGGCTCGACAAGAACCCCAGATGTCGTGTAGAGATCCGTCTTGCCCTGATAATAGGAATAGGTCGCTTCGCCGCCGACCAGGATGTTGTAGCGTAGAAAGTATCTTGCCCAGTAACCCGCGGTCAGCCCAAACCGGCCCGAAAGCGCGTTCAGAGGAAAACTGGCATTCGGCACCAGGTAATCGCTGCGCGCGGAATTCCCCTGCAGCATCGGATAATTTGCCGAAAACGTCAGCCAGTGCTGCGTCAGCGGCATGCAGTAGAGATGGAGTCTCGTGGCCTTGCCCGTGACACGCACCGGCGCATTGATGAAATCACATTGCTGCGGCGGCTCCTGCGGGCGCGCATGAATGATCAGCCTCAGCGGCTCGTAATCCTCAAAGGTTTCGGGAATCCGGAAGGCGGCGTTCTCTTTCAGGGTCACCCGCTCGGTATCATTTACCTGCAACACCACCTCGCCGCCGCTTAACCCTTCAACGACGCCTTCAATCGTATAGCGTTGCGTGATGCACACCACCACCACGTTGTTGGTGCCGGTGATCGTAACGCGCCCTGTCGCGTTCACGATGAAGCAGCGTTGCGCGGGCGAATGCGGTTCTTTTCCCAGCGTGATGACGTAGTCAGTTCCGACCGGGAGCTCCTGGTCAAACCGGAGCTCGCCGTCCGCAGAGGTATCGCGCTTCCTGCTGCCGCTGAGTTCGATCTGCAGGTCTTTGCCCTTGAGCCCCGTGACCTGCACCAGAGGTCGAAATTTCCAGCCGCGCAGGAATGCCGAAAGCTGTTCGAGCGCATGACCGGCCGATTTTTCGCGGGTAGCCCCCCTGCTGCCGGTGAACGAAGCAACTGTCTCAGTTTTCAGGGGTGAATGCAGGTACAGCACCAGCTTGCCATTGACCCATTCGGACGCGACGGCGTAGGCCACCCCTTCTCGCTCCAAAAGTGCCTGGCGTTCCGTAAGATTTGCCGGCAGTGCATCGCCTTCAAGTACAGCAAGGTCATGGGTACCGTTTGGAGCAAGTTGGGTTTCAACGAGCGTTTGCAGTATCTTTTTTTCCTGCGCAGACCTGGTATCTACAGGCAGGTAGAACGAAAGGCGGGGCAGGTAAGGAACCAATAGTAACTGCCGGTCAGAAGAGTTGTCGCCGCCACTGCGCCGGGCAATGGTAGCAACTGATTCGGCGGCTGAGCGTTCAACGGCGCCGAAGAGCCCGGCGCTGTCGACCGGCGTTTGCAGGCGTTCGAGTTCTTCAAAGCGGTTGCTGCGGGTGAAAAAGATCTGCGACTGAATCGTGAGTTTCTGGCCTATGGATGGAGCAAAGTAACCCCCGATCACGATATCTGCACCGGTCATCGCAGCGAAAATCTGGAACCGTGCCTTGCCGCTGACGCGGTACTCCTGCAGAAGTTCGAGCGATTTAGACTGGGCCAGGTCTTCGGGTGAATCGAACCGAAATCGCTTCTGCAGCGCCGTTCGGTAACTGTCGACAAACAGTGCTGATATCCAGTCGATATTGGGGTTCGGGGTCCGGTTTTCAAACGGCAGAACAGCGACGCGAACAAGCCGGGATTCAGTCGGGACAGGCGGGGATAGTGGGTAGATGGCTGCGCTAACCAGGCAAAAGAGAACCGGTGTGAGAATGATGCGCAGCATACGATATGTCAACCGGCCAGTGCGGGATAATCACCAGCAGCAGCCGGTAAAGACATTTCATCAGGCAGGGAATTCATTCCCTGCCTGATGATATCAATTTTTCGACGCGAAGAAATCGTTCGCGAAGCGCTGCAGAATACCGCCGGCTTCGTAAACCGATACGTCGGCCGCGGTGTCGAGGCGGCAGGTCATGGGCACCTTCACCACTTCGCCGTTCTTGCGCTCGATCACGAGCGTGAGTTCTGCGCGCGGTGCAATCTTACCTTCGACCGAGTATACCTCGGTGCCATCGAGGTTCAGCGTTTTGCGTGTTGTGCCCGGTTTGAATTCGAGCGGCAGTACACCCATACCGACGAGGTTCGTGCGGTGGATACGCTCGAAACCTTCTGCGGCGATGACTTCGACGCCGGCGAGGCGTACGCCTTTTGCAGCCCAGTCGCGTGACGAGCCCTGGCCATAGTCGGCACCGGCAACGATGATCAGCGGCTGCTTGCGGTTGATGTAGGTTTCGATCGCCTCCCACATGCGCATGACCTTGCCTTCGGGCTCGACGCGCGCGAGTGAACCTTTCTTCACCTGGCCTTTATCGTCGAGGCACATCTCGTTCAAGAGCTGCGGGTTCGCAAATGTCGCACGCAGCGCGGTCAAATGGTCGCCGCGGTGCGTCGCGTAAGAGTTAAAATCTTCTTCGGGCAGGCCCATCTTCTCGAGGTACTCACCGGCTGCGCTGTTGCGCAGAATCGCGTTCGAAGGTGAAAGGTGGTCGGTGGTAATGTTGTCGGGCAAGATAGCCAGTGGGCGCAGGTTCTTCAGCGTGCGCGGGTTCGCGGCGAGTGCTCCGACGCCTTCGGTATCCCAATACGGTGGGCGGCGGATGTAGGTCGATTGTGGGCGCCAGTCGTAGAGGGGGCTGATCTTCTTCGTCGAGGCCGCACCGCGCGCAAACATCGGGTCATAAACTGCGCGGAACTGCTCGGGCTTCACGCTCTCGGCGACGATCTTATCGATCTCCGCATCCGACGGCCAGATATCTTTTAAGTAGACCGGGTTGCCCTGTGCATCTTTGCCGAGGGGATCTTTTTCGATGTCGACGCGCACTGTGCCCGCGATCGCGTATGCGACGACGAGCGCCGGCGACGCGAGGAATGCCTGCTTGGCGTACGGGTGAATACGCCCGTCGAAGTTGCGGTTACCGGAGAGCACTGCGGTCGCGTAGAGATCGCGGTCGATGATCTCTTGCTGTATTTTCGGGTCGAGCGCACCTGACATACCGTTGCAGGTCGTGCAGGCAAAAGCGACCACACCGAAGCCAAGCTTTTCGAGTTCAGGCAGAAGCTTTGCTTCTTCGAGGTAAGACTGGACTACTTTAGATCCCGGGGCGAGGGATGACTTTACCCACGGGCGGCGCACGAGGCCTTTTGCATTCGCGTTACGCGCCAGAAGACCGGCCGAGATTACGTTGCGCGGGTTCGAGGTGTTCGTGCAGCTCGTGATCGCAGCGATGATCACTGCGCCGTCGGGCATCTTGCCCGCTTCTTCGGTCCATGCGCCGGCGATGCCGTTTTTCGCGAGGTCGGTTGTGCTCACGCGCTTGTGCGGGTTCGACGGGCCTGCGAGCGTGCGCGTTACCGTCGAAAGATCGAATTTCAGAACACGTTCGTATTTTGCTGTTTTGAGGCTGTCTGCCCAGAAGCCCGCTTCTTTTGCGTAAACTTCGACGAGCTTCACGTTTTCATCGGTGCGACCTGAGAGCTTGAGGTAGTCCAAGGTCTGCTGGTCTATGAAGAACATCGCGGCGGTGGCGCCGTATTCGGGAGTCATGTTCGAGATCGTTGCACGGTCACCCAGGCTGAGGTGCGGTACACCTTCACCGTAGAACTCCACGTGCGCTGAAACAACTTTCTCTTTGCGCAAGAATTCGGTCAGGTAGAGCACCAGGTCGGTCGCGGTAATGCCTGGCTGCGGTTTGCCGGTGAGTTCAACGCCGACGATTTCGGGCAAGCGCAAGAACGACGGATGTCCAAGCATGACGCTTTCGGCTTCGAGACCACCGACACCCACCGCGAGCACTCCGAGTGCGTCGACGTGAGGAGTGTGCGAGTCGGTACCGACCATGGTGTCGGGGAAAGCGACGCCGTCTTGCGCATGCACGACCGGCGACATCTTCTCGAGGTTGATCTGGTGCATGATACCGTTACCGGGCGGGATCACGTCGACGTTTTCAAACGCTTCTTTGGTCCAGTTGATGAAGTGGAAGCGGTCGTCGTTGCGGCGGTCTTCGACTTCGCGGTTCTTGCGAAAGGCGTCTTTGTCATAACCGCCGTATTCGACCGCGAGTGAGTGGTCGACGATGAGCTGCGTCTGGACAACCGGGTTGATCTTCGAGGGATCTCCACCTTTTTGTGCGATCGCATCGCGGAGGCCAGCCAGGTCGACGAGCGCTGTTTGGCCGAGAATGTCGTGGCAGACAACGCGCGCGGGGTACCAGGGGAAGTCGAGGTCGCGCTTGGTGTAGATCAGCTGTTTCAGGTAATCCGTCAGGTTCTCTGGTTCGGCTTTGCGCACGAGGTTCTCGGCAAAAAGGCGTGCCGTGTAAGACAACTTGTCATAAGCACCCGGTTCGATATCGTTCACCGCTTGCCGGGCATCGAAGTAGTCGAGGTTAGTGCCGGGCAGTTTCTTGCGGTATTTGGTGTTCATTTGGGAATGCATATACGGGCATTTTTGGAGGGTCGAACACGGCGAAAATCCTTATGCCGGTCTGCGCCCGGACAAGGCACGCAGAATCGGCTTCACAGGCTGCACGACCCTGTACTCTTTGAACTATGGCATCCATGGCAGTGGCAGTCCTCGTCTTCCCCGAGGATTTCGATGTGAGCGCCGCAGCCCGGCGATTTCCCTGGCTATTCGCCGACCAAACCAGCACCGCCGGCTGGGACCCAGCGGGTATACGCGACGGGCATCTCAGTCACAGCCAGAACGCGATGGGATTTCACCTCGTGACCCTGCGCTTTTCGGGCAACCTGGAATACGACGATGGCGAAACCTACCGCAAGATACTGGCAGACCTCACGCGCCTGGGTAAAGGTTTTTCTGCACAGTACGGTTTTGTCTGCGAACACGAGTACCAGGCTGAAGAGCGATGGCTCGAGAACGAGGTGCTGTCACCACTCCTGGCCCAGGATATGAATGCACTCGGACGAATTGTCGCACGGCAGGTACTCATTGAGGCTAGTGCGCGCTGAGCTCAATGCGGTTGATTGGTGCAGCATACCCGATAGCGTAAACGGTCTGGTTGGGTTTCACCCGGGGCAAGCCGACAATAGAAGAATCAATGTCCCCCGAGATCCAGACCAAACAGTACCGTGCCGGGGCTAGCGTCGTCGTACAGAATGCCCCAAACCCGGGCATATTCTACATTGTGCGCCAAGGCACGCTCGCGATCGACACCGAACACCGGTTGAGCGATAAGGTGCTCTCGCGCTTCGAGCCGGGTGACAGTTTTGGTCTTGTGTCTGCTCTGACCGGGCACCATTTTCTGGTAACCATCTACGCCGAGACCGATGCCGAGGTGGCTGAAATCCCCATCTCGAAAATCGGTGAATATATAAGGCCCGAACCGACGCTCGCAGTAAAGGTACTGCGGCTGTACTCACGCGAGCTGCGCACGCTGCAGCAGCACCTGGCCAAGTTGGATTTTAAGGGTGACCGCGACGCAACGCCCGAGAGGCTATATTCAGTCGCCGACCGCTACCGTGACGAAGGTAAACTGCACCATACATCCTATGCACTCAAGATGTACCTGGAATGGGCGAGCGCGCATGCCGGGCAGAAACTGGCTCAGGCTAGACAGGAATTCGCGCAGGTTCAGGAACACCTGCGCGACGTGCACTTCAGCGGTAAGGCGACACACGTGCCGGCCGACACGATGATCTTTGCCGAAGGTGAAATCGGCCAGGATATCTACGTCATTCTCGAAGGCACGGTAAAGCTGACGCGCTTTGCGCGCGGCAAAGAATTTGTCATCGACATTCTCGGTGCCGGTGAACTCTTCGGCGAAATGGCGTTTATCGAAAAAGCTCCCCGCATGGGTTCGGCGATCACAATCACCAACGCCAAAATCATTCGTATTCAACCCGAGCAGCTTGTTTCAGCTGTGGCTGTCGGCGTGCTGCAAAAGGTGTTTGAGAACATGGCGCGGCGCATCTGGTTTGCGCACCAGCGTCTGACTATTTTTCGCATCGACGACCCGCAGATGCGCATGTACGCTTACCTCTACAACCTGATGCGCAACCAGAACCTGAGGACAAAAGATAAAGAAGCGGGCGATCGTTCTTATCGTTTTGAAATTAATTTCGCGCAGCTTAAATCGCTCTGCGGTGTGCTGCAGCTCAAGGGCAGCAGCGAGGCGGAGTTCCTGGCGAACGACAATCTGCTGTTCGAAGATGATGCCATTACAGTGCGCAGCCGCAAGAAACTGGCCGACCAGATTTCATTCTACCGTGCGCGTACGGGGCAGATAATCGCGGAAACGAAATAATGCCCTAAGGGGCACGTACCGCGTCACCGCGTATCCAGGGAGTACCGCCCTGGCAATTCGCCCCGACCTCAAAGTGCATAATGTACCAATAGAACTCACCGTTCTGACCTCTGATCTTTTTCATGGTTTTGCCGTGCGAGTGGAATTGTGTCCCCGCTTTTTGAATACTTGTCAGACCCACGGGACATTTTGAATCCACCGTCGTGTCATCAGCAGCTTTCGGGCAACAAGATATTGTTGCGGTGTCTGACGGCTCACTGCGTAAGGGCGTGTCTATGACCACCTGCAATGTATCCACCACCTCAACGAAATCAGTTTCCATATTGAAATCTGACACTGCTGCCTCTTGCTGTGGCTTGGGCTGAGTTTCTGCTGGTGTCGGCGCGGGAGTCTCTGGCTTTTTGCAGAATAGCAGTAGAGTGAGGAGCAACACGAACGAGGTCGTTTTCTTCATGGGCAACTATTCCCATTAAGGGATTGCCCGTCAAGAATTGCGAATAAACCGCCGCGGGTATGCAGGGACTCGAACCTTCATACCCCTTGGTGTAATTTGTATGAGGCTGGCCAGGGTCTTTTGGACCTGTATAGTCCGTGCTTTACAGCTATTGAATTGATTGCATAACATGGAGCCAGATGTTTTCAGGCGATTGATTCCAGTCATGGCCTGTTGGCAAAAGCAGATCATTGACAACCCCAGGAAATCTCAGAAGTAAATGTGTGACATGCCATGCCAGCTACAGCATCAAGTAGCGCATGTCGCTCTACCTCACCGCGCTCATCACCCATATCACCTGCGCCGCCATCTGGATCGGCGGCAACGTCTTTTTCGTCAGTCTCATTCGGTTACTCAGCAAGCGCGCTGACTTCGCCGAAGTGCGCGGTAAAATCATCTACGCTTACGTCATGGCTTACCGCCTCGCGACCTACATCCTGTTCGTGCTGATTCTTTTTTCCGGCCTCTACCTGGTATACAGCCGTGGTTTACTGAATGCGCAACTTTGGCAGACATCCATTGGCCAGATGGCGCTCGCCAAACTGCTGCTCTTTGCCCTGCTGATGTCACTGCAGCTCTTTCACGACTTTGTCTTCGGGCCGCGGAGTTTTGTCAGTGACGGTAACCGGGTCGTGATGCGCGAGAGCCACCGCAGGTCGAACCGCATTATCGGGCAGAGCGTTTTTTTGCTTTCACTGGTGATGCTCGTTTTTGGGGTTTTGCTCTCGCGAGGCGTGTCGGTGTTTGGTTAGAGGTACGGTCTGCACCCGTAACAAGAATCGGTACCGTCGACTCAATGGCCAATTCGCGTTCGTGTAATTCACGTTGCAAGTACTGTAATATACCGAGAGCAATGAGCCCACCCCAAATGATGGGTGAATAATAAAGATAACTGATAACATTCCCCACCGCACCGCTGAGATGCACGACATCGGTAAGCCGTAAGAAACCGAGATTTTCGCTTGTTGCAAGCGCAAAGTGGAGCAGCAACGCAAAGATCAGAAGGCGTGAAGTTGGCAAAATTTTCCAGATGAAAATCAGCAACAGCGCGAAGTAGAGCGATGCAGAGGCTAAAACAATATACCGAAACCACTGCCAGTAGACCGATTGCCAAAAACGTTCATTGGCTGCTTTTGAGGCCTTGTACGGTTTGTATTCGGTCCGATTGAGCGTATGGCGGATTTCTTTGAGCAATGAATCGAAATCCGTGTGGGTGAGCGGCCCCGCCCATGTACCGTCGCCGAAACTCACATAGACTGTTGGATATCCTTCAGCCGGTATGAGCCGTGACTCCGGGTCGAACAATACCAGGGGTTTGCGAATGCGCTCCTTCCTTATGAAGTCGGTAGCTTCTTTTGATTTTTCATCTGCGTTGATGGCAGTGTAGCTCCAGTCACCGAGGTCAGCTTTTTCGAGCTTGCGCAGTTCGTCTTTGCACAGCCCACACCACGAAGTCCAGATAACGACAATGCCTGGTTCAGTCGCCTGTTTGAGATTGTGCTTCTCGCCAGCTACATCGGCGAGGCTTACCTCCGGGGCCGGACGAATTTGTGCCTTTCGCGTATCGTAGTCTTCGCGCTTGAGCTGAACGAGGTAGTAGATCGCACTGATAACGATCAGCGTCGTGATTGTCAGCGCAGCTGCCCGGATGAAGTATCTGTACTTGCGGTAAGTGGTGCTGAGCATTTACCACTCGGTTCCGCAAGAACCGCAGCGTAAACCGAAAACCTGAGCCCGAGTGCATCGTCCGGCCTATGCAACAAGAAACCGTCAGATTGAATCTCAATGCCTGGGCCTTTAGCCGTCAGGTGAATCAGGGTCCGTATTTGGGGTGGAGGCTGCGCAGAAGCTGGGACTTCAGTACGTATAGTTTGCATGATCGGTCGCTTGTTAACGGGTCAATAATTGAATGGAAAGAGAATGGATTTTTCCGGTACAGGTGAATTCATTATTTGAATCACTGGCGATGGCTTCTCTGCATGCAACCAACCTTCTGTATTTTTGCGATGAGTGCACCGCTTATCGGGCACACTCAGAACGCAAGATCAGTTATCATCATCTGGCCGATTCTGCTTCGAATCGCCTACTTCGAGTGATCCCAACCCGGGTGCTCAAAGAAATCTTCATAGCGCAGCAGCGCGTTATGGATAATTTCATGCCCTTCTTTTTCATTCCCCTTTTTGAAAAGCTCAGCACCCTTCAGTAACTCAGCCAGGATCGGGTGGATCGCCGCATCCGCCGCCGGTTCGAGTTTACACTTTCTGAAAATATCCTGCACGGTGGTTTCGATTTTCGCACCCGTTTCGGCCACGTTGACCTTTGCACCCGCAGCGTGCATCGCCTTCATGGCATTCAGCACGGCGGTCATGCGCGGGCGCAGATTGTCGTCGGTTGCGAATTTTTTAGCGGGCTTAGCAAACGGGGCCGCAGCTTCACCGTGATGGTGGTGCTCCCCTTCTTTTTTGTGGCAGCCGAAGGGCGCCGCTGCCAGAACTATCGTAACTGCGATAAACTTGGTTTTCATACATTTACTCCTATAACATTCCTTGATTTTAATGTAAAAGCAATGACGATCCAAACCACACTCCTGACCACCATCGCGGCCAGAGTGCGCGTCTCGTAAGCACCGCCCACAGCGATATGGATACCCAGCGCGACCAATACTGCCCCAGTCAGCGCCGCGATGGCGACCGATAACCGTAACGCCTGGACGGAATTCATGAGTATCAGCAGCCCTGACGTAACATACAGAAATCCGCCGATGAAATTGGCCCAGAGCACGAAAGGCACGTAGTTACCGGCAGCGCTGCGGGCCTGTTCATTGAAAAAGAGCACGTCGCCCCCGGCCTTGATGGTCGCTGCGCCAAAGACCAGCGCCACCGCCGCGAGAAGGTAGCGCTGAAGCGGTTTGCCCCCGCGTATTGTTGTTTCTACTTTTGTCATTTTTTACCTCGTCTAACAGCCTGCTGTGGCACGGCAACACCGTGCATCATCACCTCGATGAGTGATTTGATATCCTGCTCTTCGTTGGCTGCGAACTCAAAAGCAAATACTGCGCGGCTCAGTACAAATCCGATGATCTGCGGCACCAGGTAACTGAGCAGTTGCTCAACAGGCATCGCCCTCAGCTTGCCCTGCTTCTGGTAGCGAGTAATTTTCTCTCTGATCACAGGGAGCAACTCCGACTGCAATCCCTTCACCATTCGGCTGCGCAGCTCTTCGTTGAGTGGCAGTTCCTGAATCAGAATGCGCAGGTGTTTTTTGTGGCGGCGCGCGAAATCAAGCCGCTCACGGATCAATGCCTCAAGAAATTCCGCGAAACTCTTGTGCTCAGCATCGGTGACACTCTTGACCCCGCGAATCGCCAGGGGTACGATTGCCGTCGCGAGCACGGGAAACACGACATGCCTGAGAAGCGCCGCCTTGCTCTTGAAGTACTTAAAAATCAGCCCTTCGGAAACTCCTGCTCGTTCGGCGATAGCAAGGGTCGAAGAACCGGCATAGCCACGCTCGGCAAATTCATCAATTGCCGCTTCAAAGATCTTGCGCTGGCCCTCAGGCATCTTTGCAGAGGCAGCATCGAGCTCTGGCCAGCTGCCTCTTATGGCTTTCGCCTTATGCGATCCTTTACGAGCGGCCACGGAAGTAATTAAGTAAGTACTTACTTACCCGGCCAGTTTTTTTAAACCATTTGCCAGGAAATTTGAATTTACGTGCCGGCGGCTGTTTGTTGTGCTCGCCTGTCTACCAATGGAAACATGATCGATCAATTAACCTTCACCATCGCCGTTGTCGGAGCTCATCACGTTATGAGCCTGTTCGGTAACGTTTTTCTCGCCTCAGTATATCGCTATGACTGGTTTCCCGCGCGGCGCCTATATGCAGAACCGCAAGTACCTCCCCAATCGCTGACACGCGGGGCGCTGAGAGACCTGCTCATTGCCTCTTTGGTCACCCAACCTCTCGCCACCTGGTTTCTGCTGTACCCGGTTATGATGTGGCGCGGCATGACATATTTTCCACCTGTCGAAGGCCCCGCGCTTTCTGTAGTCTACGTCATCGTGGCTGTCATTATTGCGTTCTTTCTCAACGACACTTTCAATTACTGGACCCACCGCGCCCTGCACCATCGCTGGTTTTACAAGAGCATCCACAAGAAGCACCATCTCTTCACTAAAGACTGTGTGGGATTAACCAGCGAATACAACCATCTGGTCGAGCAGGTAATTTCTACACTTTGTACCCTGGTACCGATCGTGATGCTCGGCCTTGACCTGGTCAGTATGTGTGTGTTTCTTTTTTTCCGTACGTGGGAAGTCCTCGACGAACACTGCGGCTACCGCTTTCCGTCACCTTTCGGCACCGAGCACTCACGGCGGCATGATTTTCACCACGCCCGCTCAGGCATGAATAATCTGGGTATGTTTCGATTCTGGGATTGGCTCATGGGTACGAACAAAAACTACAAGATTCATCTGAAGAAGACGGGGCAGTTATAGCAGTATAACTGGCGTCGATGGTGCGCCGACCTAACTGTATCCCATGCCACAAGCGGTGGGGTCTACAACCTCGGGGGCGGCAGGCGCAGAGATCTGCGCCCCGAGTCCGAGGCAGGCGACCGAATACAGCGATTGTAAACGCAGCAGGTAAAACTTGTTTTTCGCTGCAATAGCCCCCGTAGGTCCGACTGGTAGGGAGGAATTTCCCAAGTGCTCAAGGCAGCGCCAATGTTGAGTCATTTCTTTTGTACTAAATTTGCCCAAAACGGGCTTGACACCTGCGCGATCGCAGAATCAAAACTTGGCGAATGGCGCGCAATCTTTTAACCCCTCCAATGAAACAATTGACATTAATTTTTATCCTCTTGGGTATTATCGGTATTGGGCGCACAGGCCATGCGGCTGACCGTTGGGTTGAGTACAGAAGGTTTGAGCCTAACCCGCTTCAGCCCACCCCTGACATTATGTATGCGTGGGATTCGGGAAAATATGTAACCTTGCTAACTCCGCGAGCCAATTACGATAAAGCAATAATTCGCAAATTGATTAGCAGCTATGATCGCGCGTGGGAATTCCACCTAAAGGCAGCCGGTGCGCCGATGATAAAGACACCCGAAAATACGATCAACAATAAGGCGACCATTGCCGTGGTCGTGAAGACTTGCGGCGCCGGTTGCGGGCGCATTGGAGCTCATGGTATCGAAATCAACGAAGAGTATTTCAAAGAGGAATATTCGTCACTTCTCAACAATACAAGACGTCGCCACCATATCGTTTTCTATGAAATGGGCCGCAATTTTTACACGTATAGCAAACAACTGTCGGTTCCTGGCGGGACAGAAGAATCCTATAACACATCTATCAATCTTCTGTATTCCATCTCTATGCAATTTTTTGCGATAGACTACGCTCGCATACCCCGGGAAAACTGGTTTATTGCCGGTAGGGTTTCAGGAGCAGCATTCTTCAAGGATACAGAAGAGATTTACCAGACTTACCTGAAAGATAAGTCTTTCAATTTTAATAACACGATTCGCGTGCAGAAGTCGCCACAACACCAGCGCAAAACGCAGACCTATGAACGCGGGGGTGGCGATCTATATGCAGCATTTTTTTTCGAGCTGGCGCGGCGTTACGGCGGCCAAAAATTTGCTCTAAGATTCTGGAAAGAGGTGGGCAAACGTCCTGCAGCTACATCACTTGCCACAGCGGTCGATAATCTCATTATTGCAGCGAGTAAAGCTGCGGGAAATAACCTTGAAACACTGTTCGTTGATGAGTGGCGCTTTCCCTTGTCTAAAGGAGCGAAAGCAGAACTTTCAACGTTTTTTTCGAATAGATCAGCAAAATAGTGTGGGGCCAGGTTAATGTCGTGCAATTCAATGACCAAAGCATCCCACACTTCGATACGCTTCGCAAGGCCCAGCATGCATAGAGTATGTGTCACAGGTTGCTCTTTTTGGGAGCGTGATTGTTATGGAACGAAAACATTTGCCGGCAGCTGAAGAAGGGGCTGAATTTTACTCAGCCCCCGCGGACGCTGCTCAGATTCCGGAAGTCTTCTCCAAGTTATCTAGCAGGGAGCCGTACGAGTTAGGCGAGTCGTATGCACTTGGCGAGTGGAATGTTAACCGCCTCGACGAATTCATGTGCCGGGTTTTCTCAGAAAATAAGGCTAGGCCTAATTTCGCTGGTTATTGGCGGCTAGCTCGTTATGTTGTTCGAAATTGGTTGATTAATCCTCAAAGCGAGCGGCGGGCGTTTCAAGTCGCTGATGATCACTATGATCTCGGCAACGATCTTTTTGTAGCCATGCTAGATCACAATCTCAGCTATACTAGCGGTTACTGGCGAACAGCGCGGAATTTACCTGACGTTTGGTGACGCTTGCGTCATTATTTCAATCTGTAACGCCCTTTTGCGTCACCAAATGTGCCCGAAGCGCCTGCCTGAGGAGCACCAAACAAACGTCCCGTTTGTGCGAC